>CAVONB010000017.1:0-105354 GCA_963697205.1 uncultured Alphaproteobacteria bacterium | reverse complement strand
ACCACCCGCTCGTCGTGCACGCAAAGCACACGCGGTCCGATGATCGGTCTCTAGCCTGTGGCGGAATTAGCCCGTCTCGTCGACCACCCCACGGCCGCTTTCGGACCGCTTCGTCCATTGACGTGGCTAGACTAGGTCTTGGCCCACCCGAAGGGAGCAAGGCAACGGCCGCTGCCTGAGGCAACACTAGATACCCTCAGCGAACGAATCTTCTTTCCCAAAAAAGAAGGGCGGGCTTTGGACGCCCGCCCCGCTCCTTAGCAGGAGCTACGTCGTCGGCTCACGTTGGCGAACATGATCTTGAAGCCATGCCTCGACCTCGGGCCACAGCCACACTACTCGCCAGCCTCCGAGACGAACCCGCTTGGGAAATCGCGGCGGTTGCTGCTTTTCGAGCCTGCTGAGGTGCTGTCGCGTGTATGGCACTCCAAGCTGCTTCAGTTCGCTAAAAGTGACGAGCCTCCGTTCGATAGTCATCACGATACTCCTGATTGGGAGCATCGCGATGCCCCGAGGTTTCCCTTGGGTACCGAGATTATGTAACTGCAACCTCTGGATTGACAAGCTCCAACAGGTGACTTTCCATGCGCTGAATCGCAACGCGCATCTCAGCTTCATACTTGAAGCGGTTGTAAACTCTGGCGATCGGTGACAGCGAACCGGTGACGTGGGACAGCACCCGATCCGTGATGTGCGGCGCAATATCGAGCCGCGCCGCGTTGGTTGACCAGGTTCGCCGCAGATCGTGCAATGTCCACGGATCCATGTCAGGCAGCCGGCCATCGAGCGCTCGTTTGTTCTTGCTCCAAGCCGTGTACGGATGCCCGGCCAGCCCTGGCGGCGAGAAATAGTACCCGTCGATCGGCGCCGCCCGCATGAGCAGGTATGCCGTCAGGTTGCCGAACGGCACGATGTGATCGCGATTGTTCTTCATCACCGCGGCTGGGAACGAAATCACCTTGCGCTCAAGGTCGACCCAGGACGTTTGCAGGCAAGCGATCTGCTGCCGCCGCTGCCCGGTCACCATCAGGAGCCGCACGATCGCTCCGAATTTGCCCATCTCCTCCGTGGCATGCCAAATGGCGACGAGCTCATCATCGCTGAGTACGCGCTCTTTGGCCGAAGGCACCTTCGGCCGCTTCTGCGACCCCAAGGGACTGGCAGCGCAATACTCTCGCTGCACGCACCAGTTCAGGAAGGCCTTCACAGCCGAGTACGCGTGCGCCCGTTCGCCCAGCCGCTCGATCCGGTCGAGCGCGTCCGCGACCTCGCTTCCCGAGATGTCTTCAATCGCTGTTCCCGCAAACGCCCCGAAGTGGCTCTCCAGCAACCGTTTGTATTCGTGAAAGGTTCGAGGGCGAAGCTCTGGTTCGCGCAACCTAAGGTAACGCTCAACAGCCTCATCGAAGGCTGGCGAGACCACTTGATCCGGATGCAGCGCCGCGTTGAGCAAGATCTCGCGAGCACGCTTGCGGGCCTCAGCCAATGACACGATCGGATACCGCCCGATGGTCTGCCGTTTGCGGGTCTTCCCGTACATCACAACGAACGTCTTCGCGCCCCCTTGGGAGCAGCGCACGCCGAAGCCCGTCAGCTGCGTGTCCCAGGTCGTTTCTTGACCTTTGGCCGGCGGCTGCAAATTTTTTATCGTCAGTTCAGTGAGCGACTTCTTAGGCACTGAATAGGCACTCAGATAGCGTGTTTGACCTATGTTCAAGGATGTCGCTGCAAGTACCATTGATCCCTTACATAAACAAGAAAAATCAGTGGATTGACGTCATATATGTTCAGGCGCGTTCGAAGCTGTCATCCCAAGAGCCGCATACTCTTAATCAGCGGGTCGAAGGTTCGAGTCCTTCATCGCCCACCATTCCCCTGTCCAGCCCGCCGCTGCCGGACCGTGGCCCAACCCCCTAAAGCGCCTGGCGGCCGTCCGCCTGGTGATGGATGGCGTCTCCCGCCTTCGCCGAACGGCCCGCCTCACAGCGACCGCAACCAGCGCCCACCCGTCCCCGCGACCGCCTGCCCGCACGAGACGACCGTGCGCGTTCCGGCTTGCCACATCCACGCCATCCCGCATTAATGGCCCGCCACATCGAACGAACCCGACCGCCACGCACCCGGTGCCGCCGTCGACAACCCGCAGAGGACCACCCATGACCCGCATCGCCGTCTTGAAGCGCGAGGAGATGAACGCCGAGCAGGGCAAGCTCTGGGACGACATCAAGACGGAGGGCGGCCCCCTCGGCGGTCCCCATTACGCCTACATCCGCTATCCCCGCCTGATGCGCGCCGTCCAGGATGTCGGCTTCGCGCTCGGCGCAACAGCGCTCACCAAGCGCGAGCGCCAGATCGCCATCATGGTGGTGTGCCGGTTCTGGGCCGCCGCCTACCCCTGGGCCGTGCAGGTCCGCAACGCCCTGAAGATCGGCCTCGATCAATCCACCATCGACGCCATCAACGACGGCAGCACACCCGACTTCGCCGACCCGCGCGAGCGCATGGCCCACGACCTCGCGCGCGAGCTGCTCGAAAACCGCAAGCTCTCCGATGCCACCTACGCCAAGGCGGCCGGGTTGTTTGAGGAAACCGATCTGATCTGCCTCGTCTCCACGGTCGGCCAGTATTCGATGACGTGCCTCACCACGAGCGCCTTCGACGTCAGCCCACCCGGCGACGTCCCCCACCGTTTGAACCCGCGCCCGGCCTGAGGACGACACAGCATCGAGACAGGAAGCGTTCCGGTCCGCTATTCATGCGGCGAGCAACACGATCGCGACCTCATCGCATCCCGGCTTTGCGCTAGACCGCGAAGTCCCCATTGTCGAGCTGGGCGACGGTGAGGTTGCGGATGGTGATCTGGTCGCTCGTGCCGTTGAAGGCGATCACGGTGTTGAATCCCGCCCCGAACGCCACCTGGGTGATGGTCGCCGCGTTCTGCAGCTCGGCCAGCGTTTCGATGCCGGCCGCGTATGAGCTGAGGTCCAGAAGATCGGCGCCGTCGGCGAAGTCGTAGATGGTGTCGTGGCCGAAACCGGGCACGAAGCGGAATGTGTCCGCCCCCGCGCCGCCGACCAGCGCGTCGTCGGTGGTCGACACGCCGCCACCGGCCACCACGCCCTCGATCACCTGCGACCCCGCCGTGCCGACCACCTGCTGGCCGCCGCCGTTGACGCCCGCGTCCCAGAACGTGCGGAAGATCTGCGTCACGCCGCCGTCGTACTCGCGGTCGATGTAGAGCCAGGGTTTGCCGGCGTTGCCGCTCGAGGTGTCGGTCGTGCGCTCCAGCGTGATGACGCCGGCCGTGAAGAATTGCTCGACCAGCGTGTCGTCGGCGTTCGAAGCCGTGTTGTTGTCGTTGATCGTGTCGACCTTGGTGACCACGCCGTTCTCCAGCGTCGTCGTGATGGTGGAGAACGTGCGGGTCAAATGGCCGTCGGTGTTGACGATCGTCGTCGCGAAGCCTGTCACAGGATCATACGTGAAGTTGAGCGTGATGCCACCCTCGGGTCCGGGGAAGTCGTAGTCGTTGGTCTGCGAGACCTTGCGGCCGAGGCTGTCGTATTGGGCGTCGATCGTATCCCACGGCTTCAAGTCGTCGCCGTCGTCGTAGGAAATGACGAAGCCGCCGGAACCGTCGGGCACCGCCTCGACCGCGGATGCGAATCCCGGGATCGACCATTCGACGCGTTCGACGCCGACGTCGAGGATCAGGTCGGCGACGAGCACCTCGGAAACACCGCCGCTGGCAATCTGCACGATGTCGTTCGTGCCCGCCGCGTTCGAGATGAGGGCTGCCTGCGTGGCTGTGATGCCGGACAGCGTAGTGCTCGCGCCCGACGTCAGCTCGATGTTTTCGATATCGGTGAGCGTCACGCCCGTCAGATCGACCGCGCCGCCGCCGTCGATGGAGAGCGTGTCGAAGTCCGCGCCGCCGTCGAGGATCTCGCCAGGCGCTGCTTCGCCAGCGTGCAGGCGAATGGTGTCGTCGCCGCCCGTAAGATGGATCTCATCGGCGCCGGTGCCACCGTTGACGTTGTCGACCGCAGCCGAGCCGGTGATCGTGTCGTCGCCGGCGTTGCCGTCGAAGTACTGCCCGGTATTCTGCGACGCGCTCAGGATGACATCGTCGTCGCCGGCGAGCGCGTCGTTCACCTGGGACAGCGCGTATAGCGACAGATCGTAGGCATTGAGGTCCACGGTATCGTTGCCGGTCGTGAAGAGATCCGGCTCGGCCGCGCCCGCGATGCGGATCGTCACCGTCGCGATATCGACGCCGCCAGTGCCGTCCGACACGGTGTAGCTGAACATGTCATCAAGCGTGGCACCGGCCGCCAGCGCCTGGATCGCCGCCGCCGCCGTGGGATCGTACGTGACCGTACGCCCGCCGTTCGAGATCGAAAGCGCAGCCCCGTTGGCGCTCGTCGCGTCGACCGCGCTGATCGTCAGCACGTCACCCTGCGCGTCCGTGTCGTTGTCGAGCACGCGCAGCACCTGCACCGCGTCCTCGGAGAAGCCGTCATGGTCAAGGTCGCCGAGGGCATTGCGGAAATGGAACTGGGCGCCGAAGGCCTGCAGCTCCGTGAAACTGCCGGTCCCATCGTTCAGGTAGCTTCGGGACGGCTGAGCAAAGCCCGACGCCGTGTGCAGATCGAGATCGCCGTCACCGTCGAGGTCGGCGAGCGCAACCTGTTGTGTCCCGTGTGCCGTGGCCGACACCTCACTGGCTGTGAACAGCCCCGTCCCGTCGTTCAGCAGCACGCGTTCGGTGTCCGCCGCCGTCGCACCGGCGCTGCCTGTGATCGCATCGATGTCGCCGTCGTTGTCCAGATCGCCGAGGACCACCGTCGAATCGGGACCGCGCGCCGGCAACGTCTGCGCCAGCAGGGTGAACGATCCGGTCCCGTCGTTGATGTAGACCGATCCACCGTTCGCCGCATTGCGTTCCGCAAAGTAGATGTCGATCGCCCCATCGCCGTTGAGATCAGCGAGCGCCACATTCTGCGTGTCGGTCGTGCCCAGTGACTGCCCGGAATCCGTGAACGCGGTGCCGGTGCCGTCGTTGAGATAGATCTTGTTGGCGCCATCTACGGCGAACACGGCATCGAGGTCGCCGTCACCATCGACGTCACCGAGTGCCACGCCCCGGGTCGAGCCGAGCGCGATGGATTGGCCCGACGTGAAGCTACCGCTTCCGTCGTTGAGCCAGACCGTCTTCGTACTGAAGCCGATCGATAGCGCGTCGAGATCGCCGTCGCCATCGACGTCCCCGAGCGCAACATCGATGTTGCCGCCCACGGCCGGCGAAAGCGTCGTGAAGGTTGTGAAGGCGCCACTACCGTCGTTGAAGGCGACCTGATCGCCGCCGGAAGATCGCACGCGATAAAGGTCGAGGTCGCCGTCGCCGTCGAAGTCACCCAACGCGATATCCTGCACGTTCGTGCTGGCGTAGGTTCCGCCGGTCGCGACCGTGCCGCTGCCGTCGTTCAGGAATATCCGCTGCGTCGTCTGCTGGGATATGACGACATCCACATCCCCCAGATAGACGTCGTCGTTGGCCTGAATCGATACCGGCACATTGAATAAGCCGACAAAGACTTCTTCCGCACCCTGACCCGACCAAGTGGAAACAAGCGTGCCGTCAGAGAGGACAGCGGTTGCCTCACCAGCAAGATAACTTTCGTGAATTTGATTCCCGGCGATAGTCTGGTTGAGGCGAAACTCCTCGCCGACGACCGATCCGTCCCCTGCGTAGCGCTGGCCGTATATCCCCCAGCCGCCCCCATCCTCACTCGACCAGGTGACGATGAAGCCGCCATCGTCGAGCGCAGCCACGGATGAATAATACTGCCAGTTGAGCGTTTGTGTGTTGACTTGGAACTCAGTACCTGCCGGTGCGCCGGAGGCGCTATAGCGCTGACCATAGATTCCCCAGCCACTGCCATCCTGACCAAAGCTTTGCCATGTGACGATGAAGCCGCCATCGGCAAGCGCAGCTACGCTCGGATAAGTTTGGTCGCCCGCCGTTGTAGTATTGATGCGGAACTCGCTCCCGGCAAGTGCGCCTGATGCGTCGTAGCGTTGACCATAGATTCCGCTGCCGCTGCCGTCCTGAAAGGAACTGGCCCAGGTAACGATGAAGCCGCCGTTTGCGAGCGACGCCACGCTCGGGTTAGCCTGGCTGTTCGCTGTCGTCGTATTGACCCGGAACTCCGCCCCCACAGAGGCACCCGATGCATTGTAGCGCTGACCATAAATCCCGATGCCGCTGCCGTCCTGGTCGCTATTCCAGGTGACGATGAAGCCACCACCGTCGAGTGCTGCCACGCTAGGAAGCGTCTGAGCACCGAATGTGTTCGTGTTGACTCTCGCTTCAGTACCCTGTGCGTTGCCGTCGGAATCGAAGCGTTGGTGATAGATGTCAAAATTCGAACCCAAAGGATTGATGAAACTCTGCCAAGTGACCACGAAGCCCCCACCATCGAGCGCTGCCACACTCGAAAATGACTGGTCAGACGGGGTGGCGGTATTGACTCGGAATTCCGCACCTACCGGCGTTCCATTGGCGTTGTAACGTTGGGCGTAAATTCCCCGACCGCTGCCGTCCTGATTAGAGCTCGTCCACGTTACGACGAAGCCACCATCAGCGAGAGCGGCGATACTCGGATACTGCTGAGAGTTTGTCGTAAACGTATTGACCTGAATGTCGCCCGTTATGGAGGTGGGGGTCAGCGACATAAAACAATACTCCCTCAAGGCCGACCGGGCGCGGTGCAAGTGCCGGCACCTCAGTCCTATGAATGACTGTCCGCAGAGCTAACACGCCGCCCGGCTGCCCCTCCGCTGGCAGATGACCGTATGGTAAACGTTCGTTTCAGAGCGGGACGACGGACTTACGCGACTTTACGTAGGCGGGCATTCGCCGTTCATGCGATCACCACCAGAGGAGGCTTGGCCGAGCCCGTCGCCCGAAGCACGCCTGGGGACACGCACCATTTTCCAGGCTTGCCGCGTCCGTCACGCCGAGCGAGCGAATAGAAAATGGTGCGTGTCCCCAACCAAGACCAAGCCTCGCTCCCGGCGAAGCCGGAGATGGCGGGGCGCAACTCGAACCGTCAAAAATGGCGGTGGGTCCGGGAGGTGTCCTCCCGGTTGGGGTGCAGGGGCGAAAGCCCCACAGCGCCGCAAGGCGCTTCACCCCAATGGAACCGTCCCCAATTTTCCCGTGATCTATCCCCGTCCCGCCGTCGCGCGCGTATGCTCTCCCCATCCCGCCGCACGACGGGGGCCTGGGCTCGAGCTGGGATCCTTTGCGCGGATGGGAGCGGAACGGATGGGCACGGACATCAGATCCCGAGGCGGACATCCTGCGGGCGACGCGACAATGTCGTCAAAGACCGGTTCAAAGGATGCGCCGGTCAATGCAGCGTCACCATTCGTAGAGGGGCCCCACCCCCGTCTTCCGCAGCGGGGCGGCCGCTGGCGTCACGACGCGTTTAGACCGGTGTGTCTGATTGACCATCGGTCGAGATGTCGGGGCGCTCGACGGCAGGGCCGCATCCCAATCCAATTGAGCAAAGCGAGGCCCGACGCCCCGCTCTCCTGTTGTTGTTTGCGCCGGCGACTCTCCTTCGTCGAGCCGGCCGCCGGCGCGGTGCTGCGCCTGCGGAGCGAACGTGGTGAATCACAGGGGCTCGCTTCAACCGAACGCGACAGCGTTCGCGCGCCCAAGGGGCGCCGGCGCAAGCGCCGCCCCCGCGGAGCCGGCGAGCGTAGCGAGCTGCGGCGTGAGCGAAAAAAGAGGAAAAATAGGGACGGTTCCATTTGGCCTGCGCGCCGTGCCCACGGCATCGAGCATCCCAGCCAAATGGAACCGTCCCTATTTTTCCGTCCCTAATTTCCTCCCGGCTTGCGCGCCGCGATCACGTGCCCCTGCACGCCCTTGGGCGAGAGTTTCGGCCGCACGCTGGAGATCATCCCGGAGTTGACGCCCGCCCAGCCGATCTCGCCGGACAGCCGGCCATACTCGATCTTCGGACAGCGGTTCATGATCACTTTCAGCCCGGCGGCTTCCGCCTCGCGCGCGGCTTCGTCGTTGCGCACGCCGAGCTGCATCCACACGACCGACAGCCCCAGGCGCTCCTTGTGCGCGATCGCCTCGCGCGTGACACCGAGGGCTGCCTCCGCGTTGCGGAAGATGTCGATAGCGTCCACCGGCGCGGGCACGTCGGCAAGCGTTGCGTACACCGTCTGCCCGAGGAACTCCTGCCCCGCGAGCCCCGGGTTGATCGGCACCACGGTGTAGCCTTTGCCGATGAGATACTTCATGGCGAAGTAGCTCGGCCGGTTGGTGGTCGCGCTCGCACCGACGAACGCGAACACGCGCACACTCGACAGGATGTCCGCGATGGTGTCGTCGTCGTAGCGGTCGTGAGACATGAGGCAGTCCGGTGTTGATCGGCGGCAGGAAAGCACGGGCGTTCGCTCCGCGCTCAGCGTGGCAGCGCCATGAACGTGACGCGGTCGGGATCGAGGCACAACTGCCACGCGGGGGCCCGGCCGGCAAGGCAGCTTTCGATACCGCCGGGCATGCGGATCACGTCGCGATGGTCGCTGATGAGCCGCAACCGATCGCCATCCCACGCGACGCGGACGAAGCCGCCCCGCCAGACGGCGGCGGGCACACCGCCCGGCCGTTCGACGGCGCCGCGCCCGGGCGGATCGCCGGTGACGACGAAAAGCCCGTCGACCTGCCGGCCTTGCGAGACTTGAAAGCGCGCAACCGTCGCGTGCCGGCGCAACGAGCCGTCGCTGACCACGTCGCGCACGACGAAGACATCGTCGGCAGGCCCACCCGACGAGACCGCGACCCGGCCAAGGACATAGGCGAAGGCTGCGAGCCCGGAGCCGACGGCCAGGATGGCAAGCACCGTGGCCAGGCCCGGGCGCCCGCGCGGCCGATCCATTCTCGCGCTCAACGGACTGCGGGGGCCGGCAGCACAGGCCGGCCGGCGGCGTCGAGCGGCCAGCCCGGATTGAAGGCCACCTCCCACAAGTGCCCGTCGGGATCGGCGAAGTAGCCGGAATAGCCGCCCCAGAATACCCTGCGCGGCGGCTGCACGATCCGGCCGCCCTTGGAGGCAACCTCGGCGAGCGCGGCGTCGACCGCCGCCTCGCTCGCCAGATTGATGGCGACCGAGACCGCGCGAAACCCGCTGCCCGCTTCCGGGACACCGGCGTCCTCGGCGAGCGGGCCGCGCCCGAACAGGCCGAGCACGACGCCGTTCATGTCGAAGAACGCCACCTCCGCGCTGTCGAAGTCGGCCGCGCGCCAGCCCAGGCTCTCATAGAAGGCACGCGAGCGGGCGACGTCGGCGACCCCGAGCGTGACCAGCGACAGACGCTGGGGGACGGCGCTCACCGGTCCGCCTCCCACACCGGCTTGCGCTTTTCGATGAAGGCGCCGATGCCCTCGATCGCGTCGCAATGCATCATGTTCTCCACCAGCGCCCTGGAGCCGACGTCGTAGGCCTCGGCCAGCGGCAGCTCCGCCTGTGCGTAGAACGCGCGCTTGCCCATGGCGATGGCGGCCGGTGATTTGGAGGCGACGATCCCGGCCATCTCGATCGCCGTCGCCAGCAGCGCGCCCGACGGCACGACCCGGTTGACGAGCCCCATGTCGCGCGCTTCATCGGCCGAGGCGAGACCGCCGAGCATCAACAGCTCCATCGCCTGCGCCCGGCCGACCTTGCGCGACAGCGCGACCATCGGCGTGGAGCAGAACAAGCCGTTGTTGATGCCGGTGGTGCCGAAGCGGGCCTCGGTCGCCGCGACCGCCATGTCGCAGGAGGCGACGAGCTGGCAACCCGCGGCGACGGCGGGCGCGTGCACGGCAGCGATGAACGGCTTCGGCGAGGCGACGATCGACTGCATCATGCGCGCGCACGTCGCCATGAATTGCGTGTAGTAGGCCCGGCCGCCATCCGCATCGGATCGACGCGCGCTCATCTGCTTGAGATTGTGGCCGGCACAAAAGGCCGGGCCGTCCGCGGCCAGCACCACGCAGCGCGTCGCATCATCGCCGGCAATCTCGTCGATCGCCGCCTGGAGCGCCGACAGCATTTCTTCCGAAAGCGTGTTGCGGTTGGCGGCATCCGCCAGCGTCAGCACCAGCACGCCCGGCTGCGGGCGTTGCCATCGCAGCAATTGGCGGCCGTCAGCCTCGCCGGCTGCGGCCGCCCCGTTCGTACCCTGCGCCGTTTCTTGCATGATGCCTCCCGCGTGGCGGCGAGGCGCTACTGCAAGACCTTCTCGAGCGCCTCGCGATGCTTCCTGACGACCGCGACGTTGTCTTTGTGCTCCAGAGGCGGCGTGGCTTTCAAGGCCTCTGCCAACTCTTCGAGCATCTGTTGCTTGTCCTTTTCGGGAATCGAGGCGTCCGCCTTGATGTCCGCGATCTCCTTATTGAGCACGTCAATGGTATCGGTGTACTCCCCCGACTGCGGATCGAGCCCGTCCATCACCCGCTGGATGCTGGTCGCCACGTCGTTAAAGTCGTCGAGGCCCGCAAAGCCGGCGGACTTGACGATGGCAACAAGCTTGGCCTCCAGCGCCGGGTCGGGCTTTTCCGCCGAACCTTCGGCTTCCGGCGGCAGCGAGGCGAGTTCCTTGGCCGCGGCGATGAACTTCTCGACATGTTGATCGGTCAGCTTCACCTGCTTGGCGTCCTGCGCCATGGCCGCTCCGGCCGGCATCAGCGCCGCGATGGCGAGCGCACAAAGAATTCCCGCGAAAGCCCTGAGACCACGCGTCATGACAACCCCTCCTGGGTTTGGATTCGCCGTGAGTTGGATATAGAAACGGCCCGCTGAGAGCCAACGCGACAACTTGGGCCGGATTAAGAAGGTTTCCTGAATGGCAGCACAAGGCACGCTTTCCGCCATCGAGGTCACCGCCCTCGTGGATACGCACTTCCCACAGGTCCATGCCGGCGGCAAGAGCCTTTTCATCGAGGCGGCCGGCGCGGACGGTGCGCGCGTGCGCATGCGCGCCGACGACAGCAACATCCGGCCCGGCGGCACGATTTCCGGCCCCGCCATGTTCAAGCTGGCCGACTTCAGTGTGTACGTCGCCATCCTCGCCCGCGTCGGCACCGCCGGCTTGCAGGCCGTGACAACCAATCTCAACATCAATTTCCTGTCGCGGCCCGGCCAGGGCGACATGCTGGCGCAGGTCCACCTGATCAAGCTCGGCCGCCGGCTCGCGGTGGGCGAGGTCGAGATCTTCGCCGACGGTCGCGAAGAGATCGTGGCGCACGCGATTGCCACCTACGCGATGCCACCGGAGAACCTGAGGTAACAGGACACCATTGCAGCGGTATTCAGTTACCTTATAGAGTAAGACACTGTTATTGCAGGTATTTATATTATCTGAAGCCCGTTGACGATCCGGTCCCGCCCTCGTATAGGTCACTCGCGCGGTCGCCACCGGCACCCTAACTACGTGCCGTGGCCTTACCCTCCGCCCGACACCCCCACCGATCCGACCGGCAGGAGCGCCCCGGACATGCAGACCTACGTCGCTAAACCCGGCGAAGTTGAGAAGAAGTGGATCGTCATTGACGCATCCGGCCTCGTCGTCGGCCGGCTCGCCTCGCTGATCGCCACCCGCCTCAAGGGCAAGCACAAAGCCATCTACACGCCGCACGTCGACTGCGGCGACAACATCATCGTCGTCAATGCCGAGAAGGTCGTCTTCACCGGCAACAAGTACGAGGACAAGGTCTACTACCGCCACACCGGCTACCCCGGCGGTATCAAGGCCACCACGCCGCGTCGCATCATCGAGGGCAAGTTCCCCGAGCGCGTCGTCGAGAAGGCGGTCGAGCGCATGCTCAGGCGCGGCCCGCTGCAGCGCAAGCTGATGGGCAACCTGAAGGTCTACAAGGGCTCCGAGCACCCCCATCAGGCGCAGAACCCCGAGACGCTCGACGTCGCCAAGCTCAACCGCAAGAACACGAGGGTCTAGGTCCATGTCCGACGAAACCCAGGGCCTCGAAAGCCTGTCGCAGTTGAAGGGCGAAGCCGACACCACGGCCGCACCGGTCCATGTCCAGAAGCTCGACGCCTACGGCCGCGCCTATGCCACCGGCAAGCGCAAGGACGCCATCGCCCGCGTCTGGATCAAGCCCGGCAGCGGCAAGATCACCGTCAATGACAAGGACTTCCAGCACTACTTCGCGCGCCCCGTGCTGCAGATGCTCCTCAAGCAGCCCCTAGACGCCGCCAGCCGCAACGACCAGTACGACATCAACGTCACTGTGATGGGTGGCGGGCTGTCAGGTCAAGCTGGCGCAGTGCGTCACGGCATCTCCAAGGCCCTCACCTACTACGAGCCCGACCTTCGTCCCGTGCTCAAGAAGGGTGGCTTCCTGACGCGCGACAGCCGCGTTGTCGAGCGCAAGAAGTATGGCCGCATGAAAGCGCGCCGGAGCTTCCAGTTCTCTAAGCGCTGATCCGCGTTCGGCGTCGTTCGGACTTCGCGCCGGACGATGCCGACCCGATCCCAATTGCGTGGCCTGCCGTCAACGGCAGGCCCTTTTTTGCGCCCGCTCTTGTCATTGTCACCACGAAGCCGATATGCCGGCCGCATCCTCGCGGTAGACAGACGTGGCTGACATGCACAACACGTTGCCATGCCCCGCGCATGTCGCACCTGTAGCCCGGCACCTGTCGCACCAGCCACCTGTCGCCTGTCGCCTGTCGCCTGTCACCTGTCGCCTGACTCTTATCGGCGGGATCACGTTTCCCCGATGCAGTCCAACACGAGGCAATGACACATGGATCTCGCCCCGCTCCTCAATGAGGTGATGCAGCTTGGGACCGCTGCATGGTGGCATGAAAACGCCGTCGCGATGATGAACATCATCATGATCGACGTCGTCCTGGCGGGTGACAATGCGATCATCGTCGGCCTCGCCGCTTCCCGCGTCGCGCCTGAACTGAGATCTCGCGTCATCTTCTGGGGCATTGCCGGCGCGGTTGTCCTGCGCATCGCATTCGCCGCAGTGACCACCCAGCTCCTGGCGATTGTCGGCCTCACATTGGCCGGCGGGCTGCTGCTGCTGTTCGTCTGCTGGAAGATGTACCGCCAGATCGCCGGCTCGAACGGCGCCCACGACCTGCACGGCGAGGCCGCCGAAGGTGCGGCTGCCGGGGCTGCGGCAATGGGCTCGGGCGCCGCCATCGTTCAGATCATCCTGGCCGACGTGTCGATGTCGCTCGACAACGTCCTCGCCGTCGCCGGCGCCGCCAAGGGCTCGCCGCTCGTCCTCGTCATCGGCCTCGCGGTCGCCATCGTGCTGATGGCCATCGCCTCCCGCCTGATCGCGGACCTGCTCGTCAAGTATCCCTGGATCACCTGGTTCGGCCTCCTCGTCATCCTCTGGGTCGCCCTGGACATGATCTATGCGGGCTCCCACGAGGTCTCTTGCCGGGCCTTCGAGTTCGGCTGCTCGGAAACTCTGTTCCATGCCATCCGGGGCCGGCTGGGCCTGCTGTAGGATGGGCCTGCTGTAGAAAGCCCCGCGATTGACGCCGCCGTCCGGCGCGGGCATATCGCGCAACGACAACCCGCGGGCGGCCACGCGCCGTTCCCTGGAAAGGTGGCCGCCATGCCCAACGCCAAAGCCGCCCGGACCACGCAACGCCCCAAGGTGTTCATCGACGGCGAAGCCGGCACCACCGGCCTTGAGATCCGCCAGAAGCTCGATGACATGCCGGCGGTCGAGGTCGCGAGCATCGATCCGGGCAAGCGCAAGGATGCCGCGGCTCGACAGGCCCTGATGGCCGAGGTCGACCTCGTCGTCCTCTGCCTCCCCGACGATGCCGCGGTCGAGGCCGTGGCGCTGTCAAACGGGCTCGGCAGCCGGGCGCCGCGCATCCTGGACGCCTCCACGGCCCATCGCGTCGCCGAGGGATGGGCCTACGGCTTCGCCGAGCTTTGCCCCGGCCAGGCCGACGCCATCCGCGCAGCCCGCCACGTCGCCAATCCCGGCTGCTACCCGACCGGCGCCATCGCCCTGCTGCGCCCGCTCGTCGACGCCGGCTTGATGGCGCCCGACCATCCCGTCACCGTCAACGCGGTCTCCGGCTATTCCGGCGGCGGCCGCAGCATGATCGAGGCCTACGAATCTGGCGCGGCACCGGCCTTCGAACTCTACGGTCTGGGTCTCGAGCACAAGCATCTGCCCGAGCTCCAGCGTTTCGCCAATCTCACCCGGCGGCCGATCTTCGTGCCCTCGGTCGGTAACTTCCGGCAGGGTATGCTGGTCTCAGTACCGCTGCATCTCGACACGCTGCCCGGCAAGCCCAAGGCCGCCGATCTCCACACTGCGTTGGCCGTCCACTACCGCGACGCCGCGCTGGTCAAGGTCGTCGCAACCACGCCCGATCCCGCCAAGGGTCGCATCGAGGCGGAGAGCCTGAACGGCACGGACCTGCTGGAATTACGAGTCTACGCCAACGAGACGCACCGCCAGGCCGTGCTCGTCGCCAAGCTCGACAACCTCGGCAAAGGCGCCTCGGGCGCCGCGGTGCAGAACCTCGAGCTGATGCTCGGCTTGGCCTGACGGGAAATAACGGTACGAAACGTCGGCACGCTCACCACTTGAGCGCCGAGCACTACACGCCGAGCACATCCGGCAATTCGCGCAACGATAGGATCGTCGCCTGCGGCACACCGCCATCGGCCACTTTGGCGCCATGATGGATGCCGCCGGGCCGGTCGACCCAGACCGTCTGCCAGCCCATGGCATTGGGTGCCACGAAATCCTTGGAAGGATTGTCGCCGATATAGACGAAGCGGTCGCCGGCATCGCCCAGCGCTGCCGCCATCGTCTCGAAGGCGCGCGGATGCGGCTTGAAGAACGTACGCCCCGGACCGAGCGCGCCGGTGTAGACGATCTGGCAGAAGCGGTCGGCGATGCCGAGAGCGGCCACCTTCGACGACTGCATCACGTGGTGCCCGTCGGTGATCAGCCCGACATCGCCGGCCGCCCGCTCCAGACCCGCATAACGGTCGAGCGCCCAGGCCGCGTCCTCGAACAGATCGAGCGCTTCGGGCGTGTGCACGCGGTAGGCATCATGCAGCGCCGCCACGTGCTCGGCCGGTGGATCGGGGAGAACGGCGCCGAGCGCGATGCCGAACAGATTGCCGCGATGCCCCTCGTCGAGCAGCGCCGTCATGTGCGCGGCGAGCCGCCCGACGTCGGCAGCATTGACACCCAGCGTCTCGCCCGCCCAGCGCGCCGCCGCCCGGAATCCCGACAGCGCAAAGCTGCGCTCGGGATAAAGCGTATCGTCCAGATCGAAGATGACGTGCAGACGGCTCAACGTGATCTCCTCCCCGCACCCGGCGGTCACGCAGTGGCCGCCCGCAAGCCGCCGCCGCGCAACGTGCGATGAGTATGCCACACCGCGATCGCGAGCACGACCGCGGCGCCGCCCTGATGCAGCAGGCCGAGCCACAGCGGCACCTGCGCCAGCAGCGTCGCGATGCCAATCACGGCCTGCACGACGAGGCTCGCCAGCAACCACCACCCCGTCGTGCACCCGCCGGCCGCCCGGGCCGACCGAGCCGCCGACATCCAGACCGCATGCCACAGCGCGCCCGCCAGCAGCACGTAGGCGAGCATCCGGTGGTTGAACTGAACCGTCAGCGCATTCTCGAACAGGTTGAGATACCAAGGGCTCATCACGCCGAGCCCCGCCGGCACAAGCGCACCGTCCATCAGCGGCCAGGTGTTGTAGGCGAGCCCCGCCTTCATGCCCGCGACGAACGCACCTAGCACCACCTGCAGGCCGAGCGCGAGCAGCAGACCCACCGCGCCCCACGCGCCCGCAGCCTCAGGCGCGGACGCCGCACGAGCACCTGTTCCACGCACACCTTCGCCGAGGTCGAGCACCGTCCAAACCAGCGCGCCAAGAATGACGAATGCGATCGTTAGATGAAGCGCCAAGCGGTACTGGCTGACGTCGACGCGATCGACCAGGCCTGATTTCACCATGTACCAACCGACCACGCCCTGCAGCCCGCCCAGCGCCAGGATGCCGAGAAGGCGCACCTTGAGACCGCGCGTCAGCCGCCCTGTCAGCCAGAACACCGCCAGCGGCACTGCCATCGCCAGACCGATGATCCGCCCCAGGAACCGATGCCCCCACTCCCACCAGTAGATCGCCTTGAAGGCATCGAGCGACATGCCCTTGTTGACGAGGTGGTATTCGGGAATCTGGCGATACTTGTCGAACGCCACCTGCCAGTCGCCCGCCGTCAGTGGCGGAATGGCGCCGAGCAGAGGCTGCCATTCGGTGATCGACAGGCCCGAATCCGTCAACCGCGTCGCCCCACCCACGACGATCATCGCAAACACCAGCGCAGCCACGACCACGAGCCAGGCGCGGAGCACCCGCGCCGTGCCAGCACTCAGCGCATCAGCGCCCCGCAAGGCTGATGCCGGCCCCGTCGCTGCCTCCACCGCCATGATCCTCGATCCTTTCCAACAGGGACCACACGCCCCACGACCACGGGCGCCGATTGTAAGGCTCGCGTGCGCCTGCCCGGGGAGATAGAAAACGTCCAAGCCCGGCACAATGCGCCCAAGCCGCGCGCCCCGGTCCCCCGCCGCCAGCCGGCGACGCCCGCCCCAGCAGGAGAGCCCATGGCCGCCCGTCTGTCGCCCCGCATCCGCAAGCTCGTCGGAGCCGTCGCGCTTCTTGCCCTGATCGTCGTCTACGCCGTTCTCGCGGTCGCCGCGGCCGCCGTGCTGCAAGTCAACCAAGTCGGCAAGACGGCCGAGCTGCTGTTCTACACCGCCGCCGGCCTGCTCTGGGTGATCCCCGCCGGCTGGCTGATCCGTTGGATGCAACAATCGCCCGAGTAGGCTTGCCGCCCCGGCTCACGCCGTCAGGTACCGATCACCAGCGGCGCCGTCATCCGCCTCAGCGCGGCGATCACGCTCAGCGCGGTGATGATGCCGGTGCGCGGGTTCTCCGCCGAAGGGATGTTCTCGATCGTCATCGTCAGGTCGGAGCTCGACGAGACGACGCGCACAGTGTGCGTGTTGCGCGTCACGCCCGGGTCCGCCCACACCTCGATCTCCGTCTTGTCGGGCCCGATCCCCGCAAGCGAGACGGCCACCGCGACATTCAGATTGGCCGGAAACCCCTTGGCGGCATCGCGCGCCGAGCCCTGGAACAGCAACCGCGGCTGATCGATCGCCGCCACGCTCTCCCCGCGCGCGGCAAGATGCGGCGCGCCTTCCAGCCCGGCAGGCGGCTTGCGCGTGACGATTTTCACCGACTGCACGTCGCCTTCCGCCACGGCGCGGATCGCATCAAGTCCCAGGATCGCGCCCGACGGCACGACGATGCGCCCGCCCGTCTCGCGCGCGACGTCCACCAGATCCAGGTTGTCGAGCAGCGCGCCCACCGACAGCGGCATGAACGTCAGCCCCTTGCGCAACGCCGGCTCGGCAACAGCGCGAAAGTGCGCCGCCGGCACGCACTCCACGACCACGTCCGCGCCCTCCGCCAGCCGGTCGAGCGCGACCACCGGCACCGGCGTCTTAAGGGCGGCGAGCTTGTCGCGCGCCTTGCCTTCATCGCGCGCCGACACTGCCGAAAGGACCAGTCCCGGGATCTCTCCGGCATCCAAAGAACGTGCAACCTTGAGGCCGATCGCGCCGAGGCCGGCGATGGCAACGCGCCGTGGCGTCATCAGACGTACTCCTGTTCCGTGGCCCTAGCCCTTGACGGAGCCGCGGGCGGCGACGCGCTCGCGCCGGATACTCCCAAGGGTCTCAACCGTTGCCCGGCAACGACGTCGCCAGTCCCTTGCCGCGCACCGCAGTCCACAGACCCAGGACGACGAGAAGCGCCGCAATCGCGGGACGCACGATGCCGCCCATCATAACAAGCGGCACCGCAAGGCTGAACAGCATTGCCGGCGTATAGCCACGCGTCCACGCGCGCTTGCCCGCGTCGCGCTGATAGAACGGAAACACCAGCGAGAACGCGGCCAGCAGGAGGAAGAACAGCGACCAGGGATGCGTCACGAACTGCGTGGGATCACTGGACAGCGTCACCGCGCGCGCGAGCCAGCGCTCGGCGATCGGGCCCAGGATCACGCCCAGGATCATCGGCGCCAGCGGGAAGCCGAGGTTGCGCATGACATAGCCGAGTACGCCGAAGATCAGCAAGCGTCCACATGTCGGACGTCGTGTTGTTGAGCGCGAACACGCCGATGCCGCAGTAGGCCAGGATCACGCCGGCAAGGACGTACATGCGCACGCGCGTGACCAGCACGAACAGCCGCAGCGTCACCGACTGCAAGCCGAGCACGACGAAGTTGGCCACGAAGAAAGCCATGAACAGCGCATAGGCCAGCACCGGCTGCTCGGTGATGAACTTCGGGCTCGGCACGATGTCGTGGATCAGCAGCGCGCCCAGCATGATCGCGGTGACGATGTCGCCGGGAATGCCGAGCGCCATCATCGTGATCAGCGCGCCGCCCGCCGTCGCGTTGTTGGAGGCCTCCGGCGCGATGATCCCCTGCGGATTGCCGGTGCCGAAGGTCTCGCCGTCCGCAGCCGCCTTCTTCGCCTGGTCGTAGGCCAGAATGTTGGAGATCGAGCCGCCGGCCGCCGGCAGCACGCCGACGAACACGCCGATCAGCGATGAGCGCACGAGATTGACCCAGCTCGACAGCACCGTGCGGATGGCGGCCCAATGCTCGATCCGGACGCTGGCGCCGGACGTGCCCATGTCGGTCAACGCCTTGCGCGCGGTCACGGGATCGCGAATGTCGGACATCAGCTGGCTGAAGGCGAACAGGCCGATCAGCACCGGCAGGAAAGCAAAGCCGCTCTGCAGGTAGTCGCTGCCGAACGTGAACCGGTCGACGCCGTTGAGATCGTACTCGCCGACGGTCGCCAGCAGCAGCCCGAGCGCGCCCGCGATCAGTCCCTTGACCAGATTGTCGCCGGCGAGGCTGACCGTGATCGTCAGCGCGAAGATGACCAGCGAGAAATAGTCCCACGGCTGAAACTCGAGTCCGATGCGGGCCAACGGCGGCGCCAGCGTAACGAGCACGACAGCGGAGATGATGCCGCCGAAGAACGACGCCCACACGCCGAGCCCGAGCGCGTAGCCCGGGCCGCCCGTCGCGCGCCATCGGGAAACCCGTCGAAGGTCGTCGCGATCGACGACGGTGTTCCCGGCACGCCGATCAGGATGCCCGACATCAGGCCGCCCGACAGGCCGCCGACGAACACGCCGATCATCGTCGCAAGCCCCTGAGCCGGCGGCATGCCGAACGTGAACGGCAGCGTCAGCACGACCGCCATGGCGATGGTGAAGCCGGGAATGGCGCCCGCGATCAGCCCGGCCACCGCGCCGACCGACATCAGCGCCAGCGTCGGCAGGTTGAAGATCGCCCAGAAGGCTTCGACCAGGTGCTCGAGCATCGACCGCCTCATCTCGGCAGGATCAGCGGAAGGATCTCGCCTTCGGGCAGGCTGACGCGCAGCCCGTACGTGAAAATCGCCCACATAAACCCGATCGATACAGATGGCGATGACAGCATGTAGCCCGAGCCGGCCGGGTGCAGCAGCCGCCGAGCACGGTCAGCGATGCAGAAAGACCAGAAGCGTGCCGCCGATCAGCATGCCGAGCCACGGCAGCGTCGCCAGGAACGCGAAATAGAGCGCAAAACAGGAAATGCGGATTGGCGTAGTAGCGCAGCCAGCCGCCGAAACCGCCCCGCGAGACGTTCGGCGCCGACCCGGCCTCGGCGTTGGCTTCGCTGTCGGCGCCGGCGGCCGGACGAAGCGACTGCCACAGGTAGATCAGCGCCAGCACGGTCAGGACGGCAATCATCGCCTGCGGCCACACGTCGGCACGCATGATGCCGTCGTTGCGCGTGCGGAACGACAGTGTCTGCCAGTAGGCCCCGCCCGAGAAGGCAAGGAGCACCAGCGGCCACCACCACATCCTTGTTCAACCGCGCCACGACCTCGGCTCCACCTGATACGCCTCGACGTCTTCCCTGTCCTCGTCGGATGGAACGATACAGGCGGCCCGCGCGGACCGCCTGCACCGATCAGTCGTCACGGCTTACTTCTTCTTGAACATGCCGATCTTGATCGCGACCTTCTCGTGGTCGGCGTATTCCTTCTCCCACCACTTGCGGTAGGCGTCGGGGCCCATGAACGCGATGTCGGTCTCCTTGGCTTCGAACTGCTTCTTCAGGTTCTCGTCCTTGGTCGCCTTCTCGAACACGCCAGCCCAATAGGCGATGACGTCCTTGGGCGTGCCCTTCGGCGCCATCACACCACGCTCCAGCGCGTAGACGAGGTCGAGGCCCAAGTCCTTGGCCGTCGGTATGTTCGGCGCCGCCTTCGAGCGCTTGTCGCCGAGCAGGATCAGCGGCACCATCTCACCGGAATCGAAGTGCTTCTTCGACGTCGTTACGTTGGTCGAGCCGAGCTGCACCGTGTTGGACAGCAGCGCCGTGACGCGCTGCGCCGTACCGTCGAAGGGCACGTACTTGAAGTTCAGGTCTTCCATGTCGCCGAGCAGCAACCAGGCGAACTGGCTGGTCGAACCCATGGTCGCGGCGACCGCGGCCTTGTCCGGGCTATCCTTCACCAGCTTCTTCATGTCGGCATAAGACTTGATGCCGGACTTGCCCGAAGCCGCCAACACGTCGGGCGTCGAAGCCACTTTGGCGACGGGCTCGAAGGCGTCCCAGGTGAAATCGATGCGATCGTCGAGATAGGAGATCACCGCGCTCTGGTGGATGGCGAACAGCGTGCAGCCGTCCGGCTTCGCCTTCGCGGCTTCCTTGGCACCCTTGTTGCCGCCTTGGCCGGGAATCGTCACGACCTGGAGCTGGTGGCTCGGGTTCTGTTTATTGACCGTCTCCTCGAACACCTTGAAGATGATGTAGGTGTCGCCGCCCGCGCCCCACGGCACGACCAGCTTGGCGGTCTGGCACGGCGGTTCCGCTGCGACCGCAGGAATAGAAAGACCTGCGAGGATCGCGGCCACCGCGCCCCCGAGACCAGTACGTTTCATCATGTTGCATTCCCCTTTGTACGGATGAGCAAACTCGAGCGGGCAGTGGTTCATCCACCGTCCCGATGACGGACATCTGCGGATTGTCACAGCCCGAACCTGCGCTGGCAAGTCTCAATCGCGCCAATTATACGCAGATGCGCAGGCTGCCTCATTTTGCAGCATACGGTCGGCGACACGCCGATTGCAGGCCACCGGTCGTCTGCTATCGTCGCCCCCGACACGTCAACGCCGCCCGAGCCGAAAGCCGCAGATGTCGAACATCAATCCAAACACGTTTACCACGCGCCCCGAGATCGATGGGACGTTCGGCGTTGCAGCAACCACGCACTGGATCGCCACAGCCGTCGCCATGGGCATCCTGGAGCGGGGCGGCAACGCCTTCGATGCCGGCGTCGCCGCGGCCTTAACGTTGCAGGTCGTCGAGCCCCACCTGAACGGTCCGGGCGGCGACGTGCCGATTCTCGTCTACGCAAGCGATACCGGTAAGCCGGAAGTCTTCTGCGGCCAGGGGCCGGCGCCCGCCGGCGCCACCATTGCGCACTACCGCGACCACCTCGGCCTCGACATCATTCCCGGCACCGGCCTGCTCGCGCCCTGCATCCCCGGCACGTTCCCCACCTTCATGGCCGTGCTCGAGCGCTATGGCACCATGCGCGTTCGCGACGTGCTGGAAGCCGCGATCGGCTATGCCGAGAACGGCCACCCGCTGGTCGAGCGTGCCTCCGCCACCATCGCCACCGTCAGAGAGATGTTCGCCACCCATTGGCCGACGTCGGCGGCGCTCTACCTGCCCCGCGGCCAGGTGCCCGCCCCCGGCACCCTTTTCCGCAATCCCCGTCATGCCGAGACCTACCGGCGCATCCTCTCGGAAGCCGAGGCCGGCGGCGGCGGCCGCGAGGCGGAGATCCGCCGCGCCACTGAAACCTGGAGCCAGGGCTTCGTCGCCGAAGCGATCGACACCTTCTGTCGCCAGACCGAAGTGATGGACGTCTCCGGTCGCGCCCATCGCGGCGTGCTGACCGGCCAGGACATGGCACGCTGGCACCCCACGATCGAAGCACCGCTCCACCTCGACTATGGCCGATACCGTGTCTTCAAGCCGGGCCCGTGGACGCAGGGGCCGGTGCTGCTGCAGATGCTGGCCTTGCTCAAGGGCTTCGATCTCGACCGCTTCAAACCCGACGACCCCGAGCTGATCCACATCTGGACGGAGTGCGCCAAGCTCGCTTACGCCGACCGCGAAGCCTTCTATGGCGACCCGCAGTTCGCCGAAGTCCCCATGGAGATCCTCCTGTCGGAGGCCTACAACTCCGAGCGCCGCCGTCTCGTCGGCGCAACCGCCAGCCACGACCAGCGTCCCGGCACCATCGCCGGCTTTGACGGCCGCGTCGTCGTCAAGGCGGTCGCTGACGGACGTGCGGCCGTCTCCGCGGCCGGCGCCGGAGAGCCCACGGTCGGCCGCCTCGGCGAAACCAACGGCGACACCGTCCACATCGACATTATCGACCGCGACGGCAACATGTTCTGCGCCACGCCGTCCGGCGGCTGGCTGCAGTCCTCGCCCGTCATGCCCGCGCTCGGTTTCCCGCTCGGCAGCCGCTGCGCAGATGTTCTGGCTGGAGGACGGCCTGCCCGGATCGCTCGCCCCGGGCAAGCGCCCGCGCTCGACGCTGTCCGTCTCGCATGGCCTTCCGCGACGGTCAGCCGTACATGGTCTGGGGCACGCCGGGCGGCGACCAGCAGGACCAGTGGAACACGCAGCTGTTCATGCGCCACGTGCACGCCGGCATGAACCTGCAGGAGGCCATCGACGCGCCGGCCTGGCACTACCGAGCACTTCCCGGCCTCCTTCTGGCCGCGTGCCGCCCGCCCCGGCGTGCTCGTCGTGGAGGGTCGGCTGCCCAAGTCCACCATCGCCGAGTTGCAGCACCGCGGCCACAAGGTGGAAGTCGGCCCCGCCTGGAGCGAGGGCCGTCTGTCGGCGGCCACGCAGGATGGCGTGCGCCGGCGCGCAGCGGCAAATCCGCGGGGCATGCAGGGCTACGCGGCAGGCCGGTGAAGCGGACTCCGCGCCCGCAACCTCAAATGTAGCCGCCGTTGGCGCGGATCACCTGGCCGTTGACCCAGCGCCCGTCCGGGCCGACAAGCATGGCCACCGCACCGGCGATGTCGTCGGGTTGACCGAGGCGCCCGAGCGGCGCCATCGCCGCCGCCTGCGCAAGCCGCTCCGGCGTCTTGCCCGCGAGGTAGAGCTCGGTCTCCACGGGCCCCGGCGCGACCGCATTCACCGTCACGTCACGCCCGGCGAGCTCCTTCGACAGCACGCGCGTCAATACCTCCACGGCCGCCTTCGTCGCCGCATACGAGCCCGTGCCCGGCCGGGCCGCTCCCACGAGGCTCGTCGACACCGTCACGATCCGGCCACCGCGGCGCACATGCCGGGCAGCCGCTCGCAGGACGGCGAACGTGCCCCTCAGATTGACCGCGACCAGCCGATCGAAGGCCTCATCGGTGACCTCCGCGATTGGCCCGTCGCTCGTGATGCCGGCGTTGGAAACCACCACGTCGATGCCGTCGAAAGCTTCGATGCCGGCCGCGAACATGCGTTCCACATCACCCGTGACCGCCACATCGCCGCCGACCGCCAGCGCCCGGCCACCGGCCGCCTCGATCATGCCCACGACATCACGGGCGGCAGACGCGTCCGAGGCGTAGTTGACGATGACGCCATAGCCCTCCCGCCCGAGCCGCAACGCGATGGCACGCCCAATGCCCCTGGCGCCCCCCGTCACCACCGCCGCACCGCGCCCCGTACTCGTGCCCGTGCTCTCGGTCATTCGTATCTCTCCTCGACCTGGAAGCGCGATGCTTACCGCGCGAGCCTCACATGCGTGCAGCCATCATGCAGGTCCCGTCGAAGCGCCGCCATGGCGTCAACGTGCACAGCCGTTGCATCGAATCTGGGGATCAGATGACGCAAACCTGCAACGCCTCCCACCGGAAAGCGACACGCAACACGGCCGCGAATCACGAATTCAATAAACATATTCAGAGAATTAGCAGAACCGGCCACCACTGAGCCAACGACCACGGCCGATCTGCCGTCCGATTTTCCACCACAATCTCGCTTCAATCGCATGGAACAGCGCCATCTGTCTTTGCGTCGGCTGAAAACAACATTCAAAATGCATTCACTCGTGACGCGCGGATGTGCGGTGCATGAGGCAGCGGAGACCATACCAGGCTGTGGCGGGCGGCTAGGGCATGGTGGTTGGGGGGTATGTTACGTGGCGCGGGTATCTGCGACATGAGCCGCAGCGGCGAAGATCGTCGCCGATATGGCACCGTTGCGATCGCGCTATCACTGGCGTTGGCGCTGGTGCCATGTGCCGCGTCCGCCGATGGCGGACACGTGGTCGCCAACGTGTGGAACACGACCATCACGATCGACCCGTTCGCCGGCGCCGAGGCTGGCTACGACAGCAATCCCGACCAGCGGCGCGACGGCAAAGGCTCGATCTACGAGATGGGCCAGGTCGGCGCCAAGCTGAGCGGCCGGCGCAGGGACACCGAACTCTATAACGCCTATGTACGCGGCCGGTTCTACGAATTCAACGACCTCGACAACCCGCACCGCTACGACATCGACGTGGCCCTTGGCACCCGCATCGATCTGTCTCCGGCGAACGTCCTCAAGTTCGGCACGTCCTTTTATCGCGATGCCATCTCGCTCCAGAGCGCCGACATCTATCGGACGTTTGCCGAGTTGATCCACGAAGGCGCCGAATACCAGGTGCGCGTCAACGCGCACTCCCATACCGAGCTGTCGTTGAAGAACCCACCGATGCCGCCGGGCATCACGCAGGACGTGTTCGACACCACCCGCAACGCGGCCTTCGACTTCTCCAAGAATGGCGCGACGATCAGCCTGCTCACCTTCCGCAACGCCACCATCTCGCCCTTCCTGATCGCCAGCCTCGCCGACGTCTACTACATGAACCAGTCGCCCCGCGCGCTGCTCGACCGCGACGCCGACGACATGTACGCCGTTCTCGGCCTCAGGATGCGCATGATGTCGTCTCTGGTCCTGGACGTGGGCGGCCGCGTCAACCGGCGCGAGTTCGCTCAAGACGGCATGGACGACTTCACGCGCGGATTTCTGGATGCGCGCCTGACCTGGTACGTCTCGCCCACCTTTACCCTGCGCGGCATCGTCGAGCGTCAGATCAAAGAGCCCTCGACCGCCTTCGGCCTCGCTGACGACGTCATCACCTACGAGGTGTCCGCGCAGAAGGTCGACGGCCCCTGGGCCTACTTTGCGCGCGCTTATTTCGATCAGGTCCGCCCGATCGGCGAGCATTATACATTCGACAAGTACAACTGGTCCGCCGGCATCAGCTACCAGATCTCGCCGACCGTCGAGCTTTACGCAAATTACGCCGGCAAGCTCGTCAAGGAGCAGGTCGAGGACGAGACCTATACGCGCCACCAGATCGGGGCCGGCGTCCGCGCCAAGTTCTGACGCCGGGGCACGCGGGCGCGTCGATCGCGTCCAATGGCGGCCCGATCGCCGCCCACACGCAACCCACCCGCTGGGCCCCCGTTGGCGCAAACGCTTAAGAGACGCTTGCGAGACGCCGCCCTCCCGCGCACGGCCGCGCGTTGCATGCCCCTCTCGACCGTGACGGCGGTCCGCCGCGCAGCCGGGGCCGCCCGGCGGCATATCCCGCCTTCACCCTCGCGGATCGTCCGGACTGGCGGCTCCCTCCCGAACGCTCTATCCTCCCTGACCAAGCGTTGTTCGGGTCGACAGGACCTGGGCCGTGCGGGCTTTCGCCAGAGACTATTTTTTCGAGAGCCATGAACCTTTGTTCAGCTTCCAGCGACGAAGCGATTGGAAGATGCAGGATGTACCGGGCCGCATGACCTCCAGCGTCGACGACGATCGAACGCTGGTAGCCGGAATGGCGGCGCGGGACGAGGCCGCGTTGCGGGCGCTGATTGCCCGCCACCAGGTGCGTGTCTTCCGTTTCATCGTGCGCCTCGTGCGTTACGAGGCGCTGGCGGAGGAGCTGACCAATGAAGTCTTTCACGAAGCCTGGCGCAGCGCCGGCCGTTTCGAGGGCCGGTCGAGCCCCGGCACATGGCTGCTCTCGATCGCCCACAATCGGGCGGTCAGCCAGTTGCGCAAGCGGCGCGAGGAGAGCTGGGACGAGGAACGCGCAGCCGCCATCGCCGACGACGCCGACACCCCCGAAGTCACCGCGCAAAAGCTCGACAAGGGCGCCATCATGCGCCAGTGCCTCGCCGACCTGTCGAGCGAGCATCACCAGATCATCGATCTGGTCTACTACCACGAGCAATCAATCGCCGAGGTCAGCACCGTGCTGGGCATCCCCGAGGCAACGGTGAAGACGCGCATGTTCTATGCCCGCAAGAAGCTCTCCGAGCTTTTGAAGGCACGCGGTGTGGATCGAGGCTGGCCATGACCGATACCATCGAGACGTTCTCCGAACGCGAAGAGATCGAGATGCTGCTGCCGTGGTACGTCACCGGCAAGCTTTCACGCGAGGACCACGACCGCGTCGCACGCTATCTTGCCGAGCACCCCGACGTCGCACGCCAGTGCGCGCTCGCCGCCGATGAACGCGACGTCGCAGTCAGGGACAACGAGGCGATCGTGCCGCCCGTGACCCTCAACACGGCAGCCACCTTTCGCACAACGGTGGGCAGTCACCAGCCGGCCGGCGCCGGCACCGTTATCCAAAGTCTCCTCTCCGGCCTGCGCGATCTGTTCCTAGTGCCCGCGAGCGGCACCATCCGCTGGGCCGGCGCGGCAGCCGCCCTGCTGATCCTCGCTCAGGCCGGCGTGATCGGCGCCCTGATGACCGGCACGGGCGGCGATGCGTTCCGCCCGGCATCGGGTGGCGTCACTCAGCCGGCCGACGGCACCTATGCCCTCGTCCGCTTCGCCGACACCGCCACGACCGGCGATGTCGGCGGACTTCTCACCGGGCTCGCCATGTCGATCGTCGACGGACCCAAGCCGGGCGGGCTCTATCGCGTCAGGCTCGGCGATGCGACGATGAGCAGTCAACAGCGCGATGAGCGTATCGCAGCACTGAGAGCCGCCGGACCGATCGTCGTGCTCGCGACGCCCGCCCCATAGTCTAAGCCGCGACGGGAGAGACGCCATGCAACGTTCCCGCAGTCTCCGGCCGATGGTCCACTTTCTCGCCATCGTCATGATGGCGACCTGTCTGCTGCCCGCGATCGCCTCGCGCGCCAATGCGCAACAGTCCACCGGATCGACGGCGGGTGGCTCACGCGGCGGCGGTGGAGGCGGTAGCGGCGGCATCGGGACCGGCATTGCGATCGGCATTGGCATCGGCATCATCAACAAGCTCGCCCAGGACGCCGAGAAGAAGAAAAAGCAGAAGAAGGCCGAGCCCAAACGCAAGAAGCCGCCCACCAAAGTGGTCCGCACGCCCCCGCGCGAGAAGCCGAAGGCCAAGACCGCCAGCAAGCCGAGACGCCCGCCGGGCGCTTCCGACGGCAAGCCCTCCAAGCCCCAGCCCGACACCGGCCGCACGCCGGAAAGCACGAAGCCGCCCGCCATCGATGTCGCCTGCCTTGGCGGCCGCTTCCTGCGTGGCACGTGCCTTTGCCCCGCCGGCACCTTGCGCCGCGACGTCGCCAAGATCGGACACTTCTGCGCATTCGTGCTGGTCGACGCATTCGATCGCACGACGCCACCAACGCCGCCGGGCGGCGCACGCGGCGATACACCGCTGCTCGTGGCGCCGCCGCCACCCTCGCCGCCGCCGCCCATCCGTCGCGGCACGCCCGCGCCCCCCCCGCCGACGCCACCGGCGGCTGCGGCCGCGGCCGCCGACCCGTTCGTGCCCGACGAGGTCTTGGTCGAAATCGCCGGCGGCGCACCCGACATCACCGCAGCAGCACTGGCACAGGATTTCCAGCTCACCCTGCTCGACCAGGCCAACCTACTCCAGGTCGGCGTGCGCCTTGCGCGCTACCGGATCACCGACGGCCGCAGCGTGCCTCAGGTCCTCGCCAGCCTGGCCGGTGATGCACGCGCACTCGCCCCGCAGCCCAACTATCTCTACCGGCCGCAGGGCCCCGGCGACGACGCGACGCCAAGCGCATACTCTGCGCTTCAATACGGCTTCCACAAAATCTCAGCAGCGACCGCTCACCGCCGCGCAACCGGCCGCGGCGTCGCCGTCGCCGTCATCGACACCGGAATCGACGTCGACCATCCCGATCTCGCAGGCGCCGTCGTGGAGCGTTACAACGCCACAGATGCACCCGACGCAGCCTCGCCGCCCTCACGTGGCCGCGGCGCCCATGCCACCGCAATCGCCGGCATCATTGCAGCAAAAGGTATCGTGCGCGGCGTCGCGCCCGATGCCCGCCTGCTCGATGTTCGCGCATTTGCGCGCGGCTCACAGGGCACGCTCGAAGCCACGTCATTCTGGCTCGCCAAGGGCCTCGATTGGTCACTGGACAAAGGCGCACGTGTCGTCAACATGAGCCTCGCCGGCCCGCGCGAGCCGCTGCTGGCCAAGGCGGTCGCCGCCGCCGCGGCACGCGACGCGATCATTGTCGCGGCCGCCGGCAACGGCGGCAGCAAGGCGCCACCGGCCTACCCCGGCGCCTATCCCGGCGTGATTGCCGTGACCGCAACCGATCCCGACGACCGGCTGTTCGCGCAAGCCAACCACGGCAGCTACATCGCGCTGTCGGCACCGGGTGTCGACATTTTCACGCTGGCTCCCGGCAAGGCACACGACGTCCAGTCCGGCACATCGATGGCAGCCGCACACGTCAGCGGCATGATTGCGCTGCTGCTGCAGGGCAACCCGCGCCTGCCGCGCGCCGACGTGCGCAACGCTGTCACCGAAAGCGCCATCGATCTGGGCAAGCCGGGTCCTGACGAGCTTTTCGGCGCCGGACGTGGCGATGCCGAAAAGGCCCTCGCCCTCGTCTTCCGCGACAATCGCCAGGGACGGCGCTGAACCTGCAGTTGCAGTGCGCTGACACTGCAATGCGCCCATAGCTGAAAACGCCCGCCGATCTGTGCCGACGTGCGCCAACTTATCAACGGGCCTGACAAAAAAACGCAGCAAGCCCTGTCGAAAAATAACGGATGAGCCTACACTTTCGTCCGCAATTCGATCACGATTGCGGGATATCCGGCCATACAGGGGTAGGCTCGGGGGAGCACGATGGTCGACGAAAGTCATGGCAAGGCGCGCAGGCGCCACAGTCGGCCCTACGGCTTCGGCCTCGCGGCAGCGAAGTTGACGGCAGCCACATGCATCGCCGTTTTGCTCGCACCAAATATTGCCGGTCGGTCCGACCATCCCACGCCCCGCGTCACGTTCCTGGCTTGGCAGCCGATACCGCTCGCCCATGCCGAAAGCCGCCGCGAGCGCCAGGAACGCCAGGAACGCCAGCGCAAGGAGCGCGACGACAGCCGTTCCGATCGTCCCGGTTCGTCGGCATCTTCGGGATCATCGAACGCGGGATCTGGTTCCAACGCGGGCCCAGCTTCGGCCGGCGCGCCTAGCGGATCCGCAGTGGCAGCCCCCGGCGCCTCGCGTGCAAACGACGCCAACGATCGCTTCGGTCGCGAAACCGCAGGCCCGGCCGGCAAGGACGATCGCGGCGGTGCCAGACCGAATGGCGCTGACCAGGCCAGCCGCGCGCTGCCCGAAAGCATTCGCCGTATGACCAGCTCGCGTGCAGCCCGGCGCGACGCCGACCGCGGCCAGCGCACCCGAACGATGCGCCAGGAGATCGTGGTCGTGCGACCACGCCGCGACACGTTCAGGGTCGCAGGCGAGCTCGGCATGGAGATCCGGCAATCCGGGCGCGGGCCGTCCGCGGTCGCCCGCCTCGTCGTGCCCGACAGCCTCGACATCGTGACCGCGCGCGGCATGCTCGAGCGCGCGCTGCCCGGGCAACGCATCGGCTTCAATCACGTCTACCGGTCCTATAAGGCCGCCACCGATCGCGCTGCGCCCGCCCGTGGGGAAACACGCCCCGCCAGCAACGAGCCATGCGAGCCGAACCGCTGCTTCGGCCCCGTCGTCATCAAATGGCGCGAGAAGCTCGCCAGCTGCGCCGCCAGTCTTCGTGTCGGCGTCATCGATACCGCGGTCGACTTCGCCCATCCCGCGTTCGGCCGCAAGCGGTTCGTCACCCGCACCTTCATCGAAGCGTCCGAAAACAAGGCGACCGCCGCGCACGGCACCGGCGTCATGGCATTGCTGGCAGGCCAGCCCGGGACCGGCACGCCCGGCCTCATTCCCGCCGCCCAATTTTATGTCGCCGATGTTTTCAGCTCGGATGCGCAGGGCGAGCCGGTCACCGACACCGCCAGCCTGATCGAGGCACTCGACTGGATGCAGCGCCATCGCGTGCGCGTCATCAACGCCAGCGTCGCGGGGCCGAGTGACCCGCTTCTTGCCGACAAGATCCGCGAGCTCGCGCGATCCGGCATTCTGGTCGTTGCCGCCGCCGGCAACGAAGGCCACTACGCCGACCCCGTCTATCCCGCCGCCTACCCCGAGGTCATCGCCGTCACGGCCGTCGACCGCAAGATGCGTGCATATCGGCGCGCCAACCACGGCAAATACATCGACGTCGCCGCACCCGGCGTCGACATCTGGACGGCACTTCCCAATCGCCAGGAAGGCTACCAGACCGGCACCTCGTTCGCCGTTCCCTACGTCACCGCGCTTGCCGCAACGCTGCTCGCACCGGGCGAGCAGGCCATGAAGCCCGACATCCTCAAGCGTTTGAAGCTGGTCGACCTCGGCCCCACCGGCCGCGATCCGATCTACGGACTTGGCGCCCCCGAAGCCCCCCTCGCCTGCTCTTCGCGCGCGATCGCGTCGACGACGGGAGGCTGGTCGGCTCAAATCCTGCGCGCAAGTGCAGGCACATCGAAAACCAATTTCTCCCTGGCCGGCAGCGACTGACAGCGCGCCGGATGTGTCACGCATGAACGGGCCTTCCGATCGCCTCGTCTCCAGGCCCCGGCCATCGCGTCGAGCCGGCCCGCCCAGCGAGCCGCTCACGCCCTCGCTGCGGCAGTTTCACCCGCATCGCGCGCCACGCCACACGCCTCGACCCCAATCACCATCGGCGATGTCCGCATGATCCTGCGTTCCCGGTCAAACGCTGCGGCCCGGACAGACTCGATTCCGGCCGCCAGATAGAGGAAGACAGCGTGTTTCGCACACGCCAGACGCTGGACCGCGTCGGTTGGACAGGCGCCGAGAACCGGACAACCTCAACCAAAAAAATTCAGTCCCCAAAACGAGACAGGCCCGCTTCGCTCTGAGCCAGCGGCGGGGACGCCGGACACAGTGCGAAACGGGCCTGAGGTTCGAGGTCAGGCGAGCACCGAAGTGCCGCCTGACCCGCTGCCCGAGTTCCCGGCCGGCCCCCTGGTGCGGGCAAGGGGCGCGGAAAACCGGTCGTCGGACAACTCTTGAGCGCGCTGCCGCCGACGGCGGCTTTGCGCTAATTCGTTTCCTTCCAGCCGCGCGCAATGACACGCATCTCGGCTTCCTTGGTCAGCACATCGCCTTCGATGAGTGCATCCACCGCCTCGTCGATCGCGCGAAAGCTCTTGCCTTCCGCCGGGCGCACCGCGCCGCCATCACGCGCCTGCACCGAAACCGGTCCCGATCCAGCCACGATCCGCCAGCCCACGGTTTCCCGGCACGCCACGCCGCGCACCTCACTGTCGCCGCCACGCGCAGCCGCGTATTCGCGACAGAACTGCTGGTCCCTGCTGCGGAACGTCATGACGGGGGCGACGGTGATCTTGCCGGCCTCCGTCGCGATTTGAGAGATCTGACCGCCCCGTTCTGCCTCCAGAACGCGTGCCAAAGACGCAGGCGCGAGAGAACCCACGCGGTTGAAAGCTGCCAGATCTCCGCCCCCCAGGGCATCTTGTGTTGGTCGCGATCCGACCAGGGCATTGCCAGCCGCAACCACCAGAACTCCGGTCGCAGCGACCGCTGCCCACCCCGCCGGGGTAGCAAACAATGCGCGCACCTGCGACACGAAATCGGCAAGGCCGCTTGAGGGTGCCGGCGCCTGCCGCGGCGCCGTTGCCGCCGCAGCGATCGGCGCGCGCAGCACGGCATCGATCAGATGTTGAGGTACCGGTACCTGCTCGACCACTTCGAACACATGCCGCAGCCGCCGCCCGGTATTGTGAAACGTCTCCAGCCGCCGCTGCAGGGCGGGATCGCGAGCGATCGCATCTTCCAACAGCGCTGCCTCGTCCGGCGACATTTCACCGTCTGCAAAGGCCATCAGCCGCTCGTCGCTGAACTCATTCATGACGATGACTCTCCGCTGCCAGCGATGGAATGGTAACCTGACCCTCGAGCGCTTCGTGCAACACCTTGCGTGCCCGCGCCAGCCGGCTCATGACCGTGCCCAGCGGCACATTCAGAATCTCCGCGGCCTCCTTGTAGGAGCGGCCATCGACACAAATCAAAGCCACCAGCGTCCGCTGCTCCTCGCCGAGCGTGGCGAGCGCGCGATTGACGACCGACAGCGCAGAGCGCTGCTCCGCGATCGTGCGCCCGTCGCTGCCTGGCAGGTCGGCTGCGACATCGATGTCCACGACCTCCCCGCGAACTTTCCTGGCCCGCACCCGATCAACCCAGAGATTTTGCGTAATCCGGTACATCCAACTGTCCAGCCTCGTCCCTGGTTGCCACTTGTCGATGTTCGACAGGGCACGCGCGCACGCCTCCTGGACGAGGTCATCCCCCTCGTCGAGATTCGCCGTCAGTGAGTAGGCGAACCGTCGTAACCGCGGTAGCAGCTCGACCATCTGGCGCCGGATATCGTCCGTCACGCGTTCCCATCTCCCCCACGACGCTGCAATAACGGCTGCGTCTTCGGTTTTATTCTCGCCGACAGCGAATATGTCCGCCGCAGCGGATCATCGGCAAAGGGACCCGGGGAGAGGATCGGCACAAATGCGGCCGTCCTGCGGCCGATCAAAAACATCGTCGCGCAGAATTCGCTTGTTTCTTTATTGGGTTAACGGCAGATCCGGGACAGCCCGTCACGCCCATGGCGCGCCAGATCCATGTGGAAGTGGTCGTGGTGGTTGCGGTCCGCGTTGGGTCCCAGCACCGTCGTGAAGTTGCGGCAGGCCCCGGCGTGAACCGCGCGCAGGAAGGCGCGCTCCTCCGGCGCGCCATTCCAGCCGCCCTTGACCGTCACCTTGCGCCCGTCGGCCAGGATGAACGCAGAAACGTCGAGCGCATTGGCATGGCCATGCTCGGACAGCTTCGCCCCGCTCACGTGGTTCATCGGTCGGCAGGAATAGGACGCCGCGACCTTCAACTCGACCACCGGCGCGCCCAGAAAACGCTTTGCCGCCTCTTCGACGTCGAGCGCCAACCAGCGCTCCACTTGAGGCACCATCGGACAGCGCAGCATCGCCGCCGGGCGGAGCACCACTCGGCCACCCAGCGCGCCCGACATCTCGAAAGGCCGCGCTGCGCCGCAGACGCTCGGCCCGCCCAGGGCCGCCCGCGCTCTCAGGAAGGAGGTTTCGCGCACCACGCCGGCCGACAGGCATGCCGTCTCTTCGTCGGCACGCCACGGCTCATGCTTGGCAATGAATGTCGGACCGTTCTTGGCGCAGCCCCACAGGAGCAGCACCGCACCGACACCGAGGACGAGGAACTGGACGCGACGATACCACATAGCCTCGCGAGACTACCTCCCCTTGGTTAACGAACGCACAAAGCCTGCCTCCTGATAAGCCACCACTCCGGCGCCAATCGGGCCCGTCTGTGCCCGACCGGGGGCCAATTCTGGGTGCTGATGAGACGTTGTTGCCAGCTAACGGCCGAGCACCGGCCGCGCCCGCCCTAGGCAGCACGGTCGCGTCCGGCACGCGCCTGGCAGCTCAGCGGGGGAAGTCCTCATCGAAATACCGCCGACGCATCTTCTCGCCGATCTCACAGTCGATGGCGTCGGGCCGACCCACCCGCGCCTGCGTCGGCACGATGCGCGGCAGTTCCATGATCCCGGAGATCTCCAGCATCAGCTTGCGCCGGATGGCCGGCGCGAATTCCGCCGCCTCGCGCACCGGGATGACGAACGAGCCCGTGCCGCCGATCACGCACGCCTCGTAATAGATCTCCAACTTGTCGATATCGAAATAGCCGAACGCCGACCCGCGCTTGAGCATGATCGGCAGTCCATTGATCACAATGCCCTTGGCAAGAAGCTCGTCACGGGCATCGACCACCAGCCGGCCAGCGTTGTTGGGACCGTCTCCGGAGATGTCGAGCACCCGCCGCGGCGCAGCCGCCCCGCTTTGTGCAAACAGGCCCGCCGCGACCGTCATCGCGTTGGAGATCGACGTCATGCGCGCACGCGTGATCGGCGCGGCAGCCAGCCGGTCGGCAAACCGCTCGATGCTCTCGCCCGCATCGACGACCGTCCACGGCACGACGACCTTTTCCGTGCCCGGGCCCGCCCACTCCATATACGTGAGTGCGATGCGCCCCTGGCCGCCCGAGCTGATGGCAGCCTTGACGCCGGCATCCCGCAGCGCCCCCACGTAGCCGTCGCGCTGCAGCCTCTGCTCGTCGAGATCCATGGATAATGAAACATCGACGGCGAGCACGAGTTCGAGGTCGACGGGCGTCTGGGCCACCGCCCGCGGCGCAGTCAGACCAACGAGAACCAGCCACACGAGGCGCGTCACGATCGTCCACATGGGCGCGAGCATGACACGCCAGCGGCCCGAGCGTAAAGCTGCGCGCAGGCCTCGGCGGCCGAGCCGGCCAGGCCGGCGCGCAGTGCCACGCCCGGCAACGCCGAATTCCCTTTTCCACAGGTCGACTTTTGTCGCCGCGCACGGCTGGTCACCCGCCCCCTGAGTGTTACGCTGACCCCACGTGTTGATGAGTGAAGAGCGAGCGACGGCGGTTCCGGGACCCGAAGCCCCCCCTGCACGAAGATCCCAGACACGCTCGACGCGACGGCTCAGCTCCGATGCACCACGAAAAGAAATCCGATGTGGGTTTGTCTGTAGGCGTCACCAGATCGGTTGAGTGTACCGCGTAGCGGCTTCGATTTTTGGCGTGGCACCGTTTTGCGTTCTTGTTTTGCGTTCCATGCCAGTGTGTCGACCGTCATCGTCCCGCGTATGCGTTGGTCGTGCGTCTCGCGTACCGTGTCATTCTGGGCCTGGACAGTTCGCCAATCCGATCTGCGACAACCCCCGCGTTGTACCTTTGCAGATCGCAACCTTGGCCTTGTCTGGGCCTGTTTTTTTGACGAGCCGCACAGACGTCCAGCGGTTCTCGGCGATCGGTTCCTGTTGACCGAACCCGGTCAGGCGACCGCCGCAACCCTCATCATTGTCGCCTGCAGCACCGCACACGGTTGCCGGGCATCCCCGTCGACGGCCTCCACGTCCACCCGCACGACGCTCAGCGATTTGCCCGACCGCACGACCTCGCCGACCGCCCGCAGCAACGCCCCGCGCGCCGGCCGCATGAAGTTGATCTTGTACTCGACGGTCAAAACCTCGCTGCCCGCCGGCATCAGGCTCAACGCCGCATAGCCGCCCGCGTTGTCACCGAGCGCACCGATCACGCCGCCATGAAACAGCCCATGCTGCTGCGAGACGCCGGGCGCGAACGGCACCACCAGCACCACCCGCCCCGGCACGACGCTTTCAATGCGCCCCTTCAGCGTCGCCATCAGCCCCTGGCTGGCAAAACTTGAGCGAATGTCCGCCTCGTATTCGGGATTGGCGGCAACGAACGACGTCATTGAGAGTGCTCCGCACGGGATTGGCCGAGTCCGCTTCGCGCTCGCTGGAGCGCTGCGACGATCAGGGGCGACGACTGAGGAACGTCAGCACTCCATCCTTATAGACGCGATCGCCGACCGCCTTCATGTGATCTCGATCGGTGATCTCCAGCGCTTGCGCCCCGGGGATGAGATCGGCCAGCGCCTGCGCCGAGCCGCCGATCACGTCCTTGGTCCCCACCGCCACCAGCACCGGCATCGTCAAGGCTGCCAGGGCCTCCGCCGTGATCGGGTCGCGCGACGACCTGATGCACGCCGCCAGCGCCTTCAGATCGCTGCCCGTCTGCTCCGCGAACGCGCGAAACGTCCGCGCGGTGGCGTTGGTCACCTGATCGATGCTGTCGGCCTCCAGCGCGTGCGCAATCGGCCCCGTCCCCGCCATGCCGCGCACCATGTTGATGCCGAGCCCGGCAAAGACGACACTGCGCACACGCTCGGGATGGGCAATCGCCAGGAATGCCGCGATCCGCGCACCCATCGAGTAGCCCATCACGTCCGCGCGCGCGATGCCCAGGTGATCGAGCAGACGCCGGGCGTCCTCCGCCATCACCGGAGCACCGTAGTCCTCCGGCCGGTGCAGCTTCTGGCTCGCCCCGTGCCCCCGATTGTCGATCGCCAGTACACGATAGCCGGCCCCGACGAGCAGCTTGACCCAGCCCGGCTCCACCCAGTTGGTCGCGATCCGGGACGCGAACCCATGGATGAGCAGGACCGGATCGCCACCGCCCTCGTCGATGTAGGCGATCTCGACGCCATCGGAGTCGAAGGTGGGCACGGGCTGGTCTCTCCGTTCATCTCGTGCGACGCCGCCTCCCCTATCATTTCCAGCCGCCCGCCGCTATGGTCCGCCCACCTGACGACAGCCCCCGCAAGCCGCAGGGCGGCGACGGAGACGAGCATGGCCGGACACACTGTCCCGCATCTGGCAAACGATGCCGGCGCGGAAAAAATCACGATCGGCGTCAAGGAGTTCAACTGCATGGGCGCGCGTCCGCCCTACGACCACCCCCACGTCTTTCTCGACATGGGGGCCGACGGCCAGATCCTGTGCCCCTACTGCTCCACGCTCTATGCCTACGACCCGCGCCTGGCTCCCGACGACAGCGAGCCCAAGGGCTGCGTCGTCGACGTCATGGCGTAGCGCGGGGGCGATCATGTCCGGCGCCGGCGATAAAGGCGCCGTCGGGACCACCACCCCACCCGCGCAATCCGCGCCAACCGCGCCAACCACCAAAGCCCCCGGCCCCGCGCTCATCGCTTGGTCCGCCAGCGAACCCATCCTCATCGCCGGCGGCGGCATCGGTGGGCTGGCCACCGCCATCGCGCTTGCCCGGCGCGGGATCCCCTGCCGCATACTCGAGCGCCGCCACGCGTTCGGTGAAGACGGGGCCGGCATCCAGCTCGGCCCCAACGCAACCCGCATCCTCGACATGATTGGCGTCGCGCCACGCCTGAAACCGCACGTCGGCCGGCCGCGCGCACTACGTATCCGCAACGGCACCACCGGCCGCGACATCGCCGCTCTTCCGCTCGGCGACTGGCTTGAGCGCCGTCATGGCGCGCCCTACTGGGTGGCCCACCGCCGCGACCTCCATGCGGCCCTTCTCGATACCGCCCTCAGCTTATCCCCGATCACGATCGAGACCGACGCCGGCGTCACCCACATCGCGCCAATCCACGACGGCATCACCGCGCACCTCGCAACGGGCGGCCAGCGCACCGGCCGCGCACTCGTCGCCGCCGACGGCGTCTGGTCGGCCCTGAGGACCGCCCACTTCGCCGCGCCCCAACCCGCCTTCGCCGGCAAGCGCGCCATTCGCGCCGTACTGCCCGCCGCCGCCGTCGCCATCCCCGATGCCGCCAGCGAGACCGGCGTCTGGCTGCGGCCCGACGCGCACATCGTCCACTATCCCGTACGCGATGGCAGTGAGATCGCCGTCGTCGGCATCTTCGACGAGGCCGAAGCCTCCCGCGACTGGAGCCGGGTCGTGGCCCCCGATGGCATCACGCGCCGTACCACCGCATTCGCCGCACCCGTCCGCGCGCTGTTTGCCGAAGCTGTCGAATGGCGGGCGTGGGCGCTCCATCGGCTCGATCCGTTACCGGCCTGGACCAGCGGCTCCGTCGCCCTGCTCGGCGATGCCGCCCATCCCATGCTGCCGTTCCTCGCGCAGGGCGCCGTCATGGCCCTGGAGGACGCCGTCACGCTCGCCGCCTGCCTCGCGCGGATCTCCGCGATGTCCGAAATTCCCTCGGCGCTCGCCAACTATGCGGGCCTGCGCCAGCGCCGCGCCGCCCGCGTCCAGGCGGCCTCGCGCGACAACGGCCGCATCTACCACCTGCACGGCGCCATGGCCCGCGCCCGCGACCTAACGCTGCGCCTCGCGCCACCTGAGCGCATCATGGCCCGCTACGACTGGCTCTACGGCTGGCGTCCCATGGCGTGAAACCCGACCGCCTCAGAACAGGCGTGCGCCGTTCGCCACCTCGTGATCCGGCGAGAACATCACCACCGCGCCGTTGGCGTCGGGAAACCCGAGCGTCAGCACTTCGGACATGAACTTGCCGATCTGCCGCGGCGGGAAGTTCACCACCGCCGCCACGCGTTTGCCGATCAAGGTCTCCGGCGCGTAGTAGACCGTGATCTGCGCCGAGCTCTTCTTGACGCCGATCTCGGGCCCAAAGTCGATCCGCAGCTTGATCGCAGGCTTCCTCGCCTCCGGAAAGGGCTCCGCCGCCACGATCGTGCCGACGCGGATATCGACCTTCATGAAATCGTCGAACGTGATCTGCGGCCGAGCCGGCCCCGCAGGCGCTGTCATGCCAGTCCTTCCCCCATCTCCCGTCTAGGCCGCCGGCCCCGTGCCGAACGGCGCATCGGGAACGCCCGCGCCCGTCACAGGCGTCGTCGTCGGATCCTCACCCGCTCGCGACCGCCGCCGGCCGCCCGGCGTGAAGATGCGGGCCACGCGGCAGGCCACGCCCGCGACATCGTCCAGCATCCGCAACGAGCGCTCCCCGCTCCTCAGGCGTCGGTCGAGAGCTGCCATGGTGCGCGCAAGGCCGGGGTCGTCGTCGTCGAGCCACGTCCGCGCGACCGAACCGTAGACCGACGCCAAGCCGATAACGCGAACCGCCCCGGCCGGCCGGCTGGTGTCGACACCCGCCGCCTCCAGCATCCAATGCTGCGACGACAGCGCACTGCGCGCCAGCACCGGATCGGGCAGCGTATCGCGCAGGATCGATCGCAACGCCGCCCGGTACGGGGCGAGCTGGTCGAAGCGGCTCATCACCACCTCGAAGATCGCATCGCGCGCGCTCTGCCCCTCGCTGCGCTTCGGCGCAGCCCGCAGCGTCTGGTCGTCGATCTCGCGCGCGAACGCGGCAAGGATGTCAGACTTCGACGAAAAGCTTTGCCGGAGATCGGCGAGCCCGAGCCCGGCCCGTTGCGCGATCTCCGCCAGCGTCACCTCCCGCCACGGCCGCTCCGCAGCCAGCCGCAGCGCCGACGCCACGATGCGCCCCTTGGGTGTTGTCTCATCGATCATGGAGCACTCCCTTCGCTATCCGGGACAAATGGCGCGCGCGTCGCGCCAGTCCCGGCGGCGTGCGCAAACGAAAATCCAACCCCCACGATATGGGCCCTGACAGGCGTCATTGCGAGCCGGCCTCGCCTCGCCGCCCATGCATGGTATAGATGGCCGAGCCGACGACAAGACCGCAGCGCCCGCCAAGCCCGCCACCCACCGCCTGTCGCCCGCCGCCAAGGAGATACGCCATGCCCAAGACGGACGAAGCCGCCGCCGCCGTGCGCACCGCCGACGATGCCCGCGTCGCCGCCATGCTCGCAGGCGACGCCCCCGCCCTCGCCCGCCTGCTCGACGACCAGCTCTGCTACATGCATTCGACCGGCGTCGCCGACACCAAGCAGAGCTATATCGATGGCGTCAGGAACAAGATCTGGGAGTACAAGCAGATCGCGCGCGAGGACATGCGCATCGCCGTCTCCGGCGACACCGCCACCATCTTCTGCCACCTGATGGCGACCTACCATTCCAAGGGCGAGGAGCGCCACGTCAACTCCAACGCGCTCGCCGTCTACACCCGCGCCAGCGGCGACTGGCGGCTCATCGCGGTGCTGTCGAGCGCCCGGCCGAAATAGTCCACCCGGCGTTAACCCTGCAGCTCAACGTTAAGTTTTCAGGAGGTTTTGCGAACGCGCTGGCGTCCGCCGTCGCGAAATGAAACGGTCCGCGCATCACTACCGGGTCGGTTGGCCCAGTCAACTGGCCCAGTCAGTTGCCCAAGTCAGCTGGCCAAGTCAGTCGGGATGCCCGCCATGATCGATTTCCATTCCCTGCTCGACAGCTTCGGCATCGACGAGGCGACCATGCAGGCCGCGCTCGTCGGCACCCTGGTGTTCGCCTGCGCAATGCTCGTCGTCTCCGCGATCGCCCAGGCGCGCAACAAGCGCAAGTCGCTGCGCGCGCAGGACGAGTTCGAGCGCCTGCAGAACCTTTGACGCCGCCTTGATCGCGCTGCCTGCCGCCACGATCTCGTTCAGCGCCTCTCACCCGTGCAGCGCTGCCCACAACGCCTGATCCCGCACATCCGTCCAGATCACCGGCCAGTCGATGCCCCGCGCCTCATCATAGGCCCGCGAGACGTTGAACGGCAGGCAGTGCTCGTAGATCGCATAGTCGGCGAACTTGGGATCCATCACCGCCCGCGCCGCCGCAAACGTCTCCTTCAGCGTCAACCCCTTGGTCACCGACGACTGCGCCACGCAGAACAGCGTGTTGAGGAAGTCCCGTGTCAGCGCCACCGCTTCCGCCACCTTGGCCTCGCCGTGGAGCGCCGCCCCACGCCCCGGCACCAGCGACTGCGGCTTGAAGCCGACGAGCCGGTCGAGCGTGCCCTGCCAGTCGCGGAAGTGCGCGTCGCCGCAATAGCAGGCAGAGTGGTACTCCACGAGATCGCCTGAAAACATCACCTGCGCATCCGGCACCCACGCCACGATGTCACCCGCCGTATGACCGCGCCCGATGTGCTTCAACTGCACTTCGCGCCGCCCGAGCCACAGCGTCATCTCGGTGGGAAACGTCAGCGTCGGCCACGTCAGCCCGGGGATCGTCTCGTGGTTGCGAAAGAGGCGCGGAAAGCGCTGGAACTCGCTGTCCCAGTCCTGCTGGCCCCGCTCCACGATCATGTCACGGCAGGCCTGCGAGCAGATGATCTCGTCGGCCTGGAACGCCGAGGCGCCGAGCACCCGCACGGCGTGATAGTGCGACAGCACCACGTACTTGATCGGCTTGTCGGTCACCTGCCGCACCCGCGCGATCACTTGCCCCGCCAGCGCCGGCGTCGCCTGCGCGTCGATCACCATGCAACAGTCGTCGCCCACAATCACCCCGGTGTTCGGATCGCCTTCGGCCGTGAACCCGAAAAGCCCCTTCCCGATCTCCTCGAAGGTGATGGTCTTGTCGGCAAGATCCCCTTTGGACGCGAATTCGGCTGCCATGACGGTGCTCCTGTGACGCTCGCCCGATCATAGCCGCCGCGCCAATTCGCGAAAGGGGCCGCACATGGTCGGGGCGGGCGCCGGCCGCCATTGGAACCCAGCCCGAAAACGAACTGCATAAGTATAATTGCTTATTTTGTCGTACGGCAACGCAACAGGATCGTGCCTTGCGCCGAAGATTTCTGCTTGCACACCAGTCCCCACGGTAACCATACTGAGACCTTGACGTTTGATTGCTCGAACCTGCCACTTAGAAAGATAGTCAGTTTTCGGATTGTGGTTTGCGTCGCTTCGCATGGCCTGACGCGTCGAGTGCGGTGGAACGAGACTGCGCTTTTTTCCCGGTGCCCCGTCGCGGCCCCGGACACGCCAAGGCTCTCCCGAACGATCCCGGCCCTGTCCACGCGCAAGGGAGAGTGCGGATATGGCCCAGCATACGTATTTTACGACCGGCAGTGCAACCTATTGGGGCGATCTCGGCGGCACGCTGACGAGCATTTCGGCGACGCAGGTCGATTTCACCAACAGCGACGGCACTATCACGCGCCTTTTCGGCTCGGGCTTTGCGGAGAACCCGCCTGGCACGCTGGTGACCGGCACGATCACGCTAATCGATCGGTTTTCGAGCACCAACGCATTCCTCGAGCGGATCCAAAACATCAGCTACAGCGCCGCGACGTTCTCGGCCCATCTCGCCAACGACGGCGATTATTCGACCATCTTCAGCGAGTTGTTGTCCGGCAACGACTTAATCCGCGGAAACAACCGGAACGGCACACAACTCTTCGGCTTCGACGGCAACGACAATATACAAGACAACGACTCGACGTCGACGACGACGAATCCGGACGACACGCTCAACGGCGGCGCGGGCGACGACACGCTGTCCTCGTCCGGTGGTGTCGACGTGCTCGACGGTGGCGCGGACATCGACGTCGCGATCGTCAACCGCAGCACCGGCACGGTCGCCGAAACGCTCGACTTCAGCGATCCGACGGTTATGACAACGCTCGTCGACGGCACGACGCTGATCAACATCGAGCGCATCAACTTGGCGGCTGGCTCGGCCGACGACTCCCTGCTCGGCGGCGGCCTGGACGACACGCTGTCAGGCGGCGCTGGCAACGACACGCTCGACGGCGCGGCGGGCAACGATTCCCTCGATGGCGGCAACGACAACGACTCGGTCGTAGGCGGGACCGGCGACGACACGCTCGTCGTCGGGTCGGTGCCGGCATCGACACGCTCGACGGCGGCGCGGACATCGACTTGCTCCAGGCCAACAACGCCGCCAGCATCGTCGCGGAGATACTCGACCTTTCCGACCCGACCGTGCAGCAGACTCTCGTCGGTGGCTCGACCGTGATCAACGTCGAGCGCATGAACTATTCTTCTGGCAACGGTGCCGACAGCCTGGTCGGCGGCCTCTACGACGACACGATGGTCACCGGCTTCGGCAACGACACCATCGTCGGCGGCGGCGGCCGCGACAGCATCGATGCGGGTGATGGTGACGACTCGCTTGTCGCCGGCATCGGCGACGATACGCTCATCGGTGGCACCAACAACGACACCATTCTCGGTGGTGGCGGCCGCGACAGTATCCTTGCCGGCGACGGCGACGACACGGTGATCGCGGGCGATGCGGCCGAAACCGGCAGCTTCTATCAGTTCGACGGTGGCAGCGGCACGGACAGCCTGACGCTCGACCGCTCGGGCCAAACGCTCAATCACAGCATCAACCTCAACACGACGTCGTTTCTTTCCGACGGCGGCCGGTTCTTCAACTTCGAGCAGCTCGACTTTACCGGCGGGTCGGGCAACGAGACCGTGCGGCACGCGAGCGCACTCGCCGACCACTCGCGGCATGCGGCAACGACTATCTGCGCGGCATGGGCGGCAACGACTACGCTTGAGGCCTTCGGGGCGCAACAACACGCTCGAAGGCGGCGATGGCGACGATTCCTCACGCTGGCACGAGACATCGGCTCGTCTAGCGACGCGGACATGTCGACGGCGGGGCGGATATCGATCAGCTGCTCGTGAACCGCGGCACGAGCACGGTTTCGGAGACGCTGGACCTTTCCGACCCGACCGTCAGCTCGACGCTCACGGGCGGCGCATCCGTCATCAACGTGGAGCGGACCGATTTCACGTCCGGCTCGGGTGACGACTCGCTGCTCGGCGGCGCGTTGAACGACCGCTTCGCCACCAACGCCGGTAACGACACGATCGACAGCGGCGGCGGCCGTGACAATATCTCGTCCGGCGACGGCGACGACACGGTGATCGTGCGGGATGGACCTCAGACCGGCGTGTCCTATACGCTCGACGGCGGCAACGACACCGACCTGCTGATCCTCGACCGGTCCGGACAAACGGTCAGCCGGTTCATAAACCTCAGTAACAACTCGAGCGTCGGTGATGGCGGAACGGTCCGCAACTTCGAGCAGATCGATTTCACGGGCGGCTCAGGCAACGACCAAATTCTGGGCCATCAGACGAGCGGCCTCGCCGACCATATGCGTGGCAATGGCGGCAACGACAACCTCTCGGGCTTCGGCGGAAACGACACGCTCGAGGGCGGGGCGGACAACGACACGCTCGACGGCGGTGACGGAGACAATTCCCTCGACGGCGGCACGGGCGACGACCGGCTCGTCCTCAGCGACGGCGCCGACACGCTCGACGGCGGCGCGGACACCGATCAGCTGCTCGCGAACCGGGCGACCAGCACGGTGGCCGAGACGATCGACCTGACCGATCCGACGGTGCAGCAGACGCTCGTTGGCGGCGCCACCCTCGTCAACGTCGAGCGGACCGACTACACGTCGGGCACGGGCAACGACTCGCTGGTGGGTGGGGCTTTCGACGACCGCTTCGTCACAAGCGGCGGCAACGACACCATCGACAGCGGCGGCGGGCGTGACAATATCTCGTCCGGTGATGGGAACGACACCGTAATTTCGCGAGACGGTTCGCAGACCGGCACGTTCTATACGCTCGACGGCGGCAACGACATCGACTTTCTGATGCTCGACCGGTCGAGCCAGACCAACAACTTCTTCGTCAATCTGAGTTTCTTTGCTGGCACCGGCGACAACGGCCAAATCAACAACTTCGAACAGATCGACTTCACGGGCGGCTCTGGCAACGACCAAATCCTCGCCCATCAGACGAGCGGCCTTGCCGACACCATGCGCGGCAACGCCGGCAACGACGTGCTGTACGGCTACGGCGGCAACGATTCGCTCGACGGCGGCGCCGGCAATGACCAGCTACGTGGCGGCACCGGAAACGACACGCTCGACGGCGGTGCGGACAACGATCAGCTCTTTGGTGAGGCGGACGACGACGTCATCACGGGTGGCACGGGTTTCGACAACCTGCAGGCCGGCGGCGGGCGCAACTCGCTCGACGGCGGCGCAGACGGCGACAACCTAAACGATGGCGACAGCACGGCGACACCCGCCACGCCCGACGACACCCTGCTCGGCGGTGACGGCGACGACCAGATCATCTCCGGTGGCGGCGTCGACGTGATCGACGGCGGCGCCGACACGGACTACGCCGGAATCAACCGTTCGACGTCGACCACGGCCGAGACCGTCGACATTACGGACTTCGAGCGTCCTGCACACGCTTTCGGACGGCACGACCTTCGTCAACATCGAGCGCCTCGGGCTCACCACGGGTTCGGGCAACGACACGCTGACCGGCGGCGCGCTGAGCGATACGTTCGATGCCGGCGGCGGCGACGACAGCATCACGGCAGCGGCCGGCACCGATCTCGTCTACGGCCGCGACGGCAACGACTGGATCGACCTCGGCGACGACAATGACTACGGCTACGGCGGCGCCGACAACGACACCATCGACGGCGGCAGCGGTTCCGATCAACTTTATGGCGAGGCCGGCGACGACATCCTCGTCAGCAACGATACCGACAATACCATCGACGGCGGCGACGGCACCGATCTCGCCATCATCTCGCGAACAAGCTTCCTCGCCAACCTGACCCTCGACGTGCTCTCGTCGGGCGGCGACATGGGCGACGGGACGCAATACTTCCGGCTGGAGCAGCTCGACTTCACCGGCGGCTCCGGCAACGACGACGTCTCGGGCGGTGTTCTGGACGACACGCTGCGCGGCGGCGAAGGCCGCGACCAGCTCACCGGCCGCAGCGGCAACGACAAGCTCTACGGCGATGGCGGTCTCGACCTGCTCGACGGCGGCACCGGCAACGACGAGATGTATGGCGGCGCCGGCTTCGACACGCTCGACGGCGGTGCCGACAACGATCTGCTGGACGGCGGCACCGGCTTCGACGTCATGATCGGCGGGACGGGCGACGACACCTACTACGTCGATGCGATTGGCGACGTTGTCTTCGAATCGCCGGCGGAGGGAACCGACAAGGTGTTCGCCGCGATCAGCTACACGCTGACCGACGACGTAGAGAACCTCGAGCTGACGGGGACCGCGGTCGCCGGCGGCGGCAACGCGCTCGACAACGAGATCCGCGGCAATGCGGCCGCCAACGACCTGACGGGCGGGGCCGGCGCCGATACGCTGCTAGGCCTTGCCGGTGACGATACGTTGCACATCACTTTTGCAGATGTCGCACCAGGCGAGGTGATCGACGGCGGCGACGACTTCGACACGCTCGCCATCGACGGCGGCGGATCGGGGGATCTGTCGGGCTTCACGCGCACCAGTATCGAGGCGATCACCTTGACGAGTGCGGTCGGCACGACGCTGACGCTATCGAGCGTGACAGATGCAGCCCTCATCACAAACGCGGCAGGTGCCAACGATGTGGTCAAATTGGGCACCACACCGGGCGTGAACACGGCACTGGTGAAGCAGCTGATCGACGCCGGCGTCGAACGCGTCGAATGGTCGAGCCCCGGCTTTGCGTCCGACGTCGAGGCGGTGCCCGACGGTCTCGGTGGCTTCATCATCTCCTACGACGACGGCGACGACATACAGCCCTGGGATACGATCGACGTCCAATACGACAGCCTCGGCCGCCAGATCGCGCAAACCAACGACTACGACTTCCCGGGGCCGGAGGGCGGCATCACGCTCAACTTCACGTATGATCCCGTGACAGGCTTTGCGACGACGATCGTCAACACCGACGGTCATTTGACCCGCACGTTCTCCACCATCACGACGACGCTGGAGAACGGCGTGGTCACCAAAGTCGACACGATCAACGACAACAACACGGCGTCGAACGCCGACGACACACTGGTCGAGCAATTCTTCACGGCCGGCGTCATCACGCTGGAGCGCACGAACGACACCTCGAGCGCCAACGCCGGCAAGCCCTGGCTCTACATCGACCGCGAGTACGAAGGCGGCGTGACGCAGATCTTCCGCACCTTCTGGGACGCGGGCGTCAACGGCGGCGGCCAGCAGGTGGTCGGCGCGGCGGGATCGCAGGTGATCGAGGGCGTGGTGGCCGGAGGCGGCGTGTCGACCACCAACGACGCGTTGATCGGCGGTGCGGGTGCGGACACGTTCCGCTTCGTCGACGGCTTCGGCCACGACACCATCTACGACTTCGTCGACGGCACTGATCTTCTTGACCTCACCGGATACGGATCAGGCATCGATACGCTGGCCGAGCTGGAAGCCGCCGCCTCGATCACCGAAGTGGCGTTCGGGGCAGGCTTCAACACCGTCATCGCCTTCAACGGCACGAGCGACCAGATCACCATCCGCAACCTCAACGTCGCACAGCTCGGCGACGGCGACTTCGCCGTCTAGCGGTCGGACCCGACGGACCGAACCTGCTCACGTTGCGCCGAGCAATCGCTCGTGCTCGGCCAGCGCATAGCGGTCCGTCATGCCCGCCACGAAATCGCCCACCGCCCGCGCCCGCCGCCGCGCCGGCAGCCCCTCCACGGCCTGCCGCCACGGCCCCGGCAGCATCGTCGTGTCGTCCAGATAACGCGCAAACAGCGCCGCAATCTTGGCTTCCGCCTCCGACATGACGCGCATCACGCGGTTGTGCCGGTAGACGCGCCGGAACAGGAACGTCTTCAGCGCGGCGATGTCGCTGGCCACCGGCGCCGAGAAAGCGACCACCCCCGCACGTGCCCCGCGGATATCGTCGGCGGCAGCCGGCGCACACGCCGCAAGCCGCCGCCGGCTCTCCGCCACGACGTCGAAGATCAGGTGCGTAATCATGCGCCGCGTCACCTCGTAGACAGCGCGACCATCGCCCGCGCCGTCGATCCCGCGCGCCGCCTCCCCTGCCAGCGGGACGTCCCGCAGGTCCGCGATGCGGATCAACCCCGCGCGCAAGCCGTCGTCGATGTCGTGGGTTGAATAGGCGATGTCGTCGGCGATCGCCGCCACTTGCGCCTCCCCGGATCCCCACGACCCCGCCTCCAGGCTTCGCCACGCCTCGATGGCACGGACGACCTTGGTGACCGGCGCATCCCGCGCCGTCACCGGCCCGTTGTGCTTGACGAGCCCCTCCAACGTTTCCCAGGTCAGGTTCAAGCCGTCGAACCGCGCGTACTTGCGCTCCAGATGCGTGACCACACGCAGCGACTGCGCGTTGTGGTCGAACCCGCCATACGCACCCAGCGCACGATCGAGCGCGCGTTCGCCGGCATGCCCGAACGGCGGATGGCCGAGGTCGTGGGCGAGCGCCAGCGCCTCCGCCAGATCCTCGTCGAGCCGCAACTGTCGCGCCACCGTCCGCGCGATCTGGGCCACCTCCAGGCTGTGCGTCAGCCGGGTCCGGTAGTGGTCCCCTTCATGGTAGAGGAACACCTGCGTCTTGTGCATGAGACGCCGGAAAGCCGTGGCATGAAGGATCCTGTCGCGATCACGCTGCCAGGGACTGCGTGTGGGACACAGCGGCTCGCCGATCAGGCGCCCCCGGCTCGGCGCCGCACTCGCCGCATAACCGGCCGGCGATCGCTCGCCCGGTTTCAGGCCCTCGCCGTAGCCCTGACCGTCTTGCGCCATGCCTTCGTCCGATCCGCCTTCGGCCGCCGGCGCGATTGACACGCGCGGCTTGCGACCTCATTTGACAGAAATGGGCGTACGCACGGGCCGGACCGCCGGCACCCGCGACCGCCATCGACACGACCACTAGTCAGGAATCAGGTCTCACGGCAACCTGTCAGGCGCTCGTGATCCGCTCACCAGGGCGACCCACCGTCAGAGCACGATAGCCGGTGGCGCTGTCCGGCGGCCGGGGACGAGCCCCTCCATCGCGACCAGAACGCAAGGAGAACGACACCAATGCCGAGCATCGACGTCACCGATCGCGCCGCCCGCCGCATTGCTGAGATTGTCACCGGCGAACCCGACGGCACAGCCCTCAGGGTGAGCGTTGAAGGCGGCGGCTGCTCAGGTTTTCAGTACAAGTTCGACCTGACACAGGCCCCTCCCGAGCCCGACGACCTCGTCATCGAGCGCCTGGGCATCCGTGTCCTGGTGGACCCCGTGTCCCAGGAATACATGTCCGGGTCCGAAATCGACTACGTCGACGACCTCATCGGCGCCGCCTTCAAGATCCGCAACCCCCTCGCGACGGCGGCCTGCGGCTGCGGCACCAGCTTCTCCCTTTAGCCTAGGAAAGAACATTTGGGATTTCACGGAACCATTGCGATAGGGCGGCGCTTGACAGCGTGAACAACGGCCCAAGGCAGCAATTCAGGATTTGCTTGCCGTCAAGGAAAAACTGGGGAAATGCGCCAATTTCTTGTTGATTGTGTGGCATTTAAACCATATGCTTTCACGGCGCGATCTCTGAGGAGACGCGGAGGTTTGGGCCAATTCGTTGTGTCGGGTTGAGTTCGGGTGGAGCCCGTGATGTTGGATGTGGCACGCACAGAGTATGCGCCGCACGAGCAGGATGGCGCAGAGGCCGCTTTGCAGTCACTGCACCAGGCGGTCGAGGCCTCCTCTCCGCTTCGGCGTTTTGCCGCCGGCGAAGGCGTGATCGCCCAGGGCGACCGCAAGGCCGACCTCTACCGCGTCGTGTCCGGCACGCTTTGCGCCCACGCCACCCAGTCCGATGGCCGCCAGGAAACCGTGACCTTCTACCATAAGGGCGAGTTGATCGGCGCCGGGCGCCTGTCCAGTTACCCGTGGTCGGTAACGGCCATGACCGACGCCGTCCTCAGCCGCCTGCCGATGTCGGCGCTCGACGCCCTGCTGGCATGTGAGCCCGCGCTGGCGATCCGCCGCGAGACCATCACCGAGATCGAATTCGAGTCGCTGCGGCGCCAGCTGACCGCGACGTCGACGGTCGACCGCATGCGCACGCTGGCCAACCTGCTCCTTGTCCTGGCTCGCACCAACGCCCACGAGGGGCGCGACATGCGCATCATCCGCGACCACCTGGCCTGCGGCGCCGTCGCCAGCCAGCTCGGCCTCGACATTAACGACTTGGCCACCGCACTCGCAGGCCTGCGCGCTGAAGGACTGATCTCCGCCGAGCCCGACGGCAGCCTGCGCTTGAACGATCTGGCAGCGCTCGAGACATTCGCAGACGCGATCTAATCAGGCCGCCCAGCATCACGATGTACCCACGTCCGAAGGTTGGCATCCGCCAGCCAATCGCACGCATGCGCGCCATGGTGAGCGCCATGGTAACAATGTTGTCACAGTTTGCGTGCTATAACGCACGTCGGAAGGGCCGCATCCGGCGCACGAACGGGCTTCACACGAAGCTCAGCTCGCGCCGATCGCGGCCCTTGTTGGTTGTGTGGCCCGCCGCCGTCCGCGCTCCTCTTGGCGCCTCGCCTGCTGCCACCAAGCGGCCCTAGGCCAACTGCGCTGCCACCCGATCCGCACTGTCGAAGGCGATCGGCTGCGCATCCAGCGCCCGTCGGACCTCGAACACCTCCATGATCCGGCACCCCTTGTGCGGCCCATCGCACACGAACTGCCAGCGGCCTTCCGTGAACGTGTCGCACAGCTTCACACCCTTGATCAGGATCCAGTGCCCTTCCTTGCCCTTATGAATGGCGAGAATGTAGTGGGCCCAGGCGTTGCGCGGCTTCTGCATCCAGGTCCACACGCTGGGGCGCTCTTTTTTCGGCAGGTGCATGAAGCCCTGTACGAGCTGCATGTCAAAACCGAACGTCTTCAGTGCGCCTTCCACCTCGTCGGTGTAGGTGCCGCGCACAATCGGCTTGCTGTGTGCGGGGATCTCGCGGAAGCGGCGAATCTCGTCTTCGACCCTGCTGATCGAGTATCCCGTGATCGCCGACAGCACGAACGGCCCGCAAAAGGCGATCCGCCCCGTATCGTTGCGAACCTCGTTGAGGCTCGACGTCACGCGCGCGGCACCGCTGATCGGATCACTCGACATCTCACCTCCCACCACGCCACGCCACGCGGCTCGAACGTGGACGCCACGCACGGCTTGGATTTCCTTACCGTCTCGGTTAACGAGAGCTTGCCCGAGGTCGCTTTACGAACGCTTAACGAACGCGCCCCCCTTGTGACCGGGACGTGCGGAGATCGGCGATGCTCATCCATAGGCTCGACAGCGCTCTGCTCGACGAAGCACGCCGGCTGAGCCGCGAGGTCGCCGAACGCCTCGAGCAGGCAAGCACCGCAGCCTTTGTCGACGAGACAGAGGCCGAGGCTTGGCTTTGGGACATCGTTGCACTGATGCAGCGCCAGGCGAGCGTGACCGCGCGCATCCTGACAACGGCCATCGACGAGAAGAACGCGCGCGCCATGGACATCGACGGCGACGGACAGGCGACGGGCTAGCCTTCTGGATCAAACGCTTGGATCGCGCAGAGCCCGACGCAAAGACCCAGCGCACGGACCCAGGGCACGGACCCAGGGCGGGGCCTGTCGCAGCGCCACCAGCGGCCGGGGCCGCACGCCCGCTAGACCCGACCACCGAAAGACAGTGAGATCTGGCGCCCGTCGAGAACCCGTCCAACCCGAAATCCGCGAACAGCTTTCCACCGGCCCCCAACCGTGGCACTTTAGCGGAACGACATCCCCTGCCCTCATGCCGTGCGTTCGCGCGCGGCACATGCGGTGCGATCGGGGCGATGCCAGGCTCTCCCGACCGGCAACGACGGCGCACTCCGCGCCGCCTGCGCCAACCGCACAGTTCTGATCGACCGACCGGACGCACCGACCGCCGAAGATGCAGATCTATCTGCCCGTCGCCGAAATGCCCATCAGCGTGCTCCTGCTTCTCGGCATGGGGCTCGCCGTCGGCGTCCTGTCCGGCATGTTCGGCATCGGCGGCGGCTTCATCCTGACGCCGATGCTGATCTTCATCGGCGTGCCCCCGCCCATCGCCGTCGGCACCGGCGCCAGCCTGGTCGTGGCCTCCTCCGTCTCCAGCGCGCTCGGGCACTGGCAGCGCGGCAACGTCGACATGAAGCTCGGACTCTATCTGCTGATCGGCGGACTCGTCGGCACCGCGCTTGGCATCAAGCTGCAACAGATCCTCAGAGCGATGGGCCAGCTCAACCTGTCCATCTCCCTGATCTACGTCGTCATCCTAGGCGTCATCGGCACGCTGATGCTGATCGAGGGCGCTCACGCCTGGCGCAAGGCGACGATCAGCCCGTCGAGCTCCTACCGACGCGGCGGCCAGCACACTTGGGTGCAGGGCCTGCCCATGAAGGTGCGCTTCCCGCAATCGAAACTCTATATGAGCGTCCTGCCCCTGCTGAGCGTGGGAGCGTTCGTCGGCGCGCTGACGGCCCTGATGGGCGTCGGCGGCGGCTTCATCCTGGTGCCCGCGCTGGTCTACCTGCTCGGTGTGCCGACCCGCATCGTGATCGGCACCTCCGTGTTCCAGATCGTGTTCGTGACCGCCGCTACGACCATCCTGCAGTCGACCCTGAACAACAGCGTCGACATCATGCTGGGCGCCATCCTGATGATCGGAGGCGTGATCGGCGCCCAATACGGCATCGTTATGGGCGAGCGCCTGAAGGCCGAGCAGCTGCGCTTCGGCCTCGCCCTTCTCGTGCTGGCGGTGGCGATTCGCATGGCGATCGACCTGGTCGCCAAGCCCGACGAGCTCCTGAGTATCGACAGCATCGGCGCGTGAGCCGCACGGCAGCGGCGCTTATTGCTGTTCAGATTTTGATGGAATCGAGGCCGACAAGCAGCAAGGCGGCCCGGCCGAACAGGCCGCCCCCGCGAAGACGCCGCGCGCCATGAGCGAATAAGCCGGTGCGCCACTTGCCGACCGCGAAGCGGTCGAGGCCGCAAGGCGGCCCGGCCGAACAGGCCGCCCCCGCGGAGGCGCTACGCGCCGTGAGCGAATAAACAAGTCGCAAACACGCTAGTCCTTCGCGCGCTCCACGAACGAGCCGTCCTCCGTCGAAACGACGACGCGCGTCCCGCTCTCGATATAGGGCGGCACCATCACGCGGGCGCCATTGGCGAGCCGCGCCGGCTTGTAGGACGACGAGGCCGTCTGACCCTTGACCACCGGGTCCGCCTCCACGATCTCGAACGTCACGCGCGGCGGCAGCTCGATCGACACCGGATTGCCTTCGTGCAGGCTGACGTTGCAGGTCATGCCCTCCTGCAGCCACTGCGCGCTGTCGCCCAGAAGATCCTTGGACAGCGAGATCTGGTCGAACGTCTCCGGCTGCATGAAGTTGAAGCCCATGTCGTCCTCGTAGAGATAGTTGAAGTCTTTCTCTTCGAGGTAGGCGCGCTCGACCTGGTCGGTCGTGCGGTAGCGCTCGGTCACCTTCACGCCGTCCGCGATCCGGCGCATTTCCAGGTGCGTCACCGGCGTACCCTTGCCTGGGTGGATGTTCTCCGCGTGCAGCACGACCGCAAGCCGACCGTCGAGGTCGAGGACGTTGCCTTTGCGGATCGAGCTTGCGATAACCTTGGCCACGATCGTCTCTCCGTTGAAAAAGGGGAACCGCCCGCGGCGACGCATCCGTCGGCGGCACGGGCGGCCCGGTAAAGCCCGCCGCTTCTTACCCCTTCCCCGGGCCGAGGGAAAGAGCCGCGCGGCACGCAGCGCCCTCGCCGCCAGCCGCCTGCGATAGCCGACCGATGACAGCCAGATGACCACCCCCTCCCCCTGGTGGACGCCCCACGTCCACGCCGACCGCCGCCCCCTGTTGCTGGCGCGCGCCCGCATCAAGGCCGCAATCCGCGCCTGGTTTGCCGCCGAAGGCTTCATCGAGGTCGAAACCGCCTGCCTCCAGATCTCGCCCGGCAACGAAACCCATCTCCACGCCTTCCGCACCGAGCTCGTCGGCACCGACCTCGCACGCGCCCCGCGCTACCTGCACACTAGCCCCGAGTTCGCCATGAAGAAGCTACTGGCGGCCGGCGAGCAGAAAATCTTCACGTTCGCACCCGCGTTCCGCAACCGCGAGCGCGGCCCCCTGCACGCGCCCGAGTTCACGATGCTGGAATGGTACCGGTCCGGCGCCGGCTACGAGACGCTGTGGGACGACTGCGCGAGCCTCGTGCGCATCGCGGCCGAGGCGACCGACAATCCCGTGTGGAGCTGGCGCGGCCGCGTCGTCGACACCCGGCTTGAACCGGTGCCCATCAGCGTTCAACGCGCCTTTGAGCGCCACCTCGGCTTGCCGGCCGGCGCGCCCCTGACGCTCGACACCCTATCGGCACTGGCCCGCCACCTCGGACACACGCCAGCCAGCGACGAAACGGTCTCCGCTCTCTTCAGCCGCCTCGTCACCATGATCGAGCCCGCCCTCGGCATCGGCGCACCGACGCTTTTGACACGCTATCCCGCGAGCGAGGCCGCACTCGCCCGCCGCGCGCCCGACGACGATCAGGTCGCCGAGCGCTTCGAGCTCTATGCCTGCGGCGTGGAACTCGCCAACGGCTTCGGCGAGCTGACCGACCCCGCCGAGCAGCGCCGCCGCCTCGAGGCGGAGATGGATGAAAAACAACGCATTTACGGCGAGCGCTACCCCATCGACGACGACTTCCTCGCAGCCCTCGCGCTGATGCCCGCTGCATCGGGCTGCGCGCTCGGTTTCGACCGCCTCATCCTCCTCGCCACCGGCGCCGCCCGCATCGACGACGTGGTGTGGACCCCGTCGGCACACTGACGAACAGTGATCAGCAACAGGATCGGCCGATGCGCGGAGCGGACGGGCCGCCCCCGCGGAGGCACTGCGCGCCGCGAGCGAAAATCAAACCGCACCGTCAGGTGCGAAAGCGCGACTGCGCGACGGCCGAACAGGCCGCCCTCGCGGAGGCACTGCGCGCCGCGAGCGAAAAACAACAGCGACGAAAGTCGGAAGCACTCTAGGCTCGGCGCAGCACCCGCTCCACGAACGCCGGCACCACGGAGGTCGCCGGGCCGTGGATCGCCTCGTGGAAGAACGAGGCCCCTTCCGACGGCTCCAGGTTCAATTCCACCGCATGCGCGCCATGCTCGCGGCACGCCATGACGAACCCGGCAGCCGGATAGACATTGCCGCTGGTGCCGATCGAAACGAACAGGTCGGCGTAAGCCAGGTGCTCGTAGATCTCTTCCATCCGGTAGGGCATCTCGCCGAACCAGACGATGTCGGGCCGCATCCCGCCCGATTTGGCGCACCTCGGGCACGCCAGATCCACGGAGAGATCGCCGTCCCACGGCTGGCGCGTGTCGCACTTCCGGCACCACGCGCTGAGCAGCTCGCCGTGCATGTGGATCAGGCGCTTGGAGCCCGCCATCTCGTGCAGGTTGTCGATGTTCTGCGTGACCACGACGACCTCGCCCGCGTGCTCGGCTTCAAGCCGCGCCAGCGCCATGTGCGCGGCGTTGGGCGTCTTGCCCCTGAGGCCCTGTCGGCGGATGTTGTAGAAGTCGAGCACCTTTGTCGGGTTGCGCGCATAGGCTTCCGGCGTCGCGACCTCGTTGACGTCGTATTTCGACCAGATGCCGTCCTTGTCACGGAAGGTGGCGATCCCGGATTCGGCGGACAGCCCCGCGCCAGTCAGGATGACGATACGTTCGTATTTCGGCATGGGCCCTCCCGTCTCGTGGCCGGCCGCGACGCGGGCGGCGGGCAACAGTGCCCCAGGGCAGGCGCACGCGACAAGTCCGGCCAGACTGAATTCCAGTCCGAACCCCGAGACCGAATCCAGACACCCGATCCCGAGACCCAATCTGGCCATCGCCGGGCTCAGCCGACCGGCACCGTGCGCGTGGTCCGCCGGTCCCCGTCCGTGAAATCCGTCTCTAGGCCGAACTCTTGGAGAGTGCCGAGCCGGAAGCCGCCAGTGCCTCTGGCGGCCGCCATTGCATCCATGTCAGGGAGAGGTGAACGCCACTCAGCGCTTCTTGGCGGCGCAATCGGCCAGCTGCTTGTCGCGATCCTTGGCGGCATTGCGCCAGGCATCCGGCGACACACTGGCGCACCAGCGAGTATGCTCCCTCAGATCGCTCGACCACGCATCGCCCTTGAAGCCGCAGGCCAGCCGGACATTCTCCTGCTGCTGCTTAAGCGCAGTCGTCGCATACCATTGGCAGTTCGCCTGTGCGGAGGCATCAGTCGGCGCCAGGGCCAAAGCCACGCTTGCAGCGCCAAGCGCCACAGACAGAGCCGTCAACGTGCGAGACCGGGTCATTGCGTGGACTTTGCTCCTCTCGTGCCTGCGCGGCCCTCGTTGTGGCCACGCGATCCCGCCAGCGCATGGCGCCTCAGGGAACCCCTCTTCGATGTCTGCCACCCTAGTGCCCCGGCCATGAACCGGGCCTGAACAGTTGCCGCCCCCTTGATCGATGCCATCGCCTCAGCATCTGCCACCACAATAGCCCCGCCATGCCGGCCTGCCCAGCATGGGCCGCGCGAGCCACCCGACGATGGCGCGGCGAACGGCTTCCCTCCAACGGCATCTCGGCCTAGGAATGGGGCCGAACAACAGCCGAGACGGACATGAGCCCGGACACCTGGAAGCGACAAGCCGCCCAACGGGCATTGGACATGGTTCAGCCCGGCATGCGGCTCGGCCTGGGCACCGGATCGACGGCGGCCCATTTCGTCGAGCTGCTCGGCGCCCGCGTCCGCGACGGTCTCGACGTGCTGTGTGTGCCGACATCCGAGCGCACCCACACCCAGGCACGCACCCTCGGCATCCCCCTCACCACCCTCGACGACACCCCGCGCCTCCATCTGACGGTCGACGGCGCCGACGAACTCGACGAGGACTTGCGCCTCATCAAGGGCGGTGGCGGCGCACTGCTCAGGGAAAAGATCGTCGCCGTCGCCTCCGAGCGCATGGTGGTCATCGCCGACCGCACCAAGCTCGTGCCCACGCTCGGCACATTCCCGTTGCCGGTCGAGGTCGTCCGCTTCGGGCAGGCTTCGACGGCGGAGCTGATCACGGAGTTGTCCGCCGAGGTCGGCTGCAGCGGACGCATCGTCCTGCGCACCGGCGCCGACGGCCAGCCCGTCGTCACCGACGGCGGCAACTACATCTTCGACTGCGCGTTCGGCCGCATCGAGGACCCCGAAGCCCTCGACGCCGCCTTGAAGGCGATCCCTGGCGTCGTGGAGAATGGTCTGTTCATCGGCATCGCTACGGCGGCCGTCGTTGCCGGCGCCGATGGCTTGACGGTCCTTGGAGACGTCTCGTGACCCCCCGGGAGGTGGCATGAAATCCTCTTTGCGTTCGCTGCGCACTGCGGTCGCCGCCGTGCTTGTCATCGCTGCCGGCATCCTCCTCGCACCTGCCGCATGGGCCCAGAAACCCGCCGGCGACGGCAAGCTCGTCGTTGCCCGCGAGCTGCTGGAGCTCGCCGGCTCCGCCAAGGTCATCGACGCGATCATGCCGATGATGCTGGCCCAGATGGCCCAGTCGCTCACTGCCGTCGCCCCCGACAAGCGCGCTGTAATCGTCGACGTCATCGACAAGCTCGCCACCCGCTTTGCCGATCGCAAGAACGAGATGATCGACGAGGTCGCCGCGCTTTATGCCGAGACGTTCTCCATGGAGGACATGCGCGCGATCATCGACTTCTATCGCACGCCGGCCGGCCAGCGCCTCGTCTCCGCCCTGCCAGGCATCACACAGCGCTCGATGGTGATAGGCCAGCGCTGGGGGCTCAAGCTCGGCCGCGAGATCGAGGAGGAGGCGAAGAAAGAATTGAAGAAGCGGGGCGTGGAGTTGTGAGCGCTGCCGAGGAAGCCGCGCGCCGCACCGCCGCAGCCCACGTCCTCGCAGCGACACGCGCCGAGGACAACGCGCTGGCGGCGGTCGCCGAGATGAGCCGTGCAGCGCGCGAGGTGATGCGCTCGGAATTGCCGGCCGAGCGCCTCGACGACTTCGACCGCTTCCTCGCCGCCTACGCTGCCCCCGACGGCCCCGCCGTGACCGCCTATCTGGAGGGACTGCACGACGCCTTCACCACATTCTGCATCGCGCACCTCACGTTGGAGGAACTGCACGACTTCGCCCGCTTCCAGCATTCCGCGCGCTTCAAGTCGCTGTCTCCCCAGCTCGCCACAGCCGTCAAGGAACCGCTACGCGTCTACCAGACGACTCTCGTCCAACAGATCAACGCCCGCTTCAGAGCATCGTGAGACCGCCATGAGCACCTACGACTACGACCTCTTCGTCATCGGCGCCGGCTCCGGCGGCGTCCGCGCCGCGCGCATCGCCGCCACCCACGGCGCCAAGGTCGCCGTCGCCGAGGAGTTCCGCTTCGGCGGCACGTGCGTCATCCGCGGATGCGTGCCCAAGAAGCTGCTGGTTTATGCCAGCCGCTTCCGCGACGAGTTCGAGGACGCCGCAGGCTTCGGCTGGACTGTCGGGGAAACGCGCTTCGATTGGGCCAGAATGATCGCCAACAAGGACAAGGAGATCGGCCGGCTCGAGGAGATCTACCGCCGCAACCTGGAGCGCGCCGGCGTCGAACTCTTCCATACCCGCGCCACGCTCGCCGACCGCAATACCATCCGCCTCGCCGACACCGGTCGCACCCTCACCGCAAAGACGATCCTCGTCGCCACCGGCGCGCGTCCCAACGTCGACGACAAGCTGCCCGGCATCGAGCACGCGATCACCTCCAACGAGGCGTTCCATCTCGCCGATCTACCGCAGCGCATCGTGATCGCGGGCGGCGGCTACATCGCGCTGGAGTTTGCCGGACTGTTCAACGGCCTCGGCGTCGACACCACGCTCGTCTATCGCGGCGAGAAGGTGCTGCGCGGATTCGACGAGGACCTGCGCGACGACGTCACCACGGAGATGCAAAAGCGCGGCGTCAAGATCGTCACCGGCGAGGTCTTCACGCGGATCGACAAAACCGCTGCCGGACTTGTCACCACGCTCAAGGGCGGCGCGACGCTCACCAGCGACCACGTCATGTTCGCCATCGGCCGCAGCCCCAACGTCGCTGGCCTCGGCCTAGAGGCGGCCGGCGTCACGCTCGGCTGGAACGGCCACGTCGTCGTCGACAAGGCCCAGCGCACCAACGTCGAGAGCATCTTTGCCGTTGGCGACGTCTGCGACCGGTTCAACCTCACCCCCGTCGCCATTCGCGAAGGTCACGCCTTCGCCGACACCCAGTTCGGCAACAAGACATGGTCGGTCGATCACGCCTGGATCCCGACAGCCGTCTTTTCAACACCGGAGATCGGCACCGTCGGCATGCCCGAGCACACGGCCCGCGAGCGCTGCCGCACGGTCGATATCTACAAGACGCGCTTTAGGCCGATGAAGGCGATCCTCGCGGGACGCGACGAAAGGATGCTGATGAAACTGATCGTCGACGGCGATACCGGCAAGGTCGTCGGCTGTCACATTCTCGGCCCCGACGCCGCCGAGATCGTGCAGATGGCCGCCATCGCCATGCGCATGGGCGCGACTAAGGCCGACTTCGACGCCACGATGGCGTTACACCCCAGCGCGGCCGAAGAACTGGTCACCCTGCGCGAAAAGTGGGTGCCGCCAGCCACATGAGTGTGGATTAGCCGCATCGGCAACTGTGAAAAACTCCGTCGCCTGCGCGCCCGCACCCATTCGCGCGCCAACATTGTGTCGCATCCGTCACACCACGATGCAGTGACCCGACCAATTCTGTGTACCGGCGCTCCTGCCCCGGACGAATATGCTATCAATCTCAAGACCGGATTCGATTCGAAGTTTCTGCGCACGAGCCGGCGAACTCGTTTGAGAGGATCGCAATGGTTCTTACGCTCCTATCGCGGCTCGCTGCTGCTACATTACTGTGTCTGGCATTCGTTGCGCCTGCATCTGCGCAGCATTACGACGGTCAGGGCCTATTGAAATTCGGCGTCTTCGACGGCGGCACCTGGATGGATGCCCGCTCGAAGAACCCCAGCCGCCGGGATGCCAATCTCGACGGCGCCACCTTCGGCATGTCCGCCGGCTACGATTACGTCTTCAACCGTCGCCTGCTGCTGGGCGCGGAGGCCGACGTCTCGATCGGCGACATGAGCGGCGACCTGAACGGCATGTGGCCCTTGCACCTGCAATGGCTGTCGACGCTGCGCGGACGCCTCGGCCTGTTCGTCACGCCCGAACTGATGGTTTACGGCACGGCCGGTTTCGCCTGGGCCGGCCTCGACTTGAAGCGCACCGTGGCGACGCCGACCTCGACGAACCGGCTGAGCACCTCGCACGCGGTGGCCGGCTACGCCGTCGGCGGCGGCCTGGAGTACGACCTCGGCACCCGCTGGGGCATCATCGCATTCGCAGAGTACATCCACACGACGTTCGACACCTGGAACAATCTCCCCGGCGCCGGGCTTGGCTTCGATCTCGACACGGACGCCGACATCGTCCGCGTCGGCTTCAAGTTCAAGGTCGGCCACGATCATCGCTGGGGCCAATTCTACGACGCCGGTTACGAGCCGCTGAAATAGCCCAACGGGCGGCTCAGACCACACGACACTCTCTGGAAAACGCCACCGTCCAAGGCGCCGGGACCCACCCCGGCGCCTTTGACTTTGTCTGCTCATCTCAGTTGAACCCGGCCACCGAGCCCTCTATCCCTCCCGGACGGAACAAAAGGTGGAAACATGGGCCGACTGGACAACCGCATCGCCGTCGTCACCGGCGCAGCCTCAGGACTGGGGCGCGCCATCGCGGAGGTGTTCGCAGGCGAGGGCGCTCACGTCTGGATCGCCGACATCGATGGGGACGGCGCCGAGGATACCGCCCGCGCCATCCGCGCTTGCGGCGGCACGGCAACGGCGCAGACCGTCGACGTCTCGCGCGGACAGGACGTCTCCGCCCTGTTCCGCGCCATTGAGGCCGCCCACCAGCGCGCCGATATCGTCGTCAACAATGCCGGCCTCAATGTTCGCGCCGACTTCCGCCACCTGAGCGATGCGGACTGGGTCAAGATCCGCGAGGTCAACCTTGACGCGGTCGTGCGTGTGGCGCGCGATTCATTCGACTTGTTGCGCGCTTCCCCGCACGCAGCCCTCGTCAACATCGCCTCGATCATGGGCCACCGCGGCCTGCGCCAGCTCGCCGCCTATTCCGCCACCAAGGGTGCGGTGGCGGCTCTGACGCGGGCCCTCGCCGTCGAATACGCCCCCTTCGGCATCCGGGTGAATACGATCAGCCCGGGCTTCGTGGAGACCGCGCTGACCAGCCGCGTGCTGCGCAACCCCGCCATCGCCAAGGCGCTGGTCGACCAGACCCCGCTGCGCCGCTTCGGACGCGCCGAGGAAATCGCACGCGCCGCCCTGTTCCTGGCAAGCGACGACGCGAGCTTCGTCACCGGTGCCGAGCTCGCCGTCGACGGCGGCATGTCGGCCGGGTTGTAGCTCGCTCCCCACACCACGTCGCCCCACGTCGCCGTTACCCTGCCAGCGCCCGCAACCCGCAGCCCCGCCGGCTCATCTGGCAATGCCGCCCACCGTCGCGACGGCCCCGCCTTCCCTTCGTCCCCATTGACCGGTAGGTGTGGTGCCCGCCGCGGCGCCTTCGGGATCGACCAGCCGCGGATCGGAGGACGCATGGCCCCACTGCTGAGCACACCGGCGCGCCAGCACCGCTGGCCGGAGCTGCTGCTTGCCCTGGCCCTGGCCGTCTTTTGCCTGACGTCCGGCACGGCGATCGCACATGCCGACACCTGGCACGTCGCCAAGGGCTACAGCGAAGTCCGCTTTTCCTGGGACAATATGGGCCTTTCCCGCCAGTCCGCCCGCTTCGCCGACGTCGACGGGTCGATCAACTTCTCGCCCACCGACCCCGCCGGCGGCAGCGTCGAGATCCGCATCCGCACCGCCAGCGTGCAGACGGCCGCGCGCGAATTCGACGATCTGCTGCGTCGCCCGGAGTTCTTCGACGCCGTGCGCTACCCCTACATCACCTTCAAGAGCACCGCCGTGCGCCAGACCGGCCCGCGCACCGGCGAGGTGATCGGCGACCTCACCGTGCGCGGCGCCACCCAGCCCGTGGTGCTCGACGTCACCTGGAACTTCACCGGCGAGCATCCCCTCGCCCCGGTCAACCCGACCTATCTGGGCACCTGGGTGTCGGGCTTTTCCGCAAAGTCGCGCCTCAAGCGCTCGGCCTGGGGCCTCGACCGCGGGCTGCCGCTCGTCTCCGACGACGTCGACGTGGCCATCGAGATCGAGTTCACACGCAAGACCGAATGAAACCGCATAGCCCCACTGCCGGCGACGCTAGATTTCGATCCGCCCTTCGCTGACTTCCACGCACGTGCCGCCGATGCGCACCGCGCGCAGCTTGCCCTTCGCCACGTCGAGCGTCAGCTGGATGAGGCTTGGCCGCTGCATCTCGTAGCCCTGTTCCACCGCACGCTTGTGCACGCCGTCCGGCAGCCCGTCGAACGCCTGGATGGCGCCGGCGAGCCCGATCGCCGCCGAGCCCGTCGCCGGATCCTCCGCAATGCCGCTGTCGGGTGCGAACATGCGCGCGTGGACGGCAGATGTCGTATGCACGCACTGGCGCGTGTAGAGGAACGCGCCGACAAGCCCCTGCCCGCCGAACGCCGCCGACCAGTGCGCCAGGTTGGGCCGCGCATTCGCGATCGCCTCCAGCGTGGCGACGGGCACGAACGCGAAGCTGTTGCCGGCGGCAAAGCGCGCGGGCCGATGGTTCTCAAAGCCGATCTCGCTCGGGATCAGACCGAGCGCGGCCGCCACGCGTTCGTGCGAAGCGATGCGGCCGGTCTCTTCCGGCAGCTTCGGCGCATCGAACTCGGCAAACGGCGGCAGCCCCGCGCGCAGGCGCACGCCGACGCGGACACTGCCGATCGATTGCTCGAGCACCACGATAGATTGCTCCATGCCCGATTCCGCCGCCCCCCTGAGCTGGGCGAGAACCGTGGCCGCCCCCACCGTCGGATGGCCCGCGAACGGCAACTCCGCAGCCGGTGTGAAGATGCGCAACCGCGCGGTGTGCGCGGGATTGTTCGGCTTCAGAACGAACACCGTCTCCGACAGGTTGAACTCGCGCGCGATGGCTTGCATGCGCGTTGCATCCAACCCGTCGGCGTCGAGCACGACCGCCAGAGGATTGCCGCCGAAGCGGGTATCGGTGAACACGTCCAGCGTGCGGAAGGGGAGCTGCATCGTCATCCTGTGGCTAGCGTTGGCGCACTCTGGCTCATTCGTGCCGCCGTTCCAAGCGCGGCGTCACCAGACCGTCTGCCGTCGCGCCGCCCAGCGCGAGCGTCACCCCCTGCCCACGACCGGGAAAAAGCGCCCCCATCAGCACTTCGGCATAATCGGCGAGCGCGACGCCGTCGAGATCCGCGCCACGCCCGACCATCAACACGTCCTCCAGTTCCGGATCGGGATCGGCCTGGATATGGCTACGAATTCGCGTGGCCAGTCGCCCACTATCGAGCTCCGATCGGAAAACGATCGCGATCGAGGCCATCGCGCCGCACAGCGTCAGAACCGCACCCGGTAGACACACGACGTCGCCCGCACCGAGTCCCGTTTCCTCAAACAGCTCCCGCGCCGTGCTGTCTGCGATCGCGACGGAGCCGTCGGCCGCCACGTCGCGGGCATCGATGAACCCCCCCGGCAGGTAGGCGAGACCGGAGTTGAGCTGTCCAGCTCCCTGCCGCCCGAGCAGCACACGGTCATCGCCGGAGACGAGCAGCGCCGAACCGAACGCATCGCGCACGCTGTCGTCGGGATAACCATGATCCTTCCAATGGAGAAAGCTCTTGAAGTCGGTGGTGACGAGCCGGCCCTCCAGATGCCCGTCCACCAGACGCGCCCCGGCGAGCAGCTGAACGACGCCATTGAACATGCGCGGATGCGTAGCCTTGCGCCGCTGCCAGTGCGCCTCGATGGCGTCAGCCTCGCGCAGAGCATAGTCCCAACAGCCGGGCGCCTGTCGCAACGTGACCGATGAAAGCCACACCACCCGCCGCTCGTTGGGACCCCAGGCGTGAAATGTCATGATTGTCTCCCTCCAGGCGTGGCCCCCGGCAATAGCCCCGCCACCCCGCTGACGGCAAGCCGCACCGCATGACAGGCCGCCCGTCGCCGCCGTTTCCGGAGTTCCAGTCAACCGCCCGGGCGCTGAACGCTACCCCGCAGCAGTCCGATCAATGGCGCGCTTGTGGGCCAAACGGCCAAAATCCACCGCCAGCACGTCCCCCCTTAAGCGCAATCCGCGCCCCCCCGCGCGCATATCCGCCCGGCACGGTTCTGACAACGGTTCGCTGTTGATTTTGTTCTCGTTTTCCAAATCACCAATTGTTTCGGCGTACAGCAATGATTTGAATTCCAGGACAAAATTGGAACGCCGGATTTCCCTGCTATTGCCGGAATTGGGCTGTCAATTCGGTGGCGTTGCGGTTGCCCGCGGTGAGTGCGGGCAAGAGATGAAGCGGCATCGCCCGTTTCCTGGCTCGTCGGCGCACACGGCCATTGTGGTGTGATCGCCGGTTACAGAACGACGAAGGGTGTGCTCCGCAATTGGAGCTTTGCGCGCAACCTGCCCGCCACTCGCTCAGGTCTCGACGCAACGAACACGGATCGAACACGACATCGAACAAGCGAACCTGCTGCCCGACCGGGCGCGCTGCTTCAGGTGACGACGCACTGTCGGCATTGGCGCGATAAGTTACGTTCGGCAGGTCGAAAGAATTCCGGAGACCGTGCCTCAGGCACGAGCTCCCGGACAGACATCGGTGGATCCCCGCTTCCCCGATGTCTGGCCGTTGCTCCGAGACAGCGCCGAACCGCGCCGATCGGAGCTCTTGCCGGAAGGTCCTGGCGGCCGCACCGCCACACACCTCCCTCCCCGACGCGGTTGTTGGGGCCTTCCGGTAACTCTCTCGCCGGCCGCATTGCCAGCAAGCGCAAACGCACTCTGCACGCGCGGCATCATCGGCGGCCAAAGCACCGATCTACGGCAATTACAGCTAGATTGAAAAAGCCGACATCGGCGTCCGCCGCGTTCCACGAGATATACGCACTTTGAGCCTAAAGCAGTTGCAACGATCACGGCATTTTTTGACTTGCGTTCAGACGGCTTCGGCGGCATTCATCCTGCGCGAATACTCTCAAACCTTCACGACACCAATCATTTCCCGTGACACATCCAACCATGACCGACGATCAGGCCGCGCGAGTGGTCCAGACGATGCTGGAGGCGTGGGGCAACCGCGACCTCGCTGCAACGTTGGCGTGCTTTGCCGACGACGTGCGCTACACCATCAATCTCGACGCCACCGTGCCGTTCGCGGGCACGTCCGGCGACAAGCCCGAGCTGGCCCGCCGCTTGTCGACCATCCTGGACACTTTCGATTTCCTGGCCCGCGTCATCGAGTATGTGACCGCTGACGGGCCGAACGTGCGCGCCAACTCGCTCTACTATTATCGCCATCGCGCCAGCGGCAACATGCTCGACGGCCACAACCGCATCGTGTGCCGGGTCGAGAACCACCTGATCGTCACGGTGGATTCCTATCTCGACGCCCCCATGTTCGAAGCGTTCCTGCGCCTTGCCAGCCAAAACGCGGGCGATTGACCCGAGGCGCACGCAGCCCCGCAGGACCGCCGGGGGTTTTCAGGCGCGCCCGTCCCGGCTACAGCCTGTGCTGCACCTGAACGACGGGGGAAAAAACCATGGCCGCGCCGACCACGGGCCGCCTCTTCTGGCTGGCCGTTTGCCTTGCCTGGATCGCGGGCGTCGCCTGGATCGCCATGACGACCTGGCCGCATCTCTCCCTCGACCTGCCGGGTCGTGATCCAGCCGTGCGCGGCGCCTACGACGCTGCCGTTCGCGCCCATGTCATCTGGCACGGCTTTCTTGCGCTCGTACCGCCGGCCTTGCTGCTTCTGATCGTGCGCATCTTCCGGCGCTGAGCCGTCCCGCAGCAGACGCAAGATAACACCCCCGCCGCCGTGCCGCTCCTATCGCAGGTGCGGCAAGCGACTTGCGGGCCACCCTGCGCATGGTGTGAAATCGGCCGCTGCCCGCCTAGCCGCCCGGAACGCCACATATGAAATCCTCCGATGCCCGACGCCCGCGGACCGCCGTCGTGATCGGCGGCTCCATGGGCGGTCTGTTCATCGGCAACATGCTCCACCGCCAGGGCTGGGACGTGACCATCTTCGAGCGCGCCGCCGAGCCGCTCGCCCAGCGCGGCGCCGGCATCGCCGGCCATCCCGAGCTGTCGCCCATTCTCAGGGCCTGCGGTATCGACCGCGACCGCATCAACGGCGTCGACGTAGCCGGCCGCTCCGCCTACGACGCCACCGGCCGCCCCTTGGCCTATTTCGCCCACCCCCAATACCTGACCTATTGGGGCCTCCTGCACGACACCCTGCGCGCCGCGTTTCCGGCCGACCGCTATCGTGCGGGCATCGGCCTTGAGCATCTGGTGCCGGGCACCCCGCAAACCACGGTCACGCTCAGCGACGGTCGTGAAATCCGAGCCGATCTCGTCGTCGCCGCCGACGGCGTGCGCTCGCGCGCCCGCGCACTCCTCGCCCCCCACGTCCAGCCCCGTTACGCCGGCTATTTCGCGTTCCGTGGCATGGTCCCCGAACGCGATCTGTCGCAAGCCTTCCGCGACACCCTGTTCCACCGCTACGTCTGGATCTTCCCCGGCGACGGACAACTCAACGGCTATCCCATCTGCGGGCCTGATTACGCAACCGCACCGGGGCGGCGGCAGTACGCCTATCTCTGGTACAGGCGCGTTGACGAGGCGACGATGCGCGACCTGCTGACCGACGCCCACGGCCACCACCACGGCGTCAACATTCCTCCACCCCTGATCCGCCCCGAACACTTCGCCCGCCTCAAGCGCCACGCCGCCACGCTGATGCCCCCACTCTTCGCAGAGATCGTCACACGCGCGCAGGGCGACATGCTCCAACCGATGTACGATGTCGTCAGTTCACGTATGGTCTTCGCCAACATCGCCCTGCTGGGCGACGCCGCCTTTGTCGCCCGCCCGCACGTCGGCACCGGCGTCCTCAAGGCGGGACAGGACGCCATGGCGCTGGCCCACGCCCTCGCCGCCGACAACGACCTGCCGAGCGCACTCGCCGCCTACGAGCGCACGAGACTGGAGCCCTGCCTGCGCTCGGTGCTTTTTTCGCGGCACCTCGGCAGCTTCATCGAACACGGCCGCCCCACCCCCTATGCCGATCCCGCGCGCGGCCTCACCCCCGCCGACCTGATCGCGCTCAGCGCCCGCCCCGTCGAAACGACCGCGCCGGACTTCCCCATCGGAACCGGCGCACCAGAAGTCTCAGTGTTCCCGTGACGAATGAAATCCACTTTTGTTCTTGATTTGATCCAAAGTTGCACCCTATGCTGACGATGGTGCTGCAACCAGACGCAGACCGGCACAGTGGGAGGCGCGTGATGGCCAGGGTGACGTGGGACAGGTTTCAGTGGCACAGCGGCGAGAACACCTACACGTTCGAGACCAGCGACGGTGGGCTGTTCGCGACGCTGACGCACGTCGGCGGACAAGCGGTGACGCTGCCTATGGTGGCCTGGGAGGGAATGTTGACCTGTATCGAGGTCGAGCGGCGTGCACGCACCAAACGCCCCACCGACATCCCGCCCCGCTCGGGCGCACGCTGGACCGACAGTGAAAGCGACCGGCTCGCCATGGCGTTCCGCGAGGGTCGCGACATCGCCGCCATCGCCCGCCAGCACGCCCGCACCCCCGCCTCGATCGAGACGCAACTGGAGCGTCTGGGCCTTTGGAACCGGCTTGAGCATCGCCCGCTGGCGCTGCCTGACGAGACAGAGCGCACTGCACACTTCCACTCCACAACGGCGGAACCAGGGGCTGGACGAGCCCATCCCACCCGCGCCGCCACACCCGAAGGCGCAACCCTGCGCCCTGCAAGCCGCGCGGACGACGTTACCGCCGCCGCATGGCAAAGGTGGCCGGATGATGTCACCACGCCCATGCCGCGGTCCGCGGGGCGTTGAACTGTTTCCACGCATCGACAGGTTTCCAATCCGCCCGGACGCGAATAGCCTCCCGCAATCGATCGCATCCCAAGGCCCGATTGGCACTTGGTGCGGGGCCGGGTGATGCGGTAATCGGGACAGGCGGGCTCCACGCTCTTTCGAGCGCGGAGCCCGCCGTCGTTTTGGCGCCGCCAGAGCCGTCGGACGCGTGCTCGGTTCCGTTCCTGCCGGACCGCGCCCCGAGCCGGAGCGGCGCAGCGCCACCAATCCGTGCGTCATCGTCACAGTGTCGCCCGAATGTCTTGGCCACATGATGCCTGAGTGTGCTTTGGCCGCACGCCGTCCGGGGACGGTTGCAGGCTGCCACGTCGTCCCAACCGGTGCGGGGAGGTGACGCAAGCAGGCTCGAGGGGGAATTACGCACCGGGGGCCTACGTGTCGCTTCGGCCGTTCGTGTCCGCTGTCGCGGGCCTGTTGATGCTGGCGCCCGCGCCGGCCAGATCAGATCAGTTGCGCATGCCGTACGCCTGCGCCAGCGATCAGGGCCGACTCGCCCTTGCGCCGGTCGCCGCGCCGCGCACCTATGAAGTCGTCCAGCACAGTGGCGTGCGTCGCGTGCGCATCTGCCTCGGCCCCCGCGCCACCCGCTGCGATGTCGTCAACGTGCACCGCTTCGACATTGTCTGCGGTGGCACACGGATCGAATGGGTGAACGTCGCTGCCGCAGCATTGCGCCTGTCGCACCGTCCCGCCACCGTCGAGGACGGACGCCTGGTGCTCTTCCGCGCCGCCCCCCGCTCAATCGCCGCAGCATGCCGGTCGCCCGGATCGGCAGCCGATCGCTTCCCCGGCGCGGAACCGGCCCCGCGCTGCCGCCGCCCCCAGGTCGAGCTGCACGCGATCGCGCGTATGCCACCAGGCTTCGCGCCCGTCGACATGGTCGGCGCACGCCTCCTCCAGACACCCCCGCCCGAGCCGCTGCGCGCCTCCAGCCTGGCGCTGGCCCGCGCCATCCCCCCGGATCCGCCGTCCCCGACCCTGATGGACATCATGCGGCGCAAGGCCGATGGCGCCGATGGCGGAACCGCCAAACATGCGCCACGCCGCACCGAGACACCGACGGCGCTCCAACCGTCCCCCCAGGCGAGCCTCGACACACCGGGGCGCGAGCCGGTGCTCGCAGCCGCGCCAGCCGATGCATCGCGCACAACCGGGCATCGCCCCCTTGATGAAAAGCCACGTCCGGCCGCCTTCAAACCCGAACCCGCATCAGAACAGCCAACGCGCCCGTCATCGGACGCAAAGGCCGCGCGCCCGCCACCACGCCCGCCGGGAAAGGACGCAAACCCCGCGGCCGCCTTCCCGGACGGCCAAGCCGGGACGGCCCAAGGCGCCGCCGCGGCTAACCCGCCCGCAGTCCCGCAACCAGCCGCCCCGCAGACGTCCAGCGCACCGTCGGCCTGGCATGTCACCGTCGCAACCGACGCCGCGGCGGCCGCCCAAGAGCTCGCCGAACGCTTGCCCGCGCCCTTGCGCGGAGCCTGGACCGGCATCGAGACGCTGGGACGCGGGCCCGGTGCGCTGGCTGCGCTCGCAGCGCTGCTCGCGCTCTTGGCCGTCACGGGCCGCCATCGCGCCTCGCGCCTCGTCGCCACCGCCGGCGCGGGCGCCACCCTTCGCACGCACACGCCGCCCGACCACCGCGCGCATCGCAATCCCGCCGTCCGCGAACCAACGCCCATGCCTTCCGGGCACGCGCTTGAGGAAACCGTCGGCCAGCTCATGTGCGCCACTGACATGGTCATCAATCGCCTCGGCGCCGCGCCGCCGTTGCAGGGCGTCCTGCGCCAGGAGGTCGAGGTGATCCGGCATCGCCTGTCCCTCACCGAACGCGTCGACGGCACGCCGCTGGACGCGCGCCAGCGCCAGATCCGCCACAAGACGGCGATCCGCGAGCTCTACCGTATCGTCAAGATCGCCGAAGGTGCATGCGAGAGCTTCGCGGGGCGGGCCGCCGCACCGGCCCTGCCGCAAACCCGCGAGGCCGCCCTCCACCTGCTCGGCGTCAATCCCGACGTCAGCCCCGCGATCCTCAAAAAGGTCGTCGACGCCCTGCGTGTCAGCTGGCACCCCGACCATGCCCGCGACGAGGAAGACCGGTTGCGCCGAGAGGAGCGCACCAAGCAGATCAATGTCGCCTGGGATCTGATCCGCGAGCGACCCGCCGCGCCCGAGCCGGCCTGACCGCCCCGCGCCGCCACGCCCACCCGCCCCGAGACCCCGCCCGGCACATCGGCAGACCAACTTTCAGCACGCGCGCAACGCACGCCTGCCGACCTGGAATGTCGGCTGACGGCAGCGATGCCGCCTGATACCAGTGGCGCTTCGCCCGCCGCCCGCCCTCACCTGCCAGGTTCGATGTCCCCCATCTTCCTCACGTTTTATTGCGGCCTTCTGCTGACCGTGTCGGCGTTCTCCAACGACGTCATGCTGCCCGCCCTATTCGCCATTCATGGCGACCTCGGCGGCACCATGGAGGACATCCAGCTCGCCTTTCCAGTGTTCGTGTTGGTCTCCGCGGCAGGACAGCTCGTATTCGGCCCGGCCTCGGACCGCTTCGGCCGGCGCGTGACGATCATGACGGGGCTGTCGTTTTATATCGCAGGCTCGATGCTGGCGACGGTCGCAGGCGGCATCGGTACCCTGCTGGCCGGACGCGCCTGTCAAGGCCTCGGCAGCGCCTGCTGCCAGGTGGTGGCGCGCGCCATCCTGCGCGACACCCACCACGGTATGGAGCTTGCCCGCGCCATGGCACTGTCGATGGCGATCTTCGCGCTCGGTCCGATCTTTGCGCCCTTGCTCGGCTACGGTCTGATCTCGCTGGGCACCTGGCGTTTCTCGTTCGCCGCGATGCTGGCGCTTGGCGTGCTGCTGCTCGCCACCTCCATCCTCGGCCTGAAGGAGACGAACGCTTCTCCAGACCCGCAAGCGCTCGCCCCGCGCCGGTTCTCGGCGAGTTTCATGCGAGTCCTGAAACACCCGCAATCGCGCTTCTTCCTGATTGCTGCGAGCCTGCTCTACTTCGGCATCATCTCCTACATCGCCAACGCACCGCGCCTCTATCGGTCCGCGTTCGGCATCGACGGCATCGCCTTCGCGCTCCTGTTCTCGACGGCCGGAATCGGCCTGTTCGTCACCCAGATCGCCAACAACCGTCTGATCCTTCGCTTCGGCGTGCTGGCCACGACCCGCGCGGCCGCCGTTCTTCTGGCCCTGGCGGCAGGCTCGGTGCTGGCGCTCGCCGCGCTCGACGCGCTCGACTGGATCAGTTTCACCGCGCTGATGCTGGCCTTCAACAGCCTGTTCCTGATCGTGTTCGCCAACGCCGCGAGCCTCGTCATCGATCCCCACAAGGACATCGCGGGCCTGGCATCCTCGATCTTCGGCGCGACCACGCAGCTGTTCGGCAGCTTGATGATGTTCCTGACCTTGCCGATCTTCAAAGGCGCCATGATCCCCTGGAGCGTGGGCTTGTGCGTCGTCGGCGCGCTGGTCGCAATCGGCTTGCTGCTCTATCGCCGCGACGTCGCCTGAAACGAAAACGGCGCGCCCATCGGCGCGCCGTATCGAAAAAGAACTCCACCAGCAGAGTTGGATCTACTCCGCCGCGATCATCGCATCGTCGCTGTCGTCGTCGGAGCCGCGCGAACTGTCCGCCGCGAACGCCCCGTCGATCATACCCAGCGCATGCATGTAGACGTCGAGCACCGTCTCTTCTTCCTGCCGCTCGGTGATGCTCTTCTTGCGCAGGCGCAGCACCTGCCGCATCACCTTCACGTCGAACCCGACCGCCTTCGCCTCCAGGAATTTCTCCCGGATGTCGTCTGCGATCGACTTCTTCTCCTCTTCCAGTCGCTCGATCTGCTCGATGAACTGGCGGAGCTGGTTCTGCGCGGACGCTGGCAAAGTGGTCATGGACAAGCGTTCCCGTTGGGAAGGATCGATGCGGCGGCCGCGGCCCTCGTTGCCAAGAGCCGCCGGACCGCCGCGGGCATTACCCCGCAATGCCCAGGTCGGACGCTATCGGCACGCCTCGCCCCCCGCAACGCACCCCCGTCATTCGTCCAGAGCTTTCGCCAACCGGTGCAAAACCTCCACGCAAGCGTTGCCGCGGGGATTCGCGGCAACAGCCGTTCGCACGATCGCATCCACAAGGCGTGAAGGCTTAGTGCTTGTGGGAATGCGACTTCTCGAGCGCCGCCTTCTGCTCCGGCGACGCCTCGGTCTGGTTCTTGGCGCGCCACTCCTCGTAGGGCATGCCGTAGACCATCTCGCGCGCACCGTCCTTCGTCACCTCCAGCCCACGCTCCTTGGCGGCATCCTGGTACCAGTTCGCAAGGCAGTTCCTGCAGAAGCCGGCAAGGTTCATCATGTCGATGTTCTGCACATCCGTGCGCGCGCGCAGGTGCGCCAGCAGCCGGCGGTAGGCGGCGGCTTCTGCTTCCATCCGGGTCTTGTCGTCGCTCATCTGCGGTCTCCTGTTGAAACGATCATGCTGGCAGCCGGCACTCACCGTCCGGCGCGGGCCGGGCCGGCCTTCCACGGCCCGATCTCAGGCATATCGGTATGCGAGCCGTGCCGCTCAACGGTGTTGAGGCCCGACCATTGAGCAGGATCGGCCTTGAGCGCGACCAGGATGTCGGCAATCCGGTCGCCCCACGCCCGTTCGCCCGCCGCATCCCGGATCAGGTCCTGCCGGATCTCGATGATGGCGTGCGCCAGCCCGCGCTGTGTGCCGTGCTGCCACATGCAGTCACCCTTCAGGCGCCCGGTGTAGGGCTCGTTGTCCCCAACGATCAGGTCGTGACGCGCATAGAACGCATCGAGCAGCCGTCCCGCCAGCCGCGCATCCTTGTCCCAGAGGATGCCGACATGCCACGGCCGCGCCGTCCCCTTCCAGCTTTCCGTGAAGCTGTGGATCGAGACGATCGCCGGCGGCACGCCCGCCGCCATGCAGGTGTCGATCACGCCGTCAACCGCCTGATGATAGGGGGCATAAAAGCGCGCGATCCGACGCTCGCGCTCCCCCGCATCCACGTGGCGGTTGCCCGGCACGATCGCCCCGTCCGACAGCCGCATGATCAGCGTGGGATCGTCGTCCCCCCGGTTGAGATCGATCAGCAGGCGCGAATAGCGCGATAGCACCGCCGGCACCCCCAGCAGCTCTGCGATCCGACGCGTCACACCCGCTGCACCGATGTCGTAGGCGATATGCCGGCGCAATTGGTCCTCCGGCAGTCCCAGCGTGCCGTACCCCGGCGGAAAGGCGTTCGCCGCGTGGTCGCACAGCACGACGATACCAGCATCCGCTGCGCCACCGACGACGACAACCGCCTCCGATTGGCCGTCGGCGACGCGGTAGGCAGGGGGTGAGGACGATGGGCGGCTCTTGGAGGTCATGGCGATGGCCAGTATACGACGCCCCCAGTGTCGCGACCAGCGAGCGCCCCGGCGATCCTCAAACCACATCGCAAAATCCTGCCAGTCTTTCGCGATTGCCTAGCCGTGGGTGACTGACTAGCATTCCCCGACGACGCCGAGACCAGGTCCACAACGACAAACACGCCGCTCGGCCGCGCGACACCGCGCCCAACGCTTCGGACAGCCTACGGAGGAAACCATGTCCAAGAGTACCAATACGCTGATCATGGGCGCATCCTACGGCTCCCTTTTGGGCACCAAGCTCGCCATGGGCGGCCATTCCGCCGTGATGGTCTGCCTGCCGCCGGAGGTGGAAGCCTTCAACAGCCAGGGCGCCCGCGTACGCATGCCGGTCAAGGGCCGCGAAGGTCTCGTCGAGATCGACAGCCGCACCTTGAAGGGCAAGCTGTCCGCCGCCGGTGCCGCCGACGTCGATCCCGGCAAGTTCGATCTGATCGTGCTCGCCATGCAGGAGCCGCAGTACCGCTCGCCGGGCGTGCGCGAGTTGCTGGACAAAGTGGCCAAGTCGAAAAAGCCCTGCATGTCGATCATGAACATGCCGCCACTGCCCTACCTGGCCCGCATCCCCGGGCTCGATACGTCCACACTGCGCGGCTGCTACACCGACCCGACCGTATGGGACAACTTCGACCCCAAGACCATGACGCTGTGCAGCCCCGACCCGCAGGCCTTCCGCCCGCCCGAGGAGCCCATCAACGTCCTGCAGGTGCGCCTGCCCACCAACTTCAAGTCTGCGCGCTTCGAGAGCGCGGACGCGACTGCCATGCTGCGCGGCATCGAATCCGACATCGACGCCGCCCGCTTCGACGTCGACGGCAAGCCGACAGAGATCCCCGTCAAGTTGAAGGTCCACGACAGCGTCTTCGTGCCGCTGGCCAAGTGGGCGATGCTGATCGCCGGCAACTACCGCTGCGTCGGCAAGGACGGCATGCGGCCGATCAAGGAGGCCGTGCACTCCGACATCGACACCTCGCGCGCCGTCTATAACTGGGTGGTCGACCTGTGCACCGGCCTCGGCGCCGACCCCAAGGATCTCGTGCCCTTCGAGAAATACGCCAATGCGGCCCAGTCGCTCGGCAGCCCCTCCTCGGCCGCCCGCGCGCTTGCCGCCGGCGCGCCCAACATCGAGCGCGTCGATAAGCTCGTGCAGACCATCGGTGCCCAGCGCGGCAAGTCGCTCGCAGCCCTCGATCAGACCGTCGAGCTCGTGGATGGCTGGCTGGCCAAGAACCGGGCCAAAGCCGCCTGACACGGCGCAGCGCCTCATACAATGCGAAGGGCCGGCGCCACAGGCGCCGGCCCTTATCGTTCTCAATCGATCCCATTCCTCGCGCGAGACTATTCCGCGGCCTTGGCCTCGGTCGTCCACACGGTCTGGCCACCCTGGCGCACCGTCACCAGCAACCGTGGCGATCCGATCATCGTCTGGTGCAGGTAGCACGTGTTGGCAGCCACGCGCTGCAAGGTCTCGAAGCCCTCGTCGGTCGCCTCGCCGCTCATGAACAGATGCGTGTCACACGGTTTGGCAATGCCCTTGCCGTCCCCCGACACCCCGTAGGGCGACGTCTGCACGAGGCGAACCGCCCGGATCGCAAGCTTCTGGTTCTCGATGTAGCGGCAGATCTGCGTGATGTAGCAATACGCGATGCCCGCCGTCGCAAGCGCAAGCCCGGACGGCGCGGTATCGGCGGCCGTCTCGTCCGACGTGAACGTGAACACCGAGCTCGCCGGCAGATTGAGACCGACCTTGGAGCGATAGATGCCCGAGGCGTCGATCAGCTCGCCCTTGCCCGAGACCTCGCGGATCACCTTGCCCTCGACCGGCGCGACGATCGGCTCTCCCGGCTGCTTCTCCGGCGCCTTCATGATGAGGTCGGCGCGCGTGCCACCGTTCGCCATCGGCACCGGCAGCTTGGCGTATTTGACGTAAGGGTCGGCGGCGGTCGACTCCGGCGCGGACGCCGGCAGCGTTGTCACCTGGCGGCGCCGGCCATTGACGTAGAGCGCAAAGGTGTTGTCGAGGTTGGACGTAATCATCGCCATCGCCGGCGAGGCCGCCAGCGCGTCTCGCACCAGCGCGGCCGCCTTGTCGCCGCCGGCATCCGTCTCGATGTCGAGCTCGACGGACGTGTATTCACCGACACCGACACCGGTCCCCTGGACGAAAGATCCGGTCAGCGAGTAGCCGTTCTTCAGTGCCATCGAAAGGCTCTTCACCGTGACGCCGCGCGACTTTGCCAGCCGCACGATGCAGCCGGCGAGATCCGCCTGCAGGCCGGCGTTGAAATAGCCCAGCGGAAACGGCGCAAGATCCGTGCCCTTGAGGTGCACGCCCTCGTCGCTCGCCATCCGCCACGCGCTGCCCTTGGCGCCTTCGGTGACGACGGACTCTTTCTGGTGATTTCCAACCTGACGCACGTCCAGCGTCATCGTGTCCTCGCCCGGTGCACCCAGCGCCACCGGCGTGCGCGTGCCGGCGGCAACCTTGAAGCAGATCGGGTAGCCGTTGGCATCGATGGAATCGTTCGACATGAGCTCTCCTCCGTGCGCCGGCCTTGGTCCTTGAAAGGCAGGTCCTGCCCTGGCCGCCGGCGCTTTTGATGGCGTGACATTGGACCAGCCCGCCGTTGATCGCAACCCGCCCGCCGGAATGCCCCGACAGCCCGACGGCTGCCCCTCAAGGCGCGCCGACCTCGCCCATGACGCGCTCCAAAAGACCCTTCAGCGCCAGGATGCGTGGCACCAGCGCCTGGTCCTCGATCACGATCCGCTCCAGCGCCTCAGCCTTCACCGCCGGCATGACGGGGCTCAGGCCCCACAGCCCGCGAACGAGATCGCCGACCTCGCGGTCCCTCGACAACAGGTCCGCAGACGGCCCCGTGAGCCGCACCAGCGGCGCGCGTCGCAAAGCCTCCCGCAGCGCCTCGAGCTTGGCCGCCTGGCGCTCGCTGGCCACCAGCACGGATTGATAGCGCAACTCCCTCAACCCCGCGCTGCGCCCCCGCCGCGTCCCCGACCACGCGACATAGCGCTCGACCTCTTGCCCAAGCGTGCGCGGCATCGCCGCCAATTGGCGAACCGGTGCGAGCATCAATTCCAATTCGCGCCGCACTTCGCCCTTCTGCTCGCCGCCGAGCGCCCGCCCATCAACGACCGACACGGCCGATTGCGTTGCCTGAACCAGCGCCCGCGCCGCCTCGTAATAGGCGCCAACACGCCCGGCTTCGTCGGCCGCCCGGACCGGTGGCACCGCGCACGTGGTAAAGCCGATCAGCAAGCCCACGAGCAACGCGACGCCAAGGCCCAGCCGGCGCCGCATTTTCCGGATTTTGAAAGACCAAGTCTTGAACGTCACACCGCGAACCCGAAAGCCTCCTGCCCCACCGAGGCATTCGACAGGCTTCAAGCTGCGAATTCAACCGGCTAGATAAAGCAATCGAGCGCAATCGCGCGATGCCCGGTGGCAGTCGTGCCCCACCCGAAGGCGAGACCAGATGAATGAAGCCCTGAGCAAAGCTGCAATCCACCGTCGGGTCGAGCCGAAAGCGACCCTCCCGATCGCCGCCCGATACTGCGCTGTGCTTCTCGCCATGCTCATCGCCGTCGCGCTGGCGGCCGCGCCGGCCGACGCCCAGCGGCGCACGCCGCCGCCCTCCCGCGAGGCCGCCCAGCTGTCCTTCGCCCCAATCGTCAAGCGCGCGGCCCCCGCCGTCGTCAATGTCTACGTCCGCTCCCGCGTGCGCACCTTCGTCTCCCCGTTCGCCGACGACCCCTTCTTCCGCCAGTTCTTCGGCGAGCGCTTCGGGCGCCCGATCGAGCGCGTGCAGAACTCGCTCGGCTCCGGTGTCATCGTGACCGCCGACGGCATCGTCGTCACCAACGCCCATGTCGTGAAGAGCTCCGGCGACGCCGAGATCCGTGTTGTGCTCCACGACAAGCGCGAGTTCGACGCCAGGATCGTGCTGCAGGACGAAAAAACCGACATCGCCATCCTGCGGATCGCCGACGGGAAGGAGCGCTTCCCCTACCTGGAGTTCGACGATTCCGACGCGCTCGAGGTCGGCGACCTCGTACTGGCCATCGGCAATCCCTTCGGCGTGGGTCAAACCGTGACGAGCGGCATCGTCTCCGCGCTGGCGCGCTCCGAGATGGCGCGTTCCGACGCCCAGGTCTTCATTCAGACCGATGCCGCCATCAATCCCGGCAATTCCGGCGGCGCACTGGTCGATATGCAAGGCCGCCTGGTCGGCATCAACACCGCGATCTTCACGAAGTCGGGCGGGTCCCACGGCATCGGCTTCGCCATCCCATCGAACCTCGTACGGCTCTATGTCGACAGCGCGATCAGCGGCCGCAAGGTCGAGCGCCCCTGGATCGGCGCACGCCTGGAGCCCGTCACCCGCGACGTCGTGGAAGCCTTGCGGCTGAACCGGACGGCCGGCGCACTCATCGCCCGCGTCTCCTCCCGCGGCCCCGCCGCCGCCGCCGGCCTCGAGCCCGGCGACGTCATCACCGGTATCGACGGCATCGAGGTCGACGATCCGCGCGCCGCGCTCTACCGCCTCACCACCATTGGCACCGGCAAGCGCGCCGCCCTCGACGTCATCCGCAAGGGGCGCCCGCTTCGCGTCACGCTGGAGCTGAGGCCGGCGCCGACGCTGCGCCCCGAGGATGTCCGCGAGCTGTCGGGCAGCCACCCCTTCGACGGGATTCGCGCCGCCAACATCCAGCCCGCACTGACCGACGAGCTCGGCATCGACGACGAGACCGGCGTGGTCATCCTCGCCGTGCGTCCCGCCTCCCTCGCCGCACGGTTCAACTTCCAGCCGGGCGACATCATCGTTGAGGTCGGCTCCACGCGGATCGACACCCTGGCAACGCTTGAGCGCGCGCTGGCCCCACGACAGCGGCTATGGCAGATCGCCGTCAAACGCGGCGGACAGATCCTCCAACTGCGCGTCGGCGGCTGAGCCGGGCCCGCTTCGCGACCCGATCGCACCAATGCGAAACGGCCGCCCGATGGGCGGCCGTTTACTCAGTGTGTCAGAACGTTCGCTGGTGGCCGATGTCAAGCGGCGATCGCCGGTTACTCCGCCGCCTCACTGGTCGTGCGGCGACGGCGGCGGGCGACGCCGCCTTCCTCCACCGGGCCTTCCAGCGACGGGTCGCTTTCCGCCCGTGTCTTTGCAATCACCTCGTCGCGCTTGGCCGCGATCTTGCGCAGGCGGCGCAGCATGCCGCCAGTGCCCGCCGGGATCAGCCGGCCGACGATCACGTTCTCCTTCAAGCCTTCCAGTGTGTCGACCTTGCCGTTGACCGCCGCATCGGTCAGCACGCGCGTGGTCTCCTGGAACGAGGCCGCCGAGATGAACGAGCGCGTCTGCAACGAAGCCTTGGTGATGCCGAGCAGCACCGGCGTCGCTGTTGCGGGCCGCTTACCCGCCTTCTCGATCACCCGATTGGTATCCTCGAGCTCGGTCCGGTCGATCTGATCGCCCTTGATCAACTCAGTGTCGCCGGTATCCGTGATCTCGACCTTCTGCAGCATCTGACGCACGATCACTTCGATGTGCTTGTCGTTGATGGTCACGCCCTGCAGCCGGTAGACGTCTTGGATCTCGTTGATCAGGTAGTTTGCCAGCTCCTCGACGCCCTTGATTGCCAGGATGTCGTGCGGTGCTGGGTGGCCGTCGTAGACAAAGTCGCCGCGCTCGACGCGATCGCCGTGCTGAACCGCAAGGCTCTTGCCGCGTGGGATCAGGTACTCCACGGCCTCCGCCGTCTCGTCGTCCGGCTTGATGGTGATGCGCTGCTTGTTCTTGTAGTCCTTGCCGAACTCGACCGTTCCAGAAATCTCCGCGATGATCGCGTGATCCTTCGGACGCCGCGCCTCGAACAGCTCCGCCACGCGCGGCAGACCGCCCGTGATGTCGCCCGTCTTCGCCGACGCCGTCGGGATGCGTGCCAGCACGTCGCCGGCCTTCACACTGGCGCCAGGCTCCACCGAGAGCACGGCATCCACCGAGAGCAGGTAGCGCGCGTCACCGCCGCGGGCCACCTTGATCGGCTTGCCCTTGGCATCCTTGACCACCAGCGCCGGCTTCAGCTCGGCACCGCGCGGCGTCGCCCGCCAGTCCACGATGACGCGGTTGGACGTGCCCTTCACCTCGTCGGTCTACTCGCGCATCGAGATGCCTTCGACCAGGTCCTCGAATGCCACGTCGCCGTCCACTTCGGTTAGGATCGGACGCGTATAGGGATCCCACTGGGCGAGGCGCGTGCCGCGCTTGACGGTATCGCCCTCGTCGACGTGCAGGCGCGCACCGTACGTCACCTTGTGCGAGGCAAGCTCCTTGCCCGTCTGGTCGACGATCACGATCGCCATGTTGCGGCCCATCGCGACCAGACGGTTCTGGCTGTCGCGCTCGAGCGCGCGGTTGCGGATCTTCACCGTGCCATTGAAGTTCGACTCGATGAACGACGTGTCGACCACCTGCGCCGTGCCGCCGATGTGGAACGTGCGCATCGTCAGCTGCGTGCCCGGCTCGCCGATCGACTGGGCGGCGATAACGCCCACCGCCTCGCCGATGTTGACCGGCGTGCCGCGCGCCAGATCGCGCCCGTAGCACTTGCCGCACACGCCGGCAGCCGTCTCGCACGTCAGCACCGAGCGGATTCGCAGCTCCTGGATCTGCGCCTTCTCGATCGCCTCGGCGTGCCGTTCCTCGATCAGGTCGCCGCACTTGACGATGATCTCGCCGTCCGCGGGGCTGACGATATCTTCGGCCGCCGTACGTCCCAGCGCGCGCGCGTGCAGCGACACGATCACCTGGCCGGCGTCGACCACAGCCTGGATGTTGATGCCCTCGTCCGTGCCGCAATCCGGCTCGGAGATGATCGCATCCTGCGCGACGTCGACCAGACGGCGCGTCAGATATCCCGAGTTCGCCGTCTTCAAGCGCGGTGTCGGCGAGACCCTTTCGCGCACCGTGCGTCGAGTTGAAGTACTCGAGCACCGACAGGCCTTCCTTGAAGTTCGACTTGATCGGCGTCTCGATGATCTCGCCGGACGGCTTGGTCATCAGGCCGCGCATGGCCGCGAGCTGCCTCATCTGCGTCGGCGAGCCGCGCGCACCGGAGTGGCTCATCATGTAGATCGAGTTGATCGGCATGGTCCGCCCGGTCTTGGGATCGGTCTGCACAGCAGAGATGCGGTCCATCATCTCCTTGGCGATCTGATCAGTGCACTTCGACCAGGCGTCGACGACCTTGTTGTACTTCTCGAGCTGCGTGATCAGGCCGTCGTTGTACTGCTGCTCGAACTCGGCGACCTCCTTGTCGGTCTTCTCCACGATCCCGTTCTTGGTATCGGGGATCAGCATGTCGTCCTTGCCGAACGAGATGCCGGCCTTGAACGCATGATGGAAGCCCAGCGACATGATCCGGTCACAGAAGATCACCGTCTCCTTCTGGCCGCAGTTGCGGTAGACGGCGTCGATCAGTCCGGAGATCGCCTTCTTGGTCAGCAGCTGGTTGACGAGGTCGAACCGGATGCCGTCCTTGCGCGGCAGAAGCTCGGCCAGGATCATGCGACCTGGCGTCGTGTCGTGGATCTCAACGACGTCCTCGCCGTCCGGCCCGTGGGCCAGATAGCGCCCCTTGACCTTCGAGTGCAGCGTCACCACGCCCGCCTCGAGCGCGTGATGCACCTCCGACAGCGAGCCGAACATCATGCCCTCGCCCGGCTCCTTGTCGCGGATGATCGACAGGTAGTAGAGGCCGAGAACGATGTCCTGCGAGGGCACGATGATCGGCTGCCCGTTCGCGGGATGCAGGATGTTGTTGGTCGACATCATCAGAACGCGCGCTTCCAGCTGCGCCTCCAGAGACAGCGGTACGTGCACCGCCATCTGGTCGCCGTCGAAGTCGGCGTTGAACGCCGCGCAGACCAACGGATGCAGCTGGATCGCCTTGCCCTCGATCAGCATCGGCTCGAACGCCTGAATGCCGAGCCGGTGCAGCGTGGGCGCACGATTCAGCATCACCGGATGCTCGCGAATGACCTCGTCGAGCACGTCCCAGACCTCGGGCTTCTCCTTCTCGACAAGCTTCTTGGCCTGCTTGACGGTCGCCGCCTGCCCGAGCGCCTGCAGCCGCGCGTAGATGAACGGCTTGAACAGCTCCAGCGCCATCTTCTTGGGCAGGCCGCACTGGTGCAGCTTCAGCTCCGGACCCACGACGATCACCGAGCGGCCCGAGTAGTCGACGCGCTTGCCGAGCAGGTTCTGGCGGAACCTGCCCTGCTTGCCCTTCAGCATGTCGGCCAGCGACTTCAGCGGCCGCTTGTTGGCGCCCGTGATGACGCGCCCGCGCCGGCCGTTGTCGAACAGCGCGTCGACCGCCTCCTGCAGCATCCGCTTCTCGTTGCGGATGATGATGTCGGGCGCCCTCAGCTCCATCAGCCGCTTCAGACGGTTGTTGCGGTTGATGACGCGGCGGTAGAGATCGTTGAGGTCGGAGGTCGCAAACCGGCCGCCATCGAGCGGAACGAGCGGGCGCAGCTCCGGCGGAATCACCGGCACGTGCGTCAGGATCATCCACTCCGGACGGTTGCCCGACTCCATGAACGCCTCGATCACCTTCAGACGCTTGGCAAGCTTCTTGGGCTTCAGCTCCGTCGTCGCCTCCGCGATCTCGCGGCGGATCTCCTCACGCTCGCGTGCAAGGTCGAGCCCTGACAGCAGCTCGCGGATCGCCTCCGCGCCGATGCCCGCCGTGAAGCTGTCCGGCCCGTGCTCGTCGATCGCCTGATTGTACTGCTCTTCGCTCAGCAGCTGCTTTTCGCGGAACGGCGACACGCCCGGCTCGATCACGATGTAGTTCTCGAAATAGAGAACCCGCTCCAGGTCCTTCAGCGTCATGTCGAGCAGAAGACCGATGCGCGAGGGCAGCGACTTCAGGAACCAGATGTGGGCGACGGGCGCGGCGAGCTCGATGTGGCCCATGCGCTCGCGACGCACCTTGGCCAGCGTCACCTCGACGCCGCACTTTTCGCAGATCAGGCCCTTGTACTTCATGCGCTTGTACTTGCCGCACAGGCACTCGTAGTCCTTGATCGGCCCGAAGATGCGCGCGCAGAACAGGCCGTCGCGCTCCGGCTTGAACGTGCGGTAGTTGATCGTCTCGGGCTTCTTGATCTCGCCGAACGACCACGACTGGATGTCCTCGGGGCTGGCGAGCGAGATCTTGATCTGATCGAAGGTCGGCAGCTGGGCCTGCTGCTTGAAGATGTTCGGGATCTCGTTCATCTCGTATCTCCTCGCTGGGACGGGGGCAGGTCCCGGCTCTGGTGTCACTCGCTGTGCTGCCCCGGCCCCGCGCACCTGCGGGGTGCGACCAGGAACCGGGCAGAGGGCCAGCCGGTGACTGAGCGCCGGCCCTTCGTGTTACGCGCTCTTGAAAACTGCGCCGCACCGGCCGGATGGCGGTTGGCGGCGCACGGCGGAGGCAGCCCCCCGCCGTTCGTTGCTACTCGGCGGCAGCCGGCGGCAGCCGCGGCACGGCGTCTTCGGGTGCGGGCTCGGGCTCCACCTCGCTCGCCTCGGAGTTGACGAGGTCGACGTTGAGGCCGAGCGCGCGCATTTCCTTGACGAGCACGTTGAAGCTCTCGGGAATGCCGGCCTCGAACGCGTCGTCCCCGCTGACGATCGCCTCGTAGACCTTGGTGCGGCCGGCCACGTCGTCCGACTTCACCGTCAGCATCTCCTGCAGCGTGTAGGCCGCGCCGTAGGCTTCCAGCGCCCAGACCTCCATTTCGCCGAAACGCTGGCCGCCGAACTGCGCCTTGCCGCCCAGCGGCTGCTGGGTAACGAGGCTGTAGGGGCCGATCGAGCGGGCGTGGATCTTGTCGTCGACGAGGTGGTGCAGCTTCAGCACGTACTTGTAGCCGACCGTCACCTTGCGGTCGAACGGCTCGCCCGTGCGCCCGTCGAACAGCGTCACCTGACCCGACGAGTCGAAGCCCGCCTTGTCCAGCATCTCGACGATGTCCGTTTCGCGCGCGCCGTCGAACACCGGCGTCGCGATCGGCACGCCGTTCTTCAGCTGGCCGGCGATCGCGGCAAGGTTGTCGTCGTCGCCGAACTCCTTCAGCTCCTCGCCGCCTAGACCGTCTCGAACGCATCGCGCAGCGGCTTGGCGTCCTGGCTGTGGCGGTACGTTTGTAGGGCATCGTCGATGATGCGGCCGAGGCCTCGGCAGGCCCATCCCAGATGCGTCTCCAGGATCTGGCCGACGTTCATGCGCGACGGCACGCCGAGCGGATTGAGCACGACGTCGACCGGCGTGCCGTCCTCCAGGAACGGCATGTCCTCGCGCGGCACGATCATCGACACGACGCCCTTGTTGCCGTGCCGGCCGGCCATCTTGTCGCCGGGCTGGATCTTGCGCTTCACCGCGACGAAGACCTTGACCATCTTCATCACGCCGGGCGGCAGCTCGTCGCCGCGCTGCAGCTTGTCGACCTTGTCGACGAAGCGCCGCTCGAGGCTCTTCTTGGCTTCCTCGTACTGCTTGTGGATCGCTTCGAGTTCGCCCTGCGCCTTCTCGTCCTTGAGGCCGATCTCCCACCACTGGCTGCGCGGGATGTCCTCCAGAATCGCAGCGTCGATGTCGGTGCCCTTGCGCGCGCCCTTGGGCCCCTTGGCGACCTCCTTGCCCATCAGCGCCTCGCGCAGGCGCGCATAGACGTTGCGGTCGAGGATCTGCATCTCGTCGTCGCGGTCCTTGGCGAGACGCTCGATCTCCTCGCGCTCGATCGCCATCGCACGCTCGTCCTTGTCGACGCCGTGACGATTGAAGACGCGCACCTCCACGACCGTGCCGGTGACGCCCGGCGGCAGCCGCAGCGAGGTGTCGCGCACGTCGGAGGCCTTCTCGCCGAAGATGGCGCGCAGCAGCTTCTCTTCCGGCGTCATCGGGCTCTCGCCCTTCGGCGTGATCTTGCCGACCAGGATGTCGCCCGGATTGACCTCGGCGCCGATGTAGACGATGCCCGCCTCGTCGAGGTTCTTCAGCGCCTCTTCCGACACGTTGGGAATGTCGCGCGTGATCTCCTCCGGCCCGAGCTTGGTGTCGCGGGCCATCACCTCGAATTCCTCGATGTGGATCGAGGTGAACACGTCATCGGACACGACGCGCTCAGACAACAGGATGGAGTCCTCGAAGTTGTAGCCCATCCACGGCATGAACGCGACGAGCACGTTCTTGCCCAGCGCCAGATCGCCGAGATCCGTCGACGGCCCGTCCGCGATGATGTCGCCCGCGTCGACGCTGTCGCCGACGTTCACCAGCGGCCGCTGGTTGATGCAGGTGTTCTGGTTCGAGCGCTGGAACTTGCGCAGCCGGTAGATGTCGACGCCCGGCTTCGACGGATCGGTCTCCTCCGTGGCGCGGATCACGATACGCGTGGCGTCGACCTGGTCGACGACGCCCGTGCGCCGCGCAGCGATCGCAGCACCGGAATCGCGCGCCACGACCTCTTCCATGCCGGTGCCGACCAGCGGCGCCTCCGCCCTGATCAGCGGCACGGCCTGGCGCTGCATGTTGGAGCCCATCAGCGCGCGGTTGGCGTCGTCGTTCTCGAGGAACGGGATCAACGCCGCCGCCACAGACACGAGCTGCTTGGGCGACACGTCGATGTAGTCGACCCGTTCCTGCGGCACCAGCAGCACGTCGCCCTGAGTAGCGGCAGTTGATCAGGTCACCCGTCAGGTTGCCCTTGGCGTCGATCTCCGCGTTGGCCTGGGCGACGTGGTGTCGCATCTCCTCCATGGCGGACAGGTAGACCACCTCGTCCGTCACCTTGCCGTCCTTGACCTTGCGGTACGGGCTCTCGATGAAGCCGTACTTGTTGACGCGCGCAAACGTCGCCAGCGAGTTGATCAGGCCGATGTTGGGGCCTTCCGGCGTCTCGATCGGGCAGATGCGGCCATAGTGCGTCGGGATGCACGTCGCGCACCTCGAAGCCCGCGCGCTCGCGCGTCAGACCGCCCGGGCCGAGCGCCGACAGGCGCCGCTTGTGGGTGATCTCGGACAGCGGGTTGGTCTGGTCCATGAACTGCGACAGCTGCGAAGAGCCGAAGAACTCGCGCACCGCCGCCGCTGCCGGCTTGGCGTTGATCAGGTCCTGCGGCATCACCGTGTCGATATCGACCGACGATCATCCGCTCCTTGATCGCACGCTCCATGCGGAGCAGGCCGACGCGGTACTGGTTCTCCATCAGCTCGCCGACCGAGCGCACGCGCCGGTTGCCGAGATGGTCGATGTCGTCGATCTCGCCCTTGCCGTCGCGCAGGTCGACGAGCGTCTTGACCACGGCGAGGATGTCCTCGCGGCGCAGCACGCGCATCGTGTCCGGCGCGTCGAGATCGAGGCGCATGTTCATCTTGACGCGGCCGACCGCGGACGAGGTCGTAGCGCTCGGAATCGAAGAACAGGCCATGGAACAGCGACGTCGCCGCCTCGATGCGTCGGCGGCTCGCCGGGCCGCATGACCCGGTAGATGTCCATCAGCGCTTCCTGGCTGTTGGCGTTCTTGTCCACGTTCAGCGTGTTGCGGATGAACGCGCCGACATTGACGTGGTCGATGTCGAGGATGTGGAATTCCTTGATCTTCTGGTCCTTGAGCTCGGCCAGCAGCTTGGCGTCGAGCTCGTCGCCGGCCTCGGCATAGATCTGGCCGGTCTGCATGTTGACGACGTCCTCGGCGATGTAGCGCCCGGCGAGGTCCTCCGACGCCATCAGGACCTCCTTCAGGCCCTTCTCGGCGAGCTCGCGCGCCTTGCGCGCGGTGATCTTCTCGCCCGCCTTGACGACCACGTCGCCGGTCTTGGCGTCCTTCAGGTCCGCCACCGGCGACACGCCGCGCATCTTCTCGGCCACGAACGGCATCTTCCAGCCGTGCTTGCCGTCCTTGATGGCGATCGTGTTGTAGAACGTACCCGAGGATCTCCTCGTCGTCGAGGCCCAGCGCATAGAGCAGCGTCGTCACCGGCAGCTTGCGGCGGCGGTCGATGCGCACGTAGACGATGTCCTTGGCGTCGAACTCGAAGTCGAGCCAGGAGCCGCGGTAGGGAATGATGCGCGCGGCGAACAACAGCTTGCCCGAGGCGTGCGTGCGGCCGCGGTCGTGATCGAAGAACACGCCCGGCGAGCGGTGCATCTGGGAGACGATGACGCGCTCGGTGCCGTTGATGACGAACGTGCCGTTCATCGTCATGAGCGGCATGTCGCCCATGTAGACGTCCTGCTCCTTGACGTCCTTGATCGACTTGGAGCCCGTCTCCTCGTTCACATCGAACACGATCAGGCGCAGCTTGACCTTCAGCGGCGCGGAGATAGGTCATGTCGCGCTGCATGCACTCGTCGACGTCGTACTTCGGCGGCTCGAACTCGTAGCGCACGAACTCCAGCGTCGCCCGGCCCGAGAAGTCCGAGATCGGAAACACCGACTTGAACACCGCCTGCAGGCCATGATCGTCCGGGACGTCCACCCGGCGGCTCCTTGACCATCAGGAAGTCGTCGTAGGAACTCTTCTGGACCTCGATGAGGTTCGGCATCTCCGCGACCTCGCGGATCGATCCGAACTTCTTCCTGATGCGCTTGCGGCCGGTGTAGGTCTGTGCCATGTCCGCTCCTCGGTGCGCCGGCGGGGTCGGCAAGTGGCCCCCGCTTGATGGTGGGAAAAGCACGGGGCGCCATCCCGCGTGCCCTTCAACGGCTCACCGGAGGCCCCGCGCGCGGTACCTTTCAGGTACCTCGACAGAGCCTCCGGACAGCCGTTCGTGATCGATGCCCGCCCCGCCGCCGGGCGCCATGCGCCGGCAGCGGAGACGCGGCCATCGGCCTTACTTCACTTCGACCTTCGCGCCCTGGTCCTCGAGCTGCTTGCGCAGCTTGGCGGCGTCGTCCTTGGACACGCCTTCCTTGACGACCTTGTCGCCGGCCTCGACCAGATCCTTCGCTTCCTTGAGGCCGAGACCGGTAATGGCGCGGACCTCCTTGATGACGTTGATCTTCTTGTCGCCGCCGGCGACCAGAATGACCGAGAACTCGGTCTGCTCTTCGACGGCAGCGGCAGCAGCGGCGGGAGCCGCGGCAACGGCCACGGCGGCAGCCGCGGACACGCCCCACTTCTCTTCGAGCATCTTGGCGAGCTCGGCGGCCTCGAGCACGGTCAGGCTCGACAGATCGTCGACGATTTTGGACAGGTCAGCCATTGTACAGTTCCTTTAGATGGTTCGGTTCGAACCGTTTTCCAGTTTCCATCGGCATCAGGTCACGGCGCCCCTTGGCGCCTGACACCCTTGCCCGGCTCAGCTCGCGGCCTGCTCCTCGCCGGCCTTCGCCTGGACGACGCGGGCGAGCATGCGCTCCCGGCTCCATGATCGTGCGGGCGATCTTCGTCGCCGGCGCGTTGCAGGAGGCCGATCAGCGTGGCTCTCAGCTCGTCGAGCGAGGGCAGCTCGGCCAGCGCCTTCACCGACTCCGCAGACAACACCGTGTTGCCCATCGCGCCGCCGAGGATGACGAGCTTGTCGTTCTCCTTGGCGTAGGCGACGGCAATCTTGGCGGCAGCGATCGGATCCTTCGAGGTGGCGATGCAGGTCGGCCCCTTGAACAGATCGGCGATGGCTTCCGCCTGGGTGTCGCGCAGAGCGAGCTTTGCCAGCCTGTTCTTCGCCACCTTGACCGATCCACCCGCCTCCTTGATGCGGCTGCGGTAGTCGGTCATCTGGGCGACGGTCAGGCCGGAATAGTGGGTGACAACCACCACGCCCGTGTTCTGGAACACGTCGTGGAGGCTGGCCACGAGCTCACGTTTCGCGGCTCTATCCACTTGGCTCTTTCTCCTTCGCGTGCAGGTCCGCCCGTCCTTAAGCGGGCCCTGCGGGTTGCACCTTGCCGCCACGTCCGCGACTTTCAAAAGCCGCAGCCACAAGCGACGCTCGTCCTGTCCACGCCGCGCGCCCGTAAAGACGGCACGGTGCATCCCAAGAGGTCCGAACCGAACGCGGCACCGCCCCCTCGCGGAGATCGGCGACGCATTGACTGGTCTCCCGTCTCATGCAGGCCCCCGGACGGAGGGATTTAGGTCCGCGCGCCGGCACGCCGGCTGACGGACACCTGCAATCTTGGACAGGTCCGCCGCGAGACCCGGAGGGCATCGCCGCGGAACTGCCGGGCACATCCCGAAGGATGTGTCCGGTAACGGCGCGACCGGCGGATCCCGAAGGACCCGCCAGCCGCCAAGCTCATGTCGGCGCCATGCCGCTCGTCAGCGAGCCCATGTCGACCTTGACGCCGGGGCCCATCGTCGAGGACAGCGACACCTTCTTCAGGTAGTTGCCCTTGGCGCCCGCCGGCTTCTGCACGGACCACGGCCTCGACGAACGCCTTGATGTTGTCGACCAGCTGCGCCTCCGAGAAGCTCGCCTTGCCGACTCCGGCGTGCACGATGCCGGCCTTCTCGACACGGAACTCCACCGAGCCGCCCTTGGCGCCCTGCACGGCCGTGGTGACGTCCATCGTCACCGTGCCGACGCGCGGATTCGGCATCAGGCCGCGCGGACCCAGCACCTTGCCGAGACGGCCGACCAGACCCATCATGTCGGGCGTCGCGATACAGCGGTCGAAGTTGATCTGACCCTTCTGCACCTGCTCGACGAGCTCCTCCGCGCCGACCACGTCGGCGCCCGCAGCTTTCGCCTCGTCCGCCTTCGCCCCGCGAGCGAACACCGCCACGCGCGCCGTGCGGCCCGACCCGTTCGGCAGGTTGCACACGCCACGAACCATCTGGTCGGCGTGCTTGGGGTCGACGCCGAGGTTCATGGAGATCTCGACCGTCTCGTCGAACTTCGCCTTCGCGCGCGCCTTGACAGTCTTGACCGCCTCTTCGACCGAATAGAGCCGGTCGCGGTCGAGGCCCGTCCTGAGCTCCGCCAGCCGCTTGCCGCCGGCTGCACGTGTCGCCTTGATGACGTCGGGGGATACGGTTGCCATTGCGCTTACTCCGTCACCCTGAGACCCATCGACCGGGCCGAGCCCGCGATCGTGCGGGCCGCCTGCTCCAGGTCGTCGGTGTTGAGATCCTTCATCTTGATCTTGGCGATGTCGCGCACCTGCGCCATCGTCACCTCGCCGACGAAATCGCGCCCCGTCGTCTTCGAGCCCGACGTCACGTTGGCCGCCTTCTTCAGAAAGAAGGACGCCGGAGGCGTGCGCATCTCGAACGTGAAAGAGCGATCCGAGAAGACCGTGATCTTGACCGGAATCGGCGTTTCCGGTTCCATGTCCTTGGTCTTCGCGTTGAATTGCTTGCAGAACTCCATGATGTTGACGCCGCGCTGACCGAGCGCGGGGCCGATCGGCGGAGACGGGTTTGCTTTGCCCGCCGGCACCTGCAGGTTGATGTAGCCGTCTATCTTCTTCGCCATGTCGTCTCCCTGACGTCTCCGGCGACAACGTCGCCGTTTGGCTTAGCGGTCCACGAGCGCAAAGGCTCTCCCGCACCGTTGCGCCGAGCCGGTCTTGCGGACCCTTTCGACGCGCTCGCGCCCCGACCAGCCGTCGCAGGCGCAAATTCCAACAGGTGGCCGTCACGCCCATTGAGGGGGCAGACCCGCAATCCTCAGCTCGCCACCTTCTCGACCTGCGTGAACTCAAGCTCGACCGGCGTCGGGCGTCCGAAAATCGACACCGCGACCTTGAGCCGGGCCCGCTCCTCGTCCACTTCCTCCACGTGCCCCTGGAACGACGCGAACGGTCCGTCGGCAACCTTGACCTGCTCCCCGATCTCGAAGCTGATTGTCGGCTTGGGGCGCTCTACGCCTTCCTGCACCTGATGCAGGATGCGCTTGGCCTCGTCCTCGGAAATCGGCGCCGGCTTGTTGTCGGCACCCAGGAAGCCCGTCACCTTCGGCGTGTTCTTGATGAGCACGAAGGCGGCGTCCGTCATCTCCATCTTCACGAGCACGTAGCCCGGCAAGAACTTGCGCTCCGCCTGGATCTTCCGCCCCCGCTTGACCTCCACCACCTCCTCGGTCGGAACGACGACCTCCTCGAACAGATGATCGAGGCCAGCGGCTTTGGCCCGCTCCTTGATGGAGTCGGCGACCTTGCGCTCGAAGTTGGTGTAGGCGTGCACAATGTACCAGCGCTTCGCCATGTCCTCGTCTCTAAAACCCGGAAATTTCGTGGAACCTGCGCCGCCGCCCGGCTAGCGGGCGATGAGGAGGAATTGCTTCACCATCCAACCAATCACCTGGTCGGCGATGAGGAAGAAGATAGACGCCAGCGCGACCATCACGATCACCATCAGCGTCGTGACCCAGACTTCCTTGCGGGTCGGCCAGGTGACTTTTGCCACCTCCTGCCGAACCTCCTGAACGAACTGAAACGGATTCAATTTTGCCATCCGCTGCTGCTTGACCCGTTACCCGCCCTCGTCATCCGCGCCCGGCACCCGGTTGCGGCCGATCCCCTCGTCGCAGCAGGGCCTGAGCCGCGACGCCGATCGGCAAATTGGCAGGGGTGGAGGGTCTCGAACCCCCAGCCTTCGGTTTTGGAGACCGACGCTCTGCCAATTGAGCTACACCCCTAGCTCGGCTGGCCGTCGCGGGACACCCCGCTCCGCACCGAAAGATCCCGATCAATCAACGGGATAAACCACCTGCTCGGCTTGTTGAGCCGAAAGGCGGCCTAGGACCCTGATAACCGGTCGGGGGCACTTCATAGACCATTGCGGAGGTCTTGTCACACGTTTTTACTTGACAAGAAACCGAGCCGCCAACGCCCGCCTCGCTGCACGAGTTGCTGAAGCATCAATCTGCCAGCCGCACCTGGACGCAGCAACCCATCCGCCCGGCTTCCCACGAAAGATCGAGGCGCCCGTTTCCCTTCCGGGCGGGCGCCTCGCTGGCCCTGTTACTCCGTGATGGCGACGACGACGCCGGCGCCGACGGTACGGCCGCCCTCACGGATGGCGAAGCGCTGCTTCTCCTCCATGGCGATCGGCGTGATCAGCTCCACGTCCATCGAGCAGTTGTCGCCCGGCATCACCATCTCGGTGCCTTCCGGCAGCGTGCAGATGCCGGTGACGTCGGTGGTGCGGAAGTAGAACTGCGGACGGTAGTTCTTGAAGAACGGCGTGTGGCGGCCGCCTTCCTCCTTGGTCAGGATGTAGGCCTCGGCCTTGAACCGCTTGTGCGGCTTGACCGAGCCGGGCTTGGCCAGAACCTGGCCGCGCTCCACCGCGTCCTTGTCGACGCCGCGCAGCAGGCAGCCGACGTTGTCGCCGGCAACGCCCTCGTCGAGCAGCTTGCGGAACATCTCGACGCCCGTCACCACGCACTTGGCGGTGTCCTTGAGGCCGACGATCTCGACCTCCTCGCCGACCTTGACCTTGCCGCGCTCGATACGGCCGGTGACCACGGTGCCGCGGCCCGAGATCGAGAACACGTCTTCGATCGGCATCAGGAACGGCTGGTCGAGCGGGCGCTCGGGCAGCGGGATGTAAGTGTCGAGCGCGTCGTAGAGCTTGATGATCGCCTCGTCGGCCAGCGGGCCCTTCTCGCCGTTCAGCGCCTTGATCGCGGCGCCGCGGATGACGGGCACGTCGTCGCCGGGGAACTGATACTTGGAGAGCAGCTCGCGCACCTCCATCTCGACCAGATCGAGCAGCTCCTCGTCATCGACGATGTCGCACTTGTTCAGGAACACGACGATGTAGGGCACGCCCACCTGGCGGGCGAGCAGGATGTGCTCGCGCGTCTGCGGCATCGGGCCGTCGACGGCCGACACCACCAGGATCGCGCCGTCCATCTGCGCGGCGCCCGTGATCATGTTCTTGACGTAGTCGGCGTGGCCGGGGCAGTCGACGTGGGCGTAGTGACGGTTCTCCGTCGCGTACTCCACGTGGCTCGTCGCGATCGTCAGGATCTTCGTGGCGTCGCGGCGACCCTGGCTCTCGGAGGCCTTGGCAACCTCGTCATAGGCCACCGCCGTCGACGTCCAGCCGCGGTCCGCCGACACCTTCGTCAGCGCCGCCGTCAGCGTCGTCTTGCCATGGTCCACGTGACCGATCGTGCCGACGTTGCAGTGCGGCTTCGTCCGCTCGAATTTTGCCTTGGCCATTGCGTTATCCTCACGAGGCGAAAGGCGCCATGAGGCCCTGCCCCTCGCATTGGGACGGCCGCGGCGCGTTTAACGCGGGTTGTTTAAGAAATCCCATCGACAACTTCAAGGGTTGGCGTGCGCGCGTGAGAGCGATTGGCAGCCGCCGTCGGAGCCGGCCGCGCGCGCAGCCCACGTCAGGGCGCTTCAGTGCACGATGTCGAGGAATGGAGCGGGCGGCGGGAATCGAACCCGCGTCAATAGCTTGGAAGGCTATCGCATTACCATTATGCTACGCCCGCGTTCTGTTCTTTTGATCGTTCCGACTCCCCTGCGGGGAGCCGGCCGGAACGATCCGTTTGCCGCGACCGCGACACCCTATAATACCCATCGATCGAAATGTCACGACAGCCGCTCAGCCATCGTGCCGGCAGGCACCCCCGAAAGGGGAGCCGGCACGAACACCTGAGATGTCACGACCGCCGTTCAGCCGTCATGGCGGCCGGCGCGCGGAACGCGTGTCGCCATGATCATAATAGTGCCATCGTTCCGGCAGCCTCCCCGCAGGGAAATGGGAACGATCACACCCACGACGACCATGAAGAGACTGTCACGACTGCCGTTCAGCTATCGTTCCGGCAGGCTCCCGGAGGGGAGTCGGAACGATAACTAAATATGGTGGAGAGGGCTGGATTCGAACCAGCGTAGGCGAAGCCAACGGATTTACAGTCCGTCCCCTTTAGCCACTCGGGCACCTCTCCCACCGAGCCCCGGCAGCATTCGCCGAAGCCCCAAAAACAAACGTCCCCGCCTCGTTCAAGGCAGGGGCCAGGGCCGGTTTATGATCGCAAGGCCCCTTCCCTGTCAACGCGAAAAAGGCCACAAACCCTCAAGACTCGGCCCCGTGGGTCCGGCCACGGCGCATCATGCCCCGCGGGCGTGCCCGGTCCCGTGACACCCCGCCGATCTCGTTTTGCCGCCCCCGGTTCCTCAACACCCACCTTGCTCCGGTCCACGCCCATGCCACCCCCCCGTCCGCGCCGCGCCGCCAGCGACATACCCGACGACGTCGTGCGCCTCTACGGCATCCACGCGGTGGCCGCTGCCCTCGCCAATCCGCACCGGAAGATCAAGCGGCTGGCGCTGACCGAGAACGCCGAGCGCCGTCTCGCCCCGCCGCTCGGCGAGCGCACCGCGACCGTCGATCGCGTCCGCCCCAACGATCTTGACCGCCTGCTCGGCGCCGACGCCGTCCATCAGGGTGCGATGCTGGAGACGGAGCCCCTGCCCGAGGCCGACTTGACCGACCTTGCCATGTCCGCGGCTGAGGCCGGCCCGATCCTCGTGCTCGATCAGGTGACCGACCCCCACAACGTCGGCGCCATCCTGCGCTCGGCCGCCGTGTTCGGCGCAGCAGGCCTGGTCATGACGCGCCGCCACAGCGCGCCGCTCAACGGCACGCTGGCCAAGGCGGCGTCCGGCGCTCTGGAGCTGGTGCCGGTTTGCCTCGTCCAGAACCTCGCGCGCACGCTTCAGGAGCTTGCCGGGATGGGCGTCGCCACCATCGGTCTCGATGGCGAAGGAGACGTGATGCTGGAGGACGCCCCCCTCAGCAGTTCGCTGGCCCTGGTGCTCGGTGCCGAGGGCAAAGGCCTGCGCCAGCTCACCCGCGAAACCTGCACCATGCTGTGCCGGATTGCCGGCACCGGTCCACTGGCGTCGCTGAACGTCTCCAACGCGACGGCCGTCGCGCTGCATCAGGCAAGCATGGCCCGCCGTCGCGCCCGTCGGGCCTGAGCGAGCTGGAAACCCTCGCGGCACCCGGAAACGACAAAAGCGGGCCCGTTGGACGGGCCCGCCTTTGGACGTCGATGCGTCGATCATTGGGGCCGTCAGGCGGACGGCGCCGGGTTTACTCGCAGATGGTCGGACGCCAGCACACGCGCTGGCCACCGCGACAGGTCCACTCGCCCCACCTGTTCTCGTAGCAACGGCGACCGCGCCACTCGCAACGGCGAGGACCCTCGTAGCAATAGCTGGCGTGAGCACGACGGCTCGAGCCGGCAATCGCGAGGCCCAGGATGGTGCCGCCGATGATGGCGCCAGCAACCGCAGCGCCGCGTCCACCGCGCGCCTCGGCCGGCTGGTAGGTCGCGACTGCGAGACCCGCAGCCATCGTCAGTGCCATCGCTGCGTGCATGACCTTCTTCAGCATACCCGTCTCCCGTTTGATCAGGCCGCACCCCGGCGGCGCCGAAAGCTGTGCCGAGCGGCTACAGCCAGCCCGTTCGAACTTACCTGTGCGCCACGCCACCTGAATGTGGCATGAACGCGACTTTCAGGCACGGCGCGCCGGCGTCATTACCAAACAAGCGGTTAACGCGCGCACCATTTGCAAACACTTCGAGCCATGTGGCGGTTCCCGGCCGACACGCCTCAGAGACAACGTCCAAGACGCATCAGTAGTCTCGAAGTGCAGCAAATTGTTGGCGTCAGCTTGTTCGGTAAATGGCTCAGCGGCGCCAGTCGCGGCTGAACTCGCGGCGCTCACCGGCGTGGTCGAACCACCACTGGCGGCTGTTCCAGCCCCAGGCCTGGCGATACTGCGGCAGCTGCAGGTTGCGGCGGTAGCGCGAGCGCATGTGCTCTGCGGGCACCCAGTAGCCCGAGTTGCGATAGCCGTAATAGGGAGGAACGGACGGCCGGTAGGCGTAGGGATCGCCGCCCTCGGCGCGATACCACCGGTGATCGAGGTGCTCCGAAAGTCCGCCGGCTGTTGCCGGGGCGGACGCCGCGATCACGCACGCCGAGGCGGCGGCGATGGCGGCAAAGGAAATCATGAGACGCATGGACGTGAACTCTCCTCATGTGACGCAACCGAACCTGCCGCCATTAATACCTTGGCAACCCTAACAGACCGTTAACGTTGGCGCGCCACGCCCCGATCCCGCGCCCCCGCCGTCCCCGTTCCACGACACGGTTAATCGAATTCTCACCTCGTTGCCGTCAAATCGCAATCGCGTGCCGGACCGATCCTGCGCGTGCGTCCCATTGCGGGCGCCACCCGTCCCTGAGATCAGCGTCCCCGGCCCCACCCGTGCCCCTGTCCCCGCTCCCAAAGTCCGCCAAGCCGAAGCCAACGGCCGACGCCGAGAGCGACAGCGGCCGGCGCCTAGCCGATCTGCTTGCGGCGCCGCCGGCCGGGATCGTGGTGCGCCCCGCCGGCACCGCTGCACGTCCTCAAAGAGCCGAGCGGCCCGCCACGGCGCGACCGACCACCCGGCCAGCGCAGGCCGCGCCCACCGCGCGCCCTCACGCATCCGCCGAGCCGGAACCGGTCGCCCCACAACAGCGGCCGCCGCATACGCCACCCGTATCGCGTAGCGCCCAGCTGGCCGCAAAGTGCGCGAACTTGCCGCCGGTCGCCTCGCGGGACCCGGCCGAGCGCCAGCCCCAGGTTCAGGCTCAGCCTCAGGCCCAGGCTCAGGCCCAGCCCGAGACACCAGCCCAAGTGCAGGCGCTCCCGCAAGTACAACCCCAAGCCGAGACCCACGCCAAGGCCCAGCCCACAGCCCAGATCGCGGTCGGACCCAAGCTCGAGCCCTGTCCCGCGCAAGCACCAGCACCGCTAAACGCACCGCGCAATCTCCTTGCCGAGCGACTGGCCGCGCCGCGCGCGATACCGCAACCAAAACGCGCACCCCTCAAGCCCGCGCCCCCTGCCGCTGCGATGCGCCAGCCAGCCCGCCAGCCAGACAGCCAGACAGACAGCCAACCAGGCCGCCCGCCAGCAACCCCGCCATCACCGCGGCCAGCCCCCCTGCCTGCCTCCAAGCAAGGCCCCCGCCCTGCCCCTGCACCAATCCCGCCGGCAGCGGATGACACGCCCTCCGCACACGTCACGGCCCCTGTCGCCTCTGCCGCCCCCGCGCAGCCAACCGCGCGCACGCCCCGCCTGCCACACATGCCCGCCGGCACCGAGGAGCGGTTGCGCAGCCTGATGGACGGCGCCCCCACCCCCACCGCGACAACCACCGCAACCGTCACGCCCACCGCCGCACGACCCGAGCCCAAGGCACCCACTCCTGCCCCGCCCCCCGCACGCCCGCACGCCGAGCGCCCTCTCTCATCGGCGTCAAGCGCACCGCCACGGCCCCAGCTGCCGCCCGGCACCTCCGAGCTTGCCGGCGCGATCGAGGCGAGCCGCCGCGCCTTCACCGCCATCGCCGCCTTCAGCGTCGTCATCAACATCCTGATGCTGGCCGGCCCGCTGTTCATGCTGCAGGTCTACGACCGCGTCATGACCTCGGGCAGCATGCCCGACACTCGTCGCGCTGTCGGTGCTGACCGCCCTCCTCTATGCGATCATCGGCGCACTTGAGCTCGTGCGCTCGCGGGTCATCGTCCGCATCGGCCTCGAGATCGACGACCGCATCGGCGACCGCGTTTTCGAGGCCGCCCTGAAGCGCGCGATCACCCGGCGCGATCCCTCCGGCAACGCCCTGCGCGAGCTCGACACGCTGCGCCAGTTCGTGGCCAGCCAGGGCCCGCTGACGATGTGCGATGCGCCTTGGACGCTGGTCTATCTGCTGGTCATCTTCCTGCTTCACTGGGTGCTCGGCGTCGCCGCCACGCTTGGCGCCGTCGCCCTGCTGCTGATCGCCTGGATCGAGCGAGCTGCGCAGCCGCGCGCCCCTCCAGGAAGCCGGCCAGGCCGCTCTTCGCAGCCTCGAGCTTGCCGAAACCGGCCAGCGCAACGCCGAAGCCATCGCCGCCATGGGCATGCTCGCCGACTATCGCGCACGCTGGCGCGAAGCGAACGCCGACGCCATCGTCTGGGCAGTGCTCGCCGCCGACCGCCTCGGCTCGCATGTCCGCCCTGTCGAAGACCCTGCGCCTGGTGCTGCAGTCGCTCATGCTGGCCTCGGCGCCGCGCTCGCCCTCGAGGGCCAGATCAGCGCCGGCGCCATCGTGGCCGGCACCATCATCTTCGGCCGCGCGCTCGCCCCCGTCGAGCAGGTCATCGCCCACTGGCGCACCTTCATCAAGGCGCGCGAGGCCTATGCCGGTCTCGATGACCTCCTCGCCGCCGAGCCGCCGGCCAGCCGCGCGCACGGCCCTGCCGACGCCGCAAGGCCACCTCGCCGGTCACGGCCCTGCGCGTGGCAGCGCCCGCAGACGCGCCAGCTCGATGCTCGGCAACATTTCCTTCGCCGTCAAGCCCGGCCAGATGCTCGCCGTGATCGGGCCAAGCGCATCGGGCAAGTCGACGCTTGTGCGCGCCCTCGTCGGCCTGTGGCCGCCGCCGGCGGCACCGATCGCCCTCGATGGCGCACGGCTCGACCAGTGGGACGCCGGAGGCGCTCGGCCGCCACATCGGCTACCTGCCGCAGAACGTCGAGCTGTTCGCTGGCACCGTGCGCGACAACATCGCCCGCTTCCGCACCGACGCTGGACGACGCCGACGTCATCGCCGCCGCCAAGGCCGCCCACGCCCACGAGCTGATCCTCGCCCTGCCCAACGGCTACGACACCGAGCTCGGCGCGTTCGGCACCTATCTGTCGGCCGGCCAGCGCCAGCGCATGGCGCTCGCACGCGCCCTGTTCGCCCATCCAGCGCTTCGTCATCCTCGACGAGCCCAACGCCAACCTCGACCGCGCCGGCGACGAGGCGCTTGACCGCCGCCATCGACGGCATGCGCCGGCGCGGGCAGACCGTCGATCCTCGTCTCGCACCGCGTTCAGGCGATCGGCATCGCCGACCTCCTGCTCTACATCGATCGCGGCCTGCAGCGCGCGTTCGGCCCACGCGACGACGTCATGCGCCAGCTACAGGGCGCGCCCGCACCGCCATCGCCTGCCGCCGGAGCCGTCTCGAGCGCAAAGGCCGCAAGTTGAGGAGCCGCCATGTCTGCCCTGAAATCGATCCTCCAGCTGCTCCGCGGCGCCGACCCGGGCACCGACTGGCACGCGACCGAGCCCTGGGTGCGTACCGGCACGCGCCTCCTCGTGGTCGTTGTCGGCGGCCTCCTTGCCTGGTCGCTGGTGGTGTCAATTGCCGGTGCGGTCGTCGCCTCCGGCCGCGTCGCCGTGGAAGGCAACTACAAGGCCGTCCAGCATCTCGACGGCGGTATCGTCGCTGAAATCCGCGTGCGCGACGGCGACCGCGTCGCCACCGGCGACGTGCTGATCCGGCTCGACGACACAGCCGCCCGCGCGCAGCGCGACACCACGCGCGCCAAGCTCGACGAGCAGCTCGTCCAGCGTGCCCGCCTGGAGGCCGAACGCGACGGCGCGGCCGCCTTCGCAGCACCACTCGAGCTGGCCGCCCGGACCACAGAGCCGGGCATCGTCCGCCTCCTCGACGCCCAGCGCGCGCTGTTTTCCGCACGCAAGGCCGCACAGGACGGCGAACGTGCCATGCTGGGCGAACGCGTCCGCCAGCTGGAGCGCGAGGCCAAGGGGCTCGAGGCGCTGGCCCGTGGCCGCCGCGCGGAGGCCGCCCTCAACGACACCGAGGTCGCCAATCTCACGCCGCTGCAGCGCAAGGGCATCGTCAGCCAGCAGCGCATGACACCGCTGCTGCGCGACAAGGCGCGCCTGGCCGGCGACGTCGGCCGCCTGGACGCCGAGGTGGCGCGCACGATGGGCGCCATAGCCGAGGCGCGCTTGAAGCTCGCCCAGGCCCACAAGGATACCTTGCAGTCCATCGTCGACGAACTGCGCAAGGTCGACGCCGCCATCGCCGAGCTGACCGAAAGCGACAAGGCGCTCGCCGCCCGTCTGGAGCGCACGCTGATCCGCGCGACCGACAGCGGACGCGTTCATGCCCTGGCGGTTCACACGATCGGCGGCGTCGTCACCCCGGCAAGCGTCATTGCGCAGATCGTGCCCGAGGCGAGCCCGCTGCGCGTCGAGGCGCAATTGCCACCCAAGGATATCGACAAAGTCCACGAGGGCCAGACGGCGGGCGTGCTGTTTCCAGCCTTCAACGCCCGCGCCACCCCCCGCCTCGATGGCATCGTCGTGCGGGTGTCCCCGGCCCAGCTGACCGACGCCCAGGGCCGCGCCTACTTCACCGCCGACATCGAGCTGCCGCACGCCGAGATCGCCCGTTTGGGCACCCGCCACCGCCTCGTACCGGGCATGCCCGCCGAGGTCTTCATCGAGACCGAGTCGCGCTCGATCCTGAGCTACTTCCTGAAGCCACTGACCGATGCGGTAACGCGCGCCTTTCGCGAGGCATGAGCCCTGCAGCCGCGCGGCCGCCCCCCCCCCGACCGCGAGCCAACCGACACGACCACTTACCAGCGCGCGCCGTGAAGGCGCCGCGCAAACGATCTGGCCCCCGCCGCCGTCACGCGGTATAGAACGCCCGCGCGCACCGCACGGGCCGTGGCCTCCGCGCTCCCGGTTGCCTGCGGTGCAAGGCTGTCGCAAACCGTCACTGGCGCGACGCCGGTATAGCTCAGTTGGTAGAGCACCTGATTTGTAATCAGGGGGTCGGGGGTTCAAGTCCCTCTGCCGGCACCAATAAAATCAATAGACTTATTATTCTATAGTCCAAGCTATCGAGCTGATAGGTAGCACATAGGTAGCAGCAACTACTCCTATGTCAGCCGCGACTATTTTTGCAGAGCTGACGCCTGGGCCCGTCAACGACCGATCGATGCATCCCCGCCAGATCGCGGCCACGCTCAAAGCTTCTCTCGGAACTGGAGGGCTGCGAGGCGTGAATATAGTCCGTTGCCCCTAGTAAGTTCGCTATGTTGCCCGAGCTCCACAATCCGACCTGAATCGAGAACTGCTATTTGATGTGCTTGCATCACGGTGGCTAGCCGATGCGCAATAACTAGCGTCGTGCGATTGTTGGACAACAGGCTCAACGCTGTGCGAATTGCTTCCTCCGACTCCGCATCTAACGCGGCAGTCGGCTCATCGAGCAGCAAAATAGGAACGTCTCGAAGGAAAGCGCGAGCAATAGCTATGCGTTGGCGCTGACCTCCCGACAACTGACTGCCCAGCTCGCCAACGGCGGTGTCGTACCCGTGCGGCATCTGCATTATGAAGTCATGCGCTTGCGCGGCCTTGGCCGCTTCGATCACAGCAGCATGATCCGCACCGAGTTCGTCCAGCAAGGATGTTGTCACGCACACTTCCATCAAATAGATAGGCATCCTGCCCCACATAAGCAATCGCAGCCCGCAGGGAATCGACCTTTGCGGCAGCAATATCCTGTCCATCGATCAAAATGCGACCAGAGTGTGGAGCGAAGAAACGCAGAATCAGATTGACGACTGTGGACTTGCCACCGCCCGAAGGCCCAACGAGCGCTGTTGTCGTTCCTGCAGGCAGGTGCAGCGTCATGTGATCGATCACATCTTGTCCCGGCTGGTAGCCGAATGAAATGTTCTCGAGCAAGACATCGCCCTTCGAGACGACGAGAGTTTCTGCTTCGGGCTTGTCGAAATGCTCGACTTTCTGGTCGAGGAAATCATACATCATACGTAGCCCGACGAGCTGAGGCTCCATCGCCACCCGCAGATTGGCAAGGCGACGCGCGGGATCGTAGGCCATTAGCAAGGCGGCGATGTAAGAGAAAAATTGGCCCGGCGTGTAGTTGTTGTAGGCCACTTGCCAGCCACCATAAAAGACGACGGCTGCAACAACGAGCCCGCCCAACGTGTCGACGAGCGGGATGGTACGCGCGTTTATCCGAGCTGATTTGTTGGCTAATCCGCGAAGTGAGTCGACCGTGTTGGCCATCCGCTCGGTCAGGTGCCGCTCCAGACCGAAGGCCTTGACCACCTTGAATCCCTGGATGGTTTGGCGAAGGCTGTTACCGAGGTCGATGTTGATGTCGACCTGGCTCCTCGACAACCGGCGCATGCGCACTGACAGGTTCGAAATGCTCCACGCCACTAGCGGCAGCACCAATAACGACATCAGCGAGAGAAAGGGATCCTGAATGATCATGACGGAGATCAAGCCTATCAGTGATAGGAGGTCTCGTCCGATGCTCGTTATCAAAGACTGTAGTAAACCGCGTGCTGCTGTGGTTGCATTGCTGATAACAGTGATCAACTCGGTCGAGGTCTTGCCCAGCACCTTCCCAACACTCATGGACATGAGTTTGTCGTACATCGCGATCTGCGCATCGGCGACGATCCTATTGCCGATGCTGCTCATGATGACCGATTGCCAGTAATATGACAGGCCGCGGGCCAGATAGATTGCGACGATGAGCGCCGACAAGCCGAATAGCTTGGCCGTATCCTTGTCGATGAACACGCCATTGACGACATCGCGCATTAGCCAAGCGGACATCGCGGTCGTACCGGCGAATATCGACATCAGGACCATGGCCACGGCGTAGCTACCGATGTGGGGGCGAGCCATCTCACCCACTAAACGCTTAAGATCGCGCCATGTCTGACGCGACAAAATGTCCGAAGGTCCCGCTATAAATTGCTTTCTCAAATCAGACATGGTGGCATTCTCTTCAACCTTGAGGCATGTCCATGTGTCATGAGTGGACGGTGCCGTTGTTGCAAGAGGAATTTGGCGCTTGGCTTGCGGCCGGGCGCAGGTCATGTGTCGGGCCTGTTCGCGCGGCGCATGTGACCGCTCCCCCTGATTGTACAAGAACGGTAATCACCTGACACTCGCCGCTGCGGACTTAGGGTCAGAGAGCGGGGTTGCGCGGGTTGGTTTTAGGTGTAGCTTTCGGTTCCTTTTGCTGTTGCGGTTTTGTCTTGCGGGGCAGTCCCTCACGGAACGCTCGCGCCGGTGTGCGGCCCTTCATGCCGCGCCCTTGATGCGGCCGGCGCTGATTGTAGCCGACGAGATAGTCGTCGAGCACCAACTGCATTTCCTCGATGGTCTCGAACCAGGTCTTGCGGCCCTCGACGCGGAAGTGCTCGTCGAGCAGCGTGCGGTGGAAGCGCTCGACGATGCCGTTCGAATGCCGGCGCTTAACCTTGGTGGTGCGGTGCTCGATGTCCTCCAGCTGCAGGAACAGCGAGCTAACGTCCGCTCCCGCGTAAGCGAGGGTTGCGGACTACGGCGCTGCTTTCGCTTTCCGCTTGACGGAGACTGGATCAGGCGGCGACGCTGCGCGTCGCCGGTGGCGACCAGTTCCAGGGCACCAGCTCGGCCAGCCAATTGATCGGATGGGCTCCGATGCGGGCGATGACGTCGGTGAGCCACGCCTCGGGCTCGATGCCGTTCATTCGCGCTGTGCCGATCAGCGTGTAGAACGCGGCTGCACGAATGCCGCCGGCGTCCGATCCGCAGAAGAGCCAGTTTTTCCGGCCCAAAGCTGCCGGGCGGATTTTGTTTTCCGCCGCATTGTTGCTGATCTCGAGCCGACCATCCTCGAGGTAGCGCGTCAGGGCCGGCCAGCGCGAGCGGGCATAGCGGATGGCTTTGGCGAGATCGCTTTTGCCCGGGATTTTCTGGAGCTGTGCATCGAGCCAGATCGCCAGCTCGTCGATTTTCGGTCGCGCTGTTCTCTGACGGACGGCGCGCCGAATGTGGGGCGGCGAACCGGAGATCGGTCGCTCGATGTCGAAGAGGGCCCCGATGCGATCGAGCGCTTCCTTCGCGATTGCGCCCTTGTGCTCGACGTACTCGTCGAAGAAGCCGCGCCGCACGTGGCTCCAGCAGCCGACCTCGGCGACGCGCGGGGGACCGTGCACCAGTATGGCGTCTGACGATTTCAGGCCGGCGATCTCGTAGAGGCGGCCGAACCCGGCGTAGCCGTCGGCGTGCAGCCAGCCTGTGAAGCCGGCAAGTTCCTTGCGGCAGTGCTCGCCCTTCCTGTCGGGCGTATAGCGATAGAGCACGGCCGGCGGCGCGGTCCCCGCATGCGGGCGCTCGTCGCGCAGGTAGACCCAGAACCGGCCCGTCTTCGTCTTTCCGCTGCCCGGCGCCAGCACGTCGACGGGGGTATCGTCGGCATGCACGACACGACCGGCCATCACCTGGGCCGCCGTCAACTCGACGAGCGGGGCAAGCAGCCAAGCCATGTGCCCGAGCCATTCGGCGCGCTGGCTGCGATCGATCTCGACGCCGGCACGCGCATCGATCTCGGCCTGGCGATAGAGCGGAACGTGGTCGCAGAACTTGGCGACGATCATGTGCGCGAGGAAGCTCGCATGGACCATACCGCGCGGGATCGGCAGCTCCGGCATCGGAGCCTGCACCATGGTCTCGCATTTGCGACACGAGCACCCCGGACGCACGTGACGGATCACGTCGAAGCGAGCCGGGACGTAGCTCAGCACCTCGGTGACGCTCTCGCTGACGGTGCGCAGATCGCTGCCGCCGCAGGTTTTGCATGTGGCCTGCGGCATGTGCACGACATCGCGGCGCGGCAATTCTGCCGAGAACTGGCGGCGCTTTTTCTTCTCTGGAACGCGGGCCTCGGCGTTCGTCGCATCCGCCTCGGGCTGCTGCGGTTGCGCAGCAAGTGCCTCGGCCTTGGCGGTCTCGGCTTCCTCCAGCGCCAGCTCGAGCTGTTCCAGGACCCGCTCGATCCGCTCAGAGCTCGAACCGAACTTCCCGCGCTTGAACTTGGCGATCTGGGCTTTCAGCTTCTCGATCGTCAGTTGCGTGACGACGAGGCCGTTCTTGGCCGCCGCAAGCTCGGCGACGCTGGCGGCAAGCTCGGTGTCCTTGGCAATCAGCTCGGCATTCTTCGCGAGCAACAGCCGCTTCAACTCGGCGATGTCATCTGGCAGCTGTTCGAGCGTGAGCGGCATGCCCAAGATTTATCTGCTTCGCGCGACGCGGCAGCGGAGTCACGTGGTCGCAGTCCACAGATTACTTGGCGCTTCGGGTGCCGACCAGCACCCGCGCCGTCATCCCGCCAGCGTCGGTTGCCATGTCGGTCGCGGCGCCCGCCAGTCCAGCCCTTCCGTGAGCATCGACAGCTGGGCCAGTGTCAGCGTCACCGAGCCCTCCTTCGTGACCGGCCAGGTAAATCGGCCCTTCTCCAACCGCTTGGCAAACAGGCAGAAGCCCTGACCGTCCCAATACAGAATTTTGACGAGATCGCCCCGGCGTCCGCGAAAGCAAAACAGGTGCCCAGCGAACGGGTCCTGTTTCAGAACGTCCTGCGCCAGCATCGATAGTCCGTCAAATCCCTTGCGCATGTCGGTCGTGCCACACGCCAGATAGATGCGCACCCCGGCTGGGATCGTGATCACGAGCGGCCTCCGTCCAGCGCGGCGACAAGCTGAGCCAAGGCGGCAGGATCGATGCACTCGTCGACCTTGATGACGCGGCCATTGGTCAGGGCGATCTCGACCAGAGCTGGTCTGCGGCCTCGCGAGGGTAAGCGTGGTGGTGGCGGATGATCACCGGCCCTCACCTCTGGCACAGGTGCGTTCGCCGGTGCCTCGATCCGGATCGGCACGAATGCGGAAGTCGGTCGCGGAGTGATCGAGATGCCCGGCATCTTGTCGTCGCGCACCAGCCGCAGCCACGTGTAGAGCAGCGACCGGCAAACGCCGTTCCGATCCGCCACCGCGGCGATCGAGGAGCCGGCCGTCAGCGCCTCCTCGATGATCCGCAGTTTGACCTCAGTCGGCCAGTTCCGCCGACGCTCGACCGTCGAAATGATTTCGGCTGCCATGTGCCTTACTGTCCTTACCCACGTGCGTAAGGACACCAAGCCACACGAACCGCCCCGCGCGCGCAATCCATCACGGCCGTAGTCGTGGGCAGACGCTTA
>CAVONB010000016.1:0-281840 GCA_963697205.1 uncultured Alphaproteobacteria bacterium | reverse complement strand
GATTGAGGGTTCGGTTGGCGACGACGTCATCTTAGCATTGGGCGGGAATGACCGCGTCAATGCAAGCGGGGGGGCGGACTCGGTCGATGGTGGCCTGGGCAACGACACGCTTTATGGCGGCAACGGCAACGATACGCTGCTCGGCAATGGGGGCTATAATTCGCTCGTCGGCGAGGGTGGTGACGATGTGCTTGATGCTGGCGCCGACGGTGGCAACCTCGATGGTGGCGAAGGTAACGACACGCTGCTGGGAGGGTCTGCCAACAATCGACTTTTTGGTGGCAATGGCGATGACAGCCTCTTCGGAGGGAATGGCACCAACCAGCTTTACGACGGTGCCGGGCAGGACACCCTCAGTGGCGGCACAGGCCCTGACGAAATTACGGTGACTAGTGACGGCAGCGACGATGTCGCCTACGGCGGCGGTGGCAGAGATTATTTTTTTCTTTATGGCTATGGCTATCAGGACAATGCGACCTCGGCGTTCGGCACGGATAGCGTCGATGGCGGGGCAGGCGACGACTGGTTCGAAGTCGGCGAGAATCGAATGATCGGGTGCTCGCATCCGGTGGCGACGGCAACGATAAATTCGATGTCTATGGCTTAGCTGGCGAACTGCTCGGCGATGCTGGCAACGACGCCTTCTACGTATACTACGGCAGCAACAACAGCCGCTCGCTGCTGATCGACAGTGGAGCGGACGACGACATCATCAACCTCAATGGCCGGCAAGGCACACTGCTGACCGTGCTCAGCGGTGACGGCAACGACCAGATCATTAGCATCGGCTCGGGCACCATCGACGCTGGCGCCGGCGACGACACGCTGACGATGGGGATCTCTGGCCTGCAGCCGACCATAACGCTGGGCGATGGCCAGGACACCTTCACGGTGACATTCTGGAACAACACCGCCTCGGTGACGATCACCGATTTCGATGCCGGCGCAGGCGGCGACCGCCTCGACATCAACGCCGTGTTGGCCTCCAACCTAGTCGGTTGGGACGTCTCGTCCAATCCGTTCGCGACGCTGTTCGTGCGTCTAGAACAGGACGGCACGGATACGCTTCTTCAGATCGACCGTGATGGTGCGGCTGCCGCCAACACCTTCACCACGCTCGTCCGACTTCAGAACACAACGGCTGGCGACTTCATCGCCGAAAACTTCTGCACCAGCATACCCGCCGGATGGCTCGACGCCGGCTGGCGAAACCATCACCGGGACGGACAATCCGGAGACGATTGAGGGTTCGGTTGGCGACGACGTCATCTTAGCATTGGGCGGGAATGACCGCGTCAATGCAAGCGGGGGGGCGATTCGGTCGATGGTGGCCTGGGCAACGACACGCTTTATGGCGGCAACGGCAACGATACGCTGCTCGGCAATGGGGGCTATGATTCGCTCGTCGGCGAGGGTGGTGACGATGTGCTTGATGCTGGCGCCGACGGTGGCAACCTCGATGGTGGCGAAGGTAACGACACGCTGCTGGGAGGGTCTGCCAACAATCGACTTTTTGGTGGCAATGGCGATGACAGCCTCTTCGGAGGGAATGGCACCAACCAGCTTTACGACGGTGCCGGGCAGGACACCCTCAGTGGCGGCACAGGCCCTGACGAAATTACGGTGACTAGTGACGGCAGCGACGATGTCGCCTACGGCGGCGGTGGCAGAGATTATTTTTTTCTTTATGGCTATGGCTATCAGGACAATGCGACCTCGGCGTTCGGCACGGATAGCGTCGATGGCGGGGCAGGCGACGACTGGTTCGAAGTCAGCGAATCGAATGATCGGGTGCTCGCATCCGGTGGCGACGGCAACGATAAATTCGATGTCTATGGCTTAGCTGGCGAACTGCTCGGCGATGCTGGCAACGACGCCTTCTACGTATACTACGGCAGCAACAACAGCCGCTCGCTGCTGATCGACAGTGGAGCGGACGACGACATCATCAACCTCAATGGCCGGCAAGGCACACTGCTGACCGTGCTCAGCGGTGACGGCAACGACCAGATCATTAGCATCGGCTCGGGCACCATCGACGCTGGCGCCGGCGACGACACGCTGACGATGGGGATCTCTGGCCTGCAGCCGACCATAACGCTGGGCGATGGCCAGGACACCTTCACGGTGACATTCTGGAACAACACCGCCTCGGTGACGATCACCGATTTCGATGCCGGCGCAGGCGGCGACCGCCTCGACATCAACGCCGTGTTGGCCTCCAACCTAGTCGGTTGGGACGTCTCGTCCAATCCGTTCGCGACGCTGTTCGTGCGTCTAGAACAGGACGGCACGGATACGCTTCTTCAGATCGACCGTGATGGTGCGGCTGCCGCCAACACCTTCACCACGCTCGTCCGACTTCAGAACACAACGGCTGGCGACTTCATCGCCGAAAACTTCTCACCAGCATACCCGCCGGATGGCTCGACGCCGGCTGGCGAAACCATCACCGGAACGGAGAATGCGGAGACGATTGAGGGTTCGGTTGGCGACGACGTCATCTTAGCATTGGGCGGGAATGACCGCGTCAATGCAAGCGGGGGGGCGGATTCGGTCGATGGTGGCCTGGGCAACGACACGCTTTATGGCGGCAACGGCAACGATACGCTGCTCGGCAATGGGGGCTATGATTCGCTCGTCGGCGAGGGTGGTGACGATGTGCTTGATGCTGGCGCCGACGGTGGCAACCTCGATGGTGGCGAAGGTAACGACACGCTGCTGGGAGGGTCTGCCAACAATCGACTTTTTGGTGGCAATGGCGATGACAGCCTCTTCGGAGGGAATGGCACCAACCAGCTTTACGACGGTGCCGGGCAGGACACCCTCAGTGGCGGCACAGGCCCTGACGAAATTACGGTGACTAGTGACGGCAGCGACGATGTCGCCTACGGCGGCGGTGGCAGAGATTATTTTTTTCTTTATGGCTATGGCTATCAGGACAATGCGACCTCGGCGTTCGGCACGGATAGCGTCGATGGCGGGGCAGGCGACGACTGGTTCGAAGTCAGCGAATCGAATGATCGGGTGCTCGCATCCGGTGGCGACGGCAACGATAAATTCGATGTCTATGGCTTAGCTGGCGAACTGCTCGGCGATGCTGGCAACGACGCCTTCTACGTATACTACGGCAGCAACAACAGCCGCTCGCTGCTGATCGACAGTGGAGCGGACGACGACATCATCAACCTCAATGGCCGGCAAGGCACACTGCTGACCGTGCTCAGCGGTGACGGCAACGACCAGATCATTAGCATCGGCTCGGGCACCATCGACGCTGGCGCCGGCGACGACACGCTGACGATGGGGATCTCTGGCCTGCAGCCGACCATAACGCTGGGCGATGGCCAGGACACCTTCACGGTGACATTCTGGAACAACACCGCCTCGGTGACGATCACCGATTTCGATGCCGGCGCAGGCGGCGACCGCCTCGACATCAACGCCGTGTTGGCCTCCAACCTAGTCGGTTGGGACGTCTCGTCCAATCCGTTCGCGACGCTGTTCGTGCGTCTAGAACAGGACGGCACGGATACGCTTCTTCAGATCGATCGCGATGGGGTTGCGGCGACCAACACCTTCACCACACTCATCCGTCTCCAGAATACGACGGCCGGCGACTTCATCGCTGAAAACTTCTCGCCTGCATACCCGCCGGCAGGTGGTGATCTCATCCTCGGCGGGCCAAATATCGATAACCTCGTCGGTGGTCCTGGCAACGACGAGATCTATGGCTTCGCCGATGGCGATGCCCTCCAGGGTGGGGCGGGAAATGACAAGCTCTTCGGTGGCGCCGGCAACGACACGTTAGCCGGCGAGGCCGGAAACGATAGTCTAGACGGCAGCGACGGCAGCGACACCGCCGTCTTCTCCGGCAACCGTAACGACTACCTGATATCGCCAAATGGCGACGGCAGTTTGATCCTCACGGACACAAGAGCCGGTGTGCCGAATGGGAGCGATACGCTCTCGTCGATCGAGTGGGTGCAATTTGCCGACACACTCGTGTCTGCGAACGACCTATCTAATCGTGACCCGGCTATTACGCCCACGCCGACGGTTGACGGCATTGTCGTTGAGGACGATGTTCTGACTGACTTCTGGCGCTCTGACCGCCTCAGATCCCGATGCCGGCACGACGCTCAACTGGTCCGTCGTCGGCGGATTGACCACTGGCGCTGCAGATTATACCTTCAGCCTCGATAATCTTCGTATCGTGCGGAACGGAACGGTCATCCTCGACGATCCGTTTAGCGACGGCAATCCGCCGCCGTCACTCGAAGGTGGCAATGGCCCGACCGAATACCGAACCAGCGGTGGCTTGACCGAAGGGAATGGACGTCTGATTTTTGACAATTCCGACGCCGTCGCGCTTCAGGGTGTCGGCACCTCTACCCCGATCGTTGGGCAAATCGCGACCGTTGTTACGAATGTGCAAGCGGATACCACCGCCGGCCTGCGCCAGGCAGCTGCCTTCACGGTCGAAGGGCGCTTCGACCTCGTGCTGCCCGACAGCAACCGCGAGGGTTACGGTATCCGCCTTACCGATCGCCTGCAGGCCGGATCCACTGCCGATCAGCCGGGAAATAACACCGTTCACTTAAGCGTACGCCAGCTAGCCGACGGCAGTGACGCCGTCGTGCTCCGCAGCATCGACTTCGCCGCCGACACGATCAACGTCCTCGGCATGATTGCGATTGCGCCGCCGCTGGGGGCGGACCAGATCGTTCTCCGCCTTGACCATGCCGCTGGTGCCGACACCGTAGCTGCCTCATTCGACTACCTCGCTGGCGGAGTGGTCGTCGGAACGCAGATCTTCGAGGCGACCGCGACCGCGTTCATCGGCGAGGATTGGCTGCGCGCGCAGGTGATTGCATCGGCGCCCCTCGTAAGCGGCTCTACGCTGGCCGGCAACTACGGCACCTTGACCGTCGATCAGGCCGGGGAGTGGGCCTACGCGCTGGCGAACGGCCAATCCAACGTCCAGGCGCTGGCGGCCGAGCAGACCGTGACAGACAGTTTCACAATCCAAGTCAGCGACGGCGCGGGCGGCATCGACACGGAGGAGATCGTTGTCCAAGTCAACGGCGTGAACGACGCTCCCACGGGCTCGCCGGCGGCCGTGCTAGCCAATGGGACAGAAGACGAATCGTACGGCGTCTCAGCTGCTGACCTGCTGTCTGGCTACACCGATGTCGAGGGAGATACGCTGGCGGTCGCCAACCTCAGCGCCTCCAACGGGTTGGTGACCGACAACAATGACGCCACCTACACCATCACGCCGGATGCCAACTTCAACGGCACGATGACGCTGACCTACGATGTCATCGACGGCAACGGTGGTGCGTTGGCCGGCCAAACGCTGAGCTACGTGGTCGAGGCGGTCGATGATGCGCCCACAGGAGCACCGACAGCGGTGCTGGCTAACGGCACCGAAGACGTGGCGTACGACGTAACCGCAGTCGATCTACTCTCCGGCTTCACCGACGTTGATGGTGACGCGCTGACGGTCGCCAGCCTCAGCGCCTCCAACGGGTCGGTGGCCGACAACAATGACGGCACCTACACCATCACGCCATCGACCAACTTCAACGGCACGATGACGCTGACCTACAATGTCATCGACGGCAATGACGGTGTACTGAGCGGCCAGACGCTGGGGTACGTAGTGGATCCGGTCAATGATGCGCCAAGCGCCGGACCCGATAGTGTGGTCACAAATGAGGATGTGCCAATTCGCATCCCCATCGCATCGTTGTTGGCCAACGACACCGATCCAGAGGGCGTGAACCTAACCGTCATCACGGGCCTGCCTACCATGACCAATGGTACGGCTGTACTCGACGGCTCTGATGTGGTTTTCACCCCGGATTCCGACTTCAACGGTGTGGCAGGCTTCACGTATACGATTGCCGATGGCACCGGACCCGGCGCGTTGGCGGCTACGGGAACCGTCACCGTGACGGTAAATCCAATCAACGATGCCCCGACGGGGACACCGACGGCGGGGCTGGCTGATGGGACAGAAGACGAACCGTACCACGTCTACGCAACTGCCCTTCTGTCCGGCTTCATCGATGTCGATGGTGATGCACTGGCGGTCGAGAACCTCAGCGCCTCCGACGGCACGGTAACCGACAACGGCGACGGTGCCTACACCATCACGCCTGCGGCCAACTTCAACGGCAAGATGACGCTGACGTACGATGTCATCGACGGCAAGGGTGGCGTTCTGCCCGGGCAGATGCTGAATTATGCGGTCGCGGCCGTTAATGATCCGGCCGTGATTGGTGGTGCAACTGCCGGATCAGTGACAGAAGATACAATCCTTGTCGCAGAGGGTGAGCTGAATGTCAGTGACGTCGACTTGGGGGAGGCTTTCTTCACCGCTGGCACGATCTTGGGGAACTACGGTAGCCTCGACATCACGGCAGATGGTGCCTGGACTTACACGCTCGCCAACGCGAACTCCGCCGTACAGTCTTTGGCAACGGGAGAGAGCTTATTTGACGTGATAGCCGTGACATCGCTCGATGGCACTGAACAGGCTATCACAATCACGATCGATGGCCTCGATGAGCCCAACAATCCCAATGGCCAAGCCGTGGATGGCGACGCTGGGGACAACACACTCGACACATCCACTCAAGGTGGCTCAGATGTCGTCAATGCCGGCGCTGGCAACGACGTCGTGAGTACTGGTAGCGGTGACGATCTTGTCCAAGCGGGTGCGGGCGACGATAGCGTCAGCGGTGGTAGCGGCAATGACGTTATCTTCGGAGGTTCCGGCAACAATTCGATCGACGGAGGAGATGGGAATGACGCTCTCGATGGAGGTGCCGGCAATGACATCATCATCGGCGGCGCAGGCACAAAGTCCATCACGGGCGGCCTTGGTGACGACACTCTGACCGGCGGTTCGCAGTCGGACACCTTTGTGTTCCAAAAAGGGTTTGGAAACGATCTCCTCACCGATTTCCGGGTGCGTGGTGGGCAGCACGACGTTGTCGAGTTCTCGACCGACGTGTTTGCAGACTGGGCCGCTGTGCAAGAGGCTCTATCCGACGGTCCCTCCGGTGCGGTTATTACGACGGCGGACGGGGACACAATCACGTTTGCCGGTGTCACTGCAGCCCAGCTTACCGCTAACTACATAGACGACTTCCGGTTCGTTTGAGGTCGACGGGCATCCACAGTCCGGGGCCGATCGCCTGGTAGCTTAGGCGCGGCCCTCATTACGATAACGGTGTTTCCAGAGCACTTTATGAACGCTCACACGGATAGGCGACAGCACAAGACCGCTCCCGCTGGCCTGCGGAACGCCTTTGCACGGTGCTCCACGGCCTTCCTTTCGGTTGGACTGTTCTCCGCTGCCGTCAACGTATTGGCGCTGACGGGCTCGGTCTACATGCTACAGCTCTATGACCGGGTGCTTCCGTCCCACAGTGTTCCGACCCTCGTGGGTTTGAGCATTATCGTTTTGGTGCTCTACGCGGGTTTCGGCGTCTTCGATCTCGTCCGAACGCGGATGCTGGCCCGGATTGGGCTGCGCATTGAGCGGTCGGTACGGCCGAAGGTTATGGCAGCAGTGATGCTGCTGCCGATGCGAACGCGCATCAGTGGTGACGGACTACAACCGGTGCGGGATCTCGATCAGATCCGGGGCTTCATGTCGGGTCTCGGGCCGACCGCGTTGTTGGACCTGCCTTGGATGCCCTTGTACCTCGGGGTGGTATATCTGCTGCACCCGTGGCTCGGTCTGATGGGACTGGCTGGTGCGCTGGTGCTCATCCTTTTCATGGTCTTAACGGAGGCTCGAAGCCGGGCCCCGACGCGGGAGGCGGCTGCGGCGGGGGCGGCACGTCAGGGCCTTGGGGAAGCCATCTACCGTAACGCCGAAGTGGTTCAGGCGCTCGGTATGGGCGCGCGTCTCTCTCAGGGTTGGTCGGCCGCTATCGAACGTCATCTGAGCCATCAGATCCAGGCAGTGGACGTGGCGAGCGCTTACGGCTCCCTTACCAAGGTGCTGCGCTTGCTACTGCAATCTGCGGTGTTGGGCCTTGGCGCCTACTTGGTCATCCGGGGTGAGGCCACCGCCGGCGTGATGATAGCGGCCTCGATCCTAGTCTCCCGTGCCCTTGCGCCCGTCGAGATTGCCATTGCCAACTGGCGCGGGTTTGTGGCGGCCCGCCAAAGCGCAGGCCGCCTCTCAAAGGTCTTGGCCGTCCTTCCATCGGATACAAAGGTCCTGACACTCCCCAAGCCTACTCGAACGCTTGACGTCGAGGGGGTGTGGGTGTCCGCACCCGGCGAGGCGCGGGCGATCCTCCAATCCGTCTCTTTCTCGCTACAAGCCGGTGACGGTCTTGGGATCATCGGTCCGGCCGCCTCGGGAAAGTCGACCTTGGCTCGCAGTGTGGTCGGCGCCTGGATTGCGCAGCGCGGCCTCGTCAGGCTTGATGGCGCCGCCCTTGACCAGTGGACACCGGAAGCGCTTGGTCAATACATCGGCTATCTGCCGCAGGACATCGAGCTGTTTTCGGGAACGGTGGCGCAGAACATCGCCCGTTTCGACCCCGATTCCACCAGCGAGGCGATCATTGCTGCTGCGACTGAGGCCGGTGTCCATGACCTGATCTTGCGGTTGCCCAAAGGGTATGAAACCCAGATCGGGGACAGTGGTGCAGCCCTGTCGGGCGGTCAGCGCCAGCGGGTCGCGCTTGCAAGGGCACTCTACGGCGATCCCTTCTTGGTCGTACTCGACGAGCCAAACTCCAATCTCGACTCCGAAGGCGACGCCGCACTCGTGCAAGCTATTGCTACCGTGCGTCGGCGTGGCGGTATCATCATCGTCATCGCCCACCGGCCGTCAGCGCTGGCAGGATTAAATCAAATTCTCGTTCTAGGCGATGGTCGGGTTCAGGCGTTTGGGCCTAAGGAGGAGGTCCTGCGCAAAGTGGTTCAGGCCATGCCAGCGACAGCGGCCCAGGCCACGCCGAGCGCTAGCAGCTCACATCTCAAGGTCATCACTGAGCCTCAGCAGGGAGGCATCTGAGATGACGGAGCAAGTTACAAGTCCTGCGGAAACTGCCTCCAGTTCAACTCCTGCCCGCCTGGTCTCCGACAGCATGAGCCCCTATATGGCCGTGGGGCTTGCTGCCTTCATTCTGCTCGGAGGTGGTCTGGGCGGCTGGGCGGCAACGACAGAACTCGCCGGCGCCGTGATTGCATCAGGTACGGTGGTTGTCGACAGTAATGTCAAAAAGGTGCAGCACCCGACCGGTGGCGTAGTGGGCGAAATCAAAGTCCGTGATGGCCACAAGGTTGCCGCTGGAGATCTTCTGATCCGTCTCGACAGTACCGTCGCACGCGCCAATCTGGGAATTGTGACGGGCCAGCTTGACGAACTCACTATCCGTCAAGCGCGGTTGACGGCGGAGCGTGATGACACAGCACAACTCGTCCTGCCTCCGTCGTTGGGAGAGCGGTCCGCTGATGCGGCCGTGACGTCGAGCATCGCGAGCGAGATGACGCTCTTTCAAAGTCGACGTGCTGCGCGAGAGGGCAAAAAAGCCCAGCTGAGGGAGCGCATTGCGCAATTGCGCAAGGAGATCGAAGGCCTCGACGTCCAGCAAGAGACAAAGGCTGAAGAGATGGAGTTGATCGGTGACGAGCTGGTCGGCCTCCTTCAGCTCAAAGAGGCAAATCTCGTCCCATCGATCCGCGTGATGGCGATGAAGCGCGAGCAAACCCGTCTGAGGGGCGAGCGGGCTCAGCTCTTGGCCGGGCTGGCCAAGGCGCGCGGGCAGATTGCCGAGATTGAGCTGCAGATCATCCAGATTGACCAGGATCACACAGACCGAAGTCATGCAGGAGCTACGTGAGGTCCAGGCCAAGCAGAGCGATTTGAAGGAAGCGCCGCGTCGCCGCTGAGGATCAGCTCAAACGCATCGATATCCGCGCACCGCAGGCCGGGATCGTGCACCAGATGAGCGTGCACACTATAGGCGGCGTCATCAACCCGAGCGAGCCGCTGATGCTTGTGGTGCCGGAAGGCGATGCTCTGGTGATCGAAGCTAAGGTTGCGCCCCAGGACATCGACCACGTCCATGTCGGGCAGCAGGCGTTCGTCCGCTTTACAGCCTTTAATCAGCGCACCACACCGGAGTTCACTGGTGAAGTCTCCCACGTCGCCGCTGACCTGACCAAGGACCCACAGATGGCCGTCGCCTATTTTCTCTCGCGGATCACCCTCTCTGAGGCGGAACTGAAACGCATGGGCACGCTCAAGCTCCGTCCCGGCATGCCGGCGGAAGTGCAAATCCGCACTGCCGAGCGCACAGCATTATCCTACCTGATGAAACCGCTCACCGACCAAGTCGCACGCGCCTTCAAGGAGCGGTGAGAGATCGGTCAATGTGGTGGAATTGGCTGAACTCACAGTGCAAGCGAGGGGATGGGTTCGCCCGAAGGAGCCGTATCACAGCCTGATCAAACAGCAGCATCGTCTCTCGCGCCGTGGCGACCCGGTGGCGACCCAAAGCGCCAACCCAAGGGGTCGTAAAAAGATAAGATGTTGAAATCATTGGCGACCCCGACAGGATTCGAACCTGTGACCCTCAGATTAGGAATCTGATGCTCTATCCTGCTGAGCTACGGGGCCGGTGGTTTAGTGGTAGCGCATCGGGTCCACAGCGACAACGCCGAACGCCGGCCGCCGCAGTGGCCGACGCCGGGGCATGGCAGGGCCGTGCAGCCGCTCGCGCGCGCGCCCTCACGCGGCGTAGGCCGCTAGGAACGCGTCCGGGTTCTCCAGCGGCGGGCAGTGGCCGCAGGCGGGGATCTCGATGTAGCGCGCGCCGGGGATCGCGCGGGCGACCGCGACGTTGAGGTCGACCGGCGTGGCCGCATCCAGCGCGCCGCAGATGACGGAGGTGGGCACGCTGAGCCGCCCCAGCGCCGGCCCCAGGTCCGCGTCGATCAGCAGCCGGCAGCTCGCCTCGAAGGCGACCGGATCGATGCCGAGCAGCGCCGCCTTGCGCTCCGCGATCGCGCCGGGGTTGGCCTTAAGGTAGGCGGCATGGAACACGCGGTTGGCCGCGATGTCGACGATTGCGCCGAGCCCGCCTGCGCGCACCTTCTCGATCATCACGCGGAACGGCTGCTTGCCGCTCTCGGGAAACCCCGCCGCCGCATCCGAGATGACGAGCCGCGCCAGCCGCTCCGGGTAGTGCGTGGCAAAGCCGAGCGCCAGCGAGCCGCCGAAGCCGTTGCCGAGCAGCGTCGCCGGCCGCGTCACACCGGCTGCATCGAGGCCGTCGCGGATCCAGTCCGCATAGGCCGCCACCGTGCCCTCGATCGGCTTGGAGCCGTGAAAGCCCGGCAGGTTGAACACCGTGACGCGCGCCGTCTGCGCCAGCGCCGGCAGCACCTTGTCGAAGGAATGGCGATCCGTCAGCAGCGAATGCAGGATCGCCAAGTCCGGGCCGCGCCCCGTCTGGACCGCGTTGGCCGTCCCGTTGCGAAACGCGATCGGTTTGAGCTCCATCGTCTCAGTGCTCCCTGTTTCCAGTGTTGGCGGCCGCCTCGCGCGTGCTCCGTCTTCGGCACGCGCGTCTCATGCCTGGACGCGCGCGTGTGTCGGCGCCATGAGGAACACGAACCAATCCAGGTTTCAAGTGAAGGTCGGGCGTTGACGCCTGGCTGCGAGATCGGCCGCGAGCCCGCCCGTCTCAAGCACCGCCGGTATCACCATCGGGCGGGCCGAGCACGCGCTGCAGTGTCTCCGACAGCGCGACGCTGTCGACGTTGTCCTTGTGAATGACGTCGGCCGCCCCCGCGCTCGTCAGCTCGATGCGCCGCTTGCGCGTGACCTGTCCGCTGATCACCACAATCGGACCTTCGAAACCGGCCCGTCGCAGGAACGGAATGGTGTGGGTCGCCGTATCCGCGGGCTTCAGGTAGTCGTCGAGCAGCACCAGCTCGGGCTTGCGCTCGATGACATGATCGAGCGCGCTGCCCAGCGTCGTCGCCCGCCGGATCTGCAACCCGTAGCCGAACAGGATGTGCAACGTGGCCTTGAGCCGGTCCGCGTCGATGGTCTCGTCCTCGACGATCAGCACGTCGGTGAGATGGGCCAGGCGCGCGCTGCCGCGTGCGACATCGTGCTTCCTGACGAGATGATCGCCACCGGTGCGGCGCTCTGACGTCACAACTGCCTCCTCGCGACTGGAGGCCCGCAAGCGGAGCCCGCCAAGCATTCAGGCCGCATGCGACGTGGGGCGTCGGGGCCGCTCTGAACTGTGTTCTTCAATTTTGAAGCCTAGCCGAGGATTTCTGTTTTTCCAACTGCAAGCAGTGTCGCGAGATGAACGATGCGTGTGGGAACGCCGCGCTTCGGCACGAGCAGTTTGGGACCCGTTCCACGTCCGTTCCGGGCCTGAACGCCGTCCGCTCAGCCCGCCGCCAGCATCTTGGGCCAGTGGACGCGGAAAGTCGTCCCGCGGCCGGCCGCCACCGGTGAAACCAGCTCGATGCGCCCGCCGATCCGCTCCAAGGTGCGCTTGACGAGCGCCAGCCCCATGCCGCTGCCCTCCACCGCCGCGTTGTAGTCGAGCCGCCGGAACGGCAGGAACACCACCTGCTTGTGGGCGTCTGGAATGCCGGGGCCGTCGTCCGTCACCGTCACCACGACATGGTGCGGGCTGTCGCTGGCGCCGACCACGATCCGCCCGATGGGCTGATCATGGTACTTCATAGCGTTCTCGATCAGGTTGGTCATGACGAGTTCGAATGGAGCCGCCACCGTTTCGAGCACCGGCCAGTCCCCGACCACGTCGACGAGGAAACGATCCGCGCGCGAGGCTCGCCCGACGATCCCCTCCACCAGCGGCCGCAGCGCGGTGCGCGTGACGAGGTTCGCCTTGTGCCCCGCGCTCGAATACTCGAACAGCGCCCCCAGCATGTCGCTCATGCGCCGCGATTGCGCAGAGATCTTGGCCAGGATGTCGGGCACCTGATCGCCCAGGCCCGACGCCGCCAGCCCCTCCGCCTCATCGACCAGATAGCGCAGCGCTCGCATCGGTGCGCGCAGATCGTGCGAAATGATCGAGGCGAACTCGTCCAGGTCGCGGTTGGCCACGGCCAGGCGCTGGGCGAGCGCGCGCGCATCAGCCTCCGCCATCAGTCGCGCGCGCATCTGCTGCGTCAACTGCTGCTCGAGGTTGGAGCGGGGCAGGGCGCGCGACAGCAACAACAGATGCCGCTGCCACGGCGCCATCCAGTAGAAGGTGAGGTTGAGCCGCGTCTCCGGCGCATCGGTCTCGCGGATGGCCACGGCCGGCAGATCGACGAACGGCACCGATTGCCCGGCCAGCTCGTCGATCGCCGTCCCCAGGCCGACCAGCGCGATGATGCTGTCCGTGATCGGCCGCCCCACCGCGACGAACTCCGCCAGCCGCCCGTACGTCTCCAGGACGTCCAGCTGCCGGTCGAGCCACACGAAACCGTACACGCCATTGTCGGCGAGCAGCTGGCCCGCCGCCAGAATGCGCGCCTGGATCGCCGCGTCGGCGCCGTTACTGTCCGCGCCGGAGCATGGTGCAGGCGGCGTCGTGGAAGAGGACTTGGACATTTTCACCGGTCAGCGCACTGGCTTTGACGAGGGGAACACTGGTCTGGCTGAGGCCCGCGGGCAGCGTCACGGGCTCGTCGGGCGTTTCCAGATCGACCTTGTTGACCACATAGGCGAGATAGCGGCCCGGCCGCGCACCCAGAAAGCCGCGCCCGAGCCGCGTCATCGTCTCCAGCGAGGCCGGTCGCGAGATGTCGCCGACGATCAGCGCACCGCTCGCCTCCTTGATGTAGACGTGGTCGAAGATCGCATCGCCGAAGTTGCCGTCCGTGTCCCAGATGGCGAGCGTGACCGGTTGCGGCGCCGCACCCTCTGGCAGCACGTAGCGATAGACGTCGACCCCGATCGTCGGCGTGTAGTCGGCTTCGAACCGGTTGGTCACGAGGCGCCGCGTGAGCGACGTCTTGCCCACACCGATCTCGCCCAGCACCATGAGCTTGCGCACGATCATCGCGCGACTTCGCCGTCGAAGGCGATCTCGAACTCCACGCGGCGGTTCGGACTGTCGGGGCCTTTCACCGGGCTGACGTCGATCATGTTCTGGCGGCCGATGGCGATCAGGCGCGTGCGCGGCACGCCGCGGGCGACGAGCGCCGCGACGATCGCATCGGCGCGTTCCTGCGATACCGAGGTGTTGCGATCGGCCCCCCCGGTCTCGTCGGTGTAGCCCACGACCCGCAGCGCGGCGCCGGCCTGCGTCACGAGGCCCGCCAATGTGTCGAGCGTGCGCCGTGTGGCGTCGGCATCGCGCGGCTCCGCGCGGTTGGAAAAGAAAATAGCGTGCGTGAGGACGAACGCCCGCAGCTGATCGAGCGGCCCCGGCGTGGCGACCGGCTGCGGCTTCGGGATGCTCCGGCGCACGGCGTTGGATTGCAGCACCGCCAGCACGGTCACCGCCAGGCGCTCCGCGCTCGCAGACACCGCATCGGCCGCGTCCAGCAGGCTGGCGGGCGCGCCGTCGGCCGGGCGCGCACGGCCCGAGCCTGCAACGTCGGCGCCCAGCAGCATCGCCAGCCCGTCCGCCTGCCCGTCGATGGTCCGGCCCAGTGCCGCGAGGTTGCGCGCTTCCGCCGCGTTCGCGCCCGGATTGGCCGCTTGCAGGCTGCCTAGTGCCGCGCGGGTCACGCCGCCGCCGCGCATGCTGGCGCCCAAGGCGCGGTCGACGATCTCGCGCCGGCCCAGATCGGTCGTCTCCTCGGCAAGTCGTGTCAGGTCGACGCCCGCCTCGCGCAGCCGCCGCTCGGCCCTTGCGAGGCTGCGGATGGCGGACGTGCGCTCGATGTCGGCGCGGACGGCGGCCAGATCCGATTTCAGCGTCCGCTCCACGCTCTGCAACTCGCCGCGCACGCCCGTGACATCGCCCGCGACGGCGCGAACCTGGCTGTCGGCCGCCGCGCGCACGGCACTGAGCCGCTGGCTGAGCGCCGTCTCCGTGTCGCTGACGTCGCGGCGCACGGCCTCGATCGCCGGCCGCGGATCGATGCCGCCGGCCGGGATCGGCGTCAGGGCGCTGCGCACTGTCACCTGCGGCAGAGCAGACGACAGCAGCCGCAACGTCTCCGTGCGCACGCTCTCCGTCGGCACCAGCCCCGTAACGGAGAGGGCGCGTCCGTGCTGGGTGACGTCCAGGCGCAGCCCATAGCCTTTTAGCGCGGGCAGCGATGCTATGGCCTGGCGTGCCGAAAATAGTGTCGCGGTGTTGCGGTGTTCCGACCACAGGCCGTAGCCGATCCAGGTGGCTAGCGGCAAGAGCACCAGGGCCAGACCGATCAACAGCGGCTTGAAACCCAGCGGCGGTAGCTGATGCTCGACCTTCGACTGGGAGATGTCTTCGTCGAGTTGGCCGGCCAGCGTCTTGAGGACGGCGCGCCGGTCACCGGCATCGGTATCGACCGCGGCATCGAACACATTGCGGTGATGCTCCAGCACCGACAGATAGGCCTGGTCGATGATCTCCTCGACCGCCGGCGGCGCCGTGCCCGTGAGCTTGGCCGCGAGCAGGTAGGCCGGCGAGCCGCGCAGGTAGATCAGCGACGAGCCGACGTCGATCCGGCGCAGGCTGCCGCCTTCCTCCGCGAACGCCTCGCGGGCGAAATCGTTGATCGCGGCCAGGATGCCGCCGAACACCACGTCATGGTTGGCCCCCCCGTCCGATTCCGGCCAGCGCGCGACGAGTTCCCCCGTGCCGCGCCGCACCAGGAACAATTCATCCAGCCGCGGCCACTGCGTATCGGCCATGGCCAGCTCGGCCATCGACCGGCCGCTGGTCATGCTCCTGAGCCGCAGCACGAACGTATTACTCTCCAGGCGCCGGTTGATGCTGTCAGCCAAGTCCTTCATCGCGCTGGCGACATAGGCCTTCACCATGCGCCCGGTCATCGGGTAGAGCGCATCGACAATCTCGTCGCGGCTGTTGCGGATCTCCGTGCGTACGGTGTGCACCACCATCGGCGCCATGGCGTCCGAGACCGCGTCGTGGCGCTCGATCTCCGCATCGCGGATCGCCCCGTCGATGACCGAGGCCACCGTCGCGCGGAAACTGTCACGCGTGCCCGCCAGAACTTGGAGCTGCGCGATCTGCGCGTTGATTTGTGCGCGCTCCGCCCGCTCTCCAGCAGAAAGGCGCTCCAGCTGCAGCGCGATGGTCTCTCGATCCGCCCGTGCACTTGCGGCCAAGGCCTCCAGCTGTTGCGACACGTCGTGGACGATCTCGCGGTCGGCGACGCTCAGCAGCTCGATGCGGCGCTGCAAGTCCGCCAACGCCTGCCGCTCGTGGTCGAACAGCAGCTCCTTCAGCCGAACGACGCCCGGCGTGTTCGCAGTTTTTGGATCAGGACGGTCCACGGCCCGCGCGCCTCCCAGCAGCACCCGCGAGGTTATTCGGAGCGGGCGATGTTGCGGATGCGCGAGCTCAGCTCGCCGATACCGCGCGACAGCTCGTCGAATGCCGCCGATCGCGCCTGCGCGTCCTGGTGAGCCAGCGCGTCCACCCGCGCCTCCAGCTCCTCCACCCGCCGCAACAGCGAGATTTCGATGTCGCGCATGCGGCTCTCCAGCGTCGAAATCTGCCATTCCAGCTGGCGTCGCTGATCCCCGAACAACAGCTCGCGAACCTGTTCCATGCGATCGTCTGTGAAAGCCTGCGCGCCGTGACCGTTGCGCAATTCGGATATGCCGGTCAGATCCATATCAAACTACCCTAGAGCCCCCACGCAACGCCGGGCTCGCCTGCTCGCGACCACGTGATCATGAACTGTACACGATTGCTTCCGCAAAGCGAATGCCTGCCTCGCACCATGGCCAACACAGCGCGCCAATGGTGAGACCGATGGAGCCACCGGGCGGAATCCGGCACGCCGCGCCGGCTTCGTATCTACTAGACCGGCCGCCGAAGCCCTTGCACGCCCCACCGGGTCGTAACCTTACGGCCGAGCCGTGGCATTCATGCCACCCGTTGGCGCCACCGCGATTACGGCGCCGGCGGTCTCCCTGACCGCGGACGCAGGGCATTAAGATATGAGGGGCCCGGATCTGAGCGGTCCGAATACGAGGAGGCCGAACCTGAGCGGCCCGGATACGAGGCGCCTGGGATCTGGAGCGCGCGCCGCAGCGTGCCCTCTAGACCGCCGTCTGGACCGTCCCATGACGGCCGCTGCCGATCCGCGCCCCGTCAGACGATGCCGCCGCGACGCAGCTGCGAGATTTCCGCATCGCTCTTCTTCAACACCCCGCGCAAAATCTCATCGGTCTGCTCCCCAACGATCGGCGGCGGGATTTCGTGCTTGATCGGCGTCTCGGAGAATTTCATCGGGCTCGCCACAAGCGATACCTTGCCGGCTGCGGTATGCGGCAATTCGATCTTCATGCCGCGCGCGATGACTTGCGGCTCCTTGAAGACGTCTTCGATGGTGTTGATCGGCCCGTTGGCGACGCCGGCATCGTCGAGCAGCTTCACCCACTCGGCCGTGGTGCGTTCCAAGAACACTTCGTTCAGGATGCGGGTGACCTCGACGCGGTTTTTCACGCGTTCGGCATTGGTCGCGAAGATCGGATTCGCCAACAGGTCGCTGCAGCCTGCGGCTTCGCAGAACTTGATGAAGAGATTGTCGTTGCCGCAGGCGAGAATGATCGCACCGTTCTTCGTATTAAAGGTCTGGTACGGCACGATGTTGGGGTGCGCGTTGCCGAGGCGGGAAGGCGACTCACCGGTCGCGAAATAGTTCATCGCCTGATTGCCGAGAAACGCCACGCAGGTGTCGAGCAGTGCGACATCGATCCACTGCCCCTTGCCGCTCACGGCGCGATGCGCGATCGCCGCGCAGATGGCGATGGTGGCGTACATGCCGGTGGTCATGTCGATGATGGGAATGCCCACGCGCTGCGGGCCGCCGCCGGGCACCGCGTCGGATTCCCCGGTGATGCTCATCAGCCCGCCCATGCCCTGCGCCATGAAGTCGTAGCCGGGCCGGTCCTTGTACGGGCCGGTCTGTCCGAACCCGGTGACCGAGCAATAGATGAGGCCAGGATTGAGCTGCTTCAGGTCCTCGTAGCCCAGGCCGTAGCGCGCGAGATCGCCGACTTTGTAGTTTTCGATGAGCACGTCGCAGTGCTTCGCCAGTTCGCGGATCAGCTGCTGGCCTTCGGGCTTGCTGATGTTCACGGTAATGGACTTCTTGCCGCGATTGGCGGCACAGAAGTAGGCGCCTTCCTTGGTCTCGCGACCCTGCTCGTCCTTCAGAAACGGCGGCGCGTAACCGCGTGAATCGTCGCCCTTGCCGGGGCGCTCGATTTTGATCACCTCGGCGCCGAGATCAGCGAGATTCTGCCCGCACCACGGGCCCGCGAGCACGCGCGACAGGTCGAGCACCTTGATATGGGATAACGGTCCAGACATGACGAGCTCCAGTCGTAGCGAAGTGAGCGAGATCGCGCGCCATCGCATGGGACACGCGCGGCCCCCTTCGGTCGGCGAAGGCGCCGCGGACAGGCTTGAGGTCGCGAACGTGCGACCGAGTTATAGGCGCCTCCCCGTCCCTGGCAAGCCGCCCGTGGCCGGTGCGACCTCCACGGCGCCCTCCGGGGGCGGCGTCGCCTCCGCCTCCGGTTCGGGCGTGCGCGGATCAAGCTCGAACACGGCCGGCGTGGTGCGCGGCAGCACGACATAGCCCGTCGTCCGCCGCATCGGCAGATGGGGCCGCAGCTGGACCCGTGCCAGCAAGCCCGCCGCGATGATCGCGTGGGCAATGGCGGTGTGCAGGAACAGCGCGGCCGGTCCCGCCACGGCCATGATCCCCGATGCGACCACCGGGCCTGCGATCGCGCCCGCTGAGAACATCAGCAGCAAACCGCCCGACACCGTCACCGACCGCTTGGGATGGACGAGGTCGTTGGCGTGGGCCACGCACAGCGGATAAATCGGAAAGGCCGCCGCGCCGAACGCCGCGGCCAGCACCAGCGGGCTGACCGGCCCGTCCGTGCCCACGAGCCACAGCCCCAGGCTGGCAGCGACGCCGAGCGCGGCGACCGCCACGATCAGCCCTCGCCGCCCGAAACGGTCGGAGAGCAGGCCCACCGGCCACTGGCTCGCCGCCCCGCCCAGCACGCCGAGCGAAAGGAAGAGCGCAATGCCTGCCACGTCCAGGCCCGCCGATGAGCCGTAGAGCGGCGACAGCGTCCAGAACGCACTGTTGGCCCAGCCCGCGAACAGGCAGCCGATCACGGCGGCAGGCGACACCCCGATCAACCATTTTAGGTGCAACCTGGCGGCCCGCGGCGGGCTCGGCACCGTCGTGCGCGTCAGCGCCACGGGGACGGCGGCGAGCGAGTAGAGGATCGCCACCAGCGTGAACAATTGCCAGCTCTCGATCGGGTAGAGCGTGACGAGCTGCATGCCGACCGTCACCACGGTCAGGTTGATGATGGTGTAGGCGGCCAGCAGCCGCCCCCGCGTCTGCGCGGTCGAGGAAGCCGTGAGCCAGCTCTCGATGCCCATGAAGAGCCCGGCGAAGCAGAACCCGTTGAGCACGCGCAAGCCCCACCACGCCGGAGCCGACACGACCAGCGCATGCGCAAGCGGCGTGATCGTCACGGTCGCCGTGAACGCGACGAACGCGCGGATGTGCCCGACGCGGCCGATCAGGCGCGGGCAGAACAGGCACCCCGCCAGCAGGCCGGCGAAGTAGGCCGAGCCCTGCAGGCCGATCATCCACGGCTCGAACTGCTCGATCTCCGCTCGCGTCGGTAGCAGAACGCCGAGCAGGCCGTTGCCGGCGAGCAGGATCGCCGACGACATCAGCAGCGCCGTCACGGGTTTGAGCAGACCGGTCATACAAGGGCTAGCTAGAGGGGCTTTCACCCGCGCGCAAGGCCACCCGTGCCGGCAGCCGTGCCCGACCCCAGCCCTTCAGCCCCGCCGGGCGGTCCGCGGCCGCAGTCGCCGCCGCACGCTGAGCGCGTCGGCCACGATCCCGGCGTGATCGAACGCCAGCGCCTCAGCCCGCCAGTCCGCTACCCACGCCGCTCCGGCCGCGTCGTCGCCGGCCAGCAACACGCCGCGCGCTGAATGCGCGAGATAGGCGACCGCGACGGTATGCCCACGCGGGTCGCGACCCGGATCCGAGTAGACGCCGACCAGCGTCAGCCGGCCCGCCGTCAGCCCCGTCTCTTCCAAAAGCTCGCGCCGGCAGGCGTCCTCGACGCTCTCCCCCACATCCACAAATCCGCCGGGCAGCGCATAGGCGCCCTTGAACGGCGGCACGCCGCGCCGGATCAGCAGCACGCGCCCGATGCGATCGACCACCACGGCATCGACGGCGAGCAGCGGTGTGACCGGTCGGGCCATGTGCCGCCGGCGCTCAGGACTTGCGGCGCGCGGATTTGCCGGCTGCCTTGGGTGCGGCGGCCTGCGGTGCGCGACACAGCGCTGCAAACTCGGCGGCGAGTCCTTCGAGCGTCTTCTCGCGGCGGAACGCGAGCGCCATGTGCCGCGGCGCGATCGCGTCTGTGAGCGGCCGGCTGGTCAGCGGGCGGCCGTCGTAGGTCATGTTGAAGGCAGGCTTCGTCGTCAGGATTGAATAGCCGAGCCCGTTGCCGACCATGCCGCGCACCATCTCGAACAGCGTCGTACGGAAGCGCACGTTGGGCTCAAGCCCCCGCTCCTTGAACAGGCCGAGAGCCATGTCGCCACCGGGGTGGGCATCGAGCAGCACCATCGGATGCGCCGACAGCTCCGCGAGGGACAGCGAGGGCTTCTCGGCCAGCGGGTCGCCTTGCGCCAGCAGCACATAGGGCTCCAGCGGAACAAGCTTTTCGAGTGTCAGGCTGGGGTCGAGCTCCCAGAAGTCGTGCACCAGCGCGACGTCGATAGTGTCGGATTTGAGCGCCTCGATGATCCGCCGCTGATCGCCTTCGATCAGCTCGAGTTTCAGGTCGGGATGGGAGGCGGCGAGCCGCGCGACGACGTCGGGCACCACGTAGGGCGCAAACGTGTGATAGGCGCCGAGCCGCAGGATCTGCGGCGAGCCCGGCGACGTGCTGCGCTGGGCGGGCGCCAGTTTCAAAGGCGTGCCGTAGGCCCGGTTCGCGTAGATCAGCGGCGAGCCGGCCTCGTGGGTGTAGATGTCTTCCACCGCGCCGAAGAACACGTAGTGCGTGCCGATCTTCATCGAGTTGATCAGCCGGCAATCGAAAGCGACGAGGGGATTGACGACGCGCGGCGCGCCGGTCTTCTGCGTCGCCCACGTGGTGCAGGAGAACTTGTCGCCGTCCGCGGTCTTGTAGCGGCCGGCAAAGCAGTCCGAGATCCACGCCTGGTCGTCGCGCAGCACGTTCACGCAGAACACGCCGTTGTCGATGATCGGCTGAGCCGTCGAGGACGATTCGTTGACGCAAACCAGCAGCGTCGGCTTCTCGGTGTCGGCGGAGACCGACGACATCGCCGACACGGTGACACCGAAGCGGCCGGCCGGCCCGTCGGTCGTCACCACGTTCACGGTCGCGGCCGCATGGCTCATGCCGCCCAGAAACGCCTGCTTGAGCGCTTGGTCCTGCGCTGCCGTCATCGGTCCTCGTCCTTCCCTGGTCGTTTCTTGTTGCAGACGCGAACGCGTGCGCCGCTCTCCTGGCTCACCATACAATAGCTTGTGCGTCCGGCTCCAGGCGTGTGTGGACAATCGACATGGGGCTTCGCGATGGCATGCGGATCGAGCACGCCCTCGGCGCGATGTGACCGGATCTCCACATATCCGTACGACCGGAAATCGGCGTCCGTGCCGGCCCATCGCAGCTTCAAGCCGACAGCACGCCCACCGCGCGGCTCGCCGTTCACCTTAGCCGAGCCATGCGTGGCGTGCGGGGCCCTGGTCGCGGCATCGGGCTTGGCGTGCGCCATGGCGCCCGGCTAGGGTCCATGCGGATTCGCGACCTGAAGGCGCAGCGTGGCCTTCGCTCTCCCGGACATGAATGAGGACACTGCGCGTGACCGATAAGCGCTCGCCCGAGCCCGATGTGAGCGCCATGTTGCGCCCGCCCGCGCTCGCGCCGTTCGCGAACCGCAACTTCCGCACCCAGTGGACCGGCGACCTGCTGACGTCCTGGGCGTTCGAGATGGAGAACCTGATCCTCGGGTGGTACGTGCTGGTGGAGACCGGTTCCGTTCAGCTCCTGGCCGCATTCGGCGCGCTGCTCTACGTCGGCACGCTGGTCGCCCCGCTGATCGGCATCCTCGGGGACCGGCTCGGCCATCGCAGCGTGCTGATCGGCATGCGCGTCGTCTACACGGTGCTGTCGGCGAGCCTCATGACGCTCGCCTTCCTGGGATTGTTGACGCCGGTCCTCGTTCTGGTCATTGCGGGCCTCGTGGGCGTCGTGCGGCCGTCTGACCTGGGCGTGCGCGGGGCGCTCATCGCCCACATCCTGCCGGCGCGCCAGCTGATGGGCGCGATGGGCATCTCGCGCACGACGTCGGACACCGCCCGCATCGCCGGCTCGCTCGCCGGCGCCGGTCTCTTCGCGGCGCTCGGCATGGGCTGGGCCTATGTGGTCGTGACGGCGTTTTATGTGGCCGGTCTGGTCCTCACTTGCGGCGTGCGAATCGAGGACCGGGTCGGCGTCGACGGCGCGCCGGTCATCAAGCCGGTGAGACCCTCGCCATTACGCGATCTTGGGCAGGGCTTTCTCTACGTCTGGCGTGCGCCAGCGCTGCTCGCCGGCATGTGCGTGGCGTTCCTGGCCAACCTGACGGCGTACCCGTTGTCGAACGGACTGTTGCCCTACGTCGCCAAAGACATCTACCTCACCGACCAGACCGGGCTAGCGTACCTGGTCGCCGGATTCGCCTCCGGCGGGCTCGTCGGCTCGCTGATCCTGTCGGGGGCCGGCGCCCGGATCCCGGCCGGCCGGATGGTCTTGTTCTTCGCCGTGACGTGGTACATCGCGCTCGCCGTCTTCTCGCAGGTCTCTACGTTCTGGGCAGGGTTCGCTGCTCTTGTCGTCGCCGGCCTCTCCCAGTCGTTGTCGCTCGTGCCTCTCTCCGTCCTCCTGCTGAAGAGCTCCAGCGAAGGCTACCGCGGCCTTGTGATGGGCGTGCGCATGCTTGCCATCTACGGCCTGCCGATGGGCCTTCTGGCTTCCGGCAAGCTCGTGGAGTGGTTCGGCTTCCACGTCGCCGCGTTGGGCTACGCGCTGACCGGCCTCGTCTTCGTCGCCGTCATCTGGGCCGTCTGGCACGCGCACCTGTGGCGCCGCGACGCCGACGCCAACGGGTGAGGAGAGGCCGATACCGCGCCAGCGGTGCGCTGGCGCGCGTGGGGATGACGGCGTGGATGGGATGATGGGCGTCGGTAGCGCGTGCCCAACGCCCAGCCGGCGATCTGGCCGGCGAAGTCAAAAACATGAAGGGGTTCTGGGTCTCCCAGAGCGGAGCCACGTGCGCGCAGGCGCACAAGCAACACACGTGCGCGCAGGCGCACAAGCAACACACGTGCGCGCAGGCGCACAAGCATCAAAGGGCGGCAGCCCCCCGTCATCGCCCCAAACGAAAAGAGCGGCCAATTGGCCGCTCTTTCAGCTTCGCATAAAGCGATCGGATCGAGTGTGGTCGTGCCCGGCGGCCGGCTCCCCGCAGGGGAGTCGCCGGGCACCACCAGGGAGTCTTACATCATGCCGCCACACGACATCGGGCTTGCCCGATGTCGCAAGCAATGGCATGGGCGCCCCAAACGAAAAGAGCGGCCGCAAGGGCCGCTCTCTCCGGGTTCCTCGGTTGGACCAGGGCGCTTACATCATGCCGCCCATGCCGCCCATGCCACCCATTCCGCCGCCGTGCGCGTGGCCGTGATCGTCCTTCTTGGGCGTCTCGGCAACTGCGGCTTCGGTGGTGATCATGAGGCCGGCGATGGAGGCGGCGTCCTGCAGCGCAGTGCGCACGACCTTGGCGGGATCGATGATGCCCTTGTCGATCATGTCGCCGTACTCGTCGGCCTGCGCGTCGTAACCGAAGGTCGCGCCCTTCGCCTCGAGCACCTTGCCGACGACGATCGAGCCCTCGACGCCGGCGTTCTCCGCGATCTGGCGGATCGGCGCCTGCAGTGCCTTCTTGACGATCTGGATGCCGGCATCCTGGTCGTCGTTGTCACCCTTGACGGTGATGGCGGAAGAGGCCTTGAGCAGCATGACGCCGCCGCCGGGCACCACGCCTTCTTCGACCGCGGCGCGGGTGGCATTGAGCGCGTCGTCGACGCGATCCTTGCGCTCCTTCACCTCGATCTCGGTGGCGCCGCCGACCTTGATCACGGCCACGCCGCCGGCGAGCTTCGCCAGCCGCTCCTGCAGCTTCTCGCGATCGTAGTCGGACGTCGTCTCCTCGATCTGCGCCTTGATCTGTCCGACGCGGGCCTCGATGTCCTTCTTCTTGCCCGAGCCGTCGACGATCGTGGTGTTGTCCTTGTCGATCGAGACGCGCTTGGCGCGGCCGAGCATGTCGAGCGTGACGTTCTCGAGCTTGATGCCGAGATCCTCGCTGATCGTCTGGCCGTTGGTCAGGACGGCGATGTCCTCGAGCATCGCCTTGCGGCGATCACCGAAGCCCGGCGCCTTGACGGCTGCGACCTTGAGGCCGCCGCGCAGCTTGTTGACGACGAGCGTGGCCAGCGCCTCGCCCTCGACGTCCTCGGCGATGATGAGCAGCGGCTTGCCCGTCTGCACGACCGACTCGAGCACCGGCAGCATGGCCTGCAGCGACGACAGCTTCTTCTCGTGGATCAGGATGTAGGGATCCTCGAGCTCGGCGATCATCTTGTCGGCGTTGGTGATGAAGTAGGGCGAGAGATAGCCGCGGTCGAACTGCATGCCCTCGACGACGTCGAGCTCGGTCTCCAGGCTCTTGGCTTCTTCGACCGTGATCACGCCCTCGTTGCCGACCTGCTGCATGGCCTCGGCGATCATGTCGCCGATGGAGCTCTCGCCGTTGGCCGAGATGGTGCCGACCTGGGCGATCTCGCCGGTGTTCTTGACCTTCTTGGCGCGCTTGCCGATCTCCTCGATGACCTGGGCGACGGCCTTGTCGATGCCGCGCTTCAGATCCATCGGGTTCATGCCGGCGGCCACCGACTTCAGGCCCTCGCGCACGATCGCCTGGGCGAGCACGGTCGCGGTGGTGGTGCCGTCACCGGCGACGTCGTTGGTCTTCTGGGCGACTTCGCGCACCATCTGCGCGCCCATGTTCTCGAACTTGTCCTCGAGCTCGATCTCCTTGGCGACGGTCACGCCGTCCTTGGTGGTGCGGGGCGCGCCGAACGACTTCTCGATGATGACGTTGCGACCCTTGGGGCCGAGCGTCACCTTGACGGCGTTGGCGAGGATGTCGACGCCGCGCAGCATGCGCTCGCGGGCGTCGGCGGCAAAACGGACGTCTTTGGCAGCCATGAATGCTGTCTCCGGTTCAGAACTGTTTGAATGCGAGGGGGGAGGTCGAAGAGCGTCGACGTCAGGCGATGACGCCCATGATGTCGCTCTCCTTCATGATCAGCAGATCCTGCCCATCGATCTTGACCTCGGTGCCGGACCATTTGCCGAACAGCACCTTGTCGCCCTTCTTGACGTCGAGTGCGACGACCTTACCGCTCTCGTCGCGGGCGCCGGGGCCGACGGCGATGATCTCGCCCTGCTGGGGCTTCTCGGCGGCGGTATCGGGGATGATGATGCCGCCAGCGGTCTTCGTCTCGTTCTCGACGCGCTTGACGACGACACGATCGTGGAGGGGACGGAACTTCATAAGCAGAGCGCTCCAGTCGGAAGGACTATTGAGGGGTTGGACCTGCTAGCACTCAAGATTCATGAGTGCTAACGGTTGAGGCGGATTTATCCACAGCCCCGCCGGCTGTCAAGACGGTCCCGTCGCTGAAGCTGCAATTCTCGTTCCGATTGGTGAAGCTTAACGGCCTTGCACACGCATCGGTCCGTCAGCGAATGGCTGAGGAAAACGGGGCCCCATAGCGGCTTGTACGGTGGATCAGTAGTGCCTACGCAAGGGCCGTCGCCCAGAGAGCGCGGCTTCAGGCGCGCGGCCCCAAAGGGAAGGCTCCCAGGCTCCGACGCTGGCACCTCGCCGGCGTCCGGCAGGTCTATGATCCCCGGCGCGCGGGCCCTTCAGGCCTCAACGCGTCGGTTGGGATAGGCAAACTCTCGCGACGTGATCGTGCGGCGGAACGACCACATCCCCGCGCCGGGATGGGCACACGACAGCATCAGCCGCGGCGCTCCATGGCGCATCTCGTCCAGCGTCCAGCAGAAGGGCTTGCCGTTGCGGTAGTCGACCCGAAGCCGGGCGGCACCCGCTAACGTCAGGTCGATACAATAGGCGATCTGGTCGACCGTATCGAAATCCTGGCGGCAGCCGCCGAAATCAGCGAACGGCTTGCCGTTGTCGAGGTCGACCGCGATCGGAAATCCCGCCGAGCCAGTCGGCATGATCACCAGGACGCCGCCGCCGTGCTGGATGGAGAGATCGGGGCGGTCGCTGTAGCGGGCAGCAATGTCGGCCAGTTGCGCCTCGCGACCATAGAGATCGCTGCCCGGAGGGCGGCGCTCGAGACGATGGACGGGGACGGAGGAAGAAGCCGATCTGTCGACAGATCCGCCGAGAGGAAGCACATGAGTACGCATACAAACTCCACACCGATTTTGAGCCGCACCTCGCGGGTGGAAGCAAGGTCACACGACATTGGCAGGCTGTGGATAACTCGTCCATCCGCATTCGTTGTTGCGGCGCGACGCGTGCCGGCGGACAGCACCCGAGAGCAACGGGAAGACCCGTAGGTAAAAGCGATGGGATTCGCAAAGCTTGGATAAAATTGAGCGTTGTTCTCGCGGTTGCGAAATAACGTGCAGACGCCGATAGCCAGTCCACGTCCGACCCGTGCCCTGCCGCTGCCGGGCGTTCGAGAGCGTCAGTTGGGACCAATAACCCACGCGCGGATCCCGATCCGCCGGCTGGACCCGCGCGTGCCAGTGACGTCAGCTCGCGTGCGGGCCGCGCATCTGCTGAAGGGCTGCTTCGATCCGTCGCCAGTCGCGGGCCTGCCCGGCCGCGCCCTGCCTCTCGAACTCGGCAGCCTTCTGCGCCGCTTCGGCAATCGCTTTGTCGCCCAGGCCTTCAAGCATGCGCCGCGCATGCTCCTGGATTTCGGTTGCGTGCATGTTCGCCTCCGTTGCTGCTGGAAAGCCCCCACGCAACGCCGGCCGCCGGCCTTCTTCCGGGCCTTTCGCGCTCGCGCCTTCGGCACCCCGGCGCACGCCCACCCACTCTAGTTGGGAGGTTTGCCCAACATTTCCAACGCCGCCGCGACGATATGAGCCTCCGTGACGCGCACCTCGTCCTCGAGCGGACGCGCATAGGGGATCGGCGCGCGAGGGGCACCAAGTCGCTTGACGGGCCCCTTGAGGCTGGCGTGCAGCCCTTCGTGCACCGTCGCCGCGATCTCCGCGCCGAAGCCCGCGACCTGCACGCTTTCCTGCGGCACCAGAAGACGGCCCGTCTTCTTCACGCTGTCGAGCACGAGCTGATGGTCCCAGGGCCACAGCGTTCTCAAGTCGATCACCTCGGCATCGATGCCGGATTTGGCCAGGGTCTGTGCCGCCGCCACCGACAGCTGCGCCATCTTCGACCAGCCGACGATCGTCAGGTCCCGGCCCTGGCGCCGAACCACGCCCTTGCCGATGTCGACGACGTGCTCGCCAGCGGGAACCTCGCCTGTCTCGCCCCACAGCTCCTTGTGCTCCATGAACACGACCGGGTCGTTGGAGCGGATCGCGGCCTTCAGCAGGCCCTTGCCGTCGGCCGGTGTCGCCGGCGTAATGACGACGAGGCCGGGCGTGTGCACCCACCATGTCTCGTTGGATTGCGTGTGCTGCGCGGCGAGCCCCCGCCGGACGCCGATCGCCTGGCGCACGACCAGCGGCACGCGCGCCTGACCGCCGAACATGTAGCGGATTTTCGCTGCCTGGTTGACGAGCTCGTCGACCGCGCACATGCCGAAATCGCATGATCTGAGATCCGCGACCGGCCGCGTGCCCGCGACGGCGGCACCGACGGCCGCCCCCATGATCGTGTTCTCCGAGATCGGCGTGTTGACGACGCGCGCCTCGCCGAACTCTTCCACCAGGCCGACATACTGGTTGGCGCTCGTCGAGCCCGCCGCCGTCGTCAGATCCTCGCCCAGCGTCCACACCGTCTTGTCGCGCCGCATCTCCTCGGCCAGCGCATCGCGCACGGCATCGGCAAACGTGATCTCAGCCATGATGCGCACCTCCCATCTCGAGCCCCGACTTCGGTGGAGCGCCATCATCCTGTACGTCGGCGAACGCAAGCTTGGAGTCGGGGAAAGGTGCCGCGACTGCTGCTGCATAGGCGTCCGCGATGCGCTTCTTGGCGGCTGCGCGCGCCGCATCGAGATCGCCGGCTGCAACGCCTTGCGCCTTGAGCCACTGTTCAGCGCGCGCGATCGGCTCGCCCTTCCAGTATTCCTCCGTCTCGCCCTTCGCGCGGTAGGACAGCGCATCGCGCGAGATGTGCCCCTTGATGCGATAAGTCTTGGCGTGCAGGAATTGCGGGCCTTCCCCGCTGCGGATTTTGCCGACAAGCTCCGCGGCGGTACGATCGACCTCGTGCAAATCGTTGCCGTCGACCGTGACCGCGGGGATGTCGAACGCGCGTGCGCGCACGGCCGGCCCGCCGCCTGCCGTGATGACCTTCGTCATGGTCGAGGACGCGTACATGTTGTCCTCGCAGATGATGAGCACGGGCAAGTGATAGACCTTGGCCCAGTTGAGCCCTTCGTAGAACGGCCCGCGATTGGTCGTGCCGTCTCCGACGAACACGCCGACGATCTTGTCCTCGCCCATGATCTTGACGGCTTGCGCCGCGCCCACGCCCATCGTCACGCCGTCGGCGAGGATCCCGTTGGCGCCGAGCATGCCGACCGAGAAGTCCGCGATGTGCATCGAGCCGCCCTTGCCGCCCGACGTGCCGCCGACCTTGCCCATCAACTCTTTCATCATCGCCTCGACGCCGGCGCCCTTGGCGATCGCGTGACCGTGGCCGCGATGGTTGGAGTGGATCATGTCGGAGGGCCTGAGGTTCGCGCACACGCCCGTCGCGACGGCCTCCTGACCGATCGACTGGTGGATCGAGCCTGCCGCGTGCCCGTCGAGAAACGCCTGGTGCGCGGCCTCCTCGAACTCGCGGATCAGACACATGGTCTTGAACAGCCCGAACACCCGCTCCGGCGTGTTCGCCCCGCCACCCGCGGGCGCGGCCTTGCCGTCACTCGATGGCATGTTTCCTCCTGGTGGTGTTGTCGGGCGCATCTGGGCGCGCCTTGGTTGGCGCCATCATCGGCCAGAATTGGCGAATGGCGCAATGGGGGAGGCACGTGCGGCTGCTTACTCTCCGAGCACCGGTCTTGGGCGGATCGATACGAACCCCGGTCGTTGTGCCGGCTGACAATACGTCTAAGCACATTTGAACCTTTCCGCTTTGTGATGCGACAGAAAGGGGTAGGGTCGGCGCGTCGGGCGCCGGGGTCGAAACGATCAAAGGAGCTCCGTCGCTATGCCACGCTATCTCGAAATCACCGTTGTGCGGTCCGCCGTTGCGACGGCTGGCTTGCTTGCGCTTGCCGTTTCGACGCCCGCCCATGCCAATCACCAGTGCAAAGCTGGCAGTGTCGTCGGGACCGCTCAGCATGGCGTGTCCGCCACCGCCAACCAAAAGGCGCGTCAGGCATGGCAAGTCAAAGTCATCCAGCAGTATTCGATGCACTGGGCCGGTTGGCAGTACGCGAAAAACAGGCAGGTCAGCTGCGAGGTGGTGTCGCGCCAGCCGAACGGCGCAATGCAGGTGCGCTGCGTGGCAATAGCCCGCCCATGTCGCGCACACTGAGCATCATTGTAAGGCTATCGGGTCGTAAGCTTTTGGACGACGGAGGTGTACGGGAATTTGCCGGGCGTCGTCGCGGCGATTGGCGGGCGCTCGAACGGGAGGGCGTGGAATCGTGGCGGTCACCCCCTCCTTGGCGCGCCAAGGATCACGTAGCTCTGGGTGTCGTGGGTTTGGTGCGGGCTTGTTCCTGGCCCAGAGCTAAGTGATGGCGCACCGCCTCCCCTCTCGAGGGGGAGGAGGCACCCGCCAAATGGCGGGTCCAGGGTCCGCGACCCTGGCGCGGGAGTTTGAGGGGCGAGAAGCCCCTCATGGCCGCAGGGCCACTCGAAATTGGGGACACCCACCATTTTCATCGCTGTGCCGGGTCCGGTCGGTACGTGTCTGCGGAAAATGGTGGTGTCCAGAATTTCATTCCTCACGCAATCCGATCGCCCTTCTTGATCTGCACGGTACGGTTATCCGCCGCCGGCAGCATCTGCGCGGGGTCGCGGGTGACGACGACGTCGATGACGGTCGGCGTGTCGCGCTGGGTGATGCCGGTCTGGATGGCGCCGGCCAAGTCGTCGGGATCGGTGACGCGGATGCCGCGGCAGCCCATGGCATCGGCGATCTTCGCGTAATTCATTTCGACCAGATCGGACGACTGGTAGCGCTGTCCGTACATGGCGTGCTGCAGCGCCTTGACGTAGCCGGAGGCCGCGTTGTTGACGACCATGATCGTGACGTTGGCGCCTGAGCGACGCGCGGTTTCCAGATCGCCGATGGTCATGTTGAAACCGCCGTCGCCGGTGATCGCGACGACGGGCGACTTGGGCTTGCCGAGTTGCGCGCCGATGGCGCCCGGCAGTCCGTAGCCGATCGAGGCGAGCCCGCGATCGGGCACGTAGTGGCGGCCGGCGGCTTTGGTGTCGTAGAGCAGGCCCGTCCAGTGCGCGGCAAAGCCGCCGTCGGCGATCAGGATGCCGTCGGCGGGCATGTGGTTGTTCAACTCGTGCACCATGCGCCCGACGTTGATCGGCCGCTCCTTGGATTCGAGCTTGGCGGCGGCCTCCTTGCGCCACGCGGTCATGCGCGTGGGGATCTCCGCGATCCAGTCCTTGCGCGCGGCCTGCATGGATTTCGCGTCGGAGTGTAGCGCCTCGGTCAGGTCGGCGAGACCTTCGCGCGCATCGCCCCACAGCGCGATCTCGGCCGGCGCGCAGCGTCCGATCTCCTCGGCGACGATGTCGAGATGGATGAGCGGCACGCCCTTGGGCGGCAGGGAATAGCGCTTGGTTGCGATCTCGCCGAGCTTGCAGCCGACGACGAGCAGGCAGTCGGCCGTCTCCATCATGTCGTTGGCGATGCGCGAGTAGCGCCCGAACAGGCCCGCCGAGAGCGGATGCGCGCAGGCGATGCCGCCCTTGCCGGTGAGCGTGTGGGCGACCGGCGCGGCCATCGTCTCGGCCAGCGTCTGCAACGCGGCCTGGCCGGCCGAGAGATGGATGCCGCCGCCCACCAGGATCATCGGCCGCTTCGCCTTGGCGAGCAGCTTCGCTGCGCGCGCGATGTCGTCCTTGGCAGGCCGCATGCGGCGCGAGGGGGCCTGCAACGTCTGGTCATCGACGAAGAAGTCGGCGGCGGCGAACTCGTGCTCGCCGTGCGCGACGTCCTCGGGCACGTCGAGCACGACGGGGCCGGGACGCCCGGATGTCGCGACCGCGAACGCGCGGCGTACCATCTCGGGGATGCGGTTCGTCATCTCGACGCGCATCAGTGCCTTGGCGGCGGGGCGCAGGATGTCGACCTGATTGCACTCCTGCGTCATATTCTTGGTCGCGTGCTGGCGGTTGGCGTCGCCCGTGATGGCCACCATCGGCGTGCCGCCGTTGAGACTTTCAACGAGCGCCGTGACGAGGTTCGTGGCGCCGGGCCCGAGTGTCGCGTCGCACACGCCGACGCGGTTCGTGACGCGCGCGTAGGCGTCGGCAGCGAACGCGCCCGTGCGCTCGTCATTGATCAGGTGATGGCGCATCTCCAGTTGCGCGACCGCGTCGTAGAACGGCAGCAGCTGGAAGCCGCCCATACCGAACATCGGCCCCACGCCCGACAGCTTCAGCATTTCGGCCAGCGCGCGGCCGCCGGTCATGCGGCCCTCGATCTTTGTCTTCGCGGCCATGGTCACTCCCTGGATGAGAACGCTCAGCGCGTCTGCGACGCCGATGCGCGGATGAGATTGCAGAACTGAGGAACGGTGAGCCCGAGCGTGATGCCGCGCTGCCGGGCGGTGTCGTTGGCGGCGGAAATGCGCCCCGTCTCCCACATCGAGCGCGCGTCGCCGATGCGCGCGCTGTCGGCGGATACGGTCGCAGCAGGAATGCCGCGTTGGTCGAGAGCTGGCAGGCGCGACAAGCCGGCATCGTCCCGGCCGACGCCGGCGTCATTGAACACGGCGGCAGCGGCGGGATACTTCAGCGCGGTTTCCGGACGTCCCCCGAGCGCGCCGCCGTGCGAGCCCGCGATCACGATGTGGCCGACGTCCTCGGCCCGGATCAACGAGACGGAATCGATACCCCACACCTTGATCGCCCCGTCATCGAGAAGGAACCGCGACTCCGCATGCGCCTCGAACGGCTTTGTCGGTGTCGTGGCGGTCGTGAGCAGCCCCGCAGCTTCCGCGCACGCTTGCCCCACCTTGCAGCCGAGCCGCACGGCGGCGCGATTGGCGCCAGAGACGACCCCGCGCGCCATCATGTCGGCGCCGTCACCGATGCGGCAGCTGGTGTGGGAAACGACGCAGGCCGCGCCGTCGATGGCGTCGAAGTAGGCGAGGCAGGCAATGCCCGCATCCTCCAGGCCGACACCGGCGTCATTGAGGATCACCGCCGACACGTGCCCCTTGGCGGCGAGATAGGCGGCATAGACGCCACCGTGAGAGCCAGCCACGACCACACGCCCCGCATCCTCCGGCACGAGGTGTGTGATGCTGTCGTGGACCGCGGTCGGCGAGGACGGGTCGTGGGCCATGGCTGCCTCGGCTTGTGCGCTGCGGCGCCCCGCGCCGCCAGGGCGACTATTTCTTCCAGAGCCGCTCGCTGGCGATCTTGGCACCCTCCGCCAGCGCCTTGAACTTGGTCTTCACCACGGACGGGAACACGCCCTTGCGCCCCGCGTAGGTGCCAAAGCCGCAGTCGGAGCCCGCCAGCACGCGCTCGCGTCCGACGATGTCGGCGTAGCGGCAGATGCGCTGGGCGACGAGCACAGGGTGCTCCACGAAGTTCGTTGTGGAATCGATCACACCTGGGATCAGCACCTTGTTGTCGGGCAGCTTCGCCGCCTTCCAGTCCTCCCACTCGTGCTCGTGGCGCGGATTGGCGCCTTCGAACAGGATGGCTGAGGGCCGCGCCTTGGCGAGCAGTGCAAACAGCTTCTTCACCGGCAGGTCGTGCGTGTGCGGACCGGCGTAGTTCAGCCAGCAGATGTGCATGCGCATCGCCTCGGGCGGGATGTTCTTCGTCGCCTCGTTCAACGCCTCGATGCTCTTTTCGGCGTCGCGCAGGAAGTCCGGCTCGCTCATCGCTTGATAGTCGACGTGGCGGCAGCCGGCGAGATCGGGACAATCGACCTGTAACACGAAGCCCGCCTGATGGATCGCCTCGTACTCCGGACGCATCGCCGCCGCCAGTGCCTCGCGGTAGGCGTCGCGGTTGGGATAATGACGGTTCGGGATGTAGGTCGACAGGCAGCCGGGTGACGCCGACGTCATGAAGATGTCGGTGGGCTTGGCCGCCGCCGCTGCGTCCTTCAGGTTCTTGATGTCGGCGTCGAGCGGGGCCTTGTTCACGAACGCGACGTCGCCGTTGCACACCGTCGCCTGCAGCAGGTCGGTGCCGCCGCCGCCGAGCGGATTGGGGATCATCTCGGGATGATCCTGGATGTCGAGGGGATGGGGACGCCCCGGTACGCCCGAGCCGTCGACGTTGCCGAGGCCGGACAGCCGGTGCTTGGCGTAGACGTGGTACGACATCTTGCCGAGCTCGCCGTCGTTGACGACGTCGACGCCGAGCGCGACCTGGTCGGCAACCACGGTCTTCACCGCCACGCTGACCCGCTTGGCGAGTTCGACCCGGTCGACGTCCTCGCCCCTGTCCTCCTTGCGCAGCAGTTCGAGCACGTGCTCCGGCCGCGGTAGCGAGCCGACGTGCGTCGTCAGGATGCGATCGGTGCTGAGCTTCATGGTCGTAGTCCACCCTTGGCTGGCCGGGCGATGTCCGCCGGCTCGGTTTTTTGCGCGGGGCCGCGGTCGGTGTGCGGCCGAAACCTCACGCCAAGCCGCCCCGCACGGCCGAACGAGCACGGCGCAAGGAGAGCGGATCGCGATAAGAGATCCGGGCCAGCCTAAGCGCGCCCGTGGCCGCCGGCAAGGGATGGCGCAGCCGGCACGGCCTTGGGCGCGCGGGTGAGGGGGAGCAGCCCTGCACGGCGGGGGCTTGGATGGTGCCGGGCTCTATGGGACAGTCGCACCAAAGAAGACGACAGGAGGACGCCATGAGTGCAGCCGCGGGAACGGACATCCCGATCAACGGAACTTGTGCGCCGGAGTTTTCGGCCGTGCGCGCCCAGTTCGAGAAGAACTTCCGCGAGCGCGGCGAGGTCGGCGCCGCAGTCTGCGTCTACAAGGACGGCAAGCCCGTCGTCGATCTGTGGGGCGGCCACAAGGATCTGGAACGCACCAAGCCCTGGCAGCGCGACACGATCGTGATCATGAACTCGCTCGCCAAGAGCATGAGCGCGTTGTGCACCCACATCCTGATCGACCGCGGCCAGGTCGACTTCGACGCGCCGGTTGCCACCTACTGGCCGGAGTTCGCCCAGAACGGCAAGGACGAGGTGCTCGTCCGCCACGTCCTGTCCCACACCTGCGGTGTGATCTTCTCCGACGGCGCACCCAAAGGCTCCTGGTTCGACTGGCCGCTCTTCATCAGTGTCCTCGAAAAGCAGACGCCGGCCTGGAAGCCCGGCACCAAGGGCGCCTACAACTCCGTCAACATCGGCTTCCTGCTGGGCGAGATTGTGCGTCGTGTGACAGGCAAGTCCATCGGCACCTTCCTGCGCGAGGAGGTCGCAGCGAAGCTCGGCACCGACTACAACATCGGCCTCAAGCCCGACGAGATCGCGCGCGTCTCCGACATGCACGAGAACCCGAAGAACCAGTTCTTCCAGGTCGCCTTCGATCCCTCCACGCCGCTCGGCCGCGCTTTCGGCGAGAACGCCAAGCTCGGCTTCTTCCAGAACATTCGCGAGATCCGCGAGATCGAGGTGCCCTCCTTCGGCGGTCACGGCAACGCGGCGGCGATGGCCAGGAACTACGCGATGCTCGCCAACAACGGCGAGCTCGACGGCGTGCGCCTGCTGAGCCCCGAGGCCGTCGAGCGTGCCTCCGAGCTCGTCTGGGAGGCCGACTGCATGATGACCAAGCGGCTCTTGCGCATGGGCTACGGCTTCATGCACAACGAGCCGGGCACCGTGCCGATGGGCATCAACCGGACCGCCTACGGCCACACCGGCACCGGTGGCGCGTTCGCCTGGTGCGACCGCCAGCGCAACATGTCCTTCGCCTACTGCACGAACTTCCAGCGCGAGGGGCCGGGCATCGGCCCGCGCGGCGCTGCTCTTGGCGTCGCCGCCGGTGGCAGCGAGCCGCCCCCGTGGCTGAAGATGTGAACCGGGAGGGAAATACGGAATAGTGATTAAGGTATAGGGGGGCGTCACACTCCAGCGTCCTATCCCTATTTCCCTATCCCCAAATCCTGCCGCCCAAATCGATCTCTCACTCCAAAGGAACCCCCATGCCCCAACGCCCCATCGACGTGTACTACTGGCCAACGCCGAATGGGCACAAGATCACGATCATGCTGGAAGAGTGCGCGCTGCCCTACGAGATCAAGCCCATCAACATCCAGAAGGGCGAGCAGTTTGCCCCCTCGTTCCTGGCGATTGCACCCAACAACCGCATGCCCGCCATCGTCGATCCGGATGGACCCGGTGGCCAACCGATCTCCGTCTTCGAGTCCGGCGCCATCCTCCAGTATCTCGGCCGCAAGACCGGCAAGTTCTACCCTGCCGACGAGCGCAAGCGCGTAGAGGTCGAGGAGTGGTTGTTCTGGCAGATGGGCGGCGTCGGCCCCATGGCCGGCCAGACGCACCACTTCCGCAACTACGCGCAGGAAAAGATCACCTACGCCATCGATCGCTACACCAACGAGGTCAATCGCCTCTACGGCGTGCTCGACAAGCGCCTCGCCACGCGCGACTTCGTGGCCGGCGACTATTCCATCGCGGACATGGCGATCTTCCCTTGGGCGCGGCGCTGGGAAAACCAGGGTCAGGACATCGCGCAATTCGCGAACATGAAGGCCTGGCTCGATCGGTGCATCGCGCGGCCTGCGGTCTCCAAGGGAGTCGAGGTCGGCAAGGACCTTAGACCGCCGAACTATTCGATCGGCAACGACGCGGAAGCGCAGAAGGTTTTGTTTGGCCAGCGCGCCCGCGATTGAGCGGGCGCAAGGGATCGGACCGGCGCCCGCGATTGAGCGGATGCTTGGGCGGGGAGCCTAAGGTCTTAGCGATCGACCAGTAGGCGGCCGGGATCGGGCTTGCGGCCGGTCACGCGCTCCAGCGCGATCGCGGTCATGATCTTGTCGGACATCGTCTTGTGATCGCGCAGCGCGCCGGCCGGCAGAATGCTGATCCCACTCGGCTGCGTGGCACCGACCGCGGTCGGCGTCGCATTGGCCGGACTGCCGAGCCGATAGGGCCCAGCATCGTTGGCGCAAGCCGCACAGGCCAGCGTAAGCGAAGCAAGGACGAAAGCACGGAGCAGCACGTCGATCCCCCTGCGCCAGAGTGGCGCTCAGTCTCGTTGCACCAGGAAAAAGCTACAACGCCAAGACAACGCCACCACTATAGCGCACCTGCCTGAACCGTGGCTGAACGGTGGTCCGCGGCCAGCCGATTTGTGGAAAACTTATGCGCACGATCTGCAACTCGGCGCACCGGGCAATCGCAGCAACGGCGGCATGCGATCGACGCCACACCCGGCGCGACATCGGCATCGGCGCCGATACCGCACCGCACGGCCCAACCCGGGGATTGCTTGACACGGACGCGGTCGCCTCCCTATAGACGAGGCGCTTCGGCGGGATAGCTCAGGTGGTTAGAGCGGAGGTCTCATAATCCTCAGGTCGGCGGTTCAAGTCCGCCTCCCGCTACCAGTTTCCCGGCTGCCAAGCTTGCCCCAGTTTTAACATTGAGCCGGCGCGTTGCGCGCCGACGCCAGCGCCGTAGGATCTTGCGCGCCCGACCAGCCGATCGACTGACCGCCTGACCGCCCGATCGGTCACGATTGGCGGCGGGGATCTCCGGCATCCTCGATTTGCAGCTCGATGCGCTCGCGCCCACCCCACGTGTCCCGGCGAAGTTGGCCGGCCAAATGGATCGGCAGGCCGCTCGCGCCCATCAGCAACTCGCCGAGCGGCTCGCCCATGGCGCGAAACGCCACGGCGTCGAGCCGCGTGCCGTCGCCCGATTCCAGCACGCAGCGAATATGCGACTGCCCGACCGGCTTGGCGAATTTGACCCGATGCGCGGGAAACGCGAACCGGGGCTGCGGATTGCCCTGGCCGTAGGGACCCGCCCGCTCGATCAGGTCGATCAGCTCCGGCGTAACTCCCGATGCCGTCAAGGCTCCATCGATCTCCAGGGCGGCGCCCGCCCGCGCGCTGGCCGCCGCGCCGTCGAGCGTCTGGCCCAAGAAGACGTCGAGCGCGTCGAGCTTGTCGCGCCGCACCGTCAGGCCGGCCGCCATGGCGTGGCCGCCGCCCTTGACCAGAAGACCTTCCGCGACCGCCGCGCGCACGGCGGCGCCGATGTCGACGCCGGCAATCGAGCGCAGCGACCCCGTACCCTCGCCCACGCTGCCGTCACCGGCCTTCTCCCACGCGATCACGCAGGATGGCCGCCGGAACCGCTCCACAAGGCGGCTGGCGACAAGCCCCACGACGCCCTTGTGCCACTCCGGCGAGCCCAGCAGAACGATCGGCAGATCGGGCGCGGCGTCGATGCGCGCGCCCGCCTCGGCGACGGCCTCCTCGAGCATCTTCGTTTCGATCGCCTTGCGCTCGCGGTTCAGCCGGTCGAGCAGGGCAGCGATCCGGTTCGCCTCCCCCTCGTCTTCCGATGACAGTAGCCGCGCGCCGAGGCCCGAATCGCCGATCCGTCCCCCGGCGTTGATGCGCGGGCCGAGCACGAAGCCCAGATGATACGGCGTCGGGGCCTGATTGAGGCCGGCGGCGTCGAACAGCGCCTTGAGCCCGGTATTGCGCCGCTGGCGCATGATCGCGAGCCCTTGCGTCACGTACGCCCGGTTGAGACCGGTGAGAGGGACAACGTCGCACACCGTCGCCAGCGCGACGAGGTCGAGCATCCCCAGAAGGTTGGGCTCCCCGAGCTTTGCGCCATAATGGCCGCGCTGACGCAGCGCGCGCTGCGTGGCGACCAGCACCAGGAACACCACGCCGGCCGCGCACAGGTGGCCTTGGCCTGAGACGTCGTCTTGTCGGTTTGGGTTGACCAGCGCGGCGACGTCGGGAAGCCGCTCGTCGGCCTGGTGGTGGTCGATGACGATGACGTCGGTGCCAAGGCGCCGTGCGGCGGCCAGCGGCTCGAAGCTGGTCGTGCCGCAGTCGACGGCAACGATCAGGCTCGCGCCTTCCTTCACCAGACCCTCGATCGCGGGAATGTTCGGCCCATAACCTTCGAGCATCCGGTCGGGGATATAGATGCGGGTCGGCACGCTGTGATGGGCAAGAAACCGCTCCACTAGCGCCGACGAGCAGGCCCCGTCCACGTCGTAGTCGCCGAAGATGGCGACGCGCGCGCCGGCTTGGATCGCATCGGCCAGCCGGTCAGCGGCCCGGTCCATGTCCTGCAGCACGCTCGGGTCGGGCATCAGCGCCTTGAGCGTCGGCTCCAGCACCGTCGGCACCTCGTCCAGGCCGACACCGCGCGCGGCCAGCACGCGGCCGAGCAGCTCGGGCAGGCCGTGGCGCTGGCTGATGGCCGTCGCGAGGCTGGCGGCGCCGGGCTCCAGTCTCTCCCCCCAGCTCAGGCCGCGCGCCGACGAGACAATCCCGAGGAAGGCCTCGGGCCTGCCGGCGTCGCCGAGCTCGAGCCGTGTCTTGCGCGCCAGGCTCATCGGTGCAGGCTCCCTAGTGCGGCCCCAGTGCGCCGACCCGCGACGGGCCGGCATGGTGCCCCCCAGACAGCATGGCCGACACCGTCTTGACGACCATTGCGTGTCGATTTTCCCCAGGCTTGCTGCCGCAACCGCCTGAATTGCGCGGCGATCACGCCGGCATCGCACCCCTGTGGGCTCCCGCACGCAAACAGGCCGGGTCGCCCCGGCCTGCGCGCCATGGATGGTTGCCGACCGCGTGGCCTCAGCGCCACGCGCAGGCGTCGTCACGTTCAGCGGCCGCCCCAGACCTGTACGGTCGTGCGGCTCAGCGGGTTGGTGGCCCGGTAGGTCATGATGACCTCGCGAACGACGCGACGCCGGCCGCGCAGGTCGAAAACCGGCCCTTCCTCCTCGTCGCGCACGCGCCGCCGGATCGGCCAGCTGTCGACCGAGCCGTCGCCGTAAACGATCGTCACGTCGCGCAGCTCGATGTCGTGGTTGATGACCTTGAGTCGGATGCGCGTGAACGTCCCATCCCAGCGCCCGACCTGCACGACGTCGCGATCGAGCTTGAGATCGACGCGGCGCTCGCCCAGCATCTCCCATGCCGGACCGCCGCGACTTGGTATGCCCGCGGGCGGCGGCGGAACATAGCTTTCCCGCCGGTCGTCGTTGCGCCGCACGTTGCCGCGACCGCGATCGTCGTCCTGCATGCCCCACAGCTCGACCACGGCCTGGCCGCGGAAGCTCGGACGACTGCGATAGACGAGGTCGACGTCGCGAATGAAGCGCTCGCCGTTGCGCCCGCCAAGCCGCACGACCGCCGTCTCCTCGCCAGCGCGGTAGCGGCCACGCAGGCGCAGATCCTCCGTCTGGCCATTGCCGAAAGTGATGCGCGCGCTCACGAGCTCGACGTCGTTGTTGAGAAACCTCAGCTTGACCGCATCGAAGCGGCCCTCCTGGCGCCCCACGCGAATGGTGTCGCGCTCCACATTGAAGCTGACGCGCTGCGAGCCCAAGCGCTCCCATAGCGCACTCTGGCCCTTGCGGCTCCACCACCAGCTGCCACGGCCCTTGTCGTCGTCGTAGCGCTGCGCGCTCGCCTCGATCGGGGCGAGGATCGCGCCGATCAGCGAAGCCAACGCCAGAGCGAAAATCTTGAACTTCATCCGGCTCCCCCGATGCGAGGTTGTTTGACACGGGCGCCCGCCGTGCTCCGTTGAATTACGGGCGAGGGGCACCCCGGATGCGATATATCAGCCTGCATACGGCACAACCATGGCGCGCGCGCCACGCTTACCGACAAATCGGGAATAGGATCATCTCCCGCGCGCACGAGAAACGCCCGCGCGCCGCGTCCGCTAGGTCGCGTGCCAGCCGACCCCTTTGGCGATCGTCCGTGCCGGCACAACGCCTCCCAAGCTGCGGTGGGCGGAAGCGACAGTTAAGCCGGGGAGGGAAGGCCGGCGCCCGCGTTCAGATTGCGCCGAACTTGGCGCCGATGTCTCTGAACGTCGTTTTGATCCGGCGGACGGTCCCGGTCTTGGAACGCATGACCACACTCTCCGTCTCCGCGAAGTCGCCGCGGAACCGCACGCCGTCGAGCAGCGAGCCGCCGGTGACGCCGGTCGCCGAAAAGATCACGTCGGCACACGCCATATCAGCGATGGCGTACTTCCGGTTGATGTCGGTGATGCCCATCGATGCTGCACGCCGGCGTTCGTCGTCGTTGGAAGGCATGAGCCGCCCCTGCATCTGGCCGCCGATGCAGCGCAGCGCCGCCGCCGCGAGTACACCTTCGGGCGCCCCGCCGGAGCCCAGGTACATGTCGATACCGGTTTCCTCCGGATCCGTGGTCCAGATCACGCCAGCCACGTCCCCGTCCCGGATCAGGCGCAGCGAGGCGCCCGTGTCGCGCACGGCCTTGATGATGTCGCGGTGACGCTCCCGGCCCAGGATGCAAACCGTGATGTCGCGCACGTCCACGCCCTTGGCCTTTGCCAGCGCATGTACGTTCTCGGCGGGCGAGGCGTCGAGGTCGACCACGCCCTCGCGATAGCCCGGGCCGATCGCGATTTTGTTCATGTACATGTCGGGCGCATTGAGCAGCCCGCCGCGCTCCGAGATCGCGATCACGGCCAGCGAGTTGGGCTCCGCCTCCGCGCAGATCGTGGTGCCCTCCAGCGGATCGACGGCGATGTCGACCTTCGGCCCGTTGCGCGTTCCGACCTCCTCGCCGATGTACAGCATGGGCGCTTCGTCCATTTCGCCCTCGCCGATCACCACCCGGCCGTCGATCTCGAGCCGGCCGAGTTCGCGGCGCATGGCGTCCACGGCGGCCTTGTCGGCAGCTTCCTTGTCGCCGCGCCCGCGCCACCGTGCGGCGGCGATGGCAGCCGCCTCCGTCACGCGAGCGACCTCGAGCACGAGCACCCGGTCGAGGCCGGTGCGGGAGCTGGACATGGATTTCCTCCGCTGTGGCTTGGGGTGTCGCAGGGACACCCGGCATCGAACTCACCTCGGGCCGGCGGACCGCCGCTGCGTGGCCGCAACCCCAGATCGAAGCAGTCTGACGGCTCTTCTTGCTACAGCTCCTCGATGCGGATCATCTGCGGTCGCTCGGCAACCTTACCGTCGGCCTCGATCGCCTCCAGAGCACCGCGGATGGCGGCCTCGGTCGTCTCATGCGTGATGATGACGACGGTTGCAGGCGCACCTGGCTGAGAACGCGGGCCCTTCTGCACGATGCTCTCCAACGACACCTCACGCTCCGCCATGCGCTTGGTGATCGCCGCCATTACGCCCGGCCGGTCATGAGCCGTGAGCCGCAGGTAGTAGGCCCCCTCGTGCTCGCCGAGCTTGGCCCGGTTATAGGCGGCGAGCTGGGCCGAGGGCACGCCCAGGGGCGGCAACACGAAGCCCGCGGCGATGTCGATGATGTCGCTGGCCACCGACGATGCCGTCGGCCGGGCGCCCGCACCGGGTCCGACCAGCAAGAGGTTGCCGGCGAAATCCGCGTCGACGGCGACCGCGTTCGTCACGCCCGAGACCTCCGCGATCGCGGAATCCTCAGGCACCAGCGTGGGATGCACGCGCTGCTCGATGCCGTGCTCGGTGCGCACAGCGACGCCGAGCAGCTTGATCGCATAACCGAGTTCCTGCGCGGCATCGATATCCGTCTTGGTGATCGTCTCGATGCCCTCGATGTGGATCTCGTCGAAGGCCACTTCGGTGCCGAACGCGATCGAGGTCAAAAGGGCAAGCTTGTGAGCGGCGTCGAAGCCGCCGATGTCGAATGTCGGATCAGCCTCCGCATAGCCCTTCGTTTGGGCTTCCTTCAGCGCGTCCGCGAAGGCCAGCCCGTGATCCTGCATGCGCGACAGGATGTAATTGCACGTGCCGTTCAAGATGCCGTAGATACGGTGCACCTCGTTGCCGGCAAGCGACTCACGCACCGTCTTGATGATCGGTATGCCGCCGGCGACCGCGGCCTCGAAATTGAGCGCGACCCCCTGCTGCTCGGCGAGCCGTGCCAGCGCGTTGCCGTGCTTGGCGAGCAGAGCCTTGTTGGCGGTCACGACGTGCTTGCCGGCCTTGAGTGCGGCTTCCACCGCCTCCCGCGCCACGCCCTCTTCGCCGCCGATCAACTCCACGAACAGGTCGACCTCGGGATCGGTGGCAAGCTGCACCGGATCGGCCACCCAGCGCAGATCCTCGGTCCTGACACCGCGGTCCTTGCCCCGCGAACGTGCGCTGACGCCGGAAATGACGATCGGGCGGCCGACGGTATCCGACAGCCGGCGCCCGTGAGCCTCCAACAGATGGAGCAGCCCGACGCCGACGGTACCCAGGCCGGCGATGCCGAGCTTCAGCGGCCCGCTCATGCCCGCCCGCCCGTTCCGCCGGCCTTCTGCGCCAGCGGGATGACGTTGTGCAGGCTGTCCGGCGACTGCGACATGAATTTCTTGATGTTGCGGGCCGCCTGACGGATGCGGTGCTCGTTCTCGACGAGCGCGATGCGCACGTAGTCCTCGCCGTGCTCGCCAAAGCCCATGCCCGGCGCCACCGCCACCTCGGCCCGGTCGACCAGCAGCTTGGAAAATTCCAGCGACCCCAGCTCGCGGAACGGTTCGGGGATCTTCACCCACGCGAACATGGAGGCTTTCGGCGGCGGGAACTTCCAGCCGGCCTTGCCGAAGCTGTCGACCAGCACGTCGCGCCGGCGCCGGTAGGTGTCGCGCATCTCGTCGATGCAAGCCTCCGGTCCGTTGAGGGCTGCCGTCGCCGCCACCTGGATCGGCGTGAACGCGCCATAGTCCAGATAGCTTTTGACGCGTGCCAGCGCGTTCAAAAGCCGCTCGTTGCCGACCGCGAACCCCATCCGCCAGCCAGCCATGGAGAACGTCTTGGACAGCGATGTGAACTCCACCGTCACATCCATCGCGCCCGGCACTTGCAGCACCGACGGCGGCCGATCCGCCTCGTCGAAGTAGACCTCCGAGTAGGCCAGATCCGACAGGATAATGATGTTGTGCTTCTTCGCGAACTGGACGAGGTCGCGGTAGAAGTCGAGGCTCGCGGTGTAGGCCGTCGGGTTCGACGGGTAGCACACGACCACGGCGATCGGCTTGGGGATGGAGTGGATGATCGCCCGCTCCAGCGCCACGAAATACTCCGGCGTCGGCTCGGCAGGCACCGAGCGGATCACGCCACCCGCCATCAGGAAGCCGAAGGCGTGGATCGGATAGCTGGGGTTGGGCACCAGCACCACGTCGCCCGGCGCGGTGATGGCCTGCGCCATGTTGGCGAAGCCTTCCTTGGAGCCGAGCGTGGCGACGACCTGCGTCTCCGGCTTGAGCTTCACGCCGAATCGCCGGTCGTAATAGGCTGCCTGGGCCTTGAGCAGGCCGGGGATCCCCTTGGAGGCCGAATACCGGTCGGTCCGCGGCTTACCCGCCGTCTCCACCAGTTTCTCGATCACATGGCGCGGGGCGGCGAGGTCCGGATTTCCCATGCCGAGGTCGATGATGTCGGCGCCGCGAGCTCGGGCCGCTGCCTTCAACCGATTGACTTCGGCGAAGACGTAGGGCGGTAGCCGCTTGATGCGGTGAAACTCATCGTTCACGGGACGTCCCATCTCGATTGGGTTGCGGGTCTCCACGGATCGCCGGCCGCGCGAGGGCGCAACGAATCCGGTCCTTGTTTACGCCTCCACGGCCTGCGGCGTCCAGAGGCACGAAAGCGCCGCCACCGCGGCACGCGACCTTCGCCGCGCTTGGCTTGGCACGGGCTTCCCGATAAACCAAAGGACCGATCAGGCCTCGTGTTTGCGGCATTTTGGCGAGTTGGCGCGTAGAAGAGTTGCCGGGCTGCCGGCCCGCGCGCCGCGCCCGGGGCGGCAGGGCGACAGGCCACTGTCGCCGGCTTCGTACCTGATCGGCGCGTCAGCGGGGGAGGCTCCCGCCGGCGGCAACCATGGAGACGGCAGGCATGCAGAAGAAAGCGCCCGACAGCCCCGGCTTCGATCCGCTGGCCTATAAGATCTCCAATCCCGACGAGTTCGCGCACAATATGCTGCGCTTCTTCGAGGAGAGCGCCAAGGCCTGGTCGGGGCTGGTGGAGCGCTCCAACTCCAAGACCGGTCCGTTTTCCGCCGCCACCGAGATGTCGGCGGCCGCCAACGCCATGGGCGAGATCGCGCGCGCCTGGATGGCCGATCCCCAGGCGCTGGCCCAGGCGCAGGGCTCGCTCGTACGCGGATACGTCGAGCTGTGGAACAACCAGATGCGCCGCCTGATGGGCGAGGACGTGGAGCCGGTGTGCGAGCCCGAGCCCGGCGACAGCCGCTTCAAGGACCCCGAGTGGACGACCAATCCCTACTTCGATTTCTGGAAGCAGGCCTACCTTATGACAACCCACTGGGCCGAGGACGCGCTGGACCGTACACCGGGCATGGACGATCGTGAGCGCCACAAGGCGGAGTTCTACCTGAAGCAGGTCGCAGGCGCGCTATCGCCCTCCAATTTCCCGCTGACCAATCCCGAGGTGCTGCGCGAGACCTTCAGCTCCAACGCGCGCAACCTCGTCCAGGGCGTCGAGAACCTGCTGCGCGACATGGGCGGCTCCAAGGACCTCATTCGCATCAGCCAGACCGATGTCACTGCCTTCGAGGTCGGCAAGAACCTCGCTGTGACGCCGGGCAAGGTGGTCTACCAGAACGACATCCTGCAGCTCATCCAGTACACGCCCTCCACCGCCCACGCCCACCGCGTGCCGCTGCTGATCGTGCCGCCCTGGATCAACAAGTTCTACATCCTCGACCTGACGCCCGCGAAGAGCTTCATCCGCTACGTCGTGAGCCAGGGCTTCACCGTCTTCGTCGTCTCCTGGGTCAATCCCGACGAGCGTCTCGCTCACAAGACGTTCGAGGACTACATGAAGGAGGGCATCCTGGCCGCCGCCGACGCGGTCTCCCGCGAGACCGGCGAACGCCAGTGCAACGTGCTCGGCTATTGCGTCGGTGGCACGCTGTTGGCCGCCACGCTGGCCTATCTTGCCGCACGCGGCGACGAGCCCTTCGCCTCCGCCACGTTCCTGACGACGCAGGTCGACTTCACCAAGGCCGGCGATCTCAAGCTCTTCATCGACGAGCAGCAGCTGCGCAATATCGAAGAAATGATGATGGAACGGGGCTATCTCGACGGCTCGCGCATGGCGAGCGTGTTCAACATGCTGCGCCCGCGCGACCTGATCTGGCCCTACATCGTCAACAACTACATGCTCGGCAAGAAGCCGTTCCCGTTCGATCTGTTGTTCTGGAACCAGGATTCGACGCGCATGCCCGCCGCCAACCACTCCTTCTACCTGCGCGAGTTCTATCACGAGAACAAGTTGGCCGAGGGCGAGCTGGTGCTCGCCGGCACGCGCCTCGACATGAAGAAGGTGAAGCTGCCCGTCTATGAACTCGCCGCCCGCGAGGACCACATCGCGCCCGCCGAGTCCGTGTTCACCGGCGCCCGCCTGTTCGGTGGCCCCGTCGATTACGTCATGGCCGGATCCGGCCACATCGCCGGCGTCGTGAACCCGCCCGACAAGCCGAAGTACCAGCACTGGACGAACGCCAAGAGCCCGCGCGACTCCAAAAGCTTCGACGCCTGGTGCGCCAACGCCATCGAACATCCCGGCTCCTGGTGGCCGCACTGGATCGGCTGGCTTGCCGATCGCTCCGGCGAGAAGATCGACGCGCGCAAGCCCGGCGCCCGCCTCGGCGCCATCGAGGATGCGCCCGGCAGCTACGTGCGCACCAAGGCGTGAGAGCGGCTGCGCGTCTATCGCAGCGCGGGCCCTGTCCTCACTCCGCGACCCGGAAGGAATGCCACGTGCCGTCCGCGCCGATCGCCAGCCGCCAGCCCAGATAGCGTTTGCGCGCCTGCATCTGGGCGAGCTTTTGCGCGCTGGCCAGACGGAGCACGCCGACGATGTCGGCCGGGCTCCAGCTCTCAGGCGGCGTCTGCGCAAAGCGCGGCCACACGAAGAGCTGGTTGTTCTCCGCGTCGCGCCCGCCCCGCACGATCGCCGGCGGTCCTTCGATGACGTTCAAGAGCGCGGCGAGGATCTCGCGGCCTTCGCCATCTCCCGACAGGTCCTTCCAGAATGCGACGATGTCGTCGGGCTTGGTCTCGGCCACGTCGGGCTTCAGCTCGTTCCAGTCGAGCACGATCTGCAACTCGGTAATGTCGCCGGACTGCGCGGCAGCAATCAGCGCATCGCGCATCTGTGCTACCGCCGCCGGCAGCGCGGCATGTGCCGGCACGATCGTGCCCTTGGTCTCTCCCGGCCCGGCCGCGCGCGCGCCATGTGGGCCATCCGCCCAATGGACAACGGCCGATGAGCCAAGTAGCACTAGGAGCACAAGCACGTCGCGCCATCGCATCGGGAACATCTAGGAGCCTCATCGTTGCGCAGTGATCCGCCGAGCATACGAGCCGATGGGGCGCGACGGTGTCCAGATCGACCCGCACATGCGGGCCTCAGCGGCAGGGGAGGGGTGACGGCCCCGTGACCCTGCTGCCCAACCCGCTCGTCATCCCGGTCGGCATCCTGATCGGTATCCTGGTGGCCGCGCCTGTCGGTCCCGTCAACGTGCTGTGCATCCAGCGAGCCGTTGAGCGTGGATTCCTCGGCGGCGTTGCCGCCGGCATCGGCGCCGTCCTCGGCGACGGCCTGATCGCGCTGTTCGCCGCTTTCGGCGTCAAGGCGATCTCCGGAGCGGTCAAGGATTACCGTCACATCATCCAGGTGGTCGGCGGCCTCGCCCTGGCGGCGTTCGGCATGAAGCTCTATGTCACCGTGCCACGCATCATGGCGGCCGACCCCTCCGTCGACGGCCGCACCTCCTTGCGCGACTACGCCTGGGACATCCCGCAAACCTTCTTCCTGACCATCACCAACCCCGGCGCCGTCCTGGGGCTGTTTGCGATATTTGGAGGCGTCAGTACGTTTGTCGAGGTGTCGACCACGATCGATGCGCTGGTGCTGGTGGCCGCCACCATGGGCGGCAGTCTCGCCTGGTGGATCGCGCTGTCGCACGGCATCGGCAAGATCCGCCATCGGTTGAGTGATGGGCGCATGCGCCAGATCAATCGTATCGCCGGCATCGTGCTGATCGGATTTGGCGGCTTGCTCGTCGGCGAGATCGCGCTCAAGGTCGCGCGTGCCTATTGGCCGCTCGGCTAGCGTTCGCGATCGAACGCCTGGGGCGCGAGCCGCACGGACACAAGATTGCAGCCGGACGCCGAACGGGCCCGCTGCAACCGATCGCCAGATATGTCGCGCATCAGATGCCGTCTACTGCGTGCGACCCTGCGCGAGCGTGAACTCGCCGCTCTGCACGCGCCGCACCAGACCGTCGGCCAGCACGGCAACGGCCTCTTCTCCGAACCGGGAGACGAGGTCGGTGAGCGCGGTATAGATCGCGGCATACGCCATCAATTCCGGCGCCACGCCGATCTCTGTTCCCTCATCCCAGGCATCGAGCATCAGTGCTAGCGCCGTAACGCTATCGTCGCTCGTGCCGTCGACTTCCGACGCATTTTGTACGGACACGGATCCCTACCTTTGATCAAACAGCTGATGACGCATCGCTCCACCAGAGCGATCCCGCTGCCGCCCCCAAATCGGCTGACAGCAGTAACATGGCGTCCACCAGTCCGCTGGCCGGTCGCTTGTCAAAGTAAACGCCGCCTTGACGGGCAGCACGGATGGTCCGTATCCGTCTCAGGGAATCCGCGACAGCGTGCTGGTCAGCTGCGTGGCTTCCGCGAAAAACCGCCCGATCGCGGTCTTTGCCGTCGGCGTGCACTGCGTGTATGTGCGCGCGTAGCTGCGATAGCCCTGGTTGAAGCTGCGCGTCAGTCGCGCCCGGCGCAGCGCCGACGTGCCCTCCGCCCCGATCAGGTCCTGCATGCGCAGCCGCCACAGCTGCCCGTCATCGGAGCCGCACAGCTCCCTGAGATAGTGAATGGCGCCTAGGATCTCCGCCAGCCGGAACAGCCGATCGTCGTAGGGCCGCGTCTCCGCCGGCGCCTGCGCCAGCCCGGGCTGCGTGCCGACCAGCACCCCGCCCGCCATTGCCACGCTCAGAAACAGTAAAGCCATGAACCCGCGCAGGCGCGCCACCGAAGCCGTGAGCCGGCGTGGCGGGAGCAGGGGCGGCACCAACGATTGGTCTGGGTTGGCAAACGGTCTCATGGGGCACTCGGGCAGCGGACGCACGTCGGCGGCGTCTGCGGGCGCTTGCCCCGCCGTGCCGAAATGCGAATGAGGTTTCCTAGCACCGATTCTCTCAAGATGCCGTACGCGATACGCGCCAGCCTTAGACCGGATTCTGGGCCGCGGCGCGGCAAGCCCCAAGGTGCCCCGTCCGCGCAGCAGCCCTTCCCCCCTCACGTCCCGCCGCCTGCAACATCCGCCATCGTCCCGCAGCCGAGCAACGCCGCCGCCGCATTGATCAGACGCACCGCCCCGTCCGTCAATTCGTACTCTCCCAGCCGATCAAGCGCCACGAACCGCGCGTCTGCGCTGTCGGAGCCCGCACGCGGCTCCCCCGCCCGCCAGTGCCCGCAGTAGACGCTGAGCACATAATGCGCCATGAGCCCGCCGTCCCGGCCCCTGATGATGACATCGTGCACGTCGACGAGGCGCGCCAGTTCGCCGCTCACGCCCGTCTCCTCCATCAACTCGCGCAGCGCTGCCGCACGCGCCGTCTCGCCCGGCTCGATATGGCCGCCCGGCAGGCTCCACATGCCCCGCTTGGGGCCCTTGCCGCGCTCCACGATCAGAACCTCGCCATCGCGGAAGATGGCAGCCGAGGCGGCAGCCTTCGGCCAGAACGGCGGTGCGGTCGGGCTGCTCCCGGTCATGCTGGCTCGTTCCCCGGTTCTCAATCTCGGCCCGTCGCGCTAGCGTAGCGCATCTGACGTTTGGTCCCCGGTCGCCGCTAATCTCGCAGCCAAGCGCCAGATGCAAAAATTACACGAGTGTCGTTGAATTGCTAGTATTCCTCATGGTTTCGACGCTTGCACGCGAGCGCTCGACAATGGGCAGCAAGTGTCGGAACCGGAACACTAGCGTTGCGGCCGCCGCGGCGGGACGACCAATCCGACCCCAACACCGCGCGCCCGCACAACGAGGCGGCCGATGTGCTCACGTTACAGTCTGACGTCTCCGCCGGAAGCCGTGCGCGCCTACTTCGGCGTTATGACACCGCTCGACTTCCCGCCGCGCTACAATATCGCGCCGACCCAGCCCGTGGCCATCGTCCGCGTGGGCCTGACTGGCGTGCGCGAATTGGCGCTCGTCCGCTGGGGGCTGATCCCATCCTGGGCAAAGGATCCCACCCGGCTGTCGACACTCATCAACGCCCGTAGCGAGACCGCCGCCGACAAGCCGTCCTTCCGCGGCGCCATGCGCCATCGCCGTTGCCTCGTGCCGGCCGATGCATTCTACGAGTGGACCGGAAAGGCCGGCGCCAAGCGGCCCCACATGATCCGTCCCCGCGACGGCGGCCCGATCGGCTTGGCCGGCATCTGGGAGCATTGGCTGGGCGCCGACGGCAGCGAGATCGAGACCATGGCGATCCTGACCGTGGACGCCAACTCGGACGTTGCGGTGCTGCACGACCGGATGCCCGCCGTCGTCCCCCCGGAGCTGTTCGAGTCCTGGCTCGACATGCGCGCAGTCCCCGCCGACACGGCGACCCGGATGCTGGCCCCCGCGCCGCCGGGCGCCCTGGAGGTGATCGAGGTCAGTGGCAAGCTCAACGACTGGCGCAACGACGGCCCCCAGGTGCAGGAGCCCGTTCGCACGACGCTTTTTTGAAGAGAGACGGGGAGGGGGCGGCCGGCCCTTCGGGCGCCAAGACCGTTGCCGCTGGCAGCGGGCACGAAAAAAGCCAGAGCAGCGGCAGCTCTGGCTCTTTCCTTTCGCGTTGATGCGCGGCCCGCCTGGAGCCTCGGTTGCTCAGACCGCAACTCGCGGTGGGCGCGGTTTCAGATGTGTCGCCGAAGCCGAAGAAGCCCGCCGCTCACGGAACTGAGCCGTGACAGGCCGGCGCTTGATCGGTTGGGTCTTGGCGATGCGAACGCCACGCAGACGCGCACAACACGCACAATGAAGCACGTCGAGCCAAGCCCGGCGCACCCTGAGGGTCGCCATGTTGCTGGCTCTAGGCTCCACTGCTAATCGTAACCGGAACGAATGTGATCGCTCAGCGAGCGATGATCGTTCTTGCGCAATGTCGTCTCCTTCGTTGTTCGCGAAGACTACAGAATCACGCAGATACGCAATCTTGGTCCTTAATCCACCACCGGTCGGGTTGTCACCCCCCCGCCGGCAACCAGGGACGGGCCCTGAGCGCAGGTGGCATTTGGGCCGCAGTGTCGCTGCAGTGCATCATCGCGAGCGTGTGCCGCTACAAGGGCGCCGTTCACTTCCCAGGGCAGGTGTTCCCGCCCCAACCGACGGTCGGTCATGTCGCACAATACAATCGGGCACCTTTTCCGCGTGACCACGTGGGGCGAGAGCCACGGACCAGCTATCGGCTGCGTGATCGACGGCTGCCCGCCGGGCCTGCCCCTTGAGGCCGCCGACATCCAGGCCGAACTCGACCGTCGCCGGCCTGGCCAGTCCCGTTTCACCACCCAGCGCCGCGAGCCCGACACCGTCGAGATCCTGTCCGGCGTGTTCGCCGACGACGCCGGACGGCAGGTCACGACGGGAACGCCGCTCTCCTTGATGATCCGCAACGTCGACCAGCGTTCCAAGGACTACGGCGAGATCAAGGACGCCTTCCGGCCCGGTCACGCCGACATCACCTACTGGCAGAAGTACGGCATCCGCGACTACCGCGGCGGTGGCCGCTCCTCTGCGCGCGAGACCGCAAGCCGCGTGGCCGCCGGCGCCGTGGCGCGCCGCATCCTGGCCGGCGTCACTATCCGCGGCGCCCTCGTCCAGATCGGCTCGGAACGCATCGACCGCGCCCGCTGGGACTGGGCGGCGGTCGGCGCCAACCCCTTCTTCTGCCCGGACGCCCAGGCCGCAGCTGCCTGGGAAGCCTACCTCGATGGCATACGCAAGTCGGGCTCGTCCGTGGGAGCCGTGATCGAGGTCGTCGCAGAGGGCGTCCCGCCCGGGCTCGGCGCACCGCTCTACGGCAAGCTCGACCAGGACCTCGCCGCTGCGATGATGAGCATCAACGCGGTGAAGGGGGTCGAGATCGGCGATGGTTTTGCAGCCGCCGCGCTGACCGGGGAGGCCAACGCCGACGAACTCCGCGCGGGCAACGACGGCGCGCCGCGCTACCTGTCCAATCATGCCGGCGGCATCCTCGGCGGCATTTCGACGGGCCAGCCCGTCGTCTGCCGCTTCGCCGTCAAGCCGACGTCGTCGATCCTGACGCCGCGCCGGACGATCGACCGCCACGGCGCGGAACGCGACCTCATCACCAAGGGTCGCCACGACCCCTGCGTCGGCATCCGCGCCGTCCCCGTGGGCGAGGCGATGATGGCGATCGTGCTCGCCGACCACCTCTTGCGCCATCGCGGCCAGGTCGGCCCCAATGCCGGATGATGCCGCCACTGACGCCGCCGCTGACGGCCTGCCGTGGCGTCGTCGTCGTTGGCGATCGCACACCGGTGGGGCCCGATTCCGGCGCGGCCGTTAACCGCGTCGGCAGCCCGCACTGAGCAACACCATTAACCTATGGGATGGTCGCGCCTGGTGCCGGCGCCGCCACGCGGCCCGCCGGCGCGCATGAGGGTTCGACGTGTCGAGGGTGGAGCGATGAGCAAGGACAACGTGAAGGCACTGGTATTCGACGTCTTCGGCACCGTGGTCGACTGGCGCGGCAGCTTGGTCCGGGAGCTGACGGCCTTCGGCCGCGGTCGCGGTTTGGAGACCGACTGGATGGCCTTCGCAGACAACTGGCGCGGCCTCTACCAGCCCTCCCTGGAAGAGGTCAGAAGTGGCCGGCGCGGCTGGACGATCCTCGACGACCTGCACCGCGAAAGCCTGACGCGGCTGCTCGAGCAGGCGGGCATTCGCGGTCTGGCGGCCCACGAGGTCGAGCACTTGAACACGATCTGGCACCGCCTGCAGCCGTGGCCCGATTCCGTGGAGGGTCTCTACCGCCTGAAGCGTCGCTACATCGTCGGCACGCTGTCCAACGGCAACGTCGGGCTCCTGACCCGCATGGCCAAGAACGCCGGCCTGCCCTGGGACGTGATCCTGTCGGCGGAGACCGCGCGCGCTTACAAGCCGTTGCCCGAGGCCTATGCCCGCAACGCCCAATTACTCAACCTGAAGCCCGAGCAGATGATGCTCGTCGCCGCGCACAACTCCGATCTGGCCGCCGCCGCCTCGGTCGGCTATCGCACGGCCTTCGTCGTGCGCCCCGACGAGTATGGATCCGCCCACACCAAGGACAAGAAGGCGGAACGGGCCTGGGACGTCGTCACCGACAGCTTCAACGGGCTTGCCGACGCCATGGGTTGCGCGCGCAGCTACTGACGCCCGCCGGCTCCGCTGACGTCGGTCACGCCGCCGCTGCGCCTTGTCCCGACTTCGCGTCGGCCAGGATCATGTCCGCACCCTTCTCCGCGACCATGATCGTCGGCGCGTTCGTGTTGCCCGACACCAGCGCCGGCATGATCGAGGCGTCGACCACGCGCAGCCCCGCGATGCCGTTGAACCTGAGGCGCGGGTCGACCACCGCGCCCGGATCGACACCCATGCGGCAGGTCGAGACCGGGTGATAGACCGTAGCCCCGGTGCAGCGGATGAAGGCGAGCAGTTCGTCGTCCGTGCGGCAGTCGGGTCCCGGGTCGTGCTCGGCGACGATGTAGCGGGCCACGGTCGGGTGGGCGAGAATTTTGCGCTGGATCTTGGCCGCTTCCACCATCACGTCGCAGTCGCGCTCGCTCGCCAAGTAATTGCCGAGAATGACGGGCGCATCACGCGGATCGGACGAACCGATCGTGACGGTGCCGCGGCTTTCCGGACGCAAGATGATGATCGGCGCCGTGACGCCGGAGAAGGGGTGCAACACCGTCCCGAGCTTGTCGGTGGAGAACAGCATGATGTGCATCTGCGCGTCAGGCGTCGCCACGTCCGGCCGCGTCTTGACAAAGCCGCCCACCTGGCATGCGCCAAGCGTCAGCACGCCGCGGCGCTGGAGCGCGTATTGCAGCCCCGCCGCCACGCTCTTCGTCCAGCTGTTGACGGTGTCGTTGATCGTGAACGGCTGATTGACCTTGTAGACCATGCGCGCGGCGTAGTGGTCCTGGTAGTTCGCACCGACGCCGGGCACGTCCGCCACCACATCGATGCCATGCCTCTTGAGTAGATCGGCAGGACCGATGCCGGACAGCTGCAGGATCTGCGGCGAGTTGAAGGCACCGGCCGACAACACCACCTCGGCGCGCGCCTTCACCGTGTGGCGCAGACCGGCCTGCTCGTAGGTGACGCCCGTCGCGCGGCGGTTCTCCACGTTGATGCGCGTTACCAGCGCGTCGGAGACGATCGAGAGATTGGGCCGGCTCTTGGCCGGATTGAGGTAGCCGACGGCGGCCGAGCAGCGCCGCCCGTTGCGCGCGGTGAGCTGGTAGTAGCCGTAGCCCTCCTGGTCGGCGCCGTTGAAGTCCGCGTTGCGCTTGTAGCCACAAGCTTCCGCCGCATCGAGGTAGGCGTCGCACAGAGGATGGCGCTCGGGCAGGTCCGAGACGGCAAGCGGCCCGCCGGTACCATGCCACTCGTCGTCGAGGTCCGCCCGGGTCTGGTCCTCCGCTTTGCGGAAGTAGGGCAGGATGTCGTCGAAGCTCCAGCCGACGTTACCGAGCTGGCGCCAGTGGTCGTAGTCGGCGTGCTGGCCCCGCACGTAGAGCAGGCCGTTGATCGAACTCGATCCACCGAGCACCTTGCCGCGAGGTTGGATGATGTTTCGGTTGTCGCAATGAGGCTCGTCGGCGGTCTGGTAGAGCCAGTTCACCTTCGGGTTGGTGAAGTGCTTGCCGTAGCCCAGTGGGACGTGGATCCACGGATTGGTGTCCCGCGGCCCCGCTTCGATCAGCAGCACGCGGTGCTGCCCGGACGCGGTCAGTCGGTTGGCCAGCACACAGCCGGCGCTGCCCGCTCCGACGATGACATAATCGTAGGTCTCAGCATCGCTCATTGGCCGTTCCGTCCCTGTCGTGTTTTCTGATTGGGTCCTGCCATTCGGCACGTTTAGACGCTTATGCCACACCGGTCCGCCGATCGGCAGGGCCATTTTGGCCGACCCACAGGGGCCGCCTCAAGACCCTTGCCGCCCCGCCGCTGCGTACCCGCCGTGCGGTGCGCCTGGCCCGCACGATGGCCCTACAGCCGGATGACGGCCCGACCCCGGCATTCGACAGGCCTCGAAAAGCCTCTAGTGTTTCGCTTCCGACCCTTGTCTCCCATAGCCGGGCGCTCGCGCGCAAGTGGCGGAGCCAGGAGGACCATGAGCAAGTCTATGAGACTAGTGTAGCTTTTGCATCTGACGTTGCGCTACGAGATCAGCCGCGACCGGCGACCGAACGTCAGTTGCGCTACGCTGGAATCGACGCAACAGTCGAAAGCGCGGTCCCCGGGTGGCCGATGATGTGAAAGGCAAGGTGGCGATGCGACCCAACTCTATCGAGGCGCGCGATCAGGCGAGCGTCGTGCACGGTCTGACCGACCTCAAGGCCCACCTGGAGCGCACACCACTCGTCATCGATCGCGCCGCGGGCGTCACGGTCACCGATGGCGAGGGCCGGACCTACATCGAAGCCATGTCGGGGCTGTGGTGCGTGTCGCTGGGCTGGGGCGATGAGCGCCTGGTGACGGCGGCGTCCGACCAGATGCGCCGGCTCGCCTATTATCACCTGACCAATCATCGCAGCCACGGCCCGGTCGTCGAACTGGCCGAGAAGCTGATCGAGTTGGCGCCGATGCCGACCGCGCGCGTCTGGTTCGCCTCGACCGGCTCGGAGGCCAACGACTGTGCCGTGCGCATCGCCTGGTACTACTGGGATGCGCTGGGACAGCCGCAAAAGCGCAAGGTGATCGCGCACAAGCTCGCCTATCACGGCAACACCATCGTCGCCGCCAGCATGTCCGGCGTCGCCTACAATCACGAGGGCTTCGGCCTGCCTCTTCCGGGCTTCCTGCACGTCGAGTGCCCGCATCACCGCCGCAACGCGCGCCCCGGCGAGAGCGAGGCCGCCTACGCGGAGCGACTGGCGGGCGAATTGGAGGCCTTGATCGAGCGCGAGGGCGCCGACACCATTGCGGCTTTCGTCACCGAGCCGGCGATGGCGGCCGGCGGTGTCGTCGTGCCGCCCGAGGGCTATTTCGCGCGCGTCCAGGAAATCCTGAAGCGCCACGACATCCTGCTGATCGCCGACGAGGTGGTGACCGGCTTCGGCCGCATCGGCGACATGTTCGGTTCCACCACCATGGCGCTGTCGCCGGATCTGCTGATCGCCGCAAAGGCGCTGTCGTCGGCCTACGTGCCGATCTCCGCGCTGCTCATCGCCCCGCGCGTGTGGGACGCGATGGTCGCCCAGAGCGCTGAGCGCGGCGTGTTCGGCCTGACCATGACCTACTCCGGCCACCCGGTCGCCGCCGCCGTCGCCCGCGAGGCGATCCGGATCTACGAGGACGAGGACCTGCCCGGCCGGGTGCGACGCCTGGAACAGCGCTTCCTGGGCGGCTTGCGCGCGCTGGGCGCCCGCCATCGGATCGTCGGTGAGGTGCGCGGCAAGGGGCTGCTGGCCGGCGTCGAGTTGCAGGCCGACAAGGCGCGGAACCTGCCCTTCGCCAAGGAGGTCAAGGCCGGCCCACGCGCCGCCGCGATCGGCGAGACTTCATGGCCTGCTCTTCCGCGCGATCGGCGATACCTTGGCGTTCTGCCCGCCGCTCGTCATCTCCGACGCCGAGGTCGACACGCTCTTGGAGCGCCTGGACCGGACGCTGGCCGACACCGACCGCGCGCTGGTTGACGCCGGCGCCCTGCCGGCTTGAAGGGACGAAGGCCCCGCAGCGGGGGACGAGGGGCGCAACGCCACATGGATCAGTCATCGAAGGGCGGCGCGGGGCTCGCCATCGTGCTGCTCGCACTCGCCGGCCTGTGCTGGTCGGGCACGCATGTCATCGGCCGCGCGATGGCCGATCATGTGCCGCCGTTCGGCGCGACCTTCGTGCGCTGGTTCGTACCCGTCCTGATCCTGCTGCCTTTCGCCGAGCCCTACCTGAGGCGCGACTGGTCCCTGATCAAGCGCCACTGGCTGATCCTGCTGCTGCTCGGGCTGCCAGGCGGGCCGGTGTTCAGCGGCCTCCAGTTCATCGGCCTGCAGTACACCACCGCGACCAATGCCTCGCTGATGAACTCGGTCTCACCGGTCCTCATTGCTGCGATGGGCGTCCTGATCTTTCGCGACCGGATCAGCGCGCTGCTCGCGCTGGGCATCGCCACCTCGCTGGCCGGCGTCGTGGTCGTCGTCATGCGCGGCGACCTCGCCGTCCTGCTCGGCCTGTCGCTCAACAAGGGCGACTTGATCCTGATCGCCAACCAGGCCTGCTGGGCGCTCTATTCGGCCTGCCTCAGGTTGAAGCCGGCGATCCATTGGCTGTCATTTCTGTTTCTGATCTGCCTGTTCTCCGCGATCGGCGTCATCCCGTTCCGCTTGTGGGAGATCCAGCAAGGCCACGTCTTCCACGCCGACTGGCTGACCGCCGGCGCGCTCGCCTACATGGCGATCTTTCCCGGGATGGTCGCCTTTGCCTGCTACAACGTCGGCATCGAGCGCATCGGCGCCAACCGCGCCGGCGCCTTTACGCACCTGATTCCGATCTACAGCGCCACGCTCGCCATGATCTTCCTGGGCGAGGTGCTGCAACTCTATCATGTCGCCGGGTTCGTGCTGATCCTGGCTGGCGTCACGCTGGCCGCGCGCCGTTAGCGGTTTCTCAACGCGTTCGCTGAAAACTTTCACGGATGTGGACTGAGAAGACACCCCGTCAGGTCTTCGAGCGCGACCACGCGCGCGAACGGCTCGTCATCGAGGCGCGGCAGCTGGCCAGGAACGACGACGCCGAGATGCTCGGCGCTCATCTGGCGAGCACGCGCGCGGCGCAGCGTGTCATGCGCCTCGTGGGCCTCGCAGCCGTCGCGGCATTGGTAGCCTTGGCGGCGCTGGCGAGCGAGGTGTGGCGCTGACGTCGCCTGCGCTCAGGCCTTGGCTTTTGCCTCGTCCATCCACTTCGACGACGTCATCGGCTGCCACCGCTCCAACCCGTCGAGCAACGCCTCGGGATCAGCCGACACGACGAGGCTGTCCTTGTGCTGGGCCGGCAGGAAGCCCTCCGCGATCATGTGATCGACGAAGGCGAGGAACGGTTGATAGAAGCCGTTGGCATCGAGCAGGCCGGTCGGCACGGCGAGGTCGCCGAGCTGATTGAGCGTCCACACCTCCATGAACTCCTCCAGCGTGCCGATGCCACCGGGCAGCGCCACGACGGCATCCGCGAGCGCGGACATGCGCGCCTTGCGCGTCGCCATTGTCGGCAGGATTTCGGTGTTGGAGAGCCGCTCGTGCTGCTGGCCGCGTGCGGCAAGCCTTTGTGTGATGACGCCGTGCACCGATCCGCCTGCTTCCAGCGCAGCGTCCGCGATCACGCCCATCAGGCCCTTGTGCGTGCCGCCATAGACGAGCGTCGCCCCCCGCCGCGCGATCGCCTGTCCCAGACCGGCAGCCGCAGCGCGGTAGCTAGGTCCGGCACCGAAGTTTGATCCGCAGTAAACCGTCACGCGGGCGAGCTTGCGCACGCTCATGCCGTATCTCCCTCAAATGAAGACAGCGGCGCCCAGGCGCCGCTGTCGAATCGTGCGTCAGATGAACGGCTCACCGCAGTGGCGAATGCGGCGCGGCCATCATCAGCCAGCTGTCCTGGTAGTCGATCATCGGCCGGCTCGCCTTCACGTACTCCTGCCACTCCTTGTCGGCGCTTGAGCCGATACGCGCAGCCGTGCGCGCCTCGAAGTTCTTGTGCGCCCACAGGTGCACCACCTCGTTGGTCTCGTTCGCCTCCGTGTGCCAAAGCGCGACGATCTTGGAATATTTCTCGCGCACGGCGAGCTTCGACTGGAAGAGGTCGAGCCAGCTCTTCACCATCGTCGGCTTCAGCTTGTAGAAGCGCAGTTCGTAGAGGTTGTCGGTGCCCTCCGGCGCGCGCGGCGCGATGATCGGGTTGAGGATGCGCACGTCCTGGTGGAGCATCTTTTCGCGGATCAGAGGCACGTACTCCTTCACCCAGCGCTCGTTCTGGCCGAGACCGGCGCGGTTCTTCGTGCGCGCCTCGTAGCTGTCGTGGCTCCAGAAATGGACCGCCCGGTTCAACGGCCCGACATCGGTGGTGAAGTAGCCTTCCAGCTTCCCGTAGCGGTCGCCGCGGATGTCCTTGCCGAGCGTGGCGGCGGTTTCGGCCGCGGCCGCCGCCGTGCCGGGCTTCAGCGTATAGACGCGCAATTCATGCAGCATGTTGGCGTTTCCTCGTTTGCTATCGGTGGGTCTGGTGGGCAGTGGACTGTAAAGCCTGTCGTCAGCCGTCGAGCCACGCCACGGCGCGGATCGGGCTGCCGGTCCCGCCGCGGATCTTCAGCGGGAAGCCGATGAAGCGGAATCGGCCCTTGCCGACGAGCTTGTCGAGATTGACGAGCCCCTCCATGTGGGTGATGCCCTTGTCGCGGCACACATGATGCACCTCGAAGTTGTTGCGATGCGGCCGGCCAGGGCTGACGGCTTCGACGCCGAACATGCCGATGCCCTGCTCGGCGAGCCATGTCGCGCTCTCTTTGGTCAGGCCCGGGAAATCGGTGAGGTAGCCGTCCGTGCCGTAGCAGCGTCGGAAGAAGTCCATGTGCAGGAGGGCGGTGTCCTTCGGCTTGATCGTGATACCCGCCTTCTCGATGGCGGCTTTGAGGTCGTCGATCGAGATGTCCGACTTCAACGGCTTGTGGGAGAGGTCGAGGCAGAAGGCTTCCGTGAAGAAGGTCTCCAGCGGCATCTCATCGATCGCTTGCGCCATGGGATTGGCGTCGAAGTGCTTGGGCGCATCGACGTGCGTCCCGGCGTGGTCGCCCATCACGATCGCCATCGTCGCCGACGAGAATTTATAGCCGTCGGCCTCGCGGACTTCCTCGTGCGTGCCGAACGGCGTCACCATGATCGAGGGGTGGTTCAACAGCCGGGGCATTTTGTGATAAATATCGCGGCTCAGATCGACGAGTTGCATACGTTTCCTCCTGTTCCATTCGTCCGATCCGGCCGGACGTTGCCGGGCAGGATAGACACCCGCCCGCCGGCGGGGCAAGGGCACGCGGTCGCAACGGCCACCGGCCGGCGGGCGGGAGCCGAGGAAATAGGGCCGCGGCCACCCGCCCGGCCACCGACATCCGTGAGGTCCAGCCATGACGACCATCGACTTCAAGGCCCACGGCGTGCAGGCCCCCGATCGGGAGGCCGCCCGCGAGGCCGCCGCTGCACCCGATTTCGTCATCAAGGTCGACCTCGACGAGCGCGCCTTCGCCTTCCCGCAGGCCAAGCAGGTGAGCCAGTTGCAGATCCTCGCCTACCGCCCTCATGCCGTCCGCCTGGAGGCGACGTTCGCCTACAACCAGGCGAAGTCGAGCCACGCCCTGTTTGAGATGTCGGCGGAGGACGCACGCGACCTCGTCAGGAAGCTCGTCGAGACCGTATACCGGGCCCAGTCGAGCCAGGTCGTCAGCCGGTCGACGACGCTTTCGATCTCCGTCGTCACCAACGGCTACCTGCTCCAGTTCGGCGACCACGAGGGCGTGCAGGAGCTGTTCCTGTCGACCGGCTGCATCTGGCGCGTGTGCAACGGTCTGGCCCGTGCCGTCGACTTCATCGCACCGATCGCGTCGAATTGAGCCGAGCGCGCTGCCCGCGCCTGCGCTAGCGACGACGTGGAACCTTCTGCCGTCCGGCTCGTTCGTCTGTCGGTTCTGGGAGGGCGGATGCCCGTGGGCGATCGACCGCCACATTCCGTTGCGGTCTGCGCCCCGACCGTCGACAAGGAGACGATCATGAAGACGCTGAGTGATGCCTTTGAGCACACGCTGCAGGATATCTACTACGCGGAGAACGCCCTCACGAAGGCCCTGCCGAAGGTATCGCAAGCTGCCTCCAGCAAGGAGCTGAAGTCCGCCCTCGACCACCACCTCGCCGAGACGAAGGAGCAGATCAAGATCCTGGGCAAGGTCTTCAAGTCGATCGGCAAGAAGCCGTCAGGCGAGAAATGCGACGCCATAGACGGTCTCATCAAGGAGACCGAGGGCGTCATCGATGAGGCCAAGGCTGTCCGTGCCCGCGACGCCGCCATCATCGGCTGCTGCCAGGCGGTCGAGCACTACGAGATCGCCCGTTACGGCACGTTGCGCGAATGGGCCAAGGAAATGGGGCACGACGAGGCGCACGACCTCCTCACGCAGATCCTCGACATGGAGAAAGCGGCCAACCACAAGCTCACGCATCTGGCCGTCTCTGCTGTCAACGCCGGCCGGCGGTGACGCCCCCAATCAGTTCTGGGTCGGGGCCTCTCGAAGGTGCCGGCCTAAGCGCGAGCGCCCGTGCCACGCCCGAGCCATGCGTGTCGCGGGCGTTTGTGCGCCCTGGGCGCGCCGCCGCGTTCACACACGCCCGATTAAATCGCAGGAGCAGTTATTGGCGCTGCGGCCGCGAGCCCGTCGCCGAAAACCGATGATCGTTCGACGCAATCCAGCGCTCGAAAGCGTTGCGCAGGTTCTCCACGTCGGCTGCCGCCGTCGCATGCGCGTCGCCGCCGGTGATCCGGCCTTTGAGGGCGTTCTGCGCCGTACGCATGCGCTCCAGCTCCTGATCGAGCCCGACCCCGCCGACCCCATGCTGGGCCAGCGCCTGCTGGGCGCGATCGATGCGGTCGCCAAGCGCGTCGAGCTTGGCGGCCAGGGCGGTCATATCGTCTGGATTGGCCATGAGGGCACCTCCTGCAGGACACGATAATGAGGCAACGGGCAACGTCCCCCGCCGTTCCCAAACCTGCCACTGTGTCCCGCCGAATGCCTTGATCCGGCGCACGTCGCGGCCCCCGGTTTCCGCCAAGGCGGTGCTGCGGCCGCGGCCGATCAGGGATGGTTGAGTTGGCTCGCCGGGCGGGATAGAACCCGGGCCAACCCAATTCATCGCTGCCCTCTCGAGGAGCCATTGCCTTGGCGAACCCGCAGTACGTCTATCACATGCACAAGCTCTCCAAGACCTATCCCGGCGGCAAGCAGGTCCTGAAGGACATCTCCCTGTCGTTCCTGCCCGGCGCCAAGATCGGCGTCGTCGGCCTCAACGGCGCGGGCAAGTCGACGCTGCTGCAAGATCATGGCCGGCGAGGTCGACGACTTCGTCGGCGAGGCCTGGGCCGCCGACGGCATCAAGGTCGGCTATCTGCCGCAGGAGCCCGAACTCGACCCGGACAAGGACGTGCTCGGCAATGCCATGGAAGGCGTCGCCGAGAAGAAGGCGCATGCTCGACCGCTACAACGAGATCGCGGCGAACTATTCCGACGAGACGGCCGACGAGATGGCCAAGCTGCAGGACCAGATCGACGCGCAGAACCTGTGGGACCTCGACACCCAGGTCGAGCAGGCGCTCGACGCGCTGCGCTGCCCGCCGGCCGACGCCGACGTCGACCAAGCTGTCGGGCGGTGAGAAGCGCCGCGTCGCGCTGACCAAGCTGCTGCTGTCGAAGCCCGACATCCTGCTGCTCGACGAGCCGACCAACCACCTCGACGCCGAAAGCGTCGCCTGGCTGGAGCGCTTCCTCAAGGAGTACGCGGGCTGCGTCATCCTCGTCACCCACGACCGCTACTTCCTCGACAACATCACCGAGTGGACGCTCGAACTCGATCGCGGCCAGGGCGTGCCCTACAAGGGCAACTATTCCGAGCTGGCTCGAGCAGAAGGCCAAGCGCCTCGAGGTCGAGAAGGGCCAGGAGGAAGCGCAAGCAGCGCGCGCTCAAGCGCGAGCTGGAGTGGATCCGCTCGTCGCCCGAAGGCGCGCCAGGCCAAGTCGAAGGCGCGCATCCGGCCTACGAAAAGCTGGCCGAGGAGGCCGGCCGCGAGGAGGTCGGCCGCGCCACGATCCAGATCGCGCCCGGGCCCGCGCTCGGCGACGTCGTCATCGAGGCGGACGGCCTGACCAAGGGCTTCGGCGACCGCCTGCTGATCGACGACCTGTCGTTCAAGCTGCCGCCCGGCGGCATCGTCGGCGTCATCGGCCCGAACGGCGCCGGCAAGACGACGCTGTTCAAGATGCTGGTCGGCCAGGAGAAGCCGGACGGCGGCTCGATCCGCGTCGGCGACACGCGTCAAGATCTCCTACGTCGACCAGTCGCCGCGACGCACCTCGACGACAAGAAGACCGTCTGGGAGGAGATCTCCGGCGGCCTCGACTCAGATCTCGCTCGGCGAGCAAGAAGTGAAGTCCAGCCGCGCCTATTGCGGCTGGTTCAACTTCAAGGGCGCCGACCAGCAGAAGAAGGTCGGCATGCTCTCGGGCGGTGAGCGCAACCGCGTGCACCTCGCCAAGCTGCTGAAGGAGGGCGGCAACCTGCTGCTGCTCGACGAGCCGACCAACGACCTCGACACCGAGACGCTGTCGGCGCTCGAAGCCGCGCTCGAGGATTTCGCCGGCTGCGCCGTGGTCATCAGCCACGATCGCTTCTTCCTCGACCGCCTCGCAACCCACATCCTCGCCTTCGAGGGCGACAGCCACGTCGAATGGTTCGAGGGCAACTTCGCCGACTACGAGGAGGACAAGAAGCGCCGCCTCGGCGACGAGGCCGTCGAGCCGCACCGCATCAAGTTCCGCAGTTCGAGCGGTAGGGGAAAAATCGGGACAGGAAGAATTTCTGAGCCTGTCCCGATATCCGGCGCGCGGCTTCAGCGGAAAATGGTCGAGGTCCTCAAGCGTCGTTCTCCGATCGCGCGTTGAAAACGGCGGGATGGGGCGAGTGGCTAGGGCGGCTCTAACTCGGGACAGGAAGAACTGCTATGCGCGACGGCCCGGATCTCGCGTCAGGCTCGATAAATTCTTCCTGTCCGTATTTTTCCCGCACCGCGTCAAGTTCCGCAATTCGAGCCGTAGAGAGAATAATCGAAGACAGGAAGCATTTCTCAGCCTGACCCGCGATCCGGCCCGCGCGCATCCGAAATTCTTCCTGTCCCGAATTAGAGCCGCCCTTGCCACCCGCGCGGTCCTGCCGTTCAATCGCGTTCAACCAAGAACGACGCGCGGGGACACCCACCATTTTCCGTTGAAGCCGGCGCGTGTGGTGAGCGAGGGGTGACGTGGAAAATGGTGGGTGTCCCCAAACCGGGAGACCGTCCATGATCATCGTCGATAGCCAGGTCCACATCTGGGAGAATCGGAAGCTGCCGCCGCATCACCGGCAGGTGATGACGTTCGGCGCCACGGAGCTGCTGGCCGAGATGGATGCCGCTGGCGTCGATGCCGCCGTCATCTGCCCGCCGTTCATGCTGCCGGAGGTCAATGAACTGGCCTCGCAAGCCGCGGCCGCGCATCCCGACCGGCTCGCTGTGATGGGCTTCTTCCCGATCGACAAGCCCGAGAGCCGCGATGTCATTAAGACGTGGCGACAGAAGCCCGGCATGATCGGTTTGCGCTGGGTCCTGAACCAGCCGCATCACAAGCAGTGGTGGGCGGAAGGCACGATGGATTGGGTGTGGGCGGCCGCGGAGAAGGAGGGGCTGCCGGTCGCACTCCACGCCGCCGACGCATTGCCCGAGATCGGCAAGGTCGCCGACAAGTATCCGGACCTGAAGCTCGCCATCGACCACATGGGCACGCCGTCGGCCACGCAGGACGATCCGAGCTTCGCCGGCATCGAGGATCTGCTTGCGCTCGCCAAGCGGCCGAACGTGTCGGTGAAGCTCTCCGGCGCGCCGATGAACTCCTCAGCCGAATATCCCTGGTGCAACATCCATGGCCACATCCGGCGCATGTTCGATGCGTTCGGTCCGGAACGCTGCTTCTGGGGCACCGACATCACGCGCATGAAGCCGCCATACCGGCAGTGCGTGACGATGTTCACCGAGGAAATGGACTGGCTGAAGGGTCGCGACCTCGAGTTGGTCATGGGCCGCGCGCTGCTCGACTGGCTCGGCTGGGACGCGCCGGGCAAGTAGCCGGCCGGCAGGCCGCGCGGGGTTGCGCCGTCAGCCGCGCCGCAAACCACCTCAAGAAACCCCAGCGCTGAATGGACCGATCGGGTGTGCGCCCAGCCGGTAGGCCGTCGGCGCGTGTGCGCCTGAAGCGCGGCGCGCTGCGCGGTGGCCCCGCGCCGCCGCGTTGCGCGGGCGCCGGGACGAGAAGCCCTGTCTTGCCCGTTGTGAACACGACTGCTGCCGGGCGGCGCCGCTCTCACCGCCAAGCCCTGGCGCCCAGAATTAAATTCACATCGCGAAAATCGAACTTCGCAATCCCAAAACAGCATTGACCGCCATTCGGCATGGCGCTACCAAGGTTTCAAACGACGAAACTGTGGGAAACGTTCGTGCCGCGCAAACCGTCCCATCCGGTTTCCGCCGTCAAGGAGGCCGCAAAGCCATCGCTCGCCATGGCTGCGTTGTCCGCGACCGCGCGCGACGACGCAGGCAACGGACGTGATCGCAGCGGCATCCAGTCTGTCGATAGGGCTCTGCGCCTGCTGGAAGCGCTGGCCCAGGCGACCGGTAACGGCATCAGCCTGACCGAACTGTCACACAAGACCCAGCTCAACATCTCCACCTGCCACCACCTGCTCGCCACGCTGGCACGCTCGGGATACGTCTCCCAGGTTCCCGGAAAGCGCGCCTACCGCCTCGGCGCCCGCGTGCTCGGACTGAGCCAGGCCTTCCTCAATCAGGTCGATCTGCCTCGCCGCGCCGAGCCGCTGGTCGAGCGCATCAACGAGCGCACCGGCGAGACCGTTCACCTGGCCGTCCTCCAGCGCGACAGCATCGTCACGCTCCTGAAGCGCGAAGGCCGTCATGCCGTCCGCGTCGACACGGGCGCGCTCGGCACCGCCGACGCCATACACGCCACCGCCACCGGCAAGGCGATGCTCGCCTGGCTTCCCGAGGACGAGGCACACCGCCTGCTTGATCGCCACGGCATGACGCGCTTTACGCCCCGTACGATTGTCGAGACCGCACATCTGTTTGAGGAATTGCGGCTCGTTCGACGCAACGGCTACGCCGTCGACAACGAGGAGTTCCAGCCCGGCGTGATGTGCATCGGCGCCGTCGTGCGCAATCACACCGGCGCCGTCGTCGGCGCGGTGTCGTGCTCCGCCCCGACGCTGCGCGCCGACAAGGAGCACATCGCCACGATCCGCGAAGAGGTCGTTTCCGCCGCGCGGCTTCTGTCGGATTTTGTCGATCCGCCGGCAGCCGAAAAGCAGACACATCGCACCGCCGCCAAAACGGCACGTCACGCAAACCCGTCCGCCACGTGAGGCCGGACCGCGAGAGGAGAAGCCCCGATGTATGCGCCCCAAGGTGTGAAGACCAACGCGTCCTTCCCGATCCCCGAGCAAGATGAAGGCCTGGGTGCTCGGCGATCCGGGCGAGCTGATCTACACCGAAAAGCCGACACCGGTGCCGAAGAAGGCCGAGGTGCTGGTGCGCATCGACGCCGTGGCGATCTGCGCCACCGACCTCGACGTCATCTATCACGGCCCGCCAGCCCTCATCCAGGGCGGCGTGCCGTACAACAAGAACTGGACGCCGGGCCACGAGTACATGGGCACCGTCGTCGCGCTCGGACCGGGCGTCGACGAGTACAAGATCGGCCAGCGCATCTCCGTCGAGATCCACGCCGGCTGCGGCCAGTGCAAGCGCTGCCGCGAGGGCATGTATACGTCCTGCCACAACTACGGCCTGAACTACGGCGACGTCGACAAGGGCCACCGCGCCAACGGCTTCACCACCGACGGCGGCTTCTGCGAATACCAGGTCAACAACATCAACACCCTGGTCGCGATCGCCGACGACATGACCGACGAGGAGGCGACGCTCGTCGTCACCGCCGGCACCGCGATGTACGGCCTGACCGAACTCGGCGGCCTGGTCGCCGGCGAAAGCGTCGTGGTCACCGGTCCCGGCCCGATCGGCCTGATGGGTGTCGCCGTCGCCAAGGCGCTCGGGCGCACAGCCGGTGATCCTGACCGGCACCCGCGACAACCGTCTCGAGATCGGCACTGAAGCTCGGCGCCGACCACGTCATCAACATCCGCAAGGAGCCCGACGTCGTCGCGAAGGTGAAGGAACTCAACGGCGGCAAGGGCGTCGACTACGTGGTCGAGTGCTCGGGCGCGGCCAACGCGCGTCAACGAAGCCGTCTACATGGTCAATCGCGGCGGCAAGATCTGCCTCGCCGCGTTCCCGCACGACGAGGCGCCGGTCGACATCGCCCACATCGTGCGCAACAACATCTACCTCTACGGCATCCGCGGCGAGGGCAAGAGCGCCACGCACCGCGCCGAGGCGTTCATGCGACAGAAGCGCTTCGACGCGACGCTGATCCACACCCACACCTTCGCGCTCGAGGATCTGCCCGAGGCGATCCGCTACGCCAAGGACCGCGTCGAGGATGCGATCAAGGTCGTCGTCAAGGCCAAGCACACCGCGGCCAAGAAGGCGGCGGCGGAGTGATGACGGACGCCGGCGCAAGCATCGGTCAGGATCGCGGCGGGCCGCGCGCGGGCGTTTCGACGCTTGCGCCGGTTGGTGCGATCACGCCGACGGGGCCCTGGAGCCTTGGTGTGCGCGCCGGCGATTTCGTCTACGTCGCCGGCATGCGCGGCATCGATCCCGCCACCAACCGGCTGGTCGACGGCGACGAGGCGCGCGTGCGCCAGGGCTTTCGCAACATGCAGCTGATCGCCGAAAGCGCCGGTGCGCGGTTGCACGATGCAGTTCGCCTCGTCGTCTACGTCACGGACATGGCGAGGCTCAGGCCGATCGTGAATGCCGTGCAGGAGGAGGTCTGGGGCGCCGGAGCATATCCACCACGCACCATCGTTGAGGTCACGCGCCTCAACGCCGACGATGTCTTCGAGGTCGAAGGCACGTTCTATGCGCCCCGCGCCCGATGACAGCGGCCGGCGCGGCCCGGCAATCCGCACGACACTTTGGAGACGAGCGACGTGCTGACCTGCGATGACTACCTGCTTCCCGCAAGCCTCGACGAGGCTTTCGATGCGATGGCCGCGCACGCCGGACGCTACCGGCTGGTGGCGGGCGCGACCGATATTCTGCCGTGGGCGCGCGAGGGGCGCGCCGGCGACCAGCACATCCCCGTGCTGATCGACGTCACCCGCATTCCCGAGATCGGGTCGCGCTCGGTAGAAGGCCCGCAAGTCCGCCTCGGCGCCGCGACCGTCTTTCAGCGCTTCCTCGACGACGATGCGCTGAAGGCAACGCTGCCCGCACTGCCGTTCTGCGCGATCTGGTTCGCCGACGATCAGATCCGCGAGTCCGCCACCATCGGCGGCAATCTTGTCAACGCATCGCCCGCTGCCGACGGCACGCCAGCGCTTCTCACGCACAACGCGGAGCTGGAAATCGCAGCCCGCTCCGCCACCGGCATCACGCGGCGCACCGTTGCGCTGTCGGAGTTCGTGCTCGGCCCCAGCCGCACCGTGCTCGCGCCCGACGAGATCCTCGTCTCGATCACGTGCGATGCGCTGTCGGGATATGGCGGAGCCTTCGAGAAGGTCGGCCACCGCCGCTCGCTCGTCATCTCCTCGGTATGCGTGGCGGTCGCAGCCAAGCTCACGTCCGATCGGAGCACGTTTACCGATTTGCGGATTGCCCTTGCCGGCGTCGGTCCCGTTCCTCAGCGTCTGGACGACGTCGAGGCTTTCCTGATGTCGGGCCCCCTCAGCGCGGATCGTCTGGAGGCGGCTGCCGACATGCCCGTGAGCCGTGTCGCCTCGCGCACACGCCGCGAATACCGGCGCGAAGTCGTACACGGCTTCGTGCTGCGCGGATTGATGAACGCCGCGCGTCGCGCCGGCGCCGACCACACCCTGATCACCCCGGAACTCGAGGCCCGCTATGCCTGACCTCAAGATCGAAGCCACCGTCAACGGGCGCGCCGTGTCGAAGTCTGTGCCGGCATCCGCCCGGCTGCTCGACTTCGTGCGCGACACCTTGAACCTGACCGGCACCAAGGAAGGCTGCGGCGCGGGAGAGTGCGGCACCTGCTCGGTGTTCGTCGACGGCACGCTCGTCAAATCCTGCCTCGTTCCGGCCGCCAAAGTCGCCGGTGCCAAGATCGAGACGGTCGAAGGTCTCGCGCGCTCCGGTGAGCTGAGCGTCATGCAGAAGGCGTTCCACAAGACCGGCGCCAGCCAGTGCGGCTACTGCATCCCGGGCATGGTGATGGCGGCAACGGCCGCCATCCGCGCCAATCCGTTCGTCGGAACCGAGGAGATCAAGGAGCGCCTCGGCGGCAATATCTGCCGCTGCACCGGCTACCAGAAAATCTTCGATGCCGTCGAGCTCGCGCGCGACGTCATGAACGGCACCAGGCCCGCCACGGCGCTGGCCGAGGACGAGCGCGAGGACAACAAGGTGATCGGCGCCAACGTGCGTCGCATCGATGCGCCGAGCAAGGTGTCGGGCGCCTTGAAGTACGCCGGCGACATGGTGATGCCGGGCATGCTGCACGTACAGGTGCTGCGCTCCCCGCACGCCCACGCGCGCATCGTCTCGATCGACACCACCGCCGCCGAGGCGCTGGTCGGGCGTCGAAGCTGTCATCACCTGCGACGACGTTCCGGGCGAGGACGGTTTCGGCGTGTTCGTCTGCGATCAGCCGGTCATGGCGCGCGGCAAGGTGCGCTATGTCGGAGAGGCGGTGGCGGCGGTGGCGGCCGAGGACATGACGACCGCCCGCAAGGCGCTGGCCGCGATCAAGGTCGTCTACGAAGAGCTGCCGGCGGTGTTCGATCCGCAAGAGGCGATGCAGCCGGGCGCGCCGGTGGTGCACGACTACGCGCCCGACAACGTCACCAAGCACATCCCGATCCGCAAGGGCGACGTCGACGACGCCTTCAAGAGCTGCGATCTGATCGTGGCGGAGACCTATGAAACCCAGGCCGTCGAGCACGCCTATCTGGAGCCCGAGGCAGGTCTCGCCTACGTCGATCACGACGGCGTCGTCACCGTCGTCTCGCCCTCCCAGAATATCACGCACCACCGCCACATGCTGGCGCGCATCATCGCCAAGCCGATCAACAAGGTGCGCTTCATCATGAGCCCCGTCGGTGGCGGCTTCGGCGGCAAGGAGGACATGATCTACCAGGGCATGCTCGCCCTTCTCGCCATGAAGAGCGGCCGCCCCGTGCGCCTCGTCTACACGCGCGAGGAATTGGTCGCCTCGACGGCCAAGCGGCACCCCGCGCGCATCAGCTATCGCTCAGGCTTCATGCGTGACGGCCGTCTCGTCGCCGCCGAGCTGAAGATGATTTCCGATGGCGGCGCCTATGGCCTGTCAACGGAAGGCGTCATGCGCAAGGCCGCGATCCTTGGCTGCGGGCCCTACAATGTTGCCAACGTCAAGGTCGACACTATCGGCGTCTACACCAACAACACCCCCTCCGGCGCCTTCCGCTCGTTCGGCGCCCTGCAGACGCAGTTCGCCACCGAGACCCAGATGGACATTGCCGCCGAGCGCCTGGGCCTCGATCCCTTCGAGATCCGCCGCATCAACATGATGCGTGACGGCGCGGTGACCCATACCAAGCAGACGCTGGGCTCGGTTAGTCTGGCCAAGGTGCTCGATGCTTGTGAGGCCGCGTCGAATTGGGAGCGGGGCGCACCCGCAGAGCGCGGCGCCCACCGCAAGGATCTCGACGGCCCCGGTGTGCGCGAGGTCTGCACACTGGGCGCGCGGATCGCACCGCCGTCCTCCCCGACACGCGACAGCGAGGTGGCCTGACATGGCGCGCAAACGTGGACGCGGCATGGCCGCAGGCTGGTACGGAATTGCCCGCACGGCGACGGTCGATCGCGCGGCGGCCTGGGTGGAGATCGACGACGGCGGCACCGCCAAGGTCGTCACCGGCGTCACCGAGATCGGCGAAGGCATCCTGACGGTGCTGGCGCAGATTGCGGCTGAGGAGATCGGCGTGCGCGCCGAGAACGTCACGATCGGCGACAACGATACCGCGCGCGCTCCCGAGGCCGCCCACGCCGGCGCCACGCGCCAGACCTACATGGTCGGCAACGCCGTCGCGCTCGCCGCGCGTGAAGCGCGCGCCAAGCTCGATGCGGTTGTCGCCAAGCATTGGGGCGTGGAGCCATCCACTATTCGCGCCGCCGGTGGCGAGATGTGGGCGGAGGGCACCAACCATCGCATGACGATGGACGACGCCGTGCACCTCTCGAAAAGCCACGGCGTCGTCCCTGTCGGCGCCGGCACCTTTGGCACTGACACGACGGGCTTGGCGCCGACCGACGGCGCGGGTCGTCCGTGGCAGGCCTATGTGTTCGGCGCCCAGGTCGCCGAGGTCGAGGTCGATACCGTGACGGGTGAGGTGCAGGTGCTCGGCATCTGGGCCGCCCACGACGTCGGACGCGCCGTCAACCCGAAGGGCGTCGAAGGGCAGATCGAGGGCGGCGTCGTCCAGGCACTCGGCCAGGGCCTGATGGAGGACTACAAGCTCGAGCGCGGCCACACCACGACGCCGGGCTTTGCCAAGTACATTTTGCCGACGTCTTTGGACGTTCCGCGCGTCACGTCCGTTATCGTCGAGGACCCCGACCCGTTAGGTCCACTCGGAGTGAAAGGGATCGGGGAGCCCGCCATGGTTCCGACAATTCCCGCCGTCATGAACGCCATCTACGACGCGGTCGGGGTTCGCATCACATCCTTGCCGGCCACGCCGGAAAAGGTGCGCGAGGCGCTCCGCGCGAAGGAGGCGGAGGACCGCGCGCGTCGTGCGGCGGCCGCGGAATGAACGCGCCCGCCGATCGATGTAAGCGGACCACGCGCAGGCAGGGTCCGTGCTCCAGCATCGCATCGATGCGCCGCACCATGGTGCGGAGAACACCTGCAAAACTCGGGAAGAACGGGCACGGGCAACTATTCGAAGTAGTCACGAAGAAGAAAGGGAGAGCAGTCATGCAGACAAGAACTTTGATCCGGGGCGGCACCGTCGCCGCCCTGGGGCTGGGCCTCGCGATCGCCGCCCCCGCCACCGCAGCCCGCGCTGATTATCCCGAAAAGCCCGTCGAGATGACGGTGCTATTCGGCTCCACCGCCCAGACCATCGGCCAGGTGCTGGCCGACCAGATGTCGAAGAACCTCGCCCAGCCCGTCGTTCCCGTCAGCCGCACGGGTGGCGGCGGCGCCGTCGGCTACACCTATGTCAACGGCACGGCACCGGACGGCTACAACATCGTCTGGAACTCCAACTCGATCTCTACGACCTATCACGGCGGTCGCGTGAAGTTCGACCACACGGCCTTCACGCCCATCGCGCGCATCTCCGTCGAGGTGCCCGCCGTTGCCGTGCGCGCCGACAGCGGCTGGAAGAACGTGGCCGATCTGGCCAAGGCGGTGAAAGCCGGTAAGGACAAGATCAAGGTCGGCGCGTCCGGCAAGGGTTCGTTCACCCACCTCACGACCATCGCGCTCTTCAAGAAGCTCGGGATCGCCGACAAGGTGATCCTCGTGCCCTACGACGAGGGCAAGGCGCCGGTCGAGTTGCTCGGCAACCGCGTCGACGTCGCCGTGCAATGGCCCGGACAGTTCATCTCCCACGCCAAGGCGGGCACGCTGCGCGTCCTGTGCGTCACGGGCAAGCAGCGCGTCAGCCAGATGAAGGACGTGCCCACGTGTGACGAGTTGGGCGCCAAGGGCCTCGACCTGAGCATGTGGCGCGGTCTGGCTGCGCCCAAGGGCACACCCAAGGCCGCCGTCGACAAGCTGATGGCCGCCGCGCGCAAGGCCGTCGACTCCAAGGAGTTCAAGGACGCCGCCCAGAAGATCGGCTTCGAGCAGGCCTACCTGCCGGCAGCCGAGTTCGGCAAGGTCATCGTCCGCGACGACAAGGAGATCGCGGCGATGATGGGCGAGCTTGGAATGAAGAAGTCCAAGTGACGCCATGACGAGCGCATCTCTCGATCGCCTGACCGGCACCGTACTCGTCATCGCCGCCGCACTGTGGTGCTGGGCTGTGATGACGACGGTGCCGGGAGCAGACGAGCCGGGTCGCCTGGGCCCGAGGGGTTTTCCCCTCGGGCTGGGCGTCTTGCTGGCCGTCCTTGGCCTTGCCGTCATCGCCGGCTCCTGGTCACAGCCCGCCGCCGCCAAGCCCGTCGATCCCGAAGGACCCACGCCCCTCGCCATCGAAGTTTGGGCTGTCGTGATGACGCTTGTGCTGATCGCGGGCTATGCCGTCGCGATGGAGCAGACGGGCTTCCTGGTCGCAACCGCCGCGACCGTCGCTGCAGCCGTGACGCTCGTCCTTCGCATCTGGCGTCCCGTACTGGTCTTGGGCCTCGCCCTCGGGCTCTCGGTCGGCATCTACCTCGTTTTCGGAAAGCTGCTCGGCGTCTACCTGCCGCACGGCCGGCTGATCGATCTGACGTTCTGAGGATCAAACCCAAGGCATGCAAGAGTTCCTGGCAGCGGCCACGCAGATGGCAGACCCGATCGTACTGCTCGCGGTCGTCTCCGGATCGATCGTCGGCATCATCTTCGGTTCCATCCCTGGCCTGACGTTCACGATGGCGCTCGCTCTCGTGCTTCCGCTCACGTTCAAGCTCGACACCGCCGCCGCCGTCGGCATGCTGCTTGGCACCTACATCGGCGGCATGACGGGCGGCTCGGTCTCCGCCATTCTGATCGGGATTCCCGGCACGCCGTCAGCCGCCGCGACGGTCTTCGACGGCTACCCCATGGCCAAGAAGGGCCAGGCCGGACTCGCCCTCGGCATCGCCGTCGCCGCCTCTGCGTTCGGCGGCATCTTCAGCCTTCTGGTGATGGTGGTGCTGGTCGATCTGATCGCACAGGTGGCGATCAAGTTCGGCCCCGTAGAAATCTTCGCCCTCGTCGTGTTCGGGATGTCGACCATCTGCGGTCTCGCCGAGAAATCGCTGCTGCGTGGCCTCGTCGCCGGCGTCATCGGCCTCATGCTGATGACGATCGGGCTGGACGACCTGGACGGCGTGGAGCGCATGACGTTCGGCTGGGTACCGCTTCAGCAGGGCGTCAACCTCGTCGTCGCGATGGTCGGCCTGTTCGCCGTGCCCCACATCATGCAGTGGCTGATCGACTATCGCCGCGGACGCTCGATGGCGCAAAGCCCGGAAGACGTACGCGCCCGCATGCCGTCCTGGTCGCTGCTGTGGCAGAACCGTTGGCTGATGACGCGCTGCGCCGCGCTCGGCACCGGTATCGGCTCGATCCCCGGCACCGGCGGGCCGATCGCCGCCTTCCTCGCCTACGACCACGCCCGGCGCTTCTCGAACTCGCGGGAGAATTTCGGCAAGGGCGAGCCCGAAGGCGTGTTCGCCCCGGAGACAGCCAACAACGCCGTGACAGGAGGCGCGATGATCCCGCTGCTGTCACTGGGCATCCCCGGCGATCCCGCAACCGCAGTCATGCTCGGCGGCCTGCTGATCCACGGCCTGGCCCCTGGCCCGCTGCTCTTCCAGGAGCATAAGGTCGAGGTCTACATCATCTACATGGCGGTGTTCGTCTCCTACATCGCCGTCGTCGCCTTCCAGATCTGGGGCATCAAGGCCTTCGTCAAGCTGCTGCGCGTGCCGCCGCATCTGTTGGCAGTCTGCATCCTGGTGATGTGCGTCGTCGGCACCTTCGCGATCCGCAATTCCTTCCTCGACGTCTACATCATGGCCGCGATCGGGCTTGTCGGCTTCCTGTTGACGCGCGCGGGAATCCCGCTTGCCCCGGTCGTGCTGGGTCTGGTGCTCGGCCCGACCATGGAGAAGGAGTTCCGCACCGCGCTCATTCTGTCGGACGGCGACTACATGACGTTCTTCCAGTCCGTCCCCGCGGTGATCCTCTACGCCCTCGCCATCGGCATGATCGCCCTGCACTTCATCAGCGGTCATCTCGCGGCCCGCCGCAGCCGCGTCAAAGCCAGTTCCGAGACCCCTGCCTGACGCGCGCCACCGCGCTTGGGCAGACACCCCACCCCGAGATCAGATCGAGCAAAGGAACCGATACATGACAAACGCACCCGTCCGCGTCGCAGCCCTCGGCATGGGCTGGTGGTCCGACGTCCTCGCGGACGCCGTCATGCGCTCCAATACCATCGAGATCGTCACCTGCTTCACGAGGTCGGACGACAAGCGCAAGGCCTTCGCCGAGAAGTACGGGTGCCGCACGTCGTCGAGCTATGAGGAGATCCTCAAAGATCCCACGATCGAAGGCATCATCAACACCACGCCCAACAACGTGCATCTGGAGACGACGCGCCAGGCCGCCGAAGCCGGCAAGCACGTCTTCCTCGACAAGCCCATCGCCAACACCGTGTGCGAGGGCATGGAGATCGCCAAGGTCTGCGACAAAGCGGGCGTCGTCCTTGCGCTCGGCTATCAACGCCGCCGCGAGAACCACTTCCGCTGGATCAAGAACGAGATCGACACCGGCCGCTTCGGCAAGCTCGTGCAGGCGGAAGGCAATATCAGCCGCGACCGTCTCGGGCAGTTCGATCTGACGTCGTGGCGCTACACCGCCGACGGCATGCCCGGTGGCGTCATGCTCCAGATCGGCATCCACTACGTCGACGTGCTGGAAATGCTGATGGGCCCGGTCAAGCGCGTCTCCGGCATGTCGGCCCAGCTCGTGCTGCCCGGCGACAACCCCGACGTCGCCAACCTCATCCTCGAGCACGAGAACGGCGCCATCTCGAACCTGACGGCCTGCTACGCCTCGGCCGGCGAGTACTACATGATGAACATCTACGGCAAGGAAGCGACCGCCTATTACGATCTGTTCGGCGGCTTGCGCCACTACAAGCGTGGCGAAAAGACCGCCACCCCCGTCACGGTGGAAAAGAACGATACGATCCGCGAGGAGCTCGACGAGTGGGCGCACTGCATCCGCACCAACACCAAGCCGGAAACGGATGGCTACTGGGGTGCGCGCAATCTGGCCGTCATCAAGGCCGGCGTGAAGTCGGCCCGTGAGGGCCGCGCGGTCGACGTCGCAGAGATCCTCGAAAGCGGCGAATAGGCGATACGGCCGACCGGCCAGCCGGTCGGCCATCCATCCCAGGCGGTGCGCAGGAGCCGGACATGGCACGTCTCGACGTCGGCCACATCACGTTGAACATTTCCGATAGCGGCGGACGTGGCGATCCGTTGATCTTCATCCCTGGCCTCGTCGGCCTGCTCGATGCGTGGCAGTACCAGGTCGCGCATTTCTCCAGCCGCTATCGCTGCATTTCCCTCGATCATCGCGGCGCCGGCGACAGCGACAAGCCCGCGGGCGCCGACGAATACTCCACCGCCGCCATCGCCCGCGACGTCGTTGCGCTGATGGACACGCTCGGCATCGACAAGGCGCACATTGCCGGCACCTCGACCGGGGGCTGCGTGCTGCAGAACATCTGCATCGACCACCCCGAACGCCTGCGCTGCGCGATCTTTTCAAACACCTGGGTCAAGGCCGACGAGTACATCTCGCGCGTGCAGATGACGCGCCGCCGCGTAGCACTTTCCCATGGCGCCGAGGAATACGTGAAGCTCTCGTCGTTGTTCACCAACGGCCCGATGCAGTTCCGCTACAACCTGGATCGTGTCATGGCGCTGGAGACGCGCGCGATGGAGACCATCGCCGCACCCGAGGTCCTGGCGCAGCGCATCGACATGACGCTGACGCATGACCGGTCGGGCGAAATCGGAAAGATCCGCGCGCCCGCGCTCGTCGTCGGCACGCGCGATGACCTGACCGTGCCCTTCTACCAGTCCGAGGACATCGCGAGCGCCATTCCCGGAGCGCGACTGATCGTCGTCGACGAAGGCGGGCACTATTCCTACCGGCGCCACTGGCAGCAGTGGAACGCCCTTGTCGAGCCATTCTTGAACGAGAACGAGGAGCGCGTCTGACCGGCGCGCCAGGACATCATGACGGACACGACGAACGACATGCGCGCACGCGCAACCGCAATCGCAAAGGCGGGCGGTCTCGACGCCGCACTCTCCGCGGGCAGCTTGCCGAAGTTGCTGGATGTGACGCTCTCCGAGGCTCTGGTGCTCGGCCTCCTGAAACAGGGCGTTCGCAAGTATTTCGCGATCTTTGGCCACGGCTCGACCGATCTCGGCGAGGTACTGCGCAATCTACGATGCCGCCGGCGTCACGCGCACCATCAACTGCCGCAACGAGGTGGCGATGGCGCACGCGGCCACCGCGCTGCGCTGGCAGTACGGCGAGATCCCCGCCGTCGTCACGTCCATCGGCCCCGGCGCCATGCAGGCCTATGCGGGCGCACTCGCCGCTGCGTCCAACGGCGTCGGCGTCTACCATATCTATGGCGACGAGACGACCTACGGCGAAGGCTACAACATGCAGCAGGTGCCCAAGGAGGAGCAGGGGCTGTTCGGGCAGATGACCGCGATCCTCGGCCGCTCCTACACGCTGCACACCCCTGAAGGCATCCGTGACGCGCTGCGCCGTGGGGCGACGACCGTCCATCACCCCTACAAGGCCGCCCCGTTCTTTCTGCTGTTGCCGCTCAACACGCAGCCGCAGCGCCTCACGCTCAATCTGGCGGCGCTGCCCCGCAAGCCGGAGCTGCCCGCGATGGCGCCGGCCCACGACGATGTGCTCCACGAGGCGGCGCGCCTGATTGCACGCGCCGACAAGGTGGCGATCAAGGCAGGCGGCGGTGCCCGCGGTGCCGATGCCGCCGTGCGACGTTTGGCCGAAGCCGCCGGTGCCGCCGTCGTGTTGTCGCCCGGTTCGACCGGAGTGCTGCCGGACGCACATGCCCAGAACATGCACGTCGCCGGATCGAAAGGATCGATCAGCGGCAACTACGCGGCCGCCGAGGCCGGGCTCCTGATTGTGATCGGCTCCCGCGCGGTTTGCCAGGCCGACAGCTCCGGCATCGGCTACAAGAACGCGCGCGCCGTCATCAACATCAACGGCGATCTGGCCGACGCCACGCACTACAACAACACGCTTGCCCTGACCGGGGACATAGCCACCGTGACCGATCGCCTCGCCGCGCGCCTGGAACAAGCCGGCGAAGCACCGACCTCGGGCAAGCGCGCGTGGCTCGCCGCTTGCGCGCAGAAGAAGGCGGAGTGGGCGCGCTACAAGGCGGCCCGCTACGAGGCATCCGCCCTGGCCGACGACGTCTGGCAGCGCCCCGTCCTCACCCAGCCCGTCGCCATCAAGATCGTGGCCGACTTCGCCAAGGAGATCGGCGCGGCCAAGCTGTTCGACGCCGGCGACGTCCAGGCCAACGGCTTCCAGATCGTAGAGGACGACCGCACCGGCGACACGTTCACGGAGACCGGCGCGTCCTACATGGGCTTTGCCGCAAGCGCGCTGCTGGCGAGCGCCGCAGCCGAGCGGCCGCGTTACACCATCGCCTTTTCCGGCGACGGCTCCTTCATGATGAACCCGCAGATACTCATCGACGGCGTCGAGCACGGCGTGAAGGGTTGCCTGGTCATCTTTGACAACCGCCGCATGGCCGCGATCACCGGCTTACAGCTGGCGCAGTATGGCGCCGAGCATCGCACCAACGACGCGGTGGCCGTGGATTACGAGCGTCTGGCAGGCGCCGTGACCGGCGTCAATGCGATGTTCGGCGGCTACACCACCCAATCGCTCAAGAGCGCGCTTGCCAGCGCGCACGCACATCCCGGGCTTTCCGTCATCCACGTTCCCGTCTATGCCGGAGATCACGAATTGGCCGGTCTGGGCGCCTGGGGACAGTGGAACGTCGGCAACTGGTGCGCCGACGTCCAGCGCGAGTGGCTCACCCAGGATCTGTGACCGCCAGGATCTGTAACCGCGTTCGTCCTGCCGATGGAGGCGACGGTCGTACGGCCGCGCCGCACCGCGGCGGTCGGCACCGGAGGTTGCGATGAGTTTGGTACTGTGGGGTTTCCTCGCGAGCCTGGCGGCCGGCGCCCTGACCAGCGTCGGCGCGCTACCCGTCCTGTTCGGCCGCGCGATCTCGCGGGGTTTGGCCGACACGCTGCTCGGCTTCGCCGCCGGCGTCATGATTGCGGCCGCTTTCTTTTCCTTGATCATTCCCGGCCTGGAGCACGGCCGCGCGCTCTACGGCACGCAGTTGGCCTCGGCAACCGTCGCCGTCTGCGGCATCGCGCTCGGTGCCGGCTTCGTCGCGACCCTCAACGAGATCGTGCCGCACGAGCACTTTGCGCAGGGGCGGCAGGGCCCCGAAGCCGAGATGCCCGCGCGCATCTGGCTGTTCGTACTCGCCATCACCATCCACAATCTGCCCGAGGGGCTTGCCGTCGGCGTCGGCTATGGCGGCGGCGACATCGCCGCGGGCACGACGCTCGCCATCGGCATCGGGCTGCAGAACGCGCCGGAGGGGCTCGCCGTCGCCGTTGCCCTTATGGCCGTCGGCTACTCCAGGCTACATGCCTTCCTGACCGCGAGCCTGACCGGCGCCGTAGAGCCGGTGGCCGGCCTGATCGGCGCTTATGCCGTGAGCCTCTCCCAGCAGATGCTGCCCTGGGCGCTGCCCTTCGCCGCCGGTGCGATGATCTACGTCATCAGCCACGAGATCATTCCCGAGACCCACCGCAACGGCTACGAGAAGCGCGCCACGTTCGGCCTGATGCTCGGTCTCGTCATCATGCTGTTCCTCGATGTCGTCTTCGGCTAGCGGGCTCCGGCGCGCTCGCGGTAGACTTGTGCCATGAGCAACCTGTTCGAAGCCGCCGGCCTGGAGAAGGGCGCCCCGCGTCCGTTGGCCGACCGCCTGCGCCCGCAGCGTCTGGGCGAGGTGGTCGGGCAGGACCATCTCGTCGGCCCCGATGGCATGCTCACGCGCATGCTGGCGTCGGGCCGCATCCAAAGCATGATCCTGTGGGGACCGCCGGGCTCGGGCAAGACCACCATCGCGCGCCTTCTGGCCCAGGAGACGAAGCTCGAGTTCGAGCAGCTTTCCGCGATTTTCTCCGGCGTCCAGGATCTGCGCAAGGCGTTCGAACGGGCCAAGGCGCGGCGCGAGCAGGGGCGCGGCACGCTGCTGTTCATCGACGAGATCCATCGCTTCAACCGCTCCCAGCAGGACAGTTTCCTGCCGCACATGGAGGACGGCACGATCACGCTGGTCGGCGCGACGACGGAGAACCCGTCGTTCGAGCTGAACGCCGCCGTCCTGTCGCGCGCGGTGGTTCTGACCTTCGAGCGGCTGGACGCGGCGGCGCTGGAGACTCTGCTGCAGCGCGCGGAGGCTGAGGAGGGCCGGCCCCTGCCGCTGACGGCCGACGCGCGCGAGGCCCTTATTGCCATGGCCGACGGCGATGGTCGCACGATCATCAATCTGGCCGAGGAGGTCCTAGCTGCCACCCCGGTCGGCGCCCAGGCGCTCGATCGCGACGGTCTCGTCAAGGTCGTCCAGCGCCGCGCGCCGATCTACGACAAGAGCCGCGAGGGTCACTACAACCTCGTCAGCGCCCTGCACAAGTCGGTGCGCGGCTCAGATCCCGACGCGGCGCTCTATTGGCTCGCCCGCATGCTCGACGGCGGCGAGGATCGGCTGTTCCTGGCCCGCCGCATCGTGCGCATGGCGATCGAGGACATCGGGCTTGCCGATCCTCACGCACTCGCGATCGCGCTCGGCGCCAAGGAGACCTACGACTTCCTCGGCTCGCCCGAAGGCGAGCTGGCACTGGCCCAAGCCGTGATCTATCTCGCCACCGCGCCCAAATCGAACGCCGGCTACATGGCCTATAACGCGGCGATGCGCGCAGCCAAGGAGCACGGCAGCCTCGCACCCCCCAAGCACATCCTAAACGCGCCGACCAAGATGATGTCGGAGCAGGGCTACGGCGCAGGCTACGACTATGACCACGACGCGCCCGACGGTTTTTCCGGGCAGAACTATTTTCCCGAGGACATCGGCCGCCGGCTGACGTTCTACCGGCCGGTGGAGCGCGGCTTCGAGCGTGAGATCGCCAAGCGCCTCGCCTACTGGGACGGCTTGCGCAAGAAGCGCCGCGAGGAGGGCTGACGGCGGCCGCCGGTCAGCTGCCCACTGCCGTCACCAGTGCGCGGAACTCGTTGTCCGTCACCTCGCGGCGGATCTCTTTCAATGTCGCGCGCAGTCCCGCCAGCACGTCGGCCTCCTTGCCGGGCGCAATGGCGAGGCCCAGCTCCTTCGCCTTCGTACGCACCGCCCACGGGCCCGAGTAATGGCCGAGCATGTTGTGCGACTCATTTCCGAAGACGTGCGGCTTCATGCAGAAATAGGTCCAGAAACCGTCCTCGCCCTCGGGCACCGCGTAGTGCACTTCGACCAGATGCGAGAACGCCTTCTGGCCGACGAACGGCAACTCGCGCGGCATCGGCCAGCCGGTCTCTCGGGACACCAGCTCCGACAGCGACTTCATCTTGTCGAGACGAATGCCGCAGTCGAAGCCGTAGTAGATCTGGATGACCGAAGCGACCTCCGCGAAGCAGGCGATGTTGGCGCGCTCGCCGAGCCCGTTGACGCAGGCGTCGATGATGTCGGCGCCTCCTTCCAGCCCCGCATAGAGCGCGGCCGCCGCCATGCCGATGTCGTTGTGCGTGTGCAGCGCGATCTCGGTACCCGGCAGCGCCGCCTTCATCTCGCGAACGACGTGGGTATAGACGCGATAGATCGCCATGCCGTTGATGTCATCCAGGCGGATCATGTCCGCCCCCGCATCCACGAGCCGCTTGCAGATCGCCTTCAGCTCGTCCAGCGGCATGCGCGTGCAATCCTGGATCAGCGCGCCGACCTTGCGATCCCGGCCAGCCCTGCGCCGGGCGTAGGCCACGGACTGACACGCCCGGTCGACTGCCTCTTCGATCGTCACCTTGGCACCGGCCATGCTCTCGAACAGGCACATCTGGTGCGGGGAGAACGACAGCGCCAGCGAGGAATAGGTCGCCCCGTTATCGTAGTTGGAGTTGATCTCCGGCTCCGCGAGTTTCGGATTGAGCACCGCGGTCGGATGCACCAGCGCGTCGATCATTATGTGGGGATGTCGGCGGGAGACCTCGCGCATCTCCTCCGGCTCGTCGTGGTGCATCTGGACCATCGTCACGCCGGATTCCGAAAGCTCGTCGGCGATGCGCAACACCTGGTCCATGTGCAACGAGACGCCCGGCAGTTGCCGGCCCTCGCGCAGCGTGATGTCACAAAGCTGTACCTTCGGCGGCAGCGTCATCTCGCCCCTGATCTTGGGGTCGAAGCAATGCTGCGAGATGCGCCAATCGGGCGTGATGGCCTCAAGCTTCTCGTTGACGGGGTTGCCGCGCATGGGTTGCTCTCCTGGTGGGGGTGGTCTCTCCTGCGTCTTCGAAGCCGGTGCCGGCGTGGGCGCCAGTGTGTGTGACGGCGTGTGTGACGGCGTGCGTGATGGCGTCGCTCGCGGTCGATGTTTGTCCCGTGCCTGCGGTGGGCAGGGGGGCGGCGGCGCTAGGCCGCCCCGCGCGTCGCCCCCGTCTCCAGCAGCTGTGCAATCTCGCGCGAGCCGTAGCCGAGCGAGGCCAGGATCTCGGCCGAGTGCTGGCCGAGCACCGGCGCCGGGCCCGGCGCGCCAGGTCCGTCGTGATCGAACAGCACGGGATTGCGCGCCACGCGGATGCGGCCGAGCGCGGGATGGTCGACCTCGTGCACCATCGCACGCGCCACCATGTGCGGGTCGTTGAAGACTTCCTCGAAGTTGTTGGCCCGCGCGCACGGCACGCCGACCTCCATCAGCCGGGCCTCGACCTCCGCGCTCGTCATCGTGCGCACCTGCGGCTCCACGATGGCGAGCAGGGCGTCCTCGTTGGTCTTGCGCGCAGCGTAGGCCGCAAATCGCTCGTCGGTGCCGACGTCCGGCAGCCCGAGCGCGATCATCATCTGCTGGAACAGCGCGTCGTTGGGCGCACCGATCGCCATGTAGCGCTTGTCCTTCGTCTCGAACAGCTGATAGGGCGCGGTCAGGCGGTGCTTGTTGCCCATCGGCTGGGGAACCTTGCTGGTCTCCAGGTACTCCGCCGCTTCCCATGCCGCCGCGGCAATCGACGACTCCACGAGCGAGACGTCCGCGATGCGTCCTTCGCCCTTGCGCTGCGCACCCAGCAGGCCCGACAGCACGGCGTAGGTGGTGAACATCGCACCGAATACGTCGGCCGTCTGCACGCCGGGCCTCAGCGGCATCTCGCCGGGATGGCCGTTGACGGAGAGCACGCCCGAGAACGCTTCCGCGATCAGGTTGACGCCCGCCCGCCGCCGGTAGGGGCCGGTCTGTCCGAACCCGGAGACCGCCGCGTAGACGATCCTCGGGTTGACGGACTTCATCGCCTCCGCACCCAGCCCCATCTTTTCCAGCGCGCCCGGCCGATACGCCTCAATCACCGCGTCCGACGTCGCAGCAAGCTTCAACAGCACCTCCCGCGCAGCGGGCTGCTTCAGGTCGAGCACGATCGAGCGCTTGTTGCGGTTGAGCGCCATGAAGCTGACGCTCTCGCCATTGCGCTTGGGTGGCGTGGCGCGCGCCATGTCGCCTTTCGGCGGCTCGATCTTGATGACGTCCGCGCCCATGTCTGCGAGGAGCGTGCCTGCGAGGGGACCGGCGATGAAGTTCGCGAGCTCCAGTACCCGAAGACCCTCGAGCGGCTTGGCCATGTGTTCGTGTCCTTGTCGGTTGTCTCGTTTGCAGGCGGGGCAGGGCCCACGGCGCGGGCGCGTGGCCCGCCGTGCCGTGCCGTCGCGTCACGTCAGATGCAGCACGGCCTTGCCGGTCCACTTGCGGTCCATGAGATCGCGCGCCACCGCATCGATCTCCGTCCACGGCCGTTCCACCGAGATATGCAGCTTCAGCCTGTCGTCGGCGATCATCTGCGCAAGCCGCGCCAGCCCGACCGACGCCTTCTCGCGCCGTTCCAGCTCATGGAACACGGCGAGCCCGTAGATCGTCGCTCCGCCGGCGAAGTAGAAGGGCGCGATCTCGAGCTTCGCCTCCGGTGCCGCCGAGACCCCGAAGGCGACGAGCACTGCATCGCTGGCGAGCATCTTCGCCGCTGCCGTCAGCGATGCCCCGCCCACCAATTCCAGGATCAGATCGAAGGGCCCGTGCTTGGCCGCAGCCGACAGGTCGTCGCCCACGACCGCCACCGTGTGCGCACCATGCGCGGTCGCGAACGCACTCTGGCGCTCCGAGCGAACCGCGGCCACGACGTGCGCACCGGCATGGCGTGCAAGCTGAATCGCGATGTGACCCACACCCCCCGTCGCGCCGGTGATCAGCACCTTGCGGCCGAGGAGGTCGCCGCGCCGGGCAACGCCATGCAGCGCGGTCAGGCCTGCGATCGGCAGGCAGGCGGCTTGCGCAAACGACACGGCATCGGGCAGGCGAGCGATACGGTCGGTTCGCAGCGCCACCTGCTCCTGCCATCCGCCGACCGTCATCAGGCCGACGACGCGCTCGCCCACCTTCGGCCCGCTACCGTCCGTCGCCGCCTGCGCGATCGTTCCCGCCACGTCCCAGCCCGGCCGGAACCCTTCCTTAGAGGCGAGCGAACGGCGCGTCTCGCCCCGGTTGAGCGAGATGGCATCGACCTTGATGACGGCCTCGCTGCTCTGCGCAACGGGCTCGGGCACATCGACGAAGACGAGCGATTTTGCAGCGGATACGCTGACGGCTTTCATGGTGTCACATCCTTGTGGTGGTTAGCGCCGCTGCCGGGCCGCGACGCGATCGGGCGTCGCGCCGGCCTGCGGTCGCGATCGGTGGTCTCAACGCTCGTTCCAGTGCACCATGGGCAAACCCGGCACGGGCGAGCGGAAGAAGGGGATGCGGTCGGCCAGCAGGCTGCCGATGTAAACCGTCCTGAGGTCGGGCCCGCCGAACGTCACGCTCGCATACCAGCCGGCAAGCTTGCCGCGACAGGCCTGCATCATGTCGAAGGTAGCGGTGCCCCGGCGGAAGTTGGCGATCAGCGTTTCGTGGGCAGCCGGATTGGCGTTGTCATCGAGGATGATGCGCAGATCGCCGTCCGGCGTGATTGCGAAGATGCGGTCGGCGAAGACGTGTGTCCCCCACAGGTTGCCGTGCGCATCGAACGCGATGCCGTCGATCATCGCGCCGTGATCGCGGGGCCCGTGAACCTGCCGATCGGCGAGCGAGCCATCCGCGGCCACACGCCATTTGGAGATGTGGCACCCGCATGTCTCCACGGCGTAGAGCCACTCTTCCTTGGCATCGAGCCGGATCTCGTTGGTGAAGCAGATGCCGTCGGCGACGATCCTCAGCCGCCCCCCGTCGTAGAGCGCAATGAAGCCGTCGGCGATATTGGGATTGATGGCATCCGGCCAGTTCTTGATGCGCGTGGAGATCGTGAGCCAGAGCCGGTCCTTGCTGTCGCGCAGGACGAAGTTGACTTTGCCGATCTCCTTGCCGTCGAGCGTATCGACCAGCACCGTCGTATGTCCATCACGCCGCGTCACTTCCAGCCGGTCCGTGCCGAAGTTGGCGATCACAATGTCGCCGTTGCGCGCGAAGGCGAGGCCGTTGGGCAGCGTGCCCTTGGTCAGCCGCTCCGCCTCGGGTACCTGCGAGGCGTCGAAGGCGCCAGGTCCCGTCTGCTTGATGAGGTGCTGAGTGCCGTCGGGCCGCACGTGCATGATGCCGCGCATGTCGGCGGAAAAAAGCGACCCGTCGCGCTCCGCCAGAATGCACTCCGGTCGCTGCAGATCGTGGCCGATGAAGGACACGTCCTTCTCCGTCACCGTGAAACCGTCGATGGGGTTGCTGGCCGCAGCCATGGGTCGCCTCCGCTGTCGTCATTTTGTTTGGGGGCGATCATCCCTTTCGCCCCCGCCCGGATCAAGCCCGTTTGCGCACGGGCAGGCATGAGCGAACGGGCACCCCGGTCATTGCCGGGGCGCGCGGCCCCAGATGGCCAATTGAGGAAAGGGAGACCAGGGAAGAGAGGGGAGGGGAGGGTAAAAGGCCGGGTGCGCCGGCCTCAGTTGCCGAAAAGCGCCGAGAAGAAGTCGGCCGGCCCCGGTGGCGGCCGGGCGACGGCGCGCCGGCGCACCTGCTGGCGCTGAAGGTCCGCGCTCGTGTCGCTCCCCCGCTCCAGCGGCAGCGGCCGCCCCTCGAGCGCCAGCGAGAGACGGTTGTCGTGTCCGTAGATGTCGGGGTGGAAGGTGACCGTCCCGTCCGCCGCGGCGACAGCCGTCGCGTAGGTGATGTGCACCGGGATCCGGGTCGTCAGTTCCACGGATTGGTTCTGCGAGCCCGCCAGCAAGCTGCCGATCTTCTCGGGGCCCCAGCCCTTGTCCTTTCCCAGCAGGATCTCCGCCAGCCGGCGTGGGTTCTCAACGCGCACGCAGCCATGACTGAACGTCCGCGTCCCCCTGTTGAACAGTTCGCGCTGAGACGTGTCGTGCATGTAGACATCGTGCTTGTTGGGAAACCGAAACTTGAGCGTCCCCAGCACGTTCGACGCGCCCGGCGGCTGGATGAAGTCGTACCGGCGGATATCGACCTGGCTCCAGTTGACCCGCGCGGGATCGACGGGCCGGCCGCCGATGCTGACCCTGAGGTTGTGCCGCTGCAGCACACGCGTGTCCGTCTCGCCATAGCCCCAGAAGCTCTGCGTGGGCCGCAGGTAGGGCAGGATCTCTTTCACCTTGATAGAATTCGGCACACCCCAGTCCGGGTGGAACACAATGTAGCGCATGTCGGCAGAGAAAAGCGGCGTTTGCGTCTCCGCCTTTCCCACGATGATCTTGGCCTGATGGACGACCCGGCCATCGTCGATGACGCGCGTGCGATATTCGGGGATGTTGTCCCAGACATGGAAGTCGCCGAGATCGGCAGGTAGCCACCGCCAGCGCTCCATGGTGAGCACGATACGGTCCTCTTCGCGCTGCTCGGCCGGCCGCCCCGAATGCTCGCCATTGAGCGCGGCCCGCGTCCCGTTGCCGACGAGGCCGTCCGGGGCCAGTCCGCTCGCGCTCTGGAAGACCTTCACGGCCGCCTCGATCGCCCCGTCGTAGAGGTCCGCGCCCTCGCCAGCCGGGACGCCAAGCCGCTCGCGCACCAGCGCCACATGCGCATGGCTCTGCCCCGGGCGCAGCACCGGCCCCGGCGCGATCTTGACGTCGGGGTTGCCCGCCTGCGGTTTGCCCACCGCCTGGCCCGCACGCAGTTTCAGTAGCGCTTGGCGCAACAGGCGGAACTGTGGATGCCGGGGATGCAGGCCGACGAGGTACTCGCCGGGAACCTGCGTCCCCGTGATCGCGCCGAGCACCGTGGCCGGCTCGAGTACCGGCGGCGATTGGTCGAAGTAGCGGCTGAGCCGTACCGGCTCGACGCGGCCTCCTCGCGCGCCTCGGGCATAACGCAACACCGCAGAAGCGATCGAGAGCTCGGCTTGCGCGCGTCCAGCCGGATCACGCCCGGCGGGCCCGACGGCAACCGCGTAGTCGCGCGTGCGCAATCCCCAGTCGTCGGCTTTCGTCAGCACTGCGAGCACGGCGTTGCCGTGTGGGCTCGGTGCACCGTCGTCACCGACCCAGTGCAGCTTTGCTGCGTCCGCGCCATAAAAGTCCTGCAGCGCCTTCCAGTCCGCCCGGTCGAGTTTTTTGTCGCGTGCGGGTCCGGCAAGGAGATCGCGCAGCGCCCGTAGGGCGGCATCGGGCTCGGGGAGGGCGGCCGCTGCCGACGATGACTGTGCCGGCCCGGTTTGACCCGCGCCGGCTTTGATCGGCTCGGCTGCGGCGTCGGCCGAAGGCGTCTGCGCGGTGGCCGCGCGGATGGGTTCGGGTGGAATGGCAACTGCGTCCTGGCCGGACGCGGGGCCCGCGGCCGAAACCGCCAATGCTGCGCAAAGGACGAGGGCGCCGCGCGCGAGGCGACGGCTGCGGCGGGTCGGGTGGGCGACGGCGGACCGCATGGTCGATCCTTCAGTGAAGGGGCAAGCTGCAGAGTGATTTGATCAAGCCTGCGGAAAATGATCGATGTTTTGTTGCCATGCAATCGTCGCGTGCGGGCATCCGCCACTTCGATGGGCCTTGTGGCGGACCCGCCTCAACTTCGCGCCCCGCCTTTCCGCCGGATAAAGCCGTGTCCGGCTCTTATGGCTCGGACGCTTTGACCGACGTCCCGGTGGGGCTACGGCAACTCCAGCGTCTCGGGTGCACGCCTAGGTCCGAAGCGACAGCTGCGTATACTCCCGCTCCGTCATGCCATAAGTCCATGCCACCGCCTCTCGCGCGGAGCGCACGGTCGGCGGCACCTGCAGGAAATAGTGCTTGTAGGTGCCGTCCGGCTCCGGTGTTCCGTTCACCACCTCCACCGCCGCCCAGCGGTCCCAATCCGCCCAGCTCTTGATCCAGAGCACACCGGTGTCGTCGGCCGAGACCCGTGCCGCACCGGCTTCGCCGACAAAGCGCTGCGGCGTCATGATGTCGATCATGCACCGGCGCAGCACGGGATCGCTTTGGCGCTCGATCATCTCCACTGTGATCTGCCGCTCGCCTTTGATCATCCAATCGGGCACCACCACGCCCTTCCAGGCATAAAGCGACCAGCCATCGGGGAACGCCAGGGCCGGGCCGCTCGGGCTGTGCAGGCGGCCCTGCGGGTCGAACGCCAGCACGCTGTGGCGCGCGCTGACCCCGCACACGCGTCCATAGGGAGCAATCCACCCGGCAGTGTCGACCGCCTCCCAGATCGGGGCGAGATGTGCCGTGGGTGCCACGAGATCGCACGCATCGTGCAGGCATCGGTAGACCGCGACCGGCGCGTGATCGTGGGCGGAGAACATGCGCTCCCCGAACCACACCGACGCCGTGCCAAGCCGCCGGCCAGAGCGCAGGCGGGCCAGCCATCGCTTGAGGCGCGCGCTCACGCTGCTGCGCGGTCGGCGTGCCGCGATCTCGACGACTTCGCTGACGGCGCGGCTCGACGCGCGCGCCGGCGTGTCCGCCATGAGCTGCCAGACGGCGGCCCGCACGCTCCTGGGCACACCGGCGTCGATCTGCTTTCCCGCCCGACGCAGCGCCGCGTCGAACACCGCGCCCTTCACGCTGTCGCCGGCGCGATCCTGCGCGACCAGCATGTCGATGCGACTTTGCAGCGCCACGGGATTGGCGCACCACACGAACTGCTCCGGCGGGGCCAACCCCGCCGCCGCATAAGCCGCGCACATGGCTTGTTCTGCCCGTTCGCGATCCTCAGGCGCCGTGGAGAAGCGTCGCCGCTCCCCCTCGCGCCTGTGCGCTTCGATCGCAGCGCGCAGCTCAGCGGTCAGTTCGCCGAGCTCAGTCCGCGACAAGGCGCGCCTCGCGCGGATCCAGTTCGCGCTGGCGTCGGACGCGGTATGTGCCTGGCGGCAGACTGACCGTCTCGTGCTCGTCGTGCACGATGTCGGCCCGTTCCGAGACGTTCAGGTGGCCGACATAGAGCCCGCCGGGAATGTCGCGCGCGAGCCCGTCGTCGCGAAAGAAAACGACCCGCTCGAAAATGGCGTGGCGGTGCCCGCTGACTTCCCCCTCCGCCAGCACGGTCGCGCCGTCGGCTTCAGGCGCGATCATCGCGCCGGAAGGGCAGGCGTCGCCGACACGCTCGATCAAGATATCGCCTTGTGCATACATACTTTTCATTGCAGGTCTCCTGTGCGCCGGATCTTTCACAGCATTGCTCAGGTCAACTTGGAGACGAGCGGTCGCGTTCCGTGACGCGATGGGACCGCACAGAAAAGGGCGGTACTTGTTACGCTCTATCGGCCGCGACAATCGTGGGCGGCCTCTCCAAGCATTGTGCAAGGCTAGTCAGAATTCCGTGGCGATACAAGGGCAGAACCCGTTCGGGGGCCGCACGCGCGCGGGCAGCAGCCACGCGGTCACGACATGCACGTAGCAGCGCTCCAGGCAGCCTTTGTGCACACGTCGCCCGTTTGCTAGCCTGCCTGGAACGCATGACGACGACGCACACTCGGGAGGATCGCATGGTCAAGGCTGCAATCGTCGGGCTCGGCTGGTGGGGACAGATGCTGGTCGACGCCGCTTATGGCAAGAGCAAGCAGTTGACGTTTGTCGCCGGCCAGACGCGCACGCCCTCCAAGGTCGAAAGCTATTGCGCCGAGCGCGGTATCCGGTTGCTTGCAAGCTTCGAGGCGCTGCTGGCGGATCCCGAGGTCGAGGCCGTCGTCCTGGCCACGCCGCACAGCGAGCATGTCCAACAGATCGAGGCCGCTGCCCGCGCGGGAAAGCATATCTACACCGAAAAGCCGCTGGCGCTGAACCTAGCTGGCGCCGACCGCGCGCTTTCTGCCGTCGACAAGGCGGGCGTCACGCTCGGCATCAGTTTCCAGCGGCGCTTCCATCCCTCCATGATCGAGTTGCGCCGCCGCGTGAAATCGGGCGCGCTCGGCACCATCGACTACTGCACGGCGGAAATGACGACCTCGTCGGCGCTGGGCATGCCGCCTGGCTACTGGCGCACCGACCCCAGCGAAGCCCCAGCCGGTGCCATGACCGGCATCGGCGTGCATCTCGTCGACGGTATGATCGACCTGTTCGGCGAGATCGAGAGCGTCTATTGCCTCAACGCCCGGCGCGCTGCCCCGCACGCCGATGACACCACGGCCGTGATGATGAAGTTCAGGAGCGGCATGCCCGCGACGTTCATCGGCTGCTTTGCCACCGTACCCGGCTATCGCTTCGAGGCGGCGGGCTCCGGCGGCACCGGCGAGATCTCCGGCCACTTCCTAGACCGCCTCATCATCACGCCGATGCCGAAGGGCAAGTTCGGTACGCCCGCCACCGAGCACGAGACGATCGAAACGCCCGGTTTCAACATGCTGGGCGCAGCGCTGGATGCGTTCGCGGTCGCCGTGCGCGAGAAGAGGCCGTTCGACATCCCCCATGACCAGATCCGTCACGGTGTCGCGGTGTTCGAGGCCATCGTGCGCTCGGCGTCGTCCGGCAAAGTCGAGCAGGTCGCCTGAGGGAACGCGAAACCGGCTGCCCTCAGCCGTGCAGGATCTTGCTGTCGATCGGCGTTTCGTCGCGCTGGTCATGGCCGTAGTCACGCACGACGTGCGTGACACGCAGGCGATACTTGGCGAAGTAGCTGCCTCGGCCCTTTTCCTGAGCGGCGCGGTGCTCCACCGTGTTCCGCCACGCCCGCACGGCCGCCTCGTCGCGAAAAAACGACAGCGACAGCATCTTGCCCGGCTCCGTGATCGATTGGAACCGCTCCACGGACACGAAGCCGTCGATGGCCTCCAGGAGCGGGCGCAGTTCGGCCGCCAGCTCGAGATAGTCCTGGCGGTGCTCGGCTTTAGGCCACACCTCGAAAATCACGGCGATCATGCAGCACTCCTACTTCTGCAACCAGCGATAACGCACCGGCCGCCCGGACATGGATTCGGCAGCCGCCAGGATCGCGTTCACGTCGAGCCCATAGTGCGCATAGAGCTCCGAGATCGAGCCCGACTGGCCGAAGTGCTCGACGCCGAGTGCACGCACGCGGTGCCCCATGACCCCGCCGATCCAGGACAGCGTCTCCGGGTAGCCGTCGCAGACCGTGACGATGCCCGCATCCCTCGGCAGCGCCGACAGGAGCTGTTCGACATGACACGTCGCATCGCGGTGTCCCTGCTCGCGCGCGCGCTGCGCACCATGCCAGCCCGCCGACAGCCGGTCGGCGCTGGTGATGGCGAGTAGTCCCACGCCGCGGTTGTCCTCAGCCAAAAGGCCCGCCGCCTCGATCGCCTCGGGCAACGTGGCGCCCATGGCGACGACGGCCACCCGCGTTGCCGGATCCGGCGCGCGCAGCCAGTAGCCGCCATCGATTACGTCGGCCTTGAGCTGGCCCGCCATCGGCCGCTGTAGCTGCTCGACCGGCCGCGTGGACAGGCGCAAATAGACCGAGCCACCCTTCTCGTCGCGCAGCCAGCGCTCCGCCTTCTCCTCCGGCCCATGCCGCTGGATGTAGTCGAACGACCACTCCAGGATCGCGTGCAATTCGTCGACGAAAGCCGGTTCGAACGAGGCCAGGCCGTCCTGCGCCATGCCGATCAGCGGCGTCGCGATCGACTGGTGCGCGCCGCCTTCCGGCGCCAGCGTCAAGCCCGACGGCGTAGCGACCAGGATGAAGCGCGCGTCCTGGTAGCAGGCATAGTTGAGCGCATCGAGCCCCCGCATGATGAAAGGGTCGTAGACCGTGCCGATCGGCAACAGCCGCTCGCCGAACAACGCGTGCGAAAGCCCCGCCGCACCGAGCGTCAGGAACAGGTTCATCTCCGCGATGCCGAGCTCGATGTGCTGGCCCTTCGGGCTCATCTCCCAGCGTTGCGGGCTCATCAGCCCGCGCTCCTTGAAGACGTCGTCGCGGCTTTGCATCGAGAACAGGCCGCGCCGGTTCACCCACCCGCCGAGGTTCGTCGAGACGGTGACGTCCGGCGACGTCGTCACGATTTGGTCGGCGAGCGACCCGCCAGCTTTCGCGATCTCGTCCAGGATCCGCCCGAAGCCCGCCTGCGTCGACGTATCCCCGCGCGCGGCAACCGGCGGCAATGTCCCCACGGGCACAGTCGCTGCCGCGAGCCGCCGCCGGCCCTTGGCGTTGAAGGGCACGCGCTTCAAGTAGGCCTCGACCTCCCCGCGCGGCAACGATAGCCCCGCCAGCGGCTCCCACTCCTCGCCCTGGTTGATGCCCTGTTGCGTGCGGTACGCCTGCATCTGCGCTTTCGTCATCAGCCCGGCGTGGTTGTCCTTGTGCCCGGCGAACGGCAGGCCATGCCCCTTGATCGTGTACGCGATGAAGCAGACCGGCTGCTCCGACGGCGCCGTCTCGAAGGCATCGAGGATCAAGTCGAGGTCATGTCCGCCGAGGTTCATCATCAGCCGGGCCAGCTCCTCGTCCGAGCGACGCGATAGGATGGCGAGCGTATCGGGATGCTGGGCGAGGTCGGCTTCGAGCTGTCGGCGCCACGCCGCCGCGCCCTCGAACACCAGCGCCGAATAGAGCTGGTTCGGGCAGTCGTCGATCCAGCGCATGAGAACGTCGCCGCCGGGCTCCGCGAATGCCGTCTGCAACAGCTTTCCGTACTTCAGCAGCACGACTTTCCAGCCGAGGTTCTCAAACAGCCCCGCAACCTTCATGAACAGCTGATCGGAGACCACGCTGTCGAGGCTCTGCCGGTTGTAGTCGACGATCCACCAGCAGTTGCGCAGACCGTGCTTCCAGTATTCCAGCAGCGCCTCGTGGACGTTGCCCTCGTCGATCTCCGCATCACCCATCAGCGCAATCATGCGGCCCTCGGGCCATTCCTGCGGCGATCCCTTCGACCAGCCCTTGGCGCGCACGTAGTCCTGCACGAGGCTGGCGAACCCGGTCGCCGCCACGCCGAGCCCGACGGAGCCCGTCGAGAAGTCGACGTCGTCCTTGTCCTTCGTCCGCGAGGGATAAGACTGTGCACCCGCGAACGCGCGGAAGTTCGTCAGCTTGTCGACCGACTGGTTGCCGAGCAGATACTGGATGGCGTGGAACACCGGACTGGCGTGTGGCTTCACCGCGATCCGGTCCTCCGGCCGCAGCACGTGGAAATAAAGCGCCGTCATCAGCGTCGCGAGCGAGGCCGAAGAGGCTTGATGCCCGCCAACCTTCAATCCGTCGCCGCGATCGACCTCGTGGTTGGCATGGTGGATCATCCACGACGACAGCCAGAGCACCTTCTGCTCGAGCGCCTGAAGCATCCGGATCGTCTCGGCGCGGGTGGCGGGAACCTGTGAGCCGTCCATCGGGCTCTCCTCCTGAAATGTCGTCACGTGCTGTTGGCTTGCTGCGGGTCGGCGCGTCAGTGGCTGCCGCCGGGATTCGATTTCAGCTCGCATTCGAAGCCGGCCGCGCGGATCGCCGCGATCGTCGCCTCCAGATGCGCCCGGTCGCGCGTCTCGATCACGACGTCGAGGATCGCGCCCTTGGCCGGTAGATCCGTGAAGGTGCGCTGGTGCGAGACTTCCACGATGTTGGCATGCGCTTCCCCGATCACCTGGGCGATGCGCGCAAGCTGGCCAGGCTTGTCGGACAGGTCGATCGAGACCTGCGACAACCGCCCCTCACGGGCGAGTTCGCGCGTCAGCACGCTCGCCAGCAACCGGATGTCGATATTGCCGCCGCACAGGACGAGTCCCACGGTTTTGTCCTTGAACCGCGACTTGTCGGCGATGATCGCGGCGAGGCCGGCCGCGCCTGCACCTTCGACCACCGTCTTCTCGATCGAGATCAACAGCGTCACCGCGCGCTCCAGCTGCGCTTCGCTGACCAGCATGATGTCGTCGACGAGTTCCCGGATCACGCGGGCGGTTCGAACCCCCGGCGCCTTGACCGCGATGCCTTCCGCCAGCGTGTCGCCGCGCATCGGCAGACTGGTGCCCTTGATGAGATTGTACATCGAGGGATAGAGGCCCGACTGCACGCCGATAACCTCGATCTCCGGCTTGATCGCCTTGGCCGCGACCGCCATCCCCGAGATCAATCCGCCGCCGCCGATGGGAACCACCAGCGTGTCGAGCTGCGGGACGGCGCGCAGCATCTCCAGCGCGATCGTGCCCTGCCCGGCCATGACCAGCGGATCGTCGTAGGGATGGATGAAGGTCAGCCCGCGCGCCACGCCATGCGTCACCGCAAAGCGCGCTGCATCCTCCAGCGTCGCCCCGCGCACCAGAACTTCTGCGCCGTGGCTCTTGGTGTTCTCCACCTTCACCGTCGGCGTGCCTACTGGCATCACGATCGTGGCGGGGATGCCGAGCCGCTGGGCGTGATAGGCGACCCCCTGGGCATGGTTGCCCGCCGACATGGCGATGACGCCGCGGCGGCTCTCCTCGCTCGACAGTGCGGCCAGCCGGTTCAGCGCACCGCGCTCCTTGAACGAGGCCGTGAACTGAAGGTTCTCAAATTTCAGCCAAACCGAGCAGCCGAAGATCTCCGACAGCGTCCGGCTCGGGTCAAAATCGGTGTCGAGCACGGCCCCTTTCAGCACGCCGGCCGCGCGCTCGATCTCGTCGAGACCGAGCAAGGGAAGGGCCGTTCCGGAGGACGTCGTCATGGGAGCCATCGCTAGTCTGCAGCGGTCGCGGTCGCGCGACTATACGCGGTGTCGTCGACGCGTGTCCTGCCAAACACAGCTGGACTCCAGGTCAAAATTGGAAGATCATGCCGCAAGAAGCAAGAAAATGAGCAGAAAATGCCGAATATGCCCATAGACGAGACAGATTTGCGAATCCTCCGGGCCCTCCAGCACGACGGCCGCATGTCCAATGTCGACCTAGCCACCCAGGCCGGCCTCTCCCAAAGCCCCTGCCTGCGGCGCGTGCGCCTGATGGAGGAGGCGGGCGTCATCCGCGGCTATACCGCGCTCGTGGACCAGGCCCAGGTCGGCCTGCCCGTCTCCGTGTTCGTATCCGTCAAACTGGAAAAGCAGCGCGAGGAGGCGCTGCACCGCTTCGAGGACGCCGTCCGCGCCTGCCCGGAGGTCCTCGAATGCTACCTGATGACCGGCACGCGCGACTACCTGCTGCGCGTCGTCGCTCGCGACCTCGCCGGCTACGAGCGCTTCCTGAAAGAGACCCTGACCCGCATCGAAGGCGTGGCAAGCATCGAATCCAGTTTCGCGCTCGCGCAGGTTAAGCACACCAACGTGCTGCCGATCATGGCTGGCGAGGGGACGGCGCGCGCCGCCCCGCGCACGGGTCCGTGACGCAGGTGGCCGCGCCGGCGGGCCTTTGGCAGGGGCCCCCGGATGTGCGAGACAAGCCGTCAAGACCAGGGTTGAGCTGACAGAGGAGCAGCGCGCATGAGCAAGGTGCTTGTGATCACGGGTGCGAGTCGCGGCATCGGCGCGGCGACGGCACGGCTGGCCGGCAAACGTGGCTGGGCGGTCGCCGTCAACTACAACACCAACCCCGACAAGGCCGAAGAGGTCGTGCGGGATATCGCGGCGTCCGGCGGCAAGGCGGTTGCCATTCAGGGTGACGTATCGACGGAGGCGGGCGCGGTACGCCTCTTCGCCGAAACCGATCGCCAGCTCGGCCGCGTCACCGCGCTCTTCAACAACGCCGGCATCGTCCCCCTCAACCGTCTCATTCAGGACGTCGAGGCCGCCGAGCTGGATCGTTCGTGGCGCATCAACATTACGAGCCTGTTCCTGGCGGCCCGCGAGGCCACGCGGCGCATGTCGACGGCATCGGGCGGAACGGGCGGCGCCATCGTCAACATGTCGTCGGCGGCAGCCTACATCGGCGGCGGCGGCGGCATGCTTTGCTACGCCGCATCCAAGGCGGCGGCCGACACGATGACCATCGGCATGGCCCACGAACTCGGGGCCCAGGGCATTCGCGTGAATGCCATCCGTCCCGGACTGATCGAAACGACCATCCACGACGATTCAGGTGTCAAGGATCGCATCAAGAAGCTGGTGCACATGGTGCCGATGGGCCGCTCAGGACAGCCCGAAGAGGTCGGCGAGACCGTGCTGTGGCTGTTGTCTGAGCAGGCGTCCTACGTCAACGGTGCGATCGTCAACGTCGGTGGCGGTCGATAATCGCGCCGGGCCTTACACACACTCGGCTTCTGCGCTCAGCATGCGATGGAAGTGCTCGGCGTGCTGGTAGAAATTCTCAGCATCCACCTCGTCGCCGGCCGCCGCACTGGCGCGGGCGCGTTCGAGGTAGCTGTCGCGCGCCTTGAGCCAGGCGGCGCGGTTGTCGTGGACACGTCGAGGACCCGTCGAGCGCTGCGCCTGCTTGTGCGGGCGCGGGCTCTGGCGGGCCATCCGCCGGTCCTTGGCGGAACTCATGATTTGTCTCCTGGTGCTTGGTTCGATCGTATCGAATGTGGACGCCGCCCCACCCCGACGGTATTCCCCGATCGCGGCCCCACCCGCGGGACCCGATGTGAATGCCGGATGTATGGGCCCCGTATGGCACGGTGCCATGACTGGGACGCGACATCTGGGAAGGGGGCGCAGGATCGGGGACCGTCCGTAGCCGGTCGGCATCTAGTGGCGCTGTCGCTGTCGAAAGAACCCCGCAAGCTTCATATCGGTGTGTGAACGCGCGATTTCAACACCTGTCACCGCGATTTGTTCCCAGGCCGGCGCCTTATCGGCGCTGGTCGAAGCGGCGGCCGACGAGGGCTGCGGCGATATTCGTCTTCTGGATGTCGATCGACCCGCCGGCGATGCCCCAACCCCAGGAGTTGCGGAACCGGCGCTCGGCGGGAAACGCCTTGGAGTAGCCATACCCGCCCATCAGCTGGATCGCCGCCCCGCAAACCTCGCGCGTGATCTCGTTGGCGAAGCACTTGGCAATCGAGCTGTCGCGCACCGACGGCAGACCGTTCGCCGCGTTGGTCACGGCGCGGTAGATCAAGAGCCGCGCGGCATCGACCCGCATCGCCATCTCCGCAAGCTTCATCTGCACGGCCTGGAACTCGACCAGCGCCTTGCCGAACTGGCGCCGCTCCTGCACGTAGGCGAGTGTGTCATCGAGCGCGCTCTGGGCAAGTGCCAGGCTCATCGTGGCGTTGCCGCAGCGCTCCAGATCAAACGCCTCCATCAGCTTGGCAAAGCCGCCCGCCGGCACGATTACGTTGTCGACCGGCACGCGCACAGCCTCAAACGTCATGTCCGCGCTCGGGATGCCGCGAAACCCCATCAGCTGTTCTTGCACGCCGAACGAGAGGCCTTCGGCGTCCTTCTCCACCAGCACCGCGCCAATGCCCTTCGCACCCGGCGCATCCGACAGCTTGCAGTAGACGACGTAGGCGTCGGAATGGCCCGCGCCCGAGCACCAGCGCTTCGTACCGTCGAGGACGACGTGGTCGCCCTCGATGCGCCCGCGCGTCTTGAGGTCGGTGAGGGCGCTGCCGGCATCGGGCTCCGACATCGTGACGGCGACGACCATGTCTCCCGCGACGACCTTAGGAATGACGCGCGCCTTCAACGTCGGCGAGCCGAAGTGCTCGATCGCCAGGATCGGGCCGAAGCAGGATTCGAACACGGGGAACGCGACGGCAGGCGAAACCTTGGCGAACGCTTCCAGCACCAGCACCGCCTCCAGGTGCCCAAGCCCGAGCCCGCCGTTGACGGGATCGAGGTTGAGCCCGAGAAAGCCCATCTGCGCATAGCGCTTCAGCCAGTCGTGCGGGACCGGGACGTTGCGCGCCTCCAGGTCACGGGCGAGGTCGGTGAGCTCCCGCGTGGCAAAGGCCCGCGCCGTATCGGCGAGTTGACGCTGCTCGTCGGTCAGTGAGAAATCCATCGTCGGTCTCCAGCCTCTCCCGGTTCGGCTGGTGTGCCATACCTTGCCGGCCGCCGACAGCCCCGCAGCGCGCGCAGCGCTGCCCCCCGCAACCCGGAAGGCTGCCCCGAGGACGGCTTGACGCCTGTGGCCCTTTCAGGAAACAATCCATTCAAACGATCGTTGGAACCGCCGCTGGCGATCGTCTCAATCTGGGCGGTAGAGGCTGGAGACGTCGGGAGTGCCGGGCGGGCGGCGATCATGCCGCCGCACCGTGGCTGCACGGGCTGTAAGCGCCCGGGCACCTTTGCCATTTGCGCCCCACCCGTATCCTGCTGCGGACAAGATCCAGCTGGGAAGGATGCGAGGCGCCATGATCAAAGTTCGCGCGCCCAAGGATTTCTGGTCTGGCGTGCTGTTCATCGCCATCGGCGGAACCGGGGTCATTCTGGCGCGAGACTACGCGTTCGGCTCTGCGCTGCGCATGGGCCCTGGCTACATGCCCACGGTGCTGTCCTGGCTGACCGCGATCATCGGCGTGGTCATCCTGGCGCGCTCTTTCGTGATCGAAGGGCCGCAGGTCCCGCGCTTCCGGGCCTGGCCGTTCCTGACCACCTTGTTGTCCGTCGTCGTCTTCGCCCTGACGATTGAACGGCTCGGTCTCGTCCTGGCCACGATGCTCACGACCTTCGTCGGCGGCCTGGGCTCGCGTGAGACGCCGCTCATCGAGCGCATCCTCGTCAGCATCGGCCTCGCAATCTTCTGTGCCGTGGTCTTCGTCTACGCGCTCGGTCAGTCGATGAGGCTGTGGCCCTACTGATGGACATCTTCTCCAACCTCGCTCTGGGCTTCGAGCATGCGGCAACCCTGCATAACCTCGCCTTTGCGCTGCTGGGCTGCCTGCTCGGCACCCTGATCGGCGTGCTGCCGGGCATCGGCCCGATCGCTACCATAGCCATGCTGATGCCGCTGACGTTCGGCATGGAGCCACTGACGTCGCTCATCATGCTCGCCGGCATCTACTACGGCTCCCAGTACGGCGGCTCGACAACGGCGATCCTCGTCAACCTGCCCGGAGAATTCCGCCTCCGTCGTCACTTGCATCGACGGCCACCAGATGGCCCGGCAAGGCCGCGCAGGCACCGCGCTTTCCATCGCCGCCATCGGCTCCTTCATCGCCGGCACCTTCGGCACGCTGGTCATCGCAGCCTTCGCGCCCATACTCGGCGCCGTCGCCCTCCAGTTCAACGATCCCGAATATTTCGCCCTGATGGTGGTCGGGCTCGTCTCCGCCGTCGTCCTGGCGCACGGCTCGGTGCTGAAGGCGATCGCCATGATCCTGGTCGGCCTGTTGCTCGGCCTCGTCGGCAACGACCTCACGACCGGCACGGGACGCTACACCTTCGGACGCAACGAGCTGATCGAAGGCATCTCCTTCGTGCCCGTGGCCATCGGTCTGTTCGGACTGTCCGAGATCATCGTCAATCTGGAATCGACCGTGACCCGCGACGTCTTCGCCAGCCGCATCAAGGGCCTGTGGATCAAGTGGGACGAGTTCAAGCAGGCCCTGCCCGCCGTACTGCGGGGCACCGGCCTCGGCGCGGCCCTCGGCGTCCTCCCCGGCGGCGGCTCCGTGCTCTCCGCGTTCGCCTCCTACTCCCTTGAAAAGAAGCTCGCCGCTGATCCCTCGCGCTTCGGCAAGGGCGCGATCGAAGGCGTCGCCGGCCCGGAAAGCGCCAACAACGCCGGCGCCCAGACCTCCTTCATCCCGCTGCTCACGCTCGGCATTCCATCGAATGGCGTCATGGCCTTGATGATGGGCGCGCTCATGATCCACGGCATCGCGCCGGGCGCGGAGGTGATGACGGCGAGGCCCGAGCTGTTCTGGGGCCTGATCGCGTCCATGTGGATCGGCAACGCCATGCTGCTGATCATCAACCTGCCGCTGGTCGGCATGTGGGTCTCGCTGCTGCGCGTTCCCTATCGCATCATGGTGCCGACGATCCTGATCTTCTGCTGCATTGGCGTCTACAGCCTCAACGGCTCTACCTTCGAGGTGCTGCTCGCCGTGGTCTTCGGCATCCTCGGTTACATCTTCATCAAGCTCGAGTGCGAGCCAGCCCCCCTGCTGCTCGGCTTCGTGCTGGGCACGATGATGGAGGAAAGCCTGCGGCGCGCGCTGCGGCTGTCGCGCGGCGACCCGATGATCTTCATCGAGCGCCCGATCTGCCTCGGCCTGCTGATCGCGGCGTGTCTGATGATCCTGCTGCTGGTCATCCCCGCAGCGCGCAAGGGGCGCGCGGAGGCCTTCCAGGAATTGGAGAACTGACCCCGGGCGCCCGCGACATGCCGCATTGAGCGCTGCCCCCACCGCAATCGAACGTCACGAACCGAGGAAGAGGAAGGAGCCACCCCATGGCCAACACGCCCGCAGCCGGTGCCGCCGCCGCCGATGCGATGATGAAGTCGGAAGTCCGCGACGGCATGCGCGTCGACTGGGATGTGCCCATCCCCATGCCCGACGGCATCGTGCTGCGCGCCGACGTGTTCCGCCCGATGGAGGACGGCAATTACCCCGTCATCATCTCCCACGGACCGTATGCCAAGGGTCTCGCCTTCCAGGACGTCTTCAAGAGCATGTGGGACCGCATGGTCGCCGCGCATCCCGACGTGCCCGCCAATTCCAGCAACAAGTACCAGAACTGGGAGGTTGTCGATCCCGAGAAGTGGGTGCCGGACGGCTACGTGTGCGTGCGCGTCGACAGCCGCGGCGCCGGCCGCTCGCCCGGCTACATGAACGTGTGGTCGCCACAGGAAGCCGACGACTTCGCCGTCTGCATCGATTGGGCGGGAACGCAGCCCTGGTCGAACGGCAAGGTCGCCACCTCCGGTATCTCCTATTACGCGATGAATGCCTGGCAGGTCGCCACCCACCAGCCCAAGCACCTCGCCGCCATCGTCGTGTGGGAAGGCGCCGCCGACTTCTACCGCGACGTCTACCGCCACGGCGGCATGGTCAACATGATGCCTCTGCGCTGGTATCCACGCCAGGTGGCTAGCGTCCAGCACGGCGTCGGCGACCGCGGCAAGAAGAGCTGGGTGACCGGCGAGCCGGTAGCCGGCCCCGCCACGCTGTCGGATGAGGAGCTGAAGAAGAACCGCGTGGATCTCGAAGCCGACGTGCTCGCCCATCCCCTCGACGACGAGTTCTACAAGTCACGCTCGCCCGATTGGTCGAAGGTAACGGTGCCGCTGCTTGTCGGCCAACAACTGGGGCGGGCAGGGACTGCATCCGCGCGGCAATTGCGAAGGCTATATGCGCGCTGCTTCCAAGCAGAAATGGTTCGAAGGGCACGGCCTCGCCCATTGGCCCCACTACTACACCGATTACGGACGCCTACTCCAGAAGCGGTTCCTCGACTACTTCCTGAAGGGCGAGCAGAACGGCTGGGACAAGCAGCCGCCCGTGCAGCTCAACATCCGCCGTCCCGGCGAGCACTACGAGATCCGCCACGAGGACGCCTGGCCGATCCCACGCACGCAATGGACCAAATATTATCTCGATCCGGCCGGGCACGGGTTGTCGCCGGAAGCATCGAAGGTGGAGACGCAGCTCAACTATCACACCAAGGGCGACGGCATCACATTCCGCACGCCCGCTTTCGAACAAGAGACCGAGATCACCGGCCCCGTCGCGGCGAAGTTCTGGGTGTCCTCGCAAACGGCCGACGCCGATCTCTTCGCCATCCTCCACGTCTACGACGACAAGGGAATTGAGGTGACCTTCCAGGGCGCGCTCGATCCCCGCACGCCCGTGGCCCAGGGCTGGCTGCGCTGTTCGCAGAGAAAGCTCGATCCCGCGCTGACCAAGCCGTGGCGTCCCTATCACGCCCACGACGAGAAGCAGCCGTTGACGCCGAACGAGGTCTACGAGGTCGATGTCGAGCTCTGGCCGACGTGCATCGTCGTCCCCAAGGGCTATCGCGTCGCGCTGACGGTAAAGGGTAACGACTACCACTTCGCCGGCCCGCCGATCTCCATTCCGCACGCCTTCTACACGTTCTCCGGCGTCGGCCCGTTCTTCCACAACCACCCCAAGGACCGCCCCGACGAACTCTATGACACCTGGAACGCGCTGCACTTCGGCCCCACGCGGCAGCCCTATGTACTGTTGCCGATCATCCCGCCGAAGTAGGCGCACGCGGGATGTCACGGCCGACGCCCCGGTGTCCCGTTTCCGCGACGGAGCCATGCACCCCCTGCGCTTCTCTTACCCTTGACGGGGTGGGGCGGTGAAGATGGGGTGAGGTGATGCAGATAAAGCCGCTCCTGTCGGCAGGTGCAACAAACAAGCCCGAACAACCAAGGAGGAGACATACGATGGCCATTGACTACGGCAAGCCGCTCGAGCCGCGCGGACCCGTCATGTACACCGTCAAGGACGACGGCATTCCCCTGCGCAACCGCAAGGAGCCGATCACGCTGGAGGTCATCCACGAGATGGCGCTCAAGGTGCGCAACTGGGGCAAGTGGGGCCCCGATGACGAGATCGGCACGTTGAACTACGCGACACCCGACAAGGTCGCCGCCGCCGCCAAGCTGGTCAAGCGCGGCCAGGCCTTCCCGCTCGCCATCAACCTAGGCATGGACGGCCCCCAGACCGGCAACCGCGGTCGCAACAATCCGACCCTGCTGATGCGCCACTCCGGCGCCGACGCCTACTCGGGCCTGCGCGATCACTCCGGTATCCGCGGCGCCGACGACTGGCTGATCACGCCCCTGCAGGCCGGCACGCATTGGGACTTGCTGGCCCACATCTTCTACATCGACAAGATGTGGAACGGATACGACTGCCGCGAGGTCTATTCGTGGGGCGCCAAGAAGTGCGGCATCGAGAAGACCGGCGCCAAGGCGACGGGCCGCGGCGTCCTCCTCGACATTCCCCGCTGGAAGGGCGTCGATGCGCTCGCCGACGGTACGCCGATCACGCCGGACGATCTCGATGCCTGCGCCGAAGCCCAGAAAGTCAAGATCGGCACCGGCGACTTCTTGATCGTGCGCACCGGCCAGATGGAGGCCTACAACAAGCGCGGCTCGTGGGGCACCTATGCCGGCGGCGATGCGCCCGGCCTGCAGTTCGAGACCGCCGAATGGCTGCACAAGAAAGAGGTCGCAGCCGTGGCCACCGACACCTGGGGCTGCGAGGTTCGGCCCAACGACGCGCCCGGCATCTATCAGCCCTGGCACTGGGTCGTGATTCCGAACATGGGTCTGACGATGGGCGAGATCTTCAACCTGAAGGCACTCGCGGAGGATTGCGCCAACGACCGGATCTACGAGTTCATGTTCGTGGCGCCCTCGATTCCCGTCGCCGGCGCCGTCGGCGCACCCATGCAGCCGGTCGCCATTAAGTAGCCGGCTTCAACACTCGCATCTGCGTGTCATCGGGGGCCTTCGTGCCCCCGATCGATTTTGCGCCGGGCGCCGGCAGCGCGCTGGCTCCCGGATCGCGGCGTCGCCCTGTGGCGACGTCGCTCGCGTCCGGGAAGACGGGCGAGGGGTGCGGGGCGCCCGCTTCATGAATTCTTCGATCGCTAACCCGCGTGCCGTCGTTGAGCGCCGCGGTAAGGGCTTATCAATTGGCCGACGTCATGATGATCCGAATGCGTTCTTTTGAAGAAGTGTTGGGTTTTCGGCCATGGCTGATTTCACTTACACGAGCGAGGACGACACGCTCGTCGGCACCGGCAATGATGACCGGTTCACGCTCTACGAGCTTCTTCCGGATCAATTGGGCCTGATCGACGGCGGGGACGGCTACGATGTTGTCAGGTTGATCTCTCCATACAACACGGAATGAGAGCGGGGCGGGTTGGAGGGCCTTGTGTTCTCGAATATCGAGCGCCTGGAGCTCCTGGCACCCGAGGTCAGCGCGTCACTCGATCAGATCAATAGCTTTTCTGCGCTTGATGCCGGGATGTTGGCGCTGACAGGTGCCGGCGGGGTCTTTGCACCTGATGGGCTCACGTACGCCTCTGTCGGGCGTCTCGATGGTCGCGCTTTGAGCAGCGCGCTGTTGCTCGCCAGCTCGGATTTTAATTGGCCCGGTATTGGGCTCGTCTGGGGTTCGGCGTTTGGCGACAGCCTTGTCTCGCGGTTTGATGATTTCGCTGCTCGCAGGTTCGGAGGTGACGACTGGCTGTCGGCAAGCGGAGACTGGGTGAGCCTGCGCGGCGACGGGGGCGACGATACGCTGATCGGCGGTCTGCGCGACGACACTCTCAACGGCGGTTGGGGTGACGACTCGATGTTGGGCGGTGCCGGCGATGATCTCTACGTCGTCGATGCGCGTGGGGACGTGGTGGTCGAGAATGCCGGGGAAGGCATCGACACCGTGCGGTCTTCGATCTCTACCGCGCTCGGCGACAACGTCGAGAACCTGGTGCTCACCGGCAGCAAATGGCGCTGGGGCGACGGCAACGACCTCGACAATACGATCACCGGAAACTTCAATCGCAATGTCCTGTCGGGCAAGGACGGCGACGACACGCTGAACGGCCGCGGCGGCGCGGATACACTGTGGGGTGGCGCGGGCGATGATCGCTTCGTGTTCGACACCACGCTCAACGGTCGGAACGTTGATGCGATCAAGGACTTCGGCAACGGCAACGACGTGATCGTGCTCGGCGCGAACGTGTTCACGGCGCTCGATGTCGGCGCCTTGGACGTGACGGCCTTAGAGGCTGGCAATGGCGTCGCGCGCTCAACGGATGCTCGCATCCTCTACCATACCGCGACCGGCGCGCTTCTCTACGACGGCGACGGCTCGGGCAGCGGTGGGGCCGTGCAGTTCGCGCTGCTACAACCCAACCTGACGCCTAAGGCGGACGATTTCGTCGTGGTGTGACTCTGGTCGGGGACACCCACCTTTTTCCGCCTCGCCGCTGAATTTGCAGGCAAGCGCTCGCCCCGGAAAAGAGTGGGTGTCCCCAGCCTCGCTCGCGACCTACGTGCTATGGGTAAAATGGGAAAAAATGGGACGTCCCCATTTTCTCCACCTCGACTAGTCCTCAAGCGCGCGCGCAACGCGGAAACCGCCGATCTGGATGCGCTTGTCGGGCGGAATGGCCGTGCGGGCCGCGGGTCTGAGAAATGCCGCGGTGTCGCTCCAGGAGCCGCCGCGCAGCACGCGAAAGTCGCCCTTGCAGTCGGTCGTCCACGCCACCCCACCGCTCAACACGCCGTCGGGCTGCCCGCGGTAGCTGTCGTGATAGCAGTCCGCGACCCACTCCCACTGGTTGCCGAGCATGTCGGCAAGACCGATGGCGTTGGCCGCAAACGATCCAACGCGTGCGGTGAAGGCGGCACGATCGTCGCACGGGCTGACGGTCCAGGCCGGAAACACCGCCTGTGTGCTCAGATCCGCGCTGTTGCCGAGCCGGCACACGCGCTGTGGCGCGGCGTCGAAGGGCTGGGCCCTTGCCTGCGTGTGCGGCGCGGCACGCGCGGCGAACTCCCACTCCGCCTCCGACGGCAGGCGATAGGTTGCGCCCGTCTTCTTCGACAGCCAGGCCACATAGGCACGGGCGTCGTCCCAGCTGACGCACGCCACGGGGTGCTCGTCGTCCTGGTCGAACCCCGGCTGCTGCCAGGAGTAGTCCTTCACAAGCTCGAATTGGTCGACCCGCACGTAGCAGCCACCCGAGGTGTCGTGCCCCGTCTCGGTGACGAACGCGGCGAACTGTCCGCGCGTCACCTCGAATTTCGAAAGCGCGAAGGGCCGTGCGATCCCCACCCGCACAGGACGGCCGCCGGGCCCGGGCGTGTCGTCCTCGTCCTCGAGCCGGTTTGGCTCTTCGGCCGGCGACCCAAACATGAAGGATCCGGCCGGCACCAGCAGCATCTGCGGGCAGGTCGGGCAGTCGCGGAACACGTCACCGCTGCCCGGCCGCGTCCAGCGGGTCTCCCCGCCGATTGCGGTCTTGACGAACCCCAAAACCGCCAACCGTCGGTCGATGCGCGCCACCAACTCGGGATACCGGCTGCGATAGACAAGCAGCGACTCCCGATCGCCCGCCGACTCGACCGTTGCAATCAGCGACGCGCGATGCGCCTCCAGCTGCGCCGCGATGGCGGCCTGGGCGTCGGCGATGCGCTTGCGCTCAGCGTCGGCGTCGGCCTGCCGCTTCTTCTCCGCTTCGATCGCTGCGAGCCTCTGTCGCTCGCTTTCCTCCGCGCGTCGCTTAGCGTCGGCCGCCTCGGCCTGGCGCTTCCTCTCCGCTTCCATCGCGGCGAGCCTCTGTCGCTCGGCTTCTTCGGCGCGGCGCTTGGCGTCGGCTGCTTCGGCCTGGCGCTTCCTCTCCGCTTCCATCGCGGCGAGCCTCTGTCGCTCGGCTTCCTCCGCGCGCCGCTTAGCGTCGGCCGCTTCGGCCTGGCGCTTCCTCTCCGCTTCCATCGCGGCGATGCGCTGTCGCTCGGTTTCCTCCGCGCGGCGCTTGGCGTCGGCCGCTTCGGCCTGGCGCTTCCTCTCCGCTGCGATCGCGGCGTTGCGCCTTCGCTCGGCTTCCTCCGCGCGCCGATTGGCTTCGGCTGCTTCGGCTTGGCGCATTCTCTCCGCTTCGATCGCGGCAAGCCGCTGGCCCTCGGCTTCTTCCGCGCGGCGCTTGGCGTCGGCCGCTTCGGCCTGGCGCTTCCTCTCCGCTGCGATCGCGGCGTTGCGCCTTCCCTCGGCTTCCTCCGCGCGCCGATTGGCTTCGGCTGCTTCGGCCTGGCGCTGCCTCTCCGCCTCCATCGCGGCGAGTCTCTGTCGCTCGGTTTCTTCGGCGCGGCGCTTGGCGTCGGCCGCTTCGGACTGCCGCTGAGCCTCACCGCGCGCCCCGAGAACCTCGGCGGGCAACGTCCGTGCAAGCGACGGTGGCCCTTTCGGGGCGAGCGTCGTATCGAGCAGCACGAGACCGAGACCGATCAGAGTCAGCAGCGCGAGCGCGATGCCCAGGATCGGCAACAGGAACTGCCGGCTGGACGTTGCAAAGATCTCCTCGGCAGCCGCAGCGCCGCTATTGCGATCGCGCGCGCCTCGGTCCGCGCCATTTTCTGCCACCGAAGGTGCCTGCGGAGCCGCCGCTGATGCCCCGCCGGCCGCCTCGGCCCGCGCGCGCGCATCCTCGCCCGCCGACTCCGGCGGCGGCTCGACCGGCAACGCATCGGCGAGGCCGAGCGATTCCTCCTCCAGCGACAGGGTCGGCAACGCCGGTGCGGTGATCGCAGGCGCCTGCGCCGATGTCCCGGCATCCGATGCGCGCACCGTCCCTGCTTGCTGTCCGGCGCTGGCGGCACCGCCTCCGTCGAGCGGCGGGATGGGCGCAGCCTCGATGCGATCGAGGAGGGAAGGCCGCCGCCGCCCACCACCATCGTCGCGCGCGCCCGCAGTCGCCGTCGGCAGACTTGCTGCGGAAGGCACGCCGAGCAGCGCTCGGAAGGCTGTGATTGATTGGGGTCTGTGCCGCGCGTCGAGCGACAGCGCCAGGTCGATCGCCTTCAGCAGATCGGGCCGCAGCGTCTTGTTGCCCGCATCGCGCGCGGACGGCATCGCCTCGGCCGTGTGGCGATGAATGACGTCGTCTGGCGTGCGGCCCGTCGCCATGCGGTAGAGCACTCCGCCGAGGGCGAACACGTCCGTCCAGGGCCCCTGCTGGCCCTCGTCGAAGAGATGCTGCTCCGGCGCGGAGAAGCCCGGTCGCACGACCGTGTGCATCTTGCGCGCCCGCGCGGCGACGGCGAATTTCGCACCGCCGAAATCCATCAAGACGCGATGGTCCTCGCCGCGCACGTAGATCGTCTCGGGCGACAGGTCCCGGCACAGGGCCCCGACGCCGTGCAAAACCTCCAACGCCCCGCAGATCTCATCCGCTAGCGTGAGAATCTCCGCCTCGCTCGGCGGACGGCGCAGCCGGATCAGCCACGACAGGAGCGTCGGCGCGTCCTGCGCCTCGATCACGGCGTAAGCGGTGTTGTTGTCTTCCACGACGCCGCGAATGACGGCGAGGCCGGGATGGCGCAGCTTGGCCAGCGTGCGCATCTCCTCGCAGAACCGTTGGCGGCCCCAGGACAGCGCGCTGACATCGCGCGTGGAGCGCGGCCGCACCGTGGTGACGCGCACGCGTGCGCTAAGCTCCGCCGGGAAATATTCCTTCAGCAGCACGCGCGCACCCAGCTGCACGTCCTCCGCCTCGTACGTGATGCAGAAGCCGTCCTGCCGGAGCGCTTTCAGAATGCGGTATTCGCCAGCGACGATCGTGCCGTCGGCGAGGGCGTCGCGGATCTCCACCGAAGGGCCTTTCAGCCAGGGTTGGTCACCAAGCCTAAGAGGCTGGCGGGTCCCTGCCAAGATGGTGGCGCCGAGCGTGGTTCACGGGCGGGCGCGACGGCGTCGCCGGTACCCGCGCTGCGGATACCGGCTGTTTGTGACAGAGCTGAGATCTCAGCGTCTCAGCACTTCACCCGCTTGAACTCGACGCGCCGGTCCAGGGCGTCGCTGGCATCGTCGCGACCGGTCCCGATCAGGGCCTGGCTGGAGCCGACGCCGCTGGTCTTGACGCGGCCCTCGATGCCCTTCGCGTAGCCCGAAAGGCCGCGGCGAATACGGTCGGCGCGCGCTTTGGAGAGGCGCAGGTTGACGGGCTCGGGGCCCGTCTTGCTGGCGTGCCCGACGGCCTCCAGGCAGGCGTCGGCTTTCACAGTCGACATGGCGAGGCGCGCAAACCAGGTGGGATACTGCCGGTTGATGTTGCGATCCGGAATGAAGCCGGCCGATCCCGGCCGGAACAGGAACCGGACGTTGAGCTTCTCCGCCTTCAATCCCTGGTCGACGAGCTGTCCGAAGGCTTCAGAGGCAGCCTTGCGCTTCCCCAGCCGCCAATTGGTGAGGTAGAGCCCATTGAGCACGCGGATCTGCTCGCCGCCCTGCTCGGCCTTCGCCTTGGTGTAAAGATCCAGCGCCTTGCGATAGGCCCCGCTGTCATACGCGTTGATCGCGTCGCTGACGTAGGCGTCGGTCTTGATGTTGGCAACGAACGTGGCATCGACCGCGGCCTGCAACTTGCTCGCCTGGCAGGTCTTCACATACGCGTCGATGGCCGGATCCTTGCCCATGATCGGCGTCTCGTTGAAGAACGCCGTGGGAATGTGGCGAATGCCCGTCGGATTGGCGCGCGTCGCCGCCTTGCTGACGATGGTCTTCGATTTCAGATCCGCGAGCGCAAAGCAGATCCGATAGGCGTCGATCGGCCCCTGCGCCTGGCCCGCATTGTTGACCGCAGTGAACGTGCCGACCATCACGACCGGCTCCTTGTCGATGCTTTGCGCGTTGAACGCCAGCAGCTCGAAGTTCGGGAAGTCCTTTGCGATGATCGCCTTCAGCCGCTGCTCCATGCCGCGCGTGGAGTCGGTCTGCACACCTGAGTTGCCGTCCACCAGTGGATCGATCACCAGCGGGATCTTGCCCGTGCGTCCCGGCACCTGCGCCTTGGCGAGCAGGCTCGTGGCGGCGCGGTTGAGCGCCTCGTCGAAAGGCAGAATGGGCGGCGGCTGCGGCGCCTGGGCCAGGACCGGTCCCGCGAGCGAGCCGATGGCGAGTGATGCGCCGACTGGTAGCAGGAAAAGATTTCTTAAAACCATAGCAGTCTCCGTGGGCTAGGACGTCAGGCTCAGAATACAAGTGATAGCGTGGATTGCCAGCGGGGAGAACCCCGCGCGTCGTGCGTGCGCCCGGTTTCCGGGTCCGGCAGGCAGACCGAAAGACGATGCCCGCACCTATGAGCAGTCAGTACGAAGATAATTGCGATCCGCATGGGTCAGGTCTCCCAGCTGCGCCCGCTCCAGTATCTCCGCGCAGCGCGCGCCCCGCTTGCTCGAGCGGCGCCGCCCTTCGTTCGTTTTCGGACCGTCTTGTTGCGGAGCGACCGCTTGCGGCCCGCTGTCCGCATGGCGCGGCAAGGGCAGCACCTGCAGTGTCGGCAGGTAATGATCGCGGCTGACAGGGCGCTCGGGCGCCGGTGGCGGTGAGGCGAGCGCCTGGCGTCGGGCCTCCTCGGCCGCGCGCTGGGCTTCCGCCAACCGCCGGGCTTCCTCCGCAAGGCGCTTCGCCTCCGCCTTGTGACGCGCCGCCTCTGCGAGCCGCCGAGCCTCAGCCTGTCGTCGTGCGGCCTCGGCCGCGCGCTGGGCCTCCGCCAGCCGCCGAGCTTCCTCTGCGATCCGCTGGGCCTCGGCCTGCCGTCGGGCTTCTTCTGCGATCCGCTGGGCCTCGGCCTGCCGCCGAGCTTCCTCTGCGATCCGCTGGGCCTCGGCCTGCCGGCGGGCTTCTTCTGCGATCCGCTTGGCCTCGGCCTGCCGCCGAGCTTCCTCTGCGATCCGCTTGGCCTCGGCCTGCCGCCGAGCTTCCTCTGCGATCCGCTGGGCCTCGGCCTGTCGTCGGGCTTCTTCTGCGATCCGCTTGGCCTCGGCCTGCCGCCGAGCTTCCTCTGCGATCCGCTGGGCCTCGGCCTGCCGTCGGGCTTCCTCCGCCAGCCTCTTGGCCTCGGCCTGCCGTCGGGCTTCCTCCGCCAGCCTCTTGGCCTCGGCCTGCCGTCGGGCTTCCTCCGCCAGCCTCTTGGCCTCGGCCTGCCGTCGGGCCTCTTCCGCCAGCAGCTTGGCTTCGGCCTCTTGGTTGGCCTGCTCCTGCAACTCGCGAATGAGCCGGGCGTGGCGCGCGCGCTCGGCCTCCTCCTGGGCGAGACGCTCAGCCTCCGCGGCTGCCCTGCGCTCGATTTCCTGCCGCCGCCGCTCGGCTTCGGCTGCAAGCCGCTCCGCATCCACGCGCCGCTTGCGCTCGGCATCCCGCAACAGTTTGCGCACGGCATCCCAGGCATCCGGCATCTGCGGTGGCGAAGCCGCCGTGGGCGGAGCGCCGACGGGCGGGGGAGGGGGCGAGGCGGGCGGGGATGCCGGCACGCCGGGCGAACCCGGGCGCTTGAGGCGGTCGAGCAGGTCGCCCAGAGAGCGACGCTCTGCTTCGGACTGCGCCTTGCCCAGAAGATCGCGCGTTGCATCGTCGCTCGTGGCGGGAGGTGCAAGACCGACCATGACGAGGACGGCGACGACCAGCGGGGCGGCGATGCGGGATAGCGGCAGCATGAGCATCCCCTGGGGCAATGACGTGCATTGTGATCCCAACTACGATGCCGACTCAATAGGATTCCGTCTGTTCCCTAAGGAACTTCGTGAACACGCCTCGTCGGATCCGGTCTGGATCCGCGCCCGTCACCGACACCGCCTAAACGCTTCGAGCACATCGGAATCCAATGTAGACGGCGGCAAAATCCGGTGCCTTCTCATAGAGCGCATCGGCTCGCATCTGGGCCGCACCATACCACCACGAGCCGCCGCGCGTCCGCTTCTGGCCGTCGACGTCGTGATCGACCCATTCCCACAGATTGCCGCCCATATCGTAGAGCCCGTTGACGCCGGCAGCCGTCACTTTCACCGGCAGATGCCCTCGGCCCTGCCCAAGCTTTGCAGCCGGCGCGCGGTAACCCGCGTGGGCGCCCGAGCCCATCTGATTGGCGCCCTCGGGCCGCTCGCCCGTCGGGAAGGGATAGACCCGCCCCCTGACGAAGGGTGGCGGCGGCGCCGCACGGCTCTCGGTATAGGCGGCTGCGACCCATTCCGTGTCCGTCGGCAGCCTGAGCCCCGCCCAGTCACAATAGGCCTTGGCCTCGTGCCAGGTGATGTGAGCGGCGGGTTCGTCGTCGCGCGCAGGCGCGCCATAGGGCTGAGCCCAGGTCCAGCCTGCCATGCGTTGCCAGCCACCAAGGTACTGGAATCCGCCCCTCTCGAGCTCCGCCTTGGTCTTGAAGCCGGTCGCCGCCGCGAACGCCCGGAACTGCCCGACCGTGACCTCGCAGCGATCGATGAGGAACGCACCGCTGGCAGCGACGATGCGCACGAGGTCGTGTCTGTCGCGGGCACCCGCCATCCGTCCTCCTTCGCCCGCACCCTGGCCGCGAGCCATGCGTGAACCGCCCGTTCGCCTACCCACCGAGGGTCGCCCGGGCAACCCGCCCGGAAATCCGTTCGGTACCCCGCCCCGCAACCCATACGCGTGCCCGCCCCGCGCAGTCGCCGGCTGGCCGTTGCGCGTGGCACACGCTGGCACCGCAAGGGGTGTGTGCCACCCCGCGCGCCCTATAGCCAACGGCGCTGCGCTGCACTATGTAGCCGGCTCATGCCCAAACGCACAGACATCAAATCGATCCTCATCATCGGCGCCGGCCCGATCGTCATCGGCCAGGCGTGCGAGTTCGACTATTCCGGGACGCAGGCCTGCAAGGCGCTGAAGGCCGAGGGCTACCGGATCGTGCTGGTCAATTCCAACCCGGCCACGATCATGACGGACCCCGAGCTGGCCGATGCCACCTACGTCGAGCCGATCACGCCGGAGATCGTCGCCAAGATCATCGCCCAGGAGCGCACCGCGCGCCCCGACGACAAGCTGGCGCTTCTGCCGACCATGGGCGGCCAGACCGCGCTCAACACCGCGCTGGCCCTGGAGCGCCAGGGCGTGCTCGCCAAGTCGGACGTGGAGCTGATCGGCGCCAAGGCCGACGCCATCGACAAGGCGGAGGACCGCCAGCGCTTCCGTGAGGCGATGGACAGGATCGGGCTCGAGAGCCCGCGCGCCTCCATCGCGTCCTCCCCGCCGATCCGCAACGCCGATGGTCAGATCGTCGACTACGATCGCGCGCAGGGTTTCGCCGAAGCGATGCGCGCGCTCGACACGTCGGCCTGCCGGCCATCATCCGCCCCGCGTTCACGCTCGGCGGCACCGGCGGCGGCGTCGCCTACAACCGCGAGGAGTTCGAGATCATCGCGCGCTCCGGCCTCGACGCCTCGCCGATCGGCCAGGTGCTGATCGACGAGAGCCTGCTCGGCTGGAAGGAGTACGAGATGGAGGTCGTCCGCGATCACGCGGACAACTGCATCATCGTCTGCTCGATCGAGAACGTCGATCCGATGGGCGTGCACACGGGCGATTCGATCACCGTCGCGCCGGCGCTGACGCTGACCGACAAAGAATACCAGATCATGCGCGACGCCTCGATCGCGGTGCTGCGCGAGATCGGCGTCGAGACCGGCGGCTCCAACGTGCAGTTCGCGGTCAATCCGGCCGACGGCCGCCTCGTCGTCATCGAGATGAACCCGCGCGTCTCGCGCTCCTCGGCGCTGGCCTCGAAGGCGACCGGCTTCCCGATCGCCAAGGTCGCCGCCCGCCTCGCCGTCGGCTACACGCTGGACGAACTGGAAAACGACATCACCGGCGGCGCGACGCCGGCCTCCTTCGAGCCGACCATCGACTACGTCGTCACCAAGATCCCGCGCTTCGCCTTCGAGAAGTTCCCCGGCGCCGACCCGACGCTGACCACGGCGATGAAGTCGGTGGGCGAGGTGATGGCGATCGGGCGCACGTTCGCGGAAAGCCTGCAGAAGGCGCTGCGCTCGATGGAGACCGGGCTCACCGGTCTCGACGACATCGTCTTCGAAGGGCTCGGCCAGGGCGACGACAAGAACGTCATCCGCGCCGCGCTCGGCCGGCCCGCGCCCGACCGCCTGCTGAAGGTCGCCCAGGCCCTGCGCCTCGGCTTCGACACCGAGCAGGTGCACGCCTTCTGCAAGATCGATCCGTGGTTCATCGACCGCATCGGCGAGATCGTCGACGCTCGAAGCGCGCGTCAAGCAGCATGGCCTGCCGGCCGCCGCCACCCAGGTCCGCGCGCTCAAGGCCGCTGGGCTTCTCCGACGCGCGCCTCGCCAAGCTTGCCGGCCGCAGCGAGGCCGACGTGCGCGCGCCAGCGCCTCGACCTCGGCGTCGACCGCCGTCTTCAAGCGCATCGACACGTGCGCGGCCGAGTTCGCCTCGCCGACGCGCCTACATGTACTCGACCTACGAGACCGGCCTGTTCGACGCGCCCGTGTGCGAGGCCGAGCCCTCCGACGCGCGAGAAGATCGTCATCCTCGGCGGCGGTCCCAACCGGATCGGCCAGGGCATCGAGTTCGACTACTGCTGCTGCCACGCCTGCTTCGCGCTGTCGGACGCCGGCTTCGAGACCATCATGGTCAACTGCAACCCCGAAACCGTCTCGACCGACTACGACACCTCCGACCGGCTCTACTTCGAGCCGCTGACGGCCGAGGACGTGCTCGAGATCATCCGCGTCGGAACGAGCCGAACGGCACGCTCAAGGGCGTCATCGTCCAGTTCGGCGGCCAGACGCCGCTGAAGCTCGCCGGTGCGCTCGAAGACGCGGGCGTGCCGATCCTCGGCACGTCGCCCGACGCCATCGACCTCGCCGAGGACCGCGACCGCTTCAAGGCGCTGATCGACAAGCTCGGCCTCAAGCAGCCCGAGAGCGGCATCGCGCGCTCGCCTTCGGAGAGCCCGCGCCGTCGCCGACGCCATCGGCTACCCGATCGTCATCCGCCCGTCCTACGTGCTCGGCGGCCGGGCCATGGAGATCGTGCACGACGGCGCCGAGATCGACCGCTACGTCGCGCGCCTGTCGGCGACGCTCGACAGCCCGTCCGAGCTGGTCGTCTCCGAACGCCGCCCGCTGCTGATCGACCGCTACCTGACCGATGCCGTCGAGGTCGACGTCGACTGCCTCTGCGACGGCAAGCGACACCTTCATCGCCGGCATCATGGAGCACATCGAGGAAGCCGGCATCCATTCCGGCGACTCCGCCTGCTCGCTGCCGCCGCATTCGCTGACCGAGGCCATCATCGCCGAGCTCGGACGCCAGGCGCAGGCGCTCGCCCGCGCGCTGAACGTCGTCGGCCTCATGAACGTGCAGTTCGCCATCAAGGACGGCGATGTCTACATCCTCGAGGTCAACCCGCGCGCCTCCCGCACCGTGCCGTTCGTCGCCAAGGTCATCGGCCTGCCGATCGCGGGCATCGCCGCCCAGGTGATGGCCGGCAAGCCGCTCGTCGAGCTTCGATCTGAGCGAGCGCAAGCTCGACCACATCGCCGTCAAGGAAGCCGTCTTCCCGTTCGCCCGCTTCCCCGGCGTCGATCCCGTGCTCGGGACCGGAGATGCGCTCGACCGGCGAGGTGATGGGCATCGACCGCGATTTCGCCATCGCGTTCGGCAAGAGCCAGCTCGGCGCCGGCAACCAGCTGCCGACGTCCGGCACGGTGTTCGTGTCGGTCAAGGATGCCGACAAGGAGCGAATCGTGGCGCCCGTGAAGGCCCTCGTGGAGATGGGCTTCAAGGTGATCGCGACGCGCGGCACGCGCGCGGCACCTGGAGAGCCGCGGTGTCGCGTGCGATGTTGTCAACAAGGTTCTGGAAGGGCGCCCGCACATCGTCGACGTCATGAAAAACGGCGAAGTCTCGCTGGTTTTCAACACGACCGAAGGCGCGAAAGCACTGGCCGACAGCAAGGACATACGGCGAACCGCCTTGCTGAACCACATTCCGTATTATACAACTTACGCCGGCGCAGTGGCGGTCACCCGGGCCATCAAGGCGCTGAGGGCCGACAGTCTCAAAGTTGCCCCACTGCAGAGTTACATGCGGACCGGCTCTTGATCCGACTAGGGCTGGCCCCTACCTAATCTGGGCTGGCCAAACCCCGAAGAGTACGCAAGACTTCCGCTGCAAGGCCTCGCCAGTGAGGCCGGGCCGACGAGGAGACGTTGAGATGTCGATGGAACGGGTACCGATGACCAACGAGGGGTACTCGAGGCTCGAGCAAGAGCTGCATCGCCTCAAGTCCGAGGAGCGCCCGCGCATCATTCAGGCGATCGCCGAAGCGCGCGCGCACGGCGACCTTTCCGAGAACGCCGAATACCATGCCGCCAAGGAAGCGCAGGGCCTGAACGAGGCGAAGGTTGCCGAGCTCGAGGACAAGCTGTCGCGCGCCGACGTCATCGATGTCTCGAAGCTGTCCGGCGAGTCGATCAAGTTCGGTGCCACCGTGACGCTCGTCGACGAGGACACCGACGAGAAGGTCAAGTACAAGATCGTCGGCGATCTCGAGGCCAACCTGCGCGAGGGCAAGATCTCGATCTCCTCCCCGATCGCGCGTGCGCTCATCGGCAAGGTCAAGGGCGACACCGCCGAGGTGACGACGCCCAAGGGCGCGCGCTCCTTCGAGATGCTCAAGGTCGAGTGGAAGTAGCCGATTGGCCAAGACCGGAAATCTGAAAGGGCGGCCACGAAGGCCGCCCTTCGCATTTTCCAAATAGCGAAGCCTGCCAACTCCAAAAAAGCGGTGGGTCCGGGAGGTGTCCTCCCGATTGGGGGCAGGGGCAAAAGCCCCGCATCGCCGTCAGGCGCTTTAAGCCCCCGACTTATTCCCTCGCGCCATCGCCCCCGCGCTCACGCCGCCCGCTTTCTACCCGTCGCGATCAGGCTCCACACCTTCTCCGGTGTCGCCGGCATGTCGACATGCCGGACGCCGTAAGGGCGCAGCGCGTCCACGATCGCGTTCATCACCGACGTCATCGCCCCGGCCACACCGGCCTCGCCGCAGCCCTTGGCGCCAAGGGGGTTGACCTTGGCGGGATCGGGCAGGCTGTAGAACGTGAAGTCAGGGATATCGACGGCCCGCGGCATCGCGTAGTCCATGAAGGAGCCCGACGCCAGCTGGCCGTCGTCGGTGTAGACGGCCGTCTCCATCAGGCACTGGCCGATGCCCTGAACGACGCCGCCGTGCAACTGGCCCTCCACGATCAGCGGGTTCACCATCGTGCCGAAGTCACCGACCATGGTGTATTTCTCGATCTCCACCTCGCCCGTCGACGGATCGATCTCGACCTCGCAGATGTGGCAGCCGTTGGGATAGGTCGCAGGCGCTGTCTCGTGGACGTAGGACACGTCGAGCGTCTTCGGCACGTCGTCGGGCAGGTTGGTCGCCGTCGCCAGCCGGCCGGCAAGCTCCATGATCGCGATGCCCCGATCCGTGCCCACGATCGAGAACCGTCCGTCCGCAAACGCCACGTCCCCCGCCGAAGCCTCCAGGAAGTGTGCCGCCGCCTGCCGGCCCTTGTCGATCACCCGGTCGGAGGCTTCCACGATCGCCGTGCCGCTGGAAATCAGCGACTTGGAGCCGCCTGTGCCGCTGCCGGCCCTGAGCTTGTCGGAATCGCTTTGCATCAGCCGGATCTTCGCGAACGGTACGCCGAGCTTCTCGACCAGGATCTGCGCGAACGGCGTCCAATGGCCCTGGCCGTGGTCGTGCGAGCCCGTCGTGATGGTGACGCCGCCGTCCGCGTCGAACGCGATCTCGGCCAACTCGTTGACGACGCCGGCCGTCATCTCCAGGAACTGCCCGACGCCGCGCCCGCGGATCAGGCCCTTCGCCTCCGAGGCGGCTTTGCGCTGCGCATAGCCCGGCCAGTCGGACAGCTCCATCGCCTTGTCCAGGATGGCGGGGAAGTTGCCGCTGTCGTAGACCGAGCCCGACGACGCCGTGAACGGCAGCTGATCGGGCTGGATGTGGTTGCGCCGCCGAAGCTCGATGGCGTCGATCCCCATCTCCGCCGCCGCCGTCTCGATCAGCCGCTCCATGTAGTAGTTGCCCTCCGGCCGCCCCGCGCCGCGATAGGCCGTGACGGGCACCGTGTTCGTGAACACGCAGCGCGTGCGCACGTAGAGCAGGGGGGTGCGGTAGCAGCTCGCCGTGTGCTTGACGATGTTGAGAGTGGAAAACAACGGCTGCATCGCCGACAGGTAGGCGCCCATGTCGCCGTAGCCGTCCAGCCGCAGCGCCAGGAAGTGTCCGTCTTTGTCCAACGCCAACTCGCAGTCGAAGTCCTGAGCGCGGCCATGGTGATCCGACACGAACGCCTCCGTGCGCGTGTCCGTCCACTTCACAGGCCGGCCGAGCGCGCGCGCGCCATGCAGGCACACCACGTACTCCGGAAAGATGCCAGCCTTCATGCCGAACGATCCGCCGACATTGACGGACACGAAGCGCACGCTCTTGGCCGGCATGTTGAGGATCTTGGCCGCCGTTGCCGCCGAGCCGAAGACGCCCTGTGTCTGCGAGTAGAGCGTGAACCGCTCGGCTCCCGCGTCATAGGCGGCGACGGCCGCGCGCGGCTCCATCGGATTGACGACGACGCGGTTGTTGGTCATCGAAAGCCGCGTGACGTGATGGGCGGCCTTGAACGCCGCCTCCGTCTTCTGCGCGTCGCCGTAATGGTAGTCGAGCGACAGGTTGCCCGGCACGTCGGCGTAGAGCTGCGGCGCATCGGGGCGGGCCGCAGCCCGCATATCGACCACGGCGGGCAGTGCGTTGATATCGACCGTCACCGCCTCGGCGGCGTCCTGGGCCTGTTGCAGCGTCTCGGCCACAACGCACGCGATCGCATCGCCGACGAAGCGCACCTTGTCCGAAGTCAGCGCGGGCCGCGCGGGCTTCTTCATCGGCGAGCCGTCGGGGTTCTTGAACGGCGGGACATTGGGCAGACTGCCGTAGCCGGCGCTGGCCATGTCCGCACCGGTGTAGATGGCCAGCACGCCGGGCATGGCGCTGGCCGCCGCCGTATCGACGGACCGGATCACACCGTGCGGCACCTGACTGCGCACGAAGGCAGCGTAGGCCTGGCCCGGCAGATTGACGTCGTCGGTATATTGCCCCTGCCCCTGCAGGAGGCGCAGATCCTCCCGGCGGGTGACCGGTTGGCCGACGCCGAACTTGGCCAGCGCCATTTGGTCGAGTGCCTGGCTCTGCGCGTCGCGGCGTTCGTTCATGTGGAAGCTTCCCTCGGTCCGGCGCGCGACCATATCGGGCCTCTGCGGGAGAGGGCGGGGCGCGCGGCAACGTGTTGGCTGGTTGCGATGAGCGCGCGGGCAGCGCGCGCTCGCTCCAGCTGATAATCGACCGATCAGCGCGACGAGGCAAGCGCCGAGGCGACACAACGCGCCCCGGCACGTAAGGTCAGACGGGCATGTGTCCGCGCCGCCGTCAGGAGGCCTTGCGCCGCTCCACCTCTTCCGCCTTCAGCTCCTTCTTCGACAGCTTGCCGATCATCGTCTTGGGCAGCGCGTCCCGGAACTCGATCTCGGAGGGCATCTCGATCTTGGAAATCTTGGGCTCCAGATGCGCCAGCAGGTCGTTCACCGTCAGACGTGCGCCGGCTTTCAGCTTGACGAACGCCTTGGGCGCCTCGCCCCGATATTCGTCGGGGATGCCGATCACCGTCACTTCCTCGACGGCGGGATGCTTGTAGATCGCCTCCTCGATCCGCCGCGGGTAGACATTGAAGCCCGAGCAGATGATGAGGTCCTTGATCCGGTCGACGATGGTGACGAAGCCCGCCGCGTCCATGATGCCGACGTCGCCGGTGCGCAGGTAGTCGCCGAGGAACTGGCTCGCCGTCTCGTCGGGTCGCTGCCAGTAGCCCTTCATCACCTGGGGGCCCTTGACGCAGATCTCGCCGCGCTCGCCCATCGCCACTTCGCTGCGCCGGGTCGTCCAGGCTGCGAAGCGACAGGTGCGTTCCCGGCATCGGCAGGCCGATGCTGCCCTTGACCGTGTCCCCGGAGATCGGGTTGCAGGTGACCACGGGCGAGGCTTCGGTCAGGCCGTAGCCCTCGACCACTTTGCAGCCCGTGCGCGCCTCGAACTGCTCCTTGACCTCCATCGGCAGCGGCGCCCCGCCCGAAAGGCAGAATTTGAGCGACGACAGGTCGAAGGCGTCGATCTTTCGGGTGGTTCATGATCGCGTTGAACAGAGTCGGCACGCCCGGCATGATCGTCGGCTTGGTCTTGTCGATCAGCTTCATAGGCGTCGTCGAGCACGAAGCGGGGCATGATGATCATCTCGGCCGCCCCCTGGATGCCGTAGTTCATCACCACCGTCATCGCGAACACGTGGAAGAAGGGCAGGACGGCCATCACCCGCTCCTCGCCCTCCTTCAGGTCCGGCGCCCAGGCCGCCACCTGCTGTGTGTTGATCGCCAGATTGGCGTGGGTCAGCATCGCCCCCTTGGGTGTGCCCGTCGTGCCACCCGTATACTGAAGGACGGCGACGTCGCCCGGATCGATGGCGACGGGCTTCGGCTGCCCCCCTTGAGCCGCGACGCGCTCTCCCGAAATGATACGCTCCCCCAGCCCGGAACGATCCACCCGTGCCAGATCGCTTCCCCTTGAACAGGCGGAACAGCACAGCCTTGGTCGGAGGCAGGAGGCGCCGTGAAGGACGCCACCACCGCGCGGGGTAGCACGCCCTCCTTGATCAGGGCCTCGACCTTGTCGAACAGCACCTTGAGGTCGAGTGTGATCATCAACTCGGTGCCGCTGTCGCGCACCTGATAGGCCAGTTCCTCGACCGTATAGAGTGGGTTGAAGTTCACAACGATGCCGCCGATCTTCAGCACCGCATAGTAGTAGACGATGAAGGTCGGACTGTTCGGCAGGAACAGCCCGACCCGCGTCCCCTGGCCGATGCCGAGCTGCTGGAGACCGGCCGCCGTGGCGTCGACCATCCGCGCAATTTCGGAGTAACTAATTGTTTTGCCAAGAAAATTGGTGCACGTCTGGGCGCCGAACCGTGCCGCGGACGCTTCCAGCATACGGTGGACCGCGCTGAGGCTCTAAAGGCCGGTGCCAGTCGACGTTGACGGGATAGCGCGCCAGCCAAGGCGGCTGGCTATCCGCTGGCGCAGAGCGCCCTGCGTCCGTCGGCATGGCGAACGTCCTCCCTCACGAGCAGCGCCCCCGTTCCGGCCGGTGGGCTTGATTGGCGGCTGCAGCCGCGCAAATATTCAACACGGTTTCCTGCCGCCGCACCAGTGGTCAGGGCTGAACGATGGTCATTCCGCGCGGATCGGCGCGGGCGGCCACGCAGGGTCGGACGTGCCGGGACCAATCAAGGGCCTGTCATGCCCCTGAAAGGCATGATAATTGCTGCCGCAGATCGCTGGCTGAACCGAACGTCACTCCGTGTTTACGTAGAAGCTACGGGTGGCTTGTAGGACAGCGGGCACTGGATTAGTTACGGACGCCGACAGCGTGGCCCTTCCGCGCCCGCTGTGGGCGGGATGGGAGTACGAAATGGACGACGTCGCTACCAAGATCATCGATATCCTCAAGAAGCACATGAAAGAGCCGCGCGACGACATTGCCCTGTCGACGGCCCTGTCCGACCTCAAGATCGAGTCACTGGATCTGGCGATGATCGTGTTCGATATCGAGGACACGTTCGGCGTTGAGATCCCCTACAACGCGAACGAGGAAGTCGAGGACTTCAAGACGGTTGGCTCCGTCGTCGATCGCGTCAAGGCGCTGATTTCCGCATCGGGATCCTCGCCCGCCGCGGCCTGAGGGCGCCTTCGCGTTCGTGCCGGTGGCACCGGGATGCGTCCGCACCATCGATCGTGCGTGCCGCTGTGCGATGCCGCACGGGAGCGGACGAGCAGCTCGTGGCCAGCGCCGGCATGACCGTCGCCGTGCCCTGTGAAGCCGTCCCACAGAGGGCGGCAGCAAAAGGAAAGTGAGCAAATCGTGGAAGCGAACGGCGCGCGTCGTGTCGTAGTGACGGGTATGGGCGTGGTCACGCCCATCGGTCTCAATGCCGAAGAGTTCTGGTCGAGCCTCAAGCAGGGCACCTGCGGCGTCGGCGAGCTCGGCGGGTTCCCGCTCGAGGATCTGAAGATCCTGATCGCCGCCCAGATCAAGAACTTCGATCCCAAGGCGCGCCTGCGCCATTTCAAGCGCGACAAGATCGTCACGCTCGCCGACCGCTATTCCTGGTTCGCCGCCGCCGCCGCCGACGAAGCCGTCGCCCAGGCTGGCCTGGAGGTGCCCTTCGTCGATCCCTATCGCTCGGCCTGCATCATCGGCTCGGGCGCCGGCGGTCTCGTCACGTTCGAGACCGCTTATCGCGATCTCTTCATCCTCAACAAGCGCGCCACGCATCCCCTGACGCTGCTGCGCATCATCGGCTCGTCCGCCTCCGCCCACGTCGGCATCGAGTTCGGCGTCAAGGGCCCGACGTTCGCGACCTGCTCGGCCTGCTCCACGGCCACGCACGCCATCGGAATCGCCCGCGATTACATCCGCAACGGCGTCGTCGACGTCGCCATTGCCGGCGCTTCGGAAAGCGTCATCAACTACGGCACCATGAAGGCCTGGCAGGCCCTGCACGTCCTTTCGCCGCAGGGCTGCTTCCCGTTCGCCAAGAAGCGCAACGGCACCGTGCTGGGCGAGGGCGCCGGCATTCTGGTGCTGGAGAGCTATGAGCACGCCAAGGCCCGCGGCGCCAAGATCATCGCCGAGCTCAAGGGCTATGGCATGGCCTCCGACAGCAAGGACATGGTCAAGCCGACCGTGGAAGGCCCCGCCTACGCCATGCGCCAGGCGCTTGACGATGCCGGCCTCAGCGTCGGCGACATCGACTACCTCAATGCCCACGGCACCGCGACCCAGGACAACGACATCAACGAGACGCGCGCCATCAAGGAGGTGTTCGGCCCCCAGGCTGGCAAGCTCGCGATCTCTTCGACCAAATCGATGCACGGCCATCCCCTCGGTGCGGGCGGCGGCATCGAGGCCGTCGCCTGTCTGAAGGCGATGCAGGACAACTGGGTCCCCCCGACCATCGGTCTCGACGATCCGGACCCCGAGTGCGATCTGGATTACGTGCCCAACGTCGGCAGGTCCAAGGACGTGACCTACACCATGTCCAACTCCTTCGCCTTCGGCGGCCTCAACGCGGTGCTGGTGTTCGGCCCCGCACCCGCCTGACATCAAACCGTCTGCCGGCGGCGCCCGCCAATCGCGCCGCCGAATGCCCCCGCAAACGCTCCTGCGAAGGCGCCGCAAATGCGCTCTCGAATGAGGTTGAAAGCCGCCGCTGCGCGCGCTCTACTGCGGCCATGCCGACCAATATCCTGCGCAAGTCGTCCGAGCGCACCCCCGCGGGCAGCGGGCGGCGTGCGCCAGCCGCAGGCCGCCAGATCGTGATCGAGGTGGCGGGCGTCACCTTGCACGCGCAGCTCGCCGACACCGTCACCGCCGACCGGTTGTGGGCCGCTCTCCCGCTTTTCTCCCACGCGGAGACGTGGGGCGACAGCGTGCACTTCGCCTTACCCGTCCATGGCGGCCGCGAGCGGGGCGCACGTATCAACGGCCGCGCCGGCGACCTCTATTACTGGAGCGAGGACGAGCGGATCATCATCCCGTTCGGCCCCACACCGATTTCCCGCCCCGACGAGATGCGCCTGCCGCGTCCATGCAATGTGCTCGCGGCCACGCCCGACGACGTGACCACGCTCGCCGTCGTCACCCCGGGCGAGAAGGTCACCATCCGGCGCGCTTGACGCCCCGCGCGCATTTCTCTCTCCTGGGTTGGAGACGAGCAGGGGAGGAACGAGCCGTTGGCCGAGCGTATCGCGATCATCACCGCCGCGGGCGTGGCACTGCGTGCGCGCCTCCACGACACGCCCACCGCGGACGCGGTGTGGCAGGCGCTGCCCATCCGTTCCAAGGCGCAGACCTGGGGCGAGGAGGTCTACTTCGCAACGCCCCTGTCGTGCCTCCGCGAGTCGGACGCCCGCGACGTGATGCAGCCCGGCGAGATCGCCTATTGGCCGGACGGCGACTGCATCGCCATCGGCTATGGCCCCACACCCGTTTCGCACGGGGACGAGATCCGCCTTGCCAGCCCCTGCAACGTCTTCGCGATGTCGCTCGATGACGTGCGCGCGCTGGCACCCGTCGCCGCTGGGGCACCTGTGACCGTGACCCGCGCCGGCAGCTGAAGGATTTAGGCAACCGGCTCGAAGAGCCCCGGCACCTGCGCCGCGATCGTCGCCGCCAGCATGTCGAGCGGGTTCTCCGCAAGTGGCTTCAGCCGATCGGCCCGCCACAGGAGATCGCCGATGTCGAGACCGGCGACCGGCAGCGCGTCACACCAGCCGTTGCCTTCTAGATGAGCGCGATAGGCGGCCTCCCGCACCGGCAGCGCCGACGTTGCCGGCAAAAGTGCGATCGTCGGCCGCCGCGCCCAGATCGCCTCCGACAGCATCGAGCTGGAATTGGCCCCCACCAGCACCAGATCGCAACCCGCCAGTAACTCGCCGAGCGTGCCTAGGCCCGCCGCACGCACGTCCACCAGGTCCACACCAGGCAGACCATTGGCGAGCGCCTTCAGGCGATCGCTGACCGCGTCGGGCGTGCGTCGGGAATTGGAGACCACGACGTCGCAACCCCCGCCTTCGCTGCCGACGCACGCAAGCCCCTCGATGACCGCAATCAGCCCGGCCCAGTCATCCTCGCCCCACGCGACGCCGCCGCCGTCCCCGCCGACCAGCACCCCGATCCGGCGGCGACCCACCGCGCCCGCGGGCGGGATGGTATCGGGATCGAGCGCGCTGGGCTTCAGCGTCATCACCGGATGTGGGCGGCGGACCTGGTCGGCATAGGACGTGAGCACCAGCGCGAACGCATCGGCGGGATAGGCCCTGAGCGAGCCATAGAACATGTTGGGCACGCCCCGAAGCCGCGCGGCCGCGATGTTGGCGGCAAGCGTGTTTCCACCCGCCGACACCACGACGTCGGCCTCAGGGACGGCGGTGGCGGCGAGCCCATAGCCGAGCCGTAGGACACCGGTCGGACCAACCCCGGCGCCCAGTGCCGCCGCCAGGGCCCGCGAGGGAACCAGCCGCCGCCGCTCGACTTCCAGACGCACGATCTCGACCCGCGCCCGCCGGCCGAGAGCCGCGACAATGCCCTCCGACAGATGATAATGACCTGGCCGGCCGTCGGACACGATGAGGGCGGTGAGCGCACGCATGAGGGCAGTCGCGGCTGAGAGGACGTTGTGGCCTGCAGCCCCAAAAGCCCAGGGCCACTCGACACCATCGCACTTGCCTCGCACATCGGCCCGGGATTAGCTAGCATCGGATCTATCGCCGTGCGGCTGCCGCGCGCACCATCGTCCGTCGTCGCCGGGATGCGGGGGTGGACCACGCAACGAAGAGGAAACGATATGCTCAGGACGGCCATCGTCGGGCTCGGCTGGTGGGGCCAGACGCTCGTCAACAGCGTGCAGGGCAAGAGCGACGCTTTGCGCTTCGTGGCCGCGCAGGTGCGCAATCCCGCCCGCGCGGAGGCCTACTGCAAGGAGAAGGACATCAATCTGTTCTCCGACCTTGACGACATTCTCGGCGATCCGAGCATCGACGCCGTGGTGCTGGCGACGCCGCACAGCGAGCACGCGCGCATGATCCCGCTGGTCGCCGCCGCCAACAAGCACGTGTTCTGCGAAAAGCCCTTCACCCTCGACCTCGCCAGCGCCGACAACGCGCTCGCCGCCGTCGCCAAGGCCGGCGTCGTCGTCGGCGTCGGCTTCCAGCGCCGCTTCCCGCCATCGATCACCGAGATCAGGAAACGCATCCAGGACGGCAGCCTCGGCGTCCTCAACCACGTCGAAGGCGAAGCGACCGCCCCCGCCGGCCTCGCTATGGCCAAGGACAGCTGGCGCGCCAACCCCGACGAGGCCCCCGCCGGCGCCATGACCGCGCTCGGCATCCACGTCCTCGACGGTCTGATCGATCTCGCCGGCGAGATCGACGAAGTCTATTGCGTCAACGTGCGCCGCGTCAGCGACATGGTCGACGACACCACCAACGTCATGCTGCGCTTCAAGAGCGGCGCCACCGGCAACCTGTTCTGCTGCCTCACCACGGCGCCCAGCTACCGCATCGCCGCGTGGGGCTCCAAGCAGTATGCCGAGGCCTCCCGGCCGATGCTCGACGTGCTGCGCGTCTCCCACGTTCCCGCCGGTCCCCCGGGCACACCGCCCAAGGAGCCGGAGGTGATCGAGACCAAGGGTTTCGATCCGATCCGCGCCGAGCTGGAGGCATTCGCCCACGCCGCCACCGGTGGCGCCGCCTATCCGATCCCTCCGGCACAGATCCGTCATGGCGTCGCAGCCTTCGAGGCGATCGTGCAGTCGGCGAAGGTCGGCAAGCCCGTCAAGGTGGCTTGAAGGGCGGCTGAAGCCTGCTCGCGCAGCAGTCCGTTTCGCGGAGTGAAGTGGTGAGCGACCCCGCGTCCTGGCGATTGGTGACACGATGGCTGGCGCTGCTCGCCCTGGCAGGCAGCGCCCTGCCTCTGGCCCGCACCGCCAGCGCCCACCCGCCCGCGATCCACAACCAGGCGGCGGAGGCAGCGACCGGTGCGGAGATCGCCGATTTCCTCGACACGCTCAAGAGCCGGCTGGCCCGCAAGGACCGCCGCGATCTCGCCCGGCTCTACAGTGACGGCTTCTCCCATGTCGACGCAGCCGGCCGCCAGCGCAGCCGCGATGCCCATGTCGCGGCAATCAGCGATGGCGAAGCCGTCGTCGAAGCCGCCGAGATCGCCGCACGCACGGTCCGCTCGCCCAACGGCTGGACGGCCGTCGTCACCGGCCGCGCACGCCTCCAACCGGGAACCGGCCCGCTCCGCATCACCATCGTACTCACCCGCGCCGGCCAATCTTGGCAGATCGCGGCCACCCACGTCACCGCCATCGAACCACCCGACACGACCCGCAACCCAAACGCGCAAAGATAACGCTGGAGGACACCTATGGACCTGCAACTCGCCGGCAAAGTCGCCGTCATCACGGGCGGCAACCGCGGCATCGGCCGCGCCACCGCCGAAGCGCTGGCACGCGAAGGCGTCTCCATCGCCGTCGTCGGCCGCGACATGAGCGTGGCCGACGAGGTCGCAGCCTCGATCGCCAAGACCTCCAACGTCGGCGCCAAGGCGTTCAAAGCCGACACCGGCGACGACGCCTCCGTCAAGGACATGGTGGCCGCCGTCATGGCCCAGTTCGGCCGCATCGACATTCTCGTCAACTGCGCTGCCAAGGCGGCCGGACGCGAGAAGCCGCCGGGCCTCACCCAGATCACCAACGACGCCTTCTGGTCGGAGATGAACGTCAAGGTGATGGGTTACCTGCGCACCTCGCGCGAGATCGCCCCGATCATGCAGAAGCAGGGCTGGGGCCGCATCGTGCACGTCTCCGGCCTGGCGTCCCGCAACACCGGCTCGATCATCGGCACCATGCGCAACGTCTCCGTCGCCGCGCTGGCCAAGAACATGGCCGACGAGCTCGCCGGCACCGGCGTCAACGTCGTCTGCGTGCATCCCGGCCTGACCCGCACCGAGAAGACGGCGGGCGTCATCGCCGCGCAGGCGCAGGCGGCTGGCATCACGCCGGAGGAGCAGGAGAAGCGGATGGACAGCCGCAACACCATCCGCAAGCTGGTCACCGCCCAGCAGGTCGCCGACGTCATCACCTTCGTCGCGTCCCCGCGCTCGGTCGCCATCAACGGCGACGTCATCGCAGCCGGCGGCGGCCAGCCGGGCGCTGTCTTCTACTGAGCGCGGGCGAGGCCGGGAGGGGAGGGTAGGGGGGCGGCGCGGGGCCAGTGTGGTCCACTCCGCCAGCCCACTCCGCCAGCCCACTCCTATGGCCCACGCCGCCAGCCCATTCCGCAGCCTGGCACTGTCTCCTTGATCCGACCCAAGCCGCCGCCCTGCGGCTTGCGGTCCTGGCTGCGGCGTGCTACCCGTCCGGCCTCGCTTTTGTTGTCATCTGCCGCGCCCCCTCCGATCGGGGTGCCGGGGCGCCAAATCTCGTGAGCCGACGGTCATGAAGGTCAAGAATTCCCTGAAATCGCTCCGCGGTCGCCATCGCGACAATCGCCTCGTGCGCCGCAAGGGCAAGCTCTACGTCATCAACAAGACGCAGCGCCGCTACAAGGCGCGCCAGGGCTGATCTGTCCCTGCGCGGCCGGGACGCACCCGCGGGGTCACGACCTCGCGGGGTTTTGATGTCGCGCCGCACCCTGCGACCTTTGACGCTGGCAGTCGGGCCGCTTAAGTTCGGCTCATGAACAGCATCATGCGTCGCGCCGCCCTCGCGGCCCTCGGACTGTCCTTCGCGCTCCCGCCGCCGCTGCACGCCCAGCGTGCCCCCGCGCCGACGCCCGCGCCCAACGCAAAGCCCGACACCGACGCGCCGAGCCCGCCGGCCCTCAAGCCCGACGATCCCGACAAGGGAGCCGGCACCAACGGCGCACAGGCGGCCAAGCCCAAACGCCCGAAGTTCCGCATGCCCGGCGCGTCGATCCCCATCGACCCCGCCAAGCGCGCCCGCCTCCTCAAGGACCTCTACGCCTTCCTCGCGACGGCGGAGACGGAGGAAAGCGGAAAGGTCATCGCCATCCGCGATCGAGCGCGTCTGGGTCGCCAATGCCGGCGCCACGGTCAAGGTGCTGTTCGACCGCGCCGAGAAGGCGTCGAAGGAGAAGGACAACGCCTTCGCGCTGCAGATGCTGACGGCCGTCACCAAGATCGCGCCCGACTTCCCCGAGGCGTTCAACCGGCGCGCCTTCGTCTACTACCAGGACAACGACGTGGAGCGCGCGCTGGGTGACCTGCGCCGCGCCATCGCGCTCGATCCCAACCACTACAAGGCGCTCGACGGACTCGGCCAGATCCTGCGCGAGATCGGTCGCAAGAAGGATGCGCTGGCCGTCTACCGCAAGCTCTACGAGGTCCACCCCCACTGGCCCGGCGCCAAGTCTGCCGTCGACGAGCTCGCCCGCGAGGCGGACGGCGAGAGCCTGTAGGGAAATTGGGGAAATTGGGGACGGTTCCATTTTCGCCGTTCCGCTGGTGGCCTGGTCGCCCTTCACGGAAAATGGAACCGTCCCCAATTTCCACCGCTCCCGGCGCGCATCGCGCGACGGGCTAACGGGCTTGATGAGGAGACCGGGGCGGGACGGCGCCGCGGTGAGTGAAACAAAAGCGGCGACGTGCCGCCCCGGCGCAGGATTTCCGGCCTACCCTCGGCGTTTCAGCGCGTTCCGCGCTCTGCGGACTTGCACCGCAGTCGGCGAGGCGAGCCTCGGATAGTTGGCCCGCGTGAGGCCCAAGTACCCGACACTGCATCCCGCCCCGCACGTGACGATCGCCACCGGCAGCGCCTCCTCGTTGAGGCAGGATGGGGGGAGGATACGCCCCTGGACTGAACCGGGGATAACGACGGCGGGGCCCGGAAAATGGGGACGGGAAAATGGGGACACGGGAAAATGGGGACACGGGAAAATGGGGACGGTTCCATTTTCCGTGGAGGGCAACCAGGCCACCAGCGGAATGTCGAAAATGGAACCGTCCCCAATTTCCCCCAATTTCCCGCTGTTTACGAGGCGGCGAGGGCGGTAAGTTCGGCTTCGATTTCCGGTATCCAAGCCGTGCGCATTGCATCGAGGCGGTTGGCCGCGGCCAGCGGCCTCAAGATGTCGAGAGCGGCTTGGAAGTGTGCGCGGCCCGCCGCCGGGCCCTTGAGCGCGCCCAGCCGTCTGTGCGGCACGACGGAATAGACCAGGGAGGGCACGTCCTCGGGATTGCGGCGCAACAACTCCGCATAGGCGCCCAGCGCGCGCTCGAAGGCCGCGATGGCCTCGGGCACCTCGTTGGCGATTGCATGCATGTCGCCGATGCGCTCATTGCTGATCGCAAGGTCGCGCTGCCATCCGGCATTTCCGGGGTCGGCCTGAGCGAGGCTCATCGCAATGGCGAGGGAGGCGTTGAAGGCGTCGAGCGCCGCCGGCAGGTTGCCCTGAACACGAAGCACGTCGCCGATCTTGTTATGCGAGACGGAGAGGTCGCGCTGCCATCCGGCATTTCCGGGGTCGGCCTTGGCGAGGCGTTCGGCAATGGCCTTGGCGCGTTGATAGCTCGCCAGTGCGGCAGGCCCATCACCGGCGTCGCGTTGGCAGTCGCCCAGGCCGATATGTCCCCATAGGATATCGTGGGGATCGATCCCCGGCGCATTCTCCAGTTGGACGATTCGTGAGAAGGAGCCGGCCGCGGCGGCGAGGTCGCCCAGGGCGCGCTGCATTTCGCCGAGGCGCTGCCAGCCGTCGGCATGGTCGGGATCGAGTTCGGCGGCCTTGGCGTAGGCCGTGACGGCTTCACGCACGTCGGTGAGGTAGGCGAGCGCGCCGATCTCCCGCCAGTACTCGGCTTCCTTGCGCGCCGTGGCGCTGCGCCGGCCGGCTTCGGCCTCGGCCAGTTCGGTCAGCACCCGCTTGATCGCGGCCGGATCGCCCGTGCGCCGCACTTCTGCGAGGGCTTGTGCGCCGCGCGCGCCGCCTTGTTCGGCAACCGTGGCGACGGCGCCTTCGATCCCGCGTCGGACGTCGGCTTGGAGCTTGTCTTGCCCGGCACCGAGTTCCGCCGCGCCCGGACTGGAACCGATAGCCTGCGTCAGGACAGCGACGGTCTCCTGCAGGAGCTTGATCTGCTGTTCGGTCGATGCCTTGAGTTCGACCACGGTCTCGCGCGTGATCGCGGCGTCGTCCTTGCCGCGATTGCGGACCAGTCGGTAGATGACGTAAGCGCCGCCAGGGATGCCGACCAATGCGCTAACGGACGCGAGCGTGGTCGAAATCTCCGGATCTTTCAGCGCGTGCCAGACGCTATCGATCAAGCTCGCAATATCCATGCTGCGCATCCCCCGACGCTGCGCCGATCGCCAATCCCTTCATCCGACGACATATCTTCGGCGATTGCAAGGCGTACCCATCAGCCTCGCCCCAAAAGCGCAGGTCCAGGGGCCGTGCGCTCAGGCGCACAAACAATGCAGCACGCTCCTGGTCGCAGAGCGCGGAACGTGTGTGGTGGCCGGCTCACGGAACGGGAGTCGCCACACTGCATCGAGTATGAAACCTCTCGCTGGCCGTCAGGCCAAGCGCTCGCGTCAGTCCAAGCGCCACCGATCCTGCTACTCCGCCGCCGGCAGCCGCGTGTCGGCGGGGCGCAGCGCACCGGTGCGCTCGGCTTCCTCCAGCGCCTGGGCCAATTGCTCGCGGGCTTTTTCCGCGGCGCGCTGGCGGTTCCACAGCGAGGCGTAGAGGCCGTCCTTCGCGAGCAATTCGCCGTGCGTGCCCTGCTCGACGAGGCGGCCCTTCTCCAGCACGAGGATCGTTGTCGGCGTGAACGATGGTCGACAGCCGGTGCGCGATGACGAGCGTGGTGCGGTCCTTCGCGACGCGATCGAGCGCGTCCTGGATCTCCTTTTCCGTGTGGCTGTCGAGCGCGCTCGTCGCCTCGTCGAGGATCAGGATCGGCGGCGCCTTCAGGATCGTGCGCGCGATGGCGACGCGCTGCTTCTCGCCGCCCGACAGCTTCAGTCCGCGCTCGCCCACCATCGTCTGGTAGCCCTGCGGCAGCGAGCGGATGAAGTCGTCGATCTGGGCGAGGCGGGCGGCCGCGAAGATTTCGTCGTCCGTGGCGTCGGGTCGCCCGTAGCGGATGTTGTAGAGGATCGTATCGTTGAACAGCACGGTATCCTGCGGCACGACGCCGATCGCCGCGCGCAGCGACGTCTGCGTCACGTCGCGGATGTCCTGCCCGTCGATCGTCACGCTGCCCGACGCGATGTCGTAGAAGCGGAACAGGATGCGGCTGAGCGTCGACTTGCCCGCCCCCGACGGCCCGACGATCGGCGACCATCTGGCCGGCCGGCACCTCGAAGGAGACGTCGTGCAGGATCGGCCGGTCGCCCTCGTAGCGGAAGGCAGACGTTCTCGAAGCGGATCGTGCCCTTCTGGACGCCGAGCGCCACGCGCGCCCGGCTTGTCGGCGATCTCCGGGCTCTCGTCGAGCAGCGCGAACATCGTCTCCACGTCGACCAGGCCCTGCTTGATCTCGCGGTACACCATGCCCATGAAGTTCAGCGGCATGTAGAGCTGGATCAGCAGCGCGTTGACCATCACGAAGTCGCCGACCGTGTGCTCGCCCGACGCGATGCCCATCGCGACCAGCACCATGATCACAGGTCATGCCCGTGGTGAAGATCGCCGACTGCCCGGAGTTGAGGACAGCCCAGCGAGCGATAGGTCGCCACCGCCGCCGTCTCGTAGCGCGCCATCGCCGCGTCGAAGCGCTTCTGCTCCAGCGCCTCGTTGCCGAAGTACTTGACGGTCTCGTAGTTGAGCAGGCTGTCGATCGCCTTGGTGTTGGCGTCGGTGTCGCTGTCGTTCATCTCGCGGCGGATCTTCATGCGCCACTCCGACGCCGCGAACGTGTACCAGAGGTAGAGCCCGACGGTGACGAGGATGATGCCCACGTACGTCCAGTCGAAGTAGTAGGCGAGCAGCGCGCACACCAGCACCAGCTCCAGCACCGTCGGGATGACGTTCAAGATGCCCATGCGGATGATCAGGTCGATGCCGCGCGAGGCCCGCTCGATGACGCGCGACAGCCCGCCCGTGCGCCGTTCCAGGTGGAAGCGCAGCGACAGCCGGTGCAGATGCTGGAAGGTGCGGTTGTTGAGCCGGCGCACGGCGTTCTGGCCGACCTTGGTGAAGTAGACGTCACGGATCTGGTTCAGGATCATCATCGCCACGCGCCCCGTGCCGTAGGCGAGGATCAGCGCGAGTGCGCCGGCGCCGAGTGCGGCGCCGGGCGAGGCGAGGGGGCCGCCGGGTCCATGCGCCGTCAGCCAGTCGATCACCTCCTTGAAGGCGATCGGCACCGCCAGCGTCACCAGCTTGGCGACGACGAGCAGGACGAACGCGATAACGACGCGCCGCCGCAGGTCCGGCCGGTCAGCCGGCCACACGAACGGCAACAGGCCCTTGAGCACTGTCCAATGGTCGCTTTGGCGCGTCTCGAGGTTGAGGGCGGCCCGGCTCGTCTCGCCCGCGCCCTTCGATGCATGCCTGGGTGTCATGGGACTCCGGCCCGATCTCAGTCAAAGCCCAGATATCGGGCACGGGGCGTCGGCACAAGCGAACACGCCGTCATCGCGCACGTGTGGGGAAGCGACATCCCGCCGCTGGCCACACCCTGCGGCCCAAGGGCTGGGTTCGTTAGCTGCCCGGCAGCCGCAGTCGCTGGCACGGCCGGATCAGGTCGACGTCGTCGATGATGTTGCGATTGGCTGTGCGGATGCGCCGCCATGCCGACCCGTCGTCGTAGTGGCGCTCCGCGATGTCCCACAGCGTATCGCCGGGGGCCACCACATAAAATCCCGGCGTGCGTACCTTCCGTCCGGCACGCCGGCACGAGGCTGCTGCACCTGCGCGTTGCCGTGCCCGCGTCGTGGCGACGCCACCGGCGCCCAACGACGAGCGCTCGCGGTCAGACAGGCGGCCGGCGATCCGCCGTGCGCTGTCCCCGACGGGTCCGCGCGTGGCGCTGCCCTGCTCGATGACCTCGTCGCGTGACCTCACCTTGGGAGCAGCGGCCGCGCGGCGCAGGGCGTCGGCCTGCTCGCGTTGGCGCGATTTCATCGACGCGATACGCTCACGCTCGCTGCGGATCAGGGCCATCGCCTTTTCGCGCGCCTCTGCAAGCGGAGTGCGCGCGGGCGGTTGGGGTGCGGAGATCGATGGGGCGCGCGCTGCTGGCGCTCGGTCGGGCCCGGTCCGCTCCGCCATAATCAGGCGTTCCCGCTTGAGGATTTCCACCGCCTGCCGACGCGCAGCCTCCAGCACGTTGTCCTCTTGCGCCGTTGGCGCGCTGCGTGCGGCCGTGTCGGGAATGCGGATCGTCTCGCGGGTCTCGTTGGCCGTACGCGCCAACGCCTGCGCCCGCTCTCGCACTGCCGCTTCGCGCGCGCGGCGTTCGGCCTCGTCGCGTGCCCGCGCCTGAGCCTGAGCCTGAGCTTGCGCCTCCGCCCGCGCCTGTGCTTCGGCCTGAGCCCGCGCCTGAGCCCGCGCCTCGGCCTGCTGGCTTTCCCGCGCACGGCGCGCCGCATCCGCGGCGCGCTGCCGCTCAGCCTCGGCTTGTCGGCGCGCCTCCGCCGCCGCGCGTTCCCGCGCGGCCTCGGCCTCCTGCCTTGCCGTCTCCATCGCGCGTTCGCGTGCAGCCTGAGCTTCGGCCGCGCGCGCTGCGGCCTCGCGGCGCGCGCGCTCCTGGGCATCTTCGCGCGCGGCTTGCAGCCGGCGCTGTTCGTCTGCACGCCGTGCCGCTTCCGCTTCGCGCTGGCGCGCCTGTGCCGCGGCCAATTCCTCCGCGCGCTTCTGCGCTTCCGCCCGCTCGCGCGCGTCGCGCGCCAGCCGCTCCTGTTCGGCCCGTTGCATCTCAGCGATGCGCGCCTCGTCGGCCCGGCGGCTCGCCTCGGCCTGGCGGCGCAAGGCCTCTGCCTGTCGCGCTTCCTCTGCGCGCCGGTCGTCCTCCTGGCGTTGCAACTGGGTCACCGCTTCGGGTGCCTGTGCGGCGGGAGCCGCGGGTGCCTGTCCGGCGGGCGCCGCGGGTGCCTGTGCGGCGCTGCGGCGATCTTCGCGTTCGCGCGCCCGCGCCTCCGCGGCCCGGCGTTCCTCGTCCGCCTTGCGCGCCTCCGCGATCTCGCGCCGCCGCTCGTCGGCATCGTTGGGCCGCACCCGCGTCGGCGCCGGTCGGCGCTCGCGCTGGGCCTCGATCAGACTGCTGTCGGGGTTAGCGAGCCCGCGCACGATCGTGCGATAGTCGCGGCTCGCCCGCTGCAGCCAGCCGCGCACGTCGTCGAGCACGGAAGCCGTGCCCGACGTCTCCGGCGGGGCCGCGGATCCATCCCGCAGCGTGCGCACCGGTGGCGGGGGCACGTCTGACGGAGAGCTGCGTTGCACGGTGCGCACCGGCGACTGCTCAGGCTCGCGCCGCTGTTGCAACGGCGCGACCGTCTCCGTCTCGCGCACCGCCGATAGCCGCGGCACGATGATCGTGTGATAGCTGCGCGAGGCCTGATCGAGCCAGTTGGTTACGGGCGCGAGCACGCCGGTATCGGGCTCTGGTGGCGCGGCATCGGACGACCGACGCAGCGCCGGGGGCGCCGAGCGCACCGAACCGCCGCCGTCCGTGCGCGTGGCCGAATTCGTGTCGGCTTGCGCCAGGCGCGTCCACCCCTGTGCCTCCGCCACCTGCGCGTAGGCGTCTTCAGCCGCCGCCGCCAGGGCCTCCGCGCGCCTGCGCGTTTCGTTGGGCGCGACCTGCGTGCGAATTTGCGGACTCGGCGGCTCTGCCTCGAGCAGGGTCCCGCCAACGAAGCCTGGTGGAATGGCCACGCCGATCGTCTCGCCGATCAAGGTGCGCAGGCCCGTCGTATCGGTGGATCGCGCTTCGATGCGGTGATCGCCCGGCGCGAGCACGCGCCACGAATGACGCCAGCGGCCCAGGTGATCGACGCGTGCCGCACCCACGACATTGCCGTCCACGACCAGGTCGACCATGGTGCTCGGCACGCCGTAGCCCTCAAAGCGCGTCTGCCCCGTTTCCACGGCGACGCGCGTGAACATCGGCGCATCCACGCGCTGGCTTGTGGTCGGGCCCACGCGCTCGCTGTCGACCAGCCACGCCTCGGCGGGCCGCACCGTATAGCGGTGGGCGACGGTGGAAGCGCGCAGTCCATCGCCGCTGATCGCCATCTTGTTGCCGACAACGACCAGCAAACCGAGTTGGAGGGCCAGCGCCACGGTCCAGACGACGGTGCGAACTGCGGGACGGCGGCTGTAACTCATGGAGGCCTCCTCGATGCCGCGGTCGGCAACGCCGACCCTCCATGGGCAACGTGCCGGCATCTGTCGCTGACTGCGGCGAACGCAACCTATATTAGAGATAACGAGAACGCGGCGCTACTGCGGCGGCCGTGTCGTCAGCTCACGCGGTTTCGTTAGTTAACAACGTAACATATTGGTCACAATGGCCAATGTGTAGTGTCAAAATTCCGTCGGACCGCGGCGACAAGATCGTCGGCTGCCCGGGTGCGCCGACCGGGCCCGACCGCCGGCCACGCCAACTCAGATCGACAGGCAAAGAAAGACCCAAGAGGCATGCAAAAAAAAGCCCCGTCCAAGCCGCGCGCCGCGCGGGCCAAGAGTTGGCCGAGCGCCGCTGATGCGTCCGCGGTTCGCAACGTGTGTGTCTACTGCGGTTCCGGCAGCGGCAAGAACCCCGTCTACGCCGAGGCGGCGCGAACTTTCGGCGCAGCGCTGGCGTCCGCAGGTGTCGGCCTCGTCTACGGCGGCGGCAGCCTGGGCCTGATGGGCGAGGTCGCCAGGGCGACGATTGAAGCGGGCGGCCGTGTCACCGGCGTCATTCCAGCGTTCCTGTCGGAGCGCGAGAAGATGCTGCGCAGCGTCGATGAATTGATCGTCACCGACGATATGCACGAAAGAAAGCGGCTGATGTTCGAGCGCGCCGACGCTTTTGTCGCGCTGCCCGGCGGCATCGGTACGCTCGAGGAGATCGTCGAGCAGCTGACGTGGTCGCAGCTGGGACAGCACACCAAGCCGATCGTCATCGCAAACATCGCCGACTTCTGGTCGCCGTTCCTGGAGCTGCTGCGCCACATGCGCGCCGATACCTTCATTCGCGAAGGGCTCGACGTCGCCTTCCACGTGGTCGATGATGCCCAGGCCATCCTGCCCACGATCCTGAAGGCGGCCGAGGCCATGCCCGGGGCAGCCAAGGACGCGCAGGTTCTGGCCAAGTTCTGAGTGCGCAATGCCGCGCCAGCGGCGCGGTGCAGAGGGTGGGCGAGCGTGGCGGTCGGTCTCGACGAGGAGCGGTTGCGGGAGCACAAGCGCCGCAATCTCGTACACACCGCGCTGCTGCTGGGCGGCATCGGCGGGCTGTTGGCCGTTGCCGCCTACCTGATCTTCGGGGCGATGGGTATCGCCATCACCCTCATCGCTGCCGGCGTCATCGTCGTCGCCTCGCCCCGCGTGCCGCCCGAGGTCGTCATGAAGCTCTACCGCGCGCAGCGCGTGCCCCATGAGCGCGGTGGCCAGATCGCGGTCGTGCTGGCCGAGATCGCCGAGCGTGCCGGCCTGGCGCGCCTGCCCACGCTGCACGTCATCCCCAGCATGACCCTCAACGCCTTCGCCACCGGCACCCCCGACCACGCAGCCATCGCGGTCACCGAGGGCCTCCTGCGCCGTCTCACGATCCGCGAGATTGCAGGCGTTCTGGCGCACGAGATCAGCCACGTGCGCAACAACGATCTGGCGGTGATGGGGCTGGCCGACGTGCTCTCGCGCCTGACGCTGGCGCTCTATTATGCCGGCCTTGCGCTGATCGTGGTCAACCTGCCCGGCGTGCTGCTGGGAGACGTTGCCGTCTCCTGGTGGGCCGTTCTGGCGCTCCTGGCCGCCCCCGCACTGAGCAACCTGCTGCAGCTCGGCCTGTCCCGCGCCCGCGAATATGACGCCGATCTGGAGGCCGCCATGCTGACCGGCGATCCCCTCGGCCTCGCCTCCGCGCTGCGCCGGCTCGAAGCCTATACCGGTCAGGTCTGGGAGGACATGCTGCCGCCCGTCCCCGCCCGCCGCGTGCCCGCGCCCTCCGTCCTGCGCACCCACCCCGACACCGCCTCGCGCGTGGAGCGTCTGGTGGCCCTGCAAGGCCGGCCGTCGCTGCCACAGATCATCGTGGTCGAGGAGCCGGTGATCTCCTCGCTGGCCGGCTGGGGTCCAATCGAGATGCGACCGCGCTATCGCTTCCCGGGCTTGTGGTACTGACCGCCCCGGAGCGGCCTCGCCTGGTTGGCAAAGCTCATTCACGTTGGGTTCAGGTGCTCCGCCCCAATGCTGTCATGCCGCAGTCCGATCATCTGCGGCGAGGCAGGAGGTCTCCGACATGGTGGCAGCAGGGCAGCGGCGGGTCGCGCGGTGGGTCCGATCGGCAGGGGCATGCGCGTTGATGACGTTGGCTCCGCTGGCGGCGGCGACGACAAGCGCCGATGCCCAATCCGATGGCGACAGATCCTATGGCGCCCAATTTTATGGTGACGGCTCCTATCGCGATGAGCCCTACCGTTACGAGCGCGATGCGCCGCCGGGCTGGGACGATCGCGCGCCCGTCGATGACCGCGCAGACAGCTACGACCGCTATGATGAGCGATTGGACGGCCGCTACGCGGCTCGCAATGGCCGATCGCTCGCCCGTGACGAGATCTACGACGCCGATGGCGACGCCTTCGGCGCGCTCGACGCTTACGGCGTCTGGCTCGACCATGCCGAGTGGGGCACCGTCTGGCGCCCCAACGTCGCGCGCGACTGGCGGCCCTACACCATCGGTCGCTGGGTCAACACCGAGGAATATGGTTGGTACTGGGAATCGGATGAGCCGTTTGGCTGGGCCGTGTTCCATTACGGCCGCTGGGTCTGGGACGCGCGCGCCGGCGGCTGGCTGTGGTTGCCCGGCACCGAGTGGGCGCCCGCGTGGGTCGCCTGGTCGCACAGCGACGAATGGGTCGGCTGGGCGCCGCTGCCGCCCGACGCGATCTGGCATGACGACGCCGGCCTGACCGTGCGCGCGCATTTCTATGAGCCCCGCTATGCGCCGTGGTGGGTCTTCGTCTCCCCGCGCCACCTGCTCTATCCCGGCGTCCATCGCCACCTCGCGCCCCACCGGCGCAGCATCGAGGTCTTGCGCCTCGTGCGGCCCTCCACCGACTACCGCTGGCGCGGCCGCAGCATCTACAACGCGGGCGTCAATGTGCGCCAGATCGAGCGCCTCACCCGTACGCGCATCGCGCCGACCCGGATCGTCGTTGCCCGCAGTCCGCGTTTTGACCGGAACCGCTCCGGCGCGGTTTCCGTCTTCCGGCCCCGCATCGCGCCGTCCGCGCGCTGGCAGGCCGGCCGTAGCGGCAGCTGGCGTCAGTTTGACGGCCCCCGCGCACGCACCACCGCTCTGCCCACGCGCACCACGCCGTTTGATCGCACGCGCCGTGACGTCCGCCCCGAAGCGCGCCCCGAAGCGCGCCGTGAAGCACGCCCCGAAGCACGCTTCGACCGCCCTCAGGAGTGGCGCGGCCGGCTCCGCGAGCGCAGCACGCCGTCGGATGCAGCGCGCGACCTCGACCGGCCGCGCCCCCCTCAGCCCGGCCTCGCCGCGCCGTCGGTCCAGGCGCCTCAGCGGCGTGCGTTCACGCCACCACCTGCGTCGCGCGAAACCGGCGTCGCGCCCTCGGAGCCGCCGCGCCGCACCTGGCAACCCCGTGCCCGCGAGCGCCGTCCCGATGCCGACGTGCCCGCGCCTGCCGCGCGCGCAATGCCCCTGCCAACCCGACAGAGGTTCGAGGCACGGCCCGGGCAGGACGCAGCCGCCGAAGGTCGGCGCCGGTTCCGGCCCGAGCAGCGTGATGTCCCGCGCGCCGCCCCGCCGGCCACGCCGCGCGCCGCCCCACCTACGGCACAGGCCGCGGCACAGGCCCGGTCCCGACCGCAGCCGCCCGCAGCGACGCCGCAGCCCGATCAGCGTCCGAACCGCGCCGAGCGCCGTGCACAGCGTGCGGCCGGTGCCGCCCCGGCCGAAACCGAGCAGGGCCGCCGCGGCCGGCGCAGCGAGTAGCCCAAGCCCCACCGCCGCCCGCCTTGCGCCGGACGCGCGCCGCGCCTATGCCATCGGCCATGTCGAAGGACCAGAGGCCGACACCCAAAGACGTGCCTAATGACCCAGCAACGCTGCTCGCCGCGGCCCGCGTCGGCGACCGGCGCGCGCTTGCCCGGATCGTGACCATGCTGGAACAGGGCGGCGCCGACACGCCGGCCATGATGCGGGCGATGCAGCCGCACTTCGGCACGTCACGCGTGGTCGGCATCACCGGGCCGCCGGGCGCGGGTAAGTCGACGCTGGTCGATGCCCTGATCCGGATTGCGCGGTCTGGCGGCGCCACCGTCGGCGTTATCGCCGTCGATCCCTCCAGCCCGCTGTCCGGCGGCGCCATCCTGGGCGATCGCGTGCGCATGACCGCCGCCCTCGACGACGACGGCGTCTACGTACGCTCGCTGTCGAGCGCCGGCCACCTGGGCGGGCTGTCGCCGGCAGCCGTCCGCATCGTCGACGTGCTCGATGCCGCGGGCTTCGATCTCGTGCTCCTGGAGACGGTCGGCACCGGCCAAAACGAGGTCGACGTGGCCGAGGTTGCCGACGTCCGCGTCGTGGTCACCGCGCCCGGCCTGGGCGACGGCATCCAGGCGATGAAGGCGGGCCTGCTGGAGATCGCCGACGTCCTCGTTGTCAACAAGGCCGATCGACCGGGCGCGGACGCGACGCTGGAGCAGTTGCGTGCAGCCGCCGGCCTCGCCGACGGCGGGCGCGACATGCCCGCGCTGAAGGTCTCAGCCTTGGACGGCAGCGGCGTCGAAGCGCTTTATGGAACGATCGAGAGCCTTGCCGCTGCGGCGGCTGCCGAGCCCATCGCCGCGCGTCGCCGCCGTCGCGCCCGCTATCTCGTCGCCCGTGCGGCAGCAAGCCTGATCGTCGAGGAGATCCGGCGCGGCAACGATGCCGGGCTTGCCAGCCTCACCGACGCCGTTCTCGACGGCAGCGTGTCGCCGGAGGCCGCCGCGCGTCGCATACTGGCGGGCGGTTGAGCCTTACGCGGCCTGCGCGCCGGCGCGGTAGAGCTTGTAGTTGATGGAATCGAGCAGCGCCTCGAAGCTGGCGTCGATGATGTTGGCGGACACGCCGACCGTGAACCAGCGCTCGCCCGTCGCGCGATCACGGCTCTCGACCAGCACGCGCGTCACCGCCTCCGTGCCCCCCGTCAGGATGCGCACCTTGTAGTCGACAAGCTCCAGCGTTTCGATGTGACGCTGGTAGCGGCCGAGATCCTTGCGCAGCGCCTTGTCGAGCGCGTTGACCGGGCCGTTGCCCTCCGCCACCGACCACAGCGGCTCGCTGTCGCCGTCGATGAACACCTTGACGGTCGCCTCCGACACCGTCGTCAGGTTGCCGAGCGCGTTGTGGCGCCGCTCGACCATGACGCGGAAACTGTCGACCGAGAAATAGCGCGGCACCTCGCCCAGGATGCGGCGCGCCAGCAGCTCGAAGGAGGCGTCCGCCCCCTCGTAGGCATAGCCGACCGCTTCGCGCGACTTGACCTCGTCGAGCAGGCGGGCGACGCGCGGATCGTCCTTGTCGATCGCGATGCCGAGCCGCTCCAGCTCGTAGACGATGTTGGACTTGCCCGCCTGGTTGGAGACAAGCACGCGCCGCCGGTTGCCGACGCTCTCCGGCGCAACGTGCTCGTAGGTCTCCGGCTCCTTCAGGATGGCAGAGGCGTGGATGCCGGCCTTGGTCGCAAACGCCGCCTCCCCGACGTAGGGCTGATGGCGGTTCGGCGCGCGGTTCAGCATCTCGTCGAGCACGCGGCTGGCGTGGGTCAGCGTGCGCAGGCGCTCCGGCGTCACCCCGATCTCGAAGCGGTCCGCGAAGTCCGACTTCAAGAGCAGCGTCGGGATGATCGAGGTGAGGTTGGCGTTGCCGCAGCGCTCGCCAAGCCCGTTCAGCGTGCCCTGAATCTGCCGGACGCCGGCGCGGATCGCCGCCAGCGTGTTGGCGACGGCATTCTCCGTGTCGTTGTGGGTGTGGATGCCGAGATGCGTGCCCGGCACGAGTGAGAGGACGTCGGTGACGATGCGCTCGATCTCGTGCGGCAGCGTGCCGCCGTTCGTGTCGCACAGCACCACCCAGCGTGCGCCGTTTTCATAGGCAGCCTTGGCGCAGGCCAGCGCATACGGCCGGTTGGCCTTGTAGCCGTCGAAGAAGTGCTCGCAATCGATCATCGCCTCCCGGCCGGCCGTCTTCAGCGCCGTCACGCTCTCCGCGATGCCGGCGATATTCTCGTCGTTGGTGATGCCGAGAGCGACCCGCACGTGATAGTCCCAGGACTTCGCGACCAGGCAGACCGCGTCGGCCTCCGCCTGCAGCGTCGCCTGGAAGCCCGGATCGTTCGACACCGAGCGTCCCGCCCGCTTGGTCATGCCGAACGCGGTGAACTTCGCCTGCTTCAGCCCCTGCGGCGAGGAAAACAGCTGCGTGTCGGTATCGTTGGCGCCGGGATATCCGCCCTCGATGTAGTCGATGCCGAGATCGTCCAGGAGCCGCGCGATCAGCTCCTTGTCCTCCAGCGAGAAGTCGACGCCGGTCGTCTGCGCACCGTCGCGCAGCGTCGTATCGAAGAGGTAGAGGCGTTCACGGGTCATCGTCGGTTCAATTCGCTTGGGCGGCTCGCGCGCTGTGCGCGCCGCGACAACAGGGGAGGGTTCAAAGCGCCCCGAACAGGCGCAACCCGAAGTACACGGCCGCTGCCAGAACGACCAGCTTCATGGCGATGTAATAGTAGGGATGCTTGCGGAACGGCGGGCGGGAGGCGGGCTCTGTCATCGGTTGGTCTCGCTCGGGCGGTGCGGGCGTCGTACATCAGTGAACGTGGTCGGAGCCCTTCGCGGCCGGTGCGAGCTCCTTCTTCATGGTCGTGTTCGTCAGCCATTGGTCGTCGAGCGGCACGGAGTTGCGGTGGGTGGCTACATAGCCCCGTCCCTCGAAGAAGATGGCCGACGTGTCGCTTGCATCGACCGTGATCGCCATGGCGCCGCGCGCCGCCGCGATCCGTTCCAGCGCGTCGACCAGCGCCGTGCCCACGCCCTCGCCCGCGTGCCAGGGATGGACATAGAGCATGTCGAGCACGGCGTTGTCCTTGAGCGAGGCGAAGCCCGCGTAGGTGCCGTCGATCTGCACCACCAGCGTCAGCTGCCCCGCGAGCCTGCGTGCGAAAGCCTCGGCATCCGCCGCAGCCGTTGCCCAGGCCGAACGCTGCTCCTCGTCGTAGTCGTCCTGTGTCAGCTCCTCGATCGAGGCCGCAAACAGTTCCCGCAGCCCAACCGCGTCGCCCGGCACGAACGGGCGCAGCGGATAGTTCGCGGGCCGGCGCGAGGCGGAGGCTGTCATCGTTTCACCTCCCACGTCGTTACGATCTCCCCGGTCGCAGCGTCCTTGGCATCCTTCAGCGCGATGCCCATCCCCGACAGCTCGTCGCGAATGCGGTCGGCCTCCTTGAAGTCCCGTGCCTTGCGCGCAGAGAGCCGAGCCGCAATCAGCCGCCCGATCTCGCCCTCGTCCACGTCCGGAGCCACAAAGCCGACGTTGAGGTCGTCGGAGGTCTCGCCGCCATAGAGGCCGAGGAAGGCCAGCGACGCCTTGAGCTTGCCGGCCGTGTCAGTATTGCGCCGCGCAGAGCGGGCAAGCCCATGCAGGATCGAGATCACGCTCGGCGTGTTGAGATCGTCCGAAAGCGCCGCCACGACATCCTCGGGCGGCCCGTCTGCGGAAGGGGCGCTGGCGACGAGATCGGCCATGTCCATCAGCGTTGCGCGCGCCTGCGCGAGGCGCTCCACCGTCCAGTCGATCGGCTGGCGGTAATGCGTCGAGAGCATTGCCCAGCGTACGACGCGGCCGTGCCACTGGCTGTTGCCGAACTGAGCCGTCTCCAGCAGGTCGTGGATGGTGATGAAGTTGCCGAGCGATTTCGACATCTTCTCGCCTTCCACTTGCAGGAAGCCGTTGTGCATCCACACGTTCGCCATCACCGGCGTCCCGTGCGCGCAGCGCGATTGCGCGATCTCGTTCTCGTGGTGCGGGAAGACGAGGTCGATACCGCCGCCGTGGATGTCGAACACCTGGCCCAGGTGCTTCTCGCTCATGGCGGAGCATTCCAGGTGCCAGCCCGGCCGCCCCGGTGGCCGATGCCGCACGGCGACGGCCAGCCGGCTCGCCGGGCTTCGACGGCTTCCACAAGCACGAAGTCCATCGCTCCCTTCTTGTAGGGCGCGACTTCGACGCGCGCGCCGGCCTCCATCTCTTCCAGCGAGCGGTTGGCGAGACGGCCGTAGTCGGGCATCGAGGCGACGTCGAACAGGACGTGACCGTCGCCGACGTAGGCGTGGCCCTTGGCGACCAGCGCCTCGCACAGCACCTTCATCTCCGCGATGTGGTCGGTCGCACGCGGCTCGACCGTCGGCGCGAGAACGCCGAGCGCGGCGATGTCCTTGTGGAACTGCGCTGTCGTCTCTTCCGTCAGCTTCGCGATCGCGGCCTCCGGCGCCATGTCCGGATACCGCTCCACCGCGCGCGCGTTGATCTTGTCGTCGACGTCGGTGATGTTGCGCGCATAGGTGACGTGGTCGGCGCCGTAGACGTGGCGCAGCAGGCGGAAGAGCACGTCGAACACGATGATCGGCCGCGCGTTGCCGATGTGGGCGAAGTCGTAGACCGTCGGTCCGCACACGTACATGCGCACGTTGGCCGGATCGATCGGCGCGAACGCCTCTTTCCTGCGCGTCAACGTATTGTAGAGCGTCAGCACCTGAAAGCCTCGCATCCTGCAACGTCACCGATGAACCGCAGCCGGCGGGCGGGGCGGTTCTCTGTCTGCGTCAGGAGGCAAAGGAGGCCGCGCGCCAGCCGGTCCGGCTAGCAGGTCATGATCGTTCCGCGGCAAATTCGTCCGCGGCCTGTCGCGCTGCACATTGTCATGGACGCGGTTATGCGCGCCGCGCTGGTGGCCGTCAAGCCGTCCATTGGATGGGGAAAAGGCCGCCTTGCCGGCTGTGCCGCGCTGGCGCGCCACGCGCCGCACAACGTCAGGGCCCCACAGCGTTAGGGCCGGACGACGGCGACGTCGGAACGCGGCCCGGTGAACGTGAGCGAAATGGTCCCCAGCGGTCCGAAGTCGGCGCGGATCGTTTGCTCCGGCTCCAGGAAATGCAGTCCCGTCGTCGCGCCCGTGGAGATGAATTGGCCCGCATTAAGCGTGAGCCCCCGGCCGCGGTAGTGGTTCGCGGTCCACGCCAGCACCGCCACGGGGTCGCCCATCACGTTGCGCCCGGCGCCTCGCGCGCGCTCCACACCATCGATGCTGACGGTGACCGCATGGTCGGGCAGGTCGAGCGCCCGCCAGTCGGCCGTCTCCGGCCCCAGCACCATCGCCCCGTTCAGCCCACCATCCGCGATCACCGAGGCGACCTGATCGAACATCAGCGAGAGGAACCGCGGGCTGACGACCTCGAACGCGGGCAGCACGGCGCCGATCGCCTCACACACTTCGTCGCGCCCATAAGGTGCATCGCGCGGCACGATCGGCTTCGCCAGACGGAACGCGAACTCCGCCTCCACACACAGGTGGGGATGATCGACCGCCGCGATCCTGGCCGGCGCGCGCGCCACGTTGGGCGCAAACACAGGACCGGTGAAGGGCTCCGATACCCCGAACCGCTCCATGATCGGCTTTGCCGTCGCCCCGATCTTCCAGCCGGCGACCGGCGCGCCGTAGGCCGTGATCATGGCCCCCTGGACCGCGTAGCCCTCTGCCAGCGTCGTCGGTCGCTGCCCGTCCGCGAGGGCCGCAACCAGCAAGCGGGCCCGGCGCAGATCGGCAAGGGTGTTGGCTGCGGCGGCGACGGCATCGGGTGTCATGGTAGCAAGGCTCCATACAAAGGCGACAACGACGCTTCCCGCACGCGGCGGGAGAGGGCAACGCGAGTGCGGCGCATTTGCCACAGGCATGACCGGGCGCCCCAATTCGGCCCGCATTGACCCCCATTGCAGCATTCCGATAATGCACGCGCAAGCAGCGGCCCGATCGGCACGCGCGGCCGCAAGACGCCAAGGTCACGGTCACGAGGGGCGCCGAACGCTCCGAAGGGTTCGATGCGGGAGGCGGGGCGCGCGTGACACGCCGCTGGCGCCGTGACCCGTGCCAAGGCACCGCGAGGAGAGCATCCGGGGGATGCAGACGAAATCCACCAGCCAGGGCGTCCGTAAGGGACCAGGAGGCCGAGTGCGCGCCACGCTCGCCGCCCTGTTGGCTGCGATGGCCGTGATCGGCGTGGCGAGCATACCGCTTGGCGCCGCGCTGGCCCAAGGCTGGCAATGGCCTTGGAGCCAGCCCGAACGCCCGCCCGTCCCCCGCGAGCCTGTCTATCGCGCGCCGCCCGCCCAGGCGCCTCCGCCATCCACCCAACCCGGCGCCAGCTACGGCAATCGGTCCTCGGTCTGCCTTCAGCTCGAGCAGCGCCTCGTCCAGGAATCCCAGCGTGGCAACTCCACGCGCGACGTCCTCCCGCGCCTGGACGCCGACATCCGCCAAACCCGGCGCCAGCTCGCCCAGAGCCAGGCCCAGCTCGAGCGCGCGGACTGCTACGAATGGTTCCTGTTCGCCAAGTCGCTGCGCCGCACGCGCAAATGCGTCGATCTCTCGCGTCAGGTGGAAGGCGCCCAGCGCCAGCTGCAAGAGTTCGAAAACCAGCGCCAGCAGCTCGCTTCAAGTTCGGAGCGCTCCTACCAGGACGAGATCGTTCGCGAACTTGCCCGCAACAATTGCGGGGCCGCCTACCAACAGGAGGCCCGCCGGCGTTCCAACGAATTCAATCCGTTCTCCGCGTTCTGGCAGGATGGCGAAAGTGTCGGCGATAACGGCGGCGGCAATCAATTCGGGCGGCTGCCGTTCGCCACCTACCGCACGCTCTGCGTGCGCCTGTGCGACGGCTATTACTTCCCGGTCAGCTTCTCCACGCTGCCCAATCACTTCCAGCGCGACGCGGAGGCCTGCCAGTCCAAGTGCGCCGCGCCCGCCGAGCTCTATTACTATCCCAATCCCGGCGGCTCGCTCGACCAAGCCATGTCGATGGGCGAGCAGAAGCCCTATACGTCGCTGCGCACCGCGTTCAAGTATCGCAAGGAGTTCGTCCAGGGCTGCTCCTGCAAGCAGGCGGAGTACGTACCCGGCGGCGAGCCGCAGGCCGGCGGCAAACGCGCCGACGCCCAGTCGGCACCTGCGGGCCGCTCACCCGGACTGCCCGCGCAGCGCCCCGTGATCGGCCGCTGACGCCTGCCGCCCGTACACTCATCCCGATCCCGGTAATCCGCCGACCGCCGCGAGTGCCGCGCGCACGTCCGCGATCCCGTCGTCCGACAACGGTGCCTGCGGCGGCAGCGGCACACCGACGTCGTAGCCCTGCAGCGCCAGCGCGCCCTTGATGCAGGCCGCCAGGTTGTGGCGCGCGAACGCCTGGTTCATCGCCCACAACTTGCGCTGCAGCGCCATCGCCGCGTCCCACCGTCCTGCCCGGCACAGATCGTAGAGCTCAACCGATTGGCGCGGTACGACGCAGGCCGGGCCCGCCATCCAGCCGACACCGCCGATCAGCATCACGGCGGCAGGAATGTGCGCCGATGCAGAGAACACCTTGATGCGGTCGCCCACGAGGTTGAGGATCGACAACAGTCGCCCGGTGTTGGTCGAGGCGTCCTTGATATAACCGATGTTGGGCACCGCGGAGAGCGCCTTGATCGCGGGGAGCGTCAGGTCCGATCGTTGGAAGCTCGGGTTCGTGTAGAGCACGACCGGCACGCGCACCGCTTCGGCGATCGCCTGGAAATAGGCCACCACGCCCGCTTCAGACAGCGGGAAATAGGCCTCCAGTATCGCCAGGATGCCGTCCGCACCCATCTCCTCGTAAAGCTTCGCCTGGCGCACCGCATCCGCCGTTGTCGTGGCTGCGACCCCGGCCACCACCGGCACGCGGCCGCGCGCAGCTTCGATCGTGGTCGACACCACCGCCCGCCGCTGAGCGCCATCGAGATAAGCGAACTCTCCCGTCGAGCCGAGCGGTGTCAGCCCGTGCACGCCGGCTGCGATGAGATCCTCGCATAGCCGGCCAAGTACGTCCTGGTCGACGGCGCCGTCGGCCCGCACCGGCGACACGAGATAGGGAAAGACGCCGTGGAAGTCGTTCATGGCAGTGGTCCGCTGGCCTGATGGTCGGGTTCGCAATGGGGCTCGTGAAACGCTGGTGTTCTGGATCGGACGCTTGGGAACCAAGTGTCAGAGTCGGAGCACTAACACCCCGGCAGGGGCCTGCCGAGGTGCCAATCCGCGCATTCCACGTGATGTCGCGTCCCCCCCCATCAATCGATTGAGAGGTTGTTCTCCTGACCGAGCTTGCGGGCGAACGCGATGTACTCGACGATGGACTTCTTGAAGTCGGCGGGCGTCCCTCCGAACACCTCGAACCCGACCGCCTCCAGCCGATCGCGCACGCCCGGAGCGTTGAGCGCCTTGTTGGCGGCCGCGTTGAGCTTGTCCACGATCGCCTGCGGCGTGCCTTTGGCGACCATGATCCCGTTGAAGGCGTAGATGTCGACGGGGACACCCTGCTCGCGCAGCGTGGCGATGCCGGGGAACGCCGACCAGCGCTTGTCGCCGGAAGTCGCGATGGCGCGAGCCTTGCCGCCGTCGACGAGGCTCTTTGCCTGCGATACCAGCGCCCAGTCGATGTTGCCCGCGACGATGTCCTGCGCGGCGAGAGACTCGCCCCGGTAGTGCACCGCCTTCATCGTCACGCCGAACTGCTTGGCCATGATGATGCCGAGCAGGTGCGAGGAGTTCCCGATGCCCGGCGTTCCGTAATTCAGCCCGTCGGGTTTAGACTTGCCCAGAGCCTCCAGGTCCTTGATCGATTTTGCCGGCGATCCCGGCGGCACGATCACCGCGAACGGCGCGCGCACGGTCTGGAACACCTGAATGAAGTCCTCGGTCGCGCTGTAGGGGATCGACTTCTTCAACGCCGGCAGCAACCCGTGCGAGGCGGCGTGGAAATATCCCAGCGTATAGCCGTCCGGCGCTGCCTTCAGAACTTGCATCGCTCCCACGATGCCGCCGCCGCCGCCGATGTTTTCCACCACGACGGGTTGGCCGAGATGCTCGCGCATGTGCTCCGCCAGCAGTCGCGCGGGCACGTCGGTCACGCCCCCGGCAGCGCCGTTGACGATCATGCGGATGGGCCGCGAGGGATAGCCGTCCTGCGCCGAGGCGGTGCCCGCCAGGGGGAGGAGGACGAGTGCGGCCCCCAGGGCCGCCGTGAGCGTGCGTCGGTTGATCATGCGTTCGCTCCCTGTCGGCCCTTCGTGGGTTCTGAATTGATGACCGGGTGGGCCGTGACGCGATGATCGAGTCCGCCGGGCCCCCGTGTCAATCACCGGTGTCGATCACCGAGGTCGCCCAGACCTGCGGGCCGGCTCCCGCCACCCCCGTCCGCCCTGCGCCCAAGGCACGCCAGGGGTGCGCCCGGCGCTGGCACGAGCCGCCTTGACGCCACGCCTCCAATTCCATCGTATGTCGCAAGCCCGGTCGGCCCCGGCCGGCCGGGCCAGGCAAAACGCACCGTCGACACCGCCAGGACCCGAGGCACGCCGGGACACATCGGCTGCCGGGAGGAGACCCCATGACCGAGACCAAGACCCCGCCCACCATCACTGCCGGCCGTTGCATCGCGGAGATGCTGAAGGGCTATGGTGTCACCCACGTCTTCTTCGTCGACGCCATCCTGCGGCGCACGATGATCGAACTCGAGGAGCTCGGCATCAAACGCATCCTGACGCACTCCGAGAAGGCGGCGACGTACATGGCCGATGGCTACGCGCGCGTCACCGGTCGGCCCGGCGTCTGCCTTTCGCAGTCGGTCGGCGCGGCCAACCTGGCTTCGGGCCTGCAGGATCCCTATCTCGGCGCCTCGCCGGTGATCGCCATTACGGGTCGCCACACCCAGCCCATGCAGTACCGCAACGCCTACCAGGAGGTGGCGCACGAGCCACTGTTTGCCGCCGTCACCAAGTTCCAGGGCGTGATCGAGACGCCCGAGCAGCTCCCCCTGCTGCTGCGCCAGGCGTTCCGTGCCGCCACCACCGGCACACCCCGGCCCGTCCATCTCGACGTCGCCGGCCACACGGGCGACGTGCTCGCCGCCCAGTCGCGCGCCTTCAACACCCAGGCCGAGCCCGAATACGGTCGGATGCCCGGACAGCGGCCCCATCCCGACCCCGCAGCGGTTGAACGCGCCGTCAAGGCGATCGACGCCGCCGCCCGTCCCGTCATCATCGCCGACCGCGGCGTCATGATCTGCGGTGGCGAAAAGGCGGTGAACGATCTGGCCAAGCGCATCGGCGCGATGGTCATCTGCGGGCTCGACGCCAAAGGCTGCATCCTGGAGGGCGATCCGCTCTACGGCGGCGTCGTCGGCACCTACGGCGCAAGCTCGGCCAACCACATCGTCGACGAGGCCGACCTGGTGATCTTCGCCGGCAGCGGCACCGCCGACATGACGACCGTCAACTGGCGCGTACCGCGCGAGGGCACCGCCATCGTGCAGATCGACATCGAGCCGATGGAGCTCGGCCGCAACTATCCCGGCACCATCGGCATCCAGTCCGACGTCCGGGCGGGCCTGGAGGCGCTGGTCGCCGGCACCGCCAAGAAGGCGCGCAAGGCCTGGCTCGACCAGGCCAAGAAGCACGTCGATGCCTGGCAGCGCCTCGTCGACGAGCAGCCCAAGGGCGAGGCGGCCATGCGCCCCAACGAGTTGTGCGCGCTCTTGACCGACAACCTGCCCAAGGACGCGATCTTCCTCTCCGACACCGGCTGGTCCGCCCAGTGGACCGGCAACATGATCGGCATCCGCCACGCGACCCAGAGTTACTACCGCGCGGCCGGCTCGCTCGGCTGGTCCGTGCCCGCCGCCATGGGCGCCAAGGCGGCCGCCCCCGACCGCCCCGTCGTCGTCTTCTGCGGCGACGGCGGCTTCTTCTACCACTTCCCCGAGCTAGAGACCGCGCGCCGCTGGGGCCTCAACGTCGTCATCGTCGTCAACAACAACGGCGGCCTTGGCCAAGGCGTGCGCAACATCAATGCCACCTATGGCAACCGCGAGGGCAACAAGGAGGAGCTGCACCGCTTCCACCCGCTGAGCCTGCAGAAGATCGCAGAATCGCTGGATTGCTGGGGCGCGACGGTGGAGAAGGCGTCCGACTTCGCCAAGACGTTCAAGGCGGCGCTCGCGTGCGGCAAGCCCGCCGTCATCGACGTCAGGACGCATCCCGACGCCGTCGCCCCCGATCCCTGGGTGCCGAGCGCCTGACCGCCAGCGTCGCGTTCGTTGTGATCGCGTGCGACCCACCGGTGGCCAGGCGGCACGCCGGCCGGTCCTGCGCGTCAGCGCGCAGCCAGGGCGGCACACACCTGAACGCCCGGTGGGCCTTGCGCGGTGGGCGACGTTGCGTTTGCCGGCAGAAGGGGCCATCTTTCGCTGAGGCGGCAGGGGGCCGCCCGCGGCGATCCACGCGACGGGAGACACGGATGGTTCGGTTCTCAGACCTGTGGCACAGCCACCCGATCAACGAGAGCGTCCAGACGCCGTGCCTTGCGCCCGTGACGCTGACGAACTTGGAGGGCAAGGTGGTCCACCAGGGGCTGCCCGTCTTCTCCAACCAGTGCGCCATCCGCATGAGCGTCGCGCTCCGTCGCGCGGGCGTGACGGCATCGCAGCTGCCCGGCGTCACGACATGCGGCGTGCATTCCCGCGAGGACATGCACTTCATCAACGCCAACCAGCTCGCCAACGCCATTGCGCGGGCGAACCTGCCCGGCGTGGGGCCGCGCCAGATCATCCGCAGCCCCGCCACGCAGGATTTCTACAAGCAACTCTACGGCCGCACCGGGCTCGTCTACTTGCAGGACTACTGGCAGCGTTCCACCGACCAGCCGGGCCGGCCCACCGGCGACCATATCGACGTGTGGAACGGCTATCGGTCATCCGCGAAGTGGCTGATGGAGTGGTTCTCGTGGCTCGGCTACACCGGCAACTACGCCCATGCCGGCGAGATCTGGTTCTGGGACGTGAAATAGGCAGGGCGCCCGCGCGCCTGCTCCCGCCCCGGCGGGAAGGCCCGCAACTCGTGCCTGCCGAGGAGCCATCATGCGCTACCTGATCGCCATGGCCTTTGCCGCCGCCTTCGCCGGCACCGCGACGGTGTTCGTCTCGTCTCCGCTTGCGTCCTGGGCAGTCGGCCGCTTCACCTTCGACAATCCCGACAGCGTGGGAGAACTCCATGCCCTGGTGTTCATCGCCACCAACCTGGCGGCCCTGGTCGCCGGCTGGCTGTTCGGCTGGGCCGTGGCCGGCTGGATGGCGCCCCAGACTGCTGCCCCAACCCATAACCCGGCCCCGACGCCGCCCGCCGCCCATCCGCCGGAGGTTTGAGCTGGGCCGCCCGCCGGCAGGCCCCGGCACCGCCAAGCTGTGTCGCAGGCCGTATCGCCACGCGGTGTCTCGAAGGCCTGGCCTCGAAGTCGTTTCCCCGCACCCGCGTTGCCGCTATAAGCCGCTTCGATCGTCGGCGCGAACAGCCGGCCGAACGGAGCGCCATGCGGCACCTGCTACTCGCCGCGGCCGGCGGGGCACTGGGCTCCGCTGCCCGCTACCTCGTGAACGTCGGTGCCGCGCGCACCGTCGGCACGGCCTTTCCTTGGTCGACGTTGACGGTCAACGTGTTGGGATGTTTCGCGATGGGAATTGTCACGGAGTGGCTGCTGCATCGTCTCGGCGGCGGCGCTGAGTGGCGCATCTTCCTGACAACCGGCATTCTCGGCGGTTTCACGACCTTTTCCGCATTCGCCCTCGACTTCGCCGCGCTATGGCGGGGTGAAGCCACGTTCACCGCGGGGCTTTACGTCTTAGCCAGCGTGGCCCTGTCGCTTCTCGCTGTTTTCGCCGGCATCGCTGCCGGCAGGATGTTGATGGTGTCATGAGCCCTCGTGTTGAAACCATCGTCGTCACCAGCCGCGATGCGGGCCTCAGGCTCGACCGCTGGTTCCGCACGCATTTCCCCGATGTCGGCAACGCCTACCTGCAGAAGCTGCTGCGCACGGGTCAGGTCCGCATCGACGGCCGTCGCGTGGAAGCCAACCACCGCATGGTCGAGGGCGCTGAGGTGCGCGTGCCCGCCATCGTGCGCGAGCCCGCCAGGAAGGCGCCACTGCCACCGAGCCTCAAGGCCCCGATGGGCGTCTCCAAGGGCGACCGCGACCTGATCGAAAAGAACATCCTCTACGAGGACGACGACGTCCTGGTCTTGAACAAGCCGTTCGGCATCGCCGTCCAGGGCGGCACCGGCACCAAGCGCCATCTCGACGGCATCCTCGCCAACATGACCGACCGCTTCGGCGGCGAGCGCCCGCGGCTCGTCCATCGCCTCGACCGCGACACGACGGGCGTGCTGTTGATCGCAAAGACGCGCGCCGCCGCCGCCCGTCTCGGCAAAACCTTCCAGACGCGCTCGGCCGCCAAGACCTATTGGGCGTTGGTTCACGGCGTGCCCAAGCCGCCGCAGGGCAAGATCGAGGCCGCACTGATCAAGGCGTCGGGCCCCGACGGCGACCGCGTGCGCAAATCCGAGCCCGGCGAGCAGGACGGCGCCATGCATGCCACGACGCACTATTCCGTCATCGATCGCGTCGGCCACAAGTGGGCGTGGGTATCGCTCAAGCCGGTGACGGGACGCCAGCACCAGTTGCGCGCGCACATGGCGCTGATTGGCAATCCCATCGCCGGCGACAACAAGTACGACGGCGACCGCGATATGCCCTCCGGCGATGGCCCGGGCGACGCACGCACGGAATCGCGCCTGCACCTGCACGCGCGCCGGCTCGTCATCCCGCATCCCTCCGGCCGCGGCACCGTCGATGTCACCGCGCCGCTGCCGCCGCACATGCAGGCGAGCTTCGATCTTCTGGGCCTCGACGCCGCTCGCTTCGTGCGCGAGGAGGCGTGAGCGCCATGGCGCAAAGCGCAGCAACCGGCGTCAAGCTCGTCATCTTCGACTGCGACGGCACCATCGTCGATAGCCAGCACATGATCGTCGCGGCGATGACGACGGCGTTTGTCGAAGCCGGTCTCACCGCGCCGCCGCGCGAGGCCGTGCTGTCGGTGGTCGGCCTCTCGCTCGTGCCCGCCGTAGCACGCCTCGTCCACGACCCGCGCGACGAGCGCCAGGTGCTGAGGATCGCGGAAAGCTACAAGTCGGCCTTCGGCGCGTTGCGCAAGGATCCCGCTCACGCTGAACCGCTTTACCCGGGCGCGCGCGAGGCCATCGTTGCTTTGGCCGCACGCGACGATGTGCTGCTGGGTGTCGCCACCGGCAAGTCCCGGCGCGGCGTCGCGATGCTGTTCGAGCGCGAGGGCCTCGACACCTACTTCCACACGATCCAGACCGCCGACACACACCCCTCAAAGCCCCATCCCTCCATGATCGAAACCGCCATTGCCGAAGTGGGCGGCCACGCCGACCAGACCGTGATGATCGGCGACACAACTTTCGACATTGAGATGGCGCGCTCTGCTGGTGTCGGCGCGTTGGGCGTCGCGTGGGGCTATCACCCACCCGCCGCGTTGACCGAGGCGGGCGCCCACCATGTCGCCGGGATCTACGACGAGATCCCCGATGCCGTGAGCCGGCTGCTGGCGCGACGCTGAGGAGGACCGCGATGAGCGAACCCAACGGTCACAACGAGCGACCCGATCCGACCACTGCTGCGCGCGCGCCTGCCGCAAAGCCAAAGCGCTTTTACACGACGGCCGCTTTCGAGGCAGCGCCGGGCGACACGCAAGGCTTCATCGTCACGCTCGACCGCCGCACCGCCAAAACACCGGGCGGCCGTCCGTTGCTCGTGCTCAACGTGGCCTTGGCCGAGGCGGTGGCCGCAGAGTGGCAGGCGCAGGTCGCGGTCATCGATCCCGCGACGATGCCACTGACCCGCCTCGTCAATACCGTGATCGACGGCGTCGCCGGTCGCGAGGCGGAGGTGGCGGCCGATGTCGTGAAGTACGCCGGCAGCGATCTCGTGTGCTATCGCGCTGAAGCTCCCCCAGGCCTTGTCGAACGACAGGCACACATGTGGGATCCCGTCGTCGCGCACGCCGAGCGCCGCATCGGCGCGGCCCTGCACGTGACGGCAGGCCTGATGCCCGTCGCCCAGCCCGAAGCTGTCGGCCGCGGCCTTGCCGCACTGCTGCACGCCCACGACGCCTTCGCGATCGCGGCGCTGCACGTCATGACCACGCTGACAGGGTCCGCGCTGATCGCATTCGCGTGCCTCGAGCGGGCCATGTCGGCCGAGGCCGCGTGGGCTGCCGCCCACGTCGACGAGGACTGGCAGATTGCTCAGTGGGGCGAGGACGCCGAAGCGGCCGCCCGCCGCCGTCGGCGCTGGCAGGAGATGGCCGCCGCCGACCGCCTCGTCGCGTTGCTCAGCGCGACCGAGCCCGCCCGTTGATCATGTTCACGGAAACCGCACGCTGAGAAAAGGACTGTTTCATCATTTGTTGACCCTGTCGATTTAGGTTTTCGCAACCAGCCGCGGAGACCCATCGTCATGCTGTTGAAGTCCCAGGGCGTCCACGCCGAGACCGACGTGCGCAACCGGTTCATCCACCGGGTCAACGAGACAGGACGCGTGTGGGCCGTCGCTGGCAGTGAAGGCCTCTCGCGCGTCAAGTCGCAGCGCTGGAAGGGCCGCGACGTGACGCTCCTTTGGAGTGACGAGCAGCAGGCGCGCCGCTGGGCCTCTTCCGTGGCAGACCGGCCGCGCCTCAAAGAGCTGACCAGGTCCGATCTCCTGCAGGACGTGCTGCCTGCGTTGGCACAAATGAAGCGTTTCGTCGGCCCCGACTGGGGTGCCGACCCCGTCGAACCCGAGGTCGAGGCCCGCGACATCGGCGAACGCCTGCGCCTTGCCGCCATCGAGCGCTTTGTCCGCACGGTCTCCACCACCGGTGTCGTCTGGATGCTCGAAGGCATCGATGGTCCGGGCCTGTTGCTCTCCGGCAGCGCCCAGGACCGCCTTGTGCTTCCCTGTTGGTCCGATCGCGAGGAAGCCGAAAAACACATCGTCGGCCCGTTCGAGGAGTTGCTGGCGCTGCTCATTCCGATCGACAATTTCCTCAATCGCACGTTGCCCTGGCTGGAAGAGCGCCAGCGTCTCGTCGCGCCCGAGTTCTACTGGGGCGGCGGCGCCATCGAACTGGAGCCCGGCGACCTGCGCTTCCAACTGCATCCCGACCTGCGCGCCGACTGACGGCGACGACCGCCCGGGTGCCGGATCCGATGACGGCCGTGGCCGTCGTCCGGTCTGCGCTGCGGGCGTGGCATGCATGCGCTGGTGAATTGGCGCTTTCACCGCGCGCTGCAGCGTGCCAGTGCTGGCCGCCCGCCGCTGCACGGATTCCCAACCCGCATGACCACCGCCGCCCCCCGTCGCCCCGCGCAAACGGGACCCGCGCAGCCCCCCGCCCACGACAACGCCCGCGGCATCGCCTTCATGCTGCTCGCCATGGCGAGCTTCATCGTTGCCGACGCACTCACCAAGGCCGCCGGCGCCGACCTGCCCGCCAGCCAGGTGATCGCCATGCGCTGCGGCTTCGGGGCCCTCATCATGGCGCCGTTCGTCCTGCGCCGTGGCATTGTCGCCCACCTCAAGGCGGCCTACTGCTGGCCCATGCTCCTCCGAAACATCGGCGAGATCGGCGGCTCGCTGCTGTATGTGTCCTCGCTCGTGCGCCTGCCGATCGCCAACACCACTGCCATCATGCAGACGTCTCCGTTGGTCATCACGGCGGCCGCCGCCCTGTTCCTGGGCGACAAGGTGGGCTGGCGCCGATGGATGGCGACAGGCGCCGGCCTGATCGGCGCGATCATCATCATCCGGCCCGGCGGCGCAGACTTCACCTGGTGGTATTTGCCCGCCGTCCTCGCGGTGCTGTTCGTGACAGTTCGCGACCTCGCCACCCGCTACATCCCACGCACCACACCGACCGTCTTCGTCACGTTCCTCACGTTCGTCGTCACCCTGATCGGCGGCCTCGCCTACGGCGTCGTGGAGCATCGGACCGGCAACGCCTGGCACTGGCCCAGCGGCACGCACCTCGTCCTGCTCGTGATCGCCTCGTTCGGCCTGATGGGCGGCTACTCCAGTCTGATCATCGCCCTGCGCAGCGGTGAGACGACCGCCGTCATTCCGTTCCGCTATTCGATCGTGCTGTGGTCCATGCTGGCGGGCTATATCGGCTGGGGCCACGTTCCCGAGGCGCACACCTTCCTCGGCATCGCCATCGTCGTCGGTGCGGGCATCTACACCGCCCATCGCGAGCGCGTGCGCCGGCGCGAGGCGCTCGGCCGGCAGGGAAGCGCCGATGCCGGATGAGGGGACGCCGTGGTCTCTGGCGCCCGTCGCTGTCAGGAACTAGAACTCCAAGCCATGACCAAGACCACCCGAACCATCGCCGGCCTGGTCCTCGCCGGTGGCCTGTCGCGGCGTATGGGCGGCGGCGACAAGGGGCTGCTGGATGTCGGCGGCCAACCGATGCTCGCCCACGTCCTGGAGCGCCTGCGCCCCCAGGTCGGTCCCATCGCTATCAACGCCAACGGCGATCCCGCCCGCTTCCAAGCCTTTGCCCTGCCGGTCGTCCCCGACACGGTCGACGGCTTCGTCGGCCCGCTCGCCGGCGTCCTGGCGGGCATGCGGTGGGCCGCCACCACGACCGCGGCGACGCATCTTGTGACCGTATCTGCCGATGCTCCGCTGTTGCCCGCCGATCTCGTCGCCAGGCTCGCCGCCGCCACCGCCGACCGCCCCTCGGCCATCGCCATCGCCCAGTCGGACGGCGAACTGCATCCCGTGATCGGTTTGTGGCCGGTCGCCCTCGCCGACGACCTCGAAGCCGCCCTGCGCGAGGGCGTGCGCAAGGTGCTGCGATGGACCGACCGTCATGGTACGGTGCCCGTGCCGTTTGCGTTCGTCGCCGTGAAGGGACGCGTGATCGACCCCTTCTTCAACGCCAACACGCCGGAAGAGTTGGAAGAGGTGCGTCGGCTGCTCGAGGCATGAGCGACGCCGGCTGGTGCCGAATATCTCGTCTAGGTCAGCCCATACCCAGGCCGCGATCTCATGTCCTCAAGTCCCGCGCCCACTTCGGCCTATGTGATCGGCGTCGCCGGCTGGAAGAACTCCGGCAAGACGACGCTGGTCGAACGCCTCGTCGCCGAGTTGACCCGTCGCGGTCTGACGGTGGCCACCGTCAAGCACGCCCACCACGGCTTCGACGTTGACCCCGGCGAGACCGACAGTGCCCGCCACCGCCGCGCTGGCGCCCGCGAGGTCGCCATCGTCTCCGCGCGCCGCTGGGCGATCATGCACGAGATCGGCGCCGGGGAGACAGAGCCGATGCTGGCCGAAATGCTGTCCCGCCTCTCGCCCGTCGACGTCGTGGTCGCTGAGGGTTTCAAGACGTCGCCCATCCCCAAGATCGAGGTGCGCCGCCGCAACGCGCGGCAGGCGACGCCGCTTCATCCTGACGATCCACGCGTCGTCGCCATCGCGGCCGATCACGACGTCGACGGCGCCAGCGTCCCCGTCTTCGCCCTCGACGATATCGACGGCCTGGCAGACCTCGTCACCGGGCTCATGGTCGGGGGCGTCAGATGATCAACCGGCATGATGATACGGCCGGGCGCCCGATCGCCCGCCGGCTCCCGCAACAGCGCGCGCACAGGCTTGCGACCAACCTCGCGTCCCTGCTGATGGCCAGCTTCATTTTCGGTGTTATGGCGATGTCGGTCGAGGCCCGGTCTCGCAAGCCATCGCTGCCGCCCGGCGTCGACCCTGGCGGCGTCGCTGTCGCCATCGCGAGCCCGTGGGGCATCGACTACACGCGCCCCGAGATGGCGCGCCGGATGGCGCGTGATGGCGAGGGCGAGTTGCTGGGTTGGGACTTCGTGGACAACGACCGCCAGCCGTTTGAGCAAGCCTCAACCGGCGCGCCCAAGGGCCTGGGCATCGCCATTGCCCAACTCGTGCTGGGCGAGGCGGGGCGCGCGCGCATCATGCCGCTGCGGATCAAGACCGAGGCCCTCACGCTTGGGCGAATGGTCGCCGTAACCGGCCAAAGCCCGGCCCGCGTGCTGCTCGTGCAGGCGTCGTCCACGAGCCGCCGCGAGGATTGGCTGGCCTTTGCCGAGGCGGCGACGCACTTCAAGAATGTGCTGATCGTCATGCCGGCCGCACCGGTCGACGCAGGCGCGACGAGTTACCCAGCGGGCCTCGGCCTCGCCAATGTCTTGACCGTCGTCGACGCCGACCCGGCCGGGCGCATCGGCACGCCCATGGCTCACGCCGAGATCGCTGCGGTCTCGCGCCCGATCCCCGTACCGACAGCGGCCGGCGGCGAGGTGTCCATGTCGGGCCCCGGCGTCGCCGCCGCCCGCGTCGCCGCGCTGGCGGCCCGCCTGCTGGCGTCTGCGCCCGCAACAACCGGCGCCGCGCTCAAGGCGCGCATCCTGGCGCTGGCCAAGCCCCTGTCGGCAACGCATCCAGGCGGACCGGTCCGCTGGATGCCTGCGCCTGATCGTGCCGAACAGGGCGGCTGAGCGCCGAGCCAATGGACGTGCGCGTGGCCCGCCTCGGTCTCAGCGCTTCCAGCTGCCGTCGATGAAGGCGTTGATGAGCGCGCGCGCGATAGCGTGATTGCCGGGAATGAAAAGCCCTTCCGGATGCGTCCCGTCGGCCATCCGCTGCACGTCGGCGCGCGTGAACCAGCGCGCCTCCTGGATCTCCGTGGGATCGATGTGGATGTCAGTCGTCGTCGCCATGCCGATGCAGCCGATCATCAGCGAGTGCGGGAAGGGCCATGGCTGCGTCGAGTGGAAATGCACCTCTCCGACCTCCAGCCCCGCTTCCTCCAGCACCTCGCGCTGCACGGCATGCTCGATGTCCTCGCCGGCCTCGATGAAGCCCGCCAGCGTCGACCACATCTTCTCCTGGAAGCGCAACTCGTGGCCCAGCAGGCACCGTTCGCTCGCAGCGTCCACGACCAGCATGATGACGACTGGGTCCGTCCGCGGGAAATGCTCCATACCGCACGCCCAGCACTTGCGCCGCCAGCCACCGTCCTTGATCTGATTGACCCCGCCGCAGTGGCCGCAATGACGGGCGTTGACATGCCAGGCGGCAAGCGCACGCGCCTGCCCCGCCAGCGACAGATCTTCCGGATCGAGAACGCCCTGCATGGCGAGCCCACGCAGGTCGACCGCGGGGCGGAGCATGTCGATAGCGCGCGGCGAGGCGCGCAGGCGATGCTCGGTGAAGGCGAGCGCGAAGTGCGGAGTGCCGTCGCGGCGGTCGAGCCCCAGGAACAGGGCTTCCTCCGGCTTGAGCTCGCACGTCGCCAGATCCGAGTGACTGAACCAGCGCAGCGCGCCATCGGTCCGCTCGGTATTGGAGACGATGATCGGTTTCAGGTCGGACAGCAGCAGAAAACGCGCGCGGGCATCCGCTACCTGCGCCGCGATGAAATCGGCGTTGGCGCGGCGTGTCCCGGCGCGGTCGAGTCGCGTTGTGGTCCGGACGGTCGGTTTGAACATGGCAGGCCCTCCAGCCTGAACACAGCACGAATGAGCCCGCTTGCGCAACGCACTGACGCGCGGTCCGGCATGCTTCGACGCTGTGCTGCAGTTTGGGGGCATGCTGTGCCCGGGTTGCGACCCCAAACTGTTACTGAAGCCGCCCGGTAGGCTGCGGACCCGTCGCGGCGACGAGCCCGCCGCGGATCGCCGCCAGCAAAGCGTCCGGCCCGGCCGCCTCGGCCACCGTCTCGGGCACCACCCACATGCGGTAGCTACCACCATCCACCGTCGCCGCGCAGACGAGACGCCCGGCGTTCGCAATGCAACTCGGATCGGCGGCAACAGCGCTCGGCGATCGGCGGTCGTGGCGCAGCAGACGCAGGTCGATCGGCTGCAGGTTCGCCTGGGTACCGCGCAGGTCGACGTTGCGGAACACGCACCCCAGCGACTGGTTGCAAGCGTCCGCGCGCCCACCAAGCGTGTTGAGCGAGCCGAGCGCCCGCATGCGCGGCGCCCGCCAGGCGTCTGTGTCGGGCCCCTTGGAGACGTAGCAGGCATCCGCCAAGCACAGCACCGGGTCGGCGGTTTTGTTGTAGCGCCGGATGCCCCGGTCGCCGGGCTCCATTACCAAGAGGACGGTCACCCGCGTCACGGGCAAGGCCGAAGAAGTGGCGCTGCCGATCGCCGGTGCGCTCCCTGACGCGGGCGGAACGGCTCCGGTCAGGACGTGCGATCGCGGCCGGATCACGCCGCCTGCGTCCCCGCCTGCGTCCCCATCCACGTGCGCGGCCGCGCGCGGGTCTGAGACCGCCGCCGATCGCGCCCCGGCGGAAGGAGCGTCTGCGCGCGCGTCCGGCTGGGCACGCGGACGGGAAGGGGTATCGGCGCGCGCGGCAGCCCCGGGCGAGGGCGGTGGAACTTTCGGAGCGTGCTCGGCGGCGTGCATGTCCTCGATACGTCGCAACTGGGTGGCCAGCGCGGCATTCTCCGCCTCGCGCTCCGCTTCCATCGCAAGCCGCGCCGCCTCCGCGCGCTTGGCCTCCTCGATCAAGCGATCCTCCGCAGCCTTGGCGGTCGCCGCTTCTCGGGCCGCCGTCCGCTCGGCTGCAGCTGCGGCCTGAGCAGCCGTCGTGCGCTCGGCTTCAGCGCGCGCAGCCGCAGCGGCCGTTTCGCGATCGATGCGTTCTTCCTCCAGGCGGGCACGCTCCGCAAACGCCGCGCGCCGGCGCGCCTCGTCCTCCTTCTGCGCCGCGAGCCGTCGCGCCGCGGCGGCTTTTTCCTCGTCGGCAGCGCGCGAGGCTGCATCCGCACGTTGGCGCTCCGACGCCGCGGCGCGCTCTGCAGCGGCTTTCTCCGCTTCCGCCGCAGCACGCTCGGAGCGCGCACGTTGTTCTTCGGTTCGGCGCGCCTCGACCTCGGCGCGCGCACGCGCGAGCATCTCGGCCTCGTCGGCCTTGCGCCGCTCCGCATCGCGCTGCGCGGCGTCGGCGGTGCGACGGGTCGCCTCGGCCCGCCGGGCAGCCTCCGCCCGACGCGCCTCCGCCTCACGGGCGGCGGCTTCGGCGGCCTTGGCGCGCTGGGCGGCGCGATCGGCATCGGCGGCGAATTTGGAGGCCAGCGCGTGGGCGGGATCGACGGCGGGCTGCTCGGCGCGCGCCGGCTGAATGTCTGGCGATGCGGCCGCGATGACGCCGCATAGCGATAGCGCCAACGTCGCGCGCAGGATTGACGTCCTGGCGCCGCGCACCCTCGCGTGCCCGCGGCTCACGGCCCTCACGGTTGCAATCATGGTCTGGTCCCGCTGTCGAAACGCTTGGGGCTGCCGCAGCGTAGACGCTGAGCCGCCGAACACAGATGACAAGAACGCCTGACAGACGTTCATTGAGACACCGCCAATGTGACGCGAGCGCGGCTGAACGTTGGCTGAACGTCGCCTATCCCTTGGCCGCGCTAGCCTCGGCAAGCGCGGCCAGCCCCTCGCGATAGCTCGGATAGGCAAGCCTCACGCCCAGTCTCTGCTTGAGCCGCGCATTGGAGACACGTCTGCAATCGGCATAGAAGCTCAGCGCCATCGCTGACAGCTCGGCCGCTTCGAACGCGATGGCGGGCGGTACGGGCCGGCCGAGCAGTGCGCAGGCATGGGCGACGACGTCCTGCGGTGGCGCGGGCTCGTCGTCGGCCACGTTGAACAGGCCGCCCGCCTTGGCGTCGATGGCCGCGATCACGGCCGTCGCGATGTCGTCGACGTGGATGCGATTGAACACCTGTCCAGGTTTGACGATGCAGCGGGCGGTGCCGCCGAGCACCTGGTCGACCGCGCTGCGCCCCGGTCCATAGATGCCCGCGAGGCGGAACACCGCCACCGTGCGTCCTGTACGATGGCCGAAGGCGAACCAACTCTCCTCTGCGGCAAGGCGCCGGCGCGCGCGCGGGCTGGCCGGCGCCGGCACCGTCGTCTCGTCAACCCACGCGCCATGATGGTCGCCATAGACGCCGACGGTCGAGAGATAGCCGATCCATTCCAGGTTAGGGGCCAGCGCGAGGTCGGCCATGTGCGTCTCGAGCAAGGGATCGCCCACGTCATCGGGCGGCGCAGAAACGAGCAGATGCGTGAGGGTCTCAAGCGTCGGCGAAGGGTGGGCATGCAACGAAGCGATACCCGAACCGGGCACGAACCCGAGCGCGCGATAGCCACGCGATGCGATCTCAGCTTCGCCATCGGGCGTGCGCGACGTGGCCGCGATCGTCCATTGTCGCGCACCAAGCCGCGCCGCAATCTCCCTCGCGCTGTAGCCCAGACCGCAGAACAGGATGTGGCTCACGCACCAGCCTCCAGCGCCGACGTCCATTCCCCGCGAACGTCTTCGTCCACCTCACCGGGAAGATACGTTGCAGCCATGCCTTCCAGATCCTCGCGCCGCGTCAGCCGTGCGGCGGCCCAGACCGCCATCGCGCGCACCAGAGGCGATGGATCCCCGAGCAACGCGCGCACCGGGTCGAGCAGGGTGGCATCGCCACTGTTGCCCGCTGCGATCAGCGCGTTGCGCACGACCCGGTCGCGACCGGTCCGCTTGACTGGTGTGCCGGCAAAGCGCGCGCGAAAGGCCTCTTCGCTCAGGGACAGAAGATCGCGCAGGGGTGGGCTGTCGGTCTCGCTCCGCGCGGCCAAACGCTGGTCGCGGGCAGCCGACGCGAAGCGGTTCCACGGGCAAACCGCCAAGCAGTCGTCGCAGCCGAACACGCGATTGCCGATGGCAGACCGGAACGCGAGGGGGATGTGCCCATTGTACTCGATCGTCAGGTAGGCGATGCACCGGCGCGCATCGAGCTGGTAGGGCGCGGGAAAGGCGTCGGTCGGGCAGACGTCGAGGCAGCGCCGGCACGAGCCGCAATGATCGGCTTCCGCCACGTCAGGTTCTAACTCCGCCGTCGTCAGCACAGTGCCCAGGAACAGCCACGAGCCATGTGAGCGCGAGACAAGGTTGGTGTGCTTGCCCTGCCAGCCCAGGCCCGCGCGCTGCGCCAGCGGCTTCTCCATCAGCGGCGCGGTGTCGACGAACACCTTCACATCAGCGCCCGTTGCCGCCTGCAGACGCCGCGCCACCCGCTTCAGGCCCGCCTTGATGATGTCGTGATAATCCCGTCCCCGCGCATAGCACGAGATCACGCCCCGGCTGCGCGCGGTCAGTAATGCCATAGGATCGTCATCGGGACCGTAGTTGAGGCCGAGCACAACGGCGCTTTTCGCATCCGGCCACATTGCGCGCGGCGATCGGCGCCGATCCGCGGTCTCGGCGAGCCACGCCATGTCACCATGATGACCGGCCGCCAGATAAGCGTCGAGGCCCTGCGCGGCCTTGGGGTCGTCGCCGGCCGATGCGATGCCGATGACGTCGAAGCCCGCCGCGCGCGCTTCGTCCTCCACGAGACCCCGAAGACCCGCGCTGGCGCTCACACCGTCCCCTGAATGAGAAAGCGGGCAAGGATCTGGTTGAAGCCCGCCTCGTTCTGAAGGTTGGCGATGTGCGCAGCACCCGGCACCGACACGTGACGCGCGCCCGCCACCTTGTCGGCGAGCCCCTGCATCAGCGCCGGTGGCCCGCCCATCTTGTCCTCCGCACCCGAAACGAACAGCGTCGGCGCCTTGATGCGCGCCAGATCCGCCTCGTGGTCGAGCGTCAGAAACGCCCCGATGCAACCGAGGTATCCATCCAAACTCGTGCCACGGATCATCGAGCGGATACCGTCCAGAACCTGCGGGTTCTTCGCCTTGAAGTCGTCGGAGAACCAGCGCTGGGCGGTTCGCTCAACGATCGAACTCGACCCCGTTCGCCTTCACCTGCGTAATGAGCCCCTGCCACATCTCCGCGAAGTCCGGCACCATCTTTGCGCGACAGCAGCACGGCACCAGCCGGTCGATGCGCTCGGGATGCTCGGCAGCCGCGCCGAGGATCATCGCACCGCCGAGCCCCAGCGCGACCAGATGCGTCCGCTCGATGCCCAGGTGATCCCAAAGCCCCACCAGGTCGCTGCGCAGCATGTCCATTGAGTAGGGTGGCGGGGAGGATTGCGAGCCGCCGTGGCCGCGAAAGTCGTAGCGCAGGATGCGCAGGTCGTTTGTCAGAGCCGGTAGCTGGCCGTCCCACATGGTCAGGTCGTTTGCGATGCCCGTGACCATCGTCACCCACGGCGCGCCCTCACGGCCGTCGATCTCGTAATTCAGCTTCACACCGTTGATGGTCGCCTGCATGGCCTTGGTCCTCCGTGCGTCGTTTCTTGTCCGCGCGCTGGCGTCGCCGGCAGCCTCCAGCACGCCACTTCATAGCATGAAGGCGAGGCGAGGGGAGCCAGCCCCGCTCACGCCAGCCCGTTCACGCAAGCCCTACTCACCCAGGGGCTCGGCCGACCCGGTAGCCGTAGCGCTCCGCCCAGGCAAGGCTCGCCCAGGTGTCCCGCCCCGGCGACGGCACGTACTCCAGCCCGATCACGTGCTGGTATCCCCCGGCACGGATGTGATCGACGATGGCGTGGAGGTCGAGTTCGCCCACGCCCGGCTCGTTGCGATCGGGCACATTGCCGATCTGGCAATAGCCGATGATCGAGCGCCAGCGGTCGAAATGGTGCGTCAGCGCGCCAGGCTCTTCCATGCGGATGTGATACGTATCGTAGACGAGCTTCAGGTTGGGCGCCCCCACCCGCGCCATCACGTCGGCCGCCTGCTGCAGTGTCGCCAGCACGAACGGCCGCCCCCTCCGCGCCGCCGTCACCGGCTCCAGCACGATGTCGAACCCCATGCCCTTCGTCTGCGCGCAGATCCAGTCGAGGTTTTCGGTCAAGGTATCGATGGAGCGATGCGGATTGCCGGGATCGAGCTGCAGCCCGTGCCCCACCTGCAGCGTCTCGAACTTGCCGGCCAGCGCATACTCGATGCCGGTCTCCGCCGCGCGCCGGAACGCCGCTTGCGCACCCGGCCGCCCGCCCCATCCGTAGTTGTCGTTGTCCCAGTCGGCGGGCAGAACGCCGTAGACGTTGGTGACGCCGTTGTCGGCCAGGATCGCGGCGACCTCGTCCTTCGCCACCGCGTAGGGAAAGATCCACTCGACCGCGTCGAATCCGAGCTTCGCCGCGGCCGGCACGCGCGCGCGTTCAGGAAGCTCCGTGAACAGGAACGTCAGATTGGGGGCGAAGCGGACAGTTGGTGCGGACATGGTGGGGCTCTCGGGTGTGTGCGCGGCTGCCAGATTATGCCCAAGCCGCTGGGGAGCCAAGCGCAGCCGCCACGCCCGCGCGCCCTGTCGTCCAGCGCGGCATGTGCCTCGCCACAACGTATCGGTTGGCGGTAGGATCGTGGCAAACGTGGAGCCGTCGATGCCCAGACAGATTCGCCTCAACGCTTTCGATATGAGCTGCATCGTCCATCAGTCGCCCGGACTTTGGACGCATCCGCGGGATCACTCACTCACCAAGAACACGCTCGAGTACTGGGTCGATCTTGCACGCATCCTGGAGCGCGGCCGATTTGACGCGCTCTTTCTGGCCGACGTGCTCGGCATCTACGACGTCTACAAGGGCGGTCCCGAGACAGCCCTGGAACATGCCGTTCAGGTGCCGGTCAACGACCCGCTTATGGTGATTCCGGCCATGGCGCTGGTTACAGAGCACCTCGGCTTCGGTGTAACTTGCGGCATCTCCTATGAGCACCCCTATCCCTTCGCCCGCCGCATGTCGACGCTTGACCACCTCACCCGGGGCCGCATCGGTTGGAACATCGTTACGGGCTACCTGGACAGCGCCGCACAAGGCATGGGCCAGACCCGGCAGACCGAGCACGACCACCGCTACGACATGGCCGACGACTATATGGCTGTCGTCTACAAGCTTTGGGAGGGAAGCTGGCAAGACGATGCGGTGCTGCGTGACAAGGTGGGTCGTCGCTTCGCGGACGCATCCAAGATCCATCGCATCGCGCACGATGGGCCGTATTTCCGCTCGCACGCCGTACACCTCGCCGAACCCTCGCCACAGCGAACACCTGTCCTTTACCAGGCAGGCGCTTCCGGCCGTGGCCGCCGCTTCGCCGCCACGCACGCCGAGTGCGTCTTCATCAACGGTCCCACGCCCGGCGTCGTAGCCAGCACGGTGGCGGCCTTACGAAAGGCTGCGGCCGAGGCAGACCGGCAGCCACAGGATCTCAAGGTCCTCACGATGATGACGGTGATCACCGGCCGTACATCCAAGGAGGCGCACGACAAGCTGGCCGAGTACCGCACCTACGTCGACGAGGACGGAGGCCTCGCGCTGATGTCGGGCTGGACGGGAATCGACTTCTCCAAGCTCGATCCAGACGCTCCGCTACAGTTCCAGAAGACGGACGCGCAGATCTCCGCCTTGCAGTCGTTTACGACCAACGCCGATCCCGGAGAGGTGTGGACCGCGCGCAAGATCGCGCGACACGCCTCCATCGGAGGCCGCGGACCTGTCGTCGTCGGCTCCGCTGAGGAGGTTGCCGATAGCTTGCAAGAGTGGGTAGCAAGGACCGATGTCGACGGCTTCAACCTTGCCTACGCGGTCACGCCGGAAACCTTCGCAGACATCGCCGACCTCGTTGTGCCCATCCTCCAGGAACGGGGCGTCTTCAAGCGGGACTACGCGCCGGGAACTTTGCGCGAGAAATTATACGGTCCGGGCCGCGCCCGACTGGGGGCCGACCACCCCGCTGCGGCCTATCGGCGCGACTGAAGGCGCACCAAACGACCGCCACGTGCCCCCCATGCCCAACGCGCCATGCCATCGACTGTGCCCTGCATAGTGTCGCAGCCCATGCATCTGCTGGCTGACGAGCGTTCGAGCGCAACTGTCTATAACTTCGAAAGCCGCGTCGACACCGGCCAAACCGCGCTACACTTAAGTCGCCGCTGTCGGGAGCGGTAGCGACCAGGAGAGGGGGAGCTGATGCAAACAAGAGCGCTGATCGCCGCGTGCGCGGCGTTGTTCGTCGGGGCATGTGCCTCAGGGCCCGCACCGCTGCAGACCGCAGCCGTGCCCGCGGGTGCAGCGGCCACCGCAGCCGATCCGGTTCGCGGCACACCGGTCGTACCGGGACGCCCCGCGCGCATGTACGTGATGGCCGGTTTCAAGGAGGCCGATTGCGCGCCGCTGACGCCGAGCCTGACCGTGACGACACCGCCCGCGAAGGGGGAGGTGAGCTTCCGGCCGAACCAGATGACGACCGTCATGCACAGCGGATCGGGCAAGTGCACAGGGGGCAAACTGCCGGGAACCGGGATTTACTATACGGCCAAGCCTGGCGCCCAGGGCGTCGACACCTTCACGGTGACGGCCAGCACGGGCTCTGGCACGCCCTCCGTGCGCACCTTCCAGGTCCGCATCGTGGAGTGACCTCCGGCGTGGCGCGGACGGGCCAGTCGCCAGCGCCCCGCACGTCTTCGCCTGAGCCTTCGCGACGGGTCGCCTGACCCGTTGCCCCGCCGCGCCCCATGTGCCACATAGCCCACGGGAAACGCCAAAGAAGGGGCTCACGCCATGGCTGGAAAAGTCCGCACGATCGACGTGCATGCGCATATCTTCGACGAGCCGATGATGGACGGCATTCGCCGCATCGCGCCCGCGCTCGACTGCAAACTGACCGACGTCGACAAGATCCAGGGTCGCCTGCACATCGGCGGCATTCAGCAGTGGCCGCATCCCGCTGGCGCCTGGGACATGTCCGTGCGTCTCAAGGACATGGACGACAACGGCGTCGACATGCAGGTCCTGTCCCAGACGCCGCAGACGTTCCTCTACGATCAGGACCCCGGCATGGTGGTCGAGACCTCGACCATGATCAACGAGTGCATCGCCGCCTGCATCAAGGCCCATCCGACCCGCTTCATGGGCATCGCCGCCGTGCCGCTGCAGGCGCCCGAGAAGGCCGCCGACGTCCTCAAGCACGCCATGACCAAGCTCGGCCTGCAGGGCATGCAGATCGGCACCAACGTCAAGCAGAAGAACCTCGATGATCCCGCTCTGGAGCCGCTGTGGGCGACGGCCGAGGAGCTCGGCGCGTTTATCCTGATGCACCCGCAGTTCGTCGTCCCCACGGACCGCTTCAAGACCTATTATCTGCGCAACTTCATCGGCAACACGCTCGAGACGACCATCGGCGCAGCCTCGCTCGTCTTCGGAGGCGTCATGGAGCGCCACCCCAAGCTGAAGATCTGCCTGTCGCACGCCGGCGGCTACATCCCCTACCAGATGGGCCGCTTCCGTCACGGCTGGGACGTGCGGGGCCAGGAGACCCAGAAGAACCTCCCGGTGTCGCCGGAAGCCTCGATCCGCCGCTTCTACTTCGACACCATCACGCACTTCGACAGCGCACTGACGTGGCTGATCCGCGAGTACACGCCCGACCACGTCCTGCTGGGCTCCGACTATCCCTTCGACATGGGCACCTTCGATTGCCCCGCGATCGTCAATCGCCTGCCGATCTCGCAGGTCGACAAGGACACGATCCTGGGTCGTCAGGCCGCCTATCTGCTCGGCAAGCCGCAGGCCTGAGCCGGGCCTGTCCTCTGTGTTGACGGGACCGGCCGCCTGGCGGCCGGTCCCCTTGTTTGCGGCACAAGTCGGCCGCCGGTCCGCGTGTCCCAGGAGTTCCCCATGAGCACAGTCGCCATCCTTCGAGCCAAGCCAGCCGCAGCGATCGCCTACATCTCCGGCGTGTTCACGAAAGCCGGCCTCCCCGCCAGCGACGCCAAGCGCTGCGCCGAGTTGATGGTCGCGGCCGATCTGGCCGGCAACGACGGTCACGGCATCATGCGCACCGGCCCCTATCTGGAGCGCATCGAGGCCGGCGGCATCAACAAAACGCCCAACGTCAAGGTCACCAAGACCGGCGCGTCCACTGCACTCGTGGATGGCGACAACGCCATGGGCCACCTGTGCCTAGATGCCGCCGTCACAACCGGAATTGCGATGGCCAAGGAGACAGGCTGCGGCTGGGTCGGGATCCATCACTCCAACCACGCCGGCGCCGCAGGCGTCTACGCCCAGTTGGCCGCCGACGCCGGCATGGTCGGCATCTACGCCGCCGTCGCCAGCGCCAACCACATGGCCGCCTGGGGCTCCGCCGAGCCCAAGCTCGGCACCAACCCGATCGCTTTCGCCATCCCCGGCGACCCGCCGTTCGTGCTCGACATCGCCACCACCGTTTCCTCCTACGGCAAGATCAAGACGCACCAGCTCAAGGGCTTGCCGCTGGAGCCCGGTTGGATGGTCGACAAGAAGACTGGCGAGCCGATCCTCGATGCCGATAAAGCCGGCGATGGCGTGCTGCTGCCGATCGGTGGCTACAAGGGCTCCGGCCTCAACGTCATGATCGGCCTGCTGGCCGGCACGCTGAACGGCGCCTACTTCGGCTCCGACGTCGTCGACTTCAACGCCGACCGCGCGTCGCTGACCAATACCGGCCAGTTCTTCATGGCGCTCGACGTAGCCCGCTTCCGCCCCCTCGGCGATTTCGTCGCCGAAGGCAGCAAGAAGCTCGACGACTTGCGCGCCTCCAAGCCGCTCCCTGGCTTCGACGCCGTGCGTATGCCCGGCGACGAGCGAGTCAAGCGCCAGAAGGACTATGACGTCCAGGGCATCCCCGTCGCCGCGCCACTGGTCAAACAGCTTGACGCCATCGCCGACCGCCTCGGCGTGGGCAAGCTGGAGACCATGAGCTGAGGACGCGGCGCCGGCGATGGCGGTCGTGCTGGCGCTAGCGCCCGGCCGCCCGCCGCCGCCAGACCGTTGCGACATACTGGTCGATCATCCGCGCCATCTCGGCGCGGATACCCGGTGAGCGATTGACGTACTGCACGGCCGGCCACGCCAGATAGGCGTTGACGCCGATGACGTCGCCCAGTCCCGGTGTGGCCTCGGCCACCTTTCCGCTCCTGAATACGACGCGTGGCGCGAACGTGCCGGTGATCGGAACCGGCCCCTTGTGGGTTTCGATCTCGCAGCGCACCGGCAGCTTCGGCGATTGGAAGACGCTGTCGGCCGCGGCCAGCGCCGCTTCGATGGTGCTGCGCGCGATGCGCACGTCGATTGAGCAGCGCGCATCCTTGAGATAGCCGCGCGTGACCCGCTCAAGGTCAGCTTTCTCCGATGGCGTCAGCCACGCCGGATGGACACAGTCGATGTGGGCGCGCGAGGGATCGGCGAGTTGTCTGAAGCAGCCGTCCTGGGCGCGAACACCCGCTGCCGACTGAGCCGTCGACAGATCGGCTGGCACGGCGGCGACCAAAACGAGTGCCAGCCCGGTGAGGGCTTTACGATGGCGCATGGCCGCGTCGGATAGGCGCCGATTGTGGCGGCGCCAGGGTGCGCGCTCCGTCCCCGCGCCCGCGCCTCACTGTCGGCGATAGCTCTGCGGCGCGTGCACGCCACCGACCGATTGGCGGAAATCCCGCTCCAGGGTGTCGATGTCGTCGAAAAAGCGGTGGACCATCCGCTCGAGGGCCGCGCCCGCCGAGATCGCATCGGCCCCGGCGGCAACGGGAATGGACGCACCCGGATTGGGCGCACCGTGCCTGGACGCACCGGCCCTGGGCGCCTCGGATGTCGCCCCCGCGGCGGTGTCCTCCTGGGGATGTCTCATGGCCATCGCCGCGGCGCTCAAGCCCTCCGCCAGGGCGTCCGGTCGGGCGTCCGGCCCGGCTTCGTCCTGCACCGGAACAAGGGAAGGCATCGCACGGTCTGCAGGCGGCCTCGCCGCCGCCTCCCCGCGCGCATCTGTCCTGCCTCCCTCGGCATCGCCAGAACCCACGGTCCCGGTGTCCGCCGAAGCGACGGGCGGCACGGGCGGCGGCTGCGTGAAAGCCCGGCGCGTACGCTGGGACAGCAGATTGGCAAGCGTGGAGACGGGCGAGGACTCGCGCTCCGCCTCGCCGGCAGAAGCGGCGCCGGCAGGTTGGGAGCGATGCTGTCCGATAATCATGGCTGCTCCCGTTCGTCCGTCATGAGAATGAAGGCCACCCGCCGGTGAGCCAAACGTGTGCAAAACAGCAAACGGCCCCCAGCTCAGGCGTGATAGCCGCTTGGCCAGTGACCGGTTCGCGGCTTGGGCTGGCTCATCAGCGCGTCGAGATCCCGCAGCAGATCGTCGGTGCGCTGGGCCGGCGCCGCCACGGGCGGCACGCCCGCCCAGGCGGGATGCCCGTGCACGCCGGGACTGCTGGCGGCTGCACCTTGCCGACCTGTGAAATAGGCCTCCAACTCCGCCATTACGGCCCGACGCTCCTCGATGGAGCGATTGATCAGGCGAGCGACCGTCGAAAGCGTCTCCGCCTCGTGACGCAGGTCCTGCAGGTACGCCTCGATGAGTTGGAGGAGGGCGGTCTGCGAGCTGGTGGCCATGTCGTCTCCGCACGGAAAGGTCAGATCATCACGTCACGTCTTATCCGATTCGGCGTATGGGTCCATCGCGATGCGAAGCAATAGACCATTGAAAACACGTCAAGAATGCGCACGGGAAAGCAACAGGCTGACAAACCTGTATACTGAAAGTCTCACGCAAAACGACAAAGAGAGAAGGGTAGGCGCCCCATTTGGCACGCCACACGCGAAACCGAACGGTGCGGCAGTCTGTGCTCCGACCGGTCAAGAGTTCCAGCAGTTGGCGGGGCAAAATCCCACACGGTCGGCGGGGGGCGCGGCGCCGGCGTGCTTGAAGCCCGCGGACTCATGGGGTACCAGACGACGGCGCTCGATCGATCGGCCGCCGGGCCGGTTGGCATTGCCGAATTCCGGGGGAGGGCAAGGTTCCCATGCGCCTTTCCCCGACACATCTCTCGCGAGGATCGCAACCATGAGCATCGACACGTCGAACGGCCATCCGGCCATGGACTATGCCGAGCACACGCGTACCTATCAGGGCTTCCTCCGCATCAGCGTGATCCTGATCGTCATGACCGTCATCCTTCTCGCATTGATGGCCTTCTTCCTCGTCTGATCCGCCAACGCCGACGCGAGCCTGCGCGGGGGCGGCCGTGGTGCGCCACGGCACGTCGCCGTGCTGCCCGCCCTTTATCGCGCGCACCGCCGGTGCAGCCAGCCGACCCCGTCGTCATCGAGGCCCAAGTCATGGTCACTATCGCCGTCACAGCCGAACCCGCCGTCGAGACGCGCGTCGCCATTTCGCCCGAAGCGGTCAAGAAGCTCGTCGGCTTGGGCGCCACCGTTCGCGTCGAGCACGGCGCCGGAGAGCGTTCGCGGTTTTCAGATGAGGTCTTGAAGGCTGCGGGTGCCGAAATCGCTCCGGACGCGGCCGCCGCCCTTGCCGGCGCCGACATCCTGCTCAAGGTGCGCCGCCCGACGAGTCGACGAGATCAAGGCTCTGAAGCCCGGCGCCATGGTGTTCGCGATGCTCGATCCCTTCGGCGATCGTCGCGGGCCTCGACGCGCTCGCCGCGCACGGGCGCCAGCGCTGTTCTCGATGGAGTTCATGCCGCGCATCACGCGTGCGCAGTCGATGGACGTGCTGTCGTGCCAGGCCAACCTTGCCGGCTACAAGGCGGTGGTCGATGCGGCCTCGCATGTTCGAGCAGGCGATGCCGATGATGATGACGGCGGCCGGCACGGTGCCGGCCGCCAAGGTCTTCATCATGGGCGTCGGCGTTGCGGGCCTGCAGGCGATCGCGACCGCGCGCCGCCTCGGCGCCATCGTGTCGGCGACCGACGTCCGCCCGGCGACCAAGGAGCAGGTCGCATCGCTCGGCGCCAAGTTCATCGCCGTCGAGGACGACGAGTTCAAGCAGGCCCAGACCGCGGCCGGCTACGCCAAAGCCGATGTCGGAGGAGTACCAGAAGAAGCAGGCCGAACTCGTCGCCAACCACATCAAGAACCAGGACATCGTCATCACCACGGCGCTGATTCCCGGCCGACCGGCGCCGCGCCTGATCACCAAGGAGATGGTCGACACCATGAAGCCCGGCGCGGTCATCGTCGATCTCGCCGCCGAGCGTGGCGGCAACTGCGAGCTGACCGAGCCCGGCGAAGACCGTCGAGCGTCGACGGCGTGCGCATCGTCGGCCCGCTCAACCTTGCCGGCACCGTGCCGGTCAACGCCTCGAGCCTCTATGCGAAGAACCTCTTCACTTCCTCGAGCACGATGATCGACAAGAAGGAGAAGGCGCTCGCGATCGACTGGGACGACGAGATCGTCAAGGGCACGCTCGTCGCGAAGGACGGCAAGATCGTGCATCCGAACCTGCTGCCCAAGGCAGCGTGAGCGAGGGTCTGATGACACCGAACCTGATGCAACACGGCCTGAGCTCGCTGCGCCTGGCGTCGGTCGCCGGATCGGCGCTGCTGCTTCCGGCACTGCCGGCGTCGGCCGCAGCGAGGCGTCGGCGGCGCGGTCGATCCGTTCGATCTACCAGCTGATGGTGTTCGTGATCGCGATCTTCGTCGGCTACTACGTCGTCTGGAGCGTGACGCCGGCGCTGCACACGCCGCTGATGAGCGTGACCAACGCGATCTCGTCGGTGATCGTCGTCGGCGCGCTGCTGGCGGTCGGCGTCGCGCTGGTGGCGCGACGGCACGCTGGCTCGCCAAGATCTTCGGCTTCCTCGCGCTCGTGATGGCCTCGGTCAACATCTTCGGCGGCTTCCTCGTCACCCAGCGCATGCTCGCGATGTACAAGAAGAAAGAGAAGCGAAGTGAGTGGCTGCTGGCGAAAGTCGCGGCAGGTACTGCGCCCATCACACGTGACCGCTGACCAGTTCACGCACTCTGACAACTGACAACTCCCCTTACCGAGATCGGAACTCCATGTCCGCCAACACCGTCGCCCTGCTCTATCTCGTCTCGGGCGTCCTGTTCATCCTGGCGCTGCGCGGGCTGTCGAACCCGGAGACATCGCGACAGGGCAACACTCTTCGGCATGATCGGCATGGCGATCGCCGTCGCTCACCACGCTGTTCCAGCTGGGCGCCGCCGACGAGCGTGCTGACCTGGCTTCTGATCATCGCCGGCCTCGGCATCGGCGGCGGCATCGGCGCCTACACGGCCAAGCAAGATCCCGATGACGATGATGCCGGAGCTGGTGGCCGCTTTCCACTCGCTGGTCGGCCTCGCGGCCGTGTTCGTTGCCGCCGGCGCGCTCTATGCGCCGGAAGCCTTCGGCATCGGCGAGCCGCGGCAGCATCGCCGGAGCGAGCCTGCTCGAGATGTCGCTCGGCGTCGCCATCGGCGCCATCACGTTCACCGGCTCCGTCATCGCCTTCGCCAAGCTGTCCGGCCGCATGTCCGGCAAGCCGATCATCCTGCCGGCGCGCCACCTCATCAACCTCGGCCTTGCGGCCTGCTGATCGTCTTCCTCATCTGGTGTTCTGCGGCTCGGGCGGCTCGAGCGTCGCTGTTCTGGGTGATCACGCTCTGTCGCTGCTGTTCGGCGTGCTCATCATCATTCCGATCGGCGGCGCCGACATGCCCGTCGTCGTCTCGATGCTGAACTCCTACTCCGGCTGGGCGGCCGCCGGCATCGGCTTCACGCTCGGCAACATCGCGCTGATCATCACCGGTGCGCTGGTCGGCTCATCCGGCGCGATCCTGTCCTACATCATGTGCAAGGGCATGAACCGCTCGTTCATCTCGGTCATCGCCGGCGGCTTCGGTGGCGAGACGGCAGGTCCCGCCGGGCGACGGCGAGCAGAAGCCGGTCAAGCTCGGCGGCGCGGAAGATGCCGCCTACATCCTGAAGAACGCCGTCGAAGGTGATCATCGTGCCGGGCTACGGCATGGCCGTCGCGCAGGCCCAGCACGCGCTGCGCGAGATGGCCGATAATCTGAAGGAGGCGGGCGTCGAGGTGAAGTACGCGATCCACCCCGTCGCCGGCCGCATGCCCGGCCACATGAACGTGCTGCTGGCCGAAGCGAACGTGCCCTACGACGAGGTGTTCGAGCTTGAGGACATCAACTCCGAGTTCTCGCAGGCCGATGCCGTCTACGTCATCGGCGCCAACGACGTCGTCAATCCCGCCGCCGAGGACGACAAGACCTCGCCGATCTACGGCATGCCCGTGCTGCAGGTCTGGAAGGCGGGCACGGTGCTGTTCAACAAGCGCTCGCTGGCCTCGGGCTATGCCGGCATCGACAACCCGGTCTTCTATCGCGACAACACCATGATGGTGCTGGGCGACGCCAAGAAGATGACCGAGGAAATCGCCAAGGCGACGGCCGAGTAGAACACGAGCCGGACCGGCGCGGTGATTGACGCCCAACGCGATGACTTGCGTCAGGGAGCCTGCCGACTGCTGGCGCCGAGCGGGTTCTGCCGCAGCGCCCCCGTCTCCGTCACGGGGCGCTCGCCGGCGTGTGCCTTGGCCAGCGCCTTGCGCTGAAGCTCGCTGGCCACGGCCTTGCGAATGCGGTCGGCACCCTTTGCGATCTGCTCGTCCGTCTGTCCCAGCGCACAGCGCGCGGCGGCATTCAGCGCGTAGGCGGTCGACCCGTGGTGGAGGTCGTCGCCGGCAAGGATCGGCAGCACTTGCACATGGTGCCCGGCCTGGGCGACGGCGGTGGCGAAGCGCTGCTGCTGAATGAACGGCGTGCGCTGGTCCTGCGGATCCCCGATCACGAAGATGCGCCGTCCGGGATCATGGCGAATGGCCGCCACGTGCTCGGAGGGGTCGTAGACGATGCGCTGGATCTCGCGCAGAGAAACGCGCGTGCCCACACGCAGCGTTGCCCGGTGAATGAATTCGGCATGCTCGTAGACGCCCGATCCCAGTGCTGCGCAGGTCACGTCCGTGCGCCCGAACGTCAACAGCGCCGCCACGATCATCGCGCCGCGCGACTGTCCGGCGAGCGTAACGGTCTCAAGGCCGAATCGCGCCTTCAGCGCGTCGACGGCAGCATGCATCGCCAGCACTTCGTCGGGGCGGTGGCGCTGGCCATGATTGCCCGAGGACCCGTCGAGGCCGAGCCGCGATACCCGGATGATGCGCAGCCGCGCCTTGTCGGACAGCGCCTGGAGGGCGCTACGCGCCTGCGCCAGACGCGCGGCGGCGCCGGGAAAATCCGAAAAGCGCTCCAGCGGCACGTCGCCGTCGAAGAATAAGACCGCGTGCCGCTTCTGCTCGTGGCCGTCCGTGACCAGGAAAGCGATGCAGGCCGTACCGCGACGGTGGCGCACGAAGACGCGCCCCGCGTCGGACTCGCACAGGGTCTTGGAGCGACCCTCGCGGGCAAACTCGTCGGGGTAGGCCGGCTTGGTGGCACGCGCCTCGGCAGCAACGGCGGGCAGCACGACAGCGAGCAGCGCGCCCAGCACAGCACCCCAGCCCGCCGGACGGCGGGGCTTGCGCAACGGCAATGGGGCACGCACGAACATCGACGGGCTCCTGTCAGCGGCCACAGGTCATGGCGGCACACGACGAGGCTTAACGATCCAACGACCGCGGCACTGTCCCGTTGGGGACAGCCGGCGCGCACGCTGGGAACAGGCAGAACCTGAAGCGCTGCCGTCCCGTGCGCCCCGCCGCGGTCATGCCTGTCCACGCAAGTCGCGGGCCAGACGCACGGCTTGGTCTGGAGGTGTCGGAGCAGAGGGTTTATGCAAGGGGCCCTGGACACCCTGGCCTCGCCAGGGCAATGCGCGCCGGAGGGTCGGCCAGCCGGCAGTGGCGGCAGACCCGCCCCGGAACGCCCGATGCCGGCGCGTCGTCGCCAAGGAGCCGCACGCCCGATGACCTATCTCTTGAAGACCGCCCTGGTGCTGGGCGCGCTCTACATGGTCATCCTTGCCATCGCCTACCTGGGCCAGCGGCGACTGATGTACTTCCCCGATTCCGCCCGCACGCCCCCGGCATCGGTCGGCCTTGCCGGCGTCGAGGAACGGCTCCTGACGGCACCCGACGGGGCCCGGATCGTGAACTGGTGGGCCAAGGCGGCCCCAGGCCAGCCCACGCTTCTCTACTTTCACGGCAACGCCGGATCGCTCGCCACTCGCGCAGAGCGCATCGCCACCTATCGATCCCGCGGCCGGGGCGTCTTCATGATGGCCTACCGCGGCTATGCCGGCTCGTCGGGCCAGCCATCGGAGGCCGCCAACGTGGCCGATGCCGTGCTCGCCTACGACACACTGGTCGCCGCCGGCGTGTCACCGCGGGACATCGTCGTTTACGGTAAATCGCTGGGCTCCGGCGTCGCCGCACAACTCGCCACGCTGCGCGAGGTCGCCGGCCTGATCCTCGATGCGCCCTACACATCCACCGTCGAGATCGGTGCCGCAGCCTATCCGTTCCTGCCGGTCCGCTGGCTGATGCTCGACCGCTACGACACGTTGTCCATCATCGCGCGCGTGACGGCCCCGCTGCTGATCGTCCACGGCGAACTCGACACCGTGATCCCCGTCGAGATGGGCCGCCGGCTTCACGCCGCCGCCAACGCGCCCAAGGAGATCGTGACCTTCCCCCGGGCGGGCCATGCCGACCACCACCTGAATGGATCCTACGCCGCCGTCGAGGCCTGGATCGACCGGTTGCGTGCTGGGAGGCTGGCCGGGCCATCGCCGCGCCAATAGGCGAGGGTGGCGCCGGCCGCACCCCGGCTCCGCCACGCGCCGCCGGATGGCCCCCAATGCCCGCCCGCACGGTGGTCCATGAAACCAAAAGTGGACGCTGTTCCGCCAAAAACAAACGCCCCCCGGCAAGCCGCAGGGCGCAACGAACGTCTCCCGTCGGGTCCAAGCCCAGGCCAAGAGGCCGGCACCTGAGGTCCAAGCCTCAGCCGCGCGGCGGGCCGCCGCGGCCGGGTCCGGCCGTCTTCGCGGCCGCCGGCTTGCTGGGCAGCAGGCCCTCGCGCTGCAGCCGCTTGCGGGCGAGCTTGCGTGCGCGGCGAACGGCTTCCGCCTTCTCGCGCGCCCTCTTGACCGAGGGCTTCTCGTAGTAGTTACGAAGCTTCATCTCGCGGAAGATGCCCTCGCGCTGCATCTTCTTCTTCAGCGCCTTGAGGGCCTGGTCGACGTTGTTGTCGCGAACGAGTACCTGCAAGCGTTCAATCCTTCGTTGGGTCGTTGGATCCAAATAAAAAGCGCCCGGACGGGCCGACCGGTCCGGAGGCGATGTGTTCGATGGCCCCTACATATCAATCCGGCCCTGATCTGTCCAGCCACCCAGCGTGCCACTCGCGATGCCAGGATTGGGCTAGGAGGGCGTCCCGCTACGCGGCGTCAGCCGCGTCACATGGCCCATTTTGCGGCCGGCGCGCGCCTCGTGTTTTCCGTAAAGGTGCAGGCACGACCCGGTCTCCGCGGCCAGCGACGCCCAGCCGTCGGCATCGTGTCCGATCAGGTTCTCCATCGCCGCGTCCGAGTGGCGCGCGGTCGAGCCCAGCGGCCAGCCGGCCACGGCGCGAATATGGTTCTCGAACTGGCTGACCCCGCACGCATCGATCGTCCAGTGCCCGGAGTTGTGAACCCTGGGCGCGATCTCGTTGACCACCAGCGGCTCGCTGGCATCCGGCAGGTAGAACAGCTCCACGGCCAGCAGCCCCACGTAGTCGAGCGCCTCCGCGATCGCCGCACCGATGTCACGGGCCCGCTGCTGGTGCGTGGCCGGCAGCCCCGACGGCACCACCGACCGCGCTAGGATGCCCTCCGCGTGCGTATTGAGGGGGATGTCGTAGAAGGCCAGTGCCCCGTCAACTCCGCGGAGCGTCAGGACGGACACCTCCGCGGAAAAGCGAACGAACCCCTCCAGCACCGCCGGCGCCGCCCCAATCGCAGCCCAGGCGTCATCGGCGTCGGCGGGGGCGGTGATGCGCGCCTGGCCCTTGCCGTCGTAGCCGAGCCGCCGCGTCTTCAGGATCGCCGGGGTACCAAGCTGCGCCAGCGCCCCGTCCAGATCGGCACGCGACCCGATGGCCGCGAACGGCGCAACGGGCAGCCCGGCCCCGCGAATGAAGGTCTTCTCCGTCAACCGGTCCTGCGCGACCTCCAGCGCACGTGGCCCCGGCCGCACGGGGCGCTCGGCCGCCGCCGCCGCGGCTGCCGCCAGCGGAACGTTCTCGAACTCGTAGGTCACGACATCGACCGATCGCGCAAACTCAGTGATCGCCAACAGGTCTTCGAACCGCGCCAGCGTGTGCTGCGTGGCGACATCGAAGGCAGGGCCGGAGTGGTCCGAATAGACGTGGGTCCTGAGCCCCAGTCGCGCGGCGGCCATCGCCTGCATCCGGCCGAGCTGGCCACCGCCGAGAATGCCGATCGTGCTGCCGGGAGGGAGAGGGGACATCTTGAGCCGCACGCTTACGTGGACGACTGGGGATCGTCGCCGGGGGCCTCGGCCACGGCATCGGTCGCAGCCTGCCGGTGGGCTGCCACACGGCGCGCAAGCGCTGCATCGCTGAGCGCCAGGATCTGCGCGGCCAGATGCGCCGCGTTCGCCGCGCCGGCCTCGCCGATGGCGAGCGTCCCGACGGGAACGCCCTTGGGCATCTGGACGATCGACAACAGGCTGTCCTGGCCCGACAGCGCCTTGCTCAGGATCGGCACGCCCAGAACGGGCAGCGTGGTCAGTGAGGCCGTCATGCCTGGCAGGTGCGCAGCCCCACCCGCACCCGCAATGATCACCTTGAGGCCACGCGCCATGGCCGAGGTCGCATACTGATAGAGCCGATCGGGCGTGCGATGCGCAGACACGATACGCGTCTCGTAGGGCACAGACAGTGCCTCGAGGATCTCGGCGGCATAACGCATGGTCGGCCAGTCCGATTGGCTCCCCATGATGAGACCGACGAGTGGCGCTTTGGCAGTCATGAACGGACCTGTCGTTGGCCGGCGGCGCGGGCCATGGAAGAACATGCACCGTACCAAGAGCCGGCGGAACCACTATTGAAGGCGAGGATCACGCGATGATGTCCGGCAGCAGGCGATCCTCGATCGCCGTAATCTGATCCTTGAGCATCAGCTTGCGCTTCTTCAGCCGTTTGACGACCAGCTGGTCGACACGCCCCGCACCTTCGAGCGCATCGATCTCGGTGTCGAGATCCCGGTGCTCGGCCCGCAGGCGCGTCAATTGCTCGCGCAACTCCCTGTCGTCCTGACGCGTCATAGGTCCCGTTGCAGTAGCAGCGAATCGGTTTCGACCCGAGTATTCCCGCGTTCACAAACGGACGCAAGCAAGCCCGCGTTCACCTTAAAGTGGAACACGGAACAGCCGTTTCCCAAAATTTGCATCGCGCCGGCAGCGAATTGGCAAGCTTGCTGTCAACAGGCCGTACCCGGCGCGTGGACAACAGGTGGCGCATCTGTCACACTCCTTATGTCTCGTCAACTTCGAGAAAGGAGGCATGGATGTCGCTTGATGCTCATCTCGCCCAACTGACGGAGCAGCATCGCTCCCTCAAGAGGAAGATCGAAGAGCAAGTATCGAGACCGGGTTCCGACGAGGGAGAAATTCATAAGCTGAAGCTCGAAAAGCTGCGACTGAAGGACGAGATCCAGAAGCTGCAGTCCAAGAGCCGGCACTGACCCGACGGCACTGATACGCCGGTCGTGTGACGACGGCGAGGCTTGTCCTCGCGCCGCTCGGTCGAAACGAGCGACCCAATGCGCCATAAGCGTCGGAGCCCCGAAAGGGACCCGTGGTGGCCCGCCAGGGCCCGACGCACAGTCGGCTGCATCTCAAATTTCCCACTCGAATTTCTAACGCAGAGCAGGCATCGAAATGCCGCCGCGCGCCACGAGTTGCTATTCGACGCAACGCGCGCGGGCCGCACACGCGACCGTGTCGCCTCCGCACCCGACAACCCGCGCGCAGCGCCCATACCGTTGCCGAATCGCGGCGGTCGGCGGGCGCGTTGATCGCCCCGAGCGTTTCGCCTTATTGCTGGGCCCCTCGCGCGACTAATCTTTTCAAGCGAACGCGATTCGCCGACAGCCACCTCATCACCCCGCGAGCCGATGCCCGCTCCCAATCCGCAGCGACAACGAGAGGCACGCGCCAGGCTTGCCGGGCTGTTCGCGCATCGCGCCTCCGTCTATGTCGTGCACTACGCCTGCGAGGGGTTCGACGACAACGCCCAGCGCGCTTCCCCGCGCGTCACGGCCGTCTCCGCACGCCATCTGGAAACCGGGGAGGTGACGACCTTCTCCTTCCACGCCGAGATCGAGCGGGCCGGCCTCACGCCGATGCAAGCACTCGCCCGCTACGACGAGATCGAGCGCCGGCTGCTGGATGGCCTGTTCGCCTTCCTGCAGGCCAACCGCGCCATGCGCTTCGTGCATTGGAACATGCGCGACGCCTTCTTCGGGTTCGCAGCCATCGAGCACCGCTACCAGGTGCTCGGCGGCACGCCGGTGGTCCTGCCCGAACAGCACAAGTACGACCTGGCGCGGCTGGTCGTGGAGATCTACGGCAGCGGCAAGGGCGCGAGCCGGACCATGGAGGCGCTCGCTCGCGCCAACAAGCTGGTCATGGGTGGCGTCATGTCGGGGGCGCAGGAGGCCGAAGCCTTTGAGCACGGCGGTTACGCCGCGATCCAGCGCTCGACCATCGGCAAGGTGCGGCTGATCTTCGACATCCTGCATCTCGTGCACGACCGCACGCTGAAGACCGATGCCGGCTGGTGGACGATGAACGTCGGCCGCGTCCGCGAGGCCGTCGAAATGTTCGACCGCAATCCCGTTCACGCCGTCGCCGGTCTCGTCGTGGCGGTCGGCAGCGTGGTGTTCGGCGTCGTCCTCAAATGGCTCGGCTGACGCGCCACCGAGCCTTGCCCGCGCCTGCCGTCAGGCCTTGACGAAGCGCACGCCGATTTCCTCCTCCCGTCGCCAAACCACCTCGCACATCTCGTCGATCCCCTCCGATTCCACCCGCAGCCGGAAACGGTCCGGCAAGCTGGCGGGGTCGTGGATGTGCAGACGTGCGCCGCTGCTGGAGATATCGAGCAGCACGCACGGCAGCGGCGACTCCGGCGAACTCAAAGCGTGTGATCGCCGCCCGCACTTTGCGGCGGCGCTCGTCCTTGCGCTGGTTGGCGGGGCGATCCTCCGTCATGCCGCCTATTTGCTCGGATAAGGGCCCGGCAAGTCAACCCGAAACGGTGAACAGGTCCTCAAAGATGTGTGTTCGCCACGCGCCCTGCGTGTATCGTGTCCTTGACTGCGCCTTCCCGGATGAGACCTGCACACGCCTTGAGCAGGAGAGGGGCATTCCCCCTCAAGCGTCGGCCTTGGCCCGCTCGCGCAACTGGAACTTCTGGATCTTGCCCGTGGATGTCTTCGGGATCTCCTCGAAGCGGACGTGGCGCGGACATTTGTAGGCGGCCAGGTGCTCCCGACACCACGCGATGATGTCGTCGGCGGTCGCGGTCACACCGGGCTTCAGTTCAATGAACGCGCAGGGCGTCTCGCCCCATTTTGTGTCCGGCTTGGCCACCACTGCGCAGGCCGTAACAGCGGGGTGCTTGTAGAGCACGTCCTCCACCTCGATTGATGAGATGTTCTCTCCGCCCGAGATGATGATGTCCTTGGAGCGGTCCTTGAGCTGGATATAGCCGTCCGGGTACATGACACCGAGATCGCCGGTGTGGAACCAGCCACCTGCGAACGCCTCGTCGGTGGCCGCCTTGTTCTTCAGGTAGCCCTTCATCACGATGTTGCCGCGCATCATCACCTCGCCCATCGTCTGTCCGTCGGCGGGCACGGGCGTCATCGTCTCGGGATCCATGACAGACAATCCCTCCAACGCGGCGTAGGGCACGCCTTGGCGCGCCTTCAGCTGGGCCTGCCGGTCGGGCGCTAGCGCATTCCAATCCAATTTCCACTCGTTGACGACCGATGGCCCGTAGACCTCGGTGAGACCATAGACGTGCGTGACGTTGAACCCGGCCTCGGCCATGCGCGCCAGCACCGCCTCCGGCGGCGGCGCCCCCGCCGTCACGAACTCGACCGCATGCCGGATCGCGCGTTTCTCGGCATCGGGCGCATTCAGCAGCGTCGCCATCACGATCGGCGCCCCGCACATGTGCGTCACGCCGTGGCGCACGATCAATTCGTACATCAGCTGCGGGCGAACCCAGCGGAGACACACGTGTGTGCCGCCCACCGCCGACAGCGTCCACGGGAAGGCCCAGCCGTTGCAGTGGAACATAGGCAGCGTCCACAGATAGACCGGATGCTTGCCGAGCCCCGCCGCCAGCACGTTGGAGTAGCACATCAGCGTCGCGCCGCGATGGTGGACGACCACGCCCTTGGGGTTGCCCGTCGTGCCCGACGTATAGTTGAGCCCGATCGCGTCCCACTCGTCGGCCGGCATGCGCCACGCGAAGCCGGGATCGCCCGCCGCGATGAAGGCCTCGTAGTCGACCGTGCCGAGCCGTGCGCCCGTCTGCGGGAAAGGCCTCGTCGTCGTAGTCGATCACCAGCGGCCGCGCCTTGGCCAGCGCCAGCGCCTCGCGCATCACCGGCGCGAACTCGCGATCCGTAATCAGCACCTTGCTGCCGGCATGATCGAGCTGGAAGGCGATGATCGCGGCGTCGAGCCGAGTGTTCATCGAATGCAGCACCGCGCCGGTCATCGCCACGCCGTAGTGCGCTTCGAGCATCGGCGGCACGTTGGGCAGCATCACCGAGACCGTGTCGCCCGGACCGATCCCGTGCCGGTCTAGCGCCGAAGCGAGCTGCCGGCAACGCGCGTGGAATTGGCCGTAGGTCCAGGATTGATCGCCATGCACGATCGCGGTGTGCTCCGGCCAGACCGCCGCCGCGCGCGCCAGCAGCGATAGCGGTGTCAGCGGCTGATGGTTGGCCGGATTGCGATCGAGGTGCTCGTCGTAGGGATTAGCGGACATGGTCGGGCTTCTCGCGGTCGCTGGCGTCACACTGGCGAGGCTACGCGCCCCGTCCTCCACCCGCAACGGGCCAGTCCCGATCCTCAAGTCCCGATCCTCCAGTCCCGATCCTCCAGTCCCGTCACGGACCAGAGTTCAAAAACCGCCCGCGCCGGCCGCGAGCGCCCGGCTGCCGTCCCACATCAGCTTGGCGCAGATCACGATCAGCAGCCCGTAGCTGATCGCATAGAACGGCTTCTCCGGGACGCGTCTAAGCAGAAAGGAGCCGAGCCACACGGCCGCGAACGCCATCGGCAGCAGCGCGAGCGCCGTCAGCACGTTCTCGCGCGAAAGCTGGCCCAGCAGATAGTAGGGCACCACCTTGAACACGTTGGACACGGCAATGTAGCTGCAGGCCGTCGCCGCGTAGGTCAGGCTCGGCAGGCGCTGGGCGAGGAGGTAGATCACCAGCATCGGACCGCCGGCCTGGCACAGGAAACTCGTATAGGCCGACAGACCGCCCCAGAAGAGACCGCGCGGCCAGCTGGGCCCCGGCGCCGTGCCCTGCGGCCGCAGCTTCACGAAGTAGTCGATCCCGAACACGAAACCGACGATGCCGACCAGCAGCCGGATCAGATCTTCCGACACCAGCGCCGCCGTCGCCCAGCCCAGCAGCGTCCCGATCGCCCCGGCCACGACCAGAATGCGAAAATTGACCGGCTCCTTGTGGCGCCAGTAGCGGATGACGGCATAGACGTCGGTGGCCACCAGCACCGGCAGCAGGATCCCTACCGCCTGCACCGGCGAGATCACGAGCGCCATGAACGGGACGCACAAGACACCGATACCGGCCAGGAAGCCGCTCTTGGAGAGACCCGCCGCCAGCATTGCCGGCGCCGCGGCCAGATAGAACCAAGGATCCGTGATCATTTCGCGAAACGGAAAGTGGAAGGAAGCCGAGAGAGATTCGCCGGTCGGCGGACACCGTGACCGTCAATAAACGACCTGACAAGTCGGCTGCCCGTGGTGCGCGCCCCGGCGGGCCAACGCAGCCCTTCCGTGCGCGTATACAAACAAAGTAAATAACCGTAAGCATAGAGGACATTGCATATCAGTGATCGGAGTCGTTCGATGAAACGCATTGCCACCATTCTGTTTGTACTCGCCGGCGCCCTTCCGGCCGTTGCCGCCACCAAGACCACCGGCGTCTCGGTGGGCGGTGTCAACGCAGCCCTGCTGACGCCGGATGCCGCCAAGGGCGCCATTATCCTCCTCGCTGGCGGCGACGGACAAATCGGCGTCGGCGCCGACGGCTCGATCGCCAAGCAGGGCAACCAGCTTGTGCGCACGCGCGCCGCCTACGCCGCCAAGGGCTTTGCCGTCCTTGTGCCCGACGGCGGCGTGAACGTCGCTGCCGCCGTCCAGTTCATGAGTAAGTTCGGTTCCGTCACCCTCGTCGGCACCAGCCGCGGCACGCAGCGGGCCGCGCGTGGCATCGCAGCCGGCGCCAGGCCCGCCCGCCTCGTGTTGACCGCCGGCTTCCTCACCGATGCGTCGGGCGATGGTGACCATGTCGTCCGGATCCTCGGCTCCCCGGCCAGGCTGCCGCCGACGCTCGTCGTGCACCACCGCAGCGATCAGTGCAAGAAGACGTTGCCCGCAGGTGTCGCCCCGTTCGTCGCCTGGTCGAAGGGTAAGGCCAGCGCCGTATGGCTGACCGGCGGCAACGCGCGCGGCAACGCCTGCCGGGCCCGCCATTACCATGGCTTCAACGGCATCGACGGTCAGGTGGTCGAAGCTGTCGCCGGATTCGCCGCGCGTTGACGCGTTGGCCGGCCCCGCCCCGGTCAGATGAGGTTGATCAGCGCACCCGTCGGCGGCTGCAACTTCATCAAGTGCAAGAGGCCGTGCACGCCAGCGAACACCACCGCGCCATAGATCAACGCGGTGATCACGTGCATGCGCGCACACGCCAATAGCATCCACGCCAGCAGCGCAACGGTCGCGATGTTGAACCCGATGGCCCACACCGCGATGACGTAGACAACGAGCGCGAGCAGATATTTTGTCTCGCCCAGCGGCTCAGCGGCCGGCGCGACCGTGCCGGCCGACATTCGGTAGATCGCGACGCCGAGTACGGCCACGGAAAACGCAAGCCCAGGATAGATCGCAACCGACGGCAGCAGCTGGGCATCGGGCGCAAACCCGAGCGTCTCATAGATCGCGTAGGCAAAGGCAATGACGACGCCGCCGGCCAGCACCAATTCGAGCCCCGGCCGCGGGGCATGACTGATCGGCAGCCGCGTCACGAGGGCCTCCTCCTCGATAGCGGTCGCGGCCGCGGCTTGCCGTGCACGCAGGGCGCGCCACGCAGCGATGAGGAGGGGAACGAAGATCAGCGCCGCGATCACGACCACGCCCGGCCGGGCAAGCCACGACCACCCGTGCAGCTGCATCGTCAGCCAGAAGTATTGCTCCATCGGCTTGGCCAGCACGAAACCGACGAGCACTGGCGCGCGCGGCCATCCCGCATGCTTCATCATCCAGCCGATCGCCCCGAGCGTCATCAGCATGAAAATGTCGCCCACGGTGCCTGTCGCCTGGTAGGCGCCCACGAACATGACGAGGACCAGCGGCGCGGCGATGATCGCGAACCGGATCTGGGTCAGACGCGCCACCAGTGGCGTGATCGCAAAGCAGATGGCCGCGCCGATCACCGAGGCGAGCGCGACGCTCCACACGATGACGAACATCAACTCCGGGTTCTCGTTCACCATCCGCGGACCCGGATAGTAGCCGAACGAGAACAGCGCCCCCAGGAAGATGGCCGCCGCCGGCCCGCCCGGCACACTGAACAGGAGCGTCGGCACGAGATCGGAGATGATGGTTGCGTTGTTGGCGCCCTCGGCCGCCGCGATGCCGCGGATTTCGCCGCGGCCGAAGCGCGATTTGTCCTTCGACGAGCGCATGGCGTGCGCATAGGCGACCCACGTCGACGCGCTCGCGCCGACGGCCGGCACGAACCCGCCGAAAATCCCGATGAACGACGAGCGCAGGATCAACCAGCGGTGCCGCCACGCGTCGGAGAACCCGCTGCCCCACTCGGTCAGCACCGAGCGCCCCGCCGAGATGCCGCCGCCCGCGGCCAGCATGGCGATCACCTCCGCGATGCCGAACAATCCGAGCGCGACGATGGTCAGCGAGAAGCCGTCGAGCAGATAGGCCTGGCCGAAAGTGTAGCGGAAGTCAGCTGCAGCGGGCGCAGGCCCGACCACGCCGAGCAGTAGACCGAAGCAGGCAGCACCCAGGCCCTTCATGTGGTCGCCGGTCACCATGCTGGCGGCGTAGTAGAGCCCGACGATGGCGAACATGAAGAGCTCCGGCGTGCCCAGCATGAGCACGATCGGGCCTGCCACCGGGATCGCGACGAGCAGGATCAGCGCGCCGAGGATGCCCCCGACCATCGACGCCAGGAACCCGACGCCGAGAGCGCGCGCGGCCTGCCCCTCCTTGGCCAGCGCATGACCCTCGATCGCGGTCGGCGCCGACGCCGGCGAGCCCGGCGCACCGATCAGCACGGAGGTGATGGTGTCGGCGGTGTAGACGACGGAGATCGCGCCCAGCAGCAGCGCCAGTCCGGAATAGTTGTCCATCAGGTAGATGAACGGCAGGAGGATCGAGACCGCAGCCACGCCCCCGAGACCCGGCAGCATGCCGAATACGATGCCCGCCGCCATGCCGGCGAACAGCGCCAGCAGTCGCAAGGGATCGAGCAGCGTCGACAAGGCGTCGAGAGCGTGTTGCAGCATGAAAGGGTGCGCCGATGCGGGATGACCGCGCCGCGTAAGGTGCGCGACGGGCTGGGCAAAAGAGTACGCGGCGGGCACGAGCGGCCCGCCGCGCAGCGTTCCGACGGTCTCAGAACTTGACGTTGTACTTCTTCGTCAGCAAGTCGATGACGTAGGACTTCACCTCCGCCGGCGGCTGGATCGCCTTCATGATCCGCGGGCCCGCGACCGAGCCCGCCACCAGCTTGGCGCCGTTCGTCACCTCTTTGCTGGCTTTCACGAACTCCGGATCCGCGTTGATCGCAGCCACTGCCTTGTCGAAGATCGCCACCACGTTGTCGGGCGTGCCCTTTGGCAGGTAGCCCGTCAGGCCATACGCATAAGCGACCGAGGCGATCGCCTGGAACGCTTCCCACGCCGGACCAGACGGCTCCTTGCCGCCGTTCAGCGACTTGTAGACCTCGAACACGGACGGCAGCTCGGGCGCGAGGCTGTCACGCGCCGTCAGGCGCCCGTCGTCGGCCACCGCGCCGCCGGTCCAAAGCGGCGTCGCCTTGCCGGCCGCCACCATCGACTTCACCTGGGTCAGGTAGACCGGCGTGAACTGATAGTCGAGGTTGGTCTCACCCCGCTCGAACGCAAGGCGGATCGGGCCCCGGCCGGGAAAGCCGAGCACCGACTTGATGTCGAGCCCCAGCACCTCAAACGACAGCAGGCCCGGCAGGTCGCTCGCCGCTGCCGCGATGCCGCCGTAGATCAGCGGCTTTGAAGGCTTCTTGACATCGGCGGCCGTCTTGACGCCGGTCGAGGGCGAAACGTAGGCGACGGCACTCAGGGGATGGCTGTAGGCGACGCGGAAATTCCCCAGGTCGTAGGCGACCTCTTTCTTGCCGAGAACGAACGGGTTCGACGTCGACGACGTCGTGAACAGGATCGTCATGCCGTCGGGCTTGGCGTTCTGCTGGAACCAGTTGGCGCCGAGGATCGAGCCGCCGCCGGGCTTGGAGACGACATCGATCGTCGGATTGCCCGGAATGTGCTTGCGCATGAACGGCTCGAGGAACTTGGCGGAGACGAACGTCGCGCCACCCGGCGAGAACGGCACGACGATCGTGATCGTCTTGCCGGCATAGTAGTCTTGCGCCGAGGCAGGCGCGGCCGCCAATCCGGCCAATGCGATCGACGCCGCGGCAGCCGCGGCGAAGGAACGTGCATACGTCATGGAACTCTCCCTTGTGAGTAACGTGCCGGTGCGTCTTGTCGCGCGCCTGGCAGGTGCGCGGGTTATCCACCCGCCTTTGGGGGTATCCGGTATCGATCCCCCCCTGTCAACCTGAGGGGCCCGCCCGGGCCGCATCGCCCGAGCCCCGGGGCGGATTGCACAGTCGCGCCACCGCGCCCTTCACCACCAGCGACCGCCCTGCTAGTGTCCGCCCCGAGTTTCGTCACAGGCCGCGCACCGCGCCCGCATTCCAGGAGAACACCATGGCCCCGCTCGACATGAAGCCCAACGAGCTCGAGAGCTATTGGCTGCCCTTCACCCCCAATCGCGCCTTCAAGAAGCGTCCACGCCTCATTTCGGGCGCCAAGGGCCTGAACTACCTCACGCCGGACGGCCGCGAGGTCATCGACGCCTCATCCGGTCTGTTCTGCGTCAACGCCGGCCACGGTCGCGAGGAGATCACCAAGGCGATTCAGGAGGCCGCCGCCCGGCTCGATTTCGCGCCGCCCTTCCAGTATGCGCATCCCCAGGTGTTCGAACTGTCGAACAAGCTCGCCCTGATGGCGCCGGGCGACCTCGACTACGCGCTGTTCGCCAACTCCGGCAGCGAGGCCGTCGACACCGCGCTGAAAGTCGCGCTCGCCTACCACAAGGCGCGCGGCGAGGGCGGGCGCACCCGCTTCATCGGCCGCGAGCGCGGCTATCACGGTGTCGGCTTCGGCGGCATCTCCGTCGGCGGCATGGTCAACAACCGCAAGATGTTCGGCAACATGCTGACCGGCGTCGACCACCTGCCGACGACCTACAACAAGGCCAAGCAGGCATTCTCCGTCGGCGAGCCCGACTGGGGGATCGAGACGCTCGATGAGATGACGCGCCTGATCGGCCTGCACGACGCTTCGACCATCGCCGCCGTAATCGTCGAGCCCGTCGCCGGTTCCACCGGCTGCATCGCGCCGCCCAAGGGCTATATCGAGAAGCTGCGCCAGATCACCGAAGCGCACGGCATCCTGTTGATCCTCGACGAGGTCATCACCGGCTTCGGACGTCTCGGCTACGGTTTCGCCGCCGAGCGCTACAACGTCGTCCCCGACATGATTACGTTCGCCAAAGGCGTGACGAATGGCGCAGCACCGATGTCCGGCGTGATGGTGCGAAAGGGCGTCTACGAGGCCCACATGCAGGGCCAGGAGCACCTGCCGGAGCTGTTCCACGGCTACACCTACTCGGGCCATCCGCTCGCAGCCGCCGCCGGTCTCGCCACGCTCGAGATCTACAAGCGCGACGGACTGTTCGAGCAGGCCAAGGCGAACGAGAAGCCGTTCGCCGACGCCATGATGAGCCTGAAGGGCCTGCCCAACGTCGCCGACATCCGCCCCATCGGCGTGATGGCCGGCATCGACCTCGACCCGATCCCGGGCAAGGGCGGCGTGCGCGGCTACAACGCGATCGAGTCCTCCTTCCACGACCATGATCTCTACGTGCGCATCACCGGCGACACGATCATCGTCGCCCCGCCGTTGATCGCCACGCCAGACGACTTCGGCCGCATCCGCGACAAGCTGGCGACGGTCATAAAGGCGGTGGCGTAAGGGGCGGCGCACGAGAGAGCGGCCGAAGGCGTCCCAGAAGGCGATGGGTCCGGGAGGTGTCCTCCCGGCCGGGTCGTGGGGCGGGAGCACCGCAAGGCCAGAGGCGCCTCCACTCACGCGCCTCCGGCTCACACCATGCGCGCATACCCCTCAAAAAGTGCCGCGTTCGGGCAGAACGCGCGCGGCGCAGGTGCTGCGGCTTGTCCGTCGAGCCACGACTGGCAAGCCTCGCCGCGCGTGCAGCCCAGGCAGGTCATGCGCGCATGCGACAGCTCCGACCCGCGATGGGCCTTGGCCAGCGCGACGACGTCGACCTCGAGCCGGTCCATCATCTCCGTCATGCGCTCGGCTTGTGTTTCCAGGTGATCGAGAAAACTCAATCTCATGGCGATCTCCTGCCGATTTGGATGCACCGCATCCCTGCCACCCGTTGCGCAGAGTATGACCCGGTGGCGCAGCCCCCGCCTTGATGATGATCAAGCGATCAACAGCGCGGCACCCGCCACCCCGCCGACGGGGTTGACGCGGCCGGGTCCACACGGCAACGCTCGCGCATGACGACAGGACGCTTCATCACCTTCGAAGGCGGCGAGGGCTCGGGCAAGTCGACCCAGGCCAGACGCCTTGCCGCCCGGCTGACCGAGGCCGGCCACGACGTCCTGTCCACGCGCGAGCCCGGCGGCTCCCCATTTGCCGAGGCGCTGCGCGACGTCATTCTCGGCGGCCGGTTGCCCGCCCATGCACCTCTGTCGGAAGCGCTCTTGTTCTACGCCGCGCGCGCCGACCACCTCTCCGCCCGGATCCGCCCCGCGCTGGCCGCCGGACGCTGGGTCATCTGCGACCGCTTCTCCGATTCCACGCGCGTCTATCAGGGTGTCGCCGGCCGCCTGCCCGAAACCACGCTGGAGACCCTGGAGGCCATCGTCGTCGCCCCGACCACGCCCGACCTGACCGTGATCGTTGACGTGCCCCCCGAGATCGGGCTCGCAAGGGCGCGCCGTCGCGCAGCCCCCGACGCCGAAACCGATCCCTACGAAAGCCGCGAACTCGCTTTCCATCAGCAGCTGCGCGCAGGCTTCCTGGCGATCGCACGCGCCCAGCCGCGCCGCTGCGTCGTCGTCGACGGCACCCAGGACGAGGACACCGTGGCCGCAGCGATCTGGTCGGCCGTCGCCGGTAGCCTGCACGAAAAGGCTGCGGGCTGATGGCCCGCGCGCCCCGCCAGGCAGGACCGGCCACGCAGGAGGTCGAGGTCTTCCCCGAGGCCGACCGTCTCGAGGGCTATCCACACCCGCGCGAAACGGCAGCGCTCTTCGGCCACGCGAGCGCGGAGCGCGATCTGGTTGAGGCGTTCGCCGCCGGCCGCATGCACCATGCCTGGTTGCTGGCCGGCCGCGCAGGGATCGGCAAGGCGACGCTCGCCTATCGCCTGGCGCGCCATGCGCTCGCCGCGCCCGGTGAGCGCGACATGCTGGGAGCAAGCCTGGACGTCGCCGCAGACACCACGGCGGCCCGTCAGGTTCGCGCCCTGTCGCATCCCGGCCTGCTCGTCATTCGCCGCCCCTACGATCCCAAGTCCAAGCGCTTCGCCGCGTCGATCCCCGTCGACGAGGTGCGCCGCCTGCGCAACTTCCTGAGCCATAGCGCGGGCGCCGATGCCTGGCGCGTCGTCATCGTCGACAGCGCAGACGAGCTCAACACGAATGCCGCCAACGCGCTGCTGAAATCGCTGGAGGAGCCGCCGCCGCGCGCGATGTTCCTGCTGGTGGCCTCCGAGCCCGGCCGCCTGCTGCCCACCATCCGCTCGCGCTGTCGACGCCTCGATCTGGCCCCGCTCACCGAGGCCGATTTGCGCCGCGCTGTCGCCCAGGCGATGGCGACGGCCGCCGGTGATCCGATCGCGGAGATCGACTGGCCGCGCTTTCTGCGCATCGCGCAAGGCAGCGTCCGACAGGTGCTGACGCTGGCCGGCGGCGGCGGACTGGAGCTTGCCGAGCGCATCGCCCGCCTCGTTGGCGCCTTGCCGCGCCTGGACTGGACCGCCGTCCATACCCTGTCCGACGAGCTGGCCCCGGCGGCCGCCGAGCAGAAGTTCGAGACCTTCTATACGCTGACCCTCGGCCTCATCGCCCGCCTCGTGCGCGCGCGCGCCACCGGCGCGGGGGAAGCCGACGATCTGGCCCTCGCCGCACGCCTGATCGCGGACGACGCATTGGCGTCCTGGGCGGAGCTGTGGGAGACGGCGAGCCGCGAGCGCGCCGATGCCGACGCTCTGAACCTCGACCGCAAAACCCTGATCCTGAGCCTTTTTTCCAGGCTCGAGGCTGCCGCTGCCCGCTAGGCTTTATTTGCCCGGCGACTTGCGTCATGTTCCCGGCCGACGACTTCCGAGAAAGCGACCCCCTCCATGGCAGCGCCCAGGAACTTCTACATCACGACGCCGATTTTCTACCCCAATGGCGCCCCCCACATCGGCCACGCCTACACGGCGCTGGCGACCGATACGATCGCCCGCTTCGAGCGGCTCGACGGCAAGGACGTGTTCTTCCTGACGGGAACCGACGAGCACGGCTTGAAGATGAAGCAGACGGCGCAGAAGGAGGGGATCACGCCCCACGCGCTCGCCGACAAGAACTCCGCCGTCTTCCGGGAGATGGAGGACCGGCTCGGCTGCGCCTACGACGATTTCATCCGCACCACCGAGCCCCGCCATCATGAGGCGTGCCGCGAGCTGTGGCGCCGCATCGAGGCCAGCGGCGACATCTATCTGGCGAAGTACGCCGGCTGGTATTCGGTGCGCCAGGAAGCCTATTTCGACGAGAAGGAAACCACCCTCGGCGACGACGGCGTGCGCCGCGAGCCGCTGGGCTCGCCGGTCGAGTGGACAGAGGAAGAGACCTACTTCTTCCGGCTCTCCGCCTACCAGGACAAGCTGCTGGCCCACTACAAGGCGAACCCGGACTTCATCCTGCCGCCCGAGCGCAGGAACGAGGTCGTCAGCTTCGTCGAGGGCGGCTTGCAGGACCTGTCCGTGTCCCGCGGCTCGCTCGACTGGGGCATCAAGGTGCCCGGCAACGAGAAGCACGTCATGTACGTGTGGATCGATGCGCTCAACAACTACGTGACCGCAACGGGCCTGCTCGGCGGCGGCGACCAGCGCCAGGACTACTGGCCCTGCGACGTGCACGTGATCGGCAAGGACATCGTGCGCTTTCACGCTGTCTACTGGCCGGCGTTCCTGATGAGCGCGGGCGTCGCGTTGCCCCGCCGCGTCTTCGCCCACGGCTTCATGCTGAACAAGGGAGAGAAGATGTCGAAGTCGGTCGGCAACGTCATCGACCCGTTCGACCTCATCAACGCCTACGGTGTCGACCAGACGCGCTACTTCTTCATGCGCGAGACCGCCTTCGGCAGCGACGGCAGCTACGACCAGACCGCGATCGTCAATCGCATCAACGCCGATCTGGCAAACGGCCTTGGCAACCTCGCCCAGCGCTCGCTCACCATGATCGCCAAGAACTTCGACGGCGCCATGCCGGCGCCCGAGGCCTTCACTGAGGCCGACCGCGCGATGCTGGCCAAGGCCGACGGCCTCTATGCCGTCGTGCGCGACGCCATGGACCGGCAGGCGATCAAGGTCTGGCTCGACGCGGTGTTCGCCGTCGTCGCCGACGCCAACGGCTACTTCGCCGCCGAAAAGCCGTTCGACAAGACGCTGACGCCGGAGCGCCGCGGCACGATCCTGTACGTGACCGCAGAGATCGTCCGCCAGGTCGCGATCCTGGTCCAGGCGGTGATGCCGACGTCGGGGGGCAAGCTTCTGGACCTGCTCGCGCAGACGTCCGACCAGCGCACCTACAAGGCGCTGGGTGAGGGGGGACGCCTCGCGGCGGGCCTGGCGCTGCCAGCACCTGTCGGCGTCTTCCCACGCTACGTCGATCCGGAGGCGGAAGCCGCTCATCCGTCGCAACCCAAGGATGGCAAGAAAAAAGTGGGTGACAAGAAAAAGGGATGAACTCGTCTCCCTGTCCCCATTTTCATGGCGAGAGGGGCTGGGTGAGGGGCGGCGGCACACCTGCCCGGCGACGTGCATCTCCCCTCGTCACCTCAGCCCTCTCCCAACGCGTAGCACGGACACGAAAGGGACACTGGTTACAGATGCTGGTCGATCACCACTGTCATCTCGACTTCCCCGACTTTGCCGAGACGCGCGACGATGTCGTTGCGCGCGCGGTGGCGGCCGGCGTCGGGATGATGGTGACGATCTCGACACGCGTCCGCCGCTTCGACGAGATCCGCGCCATTGCAGAGGCCTACGACAACGTCTTCTGCTCGGTCGGCACGCATCCCCACAACGCCGACGAGGAGGCCGATGTCCCCATCGGCGACGTGATCAGCCTCTCCCGGCATGAGAAGGTGGTCGCGGTCGGCGAGGCCGGGCTCGATTATTTCTACAAGCGCTCCACGCCCGAGAATCAGGCGGATAGCTTCCGTCGCCACATCCGTGCGGCGCGCGAAACCGGATTGCCGCTGCAGATCCACACTCGCGATGCCGAAGAGGACACCGCGCGCATCCTCCGCGAGGAATACGACGCCGGCGGCCCGTTTCCAGCCCTCCTGCACTGCTACACCGGCGGACGGGAGCTCGCCCTGCGCGCCCTCGATCTCGGCCTCTACATCTCTTTCTCCGGCGTCGTCAGCTTCAAGAAGTCGGACGCCCTGCGCGCCGTCGCCGCCGAGGTGCCCCTCGACCGGTTGCTGGTGGAGACCGACGCGCCTTTCCTGGCCCCCGATCCCTTCCGCGGAAAGCGCAACGAGCCGGCCTACGTCGTGCACACCGCCGCCGCCGTCGCGCGCGTCAAGGGCGTCACGCCCGATGTGCTGGCCCAGGCCACGACAGACAATTTCTTCCGCCTCTTCACCAAGGCGCCGCGATCGGCCTACGCCGTCAAGCCGGAAGGCCCCGCCGCATGACGACAAAGCATCGCCTCACCATTCTCGGCTGCGGGTCATCGGGCGGCGTGCCACGCATCGGCAACAACTGGGGCGCGTGCGATCCAGCCGAGCCCCGCAATCGCCGCCGCCGCTGCGCCGTGCTCGTGGAACGCTTCGATGGCCGCGGTGCGACCCAGGTGCTGATTGATACGCCGCCCGACATTCGCGAGCAGCTTCTTGACGTGCGCGTTGAACGCCTCGACGGCGTGCTGTTCACTCACGACCACGCCGATCACACCCACGGCATCGATGACCTGCGCGTCGTCTCCTACAACATGAAGCGGCGCGTCGACACTTGGTTCGACCCGGCCACCCGCGACAGCATCATGGAACGCTTCGGCTACTGCTTCGTCCCCAAGCCCACCGGCACGTATCCCGCCATCCTCGAGCCGCACGACATCACGCCGCCCGAGCCGATCCGCATCAACGGTCGCGGCGGCACCATCGAAGCGATCCCGATCGTGCAGGAGCACGGGCCGCAACCCTCGCTCGGCTTCCGCTTCGGCAATCTCGCCTACTCGCCCGACATCTCCAACGTCCCCGTATCCTCCCGCCACCTGCTCGAGGGGCTCGACGTGTGGATCGTCGACGCGCTGCGCCCGCATCCCCACCCCTCTCACTTTTCGGTCAAGCAGGCGCTGGAGTGGATCGACGCCTTGAAGCCCAAGCGCGCCATCCTCACGCACCTGCACGTCGATCTCGACTATGCCGCGATGAAGCGCGATCTGCCCGCCCACGTCGAGCCTGCCTACGACGGCATGGAAATCGCCTTCGAGGCTTGATCGCTTCGGTGGGCGGAATGGAACAGCAGCCGGCAGGCGCGCTCAGTGCGCCACGCCCGACGCCGGTTTTCGCCACTCCGAAAACCGGTAAAGCTCACCGCTCGACGTGCACTCCGGCAACGAAAGCGCAACGAACAGTGGCCCGAGCTCGTCGGGATCCGTCAGCCGGTTCGCATCCTCGCCGGGGAAGGCTTTTGCGCGCATCGCCGTGCGCACGGGGCCGGGATCGACGAGGTTGACCTTGACCGGCGTCTCCGCGAGCTCCGTGGCGTAGGTTTTCACCAGCGCCTCCAGTGCCGCCTTCGACACCGCATAAGGCCCCATGTAGGCGTTGGCCGCTCGCGCTGCTGCCGAGGATACGAACACCGCGCGTCCGGCATCCGATCGGCGCAGCAGCGGATCGAGCGTCCGGATCAGTCGCCAGTTCGCCGTCACATTGATGTCCATCGTCATCGCCCAGGCGTCGGCCGTGACGTGGCCGAGCGGCGACATCGGCCCGAGCGTCGCCGCATTGCCGACGAGGATGTCGAGCTTGCCCCACCGCTGGTAGAGCGTGGGACCGAGCGCATCGACCTTGTCGCCCTTGCGCAAGTCGAGCGACACGAGCGTCGCCGACCCGCCCATGCCGCGGATCTCGTCGTCGACGTCCTCCAGCGCGCCCGTGGTCCGCGCCAGCAGCACGACGTGCGCCCCCTCGCGCGCCAGCGCCAGCGCCGCGGACCGGCCGATGCCCCGCGATGCGCCCGTGACGAGGGCGAGTCGGCCGGAAAGGCGGGGCGTGGTCATGACCGCTGTCCTGGGTAGCCCGGAGCGACGAAGGCCCCGGAAGTGTCCGCCCCGCGCCGCTCGCCGGACCCGCACGGCGCGATTGCCGCCATAGCCGTCACCGCGTGACGACCGTTGGGCGCACCCCATCGCGCGGGAGCGATACGACGGCGCGGGGCCGAGCGTTGCACGAGGATGTCGCTAACATGGCGCGCAACCAGGGTCCAGAGACGCAAGCCCTGGATGCGCGACGGCCGAGGCCGGCCGGGCAGGGGAGTGGCCGTGGCTCGAGGCCACCCCCTTGCCGCGCTTGGTATCGGCCTTCAGGCTTTGATGGCATAGAAGGCGACACGCCAAAAGGCGGCCCGGCCGAACCACACTAGCGGTTGGCCGGCGGCGGGCTCTCCTGCGGCCCGTTCTGGGGACGCACGCGGTCGATCAGCTCCCGCGTCTCCTCCTTGGCGCGCTCGTAGGCCTTGCTGCCCAACTCCTTGGCCCGATCCAGCGCCGGTTTGGTCGCCTCGATCGCGCGTCCGGTGGCATCCTTCGTCTTCTCGACCCACGGCTTGGCCCGCTCGCGCGCTTCCTGGCTGTACTCCACGATCTTGGCCGCGCTGGAGGCGCTGAGTTCGCGCGTCTTCTTCAGAAGCTTGGAGAACACACCCTGCTTGGGCAGCATCTCCTCCGTGCGGAACGTCACGATGGTCGCGATCAGGTCCTTGTGGTCCTGCTTCAGCCGGTCGCCTTGCACGTTGGCAGTGATGCCGGTGAAAACGACGATCGGCGTACAGGCCGTCACCACCTTTTGCCCCGCCTTCAGCCAGCGTGTGTTGGTGACCTCGGTCTCTTCGGCAAAGTAGATCTTCCGGTCCTCGATCTGCTGGTTGAGGATATTGCGATCGATCACGGGCACGACATGCCCGCCGAGTTCCTGGATCAACCGGAACCGGTCGTTCTTGGGATCGGGATACTGCACGAAGAAGGCCACCGCATCGTCGGCGCTGAGCGCGGTGCGCAGCGCGTCCTCCGTCGTCGACGCGGTGACGACCTCCTTGGCCGAGCCCACACCCAGCGGATCGATCTTCTGCAGGAAGCGGAAGGTCCCGGCACTGCCGGAGTTGGACGGCGGGATGATCATCCGGAGCTTGGAGGCATAGGCGGCAATCTCGCCGTAGTTGGTTACGTTCTCGTTGCGGGTCACGGCGAACACGCACTCGCGCTCGTCGTCGACCCTGAGCCGCGTGAACTGTCTTGCACCACCATACTTGGGAACCTCCAGCGCGAACACGTCGAGCTGGCCATAACCGATGTCGTAGGGCGTGCTGGCCACCCGCGCGACGTTGTCCGCTGTGCCATCGGAGGTCGAGCAGCGGTAGTCGAACCTCGCCTTGGAGAGTTCCTTTTCAAGGATCGGGCAGAACGTCGTGTGATAGGCCCCATTGATCCCCGCCGTGTGGATGCGCTGGGCATCGGCGGGGGTCATCGTGGCCAGGACCGCCAGGGCGGCGCCAGTGATGGTGCGGGCGGAAAGACGGTGTAGCGACACGAGGGGGGACTCCTTACGCCATGGATCGTGACAGCGCCGGCCTGTACGGTCGGCAGTCAGGCCCGCTGTCGTGTGCCCGGAACCGGCGGCTGGGCCGGATACGGATCAACGGCGGGCGATGGCCAAGGCATACTGCATGAATTGGGCGACGCAAGAACTTGTTGCGTCGCACGAACCCGCTGCTCAGGTGCGATAGGGACTGCGCCCCTCAGCTGACCTCGGTCAACAGAGACAGTTGGCGCGGTGTTCCGTGTCCGTTCTGGTCGACGAGCGTGGTCGGGTATTCGCCCGTGAAGCAATGGTCGGTGAATTGCGGCACATGTGGGTCGCGCCGGTCGAAGCCCATCGCGCGATAGATGCCGTCGACCGACAGGAACGCTAGGCTCGTGGCACCCATGTAGGCGCGCATTTCCTCGAGCGTGTGATTGGCGGCCAGGAGGTCGGTCTTGCTGGGCGTGTCGATGCCGTAATAGTCGGGATGCGTGATCGGCGGCGACGAGATGCGCATATGCACCTCGCGTGCGCCGGCATCGTACATCAGCTGGACGATCTTCTTGGACGTCGTGCCGCGCACGACGCTGTCGTCGATCAGCACGATCCGGTTGCCACGCACCACGGCCTGGTTGGCCGAGTGCTTCAGCTTGACGCCGAGCGCGCGGATGCGTTGCTCCGGCTCGATGAACGTGCGCCCGACGTAGTGGTTGCGGATGATGCCCAGCTCGAACGGCAGCCCGGCCGCGTTCGCGAACCCGATCGCTGCGGGCACGCCCGAATCGGGGATCGGCACGACCACGTCGACGTCCGCTGGCGCCTCGAGCGCGAGCTCGCAGCCCATCTGCTTGCGCACTTCGTAGACGTTGCGACCGCCCACGATGGAATCGGGACGGGAAAAATAGATGTACTCGAAAATGCAGGGCCGCGCCGGGCGTTTGGGGAACGGCCGCAGGCTCTCGACGCCTTGTGCCGTCACCACCACGATCTCCCCGTTCTCCACCTCGCGGATGAACTCCGCGCCGACGATGTCGAGGGCGCACGTCTCCGAGGCGAGCACATAGGCGCCGTCGAGCCGGCCCAGCACCAACGGGCGGATGCCGACGGGATCGCGCGCGCCGATCATCATGTCGTTGGTCAGGCACACCAGCGCATAAGAACCCTCGATCTGGCGCAGCGCGTCGATGAACCGCTCCATGATCCGCCGCTTCTGGGAGCGCGCGATCAGGTGGAGGATCACCTCGGTGTCGGACGTCGACTGGCAGATGGCGCCGTTAGAGACCAACTCCTGGCGCAGGGTGAGCGCATTCGTCAGGTTGCCGTTGTGGCCGACGGCGAAGCCGCCGGTGTCGAGGTCTGCGAACAGCGGCTGAACATTGCGCAGGATGGTGTCGCCGGTGGTCGAGTAGCGCACGTGGCCGACGGCCAGCGAGCCCGTCAGCCGGCGTATCACGCTCTCCTTGTTGAAGTTGTCGCCGACCTGTCCGAGCCGGCGCTCCGAGTGGAACTGACCGCTGTCGTAGGTGACGATGCCGGCGGCTTCCTGACCCCGGTGCTGGAGCGCGTGCAACCCGAGCGCGGTCAGGGCCGCCGCATCGGGGTGCCCGAAGATACCGAACACGCCGCATTCCTCGCGCAGCCGGTCGTCGCCGTACCGCAGGTAGCCGGGTCCATCGCTCTTGAACTCGTCGATCTCGGCCTGCGAGGGAAGGAGAGGCGCTGCCGGCTTTACCGCCGTCCCGCCGCTCAGAGGGCAATTGCGCATGGGGCACCCGCCAGCCGTGAGTGATCGTGGCCTGCCTTAACCCAAGTGGACGGGCAGCGCCAGCCTCATGACGAATATATGAACGTCTCGACGGATTTACCGGCCCGGCTTGGTAAAAAAAGCCTCAGCTCTGCTGCTCGCCCCGGGTCTTGCTCTGGATTTTTTCCATCAGCTGCTCCATCGCCGGGCGAATCGAGTTGCCGGCGCCGTCGAGCAGATTGCGCGAGGCCGCCTTGGCCACCATCGGGTGCTGATCGGGTGGCGGGAAGAACTGCTGGTAGAACATGTAAGGGATAAGGACGATCACGAACCCGCGCACCAGCCCGAAGCCGAACCCGAGAATGCGGTCGATCATGCCCACTCGGCTGTCCAGCATGGCGTCTGAAATGCGCGACGTGATGAGGTGGGTGATGATCAGCACGATCAGGAACAGGAACGCACCGATCACGATCTGCGCAATCTTGGTCTGAACGCCCATCTGCTGCGCCATGTCGGCGGCGAACTTCTCGTGGGCGAGTCCGAAATAGAGTACGGCCAGCCCCGCGATCACCCAGGACGTGATCGACAGCAGCTCGCGCGTGAATCCCCGGTACATGGCGAGCAGCGCTGACAACAGCGCGATGGCGATCAGCGCGAAGTCGACGACAGTCAAAGGACCGATCATGGGTCAATGTCCTCGGTGGCGGCAGCGCGGTTCGGGACGCCGAAATGTCAGTGACATGACGGCAGGCCCTCCGCAAGCTCCTTGAGATGGGTATGACGCTCGAGCTTGATACGCAGCGCGCCGTCCTCCAGTTCGCCGGCCGCAGGCACGACGGCACGTTTGAAACCCAGCTTCTGCGCCTCCTTGAGCCGCAGTGTCATATGGGTGGCCGCCCTGACCGCACCGGAGAGGGAGATTTCTCCGAAGAAGACATGATCCGTAGGGATCGCACCACCCGAAAATGACGACAGCAGGGCGGCCGCAGCCGCAAGATCCGCAGCCGGCTCCTGGATTTTCAGCCCACCCGCGACGTTCAGGTAGACGTCGTGCTGGGCAAAGGAGACCCCGCAGCGCGCATCGAGCACGGCCAGCAGCATGTTGAGCCGGTTCTGGTCCCAGCCGACCACGGCACGCCGCGGCGTGCCCAGCTGCGAGGGCGCCACCAGCGCCTGGAACTCCACCAGCAGCGGGCGCGTCCCCTCGATGCCGGCGAACACGGCCGCGCCAGGGCTCTTGGCGTCACGGTCGCCCAAGAACAGTTCGGAGGGGTTGGCGACCTCGCGCAGCCCATGCTGCACCATCTCGAACACGCCGATCTCGTCCGTCGGCCCAAACCGGTTCTTCACCGCGCGCAGGATGCGGAACGGATGCCCGCTGTCGCCTTCGAAATAGAGCACCGTATCGACCATATGCTCCACGACCTTCGGCCCCGCGATCTGCCCGTCCTTGGTGACGTGGCCGACCAGCAGCATGGCGCTGCCCGACTGCTTGGCGAAGCGGATCAGCGATTGGGTGGCCGCGCGCACCTGGCTGACCGTCCCCGGCGCGGCCTCCAGCGCCTCCGCCCATAGGGTCTGGATGGAATCGATCACCACCAGGTCCGCTGGCCGGCCGTCCCCCAGCGTGGCCAGGATGTTCGTCAGGTTTGTCTCCGCCGCCAGCCCTACCGGCGCATCCGAAAGCCCCAACCGCTCAGCCCTGAGCCGCACCTGGCCCGCCGCCTCCTCGCCTGAGAAATAGAGCGCCGACCGTCCGGCCGTGGCCAGCGACGCCGCCAACTGCAGCAGCAGCGTCGATTTTCCGATCCCCGGTTCGCCGCCGATCAGCAGCGCCGAGCCCGGAACGATGCCGCCGCCCGTCACCCGGTCGAGTTCGTCCATGCCCGTCTTGAGCCGCGGAGCCTCTGGCGTCTTGCCCGCAAGCGTCTCCAGCGTCACCACCCGCCCGCGGCTTTGGCGCGTGATGCCCGATCCCGGCGGCGGACCCGAATCGGTCTCCTCCGCGATCGTGTTCCACTCCCCGCACGCCGCGCACTTGCCCGACCAGCGCGTGGAGACCGCGCCGCAGTTCTGGCAGACGAACGAGGATTTCGCGGCCTTGGCCATGCGTCAGGTCCCTTCGCTGCGATGAATGCGGTGGAAGCGCCGACCCAGACGCGTCAGCACCTCGTAGCCGATCGTCCCGGACTGCGCACCGACCGTCTCGATCGACAACGTCGGGCCGATCAGCTCCGCCCATCCCCCCGCGACACTGGGATCGGCAACCGCATGTGGCGCTTCGCTGACGTCGACGGTGACGAGATCCATCGACACCCGGCCGACGATCGGACACACCGTGCCCTCGATCGCCACCGCCCCGCCGCGCTCGCCGTCGCCCGCGCTCGCATGCCGGAAGACGCCGTCGGCATAGCCCGCCGCCACCGTCGCGACGCGCCGCGTCTGGCGTGTGCGCCAGCTGGCGGCGTAGCCCACGCTTTGTCCGGAAGGAATGTCGCGCACCTGCAGGATGCGCGCGTGCACCGTCACAGCCGGCTTGACGGGCGCAGCCCCGCTGTCGAAGGCCTGGCCGCCGTAGAGTGCGTAGCCCGGTCGCACCATGTCGAAATGATAGGGCTTGCCCAGCATCAGCCCGTCGGACGCAGCCAGGCTCGCGGTTACGGCGGGCATGTGACGGCGCAGATCGAGGAAGCGGCTGCGTTGCTCGCGGTTCATCGGGTGGGCGGCTTCATCGGCGCACGCCATGTGGCTCATCAGCAAGGTGAGCCCGAGCTGGCTCGTGGGATCACCGCCGCGCACCAGCGCCAGCATCTCCTCCGGCGCAAGCCCCAGCCGGTTGAGGCCGGTATCGACCTGCAGGCCCGCGTAGTCGGTGTACCCTGCGCGGGCGCGGTGCGCCCGCCAGCGCGCGACGTCGGCATCGTTGGACAGGACCGGCCGCGCACCAATGCCGGCAAGAAAGGCCGCATCGAGCAGCCCGTCCAGCACATAGAGCACCGCGCTGGGCACCAGCCGCCGGGCGCGCGCGGCCTCCTCGGCGGTCGCCACGAAGAAGGTGCGGCAGCCCTCCGTTGCAAGCGCCGGGATCAGCACGTCGGCCCCGAGCCCGTAGGCATCCGCCTTGACCACGGCGGCACATTCAGCAGGCGCCACCAGCAGCGAAAGCGCGCGCCAGTTCGCGCGCACCTGGCCGACGTCGACCACGATCACCCCGGTCGCCTGCCGCGGCAACGTGCCGTCCGCGTAGCCGAAGGGAGGCATCGTCATGTCGGGCGGCTCCGTCGGCGGCTCACTCCAGTCGCTCCGGCATATGATGCTCGCGGGCGAGATTGCCGAACCGGGTGAAGTTGGCCTCGAAGGCAAGTTGCACGGTGCCGGTGGGTCCGTGACGCTGCTTGCCGATGATCACCTCGGCCTTGCCGTGCACGAGCTCCATCTCCTGGATCCACTTCTGCATCTCTTCGAGGTTGGTGTCGGACGGCTTCTTGCGCTCGACATAATACTCCTCGCGGAAGACGAACATAACCACGTCCGCGTCCTGCTCGATGGAGCCCGATTCTCTGAGGTCGGAGAGCTGGGGCCGCTTGTCCTCGCGCTGCTCCACCTGGCGCGACAGCTGCGACAGCGCGATGATCGGCACAACCAGCTCCTTGGCCAGCGCCTTGAGCCCGGTCGTGATCTCCGTGATTTCCTGCACGCGGCCCGCCGACGCGGTCTTCGACGAGCCCGCCAGCAGCTGGAGGTAGTCGACGATCAGCAGGCCCAGGCCATGCTGGCGCTTCAATTTGCGTGCGCGCGCGGAAAGCTGCGCGATATTGAGGCCGCCGGTCTGGTCGATGAACAGCGGCACCTGGCTCATCTCCTGCGACACCTGCACCAGCTTACGGAACTCCGCTTCGTCGATCATGCCGCGCCGGATCTTCTCCGAGGAGATCTCCGACTGCTCCGACAGAATACGCGTGGCGAGCTGCTCGGCCGACATTTCCAGCGAGAAGAACCCAACCTTGGCGCCATCCAGGACCTTCATCGTTCCGTCGGGCTGGGCTTCCTCCCGATAGGCCTTCGCCACGTTGTAGGCGATGTTGGTGACGAGCGCGGTCTTGCCCATCGAGGGGCGTCCAGCGAGGATGATGAGGTCGGAGCTCTGCAGTCCGCCCATGCGGTTGTCGAGGTCGACCAGGCCCGACGACAGGCCTGAGAGATGTCCCGCGCGCTGATAGGCGTTGTTGGCCATCTCGATGGCCGCCGTCAGCGCCGCGCCGAACCCGAGGAAGCCGGAGCCGTACTTGCCCTGCTCGGCGATCTTGTAGAGCTTGTTCTCCGCCTCCGAGATCTGCTCCTCGGGCGGGTGGTCGACGGGCGAATCGAAAGCCGTGTTGACGAGGTCCTCGCCGATGGTGATCAGGTGGCGCCGGATGGCGAGATCGTAGACGGTGCGCCCGTAGTCGTGCGCGTTGATGATCGTCGTCGCGTTGGCGGCCAGCCGGCCGAGGTACTGGGGCACCGTCATGTGCTGGTCGATCGGCTCGGCGTTCTCGAAGAACGTCCTGAGCGTGATCGGCGTGGCCTGTTTGCCCGCCTGGATCAGCTTGGAGGCCACCTCGAAGATCTGCTGGTGCAGCGGCTCGTAGAAGTGGTCGGGGGTCAGGAAGCCGGACACGCGATCCAGCGATTCGTTGTTGATCAGGATCGCGCCCAGGAGCGCCTGCTCGGCCTCGATGTTCTGGGGTGGCGATCGGAAGTTGATCGGTTCCTCCGCGGCGGCGGCGGCGCGGAGCTGGTCGGCGGACAGGACGGAGGTCTGGCTCATGCGGTAAGGGCTCTTCTTGGCGCAGGACGACAGTCGAAGAGCGACAGGCGGGGCCCGTCGCGGGGGTGGGTCCGGGATAGCCGATTCCCTCCAGCACAAGCGCCCCGCCACGATCCTCCACCGGTCCGCTCCCCGCTATCAACAGACACGCACAAAACCGCTTGGGCCGCCGAATCGCTCCGTGCGCCGGCTTCGACCCATGGTCGTCCCCGCCCGTCGTCCCTCGCGCCCCGAGGTTGACCATCCCCGGGGCTGCCCCCGCGGGGCTGCCCCCCGCAACTGCCCCCCGGAGCTGCCCATTGAGCCGCAACGAGCCTTCGTCTAGGTCAGTACCCGAACCTGCCAGGAGACGCCCGCCACATGTCACTCGACCCCGCTCCACCCCCGCTTGCCGGGGTGCGCATCCTGGAACTCGGTCACTTCATCGCCGCGCCCTTCGCCACGCGCGTGCTGGCAGACCTCGGCGCCGACGTCATCAAGGTCGAGCCCCCCGGCACCGGCGATCCCGTCCGCGGCTGGGGCATGCAGGCCGAAGGTGGCTCGATCTGGTGGAGCCTGCACGGCCGCAACAAGCGCTCGCTCACGCTCAACCTGCGCGACCCCGCCGCCCGCGAGCTCGTCCTGAAGCTCGCGGCTAAGTGCGACGCCGTGGTCGAGAACTTCCGCACCGGGCAGCTCGAGAAGTGGGGGCTGGGCCCCGACGTGCTCGAGCGCGCGCGCCCCGGCCTAGTGCTCGTGCGCATCTCCGGCTACGGCCAAACGGGACCGGAGGCGCGCCGCGCGAGCTTCGGCGTCATCGGCGAGGCGCAGGGCGGATTGCGCTACCTCACCGGCTACCCCGAAGGCACCACCGACCTGCCGCCGCCGCGCACCGGCGTCAGCCTGGGCGACAACATCGCCGGGCTTTACGGCGCCATCGGCGCGCTGTCGGCCATCATTGAGGCACGCGCAAGCGGGCGCAGCGCCATCCGTGTCATCGACGTGGCGCTGGGCGAGGCGGTGCTGACCATGCTCGAAGGCTGCCTCCCCGAATATGGCCTGACCGGCGCCGTGCGCCGCCCGATGGGCTCGGGCATGTCGAGCTCCGCGCCGACCAGCGCCTACCCCACGAGCGACGGCGCCTGGGCGCTGATCGCGGCCAACTCCGATCCGCTGTTCCGCCAGCTTGCGACCGTGATGGGACGCGCCGAACTTGCCGACGATCCCCGCTTCACCACCAACACCGCGCGCCTCGCCAACGTCGCCGCCCTCGACCAGGCGATCGCCGACTGGTCGCGCACCCTGACCATCGATGCCGTCCTCGACACCCTCGACGCGGCCAACATTCCATCGAGCAAGGTCTACACCATCGCCGACGTCGCCGCCGACGCGCAGTTTCGCGCCCGTCGCATGGTCACCGAGGTCGACGACCCCCGCCTCGGCTGTGTCCTGCATCCCGGCGTCGTTCCCGTCGTGGCCGACCTCGACCGCGACGCGCAGATCCGCTGGGCAGGCCCCGTCGTCGGCGCGCACACCGACGAGGTCCTGCGCGAGATCGCCGACCTCGACGCCGAGGAGATCGCACGCCTGCGTGCGCGCGGCGTCGTCTGACCGTTGACGCAGCTGCGACCTGCAACACGGGATTTGCCACGGCCCCGATTCACTGCTGAAATATACCGATGCAGAAGACAACGCCCCCTGACACCCCGGCGCCGCGCGCCGCGATCGCGAGCGCACGCCTGACCGTGCGTCACGCCACGTTGGCCGACGTCGATGGCATCGCGGCACTCAGCCGCCGCATCTATCATCCACAGCCCGCGCTGACGCCGCCCATGATCCGCGGCCACATCAACAATTTCCGCGAAGGACAGTTCGTCGCCGAGCACCAGGGCCGCATCGTCGGCTACTGCGCGACCTTCATCATCGACGAGGCGACGGCCCACGCGCCCCACACCTGGTTCGAGATCACCGGTAACGGCTTCGGCGCGCGTCACAACCCCAAGGGCATATGGCTCTACGGCATGGACGTGTCCGTCGACCCCGAGCATCGCCGCCTGCGCATCGGCCAGCGCCTCTACAACGCGCGCAAGGCGCTGGCGCGCGACCTGGGCCTGAAGGGCATCGTGTTCGGCGGTCGAATGCCCGGCCTGTCGCGCCGCCTGCGCGAGTTCGGCACGCCAAAGGCCTATCTCGCCGCCGTTCAGGATCGAAAGCTGCGCGACCCCGTCGTCAACTTCCAGCTCGCGCAGGGCTTTGCGCCGCAGGGCGTGCTCGAGGGATACGAGCCCGGCGACCGCCAGTCGCTAGGCTACGCCTCCCTGATGACTTGGCTCAACCCCGAGTACGACGAGCAGGCCGCGCGCGCCACCACCGCACTCTCCCGCCCCGACACCGTCCGCGTCGCCGTCGTCCAGTACCAGATGCGTGGCATCACCGACCGGGACGCGTTCCGCCGGCAAGTCGCCTACTTCGTCGACATCGCCGCCGACTACAAAAGCGATTTCGTCGTCCTTCCCGAGCTCTTCACGCTCCAGCTCCTGTCGCTGGAGGCCGAGCCGCTGCCCCCACTCGACGGCATCGCCAAGATCACCACCTACACCGATTGGTTCGTGGGCTTCATGCGCGAGCTCGCCATCTCCCACAACATCAACATCATCGGTGGCACCCACCCCACACAACTCGCGTCCGGCGAAATCCGAAACGTCGCCTACGTCTTCCTGCGCGACGGCGCGGTGCATGCCCGCGACAAGATCCACCCGACGCCGAGCGAGGCATACTGGTGGAACATCAAGGGCGGCGACGACTGCACCGTGATCGACACAGACTGCGGGCCTATCGGCGTCCTCGTCTGTTACGATTCCGAGTTCCCCGAGCTCGCCCGCCACCTCGCCGACCAGGGCGCGATGATCCTGTTCGTGCCGTTCTGCACCGACGACCGCCGCGGCTTCCTGCGCGTGCGCTACTGCTGCCACGCCCGCGCCATCGAGAACCAGATGTACGTCGCCATGGCCGGCGTCGTCGGTAACCTGCCCAACGTCGAGAACATGGACGTACACTACGCCGAGAGCGCCATCCTGACGCCGTGCGACATCCCCTTTGCGCGCGACGGCGTCGCCGCCGACACCAGCGCCAACACCGAGACCATCGCCATCGCCGACCTGCGCATGGTCGACCTCACCGTCGCGCGCCGCGAAGGCAGCGTGCGCAACTTCCTCGACCGCCGCTTCGATCTTTATCGCGTGGTCTGGCAGGGCAGCGGTGCGCCGGACCGGGACTGACGTGATGCGATCCAGCGCGCGCAGCCGCGCCGGCCGACGCCGGACAGCCTGGAGAATCACGTAAGCTCGCCGCGGCCGAAGCGGCTTCGAGCTTTGACCCGGCGTTGCGCCGGGACGGCGTCTTGGAAAACGCTATGCTGCGCGCGGTCCGCGACGCCTGTCGCATTGAGCGCGATCCAGGCCTCGACAAGGCGGAGACGCGCAAGTTCGTTCAAGCGACCGCGGTCCTCTCCACCAACTTCCTTTTGATGAATGCCGCCGCAACCCTGATCGCGGTGTTCGGACTGCTGGCCGATTCCGAAGCCGTAATCATCGGCGCGATGCTGATCGCGATGCTCTACGGGCCACTGCTGGGCATCGGTCTCGCGCTCGCCGAACTCGACCGGCGACTGCTGATGCGCGCGATCGTGGCCGAGGTAGTCGGTGCGCTGTGGGTCTTCCTGATCGCGCTGGGACTTGGATGGCTCAACCCCGACATCCCCATCGGCCATCAACTTTTGGCGCGCACGGCGCCCAATCTGCTCGATCTGATGATCGCGTTGGTGGGCGGTGCCGCGGGGGCCTATGCGGCGGCAAGCCCGAAGATCAGCAGCGCCGCTGTCGGCGTCGCGATCGCGACCGCGCTCTGCCCGCCGCTGGCATCCTGCGGCATCCTCGTCGCTCATGGCTACCCGCAGCTGGCCACCGGGGCGCTCTTGCTGTTCGTGACCAACATGACGGCGATCGCGGTCGCGGCGATGTTCGTCTTCCTGCTGCTCGGACACCGCGCGCATTGGAACGAGGGCGCCGGACTGGCCGCCCGCTTGCTGCCCTTGCTGGTCCTGGTCGTACTCGGCGCTTATCTGCTTGCAGCCTTCCGCCAGACGGTCGACGAAGCCTCGCTGCGCAACCGGACGCTGGCCGCGCTGGAGGAGGAGCTGCAAACGCTTCCCGGCGCGCGCATTGTGGAGCTGCGGCTGGCGAGCGACCGCGGCCGGCGCCTCGCCTATGCCGTCGTGCGAACGCCCGCCCACATCGACCGCGAGACCGTCGTCCGCCTCGACGACGCGGTCGACCGCACGACCGGACGCGACATCTCCCTCCACGTACGCTCCGTCCTGGTCGACGAACTGACGCGCGACGGACGCGCGACGCCCGATCATAGCGAGCACACCCGGCTGCGCCGCTAGGGGTGGATCGAACGGTCCGGGCGCGGGCACAGGCGTCGCAGCCCGCCCCCGCCAGCCGTGCGCCAGCTGCGGCCCTGCCACGCTAGAGCCGCCGCCACGCGCTCATAACAGCGCTTGCCGCAGTCCCCGCGCCGGGCTTCAATGGTGCACGGGAGAATGCGGAGGCGCGCCATGTATGTCGTCGTGGTGTTTTTCGACGCCAAACCGGCGCACATCGCCGAGCTGGGCGATGCCTTGCTGATCCAGGCGCGCAATTCGCTGGAGAACGAACGCGGCTGCCACCGGTTCGACGTCTCGGCCGATCCCCTCGATCCCGCGAGCTTCCTGCTCTACGAGATCTACGAAGACGAGGCCGCCTTCAAGGCCCACCTGGCCACACCTCATTACACCGAATTCGCAGCACGCGTTGCTTCCTGGACCGCGAGCAAGCGCGTGCTGACCTACGCACTGCTGTCGGGCGGCGGACGCGGCGGCATCACCGGCCGCGAAGGTGGCCATGCCTGAGGATGGGAGGAGGGTAAGCGCCATATGAAAATCATAACTGTGATCTTTGAGGCGAGGAGGGGCCGGGAAGCCGAGTTCCGCGCCGTCATGGAGACGCACGCCCGCAAATCGCTGGAGCTGGAGCCCGGGTGTCGCCAGTTCGACGTCGGCGCCGACCCCAAGGAACCCACGCGCTTCATGGTCTATGAGGTCTACGACGACGACGCGGCCATCGAGGCCCATCAGGCGATGCCCCACTTCGCCGAGACGCGCGCCCGGCTCGGCGAGTTGATGGAGGCGCGCACGCGCCACGACTTCGACCTATTGCCCGGCGCCAAGCCACAGCGGTAGGCGTCATGCACCTCGCCGGTGACACCTACGAGCAGATGCGCGCCACGTTTCGCTGGGACATCCCCGCCCGCCTCAACCTCGCCGACGCCATCTGTCTGCGTCACGCCGCCCGCGATCCCACCGCGCCCGCGCTCCTGCATGAGCACACCGACGGCACACTCGACATCTGGAGCTTCGCCCGGTTGGCCGACGCCGCACGCCGCCTCGCCAATGCGCTGGCGGCCCTGGGCATCGGCTCGGGCGATGTCGTCGCCATCCAATTGCCGCAGCGCCCGGAAAGCCCGATCACCCACATCGCCGTCCAGATGCTCGGCGCGATCGCGCTGCCGATGTTCAACTTGTTCGGCCCCGATGCCGTCGCCTACCGCCTGGGCGACAGCGCCGCCAAGGCGCTCGTCGCCGAAAGCGCGACGCTCGAGCGTCATGGCCGCGCGCTGGCCGAAGCGGCCGGCCTGCGCCACGTCATCGCCGTCGGCGGTACCGCACCAGATTGCGGACCCGCCATCGCCGGCCACGCCTTCGACACGCTCCTCGCCCGCGCATCTGCGACCCGCGATCCCGCCGACACCGGGTCCGACGACCCCGCCCTCCTCATGTACACCTCGGGCACCACCGGCAATCCCAAGGGCGTCCTCCACGCAGCCCGCGTCGTCATCGGCCACCTCCCGGGCGTGATGCTGCCCCATGAGTTGTTTCCCCGTCCGGGCGATCGCATCTGGACGCCGGCGGACTGGGCCTGGGCCGGCGGCCTACTCGATGTCCTCCTGCCCGCGCTCTACTGCGCCGTTCCCGTCGTAGGCTCCGCGCGTGCGAAGTTCGATCCCGAATGGGCCTTCGCCTTCATGGCCCGCCACGGCGTGCGCAACGTCTTCATGCCGCCCACCGCGCTGCGCCTGATGGAAGCCGTCCCCGATCCCCGCGAGCGCCACGCCTACAGCCTGCGCTCGCTCGGCACGGGCGGCGAGCGACTGGGCGCGGAATTGATCGAATGGGGTCGGTCGACGTTCGGGCTCACCATCAACGAGTTCTACGGGCAGACCGAAGCCAACCTCGTCGTCGGCAACTGCAGCACGCTCTACCCGGTACGCGAGGGCTCCATGGGCCGCGCACTGCCTGGCCACGACGTCGAGGTCGTAGACGACGCCGGCAATATCCTGCCCCCGGACCAGAGTGGTGTCGTCGCCGTCCGCTGCCCTGACCCCGTGATGTTCCTGTCCTATTGGAACCGGCCCGAGGCGACGGCGGAGAAGTTCCGGGGCGAGTGGTGCCTGTTGGGCGACGTCGCGACCAAGGACGCCGACGGCTATTTCTGGTTCGAAGGCCGTGACGACGACATCATCAACTCTGCGGGCTATCGCATCGGCCCCGGTGAGGTCGAGGAGTGCCTTTTGCGCCATCCCGCCGTCCGGCTCGCCGGTGTAGTCGGCACCCCGGATTCCACGCGTGGCGAAAGTGTCACAGCATTTGTCGTTCTTGCGGACGTCTGCGAGGGGACGCCGGAGCTCGCCGCTGAACTGCAGGCGTTTGTCCGGGCCAGACTGGCCGCGCACGAATATCCCCGAAAGGTCCATTTCATCGCGGAAATGCCGATGACCATCACCGGAAAAATCCGCAGGGTGGATCTGCGGACCCTCGATTCGGACCAGTCACAACAAGGCCCTGGCCAAGACAAACTTGCGCCATCAAGGACTTGATCGCGAATCACTTCATCGGCACAGTGCCTGCGGGGACTGGGGAAATCAAACCACGACGGGGTCAGCAATGCACCGGCGAAACCTTTTGCGTTCTCTAGTGAGTGGACTGGCAGTTCTTGGATTTGCTGTCACCGCCGCAACGCCCGCCTCCGCGCAGGGCTTCTTTTCTTTCCTGTGGAGTGGCGGTTCACGTGAAGTCGTCTCGTTCAGCCCGCGCTACGCGCCGGGCCAGATCATCGTCAGCTTCGGTGATCGCAAGCTCTATTGGATCCACCGCCGCGGCGAAGCGATCAGCTATCCGATTGCCGTGCCGCGTCCGCAAAGCCGCTGGCAGGGCGTGACCAGGGTCTCTGCCAAGCGCGTCAATCCGGGCTGGACTCCGACGCCTCAGATGCGGCGTGAGAACCCGAAGTTGCCCGCCCACATGCCCGGCGGCCACCCGCTCAATCCGCTGGGTGTGCGTGCACTCTATCTGGGCTCTTCGCTCTACCGCATCCACGGCACGGACGCTCCCTGGACGATCGGCACGGCCGTCTCCAAGGGCTGCATCCGCATGTACAACGAGGACGTGCTGGACCTTTACCCGCGCGTGCCCACCGGCGCCAAGGTGACTGTGACCTGGCAACGCTTCAGCTGATGCGACCACCGGTCGGCCGACCCCGGCACGACCCGGTTTGAGCCGGACTTGAGAAAGCCGGCCCCGCCAGGGGCCGGCTTTTGTCGTCCAGGGCGCCGCTCCACGGGGCTGGCCGCGCGCCCTTACGCTTCCGTCTCCAGGCCCGTCGGCGTAGGCACGTTCTCCGGCTTGAGCTTCATGCCGGCGGCCAGCGCGACGGTCTCGATCAGCGCTGCGAAGTCGCCTTCCAGATACGCCTTGGGATCGGGCTTCAGCTGCGCTGCTCCGAAATGCGATTGCACCAGCTCGCGTGCCGCCGCCGTCACCGGCATCGCCACATTCAGCTCCGTCCCCGCGTCGAGCCCGAGGTCGAGATCCTTGCGCAGCAGCTCCGGCGTGAACGTGGTCGTGAAGTCGAGATTGACGAAGGCATTCGACTTGTAGCGCGTGAAGATCGAGCCCATCGCCGAATTGTTCATGAACTCGAGGAACGCGTGGCGCGGCACGCCGTACTTGTTCGCAAGAATGGTGATCTCCGCCAGATTGGCAATCACGACACCCAGCATCACGTTGTGCGCGATCTTGCAGATGCGCGACAACTCGCCCTCGCCGACGTAGGACACGCCGCGCATCGCGAACGTCTCGATATACGGCTTCACCGTGTCGTAGGCGTCCTTCGGGCCCGACACCACGGCGGACAGCTTGCCGGCTTTGATCGTCTTGCCGTTGCCCGAAACCGGCGCGGCCAGGAACTGCGATCCCGCCGCCTCGATCTTGGCGCGCAGGTCAGCACTTTCCTCCACGCTGATCGAGGAGCACTCGACGATGATCTTGGGGATCTTGCCCTTGCCACCGGGCGCCACGCCGTTCTCGCCGAACAAAACCTCTTCGACGTCCTTGCCGGTCGCCACCATCGTGAACAAGACGTCGACCCCGGCGAGTTCGCTGGGGGCACCCACCACGCGCGATGCCTTGCCGGCAAGCGGCTCCGCTTTGGAGCGCGTGCGGTTCCAGATCGTCATGTCGTTGCCCGCCTTGATCAAAAGCTCGGCCATGGGGTAGCCCATGCGGCCAATGCCGATCCAGCCGAGCCGGTGCTTGCCAGCGCTCATGTCGCGTCTCCTCGATGTAAGTGTCGTCGTCGGGGCCCGGCACGTCGGCCGTGAAGGCAGTCGGTCGGCCAAGGCGGTGACACAATCACAGCGCCCCGCCGTCTGGCAAGCCGCAGCCCGCAAGGTCCCGCGCGGGGCGGGCCGCCCCCTCAAGAGGCCTGAGGGACCTTCAGGCTCGCGCGCCGGACCTTGCCGTTGGCAGTGCGCGGCAGCGCGTCGAGGAACACGACGAGTTTGGGCTGCTTGTAGGTGGCCAGGCGCTGTGCGGCAAAGCCCAGGATCTCCGTCTCCGACGGCGTGGCCCCCTCGCGCGCGACGACGAACGCGCCGATCACGGACAGGTCCTCGCGCACCCGCACCTCCGCTGCCGCGATCTCCGCCACGTCGGGATGCCCGGCAAGTACAGCCTCCACCTCCAGCGGCGAGACGCGATAGCCCTGCGCCTTCATGATGTCGTTGGCCCGCCCCACGTGGGCGACGTAGCCGTCCGCGTCCATCACGGCGACGTCGCCGCCGATGAACCAATCGCCGCGCATCACTTCCGCTTCCTCCTCCGGCCGCTTCCAGTAGCCGAGCATCAGTCCGGGGTCGCTGCGGTGGACGGCGAGCAGGCCTTCTGCCCCAGGCGCCAGCGGCGTCGTGGCCCGGCCCTCCAGTGGCAGGATGGCGACTGAGCGTCCCTCCTGCGGCCGGCCAACGAAGCCTACGCGCGGCGGCACGCTCGGGCTGGAGGACACGTAGGTCGACATCTCGCTCATCCCGAGCGCTTCATAGAGTGTGCGCCCGGTCTCCTCCGTCCACGCCGTCATGAGCCCGGGCGGCGGCGTCTCGCCCGCGATCAGGCCATGCCGCAAGGCGCCCAGCGAAATCCGCGAAGGCGCCGCGTACTTGAGGATCTGTCGGTAGAGCGTGGGCACGGCCGCAAATATCGTAGCCTGCGTCTCCCGGATGAGGCGCGGCCAAAGCTCTGGCGTCTTCTCGCCCGTGTAGACGATCGACGTCGCGCCGTTGGCCCACGGGTCGGTCAAACCGGTGCCCAACGTGTACGTCCAGTTGAACGCGCCGGCGTGCAGCATCCGGTCGCTTTCGCCCAGGCCGTACCATCCCCGGTACATCGGCCGGCGTCCCCACGCGGAGCGGTGCGCGTGCACCACGCCCTTGGGGCGGGAGGTGGACCCGGACGTGTAGATCAGGAAGGCCGGGTCGTCGGCGGCCGTGTCCGCATAACCGTGCGAGACCGGCCCCCGGATCATGCGCGCGATCTCGGCTGCCTCGAGCACTTTCACACCGTTCGGAATCACCCCGACATCGGCATCCGGCGTCAGCGCTACGGCAACGGACTGACTGTTCTCCAGCAGGAAATGCGCTTCCCCCGGCGTCAATTGCGACGACGCCGGAAGCGCCACGAGACCGGCGGCGATCGCGCCGAAGTAGAGGATGGCGTAGTCAGATGTATTCGCCAGCCGCAGCATGATCCGGTCACCCGGCTTGAGCCCCCGGGCCAGCAGCCCTGATCCGGCAGCCAGTACGGCGCGCTCCAGCTCCGCGAACGTCCAGATCTCTGATGGCGCACCGCGCGCGATGTCGTCGTAGACGATCAGAGCCGGCTTGTCGGGCCAGCGGGCCGCCGCCCGGCCGACGGCATAGGCGGCCATGTTGAAACGCTCCGGAGGGCGTGCGCCGGTGTAACCGGTGGTGGTCATCGGGTGGTCGTCATCGTCTGTGTCGCTCGGTCGTGTGCCGCGGCCGGGGCCGGCCCGTCTCAATCTCAGCAGGTTTGCGCCGCGCCGGCAAACGCCGAGCCCGCTTATCGCGTGAGCCGTCGGGTTGGACGGTCGCTTTACCCCGCGGGCGGCGGCAGGCTCAGCGGTGGGAGCAGGCGCCAGCCGTCCAGATCGAACCGCACGATCCGGTGGCCGCCCGCCTTGTCGGCGACCAGCAGGTGCAGCCCACTGCCAAGGTGGCGGGAGGGCTGCGAGACGCTTCCGACGTTTTGGGCAAGCGTCGTCAGTCGCGTGCCATCGCCCGCCGCGATCATCAGCGATTTGTCGTCGCGCGCCGTCAGCCGCCCGTCGCCGTCGGTGTCGGTTGTCACCACGCTGTAAAGCCGCGCCACAGCGCGCCCCTCGCGGTCCTCGGTGCCCCGACGCCCCGGCTCGCCCGTCTCCGCCCCGGCAATCGGCGTCACCGTGACGATGAGGTTCTTGTTGTGCGCAAACAGCGTCGACTGCACCCCGTCGCCCGTACGCACGAAGCGCTGGTTGCGCAGCGCGTGAATGAGATCCTTGGAGCTCAGTCCGTAGTCGATGCGTTGGCGCGAGACGACATCGAGCACGATCAGGTCCTCGCGCATCGCGCGCATCTCATAAACCAGCGCCTGCGATTGCACGACCGACGGCTCTGTTGCGACCGAGCCCGTCACCGAGCGGTGGCGCATCTGGTCGCGCACCAGGAGAACACCCAAGCCGAGCAGCGCCAGGATGATCCCGAGCGCGGCCCCCGTCGTCGCCACCATGCTCGCTTGCTGCAGCCAGCGTCTGCGCCTCACCATGCCCGTGCGTCCCTTGCCGTGGAAAAGCACCCAAGCGTCCGCGCTCAATTGCGCTCCACCCACCACGTGTCCGTGTCGTAGCCGTAGAGCGAGGTCGTCTCGGGATGTTTCAAGTGCGCCCAGTGCGCGACCCACTGCCGGGGCAGGTGGAACAGCGGGATGACGTAGTCACCCGCAAGCAGCACGCGGTCGAGCGCGCGCACGGCACTGGTGAAGTCTTCGCCCGTATCGGCGGCCAGCAGCGCAGCGATCATGGCATCGACGGCGGGCTCCTTGACGCCCGGGTAATTGAAGGTGCCTTCGGTGCTTGCGGCCTGCGACGACCAGCGGAACAGTTGCTCGTTGCCCGGCGAGAGAGAGGCGACCCACGTCGCCGGCACCATGTCGAAGTCGAATGTCTTCAACCGCGTCTGGTACTGGGTGCTGTCGACCTGCCGGACCCGAGCCCCGATGCCAAGCCGTTCCAGCGAGCGCGCGAAACTCAGCACCAGCCGCTCCTGCTCGCGTGTCGCCACTAGGATCTCGAAGCCGAGCTGCCGGCCTTTGGCATCGACCAGCCGGCTCTCGCGCAGCCCATAGCCCGCCGCCTTCAAAAGACGCAGCGCCGCGCGCTGGTTGTCCCGGTTGTGCCCGGTGCCGTCGCTGGTGGGAAACCGGTACGTGCCCTCCAGGATCGCCGTCGGCAGCCGGCTGGCATAAGGCGCAAGTAGCCGCCGCTCGGTGGAGTCGGCCGCACGTCCCGTCGAGGCGAGCGCGGACCGCGCAAAGAAGCTTTCCGTACGCGTATAAAGCCCGTGATAGAGGCTGCGGTTGATCCAGGGGAAATCGAACAGCGCGATCAGCGCTTGCCGCACGCGCTGATCGTCGAACGGCGGCCGGCGCGTGTTGAACGCCAGAGACGACATGCCCGCAGGCACCGCGATCGGGAACTCCGTCTTCTTGACCCGCCCCTCCGCCAGTGCGGGAAACCTGTAGCCGGTCGCCCACCGCGCGGGATCGTCCTCCGCCCGCAAATCGATCGCACCCGATTTGAACGCCTCGAACAGCGCGGACGCGTCGCGATAATATTCAAAGCGGATCTCGTCGAAATTGTTGCGCCCGCGGGAGACCCCAAGCCCGGCGCCCCAGTAGTCCCCATTGCGTCGGTAGACGATCGAACGCCCCGGCTCCAGGCTCGCGATCGTATAAGGCCCGCTGCCGACGGGCGGCTCCAGCGTCGTTCGCTCGAACGTCTCCGCCGACGTGCGATGCTTGGGCAGCACCGGCATCAGTCCGAGGATCAGCGGCATCTCCCGGTCGCTGGAGCCCTCCAGCGTGAAATGCACAGTCATCGGGTCGGGCGTCTCCGCCTTGGTCACCTTCGCATAGTAGGTCCGCAAATTCGGCCGGCCGTGATCCTTCAGGACGTGGAAGGAGTGCAGTACGTCGGCGGCCGTCAGCGGCTGCCCGTCGGAGAACCGCGCGGCTGGATCGATGTGGAATGTGATGGCGGACCGGTCCGCCGGCACTGTGATCGCGCGCGCGATCAGGCCGTAAAGGCTGAACGGCTCGTCGAGCGCGCGCGCCAGCAGGCTCTCGTAGAGATAATCGCGCAGCCCGGCAGCCGGCAGCCCCCGCAGGATCAGCGGATTGAGGCTGTCGAATGTGCCAAGCGTGCCGACCGTCAGCCGGCCGCCTTTCGGCGCGGCGGGATTGACGTAGGGGAAATGGCTGAACCCAGGCGGATGCTTCGGCGCACCGTGCATGGCGATGCCGTGCATCGCATCATCTCCCGCCGCCGCCATTGCGCCCGGGAGTGCGCCCTGGAATGCGAAATCGGGTAGCCCGAGCGCCCCGGCCGCGCACGTCAGTTGCCACAGCACGCGCCGCCGCGTCGGGCGGTCGGTCGGGCCGGGCAAGGCGGGGGGAGGGGACATGGTCGGTGTTCGCGGTCGCTCGAGGGTTTCGCAGGCGCGCAGTATGCGTGCCCCAAGAGGAGGCAGTGTGGCAGCCGCCCGCGCAACCCGCCCCCATGCCGACCCCAGCAACTCTGGAGCTGCGTGGCTAGATTGCAACGATTCGTCGCGTTCGGGTGGACCGCGGGGATGCTGCCACACTCGGTCACGCGATTGCCGCAATCGGGCTCTTAGTGCGGCCTCGATCCGCGTTGCAGGGGCGTCCGATCTTTCAGCGGGCGCCTCCACGCGGGCCGACGGCGCACCACTGTCGCGCCGAGGGTCAAAGGGGCTGAGCCCGCATGGTGGTACCGGGTCGACGACCGGGCTCGAAACGAAAGGTCGAAGGTTTCATGGCATACACAGCTACGCCGACGAACACCATGTGCGGTGGCGTGCGCGCGGCGGCGCGTGTCGCAGGCGCGGCTCTGATCGCAGCAGGTCTCGCCAGCGGCCAGGCGCTCGCGCAGCAGGGCAAGGCCAAGGCAGCCGCTCCCGCCAAGCAGGCAGCGGCCCAGCAGCAGAGCCCGTGGGTCAAGCTCTGCGAGAAGGCAAAGGTCCGCGTCAAGGACAAGGACGGCAAGGACGGCTCGCAGGAGAAGACGCTCTGCCTCACCACGCATGAGCAGTTGGACGCCAACACCGGCATGCCCGTCATCTCCGCCGCCATCCGCGAGGCAGAAGGCAGCGACAAGCACGTGCTCGCGATCATGGTGCCGCTGGGCATGGTGATCCCGGCCGGGATGCGGGCCGCCATCGTCGACAAGAACACGTGGGAGAGCGCTCTGGGTGGCAAGCAGATCGACGACAAGAACCTGAAGATCGCCCAGCTCAACTACGCCTACTGCTACGCGGCCGGCTGCACCGCTGAGGTTCAGGCGACCAAGGAAATCATCGATGACATGAAGAAGGGCGCGGGCATTCTCGTGCGCGCCGTCGACATCCTCGGCCGGCCCGCCAGCTGGGGTGTTCCCCTGTCCGGCTTCACCTCGGCCTACGGTGGCCCCCCGACCGACAACAAGAAGTACGCCGAGGCCCGCCGGGACTTCATGAAGCAGATCGAGCAGCAGTACGAGGTCCAGCGCCAGCAGCAGCTGGCCAAGGATCCCAAGCTCGCCGAGGCCTACAAGAAGATGCAGGCGGCCCAGAAGGAGCTCGCCACTGTCGCTCAGCAGAAGGCGGCCGAGGCGCAGAAGGCCGCGCCCGCCCAGCAGAAGAAATAGCGCCAGCCACCGTCTCAAGGCACCAAACGACAAAGCCGCCCGGCGTCTGCCGGGCGGCGTTTTTCGTCTGACAGATCAGCGTGCTGGCGAAGTGATGGCCCCGCGCGCCATCGGCCCACGCAGGCGCGCACGCGTCCACGCGATCAATGCGGCTGCAGGAAAAGCGGCTGGTAGCTGCCGTCTTCCTCTTCGGCAAACAGCTCTGCCACCTGCGGGTGGCGAACCGGCTTGCCCGTCTTGTCCGGCAACAGGTTCTGCTCGGAGACGTAGGCGATGTATTCCGTCTCCTCGTTCTCCGCCAGCAGGTGGTAGTAGGGCTGGTCCTTGCGCGGGCGTATCTCTTCGGGGATCGACAGCCACCACTCCTCGGTATTGTCGAACACGGGATCGATATCGAAGATCACGCCCCGGAACGGATAGAATCGATGCCGCACCACCTGCCCGACGTTGAACTTGGCTCGGCGGGACTTGCGCTTGCGAGCGCGAGGACGGGGCTTGGTCGGTGTTGTTGTCATTGTGGCCCAATTCCAGGCGTTCGGCCGGTCCGTGTCAACAACCTGTGAGCGAATGCCCGCCGTTCGTCACTCGAAAGTCTCAGTCCCGCGGCGTGCGCTCTCACAGCCCATACACCCTAGCCAGCGCCGGATCCTTGGACGCCACGAGCCGCGCCAGATCGACGATCACCTTGGCCTGCTTCCAGGTGGCGTCGTCCTGCATCTTTCCGTCGATCATCACAGCCCCGGTCCCGTCCGGCATCGCCTCCAGGATGCGCCGCGCGAAGGCAACCTCCGCCGCGTCGGGACTGAAAACGCGCTTGGCGATGTCGATCTGAGACGGATGCAGCGACCAGGCGCCAAGGCACCCTTGCAGGAACGCGTTGCGAAACTGGGATTCGCATGCGGCGGGGTCGGAGAAATCGCCGAACGGGCCGTAGAATGGCTTCAACCCGTAGCTGAGACAGGCATCCACCATCCGGCCAACCGTGTAGTGCCACAGGTCCTGCTGTGCAAACGAGCGTCTGGCGGCGGGATCAGCCCCTGCATCGCCCAGCACGCCGTAGTCGGGATGCCCGCCGCCCACGCGCGTCGTCTTCATGCCCCGTGACGCCGCCAGATCGGCCGGACCGAGGCTCATCCCGTGCATGCGCGGCGAGGCGGCCGCAATATCGGCGACGTTCTTGACCCCCTCTGCCGTCTCCAGAATGGCGTGGATCAGGATCGGCTTGTCCACGCCGTGGCGCGCCTCGAGCTGCGCCAGCAACTGGTCGAGATAGTGAATGTCCCAGGGACCCTCGACCTTCGGCAGCATGATCACGTCGAGCTTGTTGCCGACCGCACCGACGATCTCGATTACGTCGTCGAGCGCCCACGGCGAGTTGAGGCAGTTGATGCGGGTCCAAAGGCCGCTCGCCCCGAAATCCGTCTCCCGCGCCATCGCGATGAAGCCCTGTCGCGCGGCCTCCTTCTGGTCCGCCGGGATAGCGTCCTCCAGATTGCCCAGTACCACGTCCACCTGCCCGGCGATCTCCTTGATCTTCGACCGGATCTTCGCGTTGTGCGGCGGCACGAAGTGGATCATGCGCTCCAGCCGGACCGGTAGCGCCCGAAACGGCTCGGGCGCCCCGATAGCGAGCGGGGCGAAGTGCTTGGCGGGCGTGCGGATGGCCGACATGGCGATGGAAGGACCCCTCATGGCGTGTTGCACTGCACTGTAGGGGCGCCCGATGGGCTGTCAACGCCGCCACGGCTCGGCGGCGGCGCCCACACCGCCGGGATGTCCCCCGCGTTGTTGCTCCCCGTCCCCCGCGCTGTTATCGATACCCGGCAACGAAGGGTCCCGGGCAACGGGGCCCGGCACGACGCCGATGACGGGGTGAACGGCTCGACCGGTCCCGCCCCGGCCGCCGGCGCGGCCATTGAAAGGGGAAACGCCGATGACCAGGACTTTCAAACCGCGTGCGGTGCGCGCAGCCCGCTGGCTGGGGGCCACCGCGCTTCTCGCCGCGCTGCCGGCTGCCGCACACGCCCAGGCCGTGCCCGACGCCATCCCGGAGGCTGAAAAGACCTTCAAGATGGCGCTCGACTGGGCCGACGGCAAGCTGACCGACTACAAGGCGCCGAAGGTCACCTACACGGGCGATCCCATCACGATCCGCGTGTCCACGCACACGCCGCTGGTCGCCTCGATCACCAAATTCAACGACAAGGCGCACAAAGTTCTCGAGAAGATGTCGAACGGCAAGCTCAAGGTCGAGTTCCGTGGCGGCGGCGTCGTGCACAACGTCCAGGAAGGTTTCGAAGCGAACCGCAACGGCATCACCGACATGTCGCCGTGCTTCGTTTTCTACAATCCGACCAACTTCCCGCTGACCCAGGCGCTCGGCCTGCCGGGCCTCTTCCCCAACGGCTCCGTCCAGCAACTCGTCAGCTCGCGTCTGCACCGCAAGTATTTCGCCGCCGAGTTCGAAAAGCAGGGCGTTCTGAATGGCGGCTATTACGCCGGCTCCTCCTTCAATCTCATGGGCAAGCAGCCGCTGACCAAGCTTGAGGACCTGAAGGGTAAGAAGATCCGCTCCGGTGGCGGCATCAATCAGCGCATCTTCCAGGCTTTGGGCGCCTCGACCGTGAACATGAGCTCGCGCGATTACCAGCAGGGCCTGCAGCGCGGCCTCCTCGACGCCCTCTACGTCTCGGACGCGGCCTCCGTCATCTTCAAGATCGACGACGTCGCCACCGATCGCACTGAGACCAACATCAACCACCAGCAGCTCGAGTGGTGCTTCAACCGCCGCACGTTCGAGAAGCTGCCCGCCGACCTGAAGGCGGTCCTCAACGCTTGGAACGTCGCCTACTTCCAGGCAATGACGCAGGTCGAGTTCCACCTCGCCGGCGTCAAGGCGCGCGATCGCTTCAAGAAGAAGGGCATGAAGTTCCACACCATCGCGCCCGACGAGTGGAAGAAGTGGGAGGCCGCCTACGCCGGTGTCACCGAGAACTACATCAAGGACACCGAAGCCAAGGGCCTGCCCGCCAAGCAGCTGATCGCCGACATCAAGGCCGAGGTCGAAAAGCTGAAAGCCAAGAGCTACGGCGAGTTGCTCGCCGAAACGATGGCCAATCCGCCGAAGACCTATCCGGGGCTCTAAGCGCGCACTGAGCATGTGCTCTCGCTGACGGCCGTCCCGTGGATCGAAGGATCCGCGGGGCGTCTGTCATGAATCCATCCTTCGTCGCTGCGCAGACCACAGGAGACGCGATCATGGGCGCCCTCGACCGTTTCGTGTGTGCCTTCGGCAAGGTGTTGAACTGGATCGGCGGGCTGGTGCTGCTGCCGGCCCTGACCTTGATGATGACGGCCGACGTCGTTCTCAGGTACGTCTTCAATGCACCGCTCTCTTGGGGGCTCGAGGCTTCCACGCTGATGCTGCTGCTGCTCTTCCTGTCGGGCCTCGTCGAAGCGTTCCGCAACGGCGCGCATATCCGCATGGATCTCGTCTACCGCGTACTGCCCGACGCGGGTAAGCGGATCGTCACCCTGATCTATTGCATCCTCGCCGTGGGCACCTTCGCCCTTGTCGCCCGCAAGGCGTCCGAGGAAGCCCACTTCCTGCATGGCATCGCCCAGGTCACACAGTACCTGCACGTGCCGCAGTGGATCTTCTATGCGGTCATCGCCCTGGTGGCCGTCCTCTTCGTCCTCTTCTTCCTGCTGCGCGGCATCGACGTCCTGCGGGGCCGGCGCACCGAGGTCGAGGACGAGCATCATCATTTCGAGGTCGAGTGATGGATCCAATTCTCGCCGGCACGCTCTACCTCGTCGTCATGCTCATCATCATCGCGCTCGGCGTGCCGATCGGCATGTCGCTGCTCGCGGTGGGCGCCGCGGGCCTTTGGATGATCGGCGGGTTGCCGACGGCCGAGGCCCAGGTCGTCATGAACCTCTATGACAACGGCACGAACTTCGTGCTCACCGCGATCCCGCTCTACCTGTTGATGGGCCAGCTGGTGCACAAGACGGGCATCGCCGCCGATCTGTACGACTGCGTCTACAAGTGGATCGGCCGCATGCCCGGCGGCCTCGCCATCGCATCCGTGAATGCCTGCGCCGGCTTCGGCGCGGTGTCGGGCGGCAGCGCCACGGCCGTGGCCACGCTCGGCCCCATCTGCATGCCGCAGATGCGCAAGTACCAGTACTCCAATCGCCTCGCGGCTGGATCCATCGCGTCCGCTGGCACGCTCGGAATCCTGATCCCGCCTTCGATCTTCCTGATCGCCTACGGCTTCTGGACGGAGACCTCGGTCGCCGCACTCTTCATTGCGGGCATCATTCCCGGCCTCATCATGACGGCGGCGTTCTCCGTCGTCATCCTCGTGATGTGCCTCATCAACCCCAAGCTCGGCCCCGTCGGCGAGCATTTCACGTGGGGCGAGCGCATCGCCTCGCTGTCGCGCCTGCTGCCGATCCTGTTCATTTTCGGCCTCATCATCGGCGGCATCTACGGCGGTGCGTTCGATCCCTCCGAAGCCGCCGCCATCGGCGTCGCCGGCGTGATCGTCGTCGCCCTCGCCATGCGCCGCCTGACGCTCGTTGCGATCCGTGACGCGCTGATGTCCACCATGCACACGACCGCCATGATCTTCCTGATCGTCGTCGGCGGCCACGTGCTGGGCCGGTTCGTCGTCCTGACCAACCTGACGTCGACCATCATCGATTTGATCGGCGGGCTGGGCCTCAGCCCCCTCATGCTGATCGCGATGTTCACGGTCATGTACATCCTGCTCGGCATGGTGCTCGACATCTGGGCCATGCTGATCCTGACCGTGCCATTCGTCTTCCCCGTCATCGTCCAGCACGGGCTCGATCCCGTGTGGTTCGGGATCTACGTCATCATGATGAGCGAACTCGCCGCCATCACGCCGCCCATCGGCGTCAACGTCTATGTGATGGCGAAGGTCGCGCCCGACGTGCCCCTGACGGAGATCTTCAAGGGCGTGCTGCCGTTCTTTCTGGCAGCGCTTGGCGTCATCGCGCTGATCACGCTGGTGCCCGACCTCGTCACCTACCTGCCGCGCCAGGCCTTCGGCGGCCCGTGACGCAGGACGAACGCCGCGCCCGCCCCCTCAGCTCCAGCGCCGGTTCGACCACATCCACTGCTCCGGCACCTCGCGCACCCACGCCTCGAACTGTTTTTGCATCTCGGTCATGATCCAGCGGACGTCCTCCGCCTGGTTGTCCGTGCGCGGCACCCTGAGCTCCTTGATCTCGATCCGGAACCGGCTGGAGCGCCCGATCCGCACGCACCGCGACATCCAGATCCGCGCCCCCACGCGCCTGGCGATCATTCCCGCGATCGCCTGCGTCCGCGCGGGCTGACCGAAGAACGCCACCTCGATGCCGGTCCGGTCGTAGAGGTCGCACACGAGCCCCAGCCGTCCCCCGCGCCGCACGAAATCCGTGATGATCCGCGCCGTGCGCTGCGTGTCGCCATGATCGCCCTCGACGCGGCCCCGCCCGAACAACCCGCCCGGATACAGATCCCGGCGCTGGTCGCGCAGGTACTGGTCGACATAGGGGTTGTTGACCGACCGGTAGACCGCCGCCGGATTTGCGCCCGCCACCGTCAGCGGCCACACCGCCAGCTCCCAGTTGCCCATGTGCAGCGACACGCCCACCGCCGGCCCGAGCTTGTCCTTGTAGCGCGCGAACACTTCCTGGGTCGCGATCTCGATCCGCGAGGGATCCTTCGCCAGCCGGTCGATCTGCATCGTCTCGGCCATCACGCGCCCCAGGTTCTCCCAGTGCGCCCGCGCGATCGCATGTCGCTCGGCCACCGGCATCGACGGAAACGCGATGGCGAGGTTGTCGAGCGCCCGCTGGTGCCGCTTGGGATTGACGATCGGCGCCAGCAGAACCCACGCCTTGGCCGAGATCGCCGTCGCCCACTCCAGCGGAAACGCCCGCACGACCCCCACCACGAGCCGCAGCAGCGCGTACTCGAGGCGGAACTGGATGTCGCGAAGGAACGAGGGCTGGTTCATCGGTGCCGGGTGTCGTGCAAGGCGGGTGCGCAAGGCTGAGGCAGGGGCAAGGGGAGGGCTGCGGGGCCGCGCCAGGTTCCGGCCCCGGTGGCGTCACGCCGGCCCCGTCTTCGACGCCGCCACTGGCGCTCTTTGTCCGCCTCCGCGCGCCCCGTCAAGCCTGCGGTCGCGCCATCAGTGTGGGGTGGACGTTCCCCGGCATCAGACCTTCCGCGATCAGCCGCCGTCTGAGCCCTGGCAGCCGCGTCAGCACGTGCAACCCCAAGCCCCGCCCGAGCGCCACCGGCAGCAGCCCCGAGGTCAGCGACAGCCCGAGCGCGGTGACACCCGCCGTGCGCGTCGCTACGTCCCCCTGCCGCGCCGCATCGTAGGCCGCCAGCACGTCATCGGAGCCGCCGTCTCGATCCCCTCCCGCCGCTAGCGCCGGCCCCGCGACGTCGGCCAGCACCGCCGCGTCCCGCAAGCCCAGGTTCAAGCCTTGCGCACCGATCGGCGGGAAGACGTGCCCCGCCTCGCCGACCAGCGCCACCCGGTTCGCTCCGAAGCGGGCAGCCGTCAGCCCCGACAACGCAAAGCCGTGCCGCGCCCCGACCTCCCGCACGACACCGAGCAGACCACCTAGATGCCGCTCCAGCTCGGCTTGAAATATCCCGGCGTCGGCTTCCGCGAGACGTGCCACGACGTCGGGCCGATCCACCCAAACGAGGCTCGAGGCCCGCCCAGGCAATGGCACCACGGTCAGGGGGCCGGCAGGTCGATGCAACTCGGTCGAAACGTCCCCATGCGCGCGCGAATGCGTGAAGTTCGAGACCAGCGCCGCCTGGTCGTGGTGCCACCGGCGCACCGTGACGCCGGCCCCAGTGCGGCAGACCGAGTGCCGTCCATCAGCCGCCACCACCAGCCCCGCGGTCAGGCGCGTGCCGTCGGCAAGTGTTAGCGCCGCCCCCGAGGCCCCCAACGCAAGCCCCGTCACCTCCACCCGGTGCGACCAGTCGATCGCCGGGCAACCCTCCGCCGCCGCTGCCAGCACGCCCGCCAGCGGCCCGTTCGGCACGTTGAAGCCCAGCACCCCTTCAGCCGCCGTCTCCCCCTCGGCATCCCCTGCCGCAAACAGCGCTTCGGGCGCCCTTAGCAGACCACCCATCGCGTCGACGATCCGGATCGCCCGGATCGGTGCAGATGACGTCGCCACACCCTCCCACACGCCCAAATGTTTCAAGAGGTTGATGCTGCCGGCGAACAAAGCCGCCGTGCGGGGATCCGACGACCGCGGCTCCGGACCAACCAGCGTTACCCGAGCTCCGAATCGCGCCAAAGCAAGGGCTGCAGCGAGCCCCGTCGGTCCTGTTCCAACAACGACAACGTCAAGCATCGGCACAAGCCCCTCTCCCGTCAGCGGTGGATGACCAACCGGGCCGCAGACGTAAACCAAAATGGGTTCGTTTCGCAGACATGAGCCGAAGCACAACCGAAACGGGCAAAAAAAATAAGACGCAACCAACGGTCGACGCGAGGCGGGTGACGCGAGGCGAGTGACGCGATGCGGGTGACGCGGGTAATGTGTCGCTTCTCGCCACGTCGCCTCAGCGCTCTGAAAGCCAGAACAAAATCGCAAGAAAGATTGATGATCGGCGCTAACAAGCCGCTGGCGAGCGCTGCAATCCCAATGCGGTCGAAGATGAGGCTCCAAGGCAATCCGCGTGGCACGAGAAAGACTCCGGCAAGCGGATCCTGCTTCTGGCCAAACAACCTGAGAATTCCGATCCGATCGAGGAGCAAGGCGATTAAGGAGAGACAGAAAACTATCCAAAACAAGACACGCTTCATCGCCCCGGAGTGTTTTGGTCATGCCCGTGTCTCGGCCCAAAGGTTACCGGATCGGCGGAGCAAACAGAAGCCCGCCACGGGTCCACAGATCATTGAGACCGCGTGAAATCTTGACCTGGCTCCCGCGCCCCAGATTCCGCTCAAAGACTTCACCGTAGTTGCCAACCTGCGCAATGACGCTGCGTGGCCATTGCGCCCTGAGATTGAGAGCCAGTGTGACAGCGGCCGGCACTTCGACCAACGGAGCCAGGTTCCGCTCCCGCGCCCGTTCTGCAGTCCAGCCAGCCTCTTCGGCATTGACGAGGAGAAACAGAACCCATTGCACCAGGTCCCGCCATTTGGGATCGTCTTCTCGGACGACCGGGCCCAAGGGCTCCTTGGCAATTAGCTCTGGCAGAAGGATATGCGCGTCGGGATCGGCCAAGCGCGTGCGCTCAGAGGCCAATGCCGAAAGATCGCTGACGTAGGCTTGGCAGAGGCCCTGGGCGTAGCTGGAACGGACATCGCTGCGCGATCCGGCTGTCAAGAACGTAGCCGACAGTCGGTTGGCGTCGAGATGCCGGCGCAGATTGGTCTCGATTGTCGTGCCTTCCAGGAAGCAGATCGTCTTGTTGTTGAGCTCGGCCGCCGTCCGAATGCCGCTGGAAACGGGTACAAGAAACCCCTGTCCATCAAAATAAGAGGGCCCCACGAAATCCAAACCAAGCGTGATGTCCCAACTCATCGTCCAGGTGGTGTTTCTGGCCAACAGATCAACTTCACCCCGAGACAATGACGAGAACCGCGCTTGCGCCGAGAGAGGAACGTACTTGACCTTCCCGGGATCATCGAGCGTCGCCGCTGCAACAGCGCGACAGAAGTCGACATCAAAGCCTGCCCACTGCCCCTGCTCGTTGCGCTCGGAAAAGCCGGTCAAGCCCTCACTGACACCACAGACTAAGGTACCCCGCTTTCGAACCTGATCCAAAGTCGCCTGTGCGAAGGCCGATGCGATCCAGATCAAGGTGAGCGACATGACGCCAAAGAGCATACAAAGGGCGCGTCGAACGTGAGGACGCATGCGAGCCTCATATGTCAGCCAATTCAAAACGTGACGTCACCATGAGGGCGATGGATAGTCCTGTCCAGTGCCGAGGTTTCCGTTCGCGCCCGGGGCGCTGCTGGCCAGCCACTCGAGACTAGGCCGTGGACTCAATTGATCGCAAGAAGATGCGGATGGATGCAAGCTGGATGAAGGCGAAGAAGTTGGCGCCGAGCTTATCGTAGCGCGTGGCGATGTGCCGGAACTGCTTCAGCTTGTTGAAGAAGCGCTCCACGAGATTTCGCTCGCGATAGACCGCCTTCTTCCATCGGTATTTCCTCTTGCGATTGTCGCGGTTCGGGATGTTGGGGATGGCGCCGTGCGCGCGAATGCACGAGCGAACGGTGTCGGCGTCATAGCCTTTGTCGGCGATGACGATGGCGCGCTGCTGAATCCCGTCGAGCAGGGCCTCGGCGGCAGTCACGTCGTGATCGTTGCCCGGCGAGATCAGGAGGCGGACCGGCCGGCCTTTGGCGTCGACGCGCGCGTGGATTTTCGTCGTGAGCCCGCCCCGGCTTCGACCCACACAGCGAACTCCACTGTTTTTTTGACACCGGAGGCGTGCTGATGAACGCGCACGATCGAAGAGTTGATCATCTGCACCTTGCCGTCGTGCGCCTTCACGATGGCGTCCATCAACTTGTCCCAGATGCCGGCCTTCCGCCATCGGTTGAAGCGATTGTAGACCGTGGTGTAGGGCCCGTAGCGCTCAGGCAGATCGCGCCATGGACAACCCGCGCGCAGGATGTAGAACATGCCGTTGAGGATCTGCCGGTTGTTCTGCGGCTTCGGCCCACGCCGATCCATAGGAATCAGCGGTTCGATAACGCTCCACTCGAAGTCTGTCAGATCGTAACGTGCCATGATCCAAGCTCCGATGTTTGTGAGCGTGAATCACTGTTCGAGTCCCCTGTCTAGGAAAAACTGAGTACAAGGCCTAGAATTCACCTCAAACAATGAAGGAGCTTCGAGTATAAACCCAGCGAGTCCGCGGCGTGAGGGTGAAGGGAGCAACAATCGTCGCATCATTTCTCGCACCACTGGATGCGGCAACGGAGGAGCCATTGTGACGGCAACTAGGCTCTGGTCGCGCCACCGGGAGTTGTGATTGCAGGCAGTAGCGTCCAAACCTCAGTCCAGAAGTTCCATGTTCGCCAAAATCCATCGATCAGCGGCAATTGCCGTCTTTGCCACGGCCTTTGCCCTGATCGCAACGGCACAGACAGCCGCCCAGCAATGCAAACGCCCGGAGCTCCACTGGGAAGCCTGGCGCGACCATGCGTTGGCGAACAATCCAAACAGCGACTATGTTGAGCTGCGCGGTGAGGGGCGGGACAGGATCATACGCGCGTACGACTGCAATCAAGAAAATGACAAGTGCCCACCCGACCAGGTGATGGTCTTCTTCTGCACCGAGAAAACAACAGTGCTGTTGGCCTTCGTCAAGAAGGGCTGCGTAACGTTGGCTGACGATATGCGGATCGAGGACTTCCGGCAGTATATCGTCGGAGGCGTGCCGTGTTGAAGGCGTACGGATCGCTCACGATCTTTAGCTCCGCTTAATTTGGTTGTCCGCCTACGACAAACCTTGGTCGACGCGCCAGCTCGATTGACGTTTCAGCAAAACCGCGAGCCCGGGTTCGTCGCACGCGGCCGTGTCGGCGCCCATAACGATCTCCTCCTCCCAGGAGCCGGTTTACCCGTCTCGAGGAGCTTGGTGCGATGCAGCAGAAAATTGGGCGCGCGCAGCTACTGAGGCGCTTGACGCGGACGCGCCACATGCGGCAGCCTGTATATATAAATATCAAAATGTAACAATACAGAGCATCAAGGAGAAGACTTGAACATGAGATCGCTCGCAAAGGCATTCGCAGCATCGATCGTTGCGCTCATGGCAACAACGGGATGGGGACTGGCGGCCGACAAGCAACATCGGCTCGCGCTTCAGATCAGCGACAATAGCGCGGAGAAGATGACGGCCGTCCTCAACGTCGCGGCCAACGTAACCAAGCATTACGCGGAGAAGGGCGAAGAGGTCCAAGTGCGCATCGTGGCCTTCAACGCCGGCCTTGATATGCTTCGCGAGGACAAGTCCCCCGTAAAGGAGCGGGTGGCCAACTTCGCAAAGAGCATGCCCGGCGTGTCTTTCAATGCGTGTGGCAACACGATTGATGGGGCAACGCGGAAGGAGGGCAAGAAGCCACCGATCGTTGCTGCGGCCAGCATCGTTCCGGCGGGCGTCGTGACCTTGATGGAGCTCCATCAGGAAGGTTGGAACGTCATTCGACCTTAGCAAGAAAATAGGCAGCGTCCCAACGTTCGCCGTATGAGAGCAATGCTAACCGTGGGGCGGCGAAGCCATGTTTCGCCCCTCGCATTGCCGCAGGCAATAAGGGGAAGCCCAATGAGGGTCATCATCGCAGCTTTGTCACTTGCGTTGTTTCTCGTCGCGCCGGTTCTCGCGCAGGCGCAATCCAAACCCGAATTCGCAAAAATTCCGCCGAAAAAAGACAATGACCTCAAACTCTATTTGAAGGATGGAACCATCCTCAAGGGCAAAGAGGCGATGGCGCGGATGCAGGCAGAGGCCGACGTTGTCCTTTGGCTTGCAGGAAATCAGTTCTTTGCCATGGACGATGTGGTCGGGGCGTTTCGCAAGTCGCGCCCTGGTACGCGAGTAGGTCTAATCACGCTACCGCCCGGCTTGATTCTCAACGCGATCACGAAGGGAGGCTGGACGTATGATGGCACGGACTATCCAGGGCGCCCCGACGTCTACGCGTCTGTCAATATCGGACACCTGAAGCAGCTCAAGGCGAAAGGGCTGATGAAGGATTATATGGTCTATATGCATAACGAATTGCAATTGATGGTCGCAAAGGGCAATCCCAAGGCCATAAAAGGCATCGCAGATCTCGGCCGTGCCGATGTGCGCACCTCGATGCCCAATCCGGTCAACGAAGGGATCATGCAGTTCTACGGTCGCAAGGTCCTCCAGCGGCACGGACTTTGGGACAAGATCTCTGCGGGCAAGGAGTGCTTCTCCTGCCAGACAACACCCAACAACTGGTTCACGTCCGTCCACCATCGCGAAACGCCGGACCGTATCAAGGCGGGGACGTCCGATACCGGGATCGTTTGGCGGACCGAGGTGCTCGAAGCCCAGAAAGACGGGGCAAACATTGAAGGGGTCGAGTTGCCACCGAACGACAGTCTGCGCAACGAGGTGTCATATGCCATTGGCGCACTCACCGATAGCAAGCGCGGTAAAGCAGCCAGCGAGTACTTGGCCTTCCTTATGACGGACGCGGCACAGACCACCTATGCATCGTTTGGCTTCGTGCGCGCGAGCCCGGACGAGCTGAAGTTGCGACCCATTCAATAGCAGGACAGCGGCGGGGCGCTTGCGCACAATCGGTGTGTGTGTCGCGCGAGCGCCCGCTTGCGGCCTTTGGCTTGACAGCATGCAAGACCGGCGCGGCATTTGGGACTGCACCTCGGTGCAAGTTCCCTGCGGCGTGCCTGCTATGGCAGCGCGATACGCTCCGCAGCAAGGTCGGGTTCGTTCAGATGCATCAGGATTTCCTTCCGGCAGGTCTCGCGCAAGCGCACGGCCGCGCTGAAGTCGGTGCCATCAGCCACAACGGGCGAGGCGACGTGCACGCTGATGCGGCCCCGCCGCGGGAACCACTGATCCGCGCGAAGAACCGTGCGCGTCCCCTGTATGGAAACAGCCATCACAGGGGTGTTGGTCTCTGCGGCGACGAGAAAGGCGCCAAGCCGAAACGGCAGGAGGCCCGGCATCCGCGAGAACGTGCCTTCGGGCATGATAACGAGGCGTTGCCCCTCGCGTGCGGCATTGAGCAGAGCGCTCGTATCTTCCAGCCCGCCCTGCACATCCGTTCGCCGGACGAAGAGAGTGCCGAGCCGCCGCAAGAAGGGACCCGCCACGAGTTGTCCCTGAAGTTCGGATTTCGCTACGAATGTCAGGTCCCCAGGGAGTGCTGCCGTGAGGACGAGGCCATCGAGATAGCTCGCATGATTGACGACGAACATGCCCCCTCCCGTCGATGACGCCGCCGTGCCTTCGACCGTCAGCCCAAGTCCGCTGAGCCTGAGGAACGTGCGTGCCGCCAGCCGGACGACAGCCTGGCCGTGAGACCGCTTCGGCAGCGCCAGCACAATCGGCCAGACCAGAAGCCCGAGGCTGACGAGAAGGCTCCACCAGTAGGTGGCGTAGAGGACGTCGATCGCGCGCATGACCGCCCGTCGCCCGCGATGCAGGATGGCCTCTCCCGCAAGGCGGGTCATCTGCAGCCACAGCGCCCGCCGGCTTTCACCGAGTACGCCCGCCTCGTAAAGGGAACGCGCCGCAGACCGGCGGATTTTCCCGCTCGAGGTCTTGGGCACCGTTCGCGGCGCAACGAGAACGACGTCGTCCGGTGGCAGCTCGAGAAGCTGAAGTGAGGCCTGAACAATCTTGGCTTGCAGTGCCGACTTCTGCGCTTCGTCACGCAGCCGCGTCTCCGCCATGACGACAAGGCGCTCGGTCCCGGTCCGTTCGTCCCGGGAGGCAAACGCCACGACACAACCCTTACGAATACCGTCGATCTGACCAACGGCCTCTTCCAGCTCGTGCGGATAGATGTTGCGACCGGCACGGATGATCATATCCTTGATGCGCCCGGTCAGATAGACGTCGCCATCCGCGATGTAGGCGATGTCGCCACTATCGAGCCAATCGCCCCTCAGCAGTTCACGCGTCTTCTCTTCGTTGCGAAAGTAGCCGCTGGTGGCTGACGGCCCCTTGAACTCGAGCCGCCCTTGCCGTCGATCGGGCAGTTCCGTCCCCGTCGGGTCGACGATGCGGATCTGATGGCCCGGCAACGGCCGCCCGCACGCAACGAATTCGAGCGCGGATCTGTCGTCGGGTTGGGCCGCCAGGGCCCGCCCGTCGAGCGTCAGCGCCTCACGCTCCACACGGTCAATGATGGGGATCCGGTTGACGGGGGGAAAGGCAAGACCCACGGACGATTCTGCCAATCCGTAGACGGGTGCCATCGCCGTTGGCGGAAAGCCAAATGCGCCAAACCGCGCCATGAAGCGCGCAATCGTGCTGGGGCTGACAGGCTCAGCACCATTGACAACCATGCGCAGCGAACTGAGATCGAGGCCCGTCAGGTCTTCATCGCGCACGTTCTTGATGCACAACTCGAAGGCAAAATTGGGGGCCGCCGAAAGCGTCGCGCGATGGCGGTGCATGCTCCACAGCCATCGCGCCGGATTTGCGATGAACGACAAGGGCGGCATGATGGCCGTCGGCACACCGAAATAGAGGCAGCCGAGCCAGGCACCGATTAGACCCATGTCGTGGTAGAGCGGCAGCCAGCTGACGAAAGAATCGCGCGAGTTGGCCTCCATCGCATCACCCATCGCGCGAATATTCGCCAACAGATTGGCGTGCGTGAGTACAACGCCCTTGGGATCCCCCGTGCTGCCCGATGTGTACTGAATGAGCGCAGTGACGTCCGCTGCCACCGCTAGTGGCGTGCCCTCGGCCGTTGATCGTCGCAACTCCCCCAAGGTCACAACGGCCCGCAAATCGTCAGAAAGCCCTTTCAGCAAAACGCCCATCGGGCGGATCTCAGGATCGGTGATCAGTACGCTCGCCCCCGCGTTGCGCAAAATTCCGGCCTGGCGGCGCATATGATCTTCAACCTGCGTCCGGCGGAACGGCGGATAGATCGGGACCGGCACCGCGCCTGCCATCAGGACAGCAAAAAACGCAAAGAAGAAGGCTGTATCGGTCGGCAGCATAATGGCCACCCGATCACCAGGCGCCACGCCCAAATGGAGGAGCCCCCTGACGTGGTCGCGGGCGCCTCGCTCAAGCTCGCCGTAGGTGATCGTTCGCTCTTCAGTGTCATTGACCCATAGGTGGATGTGCGGGCGATCGGCATGAGCCGCAACATGATGCGACAGGACCTCGAGAAGGGTCGTTGCTTGATGTGGCGCCTCAGCCTGCGGCAAGGGGGCGACCCGGTCCGCGAGAGGAACCTCGGCCAGAGCCGTACCTCTCCCGGCTCCGACCAGACCGACCAGAAAGTCCCGCGGCGTGACGGCATCCCCAATTAGCGTCTCAGGAAGCCGAACCCCAAAGGCGCGATCGATGCGGTGCAGAAGTTCCGCGCGCGCGAGGCTATCGAGACCAAGATCGCTATCAAGATCGCTGTCGAGACGGACCTCCACGCGGCTGCCTTTGCGCGGTTGAACTTCCCGCGCAAGCTCGCCAACGATCGACAAGATGCGATCGCGCGCCGCCTCAGGGAGAACTGACGTGGCACCGATACCGGAACCGTGCGGCCCGGTCGCGGCATCGTTCTTCCCGTCGTTGTTTCTATCGCTCAGGGGCCCTGGCATCTTGAAACCGTCTCCCGCTTAAACAGGACCGGCCATGACACGGGTCAATGCACGTCCAAGGGAATGGGAACGAACTCTACAAAAGTGCCCACAAGAGTGTGCAACAGATGGCGCGGCAAGGGGAGGGTGCCAAGTGACCACTGAGACCCCGATGGACCTCATAGGCATGGATGATGCCGGTACGCTGGCGGGCCTTTTTGAGGAACGTGTGCGCCGCACCCCGCAAGCCATCGCCTATCGAGAATTTGATGCCAGGGCACGTCGATGGCAGGGTCAGACCTGGGAAGCGATGAGCCATCGGGTCGGCCTGTTGCGCACGGCACTGAAACGCGGCGGCTTCGCGCCCGGAGATCGCTTTGCAATCGCCCTGCCGAATGGCACCGACTGGGTCGCATTCGATAGTGCAGCCTTGTCGCTTGGGCTCATTGTCGTACCGCTCTATCTGCACGACAGTCCCGCCAACCTCGCACACATTCTGACTGACTCCGGTGCCCGCGGACTTGTGATCGATACGACCGAGCGCTGGCGCAATTTGCTGCCCCATTGGACCGAGCTCATCGACCTCGAACACGTATGGATCCGGGACGGGCTCGTGGGCGATGGCAAAGACGTGGTCCGCCCGGGCACAAAGGCTTTGGCCGACGTGCTCGAGCACGAAGGCGAAAGCGAGCCCTGGCCCAAATTGACGCCCGACACCGTTGCCACGATCATTTACACGTCGGGTACGACGGGCCGACCAAAGGGGGTCATGCTGTCGCATCGGGCCCTCCTCTGGAACGCCGTGATGACGGCCGGGGTCGTCCCGCCCAGATCGGATGATCGCTTCCTGTCATGCCTGCCCCTGGCACACGCCTTCGAGCGGACCGTCGGCTACTACTTGCCGATGTTGGGGGCATCCCAGGTCATCTACGCGCGATCGATCGAAAATTTGAGTGAGGATCTGCGCACGCAGCATCCAACTGTCTTTCTTGGCGTCCCGCGTCTTTTTGAGCGTGCCCGTCTCGCCATCGAGGAGAAGGCAAAAAGCAATCCAATTCGGCGGCAATTGGTACGAGCGGCAGCCGCGATTGGTTGGAAACGCGTCGCGGCCGCACGTCTGGGAGGTCCGGCCCTCTCAGCACTGGAACAGTTTGTGTGGCCATACCTCGACCGATGGGTCGGCACAGCGGTGCGATCGGCATTTGGCGGTCATCTGCGCATCGCTGTGAGCGGTGGCGCGCCGTTGCCGGCGGACGTAGCTTGTTTCCTAATTGGGTTGGGAATCCCCCTCGTTGAAGGCTATGGGCTGACCGAGACGGGCCCGGTTGTCACGGCGAGCCCTGCTGACGCGTTTATCCCGGGAACTGTCGGCAAACCCCTGAAGGGCATCGAGCTGGAGGTCTCAAGCCTCGGAGAACTCGAGATCCGCTCTCCAAGCCTCATGACCGGCTACTGGCAGAACGAGGCCCAAACGGCTGAAGCGGTTGATGCCCACGGTTGGTTGCACACAGGCGACATCGCCGAACTCGACAAGGGTCAGCTTATCATCCGGGGGCGCGTCAAGGAGCTCATCGTGCTCTCAACGGGTGAGAAGGTTGCCCCAGCCGCGATCGAGGCCCAAATTCTTGGCGACCCCTTGTTTGAACAGGCACTCATTGTTGGCGATGGCAGGCCGTTTGCCAGCGCGATCTTGGCCTTGAACGAAGGCGGCTGGCGGCTGCGGGCCGCAGAATTGAATATCCCGGTCGCGCAGCCGAACCACCCCACGGCCAGCGCGTGGATCCTTCAGCGACTGGAGACACTCCTGTCCAAACTGCCGCGCCATGCAAAGATCAAAGCGGTCCATCTGACGTGCGACCAGTGGACGGTCGCCAATGGCCTTCTGACACCAACCTTGAAGACCCGGCGCGGCCCGCTGGAAGCGAAGTATCAAGACGTGATCGAAGAGATCTATTCGCGAAAGAAGGCGCCGAACCAAGGATAGCCAGCTGGACGGGGGTTCGCCTCACAAGCTCGCGCTTTGATCCACCCCGGCGCGTGCTAGCGCAAAGCGCGACGCACCATCAGTTGCGTTGCTGCCTGCCCGCGCCAAGTGATGGCGACCAGCGATTCCGATTGATGACGACCGGGCGTTCCGATTGATGACGACCACCGATTCCGATCGATGGCGACCAGGGTGTGAGCGCGCCGCTGGGTAGGGTTGCCCATGTCAACGTTCGTTGCCGTGGTCAAGTGCGCCGGAACGACTGGTCGCCATCGTCGGAATGGGCAGCTGCCACCGTCCGCGACCGCGAGACCAAGTCTGCCCCCGGGAGTCCGCCACTCTAAGCCCTAACAGATTGGCGAGGCCAGTTCCCCCGTACCCACAAACGAGTGGCCTAGCCGCCCCCTTTGATCATTCGGAGGCTCAGAGTTTGGCAAAGATGCGGCTCTTGCGCCGCAACTGGGAGTGCTTTGGGACGCGTCTGCTGCGGCGCCTCTGGCACCGGTCCGGCCCGAGACATCGAAGACGTCATTCACCAAGTGGACCAGAGCTTCCGCATGCGACGGGCCAAGGAAGCGAACCGCCGGTTCGGAAGAAGCAGACATGGGGCGGCATCGAACCGGAAAACACCCGCAAGCCACAACAACCCGTGGAGAACAGCTCACGAAAATCCCAACGTCGCGAATCAGGAGATACGCTTAGTTCCTCTATCAGGAATGGAGAGGATCTGATGGCAAATAAGCGTGGCGAGGCAACCAGCACATCGGCCGCGGCGGCCGCTGCACAGACCCTGCGCAGCAAATCCGCCAGCAAGGCGGCAAAAACGGCGGCAGCGTCGGCGTTGACCCAAAGAGGCAGTAAGGAAGTCACAAGCGCTAAGGCCGCATCTGCCGCTGCGAAGGCGCTGCGAGATCCGAAATCATCAAAGGCGGCAAAGACGGCGGCGGCATCTGCGCTAACGCAGCGGCCGGGTAAGGGCAAACGCTGAAGCCGTCAAGGTGAGCCGCCGAGCCATGAGTTCGGCGGTCCTCAGCGTCCACTCAAATGCCAGTCGTCAGTCCGTACCGGTGAGCGTCGGTTCCACGTGCTAGGCAAAGAGCCGTTCCAATCGCGATTGGCGCAGACGGCAAGGCGCAAAACGGATCGCTTGATCCCCGGGGCTGGGAAGAGCAATGAGCGCTCGATAAAGACCAGCCGCGTCGCGGAGGCGGACACGCCCCTTCTAGAAATCAATGGAATGCGCAGCTTCGGGGCGCATCGCTTGAGGCGATGCGGGCCCCCCGGCTCATGCGCGCCGCGCTGAGGTGTGGCACAGCAAGTGAGCCTCAAGGATCGCTAGGATTGCAGCGTCGGGATCCGATGCGAAGAGCGTGTCGGCCCTGTGGCAGAGCAATCGGATATGCCCCTCAGTAGTTGTCGTGCGAGCCATGTCGTCCGGTGTAGCTGCAGGGCGGGCGCGACCGTTATCACGCCCAAACCAAGATGCGAACACCGGCTTGGCAACGTTGCGCCATGGACCGATGGGGTCCGGTTTGCCACGCCCAGACGGGCACGCCGAGGGTGCCTGCAAATCCGCCGCCGCACCCCTCAAGAGCCAGAAGACGACCATAGCTCGCTTGGCGACCGTGACAGACATGGCGACCCTCCCTCCGCATCGAGGCCAGGGTTGGGGCCAGACAGAACCGTTGCAAGGACATAGCGGGCCTCACCCACAGAAATTCACCCAGCATCGGCTTCCCAGTGACTCCAATCCGGTCACCCGAAGTCGAAACCTGTGCGCGCCTCTGGAGGAAGGGCCACGATCCAGCATCGACAGTCGATTAGTCTGGCCGACTGCAGCGCAACCGTGCTCAGGCAGAGCAAGTCTCGCTGGCCCCCTAGGGCTCCAGCACTCCTGACGATCCGCGTGCACGCGTTCGTGCAGGGCGAGACGTCGCGGGCGCACGTCGTGCGTGCCGCGGGATCGCGGTCGATCGTCCACTCAGCCAGAATGAAATGGAGTGGCCAGATTGGCGAATGCCGGCGAGTGGCGATCGAGGAAGGCCAATTTGCGCAAGATCATTGAGAGAAGTACGGCGCTTTGCCAGCCTTGGGCGCTGTCAAAAAGGTTGGAGGAGGACAATGAACGAGACGGATGTGCATGAGCAAGCGCGGATGCTCTATGAAGCGCACGGTGCGAAGGCCGTTGCAGAGGCGGCCCAGAAGGCTGCGGCGCTTGAGAAGTCGGGCAAGTCGGCCGAAGCCAAAGACTGGCGTCGCATCGAAGCCGCCCTTCGTCAGATGCAAGGCGCCCACGAAAGCTGAGCGCTGCCACGACGCGATACAGAGGGACCCCACAAGGATAAAAAGGGAGGCAAACGTCTGATGTTTATGCCATCGCCGTACGAGTGGGCGGAGCCCGTATTGGTGGCCGCCGCGGTCGTGTTCATCGTCTCGTGGATCGGAAACGCCATCGTCTACCGCTACAGAGTCCTGAACGCCCTTGCGACAGCCATTGTCTTTGCGGTGATTTTTGGCGCACTTGGCTATTTTCGAGTTCGCGACACTATCGCTGACGTTTCCAGGCAGGGAGGCCGTTCCGGTCAGCACCCCCTCCACGAGTTCCTGCCGCGCAGCCTCAGCCGAACGCGACCGCGCCGACAAAATAGACGGGCTGCCAGCGATCTGCGCGTCAACTTGGACGAATGGCGGCGCCAATCGGCGCACCGGCCACCGCCACCGGAATCAGCACTCTGTGGGTGCGGGGTGCCATGGCACGCCCGGGGGACCCTTCCGGGCGGCGATTGCCGATGTGACGCGTTTGTCGAATGAGGTGTGTCACGAACGGGCGCTTGCGGCCCTGTAGAGTGATGGCGCCCGCGATGCCGACGTGGGGAGCCGCCTTGCCGCTCGCTAAATCCCCGATCGGGGCATGGCCAGCCCGATGGATTGCAGCCCCCCGAACTTCGTGATCTAGTTCGCGGATAACGAGAACAGAAAATCAAGCAATGGAAAAAGGGAGGTTTGCAGTGCGTATCCCCATGCTTGTAGCCGCGGCAGCAACCGCGCTTCTGGTATTGCCCGGTAGCTCTTTGGCAGAGGACGTCAAGCTTCCCAAACAATTGGCCTGGACCGCTTATGATACGGGCTCGGCAGGCTATAATCAGGCGGTCGCCATTGGTGCTGCACTGCAAGATGCAGCGGGGATCAACCTCCGCGTTCTCCCCGGCAAGAACGACGTTGCCCGAAGTGAGCCGCTGCGACAGGGCAAGGTGCAGTTCTCTGCGACAGGCGTCGGAGGGTCCTTCATGGCGCAAGAAGGCGCTTTCGAATTCGGTAAGCAGAACTGGGGACCGCAACCGGTTCGAGTCTTGCTTGCCAACAATGGCGGCACCGTCGCACTTGCCGTGGGCGTCGCAGCTGACACGGGCGTGAAGGAGTATAAAGACCTAAAGGGCAAGCGGGTAGCCTGGGTCAAGGGCGCGCCAGCACTCAATGTCAATGTAACCGCTTATCTCGCCTACGCGGGCCTCACCTGGGACGACGTTGTCAAGGTCGAGTTTGGTGGCTTTGGCGACAGCTGGAAGGGCATCGTGAACAACATGGTCGATGCCGCCTTTGCGTCGACAAATTCAGGGCTCGCCTATCAAGCGGCAGCCTCGCCACGCGGGCTGGTGTGGCCGCCCATCGATGCCAAGAACGCCGAGGGACTGAAGCGCATGCAGGCCATCGCGCCCTTCTTCGAGCCGATGACCGCGACCGTCGGCGCCACGATCGACAAGACGCCGGGCAGACCGATCGCAGGCTATGCTTACCCCGTCCTTATCGCAATGGACGCGCAGGACGCAGACCTCTCCTATAATATGACAAGGGCGATGGTTGAGCTGTTTGAGAAATACAAAGGTAAAGCGCCGGGCATCAACGGCTGGGCGAAAGACAAGCAGAACTTCAAGTGGGTCGTGCCCTACCACGAAGGAGCCATCCGCTATTGGAAAGAAATCGGCGCATGGGGCAACGAGGATCAGGCGCACAACGACAAGCTGATCAAGCGCCAGGCGGCACTGCAGGCCGCGTGGAAGGCGCTTCAGGAAAAGAAGCCCGCAAACTGGGATGAGGCATGGGCTGAGACAAGGCGTGACGCGCTGAAGGTAGGAGGCTTTAGCGTTGTCTTCTAGGTCGGCGGCGCACTGAGAGCGTCCCCTTCGAGTGAGCGAGGATGAGCGATCCGACGGGCGAGCCCCCACAGACCTCGGAGGTCGCAAACGCGGCCAAAAAAGGGGGCGAGCCCGTCCGTCCGGCGATCAAGGGCTTGGCCCGATCATGCGTTGTGATTTTGACGCTTGCCGGCGTTGCACTCTCCGTGCACCAAATGTTCAACCTACAACTCTTCGGTCTCGTGCTGATCGAAGGGCGTTATTTGTATCTGCTCGCTGCCAGCTTCTTGCCGATCACGTTCCTCATCTTCCCCGCAAGATCCGGTGAGCGTCCCGTTGTGCCCCCCTATGATTGGGCGCTGGCCGTCTTGGCTCTCGTGGCGACGAGCTATTTTGCCGCGACGGCCGAGACGAGCCTTGAATCTGGATGGGAGTATGCGCCGCCCGAAATCGCACGCTGGCTGTCGGTCCTCTTGTGGCTCCTCATCCTCGAGGCAACCCGGCGCGCGGGCGGCACGACACTCTTTGTAATCGTGGCGCTCTTCTCCATCTATCCAACGTTCGCTGACCGCATGCCGGATCCGCTGTCAGGTCTGGCATCGCCGCTCCTCGACGTCGTTCCCTACCACGTTATCTCAGCCGAGAGTTCCTTTGGGATTCCCATGCGCGCGTTTGGCGGCCTCGTGATCGGCTTTATCGTGTTCGGCGCAGTTCTGCAGCAAACAGGCGGCGGGCGCTTCTTCAACAACCTCGCGCTCGCCATGGTCGGCGGCTATCGGGGCGGCGCGGCGAAGGTTGCCATTCTGGCGTCGGGATTCATGGGGTCCATGTCAGGCTCGGTGATCTCGAACGTGTTAACAACGGGCGTCGTCTCCATCCCAGCCATGAAGCGAACGGGGTTTTCAGCTCGTTATGCCGCCGCGACCGAAGCGTGCGCATCGACCGGTGGCGTCCTTATGCCGCCGATCATGGGGGCGACGGCCTTTGTCATGGCCTCCTTTTTGTCCATGCCCTATCTCGACATCGCGATTGCCGCTGTCATTCCCTCAATCCTCTACTACTTCGGGCTCTTTGCGCAGATCGACGCCTATGCGGCTAAGCGCGGTCTTAAGGGGCTGTCACGCGCCGAGCTCCCGATTGTTCGGCAAACCCTCAAGAGCGGTTGGCCATACCTCGCCGTCTTCGCCGTCCTGATCTTCATCATGGTCGCCTTGCGGCAGGAGACGCTCGCCCCCTATTGGGCGACGCTGATCCTACTCCTGATCAACCAAGTGCTCAGCGCCGATCGGCTCGATTGGACGCGAACGGAAGCCTTGATTTATGGCGTTGGACAAGGGCTCGCCGAGCTGACAGCGATCCTATTGGGCGTCGGACTGATCGTGGGCGCCTTCTCCGCGACGGGACTTGCTGGCACGCTCGTCAACGAGCTCATTCATCTCGCCGGCCATTCGACGCTGGGCCTGCTTGCCATGGGGGCACTCACCGCGTTCGTCTTCGGCATGGGTATGACGGTCACGGCTTGCTACATCTTTCTAGCGGTCGTGTTGGCGCCGGCGCTTGAGCAGGCGGGCCTCAATCGTCTGGCGGTGCATCTGTTCATTCTCTATTGGGGCATGGTGAGTTACATCACGCCGCCTGTGGCACTCGGCGCCTTTACAGCGGCAACGCTTGCGCGAGCGAGCCCGCTGGCCACCGGCATGGAAGCGATGCGGCTTGGCGGGGTGATTTATGTGGTGCCGTTCTTTTTTGTTCTGAACCCGGCGCTCATTGGCCTGGCTCCGGCGTGGGAAGTGGCCGTGGCGCTGCTCACAGCACTGGTGGGTGTGTGGTTTCTCGCGTCTGCATTGCAGGGCTATATCAGCCTGATTGGCGGCTTTGCCTCCAACGCGTTGGGCTACGCGCTCCGTGGGCTCCTGCTCGTTTCCGGCCTACTGCTTGTGGCACCGGGGCGCAACGACGTGATCGCGCTGACGCATTGGCAACTCGCCGCTCTTGCCATCGTGATCGGGGCGCCGGCGCTTTTCGCCGCCTATCGCAATGGACATCGTGAGGCGCGACAGAGGCAAGAGTAACACTCGTCAGCAACGCTGGCTCCGCCACGCGCTCTGAGTGGGCGCATCCGCAGCTGGCTTCGCCATAGGCCGTCAACAAAATAAAAGCGGCTGCTCCTGAATCAGTCCCGCAATCGCAGACCACCTCGCGAACTCTCAATCAACGTACCGGCCGTCCCCAAAAGGAGCGCATGAGCATCCTCCAAACGACCGATTGCGGCGTGTTTCCCGCTGTGTCGCGCGAACGAAACGGCAGCCTCGACCTTGGGACGCATCGTGCCCGGCGCGAACCAGCCAGGATCGAGATCGTCAGGACCGGCAACAGCGACAGACCGGGCCCTTTCGGTCCCCCAATCGAGATAGACACTGTCGACATCGGTCAGCAGGAGCAGGCAATCGGCTTTGACCTCGCGGGCCAGTAAGGCACTGGCAAGATCCTTATCGATCACGCTCTCAACGCCGTAGAGGCGCCCGTCATCGGCGCGGGCAACCGGGATGCCGCCGCCCCCGACACAGATGACCACGATACCACGGGACGCCAAGAGGGAGAGCGTGCCGAGGCCGAGAATGGCGAGAGGCCGCGGGGACGCCACGGCCCGGCGCCAGGCGCCCCCGTCCTTGACGATTGACCAGCCAAGTTCTGAACGATGGCGCAGCGCTTCCAGCTCGGTGTAGACGGGACCGATCGGTTTTGAGGGGTGAGCGAACCCGGGATCCTTCGGATCGACCACGATCTGGGTCAGGAGCGAGGCGACTTCTTTGCCCGGCGGCAAGACATTCCTGAGTTCCTGCTCAATGAGGTAACCGAGCATGCCTTCCGTCTCTGCGCTCAAGACGTCGAGCGACTGTTGGCTGGCTGGAGGACCGGACGCACTTTGCAGGGCGAGAAGCCCGACCTGCGGTCCGTTGCCGTGCGTAATGAAAACATCGTTGCCATCGCTGCATAGGGGCGCAAGCGCCTCGGCGGCACGGCGGACATTGGTCCGTTGATTGGCCTCTGTGAGCAGCTCGCCGCGCTTCAGAAGGGCATTGCCGCCAAGCGCCACAACGATACGCATGATCTCACGACCCTAGGGTTGCGACGAGGATGGCCTTAATGGTGTGCATCCGGTTCTCGGCCTGGTCGAAAACAACCGAGCAAGTCCCTTCAAACACGCCATCGGTCACCTCCATGCAATCGAGACCAAATTCGCGTGCGATATCCGCGCCGACGGTCGTCTCACGATCGTGGAAGGCCGGAAGGCAATGCATGAACTTCGCGTGGGGATTGCGGGTCATCGCCATCACCTCCCCGGTGACGCGGTAGGGCGCAAGCAGACGAATGCGCTCCGCCCATGCGTCCTTGGGCGCCCCCATCGAAAGCCAAACGTCGGTATAGACGAAGTCGGCGCCGCTCAGAGCCTCACCCAGGTCCGTCCCGATCGAGAACGTGCCATGGGCATCGTGAGCCGCCTGCGCGATTTGATCCAGCACCGCGCGCTCGGGCCAAAGGTCGCTCGGGCCGCAGAGACGGATGTCCATCCCGAGCTTGGCGGAGCCGACTGCCAAGCTCCGTGCGACATTGTTCCCGACGTCGCCCATGAACACGACGACCGAATCGGAGAGGTGCTTGTGGGTGAACTCGCGCATCGTCATGAAGTCCGCGAGCGCCTGGGTCGGATGGGCTTCGTCGGTCAAGCCGTTGTAGACGGGAACACCGGAATATTGGGCAAGCTCGCGCGCGGACGTCTGGCTGTAGCCGCGAAACTCGATGGCATCGTACATCCGCCCGAGCACCCGCGCCGTGTCCTTCATCGATTCCTTGTGGCCGATCTGACTCCCGCTCGGTCCAAGGTAGGTGACATGGGCGCCCTGATCATAGGCTGCCACCTCGAACCCCGTGCGGGTCCGGGTCGAATCCTTTTCGAAGATCAGCGCGATGTTGCGGCCCTTGAGCCGCTGCTGCTCGGTGCCGGAGAGCTTGGCGGCCTTGAGATCCGCAGCAAGGCGCAACAGCAACCGGATCTCTGCTGCCGACACGTCATCCAGGCTCAGAAGGCTGCGACCCTTGAGGGTGATCGGCATGAGATGTCCTCCTTGAACGCATCGCGGTATGAGCCGCGCAACCCGGTGGCGACTACGCTTGTGCGCGGATCCTCAGAAAGTCGTCGAGGCGCTGCGCGAGGCGGGGCGGATCCACCTCGGCGAACTCGTAGCGGGCGCGAACAACCGGCTTTTCGATCGGGATGAGGCGCGCAAGGTCGCTTGGCGTTCCGCTGACCACGACGTCGGCCTGCGCGCCATTGATCGTCGCTTTGAGGTCATTGAGCTGGGCTTCGGAGTAGCCGAGAGCCGGCAGTACCTTGCCGATATGGGGGTAGTGCTTGAACGCTTCTGCGATATGTCCGACCGCCGAGGCTCTGGGGTCAATGATTTCGCTGGCCCCCGCCTCGACGGCGGCGAGGTACCCCGCTCCATAGGCCATGCCGCCGTGCGTCAACGTCGGTCCGTCGTCGATCGCGATCACCCGCTTGCCGCGCACCAAGTCGGGGGCATCTAGCGTAATGAGTGACGCACCGCGGAGGATCTCGGCCTCGGGCGCGAGGTGACGGGCCGTCTCGGTGACCTGCTGAATGGCAGCCCTCGATGCGGAATTGGACTTGGCGACAATGACCACGTCGGCCATGCGCAGGACGGCCTCGCCCGGGTGGTGCGTGGTCTCGTGTCCCGGCCTCAGGGGGTCGACAAGCACGACATGGAGGCCGGGCCTCACGAACGGGAAGTCGTTGTTGCCACCGTCCCAAAGGATGACATCGGCTTCCATTTCGGCGGCTTCGATGATGCGGCCATAGTCGGCACCAGCAAACACCAGATTACCGATGGCAAGATGCGGCTCATATTCCTCGCGCTCTTCGATCGTGCATTGCGCCGCATCGAGGTCGCCGATCGTCTCAAATCTCTGCACGGCTTGGCGGTCCAGGTTGCCATAGGGCATCGGGTGGCGCACAGCGACGACACGTAGGCCCCGGTCCTTGAGACGCCGCGACAGCCAGCGCGCCACCTGCGATTTGCCGACACCGGTTCGCACGGCCGAGACCGCAATGACCGGCACCCGGGCGTCCAGCATGGTCCGCCTCGGACCGAGCAAGGTGAAATCGGCACCGGCGGCCAGCGCGATCGAGGCCTTATGCATCACGTCGGCATGCGCGACATCGCTGTAGGCAAAGACCACTTCGTCGATGGCCTCGCGCGAACAGATCTCAGAAAGATCCGCTTCATCGAGAATCGCTATGCCGTCGGGATACCGGGGTCCCGCCAGGGATGGCGGATAGCGCCGATTGGCGATTCCTGGGATCTGTGTCGCCGTGAACGCGACAACCTCACGCGTGGGATCATCGCGATAGGTCACATTGAAATTGTGGAAGTCGCGGCCAGCTGCACCCATGATGACGATGCGGCGCGAACCCGTGGATGTCGGCATCGACGTTCGTCCTTTTAGCGTTGCCACTTGATCGCTTCTTGCAGCCCTATCGGGGCCTGACTGCCGATTGAGGGCGTCGGCCTAACCACGTTCATGCGGGCGTGCCGGCCGCTTCGGCATAATGGGCAATGCAATCGCCCTCACGGCCACGCACGACACGCCGGCCGAGCAACGGACCTCGGGTCTCCGTGACGATCGTAAACTGGGCTTCCGGTCCCGTAGCGATGTGGAAGTAGGCCACGACCCAATCGTGCGTCTTCCCGAGTTCGTGCGCGCGTTGCGTATTGGAGAAGAGCACCGTGAAGTGCCAGCCCCCCGACGCGTATGCAGAACGGGTAGCCAGGCTTCTCCCGTTGGGTTGAACCGCTTCGGGGCGATCCTGGGAAGTGCGCCGGCTGAGGCCTTCTCCCGATAGTCCCGATCGACCTCCAAGACAAGGGCGATCGGCGGAGCACCCGATTGAACGGATCGTTTGAAGTGCCGATGGCCGAGACGGTCGGTCAGTGCGCCTCTGATGGCGAGGGCTCTTCGCGCGCCGACACCGGGGATGCGCTCCAAGCGGCCATCATGGGCGGCCAGCTCCAATTCCTCGAGCGTGTCGACGTGAAGTTCGTTGTGTATGCGCACGGCGAGCTCCGGCCCGATGCCTGGTATGGTTTGGAACAGGGACTGAGGATCCAGTGTCCCCGATAGCCGCTCCAGTTGGGCCCAGCGACCTGTAGTGACGATCTCGACCAACGCTGCGCCAATCCCGCGTCCGATGCCCGGGAGGGCAACGAGGCCCTCCAGGCCGTCCCTTTGCACGATCGCGTCGACGGGCCTATCAAGCGCCAACAAGGTTTTGGCGGCACGGCGGTAGGCCGCGATCCGATAGCCGTCCTCGTGCTGAAGTTCGAGGATATCCGCCATCTCATTCAGCTTATCGGATAACGCCTCATTGGTCGGGATGGCCATGGGCTTCTTCCGCTGAAAGCCTTTGGGCTAAAACCGCAACGCAGCACTTGCCGTACGATGAGCCCAACGCGTGGGCTAACGCCTCTACGTACCACCACTGTCACATGACGCTTCCCGCCTCGGATGTTTGATAAGCGCCATGAGCCCCGAATGGCTTGACCGACATCAACGCCCGCGCACCCGAGCCCAAAGATCGAAGCCGCTTTCGAAAAGGCCCGGGACACGGGGCTGTTGTCCTGGAGGCTCCGGCCGAAACCTGCAACCACCTGAGTGCGTCGAACCCGCTTGAAGCCGCGTTGGTGACGGCGCATCCGAAAACGCCTTGGGCGAGGGACTACGTCTAGAAGGAGGTCCCGCGTGCCTAGCCATTGACACTCTATTGGCCTCTCAACCGCTCAACAGCCCCGCGCGCAATGGCGGCCGCTCCCGCTCTGGAAGTCGAGCAGGCGAGCAGCTGCACGCCGGAGCCGCTCTCGATTTCGACGGGACTGAGCAAGACGATCCCGTCATCACGCTGATTGGGCTTCAACAGGAGATCATCGAGAAGGGCCCATGCCTGCTCGAAACCGAGTGGGTGGTTGTTCGAGCTCTGGTCTTGGACGACCACGAATGCAGGGGGCTCCCCGGTGCCCGCGATCTGGTTCACGATCGTCATAGGAACCGAAACACCACCCCACCGGCCGTTGCACTCGATCCAATGCAGCTCTGCGTCATCAGTCGACCGCCCGACAAGAAGGGCATCAAAGCTGCAGCGGCCGAAATAGCCCAGCAACTGAAAAAGGAAGGCTAGGCAAAACGCTTCGGCGGCCAGTCGGTCGTGCCAATCTCCCGGCAAGCTGGCCGGTACCGATCCGACGAAGGCACCCTCGGAACCTTCCAGCAATTGTTCGAAAACGCCTTCCACAATGGGCTCGCCGTCTTCGATCGCCGGGATCCAAATCTGCACAGAGGGACTGCTGAGAACGGGCGCCTCCCAGAGACCGACAAGAAGCGGGAAGGTCTCGCGCCACCCGGAAGCCTGCAAAACGCAAAGTATGCGCTGCCGCACCTCCGATAAGGGCAACCCGGCAAGCGCGCTCCCGGAGAAGCAGAAGTTGCCGGCGCCGCCAGCGCTATCAGGGATCTTGACAACGATGCGCTCTGCAGAACGCGCCAGGGTGCGGGCACGGCTCGCAAGCGCAGCCGGTCCGAAGGTAGAAAAACTGGGCGGAAGCGCGTGCTCGCCCAAGACCTTACGCGTTACTTGAGCAAACCAAGTCTTGTCGTTCACGAGCCGTGTGAGCTGAGGGCGGGGACACGCGACATCGATCGTGAGCCCGGTTTCCGCGGCGAGGGTGCCAGCAAGCCCCCAGGCACTTCCCATGCCGATATGAGGAAGCAAAGTAAGGCCGCCCGCCGCCCGCGCAGATTGCACCACCGCAGAGACGACGTGGGGATCGCGGCGCACGCGCTCGGCGAGCGGCGCCGACGGCATGCCGGGAATGGCTTGCGGATTCAAGCATACAAGCGGGCCCTTGCCGAGCACCTCCGCGCGATAGCGCTCGAACGCCGCATGCTGCGTACCACCGAAGGCTGCCATATCGCCTGGCCTGGCAAGCAGCGAGGCGCGATACTCGTATGTCGCCTCTCCCCCTTGTCCCATCAAGCTGATCTCCCGCGTGTCTCCGAGCACGAGCCACAGCGCGGTCGACACCCCGCAACGCACCCCCGGGCCAAACAGATCCTGACGCGCAAGGGCTGGATGTTCCTTTAGGAGATTGATAGCGAGTACTTTTAAGGCGTCCTTCTTATCGTCGAATATGGTCACGGCGTGCCGCTTGACGACAGGAAGGAGCGCTAGACCCGATGTGTCGCCACGATTTTTTGACAAAGGCGTTCCCAGGAGCGGCGGCATTGGTCATGTTCCCAATTGCATTGAGCGCTATCGTCAGCAGAGGGCACGCGCACACCGGGAAGCTTTGCGCCAAATCAATGTGGTTACCAGGAAGCGGATTCTATGCTTTTTGAAGGCATCGTAGGCGTGAAAGCCAGATCATCGCGCCACCCGCGTCTTTTGTGCGACGAAAGAAATGTGCCGATTGTTCGGATTTCGCGCGACTGAGCCCACCCGCATCGAGTGCGGACTGGTGCACGCTCAGAACTCGCTCATAACCCAGGGATTTCGTGATCAGGAAGGCCTCACACACGGCAATGGCTGGGGCATTGCGGAATATCGCGACTTGCTCCCACAGCTGGAAAAGCAGGCCTGGGCTGCATGGCACGGTGAGCACTTCCGCAAGCGCGCTGCGCAAGTCTACGCGCATACCGTGATCGCACATGTACGCCGGGCAACCGTCGGGCCGCCGACGCTCGAAAACACCCATCCCTTCGTGCATGGCCGCTGGACCTTCGCCCACAATGGTACAATTGAGGGCTTCCAGGACGTTCGATCGAAGCTCCTCGACGCCCTTTCGCCACTACATCGAACCGAACTTCAAGGCGAGACGGACAGCGAGCACGTCTTTCGTCTCCTGCTCACGCGTCTGGATCAAACCCCCGATCGCCCCCTTCTGGAAACGATGCGCGAAGTTGTGCGCGAGATCGTTCATTGGGGTCGTGAGGCCGCACCGGATGCCCGTTCGTCACTTAATTTGCTGTTGTCGGACGGGGAACGGCTCGTCGGGACCCGCCTCAATAGGACGCTGTGGTTTCTGGAGAGGGAAGGTCTCTTGACGTGCGAATTCTGCGGCAAGACCCACGTTCATCACGGGCCACGTACAGTCTATCGGTCCGTTGACATCGCATCCGAGCCCCTGACGCATGAAACATGGCTCGGCGTGCCCAACGGTACGGTTTTCTCGGTCGATCCGGACATGCGTCTTCGCATCGAGCCGTTGCGCCTAGCCGAGGGTCCTGCAAAGGATGATGTCGCCTGAGGCAGAAAACGAGCCAGCCGGCCAAGGTGCGGACTGGCCTGGGCTTCGATCGCCCTGAGCATCACGTCGATGACGGACCCCGACCTTGCCACCCACGGCGGGCTTCTTCCACCAACATGTACTCGGCCAGGTTTTCGAGCGTGATCATACCGATCACCTGCTCCCGGTCGTCAACAACGCAGACGAGGGGCAACCGACCGCCCTGCAGGGCACTGACCGCAGCCGAGAGGGGTGCGCGCCTGTTGATGGTCCTGACATCAGGCTCCATGACGTCAAGAACCGGCGTGTCCGGTCCGCGCGTGGTGAGCGCGTGGATCATTCCATCGCGCGTGAGGACACCACGGATCCGGCCTCCGCCATCGACGACGGGAAACTCGCGCTGAGATGTCGCCAGAAGAACCTCCGCGGCGGTGCCGACGGTCGCGTCGGTCGCGAGTGTCTCAAATGCAGTGATCGTGGCGGCGCTCATGGAAGCGTTCTTGGTCGCCTCGTCCAATTCGACGGCGTAGGATTCATGGCTTGCTGCAAGGAACACGAATAGGGCGATAAACAGCAACATCGGATTACCAAAGAGGCCGAGAAAGCCGAGCCCGAATGCCATCACCTGCCCAATCCGGGCTGCAAGCCGCGTGGCCTGTGAGCGGTCCAAAAGACAAGAAAGAAGGCCGCGGAGGACGCGACCGCCGTCCATCGGAAAGGCGGGGATCAAGTTGAACACCACCAGCATCGTGTTGACCAAAGCCAGACGCGTGAGGAAATCGAGGTCCGCGAACCCTGTGGTCCCCTCCGCAATGCGCTGCGCCTCGGGCCAGGCATCGAAGAAGAGGATCAAAAAGGCTGCGATAACGACGTTGACCGCCGGGCCGGCCAGCGCAATCAAGATTTCCTGACCAGGAGCCTCAGGGATGCGCTCGATGTTCGCAACGCCCCCGATCGGTAGGAGCGTGACATCCCGAGTACCGATGCCAAATGACCGGGCGGCCAGCGCATGGCCAAACTCGTGCGCAACGACGCATGCAAAGACAGCGGCAATAAAGACCACAGCTTCAAGGGCTGCAAAGCCGCCCCCGGCGGCGCCAACCGTGATCGCGATCCACGCAATCAGTAGGAAAAAAGTCACGTGGACCCGGATCTCGATTCCAGAAATGCGACCCAGTGAAAGGGACCATCCCATCGTATCCTATGCTCCGTTCAACGACCCCGACCGGGTCAGGCCATTCCCTTGAGGCTCCATCGGGCATCGCGCTACCCCGATCATGGGCCTCGCTGAACTGAGAGGCATGCCTTCCAGCTCCAAATGGATGAATGGTAAACATGCGCGCATGCGTTGAGCGGGCTCCCGACCTGTCATCGACCCGCTTGGCGCAAAGCGACGAAACCGCTGCCGGAGCGTGTACCATGGGCGAAGAGCGAGAGGGCAAACGCGGAGCTATGCACCAAGACGCCCTCGCAGGTTGAGGTTCTGGCGGGCCTCGCTGCTGCTCTCAAAGACTTGGGATGACACCTTCCTCTTGTCGAGCTCAGAGCCCAGTTTCAGGCGCATGAAACCGCTGTTCGTATACCGGGAGACGGCGATGTAGTAGCGTTCCTCAACGTGGCGAACGAGGTCAAGATAGGCCGCCATGATGTCAGGGTCGGCCTCAAATCGGTCGTAGTTGACAATCGCATAGACCTTGCGGCCCAAAGGCGCGAGCAGGCCATCCACGGCCTCCTTGATCCGATCGAGGTCCGCCTGTGTACGCACGCGCATACCACTGTAATTCATGTACACAGTGTTCGTTGGTTCGTCGTAGGACAGCCGATCTTCAATGCGCAGATCGAGCAAGCGGTCACGCAATCGCAGACCGGGCGCTTCGAACAGGCCGGACTCCATCGACCGAAGTGAGGTGATCGCAGGCGCAAACGGGAGATGGTTGAGAATATCGCGCTCTACGTCGACGCCCGGTGCCACCTCAGTCAGCTCCAGCCCACGCGGCGTCAATCGAAAGACGCATCGCTCGGTCACATAGAGCACCTCTTGTTCACGCCGGACGGCCTCGCAACCGCTGAACGTCACCTGACCGACCGTCTCCACGAACTTGCGATGCCGTCCTTCCTTCTCGATCGAGAGCTTACCGTCGCGTACGACCGCGACAAGGCCTCCGGACGTGAACGTCCCGACAAAGATGACCTTGCTGCTATTCTGGCTGATATTAATGAAGCCGCCACAGCCTGGCACGCGGTTGGCAAACCGGCTTGCATTGACGTTGCCCGCGCCGTCGCATTCGGCATATCCAAGACAGGCGATATCGAGACCGCCACCATCGATAAAGTCGAACTGGTAGGGATGATCGATGGATGCCGAAAAATTGACCGCGGCCCCAAAATCAAGGCCACCAAGGGGGACGCCACCAATGATCCCCGGGTCGACGGTCAGCGTGATGAGATCCGCAATCTGCTCCTCGGCGGCAACCGCGCTGACCGAGTCCGGGAGCCCGATACCGAGGTTCACGACACTGTTGGGAAGCAGTTCGATGGCGGCGCGACGGGCAATGACCTTGGTCGTATCCAAGGGCAGCGATTTTAGACGTTGCAGAGGAATCCGGATTTCGCCCGACAAGGCGGGACTATAGTGCGTTCCGTAATTCTGCATATGCTCGTCGGGCTGAGCCTCAACGACGGCATCGACAAGAATACCAGGAACCCGCACGCGCCTCGCATCAAGCGTCCCAGCATGAGCAATTCGTTCAACCTGACAGATCACAACGCCACCGGAATTGCGCGCCGCGAGTGCCATGGCAAGTGTTTCAAGCCGGAGTGCCTCGCGCTCCATGGTGATATTGCCGTCGGGATCGGCGGTGGTCCCTCTGATCAAGGCCACATGGATGGGAAAGCGGCGAAAGAACAGAAAATCCTCGCCCGCCATTTGGATGACCTCGACGAGATCCTCGACAGCGGCCGCATTGATCTTCCCACCTTCTACGCGGGGGTCCACGAACGTGCCAATTCCGACCCGCGTCGCAGTCCCCGGCTTACCGGCGGCAATATCCCTGTAGAGATGAGTGATGACCCCTTCGGGAAAATTGTAAGCCTCGATCTTGTTTGCGACGGCCAGGGCTTCGATCCTCGGTATAAGCCCGTAATGCCCCCCGATCGTGCGCTTCAAAAGTCCTTCATGACCGAGCCGATTAAGGCCACGCTCTTTTCCGTCGCCCTGCCCACCAGCCCAGACGAGCGTCAGCCCTCGGGGCGCAGTACCTTCAAGGAACCGGCGCTCGATCGCGGCAAACAGCGCCTCCGGAGTCCCGTTGCCGCCATATCCCGAGGATGCCACGACGTCCCCATCTCGAATGAGGGCGACGGCATCATCAGCAGAGATCACTTTCTTGAGCGCCATCCTCAGCCCCCTCACACCGTAGGCGATATGCCCGCCTGTACGTCCGATCATCGCGGCTGAGTGTTGCATGAAGAGATGGTGTCTGCGAGACACCATTCAATTTGGCTGCGGCATATCTTGCGATGCGCCAATGAACATGAAGTGCCGTCGACAGCCAAAATGGCATCAGAACGGTTTTGCTGTAGAAACTCATGGCCTGGGCTATGCAGGATCGCTCGACCCGTCCCACAACGAACTATGCCGCCGGCGAACGTTGAAGATAAGCAACGCAGCCAGACAAAGTCTCAAGCTGCGGGTAGTCCGCTTCGGGAATGTTGCGCCCGGTCTCCTTGCTCAAAGCAATCATGAAATTGAGAAAATCCATGGAGTCGATCTCGAACTGATCGCGGAACGTCTCGTCTGGAGCGATGGTCTCGCCCTCAAGATCCGGTGCGACGGAAAATAGGACGTCGGTTACGAGCGCCGCACACTCTGCCTCGGTCATAAGGCCTCCGGTCTGATGAGGTGTTTTTCGAGGGAGCGCAGAAATTGCGCGCCGCGACGACCATCGCTGACACGGTGGTCACCAGCAATCGTGATGGCCATAAGCCGCCGCGGTACGACGGCGCCATCGATCACCCATGGCCGTTCCCGGATTTGGCCGCAGCCGACGATCGCGACCTGCGGTGGATAGATGATGGGCAGGATCAGATCCGCAGTATCGTCACCAAGATTGGTCACTGTCGCCGTCCCGCTCGACAGCTCTGAGCTGCGCAGGCCGCCCGAGCGCACACGCCGAACGAGGCTGCTGAGGCGCCCCATCATCTCGTCGACGTCGAGTTTGTCTGCCGAAAGGATGGCGGGTGTGATCAGACCGCCTTTGCGGATGGCGATCGCGACCCCGAGGTGAACATCGTCCGCCGGCGTGAACTCACCGTCGGTGTAGGTCCCGTTCAGGTCTTTGAACTCCCGGAGTACAAGCGCAATCGCGCGCAACAAAGGCGCTGCGTAGAGAAGGCGATCCTCGGGGAGGCGACCGTCGTTGCGTTGCGCGAGCCAGTCCATCAAGCCCGTCACATCGACGGTGGAGGACACATAGTAATGCGGGATGTCCCGGTTTGAGCGGACCATTGCCGCGGCGATCGCCTTGCGCATCTCGATGGGATCGAGCGTCCGTCCGCCCCATTCCTTTTTTGGCCTCTCCGGCCTCGCCGCGGCGAGCTCGCGTTGGCCAACGATCCCGTCAGCTCCCGGCGCGACACGCGAAAGATCGATACCCTGCTCGTGGGCGAGCCGGCGGGCGAGGGGCGTGATGCGGGCCCGCGGAGATTGGGACGGGGCGCGCCTGGGGAGGTCAGCTTGGGGGGGTGGCGCATTCAGAGGAAAAGCGCTGTCAGCCGGCGGGGGGCGCGAGACGACAACCGGTTGTTGAGGCCTTTCGCCAGGCTCCCGGATCATCGCGAGGACCTGTCCGACCGGGACTTGCTCGCCAGGTTGCACACGTGTCTCTTCGAGAATTCCGTCGTCGAAGACTTCGATCTCAATGGCACCCTTCTGGGTCTCCACGACCGCAATGATATCGCCACGCTTGAGCGCGTCACCGGGCGCCTTCAGCCACGCGACCAGCGTCCCATCATCCATGTCTGCGCCAAGCGATGGCATTCGGAACTCTTTCATCGGCGCAACGTCTCCCGCACGGCTTTTGCGATATCAGCAGGCTGCGGGGTCGCCGCCAGCTCTAGATGCCGAGGGTAGGGAATAGGCACCTCAGCCGAACAGACGCGCGCCACGGGGGCATCGAGCTCGAACAGCGCCTGCTCCATGATGCGGGCGCTCACCTCCGCTGCAAGTCCTACCGAACGCCAGCCTTCGTCGACGACGACAGCACGGTGTGTCCGCGACACGGACGACATGACGGTCGCGTCATCGAGCGGACGTAGGCTTCGCAGATCAACGACCTCGCACGCAATGCCATCCTTCTCGAGCTCTTGAGCCGCCACCAACGCCTTTGCGAGACTGCCGCCATAAGTGATCACCGTCACGTCCGTACCGGACCTTGCGATCCTGGCGCCTTCGAGCGGCACGGCATAGGGCCCTTCAGACGAAAGCTGTCCCTCCTCGTTGTAGAGTGTCGCATGTTCGAACATGATGACAGGATCGGGATCGGCAAGCGCGGTGGCGAGCATTCCGCGCGCGTCCGCGACAGTGGCGGGCGCCACCACCTTGATCCCCGGCACGTGCGCATACCAACCTTCAAAGCTATGCGAATGCTGGGCGGCGAGCTGCCGGCCAGCTCCGGTTGCCATACGAATGACGAGAGGGACCGAGAACTGCCCGCCCGACATATGTCTCAACGTGGCCGCTGTGTTGACGATCTGGTCGAGGGCCAGCAGGCTAAAGTTGACTGTCATGATCTCGACGATCGGCCGCATGCCGCCGAGAGCGGCGCCGATGCCAGCGCCGACGAAGCCCGATTCTGCGAGTGGCGTATCGCGGATCCGGTCCTCGCCAAACTCCTCGATGAGCCCTTTGGAGCACGCATAAGCGCCGCCATAGCGCCCGACGTCCTCCCCCATGAGAAAGACCCGCTCGTCGGCCTGAAGGGCTTCCCTGAGGGCGTCCCGCACAGCCTCACGGTAGGTGATGGTTCTAAGGCGCGTCATGACGTGGCTCCCACGCCGCTCTGGGGCGTAAGAACGTCGCGGGCCAGATCTTCGACGGGCTCCCATGGCGAGGCCTCCGCGTAAGCGACCGCCTCCTCGATCACAGCATCGATTTGCCTTTGCATCCCATCGATATCGCTTTGATGAACCAAGCCCATTTCCATCGCCCAGTTCGTAAACCGCACGATCGGGCCCTTGTTGCGCCACGCCTCGACCTCCGAGCGTGGGCGGTAAAGATCAGGATCAAACATCGAGTGGGCGCGGAAGCGATAAGTCCGACATTCGAGGAACCTTGGTACGCACACCTCCCTCACGGCTGTGACCGCACGTCGTGCAGCCGCTTCAACAGCAACGACGTCCATGCCGTCGACCTCCTCGCCGTCGATGCGGTAGCTCTGGGCGTGCCGCAGGATGCTGGTCTCCGATTCCGAACGTGCAAGCGCGGTCCCCATCGCGTAACCGTTGTTCTCGCAGACGAACAGGACCGGGAGCTGCCACAGTGCGGCCAAGTTGAGGGATTCGTGAAACTCGCCTTCCGCCGCCGCCCCTTCACCAAAGAAGCAGCACGTCACGCGCTGGCGTCCTTGCATTTTGTCCGCGAGTGCGAGCCCGACGGCGAGCGGCAAGCCGCCCCCAACGATCGCATTGCCGCCATAGAAGCGGTAGCGTGCGTCGAAGATGTGCATGGAACCGCCGCGACCACGGCTTGAGCCACCCGACTTGCCGTACATCTCGGCCATGATCTCGTTTGGTGGTAAGCCCCGGGCGAGTGCCTGACCATGTTCGCGGTAGGTGGCAACGATGGCGTCTTCCGGTTCAAGCGCCTGCAGCACGCCGACGGCATTGGCCTCCTCGCCAATATAAAGATGTAAGAAGCCACGGATCTTCTCAGCGCTATAGAGCTCGGCACATTTCTCCTCAAAGCGGCGAATGAGCATCATCTTATGCAGAAGCTCAAGGGCATGGCCGCGGTTGAGACGGATCCTGCTTTCGGCACTCATTGACCGGCCTCCAGGGTTGAAGTGTCGCCTTCAGGCAAGCCAAGTTCACGTGCCTTGAGCAACCGACGCATGATTTTGCCCGATCGTGTCTTCGGGAGGCTCGTCGCAAACGCGACAATGCGTGGCGCGACGGCAGGTCCAAGCCGCCGGCGCGCATGAGCAAGGATCTCGCGATTGAGGTCCTCTGTCGGCGCGTAGCCAGGGTTGAGCGAGACGAAGGCTTTGACGATCTCACCGGCGACGGGGTCAGGAATGCCGATGACGCCGGCCTCAGCGACGGCGCCATGCTCGATGAGCGCGCTTTCGACCTCAAAGGGACCGATGAGATGCCCGGCCGACTTGATGATATCGTCCGACCGTCCGACGAACCAGAAGTAGCCATCGCCATCGCGCATCGCGAGATCCTCAGTCAGGTACCAGTCGCCCACAAAGCACTTGCGGTAGCGGGCCTCCTCGCCGAGATAGCCGCGGAACATCGAGGGCCATCCCGACTTCAGGGCAAGCTCCCCCTCAACGCCGGGCGCATTGATATGCTCGATCCCCTTTTCAGTGCGGCGCACGATCGCGGCTTCAATGCCCGGTAGTGGCTTCCCCATGGATCCCGGCTTGATGTCCATTGAGGCGTAGTTTGCGATCATGATCCCGCCGGTTTCGCTCTGCCACCAGTTGTCATGAATCGGCAGCCCGAGCGACCGTGCGCCCCATAGGACGGCTTCGGGGTTCAGTGGTTCACCGACACTCGCGATGAAGCGCAGCGCTGGAGAGATCAAAGCGCCGGGGCAAGTCCGCCCCCGCCCGCATCAGCATCCGTATGGCCGTGGGCGCGGTATACCAGACGTTGACTGTGTTCCCAGCGAGCACGCCGTACCAGCGCTCGGCATCGAATTCCTCTACATCCACGATCGCCGTGCACCCAATGGCCAGCGGGCCGATGATGCCGTAGGAGGTCCCCGTCACCCAGCCGGGGTCGGCGGTGCACCAGTAGACGTCGTCGGGATTAAGATCGAGGGCCAAGCGCGCCGTCATGCGGTGGGCTGCAACCGCAGCATGTGCGTGCATGGCGCCTTTTGGCTTACCCGTCGTGCCACTTGTGAAGTGGAGCGTGGAGAGCTCCTCAGGTTCAGTCTCGTCGTACGCGAAGCGCTCAGAAGCCGCACCGATCATCTCGTCGAAGTCGATGTGATCGGGCCCGCCTCCCACGAGAATGACATGCCGCAAGGTCGGCAGTTCGCTCAGAATGGGCGCGACTTTTCGCCGAAACAGGCGCTCTGTCGTCACAAGCGCCGTCGCTCCTGCAATCTGCATGCGTGCCTTGACCGGCTCTGGCCCGAAGGCGGAGAAAAGCGGGCAATAGACGGCGCCCCGCTTCCAAGTCCCCAGCGCGGTCACGAAAAGCTCCGGGACACGGCCAAGAAGACTGAAAACGCGTTCACCCCGTTCGATACCGAGCTCGACGAGCGCATTGGCAAACCGGTTCGTGAGCTGGCCGAGCTCGCCATAGCTGATGTCGCGTAGGGAGCGATCCTTGGCAATCCAACGGATCGCAATCTTGTCCTTGTGGCCCTCGTCGACGTGTCGGTCGACCGCTTCATAGGCGATGTTGAGGCCGCGTCCTCCGGGCAGGCCCGCAAGTTCGTCGCGCGCCTGCTGCCAGTCGAACGCGCCACAAAAGCGCTGATAATCGGGGAGATTGGGAGCGGGACCCGACGGGCGCGGCGCCTTGCGGATCCATTTGTCCTGGGAGCGGGTCGCATCCATTGGCTGATCTCCTCTGTCGGGCGATCTGCTCCGACGGCTCAAGCGGGGAAATACGCGTCCAAACGATCGAATGCCCGATTGATTTCGTCCTCGTCGACGCAGAAGGCCATTCTCACGTGGCGCTCGCCCGTGGGACCGAACGCGGCCCCTGGCGTCACGCACACGCGGGCGTGCTCGAGAAGATCGATGGCGAAGTCGTGAGAGGTCATCTCGCCGCGCTCGATCCGCGGGAAGACGTAATAGGCCCCCTTGGGACGGACATAGGAAAAAACGTGACGTAAGCGGTCAAGACGCGCGCAGATGAGGTTGCGGCGCTCTTCAAGCAGGTGCCTGAAGGCGCCCACATGCTCAAGTCCGCCGCGTAGCGCAGCCAACCCAGCGATCTGTGAGGGGCGAGGCGCACAGATCAGCGTTGCGTCATGGACTTTGAGCATCTGATGCTTGAGTTCGCCCGGCAGGATCGCGTAGCCGAGCCGCCACCCGCTCATGGCGTGACATTTTGAGAACGTGAAGAGGTAGGCGAGGTGATCCTGAAGCGTCTCATCGCAAGAAAGATTGTAGAAGTGCGCGTCCTCGTCGAAGAGAAAATGACTGTAGGGGTCATCCAAGATGATCACGAGCCCGTGGCGGCGTGCGATCCAGCCAAGATGCGTAAGTTCGGAGCGGGAAAAGACGGTTCCGGTTGGATTCGAGGGCGTCACGATGAGGATCGCGCGGGTCTTCTCCGTCACGAGTGCCTCAACCTTCGCAATGTCGAGAGCCCACCCGCGCGCCTCGTCGAGCCTCAGATGAACAGGAACGCCACCTGCGAGGCAAATCTGCTGGTGGTGCGAGGCAAAGCCGGGGTCTGTGACGATCACCTCGTCCCCTGGGTCGAGCAGGGTCTCAAGCAGAACGCGAACGCCTTCCATATTGCCTGCGGTGACGATGACATTGTCGCTTGCCGAGACCACCACGCCCGTAGCGCTGGCATGAGCCTCAACGATCGCCTCACGCAACTGGGGCAGGCCATCCGGCAGCGAATATTTCCCGCACTCGGTATCTTCGCGCAGAGCCATTTCAAGAGCCATGCGGATATGTGCTGGCGTTTGAAAGGAAGGCAGACCCCAAGAGAGCGAACTGACATCACCCATCCTGGCGGCGCGCATCGCCATGTCCTTGATGGCCGACAGGGACAGGGCGGCGACATGTGCTGAGGCATGAGTCCGGCCTTCGGTGCTCATGCGATCCTCCGTGCGGCTCCGTTGCATCGATTAGATGAGCCGCAAGGCAATGGAACCTTGACCTCGGTCAAGCTTGACGCTGAGCGGGACGACCGAGCTCAGCGGAATGACGAACCGGGGAAAGTTGCAGCGCGCAGCGCCGGGCACGGGGACGCAGGGCCCTGTGGGCAAGAATGGCCTCTGTGGTATCGGCCAACGCTCAATTGCGCCGAACTTGTGCCATTTGCCGAGCTGTGGGCCTTCACCGTTCGAGGGCACGAGCAGAAGTCATGAGCCAGCCAGCGGAACAGCCGCGGCTGGCTCGTAATGTCACGCGACGGCCTGACACGGGCTGGCCCGGAGCACGGCTCAGGCTTTGTTCTGAAGGCGAACGAGCACATCCATCATGGCCGGTGAGGTGTCGGTATGGTGATGGACGAGCTTCCAGTGACCACCCTCGCGACGATAGATATTGGTCACGCGGTGCGCGATCGAGGCCTTGAGCCCACCCAGCGTCAGGGTTCCCGTTTCGGTGCCGACCTCGTAGGCCATATCGCCACTGACCTGAATGAGTTGATCCTTGAGCCGGATGTCGCCGCCGGAAGCGATCCCTGCCACGTTGTCGAAGCTTGTTTCGATCTGGTCCCAGCCAACGTCACGTCCACCGATGGGGTGCAGGGCCGTCGCACTGGCGGTATGCGACCAGATCGCGCGCATGGCCCCACGCTCGCCATTCGCCATGCGGTTCAGCGCCGAATAAAAGCTCCCAGATGCGCTGCGGACTTCGTTCTCTGCCGACATGTTCGTCTCCGGTTCGGCTGATGGGCTGTTGCTTCGTTCACGAGAGGAGAATTGCCCAAATCGGCAGCTGATATCGAGGTGCGTTTCCGCCTATCCATGGTAGAAACTGGACATCATGGCGAAAGAGCCGTCCTCCCGTTCAGCCCTGAAGAGCCCGGTGACACCCGTTCGGTACGCGCCGCCCAAGGGGTATGCCCTCGACATCGAGGTCTATCCCGTTGCCGAATTGAGGCGCAGAGCGGGGAATGTGGAGCAGCGCGGGTTTGAGCGCGCCGACTTCCATTGTCTGATCTATGTGTCGGCCGGCAGTTATATGCACGTCGTCGATTTCGAGCTTCTCGACTGCACCCGAGGCTCGCTCATTGTCTTGCAGCCCGGACAGGTGCACCACTTCGGAGATCTTTCGGGGTGCGACGGCTGGGCGCTCATCTTGCGCTCAGAGGTGCTGCCGTCACGCGCGGGCGGCACTAGGAGGATGAGCGAAGGGGAACCATTGACAGAGATAGGGACGGTTCCAACGAAGCTCTCGCTGCCGGCCGCGGCCCAATCAGCCGTCGAAGAAGCCTTCGAGCGCATGGCGAGCGACGCCGCCTGCCCATCGACGAGAGCTGTCAACGCGCTCTTGCGCAGCCAATTGGAGGCACTTGTCATTCGCCTCCACATGGAGGGGGCGACTCTCAAAGAGGAACTCGTTGAACGCACTCTATTGCAGCGCTTCCGGCGGTATCGGGCCCTCATCGAGCATGAGTTCACAAGGTGGCACAGCGTAGCGCGCTTTGCTCAGGCACTGGGATGCTCTGAAAGGAGCCTGTCACGCGCCGCGCACGCCGTCGCCGATCGCAGCGCCAAGGCCATCCTGAGCGATCGCATCGTCCTGGAAGCAAAACGCTTGCTGGCGCATTCCGCACTGCCGGTCGCCAACATCGGCTATGAACTCGGGTTCAGCGAGCCGACGAACTTTGTGAAATTCTTCAGCAGAGAAACACGGCTCACACCCGGCGCCTTTCGCGAGCAGATGAGCAAACGGACGCAATCAATGAGTACATCGCGGCAGCCACAACGGAAGCGTCGCGCCTAGCCAGCCATGAACATTCAAGGAAACAACCGTCGACCAAAGTCATTGGCTCAACACGGAGCCCATGCGCTGGGCTGCAATCGCATCTGTCGTGCGAACGCCAACGGCAATCGCATTTGCGCCACGAACCCCGACACGGCCCCAAGCAGCGGCCTTGTTCACGAGACGCACGCTTTGGCCAAGATGGCCTCAGCTCTCAGGGCAGTAGATGAAGCAGAGCACCTCCTTCTCACTCGTCGCACAAACGTGGGCTCTCCCATCGATTGAGCATTGGGGCAGGATGGCTTCTTTAGGCACTTTGACAAAAGTGCCATCGACCAGAGCTTCGAGGGAGCCATTCGCCAGGCGCCGCGTGATGGTCGGCCGACAGTCCTTTTCGTTGCAGCAATCAATGCCGGTGAACGGGTGTCGGAGCGATCGGTACCATGCGTGCAGCCGATCATGCCCCTCTGCTGCGTCGCTCTGGCCAGAAACGACCGTCAGCATGACGATGACGGCGAGGCCCAGATAGAACAGACCAGCGGAGGGCATCAGAGGCGTTGAGGGGATCTGGACCATGGCGTCTCGTCGCGCGCCGTCGCTGCCAACATCGAGTGTTCCCTGCAGGGCCTTTCAGGTCAACAAACGACACAGCTGCGGCAGCCAGATCACCGGTGGCCGCCGTAGACCATAAGAACGGACTGGTTGCGGGCCCCGAAGACGCGCCGGGTTTGACGAAAGTCAGCCCCTTGAAGGGGCCAAGCCAAGCGCGTGCCGATCTCACGCAACCGAACAGTCTCGTAACGCCGTGACCAGCTGGTCGGCAAAGCGCGCTGAAGCCACAGGGAGAGTGCGCCCGCGCAGTTGCCCGAGGAGCAGGTGCCCGGGCGCCACGTCGCGCCGCGAGATTTCGCGAACAACCAAGCGCTCATCGAAGACCCCGGCGAGGCCGATCGGGATCTCAAAATGGACCGCCCGCTCGTGGAGGACATAGTTGCGCAAGAATTCGAAGCTTTCGCTCTCGATGATCGGGTTCAAGGATCGCGACCGATTGATGGTCGCAACCTCCAGGAGATGGCGGACACCAAACTGCCGTGCCGGCAGAACGTGCGGATGATCAAGGCAGTCCCGCAGACGCAAAGGCTCCACGTTGGCCAGTGGATGATCACGCCCCATGACCGCACAGACGGGCTGGACGGCCGAGGCGAGAAGGTCGAAGTCCGCCATGTGAACCGGCTCGAAGACCAGGGCCAAATCGCTTTCGAACGTGCTGAGATCGCTTTCGGCCGCAGCGCGGTCGCGCACGTTGACGGAAAAGGTGACGCCGGGGTGGTCGCAGCGATAGCGCGCGATCTGAAGGGGAAGGAAGGTGGTCAACAGGGCCTGGCTGCACGCAATCGAAACGTGCCCGCGACGTGCCCCGGAGAGGTCTGCGACCTGCGATTGAACGCGGGCAAGATCTGACAGCTGGCGACGCAGATGTTCGACCAGCAACTCGCCGGCGGCGTTGAGCCGAACCCCGCGCGGAAGCCTTTCGAAGATTGAGGCGCCGAACTCGACCTCGAAGTTCTGGATGCGCCGATTGAGCGCGGAAGCCGTGATGTGGAGGTCTTCGGCAGCCTTGCGAATAGACCCCGCGCGCGCAACATCTTGGATCAAGCGGAGTGTCTGTAAGTGTCTCATTGACTTGCCATTTTTCAATGCGCTGCAAAAATTGCATCACAAGGAGCCAAAAATAGCAATAGAACGACACGCGAGGACCGCCCACTCTAGGTTCGCATCGCATCGCACCGCTTCAGTGCTTCCAAACAGAGCGGGAACGCCCAGCGACAGCACCCTTCCATCGCGCCAACCCGGGCATCAGCAGCGGCCCGAATTCGGAGATCGCACGGTGAGGCCCAGTGCCGAGGTGATCGTGGCCGCAGAGCCCGAGCCCATCAGGCTTGACCCGCGGCGCACCGCCCTCCTGATCATTGATATGCAGCGCGACTTCCTTGAGCCGGGTGGGTTTGGTGAAGCGCTCGGCAACGACATCACGATGTTGGCGCGCGCCATCGAACCGTGTGCCCATGTTCTCCAGGCAGTGCGCACTGCGGGCATGCTCGTGGTTCACACCCGCGAGGGCCACCGACCCGATCTGTCGGATCTGCCGCCGGCGAAGTGGGAGCGCGGCGCGCCGTCCCGCCGGATCGGGGACGAAGGACCGATGGGGCGGATTCTCGTTCGCGGCGCGCTCGGGCACGACATCATCGAGGCACTCTGTCCGTTGGGTCATGAGCCCATCGTCGACAAGCCCGGCAAGGGCGCCTTCCACCAGACAGATCTGGAACAGATCCTGCGCAGTCGCGGGGTCGACACGCTGTTGGTGTGCGGCGTGACGACCGAGGTCTGTGTGCACACAACGATCCGCGAGGCCAACGATCGCGGCTTTCGCTGTGTCGCGCTTGCCGATGCCTGCGCTTCCTACTTTCCGGAATTCCACCGCGTGGGCCTGGAGATGATCAAAGCGCAAAGCGCGGGCTTTGGCGGCATTTTCGGCTGGGTGAGCGATACCGCGTCGATCGCGACGGCATTGAACGGTGCACGCTGAGAACTGGAGAGGGCACGATGGATACCAAGACCGCGAAACTCTGGACCTCTGGTGACTGGAACGCCCTGTTTGGTCTGGGAACGAACGTGCTCGTCAATCTCCTGGTCATGACGGGGCTCTTAAAGTTCGTCGTCGGCCTACCCGACCAGTTGATTTTCGGCCGGATCCTACCGGCGGTGGGGCTCATGCTTTTCCTTGGCAACATGTACTACGCCTGGATGGCCTGGCGTCTGTCGCGCAAGGACATGCGCGCGGACGTCTGCGCGTTGCCGTCGGGTCCATCGGTCCCCCACATGTTTATCGTCGTGTTCGTGATCATGCTGCCGATCCTCGGTGAGACCAAGGATCCCGTGAAAGCCTGGGAGGCGGGCCTCGCCTGGGTCTTCATCCAAGGGTTCATTCTGATCGGCGGTGGGTTTGTCGCGCCCCTCATTCGGCGGATCACCCCGCGGGCCGCACTGCTCGGAACGCTGGCTGGCGTCTCAATCGCGTTCATATCCATGCGTCCAGCGACTGAGATCTTCATGACCTCGATCATCGGTCTGACCTGCCTTGCCGTCATCATGGTCAGCTGGTTCGGCGGGGTCCGCTATCCCAAGGGCCTGCCCGCCGGGCTCGTGGCCATTGTCGTGGGGCTTGTCATTGCCTGGGGCGCAGCGGCTCTAGGGTTCCCCGAGATCGGCGGCATGAGTGCGGACAAGCTCGCCGGCAGCTTTGCGAACTTTGGTTTCTCGCTGCCGATCCCTGCCGTGGGTCATGTGTTCTCAGGTTTTGAGTTTCTTGGCTTCATTCTCGTTACAGCCATCCCGTTCGGCGTTTACGACCTGGTCGAGGCGATGGACAACGTCGAAAGTGCCGAGGCGGCCGGTGACAGCTACTCAACGACCGAAGCGCTCGCGGCGGAAGGCACGATTTCACTCATTGGCACACTCCTGGGCTCGCCGTTCGCCAATGCGGTCTACATCGGCCACCCCGGCTGGAAGTCGATGGGCGGACGCATCGGCTACTCGGCCGCGACCGGGATCTTCGTGCTGGCCTTGTCCCTGTTTGGGACCCTTGCCGTCTTCTTGACCCTCGTGCCAGTGGTCGCGATCTCGCCGATCCTGCTCTACATCGGCATGCTGATCGGTGCGCAGGCCTTCCAGACGACGCCCAAGTCCCATGCGCCAGCAATCATCCTGGGTCTCGTTCCGCATCTGGCGGCCTGGGCTAAGGTCCAGATCGATGGCGCCTTGTCGGCCGCGGGCACGCAGGTCACACCAGAGCTGATCCGCGCCATGGCAACAAACGGGGTGCTTTACGAAGGCCTGGCGATCCTCGGCAACGGCGCGATCCTGACAGGGCTCGTGCTCGCCGCAATTGGTGTCTTCATCATCGAGAGGAAGCTTCAGACCGCCGCGGCCTTTGCAGCGACAGGGGCGGTCCTGACATTCTTCGGATTCATGCATGGGCCAGCCGTTGGCTTTGGCGTGACACCCATGGTCGCAGCCGCCTACGCCGTTGTGGCAGCGTTCGCGCTTCTGTGTGCCAGGCTCAACTTGGTCGAGGCGTCTGCAGAGGGCCCGTCAACTGGGCAGGCTGTGGCGCAGCCGGCCGAGTGAAGCCAGCAAGAGTGAAGGGGCAGCCGCGAGAATGGTCGATTGTCTCGTAGGGTAAACGCGCATCTGACAACCCTCCTGCGGCAGGCGGCGAGGCCGGAACGACGCCAACGCCAAGACCCGGCATCAAGACGCGGGCTCAGCACGGACAAGGCAGGGCGTGGCGCATGTCGTGTTACGCACCGCCCCGGTTAGAGGAATTGCACGCCCATCGAAGAGCGGGTCTGCCAGACGACCTTTGCCCAGTACCGGTGCCCATTGAATCGGAGGGCCAACTGCTGGGTGAGCCCAAACGTGGAGGTCGTGGAAGCGACCTCGAGGCGAGCGCCGGTCCTTGAGATATCTCTCACGTTGCAGGGGATCATCTGATCGCGGTCGATGATGATGTATCCAGGCCGACGCATCTCGTTGCGCGACGCACGCCGGCGCTCGGCGCCCGAAAATCCCAAAGGTTGTCGGCGTCCAAATCCCATCGTTCGCCTCTCAGAACGCATTAGAAATCACGTCTCGCCCCACAGTTCACAATGCCGCCGGCCTCAGTCCTCATTCAACGCTCATCAATCATTCACCTTAGCTTTCCGTTAAAGAGATGGATTCGGCCGTGTCTCGTTTGGTGGCAACAAGCTGAGCTTCAAACAAGCCAGACAATTGGCGGGCGCCGACCAGAGATTGTCCGAAAGACCCCGGTCGAGAGACCGATGATCGCGTGCGCGCACTCAAGAGCAGAGCCAAAGACGACCACGTCACGGCACCCGGCGAGTGCCCCTGCGGCGCGTCGGAAGCGGACAGCTAGACCGCGAGCCGGACTAAGCCTTCGACGAGAAGGCGCCGTGCTGAGGGGGGGCGGGGGAGTGAGTACAGGCTTATACAGACGAACCCCTTGAGAATGCGGATGAGCTCCTCTCGGCTTGCTGTGCGACCTTGACGGAAGCTACGATGAGGGCGCTTGCATAGGCGAGGAATGGAAAAGGGACCACAATGTCCGAGAAAGCCGCAAACCCAGATCCTTCGACTTGGGATCCTGCGCTGGATGCCGTCACGGCGGCACCCAAGCACCACAAGGTCCTGTTCGAGAATGACCAGCTCCGCGTTCTGGAGGTGACATTGGCGCCAGACGATGAGGAGCCACTGCACCACCACCGCTGGCCCTCCGTCTTTGTATTCGATCAGGTGCAAGGGCCGGTCCACGACATTGCCCCCGATGGAACCGTCATGCCCCCCAATCGGGATGTCATGCAGGCCATCGAGGAGTGGGACGGCAAAGGCTGCCTCGTCGTGCGCATGGCGCCTCAGCCATTAGGCCGCGTCCACAATGGGTCGGGGAAGACCGTCCATGGCATTCGCATTGAGATGAAGACGCCGTAGGTGAGCCCAAGGTACATCGTCCCAGTTGTCACCATGAGCCGGCCGCCGGTTGAAGACGCGGGAGCGCACCCGTCAGCCAGATAGACAGCATCGCCCAATGGGTCGACGACGAGGCCGTTGCAGGCTGGATGAGCCCTCGACACGCTCGGACGCCGACCACTGACAAGCCAAAAGCATTGACATGAGCCGTCCTCAATCAGCGGCGTACAGAGACACCCCCCGGTCACCGCCGCGGCCTCGGGCCGGCACCAAGACGTGGTTGCTGACCTCAGCGCTACTGGCGTGTCCGTTTGGCGGAGCAAGTGCCGCAGATCGCGCCGATGTGCTGGGCGCCTGCTGGGCGCCGACGGCCATGCGTGCGGTGTCGTCCGAAATCAAACCCGTCAAGGGTGTTCGGAAATTCGACACCGCCGTCCCGCGCCGAACGCTCGCAGCAGTACCCGCCCTGCCAGAGGCCTATCTTGGACACGTCATCCGCCGTGTCGAATTACCCAAGGGGATAAAGCTCGTCGCCTTAACGTTCGACCTGTGCGAATTTGCCGGCGAGATCGCAGGCTATGATGGGTTCATCCTCGACTATCTGCGCGCGAACAACGTCAAGGCGACCGTCTTTGCTGCCGGCAAATGGCTGATGAGCCATGCTGAGCGCGGCCGCCAGCTCGTCGCAGATCCCTTGATCGAGGTGGCCAACCACGGCTGGGCACACCGGAACACACGCCTGTTGGGCGATAAAGAACTCGAGCGCGAGATCGTCGCCCCGCAACTCGCCTATGAGAGCCTGCGCGAGGACCTCGCTGGCCGCCAATGCGTGGCGGAATTGGGGACGGCCTCCCAAAGCATACCTTCAAGGATGTCCTTGTTTCGCTTTCCATTCGGCGCCTGCAATTCAGAAGCTCTGGCGCGTGTGCATCGGCACGGGCTCCTGGCCATCCAATGGGATATCTCGACCGGAGACGCCGATCCCGGCCAGTCGGCTCAAGCGATCGCTCATCGGATAGTGCAAAGCATTCGCCCCGGCTCGATTGTGCTCATGCACGCCAACGGCCGAGGCTACCACACGGCAAGAGCGCTACCGCTCGCAATCCCGAAGCTCAGAGCCATGGGCTATCGCTTCGTCACCGTCAGCGAGCTGCTTGCTGCGGGCAAGCCGGTGTTGGCATCAATGTGCTATGATGCACGCCCCGGTGACATTGACCGCTACGACAGGCTGTTGCCTGCTGCGCGTGCACCACGCGGAGGGTCCGTTGGTCAGCAGCCAACCATTTCACGTTGACCGCACAGTCCTAGGGGAGACGGCCTGCGGCGAAATCGTCACCGCTATCCCACTGGCGACAGCCGATGCGCCACGCCTTGCACAGGTCTTCGCAGGCCTCCCCCCTTGGTCGCATTATCCCTATCGACCCGAAACGCTATCTGCCTACCTTGCCGGACGCGATCTCGGCCGACCCCGCCTTGCAATCTGTGTTGGCCGCGAAATTGCCGGAGCGGCCGGCGTCCAACGCGACTGGTTGTGTGGCCCCTACCTGCAGTTCCTCGGCATTGTGCCAGAACACCAAGGACGGGGCCTCGGGAGGCTCTTTCTCGCGTGGATGGAGCGCGAAGCCGGCACGGCGGGCGCGCGCAACCTCTGGGTCTGCGCGTCCGACTTCAACGCCCGCGCACTTGTGTTCTACGAGCGTCACGGCTTTGCCCGTGTCGCGACCCTCGGCGGGCTTGTCCAAGACGACCGTGACGAGGTCCTACTCAGGAAGCGAATTGCCGCAAAGGCAGGGGCGCATTCAAGCACTTGTAGGCCGTCCACAGAGTCCCGCAGCAGCAAGCCATGAACCACCGAAGCAAACGTTGGATACTGGTCCCCCACCTTCAGTGCCACGGACCCGGCGTCGGCTGATATCGCCTGTCGTGAGAGTAGACGTTCCAGCGCTTCCTCGCCGTTGGGAGTGCGTGATCTGATCGGCTCGGCTTGGCTTGGCATGCCCTTCTGGGGGCACCGTCTCACCCTTTTTTTTCCATCCACGACCATTCCTTGGTCCAGACCAGCGCGTGCCGTCGGGCGTCGCACGCAGGCGCTCCCCACTTGAGCTTTTCCAGAATGCAGTGTCAGATGCTCGTTCGAACCTTCAAGGAAAAGTGTCGTCTTCAAGGAAAGTGGTGCAAATGGTTTCGGCCCGATCCCATGTCTGGTCGCTGATCCTGGTCAGTTTCGCGGCCTGGGTGAGCACAAATGCGCCGGTTCACGCCGAGTATCGAATGTGTGCGTACAGAAGTGGTCCAAACGGCCCCTGCACGTGCCAGACCGCCACCGACGCTCCAGGGCAGTTCACGACGGTGGCGAGATCGCACTGTCGCAAGGGCCAACGAACTTCTGGCCGCAATGGAACACAATTGCGCCAGGAGAAGCCAATCGCTACGGCCGCCAGTCAGCAGTCGGGCGAGCAGACGTCCACTGCAGAGACAGCCCCACCCAATTCCACCAAGCCGGCCGCGGCCGACCGTACGCAGGCGCTCGTTACCGGATCACTGCCAAGCGGCACCAAGACACTCGACACCGTACGCAACCGCGGCCGGCTGGTGTGTGGCGTTAATCCAGGCTTGCTCGGCTTTGCCCATCGAACCCCGTCTGGCATTTGGGCCGGGATCGACGTCGATTTTTGCCGCGCCGTTGCCATGGCTACGCTTGGTGATCCCGAAACGGTCGAGTTCGTTCCGCTCGACGCGGCTCAGCGGTTCGAAGCCCTAACATCGGGGAAAATCGACCTGTTGTCGCGAAATACGACCTGGACCATGAGCCGCGACGTCGATTTGGGACTGGAATTCGTTGGCGTTCTCTACTTCGACGGCCAGAGCTTCACAACACGCGAAGCGCGCGGTCTCGTCTCAGCACAACAATTAGGCGGCGCCACGGTCTGTGTGCAGTCGTCGACGACAACCGAGGCGAATATGGGCTTCTATTTCAAGGCCCACGGCATCAACGCGGAGGTTAAGGCCTATAAGTCTAGAGACGAACTCGTGAAAGCGTATCTCGCCGGCGATTGCCAAGCCTACTCCGCAGATCGCTCCTCCCTGTTCGCGGATCGTGCAGGCTTCCCCGATCCGGCGGAGCATACCGTGCTGCCGGAAGTCATCTCCAAGGAGCCGCTGGGTCCAGCCGTACGACAGGGCGACCAGGAATGGCTCGAGATCGTGCGCTGGACACTCGCGGGACTTGTCAATGCGGAGGAGGTTCGCCTGGACAAAGCGGCAGCGGGTCCCAACCAGGCCCTCTCCGTCGATGGTCGCCGCCTCGCAGACGGAGCCGCCAAGAGCGGTGCGGCTTTGCGCCTCGACAAGGACTGGCTGACGCGGATGATCCTGGCGGTCGGCAACTATGGCGAGATGTTCGAGGCGAACATCGGGAAGACGAGCCCCTTGGGCATGGACCGCGGAATAAACGCGCTTTGGAAGAATGGCGGGATCCTCTATGCGCCCCCGATGTGGTGAGTGTGTGCCAGCGCACGACAACGTTGCGACCGAGTTGAGAATGATGAGTTCCAACGATCAGATATTCCGAAACGTCGTGCGTCAGCCGAACCACGCTCCAATCGCAGTTCTACTTGCCGCGCTTGTGGTGTTCGCCTGGAGCGTTCCCTCTCAGGCCCGCCCACGCTCTGTTCCGCCCGAGCCGAGCACGCTGCCATGGGTCGATGCCACGGCGGTCGACCAGTTGTCAGCGTCTATTCAGAACTATCGGCAGATTGCCGCCGCCGGAGGATGGCCCAGCCTGCCGGCTCGTAGCATCCTGCGGCCCGGAGACAGTGATGCTCTCGTCCTGGAATTGCGCCGCCGGTTGGAGATCACCGGTGACTTGCCGCGGGGGGCGCCGCGCAGCTATGCGTTCGACAAGACCCTCGAGGAAGCGGTCAGGCGCTACCAGCGCCGACATGGCCTCGAGCCCACAGGTGTGGTGTTTGGGGTGACCCAACGATCTCTCAACGTTTCAGCGGCAGACCGGGCGAAACAGCTTGAGCGAAATCTTCAGCGCATGCGCGAGGTTGAACAGAAGATCGCTCCATCCACAAAATTCATCCTGATGAATGCCGCCAGCTTCGAACTGCAGGGAATTCGCAACCGTCGCGTCGAAATCACAAGCCGGACAATTGCGGGCAAGCGCACCACACCAACACCCGTCGTCAGCGCGTCCGTCCAGGCGATCAATCTGCTGCCCTACTGGCATGTTCCCGGAACGATCGCCAAGGCAGCACTCATTCCTGCCATCCGCAAGGACCCATCCTATCTTTATCGAGAGCGCATCCGGGTCTTCTCTACATTCGGCGGTGCGGAAATCGATCCATCCACCGTCAATTGGTGGGGCCCCGAGGCGGCGCGGTACGTGTTCAGGCAGGATCCTGGGCCGCACAACGCGTTGGGCCTTTTGCGTTTCGACATGCCGAACAAGCACATCGTGTACATGCACGATACCCCGTTGAAGACCCTGTTCGGCTATTTCGAACGTGCCTACAGTGCGGGCTGCATTCGCGTGCAGAAGTTCTATGCGCTTGCCGAGTGGATCCTCGCAGGTCAGGACGGGTGGACACGGCAGCGCCTTGAGCAAACCGCACTGTCAGGCCCAGCGACGACCATCCGTTTGAAGTCTAGCGTGCCGGTGCACTTCATCTATCTCACCGCATGGGTCGAAAACGGCGAGGTCCAGTTCCGAAACGACCTCTATGATCGCGACAGCGGTCCCCTCGAGGACCAAGATGGCGCTGCTTGGCGCGTGCATGTTCAGCCCGTCGCGCCCTAACACGGCACGCGGGAGCCCCTAAAGACACTGAGCATGCAACGCTCTTGCTCGGCCGCTGTCGGCTGCGTTGGGTTGCGAGCCGGCCCCAGCGGTGACCACATCGTTTGAGGCCCCGGGATGACCAACGACCGCACCGATGCTCGACATCAGAAGACGCATAGCAAAGGTAAAAGGGCGCCCAGGGGCGCCCTTTCCGAGGCAGCCATGCTCCCAGAATTCACGCGGCGAAGTCCTCGAGTTTGGTGCCGCGCTTGGCAAGCCTCTCGACCAACCATTGAGGACGACGGCCTCGGCCAGTCCAGGTCTCATCGGGATTGGCCGGATTGCGATAGGCGACTCCAGCAGAGGAACGCTTTTGAGAAACGCGCCGCTTGCCCGTCCCAAAGAGCTCATCGATGCTCACACCCGCCTCTTTGGCCAAAGCGGCCATCTTAGCCTTGAGGCCGGCCTTTTCCTCAGACTGCCGCTCGGCGATCGTCGACGCCAAGTCCTCTTTAAGTTTAAGAAGCTGTGGGAGGGTAAGATCATCGATGTTGGGGATACGTGCCATGGAAACTCTCTCTCTCTACGATAGGAAGCGAGATCTAAAGCCCCCACGGCACGCAATTGTCAATAGAGTTGAGCGGAAAAGTATAACAATCCAAGTCCTGAAGGAGGTGTTGGGCGTTGCCCGTCTCGATTAGCGGAAATACGTTTGCCACGTTTCCCGCACGCCTTTGAAGTCCTTTTGAGCGGCAACCCAGTCCTTTAAACCAAGGAGCTTTTCGCCTTCAAGGTCGAGAAGATAAGGCTCGGCGGCTTTCGGGGGTTTATAACCCCTGCGGAAGGTGTAGACAGCTTCGCCCTCGACATAAATGTCGGCACCTTCTTTGCTCAGAAGATATTCGACCAGCAACTTTCCGGCATCACGATGAAGCGCTCCGACCTGGAAACGGTGATGATGGGCAAGGCGACGTTCGACGACCAGATCAAGAACGGAAAAGCCAAATTGGTTGGTGACCGAAAGCCCTATGACGAGCTAAAGGCGATGTTGGTGCAGTTCAATATGGGATTTGAGGTCCTGCCTGGTACAGGTGGCACAACTCTGACGGGTCCCAAGGGGCCGTTCGAGCAGGCTGCACCACCAATCAATGTTACTACGGATTGAGGGGGCGATAAACCGCGCGATCTCAGTGTGTCAGCGCATCTGCCGGCTTGAACGGGCTCGGCCCGATCAAGCCGGCGGCTGACTCGACGGCTGATCCTGGACTGGACGCGTTCGCCTACTATAGTCGCACAAACCTCATGACTGGCGTCGGGTTGGTGAGGTTGAAGCGCCCGAGAGACTTGCGGGCATCATAGTGTGGTACCGCGGAAATAAAGGAATCTGATGTGAAGCAAGTCCCCAAAACCGCTGCGCTCGTGGTTGCACTCGTCATGATAGAGTTCAGCACACTTGGCTCCGCACATGCACAATCAGCCACAGTGTGCGATGCGTATGCGCGCAAATACGCGCAGGAGGGGAGTCGTCAAGGCCAGATCCTCGGGGGAGGCGTCGTTGGATCCGTCATAGGTCTGGGGATCGGTGCTGCAACGGGCGGAGCGGCTGCGGGTGCCGCCATCGGCGGTGGCGTGGGCGCTATTGCCGGGGGCTCAAATCGAAAGCAAACCGCCGATCGCATGTATCGCGCGGCCTATGCGGATTGTATGGCTGGTCGGGTTCGGTAACAGGTGCTTATTCAACAGAATAGCGAGTAGGGAAAAGACATGATGTCAAAGGCTTGTATGATGGCGGCGGTTCTTCTAATGACCTCGATCAGCCCATCAACACTCTTAGCACAAAATAGTTCTGACAAGACGGTCGAGCAGTATACTTGTAAAGACGTAATGCGAGAAAGCGGTTCCAATCGGGACACTGCAATCGCCTTCCTCCATGGCTTCCTTCTAGGAAAATCGGGGACTACAAAGTTCAACCTCGAGACGCTTACCAAGCACACGGACTCGTTCATAGATCAGTGCCTCGATAACCCCACCGAGAAGGCTCTCGAAGCGATGACGAAAGTCAAATGATTCGAGGAGGCTATTTTGCACTGAGATAATTGCGGCTCGGACGAGGAAACAATACCGCAATCCTGACGAGCGTCGCCGCAATAATACGCCTAGGTCGTCGCCATCGGGGCGGTGAGAATCCCAATATCGCTCAATGCCATACGGAAGGTGGTCCAATGGTTCCGTTCCAACGCTCAATGGTCCTGACCGCACACTTCGTGCTTGCCGTCTTGACCCCGCTTGCGGTGACTCCCGTCTCTGCGCAGGTGCCCTCTAAGGAAGCGACCGTCATTACCGATTGTGCGGAAGACCTAAAAAAACATTGTGCTAAAGTAACCCCTGGCGCGAGCCGCGCAGTAGCGTGCCTGATAGCATTTGAAGATCAGATCACGCCGCGCTGCCGCTTGACGGCCTACCTGGCCTCCGGAGACCTAGGCAATCGGCTGAAAGCGCTGCAGCAAATGGCTAAGATCTGCAGCAGCGACATCAAGCAGTACTGCTCGACGGTCGTGCCAGGAGGCGGTCGCGTCTACGACTGCATAACCAAGAATAGAGCCACGCTAACCGACGCCTGTCGGAAAGGGCTGAAAACGCTGTCGCCGCTTTAAGGGATCTATGGACGATTAGCAGTCGGTCCGCTGGTGCCGGACGTCTTGATAAGTGGGGGAGACCAATGAATTTCGGGTGGCTATTGACTGTGGCCGTCGCAATCGGCCTGAATCCTGCGCACAAAGCATTCGCGCAGCAAAATCAAGGCCCGTTGTTGCCACACCTCGGCGGACAGGTGGATTACGCGTTTAGCAATCGTTTCGGCCCGGATGCGGAAGCCCGGGTGACGTTCACCAAGGTCAATGCCGATGTAGTGGGGCTCATGTATGTGAGCACGCGGGGCCTACAGGTGTCTCGGGAAGTTCGAGCGTTGGATCGCCAGTCCTCCAACGCCTACGTGCTTGGATACGCGCAGAACATGCCCCAGACGATGCCAAGCACGACCTCTCTCGGCATCTCCTCTGCATCACTGCTTGAGCTGCGGACAACCGGGCGTACCGCGTTGACCCTGGTGCATGACGCAAATCAAGCCCGTATCAATGGCGAGCTCACGCTGGTGCGTAAGGACATCAAGATCAAGGTGCTGATCGAGGACCAGCTCGTCGACGTACCCGCGGTCCAGGCACGGGGCACATTCACAGATGGCGAAAAGCGCGGGAGCGGCGAATTCTATTTTCTCGACAATAAAAACAACCCGATGACCTTGCAGAGCACTCTGAACTTTAGTTGGGAGAAAGAGCCACGCGCGGAAAAAATTGTTCGCGTTGCAGCTGGAGCGTCGATGAAATCGGCCATGGAGCAGTCGCTCAGTACTCTCCGGCGTTACGATGTCTATGGCCTGCGGTTCGACTTCGACAAGGCCACTCTCAGGAAGGAATCCGCTGACCTCATTGGGGACATCGCACAAACACTCAAGAACAACCCGACGTGGACGCTGCAAATCAATGGGCATACGGATTCTATCGGCGATCCGTCTTACAATCAAAAACTTTCTGCTGCGCGCGCGTCGACGGTCGCCAGCGAACTCACCAAGCTGGGAATTCCGGCAGCGCGGCTGGGGACGGGTGGGTTTGGCGCGACCCAGCCGAAGGCGGATAATGCCACGCTCCAAGGCCGTGCCATCAATCGTCGCGTCGAGCTCCTGAGGACCGACCGCTAAGTCGCAGCGGAACGGGAGTGCGCGACTGCGCGCGAATAGTCGCGAGGCCTGCCGGCTTCGCGCTCGTGTAAAGAGGAACGCACCGTGTTTTCTAGAAACATTGGGAAGTTGATCAGCGGCGTGCTCGCCCTCGTTATGATGGTGCTGCCGGCTCTCACCCACGCCCAAATCCCGGCCGGTTCAAAGCCCTTCAAGATTGAAGAGCTCGATCAGCTTCTTGCGCCAATCGCATTGTATCCTGATGAGTTGCTGACGAAGGTCCTGATGGCCTCAACCTATCCACTTGAAATCGTCCAAGCCTCCCGGTGGCGCAAGGAACCGGCCAACGCCAAGCTCACAGGCACGGCTCTATCGAAGGCATTGGAGCAGAAGGATTGGGATCCCAGTGTCAAGGCACTCAGCCAATTCTCAGATGTACTCCATACGATGAGTGAAAAATTGGATTGGACGCAGAAACTGGGCGACGCGTTTCTGGCGCAACAATCAGATGTTATGGACCGGATCCAATTCCTGCGGCGAAAAGCGGACGAAGTGGCTCTGTTCCGCTTCAATGTAGCAGGGCCCGCTGCCCCATCGCTCCGGCGAGGCAATGTCGCGGCGTGAGCGCGTCACCGTCGCGCTCGATCATGCGGCGCCAGCCCAGGTAGCTCGGCAGATACTTCGACGCCACGCCCTTGAATCGAGCCATCCATCCCTTGAAGCGGCTCTGGTAGGCGTTGACGTTCTGGATGTGATAGCAGCCGATCGTCCGTTCGCCGGCGCTGGCGACGAGCGCGATCTGGACGATGTCTGTCGCAGCCGCGAATGCCTCGTAGGCCCTGTTGCCGTCGGTCACGAGCACGGCGTCCTTGGCGACGACGGGCTTTAGGTGCGACCCGATCGTCTCCCCGCTGAGGTCGAAGAGGATCGCGTCGGTGGTCTCGCCATGGCGGTCGCGCACGATCAGGATGGCATCGTGCTCATCGGTGGAAAGGCCCGGCTTCTTGGCTTTTCCGCCGCGCTTCCTGGGCGCGCGGCCGACCAGCTTGCGCGAGCCCTTCGCGGACTTGAGGATGAACGTCTCGTCCGCCTCGACGATACCGGTCACCGCGCTCGCCTTCTTGTCCCTGGCCGTCGCGAGGAAGCGATGGCGCCAGCGGAACGATGTGTCCAGACGGATGCCGGTGCGCGCCGCCGCCTTGCGCAGGCTGACGCCGTCGACCAGCGAGCGGGCATAGTCGAGCCACTTCTCGCGCAGGCGCAGACCCGCCAGCGGCGTGCCGGTCAGCGCGTTGAAGGTGCGCCCGCACGCCTTGCACATATAGCGTTTGAGATCCGAGGCCGAGCCCCACGGCTTGAAGTCAACCTCGCCGCAATGGCCGCAGGCCGGCGCTGCCGCGAACCGCGTTTCGATCATGGCGACGACCTCCTCGCCGGCCCCCTTCGCAGACAGCGCCTCGACCAGCGCGTCGCGCTGGACCTGGCTGAGGTCGCCCAGTTGCTCGACAAGTGCCCGGAAGTCTTGCGCTTTCATGATATCCCCGCTGCCGCCAAATCACTGGTCAGCAAGGTCTCACAACACTGAGGCGGAACAGAGCCGACGAAGTGGGTTCGCTGAAGAGCAATAAGCAACAGAAAGTCGTCAAGGAAACAAACTACATCATCATCGAACCAGCATCGCCTCAGTCCGTCTATGTTCCAGTCTACCAGCCAACAGTCGTATACGGTCCATGGTGGTATCCTGCTTATCCACCCTATTATTGGAGTTACGGGCAGCCCGGTTCAGCCTTCATCTCAGGGTTCTTTTGGGGCACAGGTGTAGCCATCGCCGGATCGCTCTGGGGCTGGGGACGTTGCGACTGGCGCCGTCACGACATCAACATCAACGTGAATAAGTTTAACAGTATCAATATCAATCGGACCAAGATCACGTCGAACACGTGGCGACACGACCCCGCGCATCGTAAAGCAGTGCCCTATCGCGATAAGGTGACTCGCGAAGCTTATAGTGCTCGCGACCAGGTCCGCCGTGAGGCGTCGAGAGACTTCCGGGGCTTTGAGGACAAATCGCAGCCGCGCGCCAGACCTGCGATAGCAGGCCAAGACCGCTCCGCCACTCAGCTTGACAAGCGCCCACCGGACAAGGGGCGGCCTGCACCAAAGTCCCTTGAAGCGCGCCCCAAGGCTGCGTCCCCGCCCCGGCCTACGTCGAGAGAGGCTGGGGGGGCGTTCAACGTCACACGAGGCACGGAGGTCCAAAAGCAAGTGGAGCGTGGCCGAACCAGTCGAAATGTCGAAAGCAGGCGCGCAGCGGGCGCCCCAATCCAGTCCGGCAGCGGTGTGAAGCGACGGGCGCGCTGAGCGCGACCAAAGCCGATTTCAGGATCCTTTCAATGGCTAAGCTCATGATGTTCAGCAAAGCGCCTCGGATTTGTGACGATCGCCGTCCATGGGTGCGTTTTTTTTGGCTCATCATCGCTCTTGCAGCAGTGTGGGGGCCAGCACCCGGACGCGCCCAGGCCATCACTTCGAAGCAGGCGACGTTCCCGACGCCGGCCGAAGCGGTTGGGGCACTGCTTTCAGCGGCAAAGGGTGGGGAAGTGAAAGACCTATTGCAGGTGCTCGGGCCCACGGCGAGAGAGATTGTCAGTTCTGGTGATCCTGTCGCCGACGCCGCTGCCCGTCAACAGTTCATAAAGGCCTACGATGACGCGAATGAGATCGTTGCAGAAGGCGCTGATCGGCAGTTGCTGTATGTGGGTGGCGACAAATATCCCTTTCCAATTCCAATCGTTCGTGACGACAATGGTTCGTGGAAATTCGATACGCCGGCTGGTGTCGATACTATCCTAACGCGACGGATTGGAAAGAACGAGCTCGCCGTCATCGAGGTACTGAAAGCCTATGTTGTAGCCCAGAAAGAGTATGCATCCGTGGACCGAGACGGCAAAGGCCCACAGTATTCCCGCCGGATCGTGAGTTCGGCTGGAAAGAAAAATGGATTATATTGGGCGGACGAGAGCGGTCGAGATCCGAGCCCTCTCGGTGTCCTCATCGCTGAAGCTCAAGCGGCGGGCTACGTCGGCGCTAAGGCCGCCAGCAAGACCTCGCACCCTTATCATGGCTATTTCTATAAAATCCTTCTCCGTCAGGGTCGCTCTGCCGCTGGCGGCGCTCTCGACTACGTCATCAACGGCCGCATGATTGGCGGCTTCGCCATGGTGGCGGTCCCAGCAAAATACGGCAGCTCGGGCATTATGACGTTTATCGTCAATCACGACGGTCAGGTGTTCGAAAAGGATCTAGGAGCGGAATCATTGCGGCGTGTGAGCGCAATGGGAACATTCAACCCTGATAGCACGTGGCAACCGGTGAAGCCGAAATGACGGAAGCGCGATGGCTCGAAACACTCAAGATGCGAACAGAAGATGTTGCGCACACAAAAGAAGACGCTCAAAGCGCTTAATCGGACGCGTTGTGCAGCCCTGGATCGCGCGAACACTGAGCCTGATGTGCTTATTGACCAGCTCGACCCTTGCATGGGCCGGCGGCAATGACCTCAGCAATGCACTTCAGCAGCGACTTCAACGTCTGGCATCGCCACAGGGGCGTGTCATCAATGGGCACGACATAGCCGCTTACGCATTTCTTCCTAAACTCTATGCAGCTTTAGGCTATGACCTTGCATGGCGGAATACCGCGACGGTTGAGGCCCTGAAGACAGCGATCTCACGGACCTGGGAAGACGGTCTGCGTCCAGAAGACTTCCATGAGGACGCGGTGGCCGAGGATATTGCGCGCCACGGCGAAGACGCAAAACTACGCAGCATTTCTTGGCTATTCGCTGTTCAAGAATTCGTCGGCAGAGTTTGGCGCAAGATTGGGTGCTACGGTGATGGATGCGAGGGTGTCCCTGCGTGGCCAGGCCTGGGTCGGTGGCGCGCAAATCACCGCCGGTCCGGAACGCGCGCGTGTTCTCGGACCAATCCCAACGATCGGTCTTTATGGCACTTACGCGCTCTCCAGCCAATGGTCAGTCGAAGGGTCGATCGACGGCTTGGCGGGTAGCCTCGGTGATTATAGCGGCCATTACTTGGCGGCAGCCGCGACCTTGAACTACTGGCTCTCGGATCAGTTTGCAGTGGGCGTGGGCGTCCGCTATGTCGACGGCAAACTTGAGCATGAAGGTCGTGCCGTCAGCGAATCCATTGACCTGCAGTCCCTTGGCCTGGTGACAAAGGCCTCCATGGGCTTCTGACCGCCCTCTCGCAGAACGCCTCGCATCGACATGGCGCCGGAGCATCTGATGACCTCACCGACAGCGGGGCCCCATGCCACATGCGCAAAGAACTTGCTAAGATGTAATTGGGGCATCTAGTTTGGCTACAGCACGGGTGCCCGAGGCCGGTCGCCGCGTGGGCCCATGTTGGGGAAATGTTTCGCGCCACAGCCGGTCCGAACTCCGGCCGATTGATCAGATGAGCGACATGCAGCGGCACTCGAGAGGGACGAAAGCGTGACCCAGATGTTGCGTATCTGGGCTGCTGTGGGCTTGGTCCTGCTGGCTGGCGGCTGCGCCTATCGTCCAGATAGCCTGGTGTTGCA
>CAVONB010000015.1:0-526225 GCA_963697205.1 uncultured Alphaproteobacteria bacterium | reverse complement strand
GAAGGCGGGAACCTGGCGATAGGGCATCGCCGCGTGGTGACCGCGACTGAGCTTCTTCCGCCCCGGCAGCAATAATTGCAGATGGCCACGCCAGGCAGCCGGGTTCTCGCCGCTCCGCAGCCCCTTGGCCTTGGCAGCATCAAGCACCCGTTCAATGCGCCCGCGCAACCGGCTGGCCGTCTCGGGCGTCTTAAGCCACATGGGCTCCAGAATGCCGAGGATGTCTTCCGTGGTGATCTCGGAGGGCTGCTTGTCGCGGATCGGCTTGGCGTATTTGGCGAGCGTCATACGCCACTGGGCGATGTGCTTGTCGTTACGAAAGCTCGCTGCTTGAGCCTCGACAAACTGGTCGGCAAGCGCGCCGAAGGTGGGGTTCCGGAGCTGGGCCTGCTCAGCCTGTTTAGCGGTGAGGGGATCTTGCCCATCTCGTAACGTCTCTCGCGCCGCCTGAGCCAGTTCTCGGGCCCGCTGCAGCGACACGCCGCCTGAGGCCGCTGAACCCAGCCCCATCTCCCGGGTCTTGCTCCCGGCTGCCGGGGTGTATCGCAGCACCCACTTCTTCTGCCCAGAAGCGCTCACCCGCAGATAGAGCCCGCCACCATCACTGTATCGGCCCGCTTCTTTCAGCGTGGCGACCCTGCGGGCGGTCAGCTTGTGAATGCCTCTGGTCATCTCCGGTCCCACTTTGGGTCCCACTTTGAGCGTGAGGTTGGGCGAGTGACTATGAGAGGGCATGTTGCGGTGAATTGGATAATGAAGTCAACAAAAACAGTACATTATCCGATAGAAATTTGATCGCATGAGTTGCCATGTTCTGCGGATAAGGCGGACCCCCTCTCCGCCAAATTCAGAATCATCGATGATGTTGGGAAGCGGGTCTTTGGGACCGCAGCCCCATCCCGCACACGCCCCCTCCACGACACCGGCTGGGGCCGTGAACGCGCCGGAAACGATCCCGGCGACGCGCGTGCGTAAGGGGCTACGGACAGCACCTCACGCACACCGCGAAATTTGGCCTGGATCAGTTGAACACCGATCGAACCACCAGGTCAGGCAGCCAAAGCGTCAGCACCGGGAACAGCATCACCAGGATCATCACGCAACCGTCGGTGCACAGGAACGGAAACGATCCGCGCATCACGGTCGTGACCGGTACGCCGGTCGTCCCGCTCACGGCAAACAGATTCAACCCGACCGGAGGGATGACGGCGCCCATCTCGATGCACAAGGCGAACAGGATACCCAGGTGAATCGGATCGATGCCCAACGTCAGCGAGACCGGATGGATGATCGGAACGACGAGCACGAGCAGCGCGACGCCGGTCAGGAACATCGACAGCAGCAGCAGGATCACCATGAGGATGGCAAGGAAGCCGAGTGGCGACAGGCCAATCCCCGTGACCCACTCGGCGATGTCCTGCGGCCAGCCCTGGTTGGCGAGCAGGAACTGGAACAGACCGACGCCACCGAGTACGAAGAACAAGATGGCGGTCAGGTTGACCGCGCGCTCCGTGGCCGCCCATGCCTCCTTCGCGAAACGGCCACGCAGGGCGAAAGCACCGTAGGTGAGCGCATAGGCGCAGGCCGCCGCGCCCGATTCCGTCGGCGTCAGCACACCGCCATAAAGCCCACCGAGAACGACGACAGGCATCAGCAGCGCGGGCCACGCCGCAAGGAATGCGCTGCGCAACTCTCGCAAGTCGAACGTATTGGCCGGCAACCCGATCCAGTGGGCGATCGTCAGCACGATCACGGCATCGCTGATCGCCAGCATGATCGCCGGCGTAATGCCGGCGAAGAACAGCTTGACGATCGATTCCTCCGTCAGCACGCCGTACAGAATGAGCGTGACGCTCGGCGGCATCAGGATGGCGATGCCGCCGCCCGTGGCGATCACGCCCGCCGCCATCCATTTCGGATAGCCGCGCTTGATCATCTCGGGATAGGCCACGACGCCCATCGCCGCCGACATCGCCGTGCTCGACCCGGAGATGGCGCCGAACATCACCGCCGACAGAATGGTCGCGTAGGCGAACCCACCCGGCAGCCAGCCGATCAGCGCATCCGCCAGCCGGAAGAGCTTCTGGATGAGCCCGGTACGCTCCATGAGAAACCCCGCGTAGACGAAGAACGGGATCGCCATCAGCGTGTATTTGTTCACGAAGCTGAAGAAGGAGCGGAAAATCGCGCTCTCGCTCAACAGCGGATCGTAGATGATGAAGCCGACCGAGACAGCGCACAGCGCCATGGCGATCGGAGCCCCGAGGGCGAGAAGGACGATGAGCCCCGGCCCGATGAATCCCATGGCTAGATCTCGATCCCTTCCTCGACAGGCGCCCAAGTGAACACCTTCTTGCCGGCCAGCGCTCGGAGGTCCTGGTAGAGCTGGAACACGCAGACGAGGCACATCATCGTAAACGTGATGAGAAGCGCCGTCTGGAACGGCCAGATCGGGATCACCATGCTCTGCGTCGTGCGCTCCATGGCAATCGATCGCTCGATCGTCGGCCAGGCCCACCAAGCAATCGCGCCGTACAAAACCGCACTGATGGCGGACATCACGGCCCGAATGATCATCACCACCCGCCCCATACCGGCCTGCTCCAGCCAATCCATGGCGAAACTGACGCGCAGATGGGAGCGACGCGCCTGGTTGACTGCGAAATACAAGAACACCGAGGCGACGAGGCCATACGTCACGGCATCCTGACCCCAGGGGTAAACGGCGCCAAAGATGTAACGGCGGATAACCTCGAAAATCGCCAGGGAGGTCGCCAGGAACATCGCGATCACCGCGACGTAGCCGATGACCTTTTCCAACACGAAATGTATCACGCGATAGATTCGATCCAGAACGAAGTCCATCAGAAGGCCCGCCGCGGAGTTGGTTGCCGGTGAATACACGTCGGCCGGCACGACGCGGAGTGCGCCGGCCGGCCAAAACGCATCATGCGTCACTTCTTCGCGTACTTGGCGAAGATCGGGGCGTATTCCGCGCAATTGGTCTTCTCGATCCAATTGGAGCCCGGCGGGTTGGCTGCGACGGAAGCCTTTGCCTCCTGCTTGAACTTGTCGACCCACTGGTGCGCACCGGACGGCGTGTTGGACTTGATCCAGTCCGCGGTCGCATTTCCGAGCTTGGAAGCCAGACGCTCGCGCTCGTCATCCTTCATGATGTAGATGCCGGGCTTGCTGGGATCCTCGGTGCCATACTTGTCGATCAGGCGCTTGTCGTTGCAGTAGTTCAGCTTCTTCGCCAGAGGAATGATCTCATCGACGACGACCTTCTCGATCGTCTTCTGATGCTCCGGCTTGAGCGAGTTCCACCATTTCAACGACGCGGCGATGTAGTAGTAGTCGCCGACCACGCCGTTGATGCCGGCAATCGAGAAGTAGGGCGCCTGCTCCTTGACCTGGTTGAAACCGCCAAGGCTGGTGAGCAGACCGTCGATCACCTTGGTCTCCAGTGCCGGCGGCACGTCGCCAAAGGCCATCGTCGTCGGGTTCGCGCCGAACGCCTTCAGCATGGCGTTCTCCGCGGGACCCATGCTGCGGATCTTCTTGCCGGCGAAATCATCGGGCTTCAGAAGACGCGTTTGAGAGCCCGCGCCCATGTACCAGCTCAGGTGCGCGCTGCCGAAAACCTTGACCTTGTGGATCTCCTCGAACCGCTTGCGCAGCATCTTGACGGTTTCGAACGTATCGAGCGAATTGACGGCTCCCGCGGTGGTGAGCAGCATCGGGCCCACGACGACGCTCATGTAAGGATCGACCTGGGCGGTCTTGCCGTACTGGCCCCAGGCCATCTCGAGGTTGCCCTCGGTCATCGCTTCGACGGCTTCGGGGTTCTTGTAGAGCGCGGACGAGAAGAAGGTGCGCACCTGGGAGCCCGGGATCGCCTTTTGCACCTTCTCCTTGAACAGTTCCATCGTGATCGCCGCAGGATGCGGCGGGCCACCGGTATCCGACGTGATGCGGATCGTGACATCCGCCGCGGCGGTGGTCGCCATAGCGGCGCACGCGAGCAGAACCGAGCCCGCGATGAGACCGCGTCCTCTTGCTGTCGCGCGCGGTCCGCCACGGGCGGACCGGACAGCACCAATCGGGCCAGGGATAGCGTTTGCTTCCATTGATAGTCTCCCTTTGTGTGCGACGTGCTTGCCGCGTCGAATGTACACGCGACGGCCAGCACATCTAAGTAGTTTCACGGACGGTCTTTTTTTTATATCGACAACTATTGCGCAACTCGCCCAGGAACACCAGCCCTACGCTGCGCACCAAGCATCGCGCGCCCGTCGGCGGCGCATGCGCCCGTGCACCACGCGCAATCGCGTCGCACTGTTTTCGCTCGACGTTTTCTGGATGTTCGCGTCGCAAGCTCTTGCAATCGCAAGAGGCATGACCTGGTCATCACCGCATGTGCGCAAGTCATGTGGTTGGACAATCGCGCTTAAGGCACACGCGCCGATCAGAGCAGGCCCCTTGCGACGCCACCGTCCATGTTAATCGTCTGGCCCGTCATGAAGGCGGCGCGCGGACTGCCGGCCATCACGACGGCAAAGGCCACCTCATCGGGCTCTCCGAACCGGCCAAGCACGACCATCTTCGAGAAATCGGCGAAGATGTCGGCGGGCGTGCACCCCTTCTCGGCCGCCATCTTCTCTGCGCGCGCAATCCAAAGCGGTGTCCGCGTCGGCCCCGGCGCAACCGAATTGATCCTGATCCCGTCCACCGCCAGTTCTTCCGCCAAGGTTTTGGTCAGGCTCAACAGGCCCGCCTTGTGCACGTTCGAGACGATCTGGTGCTGACGCGGCATCTTGGCGGATGCCGAGCCGAGCGTGACGATGGCAGGCGCAGCGCCCGACTTCAGCGCGGGAAGCAACGACCTGATCGTCCGGACGGTCGAGAGGACGTTGAACGTATAGTTGGCAAGCCAATCCTCGTCGGTCAGGTCGGCAAACGCCGAACGCACACTGCCACCGACAGCCGTAACGAGCAGGTCCAGACCATCCCAGCGTTCGCCAACCGCGGCGGCCAAAACCTCGCCACCGCCGGCCTGCGTCACGTCCGCGACCGTGCTGGCGACGCCGGCACCGCACGTCGCCCGGATCCCGTCCGCAGCCGCCGCCAGATTGTCCGCATTGCGCGACGCGATCAGCACGTCCGCGCCCTCAGCCGCCATCATCGATGCCGCCGACAGCCCGATGCCCATGCTGCCGCCGACAACGAGCACACGGCGCCCCTGATAACCCAGATCCATGGATGTCCTCTCCCTTGCGAATTGGCGGCGCGTGAAGCGCGCACGCTCGAATGGTCTTGATTGGGGCGCTCCGGGTCTGCGACAGACGAAAGCCCTGCCCGATGCGCGCAATGCGCGATCACCGTCCTGGCGCCCAATGTTCCGGCGCCCAGTCAAGTGTCTCCGCGGCGAACAGGTCCTCGGCGCTCAGTTCGCGCTCTGCAATCCCTTGTGACACGGAGTACCCGCACAAGGCGCGAATGGCGCCACGGTTGCCCGGGACGCCGTAGGACCATAGCGGGTGGCCGAAGTCCTCTCGCAGGCGCGCCGCCTCGTGTGCGTTCCACGGCAACATCGTATAAGAGGCCTGGGTCTCCAGCAGCCGGTCCAGCGAATACTGCATCGATCGCTCGAAGGCGTTGCACAGCGCAACGGCCAGACCCGGCGAACGATCGAGAAGATCGCGACGCACGCCGACCAGATGCATGATCGGAAAATGTCCCGTCCGCCGTACATAATCGCGCTCCAGTCCCGGCCAGTCCTCGAACAGCCGGCGCACATGCGGCGCACCCTCGACATAGGCCTTTGGCGGCTTGTAGGCGATCATCGCGTCGATCCGGCCCTCGGCCAGCATGTCGGAAAGATTCTCCTCGTCATTGATCTTGGCGATCTCGACATCGCGCGGCAGGACGCGGGCGATCGGAATATCGTCCTTGCGATCCGCGCGCCCGAAGCGCCAGCGCACATCCTGGCTCCTCAACCCGAATTCGTCCTGCAAAAGGCCGCGCGCGACGAGCGCCGCCGTCATCGTGTATTCGCGCACGCCCACGAGACGACCGGCCAGATCGCGCGGCGAGCCGATGCCGCGATCGTCGCGGATGTAGATGGCCGAGTGACGAAACGCGCGCGACGGGAAGATCGGCAAGCCAACATAAGGGCATTTGCCTATCGAGGTCAGGTAGAGGTAATTGGAAAACGAAAGCTCCGAGACATCGTAGCGGGCCTCGTCGAAGGCGCTGGCGAAGATCGTCTCCAGGGGTGCAGTGATGAACGTGGTTTCCGCACCGTCCACGGCCACGAGCCCAGCCATCAGCGGCAATGTCCGATCATTCGGCGCCACGGCAATCGTCAATCGTGTCGGTTCCAAGCGAAAGTCCCTTCCGGTCGTGGACAGTTTCGCCGAGAGTGCCATGCTGGTGGCGATAGGCAACCGCTAACCGGCCGCGCACGCTATCCCGCGGCTGAACCGGACTGTCGATAAGGAGGAGAGACGGTGAGCGATCTGGAACCGCACGCCATGACGGCAGGCGAAGCGACCCGCGCAATGGCCGGCAAGCAGCTCGTCCCCTCCGAGCTACTGGAAGCATGCCTCGCCCGCATCGACACAGCCGAGCCGCGCGTCCAGGGCTGGATTCATCTGGCCCGCGAGGAAGCGCGCATGCACGCCCGCCTGCGCGACGCTCAGGGCGCCGGCGGCTCACTTTACGGCATCCCGATCGGCATCAAGGACATCATTGAGGCCGCCGGCCTGCCGATGGGCTGCGGCTCTCCGATTTTCGACAACAACCTGTCGACACGCGATGCGGCCTGCGTGGCCTTGCTCAAGGAAGCCGGCGCCGTATCGCTGGGAAAAACCGTCACCACCGAGCTGGCCCATTTCCATCCTGGCAAGACGCGCAACCCGCACCGGCTGACCCATACGCCGGGAGGCTCCTCGAGCGGCAGCGCAGCCGTCGTGGCCGCGGGCATGGTGCCGATCGCCTTGGGGACGCAGACCACCGGCTCCGTGCTGCGCCCGGCATCGTTCTGCGGTGTGTTTGGCTACAAGCCGAGCTTCGGCGATGTCAGCCGCTCCGGCGTCATGGCCTGCGCCAACTCGTTCGACACCGTCGGATGGTTCGCGCGCTCGATCGAGGACGTCGAGACGGCGAGGCAGGCGCTGCTGCGGCTGCCGGCCCGCCCGCTCGAAGACATCGCGATGAGCGACATCAGGATCGGCGTCTTTCAAGGGCCGGACTGGGATGCCGCCTCCGAGGAAACGCGCGGCTTCGTTGCCCAGGCAGCACAGCAACTGGCCCGCGCTGGCGCGCGCGTGTCGCCGGTCGAGGCAGAACCGTACTTCGCCAACTTCAAGGCGCTGCACCGGGCGGTATCAGGCTTCGAGTTCGCCCGCGCCATAACGTGGGAGCGGGTCGAGCGCGGCGGACTGCTGAGCCCCAAACTCCTCGACGGGCGCTGCCGCGATGGGCTCGCCTGCTCATATGAGGATTACGCCGAAGCGCAGGATGCACTCTGCGCGGCGCGAAGCCGCTTTGCCGAGATCATGGGTGCCTTCGACGTCTTGCTCACACCGGTCGCCGTCGGCAGCGCGCCTGAAGGGCTGCTGGCAACGGGCGATCCCGTGTTCAACACGGCCTGGACTGCACTCGGCGTGCCCGCGCTGAGTGTGCCCGCGTTCCGCGACGCCTCTGGGATGCCGGTCGGCGTACAGCTCGTCGGCGCCTATCGCCGCGACCATCGCATGCTCTCCGCCGCGCGCACGATCGCAGCCGAGCTGGGCGCATCGGTCGTCCGCCCTGTCGGGTGAGGCCCTGTTGGGTGAGGCCCTGTTGGGTAACGATGGCTGCGTCGGTGCGGCCGGCCGTGACGCACTTGCGTCCCCCACGCCGCCCTCGACGGCCACGCCAGCACTCTGCACCCTCGCAAACGAAAAAAGCGGCGCCCTGCATATGAGCAGGACGCCGCTTTCAATTTTTGGCAGACCGAAGCCGACACCGCGCGCACCGTATGATGCACGGCGCGCGGCGGCCGGCATCGATCAGGCGAGATCGAACCGGTCGGCGTTCATCACCTTGTTCCAGGCTGCCACGAAGTCGCGCACGAACGTCTCATTGGCATCGTCCTGCGCATAGACTTCCGCCAGCGCCCGCAGCTGCGAGTTCGAGCCGAACACCAGATCGACGCGCGTGCCGGTCCACTTCACCTGACCACTCTTGCGGTCGCGCCCCTCGAACACGTCGCCGTCCTTCGAGGTTGGCTTCCACTCCGTGCCCATGTCGAGCACGTTGACGAAGAAGTCGTTGGTGAGCTTGCCCGGCCGGTCGGTGAACACGCCGTGCTTGGCGCCGCCATGGTTGGCACCGAGCACACGCAGCCCGCCGACCAGCACCGTCATCTCTGGCGCGGTCAGCGTCAGCAGCTGCGCCTTGTCGACCAGCATCGCCTCGGCCGAAACCGTGTACTTGGCCTTGGCGTAGTTGCGGAAGCCGTCCGCCTCCGGCTCGAGCACGGCGAACGATTCCACGTCCGTCTGCTCGGCCGTCGCGTCCATACGGCCCGGGCTGAAGGCAACTTCCACGGTCTGCCCGGCGTCCTTGGCAGCCTTCTCGACCGCGGCAGCACCGCCCAGCACGATCAGGTCGGCAAGCGAGACCTTCTTCCTGCCGGCCGCATCGAACGCCGTCTGGATGCCGTCCAGCTTGGCCAGCACCTTGCCGAGCTGGTCCGGCTGGTTCACCGCCCAGTCCTTCTGCGGCGCAAGACGCACGCGCGCACCGTTCGCACCGCCACGCTTGTCGGAACCGCGGAACGTCGAAGCCGAAGCCCACGCCGTCTGCACGAGCTCGGCCACCGACAGCCCGGAGGCGAGGATCTTCGCCTTCAGGTCCGCGATATCCTTGGCGTCGACGAGCGCGTGATCGACCGCCGGGATCGGGTCCTGCCAGATCAGGTCTTCGGCGGGAACCTCAGGCCCGAGGTAGCGCGCCTTCGGCCCCATGTCGCGATGCGTCAGCTTGAACCACGCACGCGCGAAGGCGTCGGCGAACTCGTCCGGGTTCTTGTGGAAGTGGCGCGAGATCTTCTCGTAGGCCGGGTCCATGCGCATCGCCATGTCGGCGGTGGACATGAAGATCGGCACCTTCTTGGAGGCATCCTCCGGATCGGGCGCCATGTCTTTTTCTTCGATGTTCTTCGGCGTCCACACCCACGCGCCCGCCGGGCTCTTCACGAGCTCCCAGTCGTACTTGAACAGCACGTCGAAGTAGCCGTTGTCCCACTTGATCGGGTTCGACGTCCAGGCGCCCTCGAGCCCGCTGGTGATCGTGTCCCGGCCCTTGCCGCTCTTGTAGGTCGATAGCCAGCCGAAACCCATCGCCTCGATCGGCGCCGCTTCGGGATCGGCACCCGACGTGCGAGGCCGGACCCGCGCCGTGCATCTTGCCGAACGTGTGCCCGCCCGCCGTCAGCGCGACGGTCTCATAGTCGTTCATCGCCATGCGCGCGAACGTCTCGCGGATGTCGCGGCCCGAACGCACCGGATCGGGCTCGCCGTTGGGGCCCTCCGGGTTCACGTAGATCAGGCCCATCTGCACGGCAGCCAGCGGGTTCTCCAGCTCCCGGTCACCCGTGTAGCGCTTGTCGCCGAGCCAGGTGTCCTCCGAACCCCAATAGATGTCCTCCTCCGGCTCCCACACGTCCTCGCGGCCGCCGGCGAAGCCGAACGTCTTGCCGCCCATGGATTCGATGGCGACGTTGCCGGCCAGGATCATCAGGTCGGCCCAGGAGATCTTGTTGCCGTACTTCTGCTTGATCGGCCACAGCAGGCGGCGCGCCTTGTCGAGGTTGCCGTTGTCCGGCCAGCTGTTGAGCGGCGCAAAGCGCTGCGTGCCCGAGCCCGCGCCACCGCGGCCGTCGGCCGTGCGATAGGTGCCCGCGCTGTGCCAGGCCATGCGGATGAAGAGCCCGCCGTAGTGACCGTAGTCGGCCGGCCACCAGTCCTTGCTGTCCGTCATCAGCGCCGTGAGGTCCTTCTTCACCGCCTTCGAGGTCGACCGTCTTGAACGCCTCGGCATAGTTGAAGGCTGGACCCATCGGATTGCCGGCCGGCGGGTTCTGATGGAGCATTTTCAGGTTGAGCTGGTTCGGCCACCAGTCGCGGTTCGAGCGGGTGCCGAACGTCGCGGCCCCATGCATGACCGGGCATTTGCCATCGTCAGCCATGTCGTCTCCTCTTTTGATCTGCGTGTTTGCCTGTCCGTCGGTCGGCACTTTAACCAATGCGTGGCATCAGGCGAACTTGAATTTAATGATTCCTGAGATAAGCTCAGCTTATGATTTATCTCACCCTCAAGCAGCTTCGCTACTTCGATGCCCTGGCACGCCACAGCCACTTCGGACGCGCGGCCGAAGCTTGCGCGATCTCGCAGCCGGCATTGTCGATGCAGATCAAAGAACTGGAGGAAACTTTGGGGGCGGCGCTTATCGAGCGTGGCGCACGGCAGGTCCGGTTGACCAAGTTCGGCGAGGAGGCCGCCGGGCGCATCCGCGACATCCTGCGCTCGGTCGACGAGCTCCGCGACTTCGCGCGCGCCTCCCGTGACCGCCTGGTCGGTCGCCTGCGCATCGGCATGATCCCGACCATCGCCCCCTATCTGCTGCCCACGGTCATCGAAACGCTGACCCGCATGCGGCCCGAACTCGACATCCAGGTCCGCGAAGCGCTGACCGCCAAGCTGATCGAGGAGCTGGCGGACGGACGCCTCGATGCCGCGATCGTCGCCCTGCCGGTCTCCGAGGCCTCGCTGACGGAGGTCGCGCTGTTCTGCGAAAACTTCCTGCTGGTGCGGCCGCAAGCCGACGCCGACACGCCCGTACCCAGCCCCGAGACGCTGCGCGAGATGCGCCTCCTGCTGCTGGAGGAAGGCCACTGCTTCCGCGACCAGGCGCTGTCGTTCTGTAACGTGACCTCGACCGCGCCGCGCGAGCTTCTCGACGCCAGCTCGCTCTCCACGCTGGTGCAGATGGTCAGCGCCGGCATCGGCGTGACGCTCGTACCGGAAATGGCTCTGCCGGTGGAGACACGCTCCGCCGCGGTCTCCGTCGCTCGCTTCAAGGATCCGCAGCCCGCGCGCACGATCGGCATGGTCTGGCGCAAGACGAGCCCCCTCGCCGATCAGCTCGAGCAGATCGCCAGCCTCGTCGGCGAGGCCGCAGACGCCGCGCGCGGGCAACGCGAGCGCGAGCGCCAGACAGGGTTGCGCAAGCGTCGGGCCTGAACGCGGCGCGTTCAGGCCCGACAACACTCCAGTGGACGGCCGCGCCAAGACGGGCCGCCGCGAATGCCGATCGACGAGACGCCAAACCCAAGCAGGCGCGACGTCGTCGCTGATGCGCCAGCCTCAGGCCTTCATCGCCTTTTGCATGAACTCCGGCCGCAACAGCTTCTTGAAGTCCGGCACGGCCTTGATCTTCTTTTCGCGCACCAGCACATCAGCGTGCCCTTGCATGTAGGGCACCATCGCATCCGGCACGGTCGGATCGACCTCCACGCCGCCCAGCGCCTTGGCCAGCGTCGACTTCGCCATCTTGTAGCCCTTCGACGTGTAGAACTTGTGCACGACGTCGGCCACGTAGTCGGGCTTCGTCTTGAAGTCGTTGGCGACCTCGCGCCACGCCTTCAGATAGGCGACGAGCGTGTCGCCGCTCTTGTCGATGAACTCCGGAGTCGCCGCCATGTAGACGGGCAACCGGTCGACGCTCGAGAAGTTGGTGATGACGTTGCCGATGCCTTCCGCTTCCGCGATCGCGTTGTAGGGCTCCACGCCGACCATCACGTCAACGGTCTTGGCCGCCATCGCCGCGACCATGTCGTTCACGTTCATGCGCACTTCCTGATAGGTCCCCTTCGTCAGGCCGTGCTTGGGTCCGAGCTGATCGACGAAGATGTTGCCGACCGACGAGCCCGTCTGGTTGGCGATCTTCAGGCCCTTGAGCTGCTCCATCTTGGTCAGGTTGAGGTCCTTGCGCGCAACCACGGCGTTGGTCTTGCCGACATATTCAATCAGCGCGATGCCGACGATACCGCCCTTGTCGTGACCGATCATCAGCGACGGACCGGCATAGGTGCCAAGGTCGACCTGCCGCGCCACCATCTGCTGCATCGTCAGGTTGCCCGAGGGCACCGCGAACTCTTCGACGTCGATGCCCATCTTCTTCAGGATGCCCGACTGCATCATATAGTACGTCGGCATGCCCCAGATGTTGGTCTGATAGCCCTGCCGGATCTTGTCGAGCGCGAACGCGGGCGCGATCGGGCCGATACCGGACATGACGAGCCCGGCACCGGTGCCGACGAGCGCCTGACGGCGGCTGATCATCGGGGACTTGAGGGTCATGTGAGGCTTCCTCTGTTGGACAGTGGGTGTGTCGTGAGGGTCGTGGCAGTGACTTACGCAACGCGCCTTCTGACCGCGCCACGCAATGGCGGCGCGCTCAGCCGAGCTGCGAGACGAGCTGCTTCTGGTACTCGAGGAATTCCACGCTGAGCGGATCCCGCGGACGCGGCAGATCGATCCGCATCTCGGTCTTGATGCGGCCGGGATGCGGGGTCATGACGATCACGCGGTCGGCGAGATAGACGGCCTCCGCCACGTTGTGCGTGACGTAGATCACCGTCTTCTTGGTCTCGTCCCACACCTCGGCCAACAGCCGCTGCATCTCGTCGCGCGTCATGGCGTCGAGCGCGGCGAACGGCTCGTCCATCAGCAGCACCGACGGGTTGTAGGCGAGCGCACGCGCGATCGCCACGCGCTGCTGCATGCCGCCGGACAGGTGGTGCGGATAGGAATTGACGAACTTCTCGAGCTTCACGAGACGCAACTGCTCGCGCGCGATCCTGTCCCGCTCCGCCTTGCCGACGCCCTTCATTTCAAGGCCGAACGACACGTTGCCCAGTGCCGTGCGCCAGGGAAACAGCTGCGCGAAATCCTGGAACACGACGCCGCGGTCCATGCCCGAGCCGTTGACAGGCTTGCCGGCGATCTGGATCGATCCCGACGAGGGATGCAGGAACCCGGCGATGATGTTCAGCATCGTCGACTTGCCGCATCCCGACGGACCGACGAGGCACAGGAACTCGGACTGGCTGATGTCGAGGCTGACGCCCTTGACGGCCTGCACGGAGCCAGCCGGCGTCTCGTAGACGAGCGAGACGTCTTTCACATCGATGTGGCCCATGCGCTTCTTCGGTCTCCAGGATTGCGATTGCGGTCGTGTTGATTGGACGTGGCGGAAGGACGCCGGCGGGCCCGAGCGCCTGCATCAACGGCGCTTCACCCCTTGGCCATGCGCACCATGCCCCAGCGCAGCACCGTCGAGCGCTCCAGCGCGCCGAACGCCAGCCGCTCGAACAGGAAGCCGATCAGGCCGATCATCGCGACGGAGGCGAGCATCACGTCGGCGTTGAGGAACTCCTTGGCGTCGAAGATCACCCAGCCGAGCCCGTAGTCCGACGACGCCAGCATCTCCGCGCCGATCACCGCGATCCACGCGCGGATGAACGCCTGCCTCAGCCCGGTGATGATGAACGCCGACGCCCCCGGCATGATCACCTTCCAGAACAGCGCACGCTCGTTGGCGCCCATCGCGCCCGCAGCTCTGAGCCAGAGCGGATTGACAGAGCGCACACCGGTCCAGGTATTTAGCAGCAGTGGAAACAGCGCCGCGTAGAACACGACGACCGCGGCCACCGTATTACCGATGCCGAACCACAGGATGAAGATCGGCACCCACGCCAACGACGGGATCGGCATCAGCGCGCTGACGAGCGGCATGAAGAACCGTTCCACGCGCTCGTTGCGTCCCATCAGGATGCCGAGCGGCAGCGCCACGGCCACCGCCAGCGCAAAGCCCGTGAGCACGCGCGACAGCGTCGCAGCGGCATGGGTGAGCATCGTGCCGTCGATCAGCATGCCCCAGCCGGTCCGCGCCACGGTCGGCAGCGTCGGCATCAGCGCGGGCGCGAACATGCCGCTGCGCGCAAACATCTCATAGATCGCCAGGATGACGAGAACGGCGATCGCACCACGCCGCGCCGAACGATAGGAGGAAGCCGTCGCGTTCATGACGTCATCATCCCCCAGCGCACGACGGTGTACTCTTCGAGCTTCTGGAACACGAGCTTTTCGAGCGCCAGGCCGATCAGCGCGATCACGAACACGCCCGCCATCATCACGTCGGTGTTGAGGAATTCGCGCGAGCCGAAGATCATCCAGCCGAGCCCCCACGGCACGGCGGCGAGCATCTCCACGCCCACCAGCGCGCGCCACGCCTGCGCCAGCCCGAGCCTGAGCCCGGTGAAGATGTAGGGCAGCGATCCCGGCACGATCACTCGGCGAAACAGCGCGACGTCGCTGGCGCCCATCGACTGAGCCGATCGGATCCAGATCTCCTTGACCGCTTTCACGCCAGTCCAGGTATTGAAGATGATCGAGAACGCCGACACGAACGCGACCAGCAGGATCACCGACGTGCTCGACGGTCCGAACCACAACAGGAACAGCGGCGCATAAGCGAGGCCCGGGATCGGCGCGAGGATGCTGACGATCGGCAGCAGCGTGTCCTCCGCGAACCGGAAGCGCCCCATCATCATGCCTATAGCGACACCGACGACGGCGGCGAGCGCGAAGCCCGCGATCAGGCGCACGATCGTCGCGCTGGCGTGGTTGATGAGTATCCCGTCCATCAGCAGCCGCCAGAACGCGGCCGCGATCTCCTCCAGCGGCGGGAACAGCCGGCGCGGAAACACCTCAAGATGCGCGGCGAGCTCCCACATCCCCAAGACGACGACGAACGGGAACAGCGTGCTCAAGATGTTCGACGCTCGCGACGCGGAGCGCCCGGCACGGGACGCAGAAACGGAGCTACCGTCCACCGTCGGTGCGGCTTCGGCCATGGAGAGGCGTTCCTCGATCTGCCGGTTTGGCTTTTTGGGGCGACGTCATCGTCTACGACGAAGGTCGAACCGTTGCCAGCAATTTGAAGCATCTCCCGGCCGTGTCAAGACCTAGGTATATAAACATGCATTGCGACTTACGATCTCAGCCCGGCCCGACCGCCGGACCGAGCAGATCCTTGAGGTCCGCAAGCATGAGAGCTAGGTCTTCCGGCCTTGAGAGGCGGTGCTCTCCGTCCTCCACCCACCGTATTCGAAGCCGATCGCCGGCCAGCAAGTCCTGGAGTGCCACCGCATGTTGCCAGGGAACATCAGGATCAAGTCGACCCTGTAGAATACGTATTGGACGGCCAGGATCGAACGGCGCGTCGCCGATCAGGTGCGCCCGCCCGTCCTCGATCAGCCCACGCGTGATGGCATAAGGCTCGCCATACGCCGACGGCCTAAGGAAAACGCCATCGGTCATGACCGCAGCGCGCGCCTCCGGCGGGAAGTTCGCCCACATCAGCCGCTCCGTCATGTCCCAGGCCGGCGCGATCAGATAAAGCGCCTTGAGACGTGCCGCCTGCTCTGGCGCCTCCGCCATCAGCCGGCGCAGCAAGAGAAGCGCGATATACCCGCCCATGCTCGAGCCGACGACGACCTGCGGCCCCGCCGTGAAGCGCGCGAACACCGCCGCCGCCTCATCCAGCCAGCGCCCGATCGTGCCCTCCTCGAACCGCCCGCTCGAAACGCCGTGCCCCGAATAGTCGAACCGCGTCGCCCCATAGCCGTGCTCGCGCGCCCACGCCGCCAGCGCTGTCGCCTTGGTCGAGGCCATGTCCGACTTGAAGCCCGACAGCCAGAACACGCCCGGCGCCCCCGGCCGCGCCGGCGGATCGACCAGCACCGCGATGCGGCGGGCCGCCGCGCCCGTTCCGATCTCGATCGTTTGCGGCGTGGGCTCCGACATCCTAAACCTCCTACCATCGTCAAGCACTGCAACCCTGCGGTCGCCACCGATCGGAACCAGCCGTGGCCGAGCCCCCATCCAACAACCCGCACGCGGGCGGACCGACCATACTCCAGATCATCCCGCGCCTCGACACCGGCGGGGCCGAGCGCACCACGGTCGAGATCACCGACGCCATCGTCCGCGCCGGCGGCACCGCCCTGGTCGCCACCGGAGGCGGCCGCATGTCGAGCGAAGTGATCGCGGCCGGCGGCGAGATCGTCACGATGCCGGCCGGCTCCAAGAACCCACTGCAAATCCTGGCCAACGCCCGCCACCTCGCCCGCCTGTGCGCGGCCCGCGACGTCGCCCTCATTCATGCCAGAAGCCGGGCGCCCGCCTGGAGCGCGCTCCTCGCCGCCAACCGCGTCGGCATCCCCTTGGTGACCACCTACCACGGCGCCTACAACGAGCGCGGCGTCCTCAAGCGGACCTACAACGGCGTGATGGCCCGCGGCGCCGTCGTCATCGCCAATTCCGATTACACAGCCGGCCTGATCCGCACTCGCTACGGCACGCCGCCCGAGCGTATCAGCATCATCCCGCGCGGCATCGACCCGGCCGTCTACGATGCCGCCACCATCGCCCCGGAGCGACTGGCCGCCCTGCGCCGCGCCTGGGCGGTCCCCACCGGCGCTCCGATCATCCTCCACGCCGCGCGGCTGACGGGCTGGAAGGGCCAGCGCGCCGTCATCGCCGCCGTCGCGCACCTGGCCCGCGACCGTCGCCTCGCCGACGCCGTCGCCATCTTCGCCGGCGACGACCAGGGCCGCAGCGACTACCGCCGCACCCTCGAAACCGACATCGCCGCCGCCGGCCTTGCCGGCAGCGTCCGGCTCGTCGGCCACTGCGCCGACATGCCGGCCGCCTTCGCGCTGGCCCACGTCGCCCTCGTGGCCTCCACGGAGCCCGAGGCCTTCGGCAGGACCGCCGCGGAGGCCCAGGCGATCGGCTGCCCGGTCATTGCCACCGACATCGGCGCGCCCCGCGAGACCGTCCTGGCCGCCCCGGCCGTGCCGCCAGAAGCCGCCACCGGATGGCTTGTCCCCCCGGGCGATGCCACCCGCCTGGCCGCGGCCCTGGCCGAGGCCTTGGCGCTGACAGGGGACGCCCGCGCCGCGATCGGCCGCCGCGCCCGCGCCAACGTCGTCGCCCGCTTCACCCTCTCCGCCATGCAGACCGGCACGCTCACCGTCTATGATCGCCTGCTGGGTACCAAGCTTGCGGGAGCCGACCGAACCGTTGGGAAAGGTCACGATTCCGTAAGCTGATCCGGCGACGGCCCTTGACTTGAGGTCGCTTCTTCTCGATCTTTTGCCGATCTTGGCGTCCCCGGCCCTCCGCAATTGCGCGGACCCGACGGGCGCCCGGAACCACCCGACCCTTGCGTCCCCCGATCCCATGGGGGCAAGGCGTCCATCGACAACGACTGAAGGAGGCTCAACATCCGTAAGCCACTACGTGCCGCGCCCGAGCGCGAGCAGTCCGGTCCCAGGATCAACGATCAGATCCGGGCCCGCGAAGTCCGTCTTATCGACGAGGACGGCAACAACGTCGGTATTGTCAGCCGCATCGAGGCTGGCGAGCGCGCTGAGCAGGCCGGACTCGACTTGGTCGAGATCTCGCCCGACGCCGAGCCGCCTGTCTGCAAGATCCTGGATTACGGCAAGTTCAAGTACCAGGAGCAGAAGAAGGCCGCCGAGGCGCGTAAGAATCAGAAGATCGTCGAGATCAAAGAGATCAAGATGCGACCCAGCATCGACGATCACGACTACGATACGAAAATGAAGGCCATCCGCCGGTTCTTCGACGAAGGCGACAAGGTCAAGGTCACGCTCCGCTTCCGCGGCCGCGAGATGGCGCACCAGAGCCTCGGCTACGACCTCATGCAGCGCGTCAAGGGCGACCTTCTCGAAGCCGCAAAGGTGGAATCCGAGCCGCGTCTGGAAGGCCGCCAGATGGTCATGGTCCTGGCGCCGAAGTAACAGCGCTGAGGCCCGCCCGTGCACCTGCGGGACGACCGGACCGAAACGAACCGAAGTCTCGAAGGCGCTGCGGGTCGGCGCCTTCTGCATTTTTCACCGCCGTCGCCCCGGGAGCCTGCATGACCGCGCCGACCCCGCCCGCCCTGCGCCAGCGCGCAAGCTTCCCATTCTGGATCGCGATGCCCCTGCGTTACGCCGATCTCGATCCGCTCGGCCACGTCAACAACGCCGCCCTGCCGATGTTCTTCGAGCAGTCCCGCTGCGACCTCGTCTATCCGCTGTTGAAGACCAACGGCCGCGAGCACCTCGATATCGTCATCGCACGCATCGCGATCGAGTATCTGGCCGAGCTCGACTACCCCGGCGCCGTCGACGTCGGCACCTGCGTCACCCGCATCGGCACCAAGTCGGTCGGCCTCGCCCACGCCGTGTTCAAGCAGGGCGACGACACCTGCGTCGGCACCGGCGACGGCACGATTGTCTTCTTCGACCTCCAGGCCCGCCGCTCCATCGCGATCCCCGCCGACGTGCGCGCGGCGCTGGAACCGCTCCATCGACCACAGCTCGCCTGACCAGCGGCACAGCCTCAGCCTAAGAAATGGGGAAAGGATCAATTCTCACAGCTCGAGCGCCCGGCAAACAAGACGGTTGAGAATTGGAACCGCCCCATTTTACCCATAGCACGCAGGTCGCGAGTACGCCCGGGGACAGTCACCATTTCCGACACCGCGCCCATCCCTTCCTGCGCCCGACAACGGAAATGGTGACTGTCCCCAGCCAAGCCCCCGGCCGTCACACCAAGTCGAAATCGTCGGCCGTGAGGGTAAGGTTGGGCTGCAACAGCGCGAACTGCAAGGCAGCGCCGCTACCCGAGCCGTCGGCGTCGTAGGCCAGCGCGCCGGTCGCGGTGTTGTAGAGGATACGGGCATCCGCTGAGCGCGCGACGCCATTGCCAGCCTCGAAGGCCGACACGTCCAACGCACCACCCTCGGACGAATGGTCATCGAGCGCCGTGAACACGTTCGTGCCGAGCACGATCACGTCGTTGCCGTTGCCGAAGTCCTTGATCGTATCGACGCTACGACCGTTGAGCGTGGTGTCGAACACGAAGCGGTCGTCGCCCGCACCACCCCACAGCGTATCCGCGCCACCGCGGCCGTTCAGCGTGTCGTCGCCGTCCTTGCCCGACAGCACGTTTCGATTGAAGTTTCCGGTAATCGCATTATCGAGAGCATTGCCGTCGCCCCAGCGCCATTTGCCGCCTGTCAGCACCAGGTTCTCGACGTTGTCGCCGAGCGACCACGAGACGGACGCGCGCACGGTGTCGGTGCCTGCGCCAAGGAACGACCATTCAGTCACAACGTCAGAACGCGAATCGACGTGGTAAACGTCGTCGCCAGCACCACCCTCCATTGTGTCGACGCCTTGACCTCCAAAGATTATGTCGTTGCCCGCCCCGGCATCAATGCGATCATCTCCGCTGCCTCCGAAAAGTGAATCATTACCATCACCGCCTCTCAGATCATCGTTGCCTTGACCGCCGTAAAGACGATCTTCACTGTTGAAATCAAAAGAGGAGCCAGCCCAAGTGAACGTGAAATCGCCATCGAGATAGTCATTTCCACTACCACCAATTAAGGTGTCGCCGAATGCACTTCCAATTAAGGTATCGCTTCGAGAGGTTCCGTGAAACCGGACTGCACCGACAGCATCTCCAGCAACCAGCGTGATGGCTGTCCCCTCATCCATTCGGTTTGACACGTCAACGTTTCCGCCGCCACCACCAATAAAAAGCAGCGAAACCTGAGGCGAAAGCCTCTGAAACTCATTGAGCTGATCGATGGTTATCAAAGTCCAAAAAGCATAGGACCCATATCGCAACTCTTCAATTCCCGTGAACTGATCACCCGTCAAATCGCCGTCCGCATACAGCACATCCCAGCCTGCCCCGCCATCGACCAAATCCCTCCCACGGTTGACGTTGCTCCAGCTGACATCGTCGCGATCCCAAAAAATGTCATCCCCGTCGGTGCCGACGAGGCTGTCGTCTCCGGTCGTGAGTGTGAACGTCGCCATGGCCGAAAGCCCAACGCTTCTTCAAAAGAACGCATCCGGATCATCATGGTGTTGGCCAATTGATAAACTCTTACCGCGGCGCTCGGCGACGGCACGCGGGTTAACAATCGAAGAATGTAAAAAGCGGGCGCCCGCCTCCCCTCGCCCGTCATCCCGGACGCGAGCGGCGGCGCGACAGCGGCGGCGCGGAAGGCACCAGCCTACGCCGCACCGATCTCGTCGAGCAATTGCGCCAGCGCCGACACAGCGTTGCACCCGGCGAAGATGAACCCGTCGACGCCCGCCGCCCGCAAGGCCGTCTCGTCCTTCGGGCGACCCGCCAGGTACACCCGCTTAGCGCCGGCCGCTTTCAGGACGCCGGCGGTGGCCTCGGCCAGCTCGCCGTAGACGGCATCGGACGAGCAAAGGCAGGCAACCGCTGCGCCGCTCGCCGCAAACGCCGCGCCGACGTCGGCTGAATTGGTCCAGCCGTCGCCGCCGACCGCCGCGATCCCGCCCGCCGCCAGGAAGTTGCGCATGTAGGTCGTGCGCGTGTTGTGCTCCGCCAATGAACCGAGCGAAGCCAGGAACACTTCAGGCGCGCGGCCATCGCGCACCAGAGTCTCGGCCCGGTTACGTAGCGCCTCGAACGGTTCCGCGAGCCGCTGCGGCGCAAGGCGCGCCACACGCGTCGCGCTCGATGCCGGCAGCGGCGGCGCCTCGGGCCAGGGCGTTACTGTCACGCCGTCGCCGCCGAGCCGGGGGAACGCGGAGACGCCGGTCAGCTCCTGCCGGCCCGTCGCGATCGCGGTAGCGCGCTCCGCGACGACAGCTGCAATCCGGTCCTGCACCAGCCCCGCCGTCAGCGCCGCGACGAGGCCACCAGCCGCCTCGATTTCCTGGAACAGCGCCCACGCCGCCTGCGCCAGCGCCTCGGTCGCCTGCTCCACGTACCACGAGCCCGCCACTGGATCCCCGACGCGGCCGAGTCCGCTCTCCTCCTGCGCGATCACCTGCACGTTGCGCGCAATGCGACGCGCGAAGGCATCCGGCTGCCCGAGCGGCCAAGTGTACGGCAGTACCGTCACGCTGTCGGCCCCGCCGATGCCGGCCGCCATGGCCGCCGACGTCGTGCGCAGCATGTTCACCCACGGATCGCGCCGCGCCATCATGCGCATGCTCGTGGTGGCCGCGATCGATGCCGAACGAGCGGCGGCCTGCGCTCCGCACGCATCGCCAACCTGCCGGATCAACCGGCGCGCCGCGCGCAGTTTCGCCGCCGTCAGAAAGAGATCGGCGTCGGCGGCGAGCGCGAAACCGATGCGCCGCAACCCGGCGTCGGGCGCCAAGCCCGCCGCTTCCAGCGCGCGCAAGTAAGCAACGGCACTGGCCAACATCACCGCCAACTCCTGCGCCTCCGAGCCGCCCGCCTCGTGCGCCCAGCGTCCGTCCGCCAGGAACACCGTCGCAGGCGATCCCGCCCACGCGCCGTTGGGCGCCACCAGAGCGGCCAGCGCCGCCTGATCCTCCGCCACCGCCTGCATCGCGACACCCGTCGTCGCCAGCGCGCCGATTGGATCGGCGTCGATCGCAACGCGACGCTCCGCCTGCGCAATGCCACGACTGCCATAGACCTCGGCGAGCGCATTGGCACCCGCCAAGGACGAGTCGCCCGGCGCCAACGCGATCCGCACCATGTCGAGGTGCACGCCCGCCAGCGCCTTCTCCAGCGTGGCGGCGTTGGCCGCGAGACCGAGCTGGCCCGGGGCCGCAAGTTGCAGCGTCACGGCCGCCACCCCGCCTTCGAGGTCCTCCAGGATCGCCGCGTTGACGTGGGCCGCATCGGTCCCGGCATGGCGCTGGCGGATTTCCCAGCCCAGCGGATCTTGATGCGTGCGAACAACGGGCACGGCCCCCGGCAACGCGTCCTCGCGCGTATAGAGCGGCTGCACCGCGATGCCGTCCGCCGTGCGCGAAACGAGGCGCCGGTCGAAGTCCGCCCCCTTCAGAACCTTCTCGACCAGCTGCAGCCAGTCAGCCCGCGCCGGGGCGGTGAAATCGGAGGCCAGGGGAAACAAGGTCTCGGTCATGGTTACCCGGTCGCTAGCGTGATAGGCGTCGTGCCTTGCTAGCCCACCAAGCCGCCCAAGGGAATGCCAACGATGGTTCCGCCCCGCTCGTGCCGGTCACGCCGGTAACGGCTTCGCCCAGCGCCGCCGTCCCCTACTCGCTTCTCAGCGCATCGATCGGATTGAGGTGTGCGGCCCGCCGCGCCGGAAAGAACCCGAAGAAGATGCCGGTTCCGGCCGCCGCGGCCAGCGCCATCAGGATCACCTCTGGCGAGATCAGGATCGGCCATTCCGCCAGCTTGGCCGTCGCCGCCGCCGCGCCCACGCCCAGCGCGATCCCGATCACGCCGCCGAGCAGGCACAAAACGATCGCCTCGACCAGGAACTGGCTCATGATGTCGAACCGGCGCGCGCCGACCGCCATCCTGAGCCCGATCTCGCGCGTGCGCTCCGTCACCGAGACCAGCATGATGTTCATGATGCCGATGCCGCCCACGATCAGCGAGATCACGCTCGTCGCGCCGAGCAGCCAGCCGAGCGTCGTCGCCGCCGCGGTCCGCGCCTTCAAGAACTCCGTCAGGTTGCGGACATTAAAGTTGTCCTCCGCGCCCGGCTGCACCCGGCGGCTCTGCCGCAGCACCTGCTCGATGTGCTCCTGCGCCTGCGTCAGGTCCACGCCCGGATCGAACTTCACCGAGATCTGCCCGACCGCATCCGTCTGCACCGCGCTGCGCCCGATGATGCGCCCGCGCGCCGCCGACATCGGCAGCAGCACGATGTCATCCTGGTCGGAGCCCCAACTCGTCTGGCCCTTGGCCGTGAGCACACCGACCACCAGGAACGGCACGTTCTTGACGCGGATCTGCTGGCCGACGGGATCGTAGCCTTCGAACAGGTTCTTCACGACCGTCTGGCCGATCACCGCGACGCGCGCACCCGTGCGCAGATCCTGCGGATTGAACGCCCGGCCACTCGTCACGTCCCAGTCGCGCGCCGCGAAGTACTGATCGTGGACGCCGTAGATGCGAGTCACGGTGTTGGAATTGCCGCGAATGACCGGCGCGCTGCCCGACAACTGGCCGGAGATCGCGACCACGCCGTCGACCTTCTTGCGCACGGCCTGCAAATCGTCCTCCGACAACGGCAGGCTCGTGCCTGCACCCGCCGAGCGCCCGCCGACGCGCGAGGCGCCCGGATAGATCACGAGCAGGTTGGTGCCCAGACTGTTGATCTGCCGGTCGACTTCATGACGCGCACCCGAGCCGACTGCGACCATCACGATCACGGAGCCGACGCCGATGATGATGCCCAGCGTCGTCAGGATCGATCGCAACGTGTTCGCGGTGATCGCGGCCAGCGCGATCCTGAGGGAATCCAAGACGTTCATGACGACGCCTCCCCTTCTTCGGATGGCGTCGAGCCCTGGTAGCCCCGCTGACGCACGTCCTCCACGATTTGCCCGTCGCGAAACACGATCTTGCGTTTGGCGTAAGCCGCGATATCGGCCTCGTGCGTGACGATGATCACCGTGATGCCCTCCGCGTTGAGCGCGCAGAACAGCTGCATGATTTCCTCCGAGGTGCGCGAATCGAGTGCACCGGTCGGCTCGTCGGCGAGCAGGATCTTGGGATCGTTGACGAGCGCGCGCGCAATGGCGACGCGCTGCTGCTGGCCGCCTGACAACTGCCGCGGATGATGGTCGAGACGATTGCCGAGGCCCACCTGCTCCAGCCGTTTGCGCGCGCGCGCCTCCAGATCGTCCGGCCGCGGCTTCGCATAAAGCAGCGGCAGAACGACCTGCTGCAGCGCGGAGGTGCGCGGCAACAGGTTGAACTGCTGGAACACGAAGCCGATCGTGTAGTTGCGCAGATGCGCCAGCTCGTCTGAGGACAATCCAGCGATGTCGCGGCCACCGATCGTGAGCGTCCCCGTCGTCGGCACGTCGAGCGCGCCGATCAGGTTCATCATCGTCGATTTGCCCGAGCCCGACGGTCCCATGATGGCGACGAACTCACCCGCCGCGATCTGGAAGCTGACGCAATCGAGCGCCCGCACGGTCTGGTCGCCGAGCTGGTAGGTCTTCTCCACCGCGCGCGCGGCGATCAGCGCAGGCGCCGCCATGCCCGCAGGAGCCGCGTGGCTGCCGGCCACCTTTGCCGTCGTCGTATCGACGTTCACGGGCGCGTTCATTTCGCAATCACTTTCCGCGTGCGCACGACGACCTTCTCGCCTTCTTTCAAGGCCGAGCCGAGCACCTCGGTATACTGGTCGTCGGCCACGCCGATGCGGATCGTGCGGCTCGATAGGTCATTGTCGGCACCGAGCACCCAGACCGTCGCCGACCGGCCGGCCGACGCCCGGCTGCTGCCGCGCGACTCGCGCTGCGCCTTCCAGGCCTCAAACGCGGGCCGCTGCGCGTCCGTGATCACGCCGGCTACGATCTGTTCCATCCGTGCGCCGATCCGGCCGCGCGCCGCCTCGCCGCCGCCACCCGACGTCCGCTGCGGCGCACTGCCGAAGCCCGAAGGCGGCCGCGGTGTGTCGCTGCGCTGTGCACGCATTTCGGACAGCACCTTGTCGAGTTCCGCGGACACCTGCGCCACCTGCTGGTCCGAGAGCGACAACTGCCGCCCGACACGTTCCACCATCTGCTGGCGCCGCTGGCTCGCCTGCGCTTCCTGGTCGACCATGCCCTCGCGCGGCTTGAAGCGCAGCGCGTCACTGACGATCCTGAGCACGTTGTCCTTGCGCGCACTTTCCACGACCGCGTTGGCCGTCATGCCCGGGAACAGCTTGCGATCGTCGTTGTCGGCTTCGATGATGACGGTATAGGTCACCACGTTGTTGAGTTCCGTCGCCGCCAGCCGCACCTGCGTCACGCGCCCGCGGAACTGCCGGTCGGGATAGGCATCGACCGTGAAGGCGACATCGTTGCCTTCCGTCACCGCGCCGACGTCGGCCTCGTTGACCTGGGCTTCGATGCGGATTCGGCGCAGGTCCTGGGCGATCTTGAACAGCTCGGGCGCCTGCAGGCTCGCCGCCACCGTCTGCCCGATGTCGATCGTGCGCGAAATTACCGTGCCGTTGATCGGCGAGCGAATCTGGGTCCGGTCGAGATCGATCTGCGCCTGCCGCAGTCCCGCTTCGCGTTGTGCAATCTGTGCCCGCGCGCTCTCGATCTGTGCCTTCATCACAGCGAGCTCGGCCTTCGCCACCTCAACGTCGCGCGTCGCGGTATCGAGCGAAGCCGAGGACGCGACACCGCGTTTGGCCAGCGTCTGCTGGCGCTCCATGCCCCGTTCGGCCAGCTTCAGCACCGCTTCGGCCTTGTCCATCGCCGCCTGCTGATTGCCGAGATTGGCCTTGGCCATCGCGAGATCGGCCTTCGACTGTTCGACGCGCGAGACGTACGTCTTGTCGTCCAGCACCGCCAGGACATCGCCGGCCTTCACCTCGGTGTTGTAGTCGACCTTCAGTTCCCGGATGTTGCCCGACAGCTGCGAGCCAACGCTCACCGTCACCAGCGCGCGCACGGGTCCCGAGGTCGACACGGTCTTGAGGATGGAGCCGCGAGTGGCCGCACCGGTCTCATAGCTGAAAGCATCCGTCTGGGCACCGGGCATGCCCCACATCCAGACCGCACCGGCGACCGCAGCCACCGGCAGGGCCAATGTGAAGAGAGACTTTGTCAGCTTCTGCATGTCGCTACCATCCGCCTCGAGCACTTCGGCCGCCAATCGGCCCCGCTGGCTGGAACCCGTTCATCTGGTCCCGCAACTGTCTTTCATGAACGCAGGTACGAGTATGCATCCGTCGCGATGACTGCACGCTGAATAGCATGCCGCGAGGCGAACGGCGTCATTCGCGACGCGGATGCCGGGTCACATCACCTGTCCTGCCCCGTGCGGCGCTGAGCCTCAACGGCGCGCTGCCCGCTGACACCGTCGCGCCCGATGAACGCCCGATGAATGCCTCATTCAGAACGCGTTCAAGGGCAGCACCCTAGCTTGCGACCACCCTGGACCAAGAGACTTCCCCGGCGTGATCCAAGGAGAGGCGGAGCCCAGGGTCTCCGCCTCTTTCCTTTTTTGAGCGCGCCACTGACGGCGGCTGCGCCCTCGGGCTTCCTTGGTCAAATCCCTGACAATCACATGCCTTTTCGCGCCAAGCGCCGCATTCGCCGTCCGGTACCCCCGGCCCCGGCGGCGCTTGTGTCGGGAACGCTCGGCCGGTAGGTTCCGTTATCCTCGAATTGCCAACCCCCGATCGCTATGGAGCGTGACCCATGACCTTCAAGCTGCCCGAACTGCCGTACGCGTACGATGCGCTGGCGCCGTACATGTCGAAGGAAACCCTGGAGTTCCATCACGACAAGCATCACCTCGCCTACGTGGACAACGGCAACAAGGCCAAGGCCGGCACGCCCTACGAGAACCTGTCCATCGAAGAGATCTGCAAGAAGGCTTTCTCCGAGAAGAACGCCGCGCTCATCAACAATGCCGGCCAGCACTACAACCACCTGCACTTCTGGAGCTGGATGAAGAGGGGCGGCGGCGGCAAGAAGCTGCCGGGCAAGCTCGAAAAGCTCGTCGGCGACGCTGGCGGCTTCGACAAGGTCCGCGCCGACTTCATCAACGCGGGCGTCACGCAGTTCGGCTCCGGTTGGGCTTGGCTGGCGCTCAAGGACGGCAAGCTCGAGGTCATGAAGACGCCGAACGGCGAGAACCCGCTGATGCACGGCGCACAGCCGATCCTGGGTTGTGACGTCTGGGAGCACAGCTATTACATCGACTACCGCAACGCCCGTCCGAAGTACCTGGAGGCTTGGTTCGACAACCTGGTCAACTGGGAGTACGTGGAGAAGATGGCGGGCTGAAGCGGCCCTGCCCGATGCGGCGAGATGCCGGGAGCGATCATCGCCCCGCGTCCACCGGTCCACGACAACCGGATCCGACCCGAAAATCGAGGGGCAGGCCCAAGGGCCTGCCCCTCCGCGCATCCGCCCTCCCCAGGCCGGATGCGCCAACACCGGTTGCCCGGGATCAGACGTGCTCGACGTAGTTCTTCAGCCTCCAGATCCGGCGCTGATAGGCATACCTCAAGCAGCTGGTGTTGGAGCCGCACACGTTGCGCATGGCGAGCCAGCGCCGCTGGGACGCCTTTAGCCAATCGGTCTGGTCGAAGTACCGTGCCCGCTCCTGCGCCCGGCCGTACCAGTAGGCCATCCGCTCATCGAGCGCGCCGAGCCGCCCGCTCCGGCAGATCGTGCGCTCGGCCTTGTTGGACACCTCGTGGCAGGAATAGCTCGCCGCCTGGGCGGTACCCGATGCGGCAAGGAACGCAAAGCCGCCGGCGGCGGCAGCGGCCAGACAAGTCTTGGCCAGGGAGGTCACGGACAACGATGTCATGGCAATGCTCCATCTCGTATTGAACGCTATAGCGGCAGATTGCTCTCCCCTCCCTGAACCTCCCCTGAAAACACCGTTCATCAGGCAGACGGGTTCAATCGGCCCGCCTGGGCATCTCGCGACACCCGCCCGGAACCGGGCCTGACAGACCCTCACCGCGGCGGCGAAAACCCAGCTGCATCAGGTGCCAAGTGATGCTGAACGGCCCCAGTCCAATCCCAACCCACGAGACCCGTGTTCTCCCCGAACGCGGCATCTGCTACCTAGTCGGGACGCTTCCGGACGGCCGGGGCGACGGCTACGACCTGTAGGCTTGCCTGTAAGTTTGCCTGGGTACTCTCGAGCGCATGCGTGCCTTCCGCGGTCTGAGGATGTTTGCGTGCCTGCTGACGGCGACCCTCGCCGGCGGCTGCGGAACCGTGCTCGATCGCAATGGCATCGCAAACCCGAGCCTCGCCCAGTCTGCCGCCGTTCCCGGCCTCGGCGGCGCCCGCTTCTGGGGCGACGAGGTCCCGACCGATCTCGCCGCGGAGGTGCGTCGCCGCGCACCGCATCTGCCCCGCCTGGCCCAGAACGCACGCCGCGTGAACGGCCGGCCCGTCGTCGAAATTCTGGCACTGTCGGGCGGCGGCGGCGACGGTGCGTTCGGTGCCGGGCTCCTCGAAGGCTGGACGGCACGTGGCGACCGGCCCGACTTCGAGCTGGTCACCGGCATCAGCGCCGGCGCCGTTATCGCACCCTTCGCGTTCCTGGGCTCGCGCTACGACGGCCAGCTCAAGGAGATCTGGACCGCCTACCGCACGTCGGAGCTCGTCACCGCTCAGATCCTGCCTGGCCTGCTCGGCGGCTCCGCGCTCGCCGACACCACGCAGATGGAGCAGCTGATCGCGAAATACGTCGATCGCGCCATGCTGCGTGCCGTTGCGCGCGCGTACGCCCGCGGCCGCCTGCTGCTGATCGGCACGACCAACCTCGATGCCCAGCGCCCCGTCGTCTGGAACATGGGCGAAATCGCACGCAGCCGGCATCCCCACGCCATCGAGCTGTTCCGCAAGGTGATCATGGCGTCGGCCGCCATCCCCGGCGCCTTCCCGCCGGTCAAGATCACCGTCGAGGTAGACGGCAAGACCTACGACGAGCTCCATGTCGACGGCGGCACGACGCGCGAGGTGTTCGCTTCGCCCGCCCCCGTCCCGTTCACGGCCTTCGATCGCCTCTACGCCGCGCCGCCCATCCGCAAGATCTACATCATCAAGAACGGCAAGATCGCACCAGAGACCGAAGTGGTGAAACCGCAGACCATCCCGATCGCCGCCCGCGCCATCGCGACGCTGATCAAGAGCCAGAACCAGGGCGAGCTTTATCGCATCTGGCGCATGGCCAGGGATTCCGGTGCCGACTTCAATTTCCTGGCGGTGCCTCCGACGTTCCAGAGCAAGGCCAACGAGTTCGTCGATCCCGCCTATCAGACGGCGTTGTTCGCGGAAGGCTACCGCATCGGCCGGGCCGGCGGACCTTGGCTCAAGGCGCCACCCGAGCTGCGCTCCAAACCCTGATCCCGATCCGGCGCGCCGGATCGCCGGCGCTTGGCGTCCCCTCCATCGCTATCCTGGCCACGTGCCCTTGACGCATATCAAGGCTCCGCGCGCCCCCGCCGTTCGATGCTTTAGGCAGAAACGCTGGACGGCAGCAGCGGCATGCCGGCCGGACGACGCGACCCGTCGCCTGAGGAGACACCCATGGCTGCCACCGACGAGCCCGAGCTCGACATCGCCCTCGAGAAGGTCTGCTACGTCATCGTCAAGGCCCGTGAGTTCGAGGCCAAGGACGTCGCCACGGACGACGAGTTCGGGCTCGAACGCTATCGACGACGACATGCGCGACGTCCTGGAGGATCACGGCGACGATCCCGTGCTCGAGGAGCTGACCGCGTTCATCGATGCGCTCAACGACGACGAGCAGATCGAGCTGGTCGCCTTGATGTGGCTCGGCCGGGACGACGGCACACTCGCCGACTGGACGCAGGTCCGCTCCGACGCCGCCGACGCTCACAATGAGAACACCGCCGGCTACCTGCTCGGAACACCCCTGGTCGCCGACTACCTCGCCGACGGCCTCGCCACGTTCGGCCTGTCGTGCTCCGACGACGGCGCCATGCGGGCCTGACGGTACACGCCGGCCGCGGTGACACCCGCCGCGCCCGCGCGACAGCCCCCGCTCACCGATTCAGCCAGAGGCCACCGGGTTGAGCTTTCAGACCATTCGAAGGTGGGGGGCATTGGAGCGGGCGATGAGATTCGAACTCACGACACTCACGTTGGCAACGTGATGCTCTACCACTGAGCTACGCCCGCGCTCCGTGCGACCGCCAAGGCGGCGCGAGGCGCACCTTATGCCGCAAACGTTAAGGCTTGGCAAGCAGCACGCGCGTACCCGGCCGCGCGATCCGCCGCAGGCGGGCCGCCGGCCCCGCAGCCCACCTCCGCAACCGCCACCGCGCGCCCCTCGACTTTGCGGGTGGACAGCAGGAACCCGTTGCCACGGCGGCTCATTTGGTCTTCATTCGCCCGCGAAAGGCGCGCCTGGTGGCACCCGTGCCCGCCACCGCCTACATGTTCGTCGTCGACCGGCGCCCCACGGCGGATGTTTTTCCGCCGCCGGCCCGACCCCGATAACCGGCCCCGACGCCCGGCCCGGCGCCCGGCCCCCCGATCACGGCCCAAGGAGTGGCAAGATGGATTTTGGAACGCGCAACCCGGCGGGCGGTCCCGCAGTCGGCACAGGCGCCGCCGCGGGCGGCGGTGACGTGATCAAGGAAAGCTCCACCGCCGGCTTCGCCAAGGACGTGATGGAGGCCTCCAAGTCGGCGCTCGTGCTCGTCGACTTCTGGGCGGATTGGTGCGGGCCGTGCAAGCAGCTGACGCCGCTCCTGGAGAAGGTCGTCAGGAGCTATAACGGCAAGGTCCACCTCGTGAAGATCAACGTGGACCAGCATCCCGCCATCGCCGGCCAGTTGCGCATCCAGTCGCTGCCGACCGTCTACGCCTTCCGCGACGGCCGCCCGCTCGACGGCTTCATGGGCGCCCAGCCCGAAAGCCAGATCCGCGCGTTCATCGACGGCCTCGTCGGTGAGGACTCCGCAGCCGACCTGGCCGAGGCGCTGGCCGCCGCCGACTCCGCCATCGAGGCCGGCGACCTGGAAGACGCCGCCAATGTCTATGCCGCGATCCTGCAGGAGGATGCCCAGAACGCCGACGCGCTGGCCGGTCTGGCAAAGGTCTACCTGAAGAGCGGCGACGCCGCGCGTGCGGAACAGACCATCGCGCTCGTGCCGCCCGCCAAGAAGGATGCCCCGGCCGTGGCCAGCATCCGCGCTGCCATCGAGCTGTCCAAGAAGGCCGACCAGGGCGACAATCGTAGCGAGTTCGAGGCACGCCTCGCCGCCAATCCCGCCGATTACGAAGCGCGCTTCGAGCTCGCCGTCGCACTGGCCGCCCGCGGCGCCAAGGAAGAAGCCGTCGACCACCTGCTCGACATCTTTCGGCGCAACCGCGCCTGGAACGACGAAGCCGCGCGAAAACAACTCGTGCAGCTCTTCGAGGCCTGGGGGCCCAAGGATCCCGCCACCCTCGACGGCCGCCGCCGCCTGTCGTCGCTGATGTTCTCCTGAGCCGGCGACGGACACCCGGCAAGACACGAACGCAAACGAAAGACGGGCCTTTCATGCCGCGCAACGCGCACTATGCCTCGATCGGCGAGCTGCCGGACACGATCCCCGTGTTCCCGCTGCGCGGCTGCATCCTGTTGCCGAAAACGACACTGCCGCTCAACATCTTCGAGCCACGCTACCTCGCCATGATCGACGCCGTGATCCGCGGGCCCCGCCTGCTCGGCATCGTGCAACCCGATCATGCGGCGCCGACCGTGGAAAGCCCCGAAGGCAAGGCCGTTCCCCTGCGCCGCATCGGTGGGCTCGGCCGCCTCGTCGCCTTCCGCGAGCAGTCCGACGGTCGCTACATGATCACACTGCGCGGCGTCGGCCGGTTCGCGATTGCCAGCGAGTTGGACACCAGCGAACCCTACCGCACCTGCCGCCCGGACTACGCGCCGTTCGCTGCCGACCTCGATGCCCGGGAGACCGAGGACGGCATCGATCGCAAGCACCTGATCGAGACACTCAAGAAGTTCTTCGCCGCCAAGAATCTCGACGTCGACTGGTCCGGGATCTCAGCATTGTCGAGCGAGGATCTGGTCAACGCGTTATCGGTTGCCGGCCCCTACGGACCCGAAGAGAAGCAGGCGCTGATCGAGGCCATCGATGCGCCGGCGCGCGCGGAAATCCTGATCGCGCTCGCCCAGATGGAGATCGCCGGCGCCGCCCACGACGCCAGTGACAAAATCCAGTAGCGCCGGCGCGTTCGCCAGCCGCAACACGCCATCGAGGCCCTCTCGACCATGAGCGATGAACGCGACAAGGACGAGCCCGCAGGCGGCGACGACACCACGCCGCCGCGCCACGTTGCGCCATCCCAGCACGCCGACCGCGCCACCGGCGGCGAGCAGGTCGATCCGCGGCTCCTGGAGATTCTGGTCTGCCCGCTGACCAAGACGCGCCTCGTCTACGACAAGGAACGCCACGAGCTGATCTCGCGGGCCGCCGGCCTCGCCTATCCGATCCGCTCCGGCGTGCCCATGATGACCCCCGATGTCGCCCGCGATCTCGACAAGGGCGAAGACTCGCCGGCCAACCGCACTTAGAAATGGTCGGAAAATTGGGGACGGTTCCAATTCTGATCCGCTGGGCCCGCGACTTGCTCAACAGTTCAGAATTGGAACCGTCCCCAATTTTCCCTCACACCACGACGAAATCGTCCGCTGTGAGCGTGAGGTTGGGTTGCAGCAGCGCGAACTGCACGGCCCCACCACTGCCCGAGCCGTCGCCGTCGTAGAGAAGCGCGCCGGTCGCGGTGTTGTAGAGGATGCGCGCGTCCGCTGAGCGCGCGACGCCATTGCCAGCCTCGAAGGCCGACACGTCCAACGCACCACCCTCGGACAAATGGTCATCGAGAACCGTGAACACGTTCGTGCCGAGCACGATCACGTCGTTGCCGTTGCCGAAGTCCTTGATCGTATCGACGTTACGACCGTTGAGCGTGGTGTCAAACACGAAGCGGTCGTCGCCCGCACCACCCCACAACGTATCCGCGCCACCGCGGCCGTTCAGCGTGTCGTCGCCGTCCTTGCCCGACAGCACGTTTCGATTGAAGTTTCCGGTGATCGCATTATCGAGAGCATTGCCGTCGCCCCAGCGCCACTTGCCGCCGGTAAGCGTCAAGTTCTCGACGTTGTCGCCGAGCGCGGTAGAGATCGAAGACCGCACGGTGTCGATGCCTTCGTCGGCGTTTTCGACCACCACATCTGCCGCTGAGTCGACGACGTAGAGATCATCGCCGGCACCACCCGCCATCGAGTCGTCACCCCAGCCGCCGCTGAGGGTGTCGCCGCCGACGCCGCCGATCAGCGTGTCACGTCCTGCGCCGCCATGCAGAGCCCCGGCGCCATCCACCTGAATGAAATCGTTTCCACCTCGTCCGTCGAAATGGGCGACAGATGTAGAGATCAGCGTATCGTTGAATCGCGTACCCAATAGATCGAATGAGCGAGTATGCGTCAGAAAATCCGAGTGAAAGTTCAAACGAGACGTGAGTGCAGTGGCATCCGCGGTGGATATCCTGCCTTGATATTGCCCAGCCTGATCCAGTGAACCGCCTGGTCCAGTCAAGTACAACCGGTCCACACGCAGCTCATCAAAATCGCTGAGTTGGGCGATCGTCATGTGAACGTGGCTGATCTGCAGTCGTTCAACATTGTCCACTTCAAGCTGATCGATCCAGACGACACCGGCGCTCTCAAGGACATCGAGGCCGTCGCCACCGTCGATCAGGCCGGTGTGACCCGAGCGCAAATCGTCCACCACCTTGATCAAGTCGTCACCGCTGGTGCCGACGAGCGTGTCGTCCTCGCGCGTGTACTCGAAGTCGGCCATGACCGCAAACCCAACGTTTCCTAAAAAGAACGCATCCGGATCATATTAACGTCGGCGAATTGATAAACCCTTACCGCGGCGCTCGGCGACGGCACGCGGGTTAACAATCGGTGAGGGCCGCGCGTGGTCCATCATGCGCAGCCGGGACGCGGCATCTCGGCGACGCCCGCCCGTCACCCTCGCCCGTCATCCCCGGCTTGGCCGGGGATCCGGCCACGGCTCATATGGCAGGCCCCACGCGGCACACGAAAAGCGCGAACACACGACATGTGTCCGGATCCCCGCCGTGATCGCGCCAGCAAGCCGCTGGCGCGCGCGGGGATGACGGGCGTGGGCGGAAGCGACGGCAGCGGCCTAGCGATCCGGGACCCAGCTTGTCCCTGGCTCCCGCCCGCCCTCAATCCCCGACGCCGAAGCCCCACCAAACGAGCGCGGCAACAGCGACGAGCACCAACCCCGTCGCGATCCACGGCCCCCACGCGCTGCGCTCGGCCTTCGCCTGCGCTTCCGCGAGCCGCGCCACGGTCTGGTCGTCGAGCCGCACGCCGTGCTGCGCCATGCGCGACAAGGCCGACGCCGTCGCCTCCGCCTGCTCGATCAATTGCGGCGTGTCCGCCAGGATGCGCCCGAGCGCGCCGGCGCTTTCGCCCGCTTCACGCAGCCGCCCCGCCACGCCCATGTTCGCCTCGACCCATTCGCGCGCAATGGGCTCGGCCGCCACCCACATGTTGAGCCGCGAATCGAGCGAGCGCGCCACGCCTTCCACGATCACCATGCTCTTCTGCAGCAGGATCAACTCCGGCCGCGTCTGCATGTCGAACACCTCGGTATAGGCGAACAGCTGCCCGAGCAGGTCGGCCATCGAGATCTCTTCGGCCGTGCGCCCGTGGATCGGCTCGCCGATCGCGCGCAACGCTTGCGCGAACGTCTCGATGGCGTGGTGCGGCGGCACGTAGCCCGCCCAGAAATGCACCTCCGCCGCCCGGCGGTAGTCGCGCGTGATCAGCCCGTGCAGGATCTCGGCGAGGAAACGGCGCTCCTTGGCCCCCAGCCGCCCCATGATCCCGAAGTCGACAGCGACCAGCTCGCCCGCACGGTCGACCAGCAGGTTGCCCTGGTGCATGTCAGCGTGAAAGAATCCATCGCGCATCGCGTGGCGCAGGAACGAGCGCAGCACCGTCATGCCGAGCTCGTGGCGATCGACACCCAACTGGGCGAGTGCGGCATGGTCGGACACCGGCACGCCGTCGATCCATTCCATCGTCAGCACGCGCTTGGCCGTGCGCAGCCAGTCGACACCCGGCACCCTGAAACCGGGATCGTCCTTGGTGTTCTCCGCCATCTCCGAGATGGCCGCCGCCTCGAGCCTGAGGTCCATCTCCAGCTCGGTCGTGCGCTTCAGGTTCTCGACGACAGCCAGCGGCCGCAGGCGCCGCGACGGCGGATGGAAGCGCTCGATCATTCGCGCGGCGAAATAGTAGCTGGCAAGATCCGCGCGAAAACGGGTCTCGACGCCCGGCCGCAGGATCTTGACCGCCACCGTGCGCCGCGTGCCGTCGCGATCGATCACCTCCGCCTTGTGCACCTGCGCGATGGAAGCGGCCGCCACCGGCGGGCCGAACGTCACGAAATGGTCTTCCAGCTTGCCGCCGAGGCTCGCCTCGATCGCGCGCCGCGCCTCCGCCATCGGAAACGGCGGCAGCTTATCCTGCAGTCGCGACAGATCGGCCGCCAGCTCCGGCCCGATCACGTCGGCACGCGTCGCCAGGAACTGGCCGAGCTTGATGTACGACGGCCCGAGCCGCGACAGCGCCGCCGCTACCCGGTCATCCTCGGCCCGGCCCGCGCGAAACGGCCACGCCAGGACGCGGATCGGCAGCGTCAGCGCGTGCGCGAGTTTCAATGGCAGCGGCGCCGGCATCCCCTTCGGCACGAACCGCACGCCATGCTGTGCGAACACAGCGCCCGCCCGGGCCAAGCGAAACAGATTGACGAGGGCGTTGGCCATGGCGGCAGGGGATCCGGAGTGAAGCGGGTCGCGGCCGGCAGCACCGGTCGAGGCCGCAGATGTGGCCGCAGCATGCCCACCCGCGCCACAGGGTCAAGTCAACTTGGCAAACGAGCTTTCCGCCGCCTGAACGCCCGCTCAACCCGCCGAGGAAGCAGGCGCCGGGGGGGCCGCCCGCCGGCCGCGATGCGCGGCATGCGCCTTGAGCAGCGTCACCGTCTGGTCGCGCTGCCCCTGGGCCACCATTCCGACCGCCCACAATTCGAAGCTGTTCTTCAGATCCACAGCCGCCGCCGTGCCGAACCCCGCCGACAGCAGAGCGCCGTGCAATGTCTTGGCCGTGAACCCGCCGCGATGCGCCATGTAGGTACGTCCGCCACGGATCGAGGCGCCGTGTCCATAGAGAATGTCGTGTGGCGAGATCGGCCCCGCGCTCGACATGTAGGCCGGCTCCATCAGCTTGTCCTCCGCGATCAGCCGAGCCACCGACTTCAGATCGGGGCACGTTACCACCGCGTAGCCGTCGGCCTTGAGCACGCGACGGAATTCGCCGAGCGCGATCGGCACCTCGTGCTCGAACAGATGCTCGATGTTGTGGCTGGAGAAGATGGCGTCCATCGAGCCGCTCTCCACGACCGACATGTCCGTGATGCTGGCAACGATGTCGGGCTTCACGTCAGGATCGATGTCGAGACGCACTTCCTCCCAGTCCGGCCCCGCAAAGACGGGCGTCGTCTTGGGCTTCGTCGCGTGGCCGCAACCCACGTGCAGGAATCGCTTCATCGCTCTCTCCTCGAGGATGTCCGGCTCCACGCAAACGGATCCGCGAATCGATCAGGATCGCCAGCACAGTGACCGATCGCCAAGCGCTGTCAACTAACGAGCCCGCAACGGGCCGCTTCAGCCATCCCGGTTCGGCGTCGCCAACTCGGCGGCACTTTCAGGCGGCGGCGCAGGCCGCGTCGCCAATGCGGCGAGCAGCGCCAGCGACGACATCACCGCGAACGTCTCCAACGACAGCACATAGTCGCCCGTCCAATCGCGCAGGATGCCCGAAATGAGTGGCCCCGATGCCTGCGCGGCGACTTGCACCGAGAGCGCCGCGCCGCGGATGGCGCCGAAGCTCTTGCGCCCAAACGTCTCCACCCAGGCGAGCGGCAGCGCCGTCAGCAAGCCGCCGATGCCGATACCGTAGAAGCCCGCCACCAGGTAGCCGTGCCAGGGTCGCGTAATCGCGATCATGCCGAGCGACGACAAGCCGAGCACGATCGCCACCAGCGCCAGCCCCCACCGGATGCCGATGCGCCGCGTCAGGCTGCCATACAGCAGGCCCGACACCGCCGAGGCGAGCGAGAATGTCGACACGATCGTCGCGGCGATGGTCGGATCCAGACCACGCTCGATGAGGTGCGGCGCCTGATGCAGACTGACGCCGGCCTGCACGGGATAGATCAGCAGCGTGAACAGCGCGATCAGCCAGAACGACGGCGTACGCATCGCCTCCGCACGCGTGAACGACATCTCCACCGCCGGCTGCGCCGGCCCCGCGACCTGCCCCGGCCCGCCGGACGGATCGCGGCCCGCCCCGCCGCCAGAGGCGGCCGACGGCGCCGGATCGGGCGCAAGCCCCGCGTCCTCCGGCCGCCGCACCATCAATAGCCATGTCGGCACAAACCCGATGATCAGCACCGCAGAGCCGACGACGATCCAGCCCATGCGCCAGCCGCCTTGCAGGATCGCGGCATGCGCGACCAGCGGCAGCGTGATCAGCCCGAACATCTGCGCAAACGTGGCAATCGACGTCGCCATCGCGCGCCGCGCGACGAACCAGTTGTAGACCGCACCGTAGATGCCGAGATCGAACGGCCCGGCAAAATTCATGCGCGCCACACAATACAGCACGTAGAACATCGCGAGCGAATGGATCAGCGACAGCGACAGCAACGTCACGCCCGTGCTCAACACCGCCAGGATCAGGATCAGCTTCGGCCCGCGCCGGTCCATCACCGGCCCGATCATCGGCGAGAAAATCGCAGCCAGAATGCCGCCGAGCGAGACCGCGCCCGAGAGCGCGGTGCGCGACCAGCCGAACTCGCTGGTCATGGGCTCCACAAAGATCGACAGCGTAGCCACGGCCGGGCCCTGGCGCGCAAATCCCGCGCAGGCAACGCAGGCAAGCACGACCCAGCCGTAGTAGAACGGCAGGCGCGGGATCAGCGCACCCGGCAATCCGCCGACCGAGACCGTGGTTGAGGGGCGCGACAAGAAATGGCCTCGCTTCGTCTCGCGCGCCGCCGACAGCGCCGTTGATCGCGATGTCAGGAGTAGAGCGTCAGATCTTCCAGCCCGAATGGATCGCCGCCACACCACCGGTCAGATTGCGATACGTCACCCGCTCGAACCCCGCCGCGCGCACCATGCCGGCGAACCGCTCCTGGTCGGGAAAGCGGCGGATCAACTCGACCAGATAGCGATAGGACGCCTCGTCGCCGGCCGCCATCTTGCCCAACCGTGGAATCACCTCGAACGAATGGAAGTCGTAGAGCCGGTCGAGGATCGGAACGTCGACGCGTGAGAATTCCAGGCACAGGAACCGGCCGCCGATCTTGAGGACGCGAAACGCCTCGCGCAGCGCGGCATCGATGTTGGTCACGTTACGGATGCCGAACGCGATCGTATAGGCGTCGAAAGACTTGTCGGCGAACGGCAGCGCCTCCGCGTTGCCTTCGACCAGCGTCACCCGATCGTCGAGCCCGGCCGTCTCGACCTTGCGCCGGCCCACCTCGAGCATCTCCGGGCTGATGTCGCAAACGACGGCCGTCGCACCCGGACCCGCCGCCTTCATCACCTTGAGCGCCACGTCCGCCGTGCCGCCGGCCACATCGATCAGCCGCCACGGCTGCCAGCCGGTCGGCGGCCCGAGCCAGGCGACGAGATCGTCCTTCCACAGCCGGTGCAGCCCGCCCGACATCAGGTCGTTCATCAGGTCGTAGCGCTCGGCCACCGACGTGAAAACGGCATTGACCATCCCCTGCCGCTCGTCGGCCGGCACCTCTCGATAGCCGAAGGAGGTCGTCGAGGCCTGCCGCACAGCCCCGTCGGCATCGGCTGGCTGGGCGGGCTCATGATCTGTCGTCTGTGTCATGCCGCGAACTGTAGTCCACTCCAGGCACCCTGACCATGCGCGCCGTGGTCACCATCCGCTGCCGATTGCGCAGATCCCGCGCGATAGGTAAACCAACTCGGCTACACGCCCGCTTCAACCGGAGGCCACCCCGCCGATGCCCGAGCTGCCCGAGGTCGAAACGGTCCGCCGCGGGCTCGAGCCCACGCTCGTCGGCCAGCGCCTCGTCCGCATCGAGCAACGCCGCCCGAACCTGCGCTTTCCCTTTCCCGAGCGCTTTGCCGACCGCCTCGCCGGCCAGACCGTCACGCACCTCGGCCGCCGCGCCAAGTACCTGCTGGCCACGTTGTCCGGCGGCGATGTGCTCGTCGTCCATCTGGGCATGTCCGGCCGCATCACCGTGACGCCACAACCGCCCAAGGCGCGCCCCTCGCCTCGCGCAAGCGCCGCGAGCACTGCACACGCCCCGGCCGAAAACAGCCTGCTCGGCAAGTACACCTATCAGACCGGCGCCGACCCCACCCACGACCACGTCGTCTTCCACCTCGCCTCCGGCGCCGTGGTCACTTACAACGATCCCCGCCGCTTCGGCTTCATGCAGCTGATACCGGCAGCCGAGCTGGACACGCATCCACTGTTCGCGCACCTCGGCGTGGAGCCGCTCGGCAACGCATTGACACCGGCCCACCTCGCCAGCCGCGCAGCCGGCCGCAAGACAGATCTGAAGGCGTTCCTGATGGACCAGCGCATCGTGGCCGGTCTGGGTAACATCTACGTCTGCGAAGCGTTGAACCGCGCCGGCCTGTCGCCCAAGCGCGCCGCCGCCTGTCTCGCCGACCGCCGCGATCTCCCCACCGCCCGCGCAGAGCACCTCGTGCCCGCGATCCGCTCCGTATTGGAATCCGCCATCGGCGCCGGAGGCTCGACCTTGCGCGATTACCGTCACGCCGACGGCGCACTCGGCAACTTCCAGCACGCCTTCCACGTCTACGGCCGCGAGGGCGAACCCTGTGTCACGCCGGGCTGCCCGGGCAGCATTCATCGCATCGTGCAAGCCAATCGCAGCACGTTCTACTGCGGCCGATGCCAACGGTGACAATCGGCATACTCACAAGAACGCCGACGGCACCAGCGTCAGTCCCGACACGAACAGCAAGCCCAGCACCAGTTTGCGAAAGGCCGCGTCGTCGAGCTTCCCATAGAGATGGATCCCGATCCACGTGCCGATCGGCACCAAAGGTAACCCGATCAGGAACAGCCGCCACGTGCCCTCGGGAACGACGCCCGCCGCGTTGAACCACACCAGCGTGAACACGAACAGGATCGCCGCCACCGGCTGGAAGAGCGCGCGCTGCTCGTCCTTCGGCATGCCGCGCGCTGTCGTCCAGATGTTGACCGGCAGGCCCGCAAGCCCCGTCAGCGCGCCCACGATACCGCTGATCACGCCCACGCCGCCGTCGATCGCCGCGTTGCTGCGGATCCTCCTGAAAGTCGGCTTGAAGAAGCTGTACAAGCAGAACACGATCATGAACGCACCGAGCCCGGTGCGCATGCCGGCCGGCGTCATGTAGCGCAGCACTTCCGTTCCCAGTGGAATGCCGACCGCGCCCCCGACCACGAACGGCAGCATAAGCTTCGGGCGCACGGCATGTCTGAGCCGCCACGTCGAGATCGACTGCACGATCAGCGCGAACGCCGGAATGAGCACGGCGCTCTGCTGCGGCGTGATGAAATGCAGCCAGATCGCAGAGGCCACGAGCCCGAACGCAAAGCCGGCGAGCCCGGCGACAATGGACGCCGCGAGCGTGGCAAAGGCGAACAGGAAGAATTCGGTCGAAAGCCCGTCGACGATCATCGCACCCCTTGTCTCCGCGAAGGCGCACTGTTGCCCCACCCCGCGCCCCGCGAAGCCGCGGACCATAAGCGCTCTCGCCGCCCACCGGAACCTGCAAATCGACGAGGCCTGCTATGCCGCCCGAGGCGGGTTGCGGTCCCGCCCCGTCGGGGCCAAACTCCCGCCCGATCGCCGGCCGGCCACGCGCTCGCCAGCCCCGAATGCCATTGCCCGCAGGCCGCGCCCACGAGGAGAGAGACACCGATGTCGCTGTATTTTCCCGACAACTATCCCTGGAGCCTGACCACGGGCATGCTTTTCGACGAGGTCGGCACGTTCGCCGAGATCGACGAGGCGCTGAAGACGCTGAAGCCGATCGCCGGCGGCAGCAAGGAGATCGCACAGGAGGCCTGGTACCAGACCATGGTTGGGCTCGGCGAAAAGCTCGAGCGTCTGGCCAACGAGGACGAGGCGCGCGGCCACACGCTCACAGCCGCCCGCAAGCACCACCGCTCCGGCCTCTACTATCTGCGCGCCGAGCGCTTCGCCCCGCACGGCGACCCGCGTGGCCTGATGGCCTACAAGCGCGGCGTGGCACGCTACAATCACGCCCGCGTGCTTGAAAAGGCGCCTGTCGAATTCCTCGACATCCCCTTCCGCGGCTCGACGTTCCCCGCGATGTTCGTCCGCGCCAAGGGCGACGGCCGCCGCCCGTGCGTCGTCTTCCAGCAGGGCTTCGACAGCCTGAAAGAGCTGTTCTGGCCGGTCGCCGGCGTGCCCTTCCGCGACCGCGGCATTTCGCTGCTCATCATCGATCAGCCCGGCTCCGGCGGCGCGCTGCGCCTCAACGGCCTGCCGGCGCTGATCGAGACCGAGCACGCCGTCGGCGCCGCCATCGACTATCTGGAAACGCGCGCCGACGTCGATGCCGACCGTATCGGCGTCATGGGCGTCAGCCTCGGCGGCTACTACGCCCCTCGCGCCGCCGCCTTCGAGCCCCGCGTCAAGGCGTGCCTGTGCTGGGGCGCGGTCTGGGACTTCGGTGAGCGCTTCGGACAGATGATCGACGACGCCAGCCGGTTCGGCTCGATCCCCGACATGGTGGCGCACGCCCGCTGGGTCTTCGGCATCGAGAACCTCGCCGAGGTGCGCGATTTCGGCTCCAGGCTCACGTGTCGCGACTTCGCCGACAAGATCCGGTGCCATCTCTACATTCTGCACGGCGAGAACGACCGGCAGGTGCCATTGCATCAGGCCGAGAAGCTCTACGACGCCGCCGTCAATGCCAAGTCGCGCACCCTGCGCATCTTCCGCATCGCAGACGGCGGTGCAGAGCATTGCCAGTGGAACAACCGGGCCGTCGGTGCCGATGCTCTCGCCGACGCCGCCGCCGAGCTCCTCGGCGGTGACCCTGGCGGTGTCGCATGATTGGACTTGCGCCCCGCCCAGTCAGCGCTGCGCCGTCTTGACCGTGGCCCGACCGGTCAGCGGCTCGAGCTCCAGATACGTCCGGTTCACCCAACCCGACGCCCGGCCATAGCGGATCGGACACCAGTCGCCGAGGCATTGACCGCGCAACGTGATCTGGTGGCCGTCGTGCGGAACCGCCGATACGATGGTCGCGCGCGCCGACGGCCCGCGCCGGATATTGAGCTGATCATCCTGCCGCACGTTGACGACCCGATAGGTCAGGGTCGGCCGCGCTGGCGAGCGCAGCGCCGGCGCCATCGCAGCCTTCGACCGGCTTGCCGGCATGGATACCGATGCACGCCAGGGTTCGATCGCATCGCGCCGCTGAGCGACGGGACGCGCGATCTCCACCGGCCTCGGCACCACGTCCACTACCGGCACCGAAGCGACGGGTGGCCCACCGAGCCCGCTCGGCGGCGGCAGCTCAGGCTTGGCGGCCGCGACGACTACCGGCGGCCCGACCGACACGATCGACGCCGTCCCGCGCCGGCCGTCGTCACGCTGCCAGGCATAGCCATTGCCCGAGCGCCACAACGACAAGCAACTCGTCTCGCCATCGAACCAGCGCATCCACTTCTGACAAAGCTTGTTCTGACTGAGCCACCAGCGGCCACGATCACGCGCCGACCCGAGGTAGAACGCGAGCTTGCCGCTGGCGCCCTCGACGCTGCCGTCCGCATGAAACGTCACGCGCAGGGGGGTGCCGATTGGTGTGTCGATGTGCACCACGGCGCCCGAGATCAACGGACCGATCTCCGCCGCGGTCAATGTCGCCGCATGCACTGGGCCATGAACGGCAGCCAGAGCGGCCACCCCCGCGATGGATCCGGCGAAGCGGCGCAAGACCGGCGATAGAGACTGACGCATGACAAAATCCACTCCACGGCACGTTCCAAATCATGGGCCCGGCATGGTGAATGACGCGTTAATTCCAGACGCGCCGCGAAATAACATCTGCCCACGTCCGCATGCCGAAATGATGGCACGCAGCCTGCCCGCTGCAACAAACGAAAAGCCCCGGCACGAGGTCCGGGGCTTTCGACGCAAGACTGAACGTGTGGGACGGTCGCCGGCCTGGGGCAATCAGCAATACCGTCGCCGGGGCTTCTCGGGATTCGGTCGAATTCACGCTGGTGCGGACGTCCGCGTCGTCTACTGCCAGCCCATGGTCTGGATGATGGCGGGGCCCATGATGACCACGAACAACACCGGCAGAAAGAACACGATCATCGGCACCGTCAGCTTCGGCGGCAACGCGGCGGCCTTCTTCTCGGCCTCCGACATGCGCATGTCGCGATTCTCCTTGGCCATCACGCGCAGCGCTTGGCTGACCGGCGTACCGTAGCGCTCGGCCTGAATCAGCGCTGTCGCGACCGCCTTGACGCCAGGAATACCGGTTCGCCGACCGAGGTTCTCGAACGCCGAGCGACGATCTTGCAGGTAGGACAGCTCCGCAGTCGTCAGGCTGAATTCCTCCGCCAACTCGATCGACTGCGCGGCTGCCTCCTTGCCTACCTTGGCAAAGCCCGCCTCCACCGACATGCCGGACTGCACGCAGATCAGCAGCATATCGAGGCTGTCGGGAAACGCCATCTTGATAGACGTTTGCCGCTTCTGGATCATGTTCTCCAGGAACACATTCGGCAGATAGAAGCCGATGAATCCGGCGCCGATCGCGATCAGGAACTTGATGATCGGCGGATATGGATACTTCGTCATCACGAACAGATAGAACAGTGCGATCAGTGCGACGATGATCGGAACCAGCAGCCGGAAGAAAAGATAGGTATAGAGTGGAGCCTGCCCGCGAAGGCCGGCCATCTTCAGCTTGTCGCGCAACTCCTCGGTGTCGAACTTGCTCTGCAGCCCGAGAACATCGACGATCTGTTGAACGAAGCCCTTCGGCGTCTGCCGCAGCTTCGTCCCCTGCCCGGTCTTGCCCTGCGTCTCCGCGATCCGGCTGGCGCGCATCTTGTCGCGCTCCACCGCCATCACCTTCATGCGCTGCGCCATCCTGTCCTGGGACAGAAGTGGCATCGCGATCGTAAGGACCGTCGCGAACGTCGCGATCGCAGCCAGCATGGTGACCAGCATCTGCGGCCGCATCACCAGCTCGACGAGTTCCATCATGGGCGCACCTCGCGTCCTCTGCTCTGTCCCTTGGGACGTCAGTACTTGAAGTTGATCATCTTGCGCATCACGAGAAGACCGCACATCATCCAGAAGCCCGCGATCATCAGCATGAAATTCCCGGATTTCGTAGTCCAGAGCATGGCGATGTACTTCGGTGTCGTAATGTAGACCAGCAACATCACGATGATCGGCAGCGAGGCGAGAACACCGGCCGAAGCTTTGGCTTCCGCCGATAGCGCGCTGACCTTCATCTGCATGCGCCTGCGATCGCGCAGCACGCCCGACAGGTTACCCAAAGCTTCGGAGAGGTTGCCGCCTGCCTGCTGCTGGATGCCGATCACGATTGCGAAAAAGCGCGTCTCCGGAAGCGGCACACGAATCGTCATGCGCTCGAGTCCTTCACCCAACGGCACACCGACGCGCTGCTGCTCGACAACCTCCTGGAACTCGCTCGCCAGCGGTTCCGGGCTCTCTCGCGCGATGATCGACAGGCACTCGTTGAGCGGCAAACCCGACTTGACGCCGCGCACGATCACGTCGATCGAGTTCGCGAACTCGCTGATGAACTTCTTCTGCCGGCGCTTGATCATGAAGTTGACGACCCAGCGCGGGAAACCGACGGCGCCGGCAAACGCAGCACCGATGGATGCCAGCGGCATGCCGAAGAAAATGAGGAAGCCCAGTCCGAACACCACACCGCTGATGGCGCTGGCGATATAGAACGTCTGCGGCGTGATATCGAGACCAGCCCGCTCCAGCTTAAGGCGCAGAGTGACCTTCTCGTTGGCTCGCTGCGCCTCGACATCCTTGAGCGTATCGGCGACCTGCTTGCGACGATTGGCCGAATTGTCCGCCGATTGGCGCCCGGCCGCCACGCTCTGGCGCCGCGCGCTGCTGGACGTGACCTGCTGCAAGCGACGTTCGCCTTGCTTGTCACCGGAGAAGTAGGGATAGGCGAGCGCGAACACGATGGCAGCGATCGCGAATGCGGCGAATATGCCGAAGCCGAGCTGCGCAAAATCATCACCCATGGCTCTCACCCATCGGATTGCCGTTGCCGTCCATGACTTCCATCGAGGCCAGCGCCTGCGTCAGACGGTCCTCCTCATTGTAGTACTGCGCGCGCTCGTAGAAGCGCGGACGCGCGATGCCGGTAGACCGGTGCCGACCGATCAGCCGTCCCTTGTCATCCTCTCCCGTGATGTCGAACACCATGATGTTCTGCAGGGTGACGACGTCCTCTTCCATGCCGATCACTTCCGTGACGTGCGTGATCTTGCGCGAGCCGTCGCGCAGTCGCGAGGCCTGGACGATGACGTCGACCGAACCGACGATCATTTCGCGAATGGTCCGCGACGGCAGCGAATAGCCGCCCATCATGATCATGGATTCGATACGGCTGATGGCCTCGCGCGGCGAGTTGGCGTGGAGCGTACCCATCGAGCCGTCGTGGCCAGTGTTCATGGCCTGAAGCAGGTCGAAGGCCTCAGGTCCACGAACCTCGCCCACGATGATCCGTTCCGGACGCATACGAAGGCAGTTCTTGACGAGATCACGCATGGTGATCTGCCCCTCGCCTTCCAGGTTGGGCGGCCGCGTTTCCAGTCGGACCACGTGCGGCTGCTGCAGCTGGAGCTCGGCGGAATCTTCGCAGGTGATGACGCGCTCGTCGAGATCGATGCTGCTCGAAAGGCAGTTGAGCAGCGTCGTCTTCCCCGAGCCCGTGCCGCCTGAGACGATTACGTTGCAGCGCACCCGACCGATGATCTCGAGAAGGGTCTTCACCTGTTGCGTGATCGACCCGTACTTGACGAGCTGCTCGAGCTTCAGGCGATCCTTCTTGAACTTACGAATGGTGAGCGCGGGCCCGTCGATGGCCAACGGCGGCGCGATGACGTTGACACGCGAGCCGTCTGGCAGGCGCGCATCGCAGATCGGCGATGATTCGTCGACGCGACGGCCGACCTGGCTGACGATTCTCTGGCAGATGTTCATCAGCTGCGCATTGTCGGCGAAGCGCACGTTGGTCTTTTGCACCTTGCCATTGACTTCGATGAAGGTCGTGGTCGCGCCGTTGACCATGATGTCCGCGATGTCGTCGCGGGCCAGCAGCGGCTCGAGCGGACCATAACCCAGAACGTCGTTGCAGATGTCCTCGAGCAGCTCTTCCTGCTCGGCAATCGACATCACGACGTTTTTGATCTGGATGATCTCGCTGACGATGTCGCGGATCTCTTCGCGGGCGGCGGCCGCGTCGAGCTTGGCGAGCTGCGTCAGATCGATCGTATCGATCAGGGCGTTGAAGACGGTCGTCTTGACGTCATAATATTCTTCGGAGTGCCGCCGTTGCGGCTCCTCCTGCTTCGGCGGCGGAGCAGCGGCCGGTGCAGGCGCCGGCGCCGCCTTCTGTGGCGCTGGCGCGGGCTTCTGCTGGTCCGGCACCGGCTTGGCAAGGGGGCCCGACGCCGCCTGCTGGGGCAGGGCGCGGCGTGGCGCTGCAGGATCGTTGGTCCGCCGACCGAACATGTCTTGAACTCCTTAGCGCTTGAGCTTCAGCTTGCCGAGAAGAGGAGCGAGGGCAGACTGTTTCTTCTCTACCCGGACCTCTTTGCGATGCGTTAACGCGAAGGCGATATCGCGAAACGCCGCCGCAGACTTCGCTTTAGGGTTAAGCTCCTCGATCATCTGGCCGTTGTTGGCCGCCTGACCGAACGTCTCCCCGTCAAAATCCATTACGGCCGCAGGCTTGAGATCCACGGCCTGGCAGAACTCCTTGATCGAGATCTCCGGCCGCTTCGGCATCCCGACCGTATTGAGCACCAGCAGCGGCGGGCCATCGTTCGTGCGCACCTGCTTAAGCAGGTCGACCATGTTCTTGGCGTTGCGCAGGTTGGCCAGATCAGGCGCCGCCGTGATCACCACCTCGTCGGCCTGCAGCAGGATCTTCTTGGACCACGCCGACCAGACGTGCGGCAGATCGACAGCCACGTACGGCATGCTCTGGCGCACGACCTCGAGAACCATGTCGCACGCCTCCGGCGACAGGTCGTACTCCTTGTCGAGCGTGACCGGCGCTGCAAACAGCGAAAGGTGCTCCGAGCACTTGGTCAGTAGGCGGTCCAGCAGCACCTCGTCGAGGCGCTCCGGGCTCGCGATCGCTTCGGCCAGGCCCTGTACGGGATCCTGGTTGAAGTCGAGGCCGGCGGTACCGAACGGCAGATCGAAATCGGCAACGACGACGTTGCTCTTCAAGATCTCGGACAAAGCCCAGGCCGCGTTGTGGCACACTGTTGAAGACCCGACGCCGCCCTTGGCGCCGATGAAGGCATAGACATGCCCCACCGGATCGGCCTGCGGGTCGTTGTACAGGTTGGAGATGCTCTCCATCACCTGCATCGGCTCGATCGGCCAGACCAGGTATTCGCTGACGCCGCGACGCAGAAGCTCACGATAGAGCAGCACGTCGTTGTACTGCCCGACGATGATCACCTTCGTGCCGGCATCGCAGCTCTCTGCAAGCCGGTCGAGCTCACCGATGAGGTCCGCACCATCGAACGTCGATTCGATGATGATGAGGTTCGGCGTCGGGCTCTCCTGGTAGTGAGCCACGGCCGCCGTTGCCCCGCCCATGTGCACACTGACGTGCGCCTTGGACAGCCGACGATCCTCGGACGCCGTCTGCAGAACCTCGGCCATCTCTGGCGAGTCGCAGAAGGCTTGGATCGAGATGCGCGGGATCGGCCGGGCCTTCTCGTACTGCACGGGCTGTGCACCCTCGCCGCCCTCGTACGGAGCGAGGTCGCGGCTCTCGGATACTGCACCGAAGTCCGAAGATGCTACTTGCTTCATGGCGTCTGACCTCACTTGCCGTCCGTCTTGATCTTCTCGTCCTCGGCCTTCTTCGACGAGGTCGAGTCACCCTTCAGGTACTTCTCCCACGTCGCGTCGCGGCGCTCCGCAGGACGCTGCGTCATCGTCCGCGGACCCAGCAGATCGGCCGGGTTGGCAACCTGTGCCGCAAAGTTCGCTTGCGTGGCGCAGCCGAAATTCGTGTAGGGCAGGTTGTAGGGATCGCGTGCCAGATTTTCCGGCCAGCGACCGCAGGTCGGCCCCTGTGCCACGTACCTCAGGTACGAGACCCGGATCGCGGGCTGAGAGCTCACGCCGGCCTGGAACGCTTCAACCGCCACCGAATTGTCGGCAAACCCGTAGTCCGACATGATCTGGCGGATCTCTCCGACGGCGTGCATCGAAGCGACTTCGTTGCCGCCGCCGCTCGGTGCCTGGATGATCAGCTTGCTGTTGCCTGCATCCGCGGCGCGATACCGGCCGAGGAACTGCGACAGGCTTGCGCGCTGCGTGGTTGTCAGCCCCGAGGAGCCGCGAGGCACCCGGATCGACAGTGACGAAGGCTCCTGCGACACCAGGATCGGGTGGCGCTCCGAGGGATCGACCAGCGAGAAGCTGATCGGCGACACCGGATCGTCGACGTGGCGGCAGCCGGCGAGCGCGGCGACAGCCATGGTGATCAGCGCCGCTTTGGCCACTGAGGCGCGCAAGCTAGACGTTGCCGCCCGCGAGCGCAGTGTTTGGTGCGAGTTCATGATGACACTCCTGCGCTAGCCGTTATTCGACGATGAAACCGTAGTCGCCCTTCAGATCGCCGACGGGACGAGACCCGCCTTGCCCGTAGATGCGATTGAGGTGACCGAGGAAGTTGGCCTTCATGTCCGTCGCAGCCGCCAGGCCGTCGATGGGGCGAGCGAGCTGGCCGCGGCTGGTGGGCCGCACGACGTAGGGCGTCACGATCACGACGAGCTCTGTTTCCTGCTTGATGAAGTCCCGGCTGCGGAACAGCGTGCCCAGCACCGGCAGGTTCTTCAGTCCCGGCATGCCATCGATGTTCTGGCGCGTGTCCTCCGAGATGAGGCCTGCGATCGCCAGCGATCCACCCGAAGGCAGCTCGATCGTCGACTTGGCCTGCCGCTTCTTCAGCGCCGGGATCGAGATGTTGGAGAGCGAAACCGCGCCGTTGTTGGTAAGCTCGCTGACCTCTGTCTCGATCTTCAGGCTGATGCGGCCCTCCGACATGACCATCGGAGTGAAGGCGACGCCGATACCGAACTCCTTGAAGGTCACCGTCAACTTGCCGTCGCTGTCGACCACAGGGATCGGATACTCGCCACCGGCCAGGAACTTCGCCGACTCGCCCGACACCGCCGTCAGGTTCGGCTCGGCCAGTGTCTTGACGAGACCGTCACGTTCCAGCGCACGCAGCGCGTTCTGGATTCGATTGCGCCCCGACGACCAGCCCGTGACAGGACCGCTGTTGGTGAAGGCATCTTTGACCGGACCGCTCGTCTGATAGCTGCACATAGAGCCGACGCCGCAGGCAGTCGCCGGATCGGTCGGATCGCCCGCCGTCGAGATCGCCGAGAGCGGCAGCTGACCGAGGCCGGCCGCGGCCGTCAGCGGCAAGGCGTTCTCTGTCAGCAGCGTCGTCGAGAAGTTGCCGGCATTAATGGCGGCGCCGATATTCACGCCGAACTGCTTGAGCAGTGAGCGCTGCACTTCCGCGACCGTAACCCGGAGCATCACCTGCTCCTCGCCCTCGACCGAGAGCATGTTGATCACTTTAGGCGCATCGCGCCGCGGAATCGAAGGATCTGGCGTCACGATGAAGCGCGACGCGATATCGGCTGCGCGGCTCGCATCGACCGGGCTGCGAACGCTGCCGGTCAGGATCACCGTCTCGTTCAGGATCTCCGCCTTGATGTTCGAACCCGGCATCAATCGCCGGTACAGCGCATCGAGCGCGCTCGTGTCGTACTCGATGACGACTTCGAGCGTCAGGATCTGCTCGCCGTTGGTATCGAAGAAGAAGGCGTTCGACTGGCCGGTCTTCTTGCCGATCAGATGGACCCGGTTGGCGCTTTGCACCACCGCATCCATGATTTCCGGCGCCGAAACGACAACGTCGCGCAGGTCGCGTGGCAGCTCGATCACCGCCGCCTTGTTGCGGGCGATCTTGATGCCGCGAACCTGCGGCAGCCGTTCATGAGCCGAGATCCGGATCAGCGAGTTGTGATCCGGACTGTAGGGCATTGGCCCCGTCGGCATGGCCGCGGTTCGCGTCCTGCCGTTGGCAAGGGCGTCTTGAGCGTGGCCTGGCAGGAGCGCCGAGGCCACCAGCCCGGCCATTCCGACCAGGGTGGCACCCCAGGCCGTCTTGAAAAAATTATGCATGGGTCTAGAGCCTTCTGACGAGCTACCCGATGAGGTGCACACGAGACTCGAACTGACACACGCAAGACTTGATTGAGGGACAAAGACTGAAAGCGCCCCGTAGACTTCAGTTGACGCCGTAAGCGCGAGACTTCTGGCCGTAACGCATGACTTTGACCGACGACGAATTGCGATTCTTCGTGAGATCCAGCGCTTCCTGCGGACCAGCCCCGCCGGCAACCAGGTCGGCGATGGAGCGCAGTGACAACGAGATCTCACCCATGGAGTTGGCCAGTGCCAGCGTCTCGGCCTGGCGCGGCGTCAGCTCGAGCGTAGCGGTCGTACCTTCCGCGCCCTTCTTGCCTTCGCGGGCCTCGATCTGCTGGCCGATGGCGAGCACCCGGACGTTGCGGAACAGCGTCTCGGAGATGTGCTCCTCTGCACCGCCCTTCTGGCGCAGGCGCCGCGACAGCAGCACGTCGACGTGATCGTTCGGCAGGATCATCTTGCCGACCGCGGTCTCTTCCTTGATCTTGGTGGAGACCGCCCGCATGCCCGCCGGCAGGATCGCTGCAAGGACGCCGCCCTGGCCGGGCTTGATCAGCTTGATGTTGGTAATGGGCTCGCCGGAGAGGATCGGCGCGCGGGCCACGGAGCCCGCCAGGTTGCGCACCGCAGCGCTGCCCGACGCCTTGCTGATGAAATTCGGCGTCACCGCGTCCTTCGGCCAGGTCTGCCACCGGAAGTGACCTTCGTTGGTCACGGTGCCCAGCCCGATGTCTGAGCGTGCGACGAGGACCTCGGTTGCGTTCACCTGTTCGGTGACGATCACCTTCTGCGGCTTGTTGACGATGCCGCGCATCATGACGAAAGCCAGCACGCCCGCCACGAGAGCTATCGAGATGCCGATCAACTGTGCCCGCTTCATCGCGAAAAGGGTCCTTTCAACCGAATGGTCTGTCGTCCACTTCGACGTCCAATGTGCGCAACAAAGGTCAATGCGCGGTTAATGGACGTCACATTTCGATCCGATCCGACGCCGATCATTCCCTGTACGAACAAAATATACGCTGCTGTGGCCGGACAGCATGCCGCCGTCACAGCTAAGCGGTCAGGCCGCGAGGCCCGCGAACCAGGGTGTCGACGGGTAGATCCACAATCCTGCAGCCGCCAGCGCGATGCCGTAGGGCATGCCGCCGCCGTGCTGGTGCAACCGCTGCGCCCAGTCACGCCCGCTGAGCCAGCCCGGCAACGGCACCCGGCGGTACGCCAACAGGACCATGCCCAGCGCACCGCCGCAGATGGCGACCATGGTCACGTAGGCCAGCAGATGCTCGTGCCCGATCCACAGCGCCGCTGCAGCAAGCAGCTTGGCATCGCCGCCGCCCAGCAGCCCCGCACTGAACAGGGCAAAGCCAACGCATAGGACGGCAGCGCCCGTGGCGACGTGCATGCCGATCGCCGGCCAGCCCAGATCGGTAAAGGGCACGATCGCCGCGAAAGCGGCGATCAGCACCAGCGAGATCTTGTTCGGGATCGTGTAGGTGAGAAAATCCGTGGCAGCCGCAAACGCCATGGCGAGCGGGAACACCAGGAGGAGGGCATTTTCAAGCACGGCGCATTCTCCATGCGGTCCCCTTGGGGACCTGTTCGATCGCGCCGTATTCTTCAGCACAGAGGTTAAGCGGCCTTTAAGTCCTTGACCCGAAGGCAGCACCGCACCCCGTCGCCTGCCGCTGAGATTGCGTTGTATATGGCTTGACCCGCAATCGTCCCGTGAACGCGCCGGTCATCCGCAGGCACTATCAGCCACAGCGCCGAACCAAATGCCTCACTCGATCGCCGCAGCTGTGTTTGTGAAAATCTCGAGCAGAACCTGGCCGACATTCGTCACACCAAACAGGATAACGATGCTCAAAAAGCCCGCGATCAAAGCGTATTCCGTCGACGTCGCCCCGCGCCGGTCATGGGCAAACGCCGCCAGCACGACCGTGGCCCTCGAAGTGACGCCGAGCGATGCGATAGCCAATTTCGCCTTCACTTTGGTGATCGCCCTGGTAACCAACATGAAACCTGCCCCTGAATTCCGGATGCTTGTTCGACGCAACCGCGCCGTCGTGACCTTGGACCCCGCTTCCTTGATCCGACATCGACTGTCTTAGCGGGGAAAAGTGAAAATTCCCGCCAACGGATCATCAAAGCACCTCCCATCGGCGGTGCCGCCCCCAAACCCGCAACCCAGCCGATTGCACATAAAAAACCACCCGACACTTCGTGTCGGGTGGTTTTTTTGGACTGCAGTGAACGGCGGCCAGGCCGCCGAACTCCGCGATTAGTTGCCCAGCGTGTCGGCGACCGACTGGAACGTATCTTCCAGAGCGCCACCGAGCTGCGTGACGGCGCCGATGATGACAACGCTGATGAGCGCGGCGATCAGGCCGTACTCGATGGCGGTCGCACCGGACTCATCCTTCGCAAAGCGAGCGAACAGGTTCTTCATGACAACTCTCTCCCAACTCGAGGTGATTGCACTTGGCAGTCAGTTCAACCGAGGAACCGCCCTCATGTCTGAACTGGGCGGACCTTAGCCCACCGGAACTTAAAGGCAGGTTAAAAGCCGTAGTTTGTAGAATATGACCGAATTACCGGTCGGATGATCCCGGCATCATCTAAGGTAACAACAAGAAAACAAGAAGATATACTTGAGGGCGTCAATGGATGCCACGTAAATATTCGATTACTTACAGAGATTCCTCGTGAAAACATTCCCTAAAAATATCTTGCGCGATCTGTAATCATCCGCATTGCACTGCAATGTCCGCGCCGCAGTCCGGAAATCGGCAGCGGTTAGACTACCGCACCCGCCGCCTGAATTGAGCCTCCAAGTCCCCAGCGGCCCATCGGGCGCGACAATGCACGATTGCCGCATCCCCGCACCGGACCTCGCCGGACGGTGTTCGCCAAGCAGGCAACTGGCCCCACCGGGCACCCCGTGCCGGTTCCGCGCAGACGTTCAATCTTCCTTCACCATTTGCTGGAGTAATTGTGCGCGTCGCCGCATCGATTAGAGGAAGACCTCATGCCTGCGCACATGCTTGGCCGCACCAAGAACGCATCGGCCGCAACCCGCCTGGGCACGGCACTCGCCGCCGGCCTCAGCTGCCTGACGGCCCTATTCGGTGTCGTCACTCCCGCCGCCGCCAACGACCTCGTCGTGCGCTACGATCAGTCCACGCTGATCCGCCTGCCGCGCGCTGTGGCCGACATCATCGTCGGCAATCCCTCGATTGCCGACGTCAGTGTTCAGAGCGGCAACATGCTGGTGGTGACCGGCAAGTCGTTCGGGGTCACCAACATCATCACCCTCGACGGTGACCGCAACATCATCCAGGACCAGCGGATCGTCGTGGTCCGTGATGAGGCACGCGTGCTCAACCTGCACCGTGGTGGGGCGCGCGCATCCTACAACTGCGCCCCGGACTGCAATCAGGTGTTGACCATCGGCGACGATCCCAGTCAGTTCGACGCCCTGTCGAAGAGCACCGATCGCAAGCTGAAGATGGGCGACGCCGCCGCCGAGAACAGCGGCCAGGGCAGCCAGTAAGCCCAGCCGCAAGCCGGCACCCAGGACATTCGACGCCGGAGCCTCGCTCCGGCGTTTTTTCATGCCCATGCACCGCCCGGCGACCCGGCCGGGTACGACCACTGACGCTCCGTTTACCCTGATTGCGTCCAATCCCGACCATTAATGATCCGTTAGTCCTGCAGGCATTAGAAATGCAATCCGTACCGTCATGTTCTGAATGTTGGCAGGATCTCGCACGATGTTGCAGAAGCTTTCGAGCCTCCGGCCCACACGCACCGCACGCCTGACGCGGCGCACGTTCCGGAAGGACACACGTGGCACGACCGCCGTCGAATTCGGCTTCGTGGGTGTTCCGTTTCTGATGATGTGCTTCGGCGTCATCACCGTCGGGCTCCACTTCCTCACGACGTATTCCCTGGAGAACGCTGTCGAGCGTGCCGGACGCCTGATCCGTACCGGCCAGGCCCAGCAGGCCAACATGACGGCCGCCGAATTCAAGCAGCAGATCTGCGATCAGGTCGCCAGCTACATCGACTGCCAAAACAAGATGCGCGTCCACGTCCAGAGCTGGGCCGACTTCACGAGTGTCGCTCCAAAGGCCTGTATCGGCCCCGACGGCAACCTCGCAGCAGCCAGCGGCTCGGCCGGAGACAACATCGGCGACAGCTCCGGCGGCGCCAGCGCCGTCGTCCTGGTTACGGCCTGCTACGAATGGGAGCTTGCGGCCAACCTTCCCTTCCTGCGGCTGGGCAAGATGAGCAACGGCTCCGCGCTAATTCAGGCCGCAACCACCTTCCGCACCGAACCTTACCAGTGAGGCGATGCGCCCCCCCCCCGCACCGCTGCGACCCGAGTGAACGGCGAGACCTGAAATGACCAAGATGACCGACACGCGCATGAGACGGCTGTTCGCGCGCCTCGCGCAGCGCAGCGCCGGTCTGAAATCCGACGAGCGCGGCATCGCTGCCGTTGAGTTCGGCATGCTCGTGCCGCTGCTGTTCCTGATGTTCATCGGCACGCTGGAGCTGGGTCAGGCCGTCGGCCTCGATCGCCGCGTATCGATGGCGACGGCCGCAACCGCCGACCTCATCGCCCGCGACGACACCGCCTCGGATTCCTCGCTCGACGCCACCATGGACATCGTCAAGCACCTGCTGTCGCCCTACGACCCCACGCGCATGAAGGTCGGCATCATCTCCATCAAGGCCGACCCCGACGATGCCAGCCAGACCCGCGTCGAGTGGTCGAAGGGCTACAACGGCGCCTCCGTGCCCGCCAAGTGCACCAGCTACACGATGCCGGACGGCCTGCTCAGCCGGGGCGCGAGTGCCATCATCGTCGAGTCCGAATACGACTATGAGCCCCTGATCCTCTCGCACTACCTGAACTCTGCCGTCACGCTGCGCGACAAGGCGACCGTCAGCCCCCGCAAGTCTTGCGTGGTCTACAATGCAGAAAATCCCAACTGCATGCTGACCTGCCCCTGATCTTGAAGCGCAGCCGGCCGCGGCCCTGCCGATTTGGACCCTTGACCTTCTGACTTGTGCCGGCCGTGGGTGGCGCCGTCGGCATGGCCGGATCGGCCAGCAGCCACAATCCCGCCACAATTTACCCGGCTTCAACGTAAGACAGTTATATCGCGCGCCGATTGATAACCGCTTGTCTGCAATAGACTCTCTCGTATGGTGATTGCAGGGCTGGCTGATCGGGCAGCGAAAAAAGCATGGGGCGACGCTCCTCCCATACGAGTGACGAGCTGAGGCATCTGATTCTCGGAGCAGCCGAGGATTTGATCGCCGAAGGCGGGCTCTCCAATCTCTCCGCTCGCGAGATCGCCAAGCGTATCGGCTATTCGCCCGGCACGATCTACAACGTCTTCGAGAACCTGGACGACGTCATCCTCCACGTGGAGGCACGTCTGCTCGACGCCCTGGACGAGCGCCTCGATGCCATCCCCGAGAGCAACGACCCCAAGGAATACGTGCGCAATCTGGCGATGGCCTACCTGCGCTTCACCCACGAGCATCCGCGCCGCTGGAACCTGCTCTTCGAGCATCATCTCCCGCCGGGGACCCCGATGCCGGCCTGGTACCAGGACAAGCTCGATCTGCTCATGAGCCGCGTCGAGCATGCGCTGAAGCCCATCGTACCTGACGGCGACGCAGCCGCCTTGCAGCGCGCCGCGCGCGTATTGTGGGCGGGCGTGCACGGCATCACGTCCCTGTCGACTGCCGACAAGCTCTCCAGCGTCACCGCGGAGAGCGCCCTTCCACTGATCGAAGACCTCGTCGCGGTATTCCTGAGCGGCCTCGCCGCCCAGCAGCAGCGCCCATCCGTCAGGGAATGCGGCCCCGCCTGAGACGGCGCCCGCGCCGCAAAACTGTCCCGGCGCAAGACTGCAATGTCCGGCCGCGCGGCCAGGAGACGACGATCAGTTCCGCTCCGCCCCGGGCGCCGCGCGCTCAGGGATCGCCCCCGTCTCGATGCCCCGCCCCGAGCCGATGCCATCGCCGGTCGTAACCGTCGGCGCCTGGCGCGCCGAATCGCCGGCCACCCGATGACCGAGCGGGTCAAACACGCCGAACCACTTGCCCTTCGGCAACAGCTTGTCGTTCAACTCCACCCACAGCGAGCGCGAGGAGATCCCTTCCACGAACGTCGTCACCGGCGGCGCCATGAACAACGCCGCAACCGTCACGGCCAGCATCGCGGCGCTGTGGACGGGATGCCGGGTGTCGACCAGCTTGAGCGCAGTCCCGAACGACGCCTTGATTCGCCGATCCATGATGTCGACCGAATACATCTCGTCGAGGATCAGGTGCGTCAGGTAGCCCACGAACATGAACCCGCCGGCCAGCCAGGCCACACCCTCGTGCCGCTCCGCGACATGGCGGAAGACGATCGCCGTCAGGATCGCCATGAACAGGGCGGCCAGAACCGAATGCCAGATACCGCGATGTACGGCGGTTCGATCGAAGATCGCTTGCATGCCGTAGCGCACGAACACCAGCGTCCCGAGCCACAGGATCCACAACTCGGCCACCGAGAACTTGGTCGCGTAGACGAACAGAACCGCGAACGAGAAGAAGATGCCAAGGCCCGACCACATCAATTTGGCCGGCCGCGAATCCTTCAGATCGATGTCGGGCAGCACCGAGCCCAGCACACCCGCCAGTGTCACCGCGACGAGGTTTTCCGGCGCGACGACGTCGGCCGCCAGCGTAAGCGTCGCCATCACACCGGAAACCACCGTACCGACAGCGATGTGCGTGGTGAAATTGGCCATCCCGCGATCTCCCAGCTATGGCGCTGGCCGGCTCGCGCCCGGCCCGGCAACGCTGCGCGCTCCAGTGACGCCTAATCTTCAATGCCCCGATGCACCCGATTCGCGGCCCAGACGCGAGCCGGCGGTGTGGAAAATCTGTGGACGGCGCCACGGGATGCGCGGCCGTGTCGGCTTCTATTGTCGGCGAACCTCTGGCAGACAGGCCGCGTTTGACATCGAGCTTCGCCCGCCGCCACCACCCGGCCGCGCGCGAGCCTGCCGCCAAGCCTGACGCACACCGTGAGACCTGATCGCGCATGAGACTGGATCGCAAGCACCCGACCCAGCCTGCCGCCAGCGGGCCTCCGCGCCGCGATGGCCCCGGCAATGGTAATGGGAACGGCGACGGTGATGGTCAGCCTCCGCCGCCAGCCCGCAAATCCGGCCACACGCGCGAGACCCTCGCGCACTCGGAGCGCCGGCTGGTGCTACTCGCCACCGGCAGCATCGTCGTCTCGCTCCTGGTGATGGGCATCAAATACGTCGCCTACTTGCGCACCGGCAGCGTCGCGCTCTACTCCGATGCACTCGAGAGCATCGTCAATCTCGTCACCGCCGTCGCCGCCCTGGTCGCCATCAAGGTCAGTCACCGGCCGGCCGACCGGCGCCACCCCTTCGGCCATCACAAGGCGGAGCTCTTTTCCGCCACTCTCGAAGGCGCGCTGATCATCCTCGCCGCCGTCATGATCATGCAGGAGGCCTGGGCCGCCCTCGTCTCCGCGCGCACCATCGGCCAGCCCTACGAGGGCATGCTCATCAACCTCGTGGCCACCGCCATAAACGCCGGTTGGGCTTGGGTGCTGATCTCGCGCGGCCGCGTCTGGCAATCGCACGCGCTGGCCGCCGACGGCTGGCACCTCCTGACCGATGTCGCCACCTCGATCGGCGTGCTTATCGGTCTGGGCCTGGTGGCGCTCACGGGATGGCACATCCTCGACCCGCTGCTGGCCGCCGCCGTCGCCGTCAACATCCTGGTCGCGGGCTATCGCATCGTCACGAGCTCGCTCAGCCACTTGATGGACGAGACCGCCGGCCAAGAGATCGAGACCCGCATCCGCGCCGCGATCGCCCGCAACGGCGACGGCGCCCTACAGGTCCACGACATCCGCACCCGGCTCGCCGGCCGGGCGACCTTTATCGAATTCCACCTGGTCGTACCCGGCACCATGACCGTCGACGAGGCGCACACCATCTGCGACCGGCTCGAGCACGCCATCGAGGCCGAGATCGAGGGCTCCGAGGTCGTCGTCCACGTCGAGCCAGAGCACAAGGCCAAGGACGCCGACCGCGACAAGGGGGCTGTCAACCTATAGGCCGGGTTCGCCGCCGACCTGGGACCGAGCCCCTCTGGCGACCATCGGCCCATCGCTGGACCGCAGACCACCCTAGGGACGTGGACGTAGATCGGCCACACCGCTCGATCCAGGCCATGCGCATGACCGGGACCTGCCAATCCGCGACGCCCTCACAATCCCCCTCGACATCCGGCCCCTGGACCGCGATAACGCCGCGCTGGCAGTGATCATGCGCCGTCGGCCCGAGCCGATGCCGATCGCTTGCCAAACGGACGTCTCCGGCCCGGACACAACCGCGCCCGCGGCGTCCCGCACGAGGAAACGCTCAAGAAAGAGGCACCGCCATGCCCGGCAAAGCCGGAGCCGCCTCCGCCGACCTGATCGCGGTCGCCGGGCCGATGCTGGATGCCGAAGAGCGCCGCGGTCGCCGCGTCGAGCGCTTCGTCATGGGTGCGGCCGTCGCCGCGCTCGTCGTGCTCGTCGTCCTACCCATTGCCTTCCTGCTCATCTCCGCATTCCAGGGCGAGACGGGACCGACGCTCGCGCACTTCCACGAGGCCGCCACCGGCCGCCTCTACTATCGCGCGCTGTTCAACTCGCTCGAGCTCGGCGCCTGGACGGGCCTCTTCAGCCTGTTGATCGGCCTGCCGCTCGCCTGGGCGGTCACCCGCACCAACGTGCCCGCCAAGCCGCTGATCCAGTTGACGGCGACCCTGTCATACCTATCGCCGCCGTTCCTGACCGCAATCGCCTACGTCAATCTGTTCAGCCCCAACTCCGGCCTCGTCAACGTGCTGATGCGCGACGTCGCCGGCCTGCCGTCGCTGACCTTCAACGTCTTCTCCATGGCCGGCCTCGTGCTCGTCACGGTGATGCACACCTTCCCCTTCGTTTATCTGCTGGCCTCCAGCGCGCTTCAGTCGGTCGACGCCAGCTACGAGGAGGCCGCCCAGATCCTCGGCGCCGGCCGCTTGCGCACTGCTGCCACCATCACCCTGCCGCTCGTCGCCCCTGCCATCCTCGCCGGCACGCTGCTCGCCTTCGTCAACGCCATCGCGCTGTTCGGCAGCCAGGCGATCATAGGCCTGCCCGCCCGCATCTTCACGCTGCCGACACGCATCTACGCACTGTTCGATTTCCCGCCGCAGTACGGCCTCGCATCTGCGCTCTCCATCCTGTTCATCCTGATCACGGTCGGCGCCCTGTGGCTGCAGCGACATTTCCTCTCGCGCCGCTCCTACGTCACGCTCGGCGGCAAGGGCGCACGCCACGATCTGATCGACCTGGGAATCTGGCGCTGGGTCATCATCGCCATCGTGCTGATCGTGTTCGCCATCTCGATCGCAGCGCCCTACGGCACGTTGATCGCCGTGTCGCTGTCCAAGTCCTGGGGCCTGGAGTTCTGGAAGAACATCACGCTCGACAACTACGTATTCGTGCTTTGGAAATACGACGTCACCCAGCGCGCGATCCTCAACAGCCTGCTGCTCGCCGTCGTCGCAGCCACCGTCGCCGTGTTCCTCGGCGCCATCCTGTCGTGGATCGACATCCGCACCCAGCTCCCCGGTCGCAGACTGCTCGACTACGCAGCCCTCGTGCCGCTCGGTCTTCCCGGCATCGTCATGGCCGTCGCCCTTATCCAGTTCTGGCTGAAAATGCCGCTGCCGATCTACGGCACGCTCGTCATCCTGCTGCTCGCCTACGTCGGCCGCTACATCCCGCTCGGCGTGCGCGCGGCCAATACCGCGCTGCGCCAGATCGACGGCTCGCTCGAGGAATCCGCGCGCGTCCTCGGCGCGACCTGGGGCCAGACCATGCGCGCGATCACGCTGCCCTTGATGCGGCCCGGCCTGTTCGCCGGCTGGCTGCTCGTATTTGTGCCCGTCATCCAGGAGCTTTCCGCCTCGATCCTGCTGTTCTCCTCGGGATCGATCACGCTCGCGGTCGCCGTCTACAACCTCTACGAGACCGGCTACATGGAAAGCGTCGCCGCCCTCGCCATGGTCAACATGTTCATCATCACGCTCGCACTTTGGATCGCCCATCGCTTCGGCGGCGGACGCATCGGCAGCCGCAGCGGCAGCGCGAGCAACACGCAAAGCACCACCACCGGAGTGCCGGCCTGATGACCGCCATCACCATCGAGGGCCTGTCGAAGTCCTACGCGGCCGATGCGAAGATGGCGGCCGTCGCCGACCTATCGCTCGATATCGCCGACAACCAATTCGTCACCCTGCTCGGCCCATCCGGCTGCGGCAAGACGACGACGCTGCGCCTCGTCGCCGGCTTCCTGAAGCCCGATACCGGCACGATCCACGCCGGCGATCGCCTGGTGTCCTCGTCCCAGGGCGTCGTCCCCCCCGAAGCGCGCGGCATGGGCATGGTGTTCCAGAACTACGCCGTCTGGCCGCATAAGACCGTCGCCGAGAACGTCGCCTTCGGGCTGAAGCTCAGGAAGCTTGGCGCAGCCGAGATCAAGGCCGCCGTCGACAAGACACTGGCACTCGTCAATCTCACCGGCCTGGAGGGCCGCTATCCCAGCGAGTTGTCGGGCGGCCAGCAGCAGCGCGTCGCGCTCGCCCGCAGCCTCGTCGTGGAGCCCGGCATCTTGCTGCTCGATGAGCCGCTCTCCAACCTCGACGCGAAACTGCGCGAGCGTATGCGCAGCGAGCTGAAGGACCTTCAGCGGCGCACCGGCATCACTTTCGTCTACGTCACCCACGACCAGGCCGAGGCGCTGGCGCTGTCGGACCGGATCGCCGTCATTCACGGCGGCAGGCTGCAGCAATTCGGCACGCCCGAGGAGGTCTATGGCCGCCCCGCCAACCGCGTCGTCGCCGACTTCATGGGCCTCGTGAACCTCGTGCCCGCCGAGATCGCCGCCACCAGCGGCACGCGCGCCCGCCTGGCGCTGTCGCCAGACCTCGCCTTCGAGGCGCTCGTCCCCTCCGGCATGTCGGCCGGGCAGAAGATCGAGATCGCATTGCGCCCCGAGAGCATCACCATCGCCGCGCCCGACACCGCAAGCCCGCGCGCCGGCACCGTCAGCGAGCGCACCTTCCTCGGCAACCTCGTCGAATATGTCGTGCGCTGCGACAACGGTCCCGAGTTGCGCGTGCAGGCAACCCCGCGCGTGCGCCTCGCCCCCGGCGACCCGATCGCCATCACCATCGACGGCAGCGAGATCACCGTACTGGGGCCGCCGTCTGACAAGCCTGCTTCCGCGTCCGCTCCGCGCTGAGGCGCTCGACGTGGGCCACGCCACCAGGATCGCAAACGATAACGAAGGGAGACGACAATGACCGACACGACACGATTGCCGACCCACGCCGGGCGCGCACGCCTGATCGTCGCGGGCCTGCTCGCCGCCGGCCTCGGCACCGGCGCTGCCGCGCAGGATGCCGTGGACATGGCCGCAGCCAAGAAGGAAGGCAAGGTCAGCTGGTACACGTCGACGCCGATCAAGCAGGCGCAGGAAATCGCCAACGAATTCGAGAAGGCGACCGGCATCAAGGTTGAGCTGTTCCGCTCCGGCGGCACGGCCGTCCTGCGCCGCTTCCAGCAGGAGATCGGCGCCGGCAAGGTCGCTGCCGACGTGCTCACCACGTCCGATCCCGCCGCCTCCAACGTGCTCGCCGAAAAAGGCACGTTCGTCGCTTTCAAGCCGAAGAACTTCGACAAGATCGTCGAGGCGGGCAAGGACAAGGACGGACAATGGGTCGGCCAGCGCCTCAACGTCATGACGCTCTACGCGCGCGCCGACAAGATCGCCGCCGCCGACCTGCCTAAGACCTGGAAGGACGTGCTCGACCCCAAGTACAAGGGCAAGCTCGTCATGACCGATCCCGCCTTCACCTCACTGCAGGTGTCGGTCGTCGGTATGATCTCCAAGATCAACGGCTGGGGCTACTACGAGAGCCTGCGCAAGAACGACATCATGATCGTGCGCTCCAACCAGCAGGTCTCCGACACCATCAAGCGCGCTGAGCGCATCATCGCCGTCGGCGCCCTCGACAGTTATGCCGCCGCCGACCGTAAGGCCGGACACGACATCGTCACGGTCTATCCGCAGGACGGAACATTCATCATTCCCTCCCCGACCGCGGTCGTGAAGGGCTCGCCGAACCCCAACGCGGCCAAGGCCTTCGCCGAGTACATGATCAGCGACGACGCCCAGAAGATCTTCCCCAAGGCCGGCGGCTACTCCGCCCGCATCGATCTCGAACCGCCGGCCGGCGCGCCGCCCGTTGCCAAGATCAAGGTGATCCCGGTGGACTACGACTTCCTGGAAAAGAACGCCAATCAGGTGAAGAAGAAGTTCGCCGAGACCTTCCAGTGATGCAGCGCCCGGGCCCATCGCGATCCCGCTGAAAGCGCCCTGCTGAAGGGCCCACGCTGGACGAGCAATTGAAAGGGGCGGCGTCTTGGGCGCCGCCCCTTTTCCATCGACTGCCTATTGCCGGCCGCGTACCCAAGCACTCCGTGCCGGCCGGAGATACCGCGCAAGGGGGCAGCCGACCTGCATTTCGTGCGTACCCGGCTCGGTTCGGGCCCGCGCCGGCACTCACGCTAATCGATTGTAATAGCGCAACATTTCCATTGGGCCGGCTACCCGGCACACCAAAGCACGGCTGCACGCCGAACGGACAAAAGCCGCCACTCGGTTGACATGCCCTTAGATATCAGATTGTTAGCCGACGATCTTAATACCATACGGTAGATATGGCGATGGCGCGGGACAAGTTGTTGTTGGTGGGCGCGGGACCGGTCGGCCTCGCCATGGCGAAGGCCCTGAAGGCACACGCCATCGCCTACGATCAGGTCGACGCCGGCGATGGCGTCGGCGGCAATTGGCGCCACTCCATCCCAGCGCGCACCCACATCGTATCGTCCAAGACCGCGACCGCATTCGCCGATACGCCGATGCCGGCCGACTACCCGGATTTTCCCAGTTGCGCCCAGATGCTGCGCTACCTTGAGGCCTTCGCCGTCAACAACGGCTTGATGAGCGCCATCGAAACACGCCGCATCGTCGCGCGCGCCGCGCCGCGCCCCGACGAAGCGTGGGACGTCACGTTCGCCGACGGCGAGACGCGGACCTACAAAGGTGTCGTCGTCTGTTCGGGACATCACTGGGACAAGAAGCTGCCAAGCTATCCCGGCACCTTCACCGGCCGCCTCATTCACTCGCGCGACTACACCGGACCAGACGAATTGAAGGGCCAGCGCACGCTCGTCATGGGCGGCGGCAACTCCGGCTGCGACGCCGTCTGCGAGGCTGCAGAAGCTGCGGCTTCGTGCGACTGGAGCCTGCGCTCGGGCTATTGGTTCCTGCCCAAGATGGCTTTCGGCCGGCCGCTGACCGACCTGCCGATCTGGAACCTGCCGATGGCCCTCCAACGCACGATCCTCAAAGGCATCGTGCGCATGATCGTCGGCCGCTACGAAACCTATGGCCTGCCGCATCCGGGCCATCGCATGTTCGAGCGGCACCCGACCTACAACATCGAGCCATTGGGCCTCATCCGAAAGGGTAAGATCCGCCCGCGACCCGACATCGCGCGCTGGCAAGGCAAGACCGTCACGTTCAAGGACGGCACGAGCGGCGAGTACGACGTCATCGTCGCCGGCACGGGCTTCCACAATTCGGTGCCGTTCCTGCCCGATGGCCTGATCAGCCAAAAGAACGGTGCGCTCCAGATCTATTCCGGCGCATTCCCCGCCAGCGCAAAGAACCTCTACGTCATCGGGTCCAACCAGCCGCGCGGCGGCTTCGGCACGCTCGTAACACCCGCCGCGAACCTCTACGCCAAACTTATCGCGATGCAGGACGAGATCGCCGCCCCGATCGGCGCGATCCTCGCCTACGCCGGTGACACGCTGCCCGTCGACAACCTCGTCGACCCCGGCCGCGCCCGCCGCGAAATGTGGCTCGGCAATCGCATGCTTTGGCTGTTGAAGCTCAATGCCAAGCGCTACGCCCGCGCCCGGGATCGCGACATCGGCCGCGCCCGCCGCGACGCCTTACTCACCGGACGGCCGCTCGCCACGCCCGCGCCCACACCGGCACCCACCACCGCGACGAATGTCACGCCGATGCCGCTGCGCGCCCCTCCTGTGCGTGATACGTCCCCGCAACCTGCGGCAATGGCCGCAGCAGCCACCGCTGCAATCGTGATGCCGGCGGCGGCGGCCCTGTCCGGCGACTTGTCGGTATTCGGCGAGGCCATCTCGACGATGCAGCGCAAATAGGCAACGTGCGGAGTCGGGCGGCGCGCCCCTCAAATATCGAGGTTCGCCACCGACAACGCGTTCTCCTGGATGAACTCGCGCCTGGGCTCGACGACGTCACCCATCAGCTTGGAGAAGATCTCGTCTGCCTCGCCGAGATCGCCAGTCTTCACCTGCAACAGCGTGCGCACCTCGGGATCCAGCGTCGTCTCCCACAACTGCTCCGAGTTCATCTCGCCCAGCCCCTTGTAGCGCTGGAGCGAGATACCCTTGCGACCGGATTCGTAGACCGCATCGAGCAGCGAGCGCGGCCCGAAGATCGGCACCTGCTTGTCCTTGCGGCGCAGCCGCCCGGGCTTGGCGTAGACCTCCTGCAGCGCAGCGTGCCGCTCGTTGAGCCGCCGCGCCTCAAGCGAAGCGATCAATTGCCGGTCGAGCGTATGCGCCTCGACGACACCGCGCACCTCGCGCCGGAACACATAGCCCTCGTTGCCAAACCGGCCCTGCCACCCCTTCTCCGTCTCCTCGGCCATCTCATCGAGCCGCCGCGCGACCTCCTCCGCCCGCGCCGTCGCCCTCTCCTGAGAGCCGGTGACCGCGGGATCGAACGCGCCGCCGATTGCCGCCTGTTCGACGACGAAGCGCGCATAGCGAGAGTGCAGCGTGTCGATCAGCGTCGTGATGCCGCGCGCCTGATCAACGACGTCGCGCAAGTCACGCCCGGCGCGCTCCTCGCCCGTCCCCGTCACCAGCACGGCATCCTCGATGCCGCTGTCGACGAGATAATCCTCCAGCGCGCGTTGGTCCTTCAGATACGCTTCCGACTTGCCCTTCGAGACTTTGTAAAGCGGCGGCTGCGCGATGTAGATGTGGCCCTGGTCGATCAGGTCCGGCATCTGCCGATAAAAGAACGTCAGCAGCAGCGTGCGGATGTGCGCACCGTCGACGTCGGCGTCCGTCATGATGATGATCTTGTGATAGCGCAGCTTCGCGACATTGAAGCCGTCGACATCCTCCGATCGCCCGATCCCGGTGCCGAGCGCCATGATGATGTTCGTCACCTGCTCGCTCGACAGCATCTTGTCGGTGCGCGCGCGCTCCACGTTGAGGATCTTGCCGCGGATCGGCAACACGGCCTGGAACTCGCGCTTGCGCCCCTGCTTGGCCGAGCCGCCCGCCGAGTCGCCCTCGACGATGAACAGCTCCGTCTTGGATGCATCGCGTTCCTGGCATTCCGCCAGCCCGCCCGGCAGCCTCAAGCCGTCGAGCGCACCCTTGCGCCGCGTCAACTCGCGCGCCTTGCGCGCAGCCTCGCGCGCCGCCGCCGCCTCGCAAACTTTGGTGACGATCGTTCGAGCCTCTTTCGGGTGCTCCTCGAACCACGCCGCCAACTGGTCACCGACGATCGTCTCGACCACCGGCTTGACCTCCGAGGACACCAGTTTGTCTTTGGTTTGGCTGGAGAATTTCGGATCCGGCACCTTCACCGACAGCACCGCCGTCAGCCCTTCGCGCGAATCGTCGCCCGTCAGCGTCACCTTCTCGCGCTTCGCGATGCCGCTCTCGTCGGCGTACTTGTTCACGACGCGGGTCAGCGCGCCGCGGAAGCCGGCAAGGTGCGTGCCGCCGTCACGCTGGGGAATGTTGTTGGTGAAGCACAGCACGTTCTCGTGGTAGCTGTCGTTCCACCACAGCGCGACCTCGACGTTGATGCCGTTGCTGTCGGCCGACACCATGATCGGATCGGGCATCAACGGGGTTTTCGACCGATCGAGATAACGCACGAACGCCGCCGACCCGCCCTCGTAGTAGAACTCCTCGGATTTGACGTCGGCATGACGCGCGTCGGTCAGCACCACGCGCGCACCCGAGTTGAGGAATGCGAGCTCGCGAATGCGATGCTCCAGCGTCCCATAGTCGAACTCGACCTTGGTGAACGTGTTCGTCGACGGCAGGAACGACACCTCCGTGCCGCGCTGCCCTTCCGCCGGGCCGACGACTTTCAGCGGCGCCACCGGCACACCGTCGTGGAACTCGATGAAATGCTCCTGGTCGTTGCGCCAGACGCGGCACTTCAGCCACGTCGACAGCGCGTTCACCACCGACACGCCGACGCCGTGCAGACCACCCGACACCTTGTAGGAATTCTGGTCGAACTTGCCGCCCGCGTGCAGCTCCGTGAACACGATCTCCGCCGCAGAGCGCTTGGGATCGTGGTCGTCGTCCTGCTTGATGCCGACCGGAATGCCGCGGCCGTCGTCGCGCACCGTGCACGAGCCGTCGGGATTGAGCGTCACCTCGCAGCGGTTGGCATGACCGGCAAGCACCTCGTCGATCGCGTTGTCCACGACCTCGTAGATCATGTGGTGCAGACCCGAGCCGTCGTCCGTATCACCGATGTACATGCCCGGCCGCTTGCGCACGGCGTCGAGGCCTTTCAGCATCTTGATGCTGTCCTCGCCGTAGTCGGACTGGGGCGGCAGTTTGGGGGCGGGCTGAGCGCACATTCCGCGGTCGTTCCATCGCTGTTTGAAGATTGCCTGCAACCTAGCACGAAGTGCGCAAAGTTGCTACGGAATCCACCGCAAAAGCACGGTCGTAGACACGGTTTTTGTGCCGCAGAATCAGTGCGTTGCGGGATCGTCGCCGCGCGAGGCGAAACGTGGCGGATTCGACAGTGAGTTCTGGACTCGAAAATGGCCCTCCTGACGAGGCCCAAGAACCGGCGAATCTGCCGCGAAGCCACCGCCGAACGGCCACACGACGCACGCGCAGCTGGCCCGTGAATGCAGCCCGCGCTTTCACCTTACGTCAGCGCGCGAGACGACAGCCGCCCGGCCTCGACATCAAAGACGCGTGCACGCCCCGCCAGTGCGGAAAACGCCTGCACATCGGTGCCCGTCATCCACGCCTGCATGCCCAGATCGAGAATCTCAGCAAACAGCGCCGCCCGCCGCGCCTCATCCAGATGCGCCGTGACCTCGTCCAGCAGCAGCAACGGCGCCGTACCCGCGCGCCGGCGGGCGACCAGCTCGGCATGCGCCAGGATCAGCCCCAGCAGCAGCGCCTTTTGCTCGCCCGTCGAGGACAATCGCGCCGGCATATCCTTGGGTCCATGCCCCACCACCAGATCGGAACGGTGCGGCCCTTCCAGCGTCCGCCCCGCACCGCGGTCGCGCTCGCGCATGTCGCGCAGCGTGCGCCGGTAGCTTTCCTCCACGTCGACGGCGGCCTTGACGGCAAGCGCATCCTCGATGCGCCCCTCCATCGCCAGTGCCGCCCACGGAAACGGCGACGTCGGCTTGGCCGCACGCCGTGCCTCGACCACCGACGCAAGCCCCGCAACGGCTTCCGCCCGCGCCGCCGCGATCGCCACGCCGGTCTCCGCCATGATCTCTTCCAGCCCGTCAAGCTGCACGCGATCGCGCACACCGTCCGACAAGAGCCGGTTGCGCTGCTGCATTGCACGCTCGAATTGCCCCGCGCGCGTGCGGTATCCCGGATCGAAGCACAGAATCAGCCGGTCGAGGAACCGCCGGCGGTCGGTCCCCGAACCCGTGAACAGCCCGTCCATCGCCGGCGTCACCCACACCATCTCGACGTAGTCCGCCAGCACCCCCGTGCCCGATTGCGTGACGCCGTCGATTCTGACCACGCGCGAATGCCGCTCGCGACCCCGGTCGCCCCCGGAGGTACGCCCCGAAGGCGCGTCGGCCGCGACACCGGAAAGCCCCGTACCGATGTCGACGACGCCGAGGCTCGTATGCACCCGCCCCGCCACAGCCCAGCCGCCGCCACCGTCCGCGCGCGCCAGATCGGCATAGTTGGACCGCCGCATGCCCTGGCCCGGCCCGAGCAACGAGACGGCCTCGAGCAGGTTCGTCTTGCCCGAGCCGTTGGCGCCGGCGAGCACCACGGGCTCCGGCCCCGCCGCGATCTGCGCGGCGGCGTAGTTGCGAAAATCGGTCAGCGTCAGCCGCTCGACCCACAGCCGCGCGCCACCACCCGCCGCGGGCGCGATCGGCTCTGAATCGCCGACAGACGATTGAAAGGACTGAGGCGTGGTGGGAACGATCAACGCGCGCCCTTAAACCCGCATCGGCATCAGCACGTACAGCGCGCTGTCATCGCCGACGTCGCGGATCATCGTCGGCGAGCCGGGATCGGCCAGCATGAAGCGCGCGTGATCACCTTCCAGCTGCCCGGCGATGTCGAGCAGGTAGCGCGCGTTGAAGCCGATCTCCAGCGGACTCGCCCCGTAGTCAACGCCGATCTCCTCCGTCGCGCTGCCGCCCTCGGGATTGTTGACCGACAACGTCAGCCGGTCGGGAGCGATATTGAGCTTCACCGCCCGCCCGCGCTCTGAGGCAATGGTCGACACGCGATCGACCGCGCTCATGAACTCCGCGTTCGAGACCTTCAGCTCCTTGTCGTTCGCCTGCGGAATGACGCGCCCGTAGTCGGGGAACGTGCCGTCGATCAGCTTCGACGTCAGCGTCACCGTCCCGATCTCGAAGCGCACCTTGGCGGCACTGACGCCGACCTTCACGTCCTCCGTCGCCGTCTCGATCAACCGCCTCAGCTCGTTGACTGTCTTGCGCGGAATGATCACGCCCGGCATCCCCACCGAGCCCGCCGGCGCCTCGATCTCCACCTGCGCCAGGCGATGCCCGTCAGTCGCCACCGCCCGAAGCATGTCCGTCCCCTCGGTCTTGGCGATATGGAAGTAGATGCCCGTCAGGTAGTAGCGCGTCTCCTCCGTCGAGATCGCGAACCGCGTCTTGTCGATCAGCCGCTTCAGCTCGTGCGCGGCGACCTCGAATGTCTGCGTCAGCTCGCCGGCTGCAAGATCGGGAAAATCCTCCGCCGGCAGGGTCTGCAGCGCAAAGCGTGCATGGCCGGCGCTGAGTGTCAGACGGTCCTTGTCGGGCTCGCGCTTCAGCTCGACCTGCGCCCCGTCGGGCAGCTTGCGCACGATGTCGTGCAGCATGTGCGCGCCCACCGTCACGCTGCCCGGCTGCGTCACGTCCGCCTCCGCGCGCTCAATCACTTCGCGCTCAAGATCCGTCGCCTTGAATTCGAGGCCGTTGCTCGCCGCCCGCAACAGGACGTTCGACAGAATCGGGATCGTCGTTCGCCGCTCCACGACGCTGGTCACATGCCCCAGGGCCTCGAGCAGATCCCGTCTTTCGATCACCAGTCTCATGGAAGGTCCTTCGGTCGTGTCAGGCCTGGAAACGTGGAAGCTGATCTGAAGACTCCGAGCCGCGCGAGGCGGCTTCGACCCGACGGCATCAGACAAAAAGAGAACATCGCTCCGCTCGGGTTGGTCGCCAACTGGCAGCGCCGGCCCCACCTACCGGTACGCTGAGGGAATCAGAGCACAAGCAACTTGAGCCGAAGCCCGCGTTTTTGCAAGTCCCCGTCCGTCGCGCCCCCACCAAGGCGAGTGCGCGCTCGCCTCCGGCAAGACCACTGGAATCGACCGCCCCCTGCGCCGCCCTGGCCCTCCACCCAGACACGAAGCAACAGGAGCACGAAGAAGGAGCGGCGCCATGCGACGCCGCTCCTCTTGTACCGACGGCTCGAAGCCCCCTGCCGTCGGCATGACCTCGGGGTCCGATCTGCCGCCGCGCGATTGCCGAACCGACGGCGTCGACCCGCGCGGCTGGAAATCAATCAGTGATTGAGCATTTTTTTCAGCTCATCGAGCTCTTCGCGCAGACGCGAATTGCCCGTGAGGTCGCTCTCGATCTTGCGGATCGCATGCAGCACGGTCGTATGATCGCGACCGCCGAAGCGACGGCCGATCTCGGGCAGCGAGCGCGAGGTCAGCTGCTTGGCCAGATACATGCCGATCTGGCGGGGCCAGACGACCGAGCGGTGGCGGCGCTGCGAAATCAGGTCGCCCTTCGACACGCCGAAATGCCGCGAGACGATGCGCATGATGTCCTCGATCTTGATGCGGCGCGGCTCGATGCCTTGCACCAGATCGCGGATCACGGTCTCCACGATGTCGATCGACAGCGGCTGGCGCACGTTCTGCCAGGTGTGGTGCAGCCGCGTGACCGCACCTTCCAGCTCACGGCCGCTCTCGGTCAGCTTCTCGGACAGCAGATCGATCACGTCACGCGGCAGATCGAATGTCGGGTCGATCGCCTGCTTCTCCATCACGCGCCGCTCCAGCACGCGCACGCGCAGCTCGCGATCGAGGCCGCCGAGCTCCACGACCAGCCCGCGCTGCAGCCGCGAGCGCATGCGCTCGTTGAGCCGCTCGATCTGGCCGGGCGCCCGCGCCGAGGCCACCACCACCTGCCGCCCGCCGTCGAGCAGCGTGTTGATGATGTGGTCGAACTCCAGCTCCGTCTTCTCGCCGTGCATGAACTCCAGATCGTCGACAAGCAGGATCTCCGTCTGCCGGAACCGCTCCTTGAACGCCATCGCATCCTGGCTGCGCAGGGCATCGACGAACTGGAAGCGGAAGCGCTCGGCCGTCAGATACAGGAGCTTCGTCGACGGAGCCCGCTGCCGGACCTCCCAGGCGATAGCATGCAGCAGGTGCGTTTTGCCCAGCCCGACGGAGGAGTGGATATAGAGCGGATTGTAGCTGCGCATGTCGCTGGTGGCCGTCTCGGCGACCTGTGTCGCCGCCGCATGCGCGAGGCGGTTGGCCGCACCGACCACGAAGCTGTCGAAGGTGTAGCGCGGATCGAGCGGCGAGCCCTCGAAGCCGGCAACCTCGGTGCGCGACTGCGCCTGGAACACGGGCGCCCGCACGCTCGGTGCGCGGAATGCCGCGACGTCGGGGATCGACGCCTGCTGCTCGGCCATGCCCGGCGCGCGCGCCGGCTCGCCCACCTGCGCCGCCGGCCGTACGCCCGCCGCCCCCGGCTGGCGCAACGTCACCTCGACGCGCTCGACATCCTTGAACTCGCCGCGCGCGCACTCCAGAAGCGCATCGGTATAGTGCGATTTGATCCAGTTTTGCAGGAACTTGTGCGCCACCGAGAGGCGCGCCGTCGCCCCGTCCAGGCCGTCGAATTCGAGCGAGGTGAAGAAGCTCGAATAGACGTCGTCGCCCAGGCGCGCGCGCAGCATGGCGCGCATCTTCTGGCCGCCCTTGTCGCCGCCGCTTCCGGCCGTGCCACCGCCGCCAGCACCCTTGCCGCCACCGGATCCACCGGCTTCTCCGCCCAAACCAGTCATGCTCTTGTGCTCCCCGCACGTACCAACGTTTCAGTCGCGAGCCAGCGCCCAGCCCTCCGGCAGCGCCGCATGCGCCACCGACCGAAGTTCCCGGCCTTGCCCGACGTGATGGAACAGGCCCCCTCTAGGCCTGCTTCCAAGGGAGACCGGCGGCTTTCCAGCCTGCCGTAGTCCCCCGGTGACGCGACGGGTCCAACGGTCCCTCAAACCCGTCCGCCACGTTGCTGCAGTTCAAAAATCCTGCAGCCCTCATCGCATCCGCGGCACGCAGACTGCGAACCCCGGATCGACAGATGAAGAACAAAGGCGCCGATGAGCCCACATGCTGCGCGGCAAGCGCCTTTGAAAGTTTTTCGCTAAACGCCGGATCCACGGCGCTGTCGGGAAACGTCTGCCATTCGGCGAAGACGACCTCCCGGCCAATCGACGACAGATCTGGAACACCGACGTAGGACCACTCCGCACGGGTCCGCACATCGATCAGAACGGCCGCCGCGTCCTCCTTCAGACGGTTCCACACCGCCGTCACAGGAACGCTTTGAACAGCAACATCAGTTGCCGACCCCACTGCACCCTCCACACTCTCGACCCGGCGGTTTGCGCCCCCCAGCAAATCGATAGCGACGCCCTCGCCATCGAACGCAAGTCGAACGCAAACAACTCAGAGATCGCCGCATCGTGCGTAAAAGCACTCGCAAGCTGATTAAGAAGAAACGCACCGAGAGAAGCGTAAATACACGCGCTCTATTCTCGGACCACTGAGGGCCTCGGCCCTGAAACGTCGCCAGCAGCTATCCACCGCCGCCAGCCGACGAGTGGTGTATAATTGGTTAATCCACACCACGCAAGCCGCCTCGATCGACCGACTTCATGCGCAACCATCGGCATAACTCTATCAACAGGGCGATGCGCTCGTGGTGTGCAAAAGACTGAGTCTGCTTGTGGATTCGACCGCGTGTTCGCAGAAATTCGCGCCTCGTTCCGCACCCTCAAATCCAGCGCGGATGGATCGCTTTTTGCTTGGCGGCCGGACTCGGCCGCAGCCGTCTGAAGGTCTACCATCAAGCGCATTGGACCTTCAAAAATGCGGCCCTGCGTGGGGTTATAACCGTTCAGTTTGCAGTGCGGCGTCGTCTTGTGCACCGCCGCTCTGTCATAAATATGCAACATGACGGCCCGACCCCTTCGTCGGGCCGTCAGAGCCCGAAAAGAGGGCTCAGCTCGACATGCCGGTCACGCGCGCCGTCAGGCGGGAGACCTTCCGGGACGCCGTCTTCTTATGGATGACGCCCTTCTGCGCCGTGCGCACCAGCACCGGCTCTGCAGCCTTCAGCGCAGCAGCAGCCGCGGCCTTGTCTCCGGAAGCAATGGCTTCCTCGACCTTGCGCACGGTGGTGCGCATCGCAGTGCGGCGCGACTTGTTGATTTCCGTCCGCTTGATCGTCTGACGGGCCGCCTTTTTGGCCGACTTGGTATTCGCCATACTATTCGTCCTTCTGGGTGAGCATCCTGCTGAAGAATTCCGGTCGCGTTCGATCGCGGGTCACGAGCCGTCTCCCTCCCGCGCGCGGAACGGTTCCGGCCGTGTCGTCGGGTCCGGCCGATCATCGACACCAGCCCCGTCCGCCAGGTCACCCGCTTCGTAGTCGACGAAGCGGCCAACCCATAGCTGAGCCGCCCGGAACCCGCGTGGTTTCCGAGCGGCGAAAAGAGGCTTGGCTATAGCCCCCGCACGCACCGCGGTCAACGACGACGCGATGCGCCGAAAAAAGCAGATGATCGTCCCCGCCGATCGCATTGGTGGTCACGTGCACGGTCGCATGGCCAATCTCAGGCCCGATCTCAGGCCCCGGGCGCAAACAACGCCGCGGGTGAGACTGCCCGCCCCACCTGCCCCGAAGTCGAACAGACGTTGGGGAGAACTTTACCGAGACGCCTCTCTTGCTCGCCGTTTACGATAACCTTTAAGCTGCCAGCAATTGAGATGAACGAAACTGCCACCATCTAACCGCAAGGATCGCTCGCGATCGTTCTCTTCGGGGGTTTCAATGTCGTCGCTCATCGCTTGGATGGTCAGCCTGACCATCAGCATTGTTCTGCTCGTCCTGAGTGCAGGCGCGGGTGCGCCCTACGTCCACATGACCGTTTGCGCGCTGGTCTCCATCACGATGATCGGCGCGGCCCTCGCCGAGGTGCGCAACCTCAAGGCTGAAAGCGCGTCGGACGCCGTGATCGCTAGCGCCAACGCCCGGTTCATGAGCTTCGTCTGGATCTGGGGCGCCCTGAGCCTGCTGGTCACCTATAACTTCGCGCTGTCCTGGCGCGAGTGGCCGCCCTTCTTCCTGGCGTTCGTCGCCGCAGCCGGCGTCTGCCTGTTCTTCGCGGCCACGCTGAAGGAAGACGACAAGCGTGGCACCTACGACACCACCATGAGGAAGCTCGGCCGCTACCTGACGCTCGCTCAGGTCATTGGCATGGGCATAACGATGGCCGGCCTCCTGATCGACGGCAAGATGACCCGCTTCCTCAACCCGCGTCACACCGACTGGGCCGCCAACAACATCTTCTTCTTCGGCGGGCTCGCCCTGTTCGTTATCGGTCTCAACGCGCTGAAGTCGATGAGCGAAACGCGCCAGGAGCCGGCTCACTGAGCTGTCGCCTGTCGGGCTCAGGCGCGCGACTGCCCAGTCGACGCTTGCCGATCGCGGCGCGGGGCGATAAGCCTCGCGCCGCTTTTTCTTTCGCCCGGCACGAGTTGACACCAATGTCGCTGCAGCGCGCCGTCTCGATCCTGCTCGTGGCGCTGGTCGCCAGCGCCGCCGCCATGACGTGGGGGGCGGCTCGATCAGCCGATACGGCCCTCGCATTCGATCCCTTCACCTTGGCGGGTGCTGCCGTGTTCGTCGGCTGCGCGATCGGCGTCTCCTTCGCCATGAACGCCCCGGTCTGGGCACTGCCCACAGATCGCGTCCGCCGCGGCGCGGCCCCCTTGGCCGCCATGCGCAATGGCGTCATCCTGGCCCTCGTCTACGCTTGGGGCACCTTCGCCATGATCGGCATCTACCGCCTCTCCGGGCTCCACTGGCAGCACGGCCTGCAATATGCCGCCGGCATGGCCCTGCTGGGCTTGGTGCACGTCCTGGTCGCCCGCGGCCTCGCCAGTCCCGGTAGTCGCTGGCACGCGCGCTGGACGAGCCCCACCGGCCGCCGCACCCTCCTGCAGTTGACCGCGCTGGAGGGCGCCGCCGCCGCCGCGGGCCTAGCCTTCCTGATCTATTCCGGCAAGATCGCCAGCCGGAAGCCGGACTGGGCCGCCAATATCGTCTTCCTGACCGGCGGCCTCGCCGTCGTCGCCCTGTGCGTCATCGCCGTGATAACCCACAGGCGGCTCCAAGCCTGACGGCGCGGCAGGACAGGCATCTGCGGTCCGCCCTCAACCGTTCTTGAACGCAGGCTTCCGCTTCTCCACGAACGCCGCCATGCCCTCTTTCTGGTCGTCGGTGGCGAACATGGCGTGGAACACCCGCCGCTCGAAGCGGATGCCTTCCGTCAGCGTCGTCTCGTAGGCGCGGTTGACGCTCTCCTTGGTCATCATCACCGCCGGCAAGGACATCCCGGCAATCGCGTCGGCCGCCTTCATCGCCTCGGCCATGAGATCAGCCGCCGGCACCACCCGGCTCACGAGCCCCGCGCGCTCGGCCTCCGCCGCGTCCATCATGCGGCCGGTCAGACACAGGTCCATCGCCTTCGCCTTGCCCACGAACCGCGTCAGCCGCTGCGTGCCGCCCGCGCCCGGCATGACGCCGAGCTTGATTTCCGGCTGACCGAACTTCGCCGTATCCGCCGCAATGATGAAGTCGCAGCTCATGGCCAGCTCGCAGCCTCCGCCTAGCGCAAATCCCGCAACCGCCGCGATCACCGGCTTCCTGACCCGCGTGATCCGCTCCCAGCTCGCGATGAAGTCGCCGAGATAGGCGTCCATGTAGCTCTTGGACTGCATTTCCTTGATGTCGGCCCCGGCAGCGAACGCCTTGTCGGACCCCGTCACCACGATGCAACCGATCCCGCCGTCCGCCTCGAAACCGTCGAGAGCTTGGTTCAACTCGTCGATCAGACCTTGGTTGAGCGCATTGAGCGCTTGCGGCCGGTTGAGCGTGATGAGCCCCACTTTGCCGCGCGTCTCAACGATGATGTTCTGATAACCCATGGCCGTCTCCTGTGCGGGCAAAGATGAGATCCGCCGCAATCATCTGCGCTTCAATCCGCCGCGTTGCTGGCTGAGCGCCGATCGCACGCGACCCGAATGGCCTATCCGAGCCACTGTCACCGGGCAAGTCGCAGCTGGCCTGCAGGCCCCACTGCCGCAACGATCATCCGCCGTCTGCATTAATCCGCACCCGGCCACGCCGCGCTGAACAGCGCGCTTTCCTGCGCCGGCGACGTCTTGATGTCGACATCAAGGGGTCACCGCGTGTCCCCCCTTTCGCCATTGTGCCGAAACCTTAAAAGCATACTTTCACGCATGGCAGCAATGCAGCGTTGACAGGCCCGCCCATAGATGGGAGTTTGCGCGAAAATCAGCGCTTACGGCCGTCGCCATAGACGGATCGATGCTGCCGCGGTCGCAGCCTTCGCCAGAAGGCCGGGAGCGCAAGAAACGGTTTCACGAAGGGAGGAAACGTATGTCCTACACAACCGGTCACCGGGCAATCGCCGTTGGAGCGATCGCATCCGCTGCGCTCTTGGGCGCTGCGTCTGCGTCATCCGCGGCGGAGCTCAATGCCGTCGAGAAGAAACTCGCCGCTGCCGCCAAGGCAGAGGGCGAGGTGACGATCATCCATCCGCTGTTCTCCGACCGCACAGGTCAGAATATGCAGAAGGCGTTCGTCGAGCGTTATGGTCTCGGCCCGAACTTCAAGCTGAACAGCCTCCGCAAGGGCACCGGCGCGACGGTCGCTCAGGTCCGCCAGGAGATCCAGGCTGGCAAGTTCACCATCGACGCAATCCTCGTTAGCTCGCCCGGCTTCTTCGCCGAGGCCGCAAAGCGCGGCGCCTTCGATACGCTGGAAAGCGGCTATTGGAAGGAGCAGTACCAGGCCAACATCGACGCAGCCGGCCAGTTCGCCCAGTTCCCATACGTCGTGACGCCGCTCTACTACACCTTCCAGCCGGTCTGGAACACGTCGTGCCCCGGCATGGAGAAACTCGATGTCACGTCGTATTCCGACGTGATCAAGGCTGATCTCAAGGGCAAGACCATCTCGTCCGACATCACCAAGAGCTTCACCTACACCAACACCGTCATCTCGCTGAAAGAGAACCTGAAGTGGGACGACGCGAAGTTCTGGGCGGATCTCAAGAAGACCGATCCGATCGTCGAGTTCCGCACCGAGCCCAAGATGCAGATGGTGATCTCGTGCGAGCGTCCGCTCGACATGTGGAACCTCTCCGGTCGCGTCTATCAGAACGTGATCAAGCAGCCCGATCTGAAGGACAAGATCAAGATCGGCTACTACAAGGAAGGTCAGGTTGCCCTCGGTAACCAGGTGGCCGTGCTCAAGGGCGCGCCCCATCCCAACGCCGCCAAGCTGCTGATCGAGTTCCTGCTCTCCAAGGAAGGCACCGACGTCTACGTCGAGGGCGAGGCCGTCGGTTCGTTCCGCAAGGGCTACAAGCCCCCCGCAGCGGCTGCCCCATACCTCACCGACTTCGAGGCCAAGGGCACCAAGCTGATCGGCCAGAAGGATTGGGTCGCATCGGCCAAGGAGTTCAAGACCGTTCGCGAAGAGTGGCAGAAGAACTTCCGCTAAGACCTTCAGGCCAACCGATCTCTTAAGCCATCATCCAGGCCGGCAATTGCCGGCCTGGATTTGCTAAGTTATACGTTCGTCTAAGACGCGTGGCACCGCAGGCCCCAGACCATCGGGATTTCGGCACGCGCCTGCGGGTGGATTGACCACCATGGTCAATCCGCTGGACCCGTTCACCCCATCATCCCACCTCACCGTGTGACGCCCCAATGACCACCGAAGCCGTACCGACGACGACATCCGCCGCCGACGCACCTCCGGAAGCGAGCCGTTGGAGCAGCCTGTTCAATCAAGAAAACGTCATGACGATGGTGGTCAGCATCATCGTCGGCGCTGCGGTGATCCTGCCACTGCTCGCATTGTTCGTCGCAAGCTTCCAGGTGCTCGACGATTCCGGCTTCGACACAACGTGGGGCCTCGCCAACTACTACACGCTCTTCACCGACCGCATCATTCCCAAGGCGTTCTTGAACACGCTGATCATCAGCACGGGCTGCACGATCCTGGCGACGTTCCTCGGCGTCTCGATGGCCTGGATCAACGCCCGCACGAACTGCCCCGGCCGCGAAGTTCTCGAACCGCTGAACCTGATCCCGTTCTTCCTGAGCCCGTTCGTCGGCGCCATCGCCTGGCACAATCTCGCCGCGCCCAAGACCGGCATGCTCAACGCCATGGCCCGCGACGTCGGCCTGACCGACACCTACCTGCTCAATGTCGACAATATCTACGGCGTGATCTGGGTGACCGGCATCTTCTTCTCGCCGCTCGTCTATCTGTTCGTCGTCGGCTCTCTGCGCCGCATGGACCCCTCGCTTGAGGACAGCGCCCGCACCACCGGCGCCGGCCTGCTGCGCACCACCATGACCATCACGCTGCCGCTGGTCGCCCCCGGCATCCTGTCCGGCGCCATCATCGTGTTCGTGACCAGCGCTGGCGAATTCGGCGTGCCCTTCAAGCTGTCGGCGCCATACGGCTGGGAGACGCTGACGACGCAGATCTTCTCCAAAGCCGTCGGCGACGACGCCAACCACTATCTCGGCTCCGCCATGAGCATGGCGCTCGGCGCCATCACCGTCTTCCTGATCTGGATCCAGCGCCGCTATATCGCGCCGCGCTCGTTCACCACCGTGACGGGCAAGGGCTTCCGCCCCAACGTGCTCGATCTCGGCGGCTGGAAGTGGGTCGCCTTCGGCTACAACGTCGTCTACCTGCTGGTCTCCGTCGTCCTTCCGATCATCTGCCTCTTCCTCGTCAGCCTCCATCCAGTTTGGCAGGGCGAGATCATCTGGTCGGACATGACGTTCCGCAACTACGAGAAGACGCTGTTCTTCTGGCGTCCCGACGCGATCCAGGCCGCCACGAACGGCATCATCAACAGCTTCATCCTGTCGTTCGTCGGCGCCTCGATCGCAATGGTGCTGGCACTGGTGATCAGCTACATGATCCATCGCACCAAGGGCTTCGGCTCGCGGCTGCTCGACTTCCTGTGCGTCCTGCCGATCGGCTTCCCAGGCATCGTGCTCGCCATGGGCGTGCTCGTCACCTACATCAAGACGCCGATCTACGCGACGCTCTGGATCCTGCTGCTTGGCTACATCACGCGCTTCTTCCCGTACGGACAGCGCAACATCTCCTCAATCATGCTCGCCATTTCGGAGGAGCTCGACCAGTCCTCCCGCATGGCCGGCGCGACCTGGTTGACCACGCTGAGGCGCATCACGATCCCGCTGTTGAAGCCAGGCATCTTCGCCGGTTGGATCCTGTTGTTCGTGATCTTCCTGCGCGAGCTCTCGATCTCGATCATCCTCTACACGACGGGAACCGAGACGCTGTCGGTCGGTGTCTACTATCTGGCCAACTTCGAGAACGAGCCGCTCACGGCCGCGTTGTCGATGGCCCAGACGGTCGTTCTGCTGATTTGTATCGTCATCTTCCGCCGCCTTGCCGGCAAGGAAGCACTGACCGCCTGATCCCGAGGAGCCATTGCACGTCATGCAGACCGACAATCGTTCGGAAAACTATGTCGAGGTGAAAAACCTCGTGAAGTGGTTCGGCAGGGACCGGGCCGTCGACAACATCTCGTTCTCGATCCCCGAGGGTCACTTCCTCACGCTCCTCGGGCCATCCGGTTGTGGCAAGACGACGACGCTGATGAGCATCGCCGGCCTGCACACGATCGACTCCGGCTCGATCACCGTTGGTGGGGTCCTTTATACGGACCCCGGCAAGGGCATCTCGATGGCGCCGGAGAAGCGCGACATCGGCATGGTGTTTCAGAGCTATGCCATCTGGCCCCACATGACGGTCGCTCAGAACGTCGCCTACCCGCTCGAGATCCGGAAGGTCCCGCAAGCCGAGATCGACGAGCGCGTCGCCGCGACCTTGAAGCTGGTCGGCCTCACCGATTTTGCCGACAAGAGCGCAACCCAGCTCTCCGGCGGCCAGCAGCAGCGCGCCTCGCTCGCCCGCGCCATCGTCTCTCGTCCGCGCCTCCTGCTGTTCGATGAGCCGCTCTCCAACCTCGACTTGAAGCTGCGCGAGCAGATGCGTGTCGAGCTGAAGCGCATCCAGCACGAGGTCGGCATCACCTCCGTCTACGTGACGCACGACCAGTCCGAGGCGCTCGTCATGTCCGACGACATCATCGTCATGTCGAAGGGCCACATCGAGCAGAAGGGCGGACCGGTCGACATCTACATGAAGCCGGTCAACCGCTACGTCTCCAACTTTATCGGCGTGGCAAACCTGATCGGCGGCCGCGTGGTCAAAGCCAACGGGAACGGCCGCGGCGAAATCGAGATCCAGGAATCGGGCACCCGCGTGGTGTTCCCGACCCTGATCGGCCCCGGCGTCAAGGAGGGCACCGAAGCCGTGCTTTCCGTTCGGCCCGAGAACGTGCACGCCTCGCGTGAGATCGAAGGCGACATTGCCCTCGAAGGCGAGGTGATCCAGGCGATCTTCCTGGGCAATTGCATCGATTGCCGCGTCCAGTGGGGCGGCTTCGAATGGAAGGTACTGGCCCATCCGCGCACGCAGCTGCGCCGCGGCGAAAAGGTCTACCTGCAGTCTTGATCCCGAGCACACGTTGGCGGTGCAGCCATGAGCGAAGCAAACGGCGTGATGGTCCACATCGACCATCTCTACAAGCATTTCGGTCCCGAGACGGCCGTCAAGGACTTCAACCTGCACATCAAGGATGGCGAGTTCGTCACTCTGCTTGGCCCTTCCGGCTGCGGCAAGACGACGACGCTGCGCTGCGTGGCAGGACTGGAGCGCCCCGACGGCGGCGAAGTGCGCATCGGCGGCCAGACCGTCGCCTCCGCCGAGAAGGACATCTATCTCTTCCCGGAAGAGCGCAACATCGGCATGGTCTTCCAGAGCTATGCCGTTTGGCCGCACATGACGGTGTTCGAGAACGCGGCCTACGGCTTGCGCGTGCGCCGCGCACCGAATGACGTGGTCAAGAAGAAGACCATGCGCGCCCTCGAACTCGTCGGCCTCGATCACCTCGCCGATCGCTTCGCCACCAAGCTCTCCGGCGGCCAGCGCCAGCGCGTCGCGCTCGCACGCGCCATCGTCTACGAGCCGCGCGTCGTGCTCTTCGACGAGCCGCTGTCGAACCTCGATGCCAAACTGCGCGAGCAGATGCGCGTCGAGCTCGTTCGCCTTCAGCAGGAAGTCGGCCTGACCGCGATCTACGTGACGCACGACCAGTCCGAGGCCCTCGTCATGAGCGACCGCGTCGTCGTGATGGACAAGGCGGTGATCCAGCAGATCGACGATCCGCGCACCATCTACGCCCGGCCCGTCAACGCGTTCGTGGCGAACTTCATCGGTGTCGCCAACCTCCTCGACGGCAAGCTGCTCGGCCATAGCGGCAACCTCGCCGAAATGGAAATCCCGCAGGGACAGGGTCTACCGGCCCTGAAGCTGCGCGCCATCGGCGGCGAAGAAGCCAAGCCCGGTCAGGCCATCAAGCTTTGCGTCCGGCCGGAAGACCTGCAACTCCACCTCAAGGAGCCCACCGGCGTCAACGGCGCCAACGTGGTGATCGGCGAGGTCATCGATACCGTCTATCTCGGCAGCTTCCTGGAGTGCCGCGTGCAGTGCGGGGCCAACGAGATCGGAATCCAGATCGACCACTTCGAGCAGCTGAGCCCCAAGCAGAAGGTGTGGCTGACCTTCCAGCCCGATCACTGCCTCTGCCTCGATCGTTAAAAAACCCCTCCGGACTTACCCTGGCATCCGGCCGGGCAGCATCCGCTGCCCGGCCGTCTCTTTTTTGCCCTCACGCCCCTTCGCCCGGCCGCACCCGAGGCCGCCGCCAAGGCCCCGGCCGACCCGCTGTCCTGCCAAAAAAGCGACGTCCCCCACGACGGAAAGCCTGACCTGCCTCCGTTTCCCAACCTTGAACGGCAATCTTCACGACTGCGTGCACACCAGATGACAGTTCGCGAGACACTCTGATATTGTGCGCGCCATCCTGGACCTGCGTCGATCGGTCCGCGTTGTCCTAACAGCAGGGGCGCCAATCCAGATGTGGCGGCGAATTGTTTTGTTGGGGGCGGCGACAGCGATCGCTGCCGCCGGGTATGTATTGCGGGCGCGCCCTGACTGGGCCGAGCCCTACGTGCAGGCCGCAGCGCCCTACCTTCCCGCAAGCTTGGTCGAGAAATCCGAAACTGGCGTGGCCGCCGCGGGCAAGAAGCGCGCCGTCCCACCCGCCCCGGTCCGGGTTGCAGCCGCAGCCACGAAATCGGTCCCCATCCGCCTCGACGGCATCGGCACGGTCCAGGCCCGCTCCACCGTGGCGATCAAGTCGCGGATCGACGGCCAGCTGTTCGAGGCGACCGTCAAGGAGGGCCAGCTGGTCAAGAAAGGCGACCTGCTCTTCAACCTCGACCCCCGCCCCTTCGAGGCCCAGCTACGCCAGGCCGAGGCCAATCTGGAGCGAGACCGGGCGAACCTGGAAAAGGCGCGCTCCGACGTAACCCGCTACTCCAAGCTCTCCGACAAGGGCATTTCCCCGGTCACCCGGCTGGAGGAGGCGCAGACCCTCGTCAGCACCCTCACCGCGACCATCGCCGCCTCGACCGCCGCCGTCGAGCTGGCCCGCCTGAACCTCGGCTATGCCACCATCCGCGCGCCGATCGACGGCCGCGTCGGCAACCTGCTGGTCACCCCCGGCAACATGGTCAAGGCCAACGACACCCAGGCGCTGCTGATCCTGACCGAGATTGACCCCGTCTACGTCGCCTTCGGGATCCCCGAGCAGCACATCACCGATGTCCGCGCCCGCATGGCCGAGGCCCCGCTGCCCGTCGAAGTCAGCCCCCAGGGCGACCCGCGGCCGCCGCTGAAAGGCGAGCTGTTCTTCATCAACAACGCCGTCGACACGACCACCGGCACGATCCAGCTGCTCGCCCGCTTCGCCAACAAGGAGGAGCGGCTGGTCCCCGGCCAGTTCGTGCGCGCGACCGTCACCCTCAACCGCCTCGATGACGCCACCGTCGTCCCCAGCCGCGCGGTCCAGATCAACCAGCGCGGCCACTACGTCTACGTCGTCAAGCCCGACCTGACCGCCGAGCTTCGCCCCGTCGAGATCGGCCCCGAGGCTGGCGAGGAGACCGTCATCCTGAAGGGTCTCGCCGTCGGCGAAAGCATCGTCACCGATGGCCAGTTACGCCTGTTCCCCGGCGCCAAGGTCGCGCCCGCGGGCCCCGGCGCCAAGGGTGGCAAAGGTGGCAAGGGCGACAAGAGTGGCAAGGGCGGTCCCGGATCGGCCGGCGGCAAGGCCGGCCAGGGCGACGCGCAGGCCAAGGACACCAAGAAGGGCAAGAAAGACCCGCAAACATGAACATCCCCGAGCTCTGCATCCGTCGGCCCGTGATGACCACGCTCGTCATGGCCGCCATCGTGTTGTTCGGTGTCATCGCCTATCGCTCGCTGCCAATCGCCGAGCTGCCGAACGTCGATTTCCCAACGATCGAGGTTTCTGCCAACCTTCCCGGCGCCAATCCCGAGACCATGGCGGCTTCCGTCGCCACGCCGCTCGAGAACCAGTTCTCGCGCATCGCCGGCGTCAAGGCGATGACGTCGGTCTCCTCCCTCGGCTCCTCGCGCGTCACGCTCGAGTTCGACCTCAACCGCAACATCGACGAGGCCGCCCTCGACGTGCAGTCCGCGATTTCCGCGACACTGCGCAGCCTGCCCGCCGACATGCCCGAGCCGCCGTCCTTCCGGAAAATCAACCCGGCCGACTTCGCGATCTTCTTCCTGCAGCTCTCCTCCACGACGGTACCGATCTCCACGCTTTCGGATTACGCCGAGACCGTCCTGCAGCAGCGCGTTTCCACCATCGAAGGCGTCGCGCAGGTGCAGTTCTGGGGTCGCCAGCGCTACGCCGTGCGCATCCAGGTCAACCCCGACAAGCTGGTCGCCCGCGGCATCGGCTACGACGAGGTCGAGCGCGCCATCCGCCAGGCCAACTCGAACCTGCCGACCGGCACCTTCAGCGGCACGTCGAAGGAAACCTCGATCAAGACCACGGGCGGCCTGCAGAGCGCGCGCGCCTACAACGACGTCGTCATCGCCTACCGCAACGGCGCGCCGGTGCGCGTCAAGGACATCGGCCGCGCCATCGATTCCGTCGACAACGACAAGGCCGGCACGTTCTTCGGCGACGAGCAGGGCATGGTCATGGCGATCTACCGCCAGCCCGGCTCCAACACCGTCAAGATCGTCGACGAGATCAAGAAGGTCCTGCCCCAGCTCCGGCTGCAGATCCCCGCCGGCATCACGCTCGACGTGCTCTACGACCGCTCCATCGGCATCCGCGACTCCATCGACGAGGTCGAGTTCACCCTGCTGCTCGCCGCCGCCCTGGTGGTGATGGTGATCTTCATCTTCCTGCGCAACCTGACCGCAACCCTGATCGCCTCCATCGCCCTGCCGATCTCCGTCATCGGCACGTTCGCGGCGATGTACATGCTGGGCTTTTCAGCTCAACAACCTGTCGCTGATGGCGCTGATGCTCGCCGTCGGCTTCGTCGTCGACGATGCCATCGTCATGCTCGAGAACATCGTGCGCCACCGCGAGAAGGGCGTCAGCCGCATGGAGGCCGCCGTCGTCGGATCGCGCGAGATCGCGTTCACCATCGTCTCGATGACCATCTCGCTGATCGCCGTCTTCATTCCGATCATCTTCATGGGCGGCATGCTCGGTCGCCTGCTGAACGAGTTCGCGATCACCATCGCCGCCGCCATCCTCGTCTCGGGTATCGTCTCGCTGACGCTGACGCCGATGCTGTGCTCGCGCATGCTGAAGGACGAGGTCCACGCCGAGCATGGCCGCATCTACCGCGCGGTCGAGGCGATGTTCGACGGCATGCTGGCGTTCTACCGCGTCACGCTCGACTGGTGCCTGCGTCACCGTTTCCTGGTTTTCCTGTCGTTCCTCGCCACCATCTGGCTCACCGTCCATCTCTTCACCGCGATCCAGAAGGACTTCCTGCCCGAAGAGGACACCGGGCGCTTGCTGGCACGCACCGAGGCTGGCCAGGACGCCTCCTATGACGCGCTCGTCGGCCTACCAGCGTCAGGTCGCCCGCATCGCGTCGGCCGATCCCAATATCCAAACGGTGATGGAGCGCGCCGGCGGCGGCGGCGGTCCGTCGACCAACAACCAGGGCTTCCTGCTCCTGATCCTGAAGGATCGCAAGGAGCGACCCGTGGAAGACATTTCGAAGATCGTCCAGGACCTGCGCCGTAAACTCAACAGCGTGCCCGGCATCCGTGTCTTCGTCATCAACCCGCCGTCGATCCGCGTCGGCGGACGGCTCTCCAACGCCGCCTATCAGTACACTTTGCAGGACCTCGACCTCGACACGCTATATCAGTGGTCGACGCGCATCCAAAACGCCATTCGCCAGGCGCCAGGCTTCCAGGACGTCAGCAGCGATCTCAAGGTCGCCAGCCCATCCGTTCTGGTGAAGATCGATCGCGACCGCGCCGCCACCCTCGGCGTCGACGCCCAGCAGGTCGAGAGCGTGCTCGCCGCCGCCTTCGGCTCCAAGAAGGTGTCGACGATCCTCACCTCGTCCAACCAGTACAGCGTCATCCTGGAGATCGACCCCGCCTACCAGCAGAGCGCCACCGGCCTGTCCAAGATCTACGTCCGCGCCGCGGGCGGGAAGCTCGTGCCCCTCGACGCCGTGATCTCGACCGACAAGCAGGTCTCGCCCCTGTCGATCAGCCATCAGGGCCAGCTGCCGGCCGTGACCATCACCTTCAACCTGTCGCCCGACGTTACGATCGGCACCGCCATCGAGCGCATTCGCGCCATCGAGCGCGAGTTGCAGGTCCCGGCCACGCTGACCACGAGCTTCGGCGGCACCGCCCAGGCTTTCGAGGCCTCGCTCGAGGGCATGGGCATCCTGCTGATCATGGCGATCCTCGTCGTCTACATCATCCTGGGCATTCTCTATGAGAGCTTCATTCACCCGCTGACCATCTTGTCAGGTCTGCCGGCCGCCGGCCTCGGTGCGCTGCTCGCGCTGCAATCGTTCGGCCTGCCCCTGACGCTGTACGCCTTCGTCGGCGTCATAATGCTCGTCGGCATCGTCAAGAAGAACGCGATCATGATGATCGACTTCGCCTTGCAGGCGCAGCGCGAACAGGGCATGGCGCCCGACGTCGCGATCCGCGAAGCCGCGCTCATCCGGTTCCGACCGATCATGATGACGACGTTTGCCGCCCTGGTCGGCGCCCTGCCGATCGCACTGGGACACGGCGCGGGCGCGGAGGCGCGCGCACCGCTCGGCATCACCGTCGTCGGCGGCCTCGCCGTCTCGCAGGTGATCACGCTCTATCTGACGCCGGTGGTCTACATCTACCTCGACAAGCTGCAGCGCCTCGGCCGCCGCAACCCCGAGCCCGTCCCGGCACCCGCCCCGGCGGAGTGACCACGCCCCGCTCACAGCCAATCCCGACGCCGGGTCTTCTCACCTGTCATCGGGGGCCTTGTGCCCCCGATCCATCGATCGGCGGTCCCGCGGGCTGACGGCGACACAGCGCCAGTGCGTCAGTCGCGACGCCCCCTCCCCGACCGCGACGACGAACCCCATCCGCGAAGGCGCAGCACCCGCGCCTTCCGCCGCCGCGCCGGACGCGCGCGCACGCACAATCAAGACGGCTGCAGCAATTCCGCCCGCGGCCGTCGCACCGTCTGTCGTCCGTTTTTGAACACCGCCAGCACCGGCGCGACCGCTCGCACGGCCTCCACCGGCGAGCGTGCGTCGATCACCGTCACATCCCCCGCCTTGCCGACCTCGAGCCCGTAGTCGCGCAGATTGAGCAGCCGCGCCGACCGCTCGCTCACCATCGCGAACAGGTCCGCCACATCCTCAGGCGCGCTAACCTGCAGGATATTGGCGTGCAGGTTGGCGATACGGATCAGCGAGCCGTCGCCCAGAGGCGTGAACGGGTTCAAGACATTGTTGGTCGACAGCGAGCAGTTGCAGCCCGCGTGCGCATAAAGGTTGGCATCCGCCACGCACCGCGGCGTGTCGTGATCCTTGTGCCGGCCCAGGACGAACAGGTCCGTCGCCGGCAGCACCGTCACGGCAACGCCGGCATCCGCGAGCTTCTTGGCGATGTCGCGCTGGTTTGCGGGCGGTAACGCCGCGGGCTTGGTCACGTGTCCGATCGCGACCCGGCCACCAAGTTTGTATTTCGTCGCAAGCTCTGCCACGAGGTGCAGGTCCATGCTCGCGGGATCGTGGCCGCTGTCGATGTGCATATCGATCTCGGCATCGTATTCGCGCCCCAACTCGAACACGCGATGAATCTGCCCGGCATGGTCGACGTCGTAGTTGGGCGCCGCGCCGATCGCGCGTGCCCCCGCCTTGAGCCCGGCCACCAGCGCCGCATCCGCCTCCCGCGACGTCGTCAGCCCCTCCTGCGCGAACACACACAGCTCCAGGTCAACGGCCCACTTGTACTCTTTGGCCAGCGCCTGCAGCGCCTCCACACCCTTCGTGCCGACCGGCGGATCGATCTCGGTGTGCGCGCGGATACGCGTCGTGCCGTGCTTCACGCACCCCTCGAGCGTCTCCCTCGCCCGCTGGTAGATGTCCTCCACCGAGAATCCGGCCTTCACCGCCTGCACGCGCCGCATGTGGTCGGGCGCGGACTTGCTGGGCTCCGGCGTGCAGCGGTCGACGATGCGCGACTTGTCGAGATGGATGTGCGTTTCGATCAGGCCCGCGCAGACGAGTGACCCGCCGGCATCGTAGACCGGCGCATCCGCTGAAATCGACGGCGCGATCTCCGCGATGCGTCCCTGGGAGAAGCCGATGTCGACGGGCGTTTCCGGCGCTTGGGCGCGCCGCGCGTTACGGATGATCTGATCGAGCATGGGTCTCTCCCCGGGGCTGACGGCGTCGCGCGAGCATAGCCGTGCGCCGGCCGCGACGTAAACCCGCAACGCCGAGCCGCATGCCTAGCCGAGGAACGGCACGGCAAACAGCAGCGTATACCCATTGAACGTCAACAGCCCCCCCGCGATCCCCAACAGCACGCTGATCGTCAAAAGGAACGAGCCGCCCGAGATGATCGCCACCGACGCCAGGATGATCGAGATCTGTAGCAGTGCCTGCGCGTAGTCGAAGTAGGGATCCTTTGCCATGGCCACGTCGCGCGCCGCCTCGAGCGCCTTGGCCCGCGTCCATAATTCGTCAAGGCCCTCCTGGCTCTTTGGATCGCTGGTCAGCTGCTTGTCCTGCGCGCGATAGCTGTCGCGCACCTTCTCGATCTCGGCCTTCGCCGCATCACTCAATCCCGCTTCCGTTCTCAGCCGCCAGCCCAGCGCTTCCGCCTCCATCCTGGTCACGTGCCGGCGCATGTTCTTCGCCTGGAAGAACGCCCACATGTTCGTGGCCTCGATGTTCTTCAACGTCGCGTCCTTGGTGGCGTTGCCGCCGCCGAGCGTGGCGATTGCGAGCCCCACCGCGAGAATGCCGATCCAAATGCCGATCCACCTGTCACGGTCGCGCTTGTTGTCGTCCTCCGCGTCACGCCCCAGATCATCCCAGACCATCCAAGCCCCTCAAATCCGGTTGTACTTGTACGTTTGCGATGACGCGTCGCACCCCGCGCCCTTGCCCCACGCTCGCCCGCCCTGACGCAAAACCCTAACCCTGTGGGCAGAAGTCCGGTGCAAGCGATTGACGATACCGGCGCCATCAACCAGAACCAAGGGCCAGACCGCTGCGCGATTTGGCCGCGCATTTCAAAGAGCGACAGGAGACCCGGCCCATGCAGACCCGCCGACCCGTCATGCTGGTCATTCTCGACGGCTGGGGCTGGCGCGAGGACGACGCCGACAACGCCGTCCGCCAGGCCCATACCCCCGCCTTCGACCGCCTGTGGGCATCCTGTCCCCGCGCTTACCTCGTCACCTCCGGCAAGGACGTCGGCTTGCCGGATGGCCAGATGGGCAACTCCGAGGTCGGCCACCTGAACATCGGCGCGGGTCGCGTCGTCATGCAGGATCTGCCGCGCATCTCCGACGCCGTCGCCTCCGGCGCGCTGGCGGCTATGCCGGCCATTTGCGACCTGATCGCCAAGCTGAAAGCCTCCGGCGGCACCTGCCACCTGATGGGCCTTATCTCGCCGGGCGGCGTCCATTCCCACCAGGACCATGCCGCGGCATTGGCCCACGTTCTCGACGCCGCCGGCGTGCCCGCCGTCCTCCACGCCTTCACCGACGGCCGCGACACCCCGCCCCGGTCGGCGGCCGAATACCTCGCCAACCTTTCAGCCGCGCTCCCCCCATCCGTCCCAATCGCCACCGTCGATGGCCGGTACTACGCCATGGACCGCGATAACCGCTGGGAACGCGTCGCCAAGGCCTACAACGCGATCGTCTCGGCCACCGGTCCGCGCTTTGAGACGGCTGCAGCCGTCGTCACCGACGCACACGCACTAGATGTCACCGACGAATTCGTCGTACCTGCCGCGGTCGGCGACTACGCCGGCATGAAGGACGGCGACGGCATCTTGTGCTTCAACTTCCGCGCCGATCGCGTCCGCGAAATACTGATGGCCATGCTCGATCCGAAGTTCGCAGGCTTTGAGCGCTCGCGCACCGTTCGCTTCGCCGCCGCTGCCGGTCTGACCGAATATTCGGCCGAGTTGAACGCGTTCCTCGCCACCGTGTTCGCGCCGCAGAACCTGTCGAACGTGCTCGGCGCCGTGGTCGCCAACGCCGGCCGCCGCCAACTGCGCATGGCCGAGACCGAGAAATACCCCCACGTCACCTACTTCCTTAACGGCGGCGAGGAAACGCCCTACGCCGGCGAGGATCGCATCATGGTGCCCTCGCCCAAGGTCGCCACCTACGACCTCCAGCCCGAGATGTCTGCGCCCGAATTGACCGACAAGGCCGTCGCCGCGATCCGGTCGGGCACCTACGATCTGATTGTGCTGAACTACGCCAACCCCGACATGGTCGGCCACACCGGCAGCCTGCCGGCCGCCGTCAAGGCCGTCGAGACAGTCGACGCCGGATTGGGCCGCATCGCCGCCGCCGTCACCGCGGCGGGCGGCGCCCTGCTGGTCACCGCCGATCACGGCAACTGCGAGTTGATGCGCGATCCCGCGACCGGCGGCCCGCACACCGCCCACACCACCAATCCCGTGCCGCTTCTGTTGGTCGGTGCCCCCACCGGCGCCGCGCTCGCCGAAGGCCGCCTTGCCGACCTCGCACCGACCCTCCTGGCGTTGATGGAGATCCCTCAACCGCCCGAGATGACCGGCAAGAGCCTGCTGCGCTGAAACCGGGACATGAAAGCGGGGACACAGGCATTTCTCGATCTCTTCGCAAGACGCTAAAGCGCCACGTCAGAATTGTGAGTGCCCCATTTTCGACAGAATTGTGAGTGCCCCATTTTCGACCCATCGCCCCTGCCGATCGACGCCACGCTGCCGGAGCTGACGGCGGCGCTGGCCACGCGTAACGCCGCCGTTCTCGTCGCCCCGCCCGGCGCCGGCAAGACGACACGCGTACCGCTGGCGCTCCTCGACGCCAAATGGCTGGCCGGACGCAAGATCTTCGTACTCGAGCCGCGCCGCCTCGCCGCCCGCGCCGCCGCTGCACGCATGGCCACAACCCTCGGCCAGTCCATCGGCGAAACCGTCGGCCTGCGCGCAAGACTGGCCTCCAAGGTCGGCCCGAAAACACGCCTCGAGGTCGTCACCGAAGGCGTCTTCGCCCGCATGATCCTCGACGATCCCACGCTCGACGGCGTCGGTGCGGTGCTGTTCGACGAATTCCACGAGCGCTCACTGGATGCCGACTTGGGCTTGGCGCTTGCGCTCGATGCGCAAAGCGCACTGCGCGAGGACCTGCGCATCCTAATCATGTCGGCGACGCTCGACGGCGCCCGCGTCGCATCCCTTCTCGACGACGCACCGGTGGTCACAAGCGACGGCCGCGCCTTCGACGTGGAGACACGCTATCTCGGCCGCGATCCCGCCGCGCGGATCGAGGATCAGGTGGTCCGCGCGATCCGCACCGCACTGGCAACAGAGCGAGGCTCCATCCTCGCCTTCCTTCCGGGACAGGGCGAGATCCTGCGCACCGCCGAGCGCCTTTCCGAGCACATCTCCGACCCGTCGATCGACATCCTGCCGCTCTTTGGCGCGATGGATATCGCGGCGCAGACGCATGCCATCGCCCCCGCCGCCCCGGGACGCCGCAAGGTCGTCCTCGCCACATCCATCGCCGAGACCTCGATCACCATCGACGGCGTCCGCGTCGTCGTCGACAGCGGCCTCGCTCGCGTACCGCGCTACGAGCCCGACGTCGGCGTGACGCGCCTGGAGACCGTGCGCGTCTCTCGCGCGGCCGCCGATCAGCGCCGCGGCCGCGCCGGCCGCACCGAGTCCGGAGTCTGCTATCGCCTGTGGGATCAGCCGCAAACGCAAAGCCTGAAGCCCTATGCCGATCCCGAAATCCTGAGCGCCGACCTCGCTGGCCTCGTTCTCGATTGCGCCGAGTGGGGCACGACCGACCTCTCGCAACTGCGCTTTCTCGATCCCCCGCCGGTCGCAGCACGCGCCGCCGCGCGCACCGAGTTGCGATCGCTCGACGCGATCGACGCCGAGAACCGGATCACCGACACCGGACGCCGCCTGCGCGCGTTGCCGCTGCCGCCGCGCCTCGCCCGCATGGTGGTGGCTGCCGCCGCACTCGATCGCGACGCCGCACGCACCGCAGCCGATATCGCCGCCGTCATCGTCGAGCGCGGGCTCGGCGGCACCGATACCGACTTGACCCATCGCCTCGAAGCCTATCGCCGCGACCGCAGTCGGCGAGCAACCGACATGCGCCGCCTGGCCGAGGGCTGGGCGCGCACGGCATTGGACACCACAGCGATCGCAGCCTCCGACACATCGGGCCACGCTTTCACCGGTGACGCCTCTCCCGCCGCGCTGCTCGCACTCGCCTACCCCGACCGTATTGCCAAGGCGCGCGGCGCTCCCGGCGAATTCCTGCTCGCAAACGGTCGCGGCGCACGCCTTCCCGACACCGACGCGCTCGCCCGCGTACCCTGGCTCATCGTCGCCGAGATGTCGGGCAGCGCCGCCGCCACACGCATACAGGCCGCAATGCCCGCCGCCGAGGACACGATCCGCACCGTCGCTCATCATCGCATCGTCGAAACCGACGACGTCACTTTCGACACATCCGCCGCCGCCATCCGCGCGCGCCGCGTGCGCCGCCTCGACGCCATCGTTCTCTCAAGCGAGCCGCGTCCCGCCCCCGCAGACATGGACACCGTCGTCGTCCTGGCACGCGGCCTTGCACAACGCGGCATCGACCGCCTGCCCTGGTCCAAAGCGCAGCAGCAAGTGCGCGATCGCGCAGCGTTTCTGCGCACGCTCTCACCAGCCGACTGGCCGGACCTGTCGGACGAAGGCCTCGCCGCAACCGTCGAAACCTGGCTCGCCCCGTTTCTCCTCGGTCGCACGCGCGCCGCCGACGTCGATGCGGAAACACTGGCTGAAGCCCTGGACACGCTGTTGCCCTGGACGCTGCGCCAACGTCTCGACGCCGAGGCCCCGACCCACTACGAAGCGCCGAGCGGAAATCGCCACGCGATCGTCTACGAAGGCGCGGGCGCTCCCATCCTCGCCATCCGCGTGCAGGAACTGTTCGGCCTCAAGGTGCATCCGTCGATCGCCAACGGCCGCCTGCCGCTGACGCTGCATCTGCTCTCTCCCGCACACCGTCCGATCCAGATCACGCGCGACCTTCCCGGCTTCTGGTCCGGCTCCTGGACTGCCGTCAAGACGGAGATGAAAGGCCGCTACCCCAGGCATGTCTGGCCCGACGATCCTGCATCGGCCGCGCCCACCGCGCGCGCCAAGCCGCGTGGCACCTGAGCGAGCGACATGCAAGCTGCCGCAGATCCTGCGAATCGCCTCTCAATCGAGCGAGAACGTCTCGTCCGCTCGCGTGAGCGCGGGATGATAATAAGGATCGTCGGCGATGATATCGCCCCAGCGCGCAACCAGCGCCGCGCACTCGCGTGCATAGGCCGCAGCGCGCTTGGGTTCGGTGTCACGCACGCGCGATGCGGATTCCTTGTGCACCAGCCGCGCGAACGGCGTGTAAAGGCTCTCGAACCCTGCGCGCCTGAGCCTCAGGCACAAATCAACATCGTTGTAGGCGACGGCGAACGCTTCCGCATCGAACCCGCCGACCGCATCGAACTTCGCCCGCTCCACGACGAGACACGCCGCCGTCACCGCCGCCACGTACTGCTGGCAGCCGATCCGCCCCATGTAGCCGGGCGCATCCGGATGAAAGAAGCGATGCGCATGCCCGGCATATCCGCCGATGCCCATCACCACGCCGGCATGCTGCACCAGTCCGTTGGCGTAGGTCAGCAACGCACCGACCGCACCGGTCTTGGGTTGCAGCGCCTGCGATACCATCTCGGCCAGCCAATCCGGATGCATCACCTCGATGTCGTTGTTGAGAAATCCCACCACCGATCCCCGCGCCGTCGCCACCGCACGGTTGTTAATCGCGGCATAGTTGAACGGCCCGGCGCAGTCGAGCACGCGCACACGCGGATCGTCGGCCAGCGCCGCGAAATAATCCAGCGTCGCCCGCTCCCGGCTGCCATTGTCGGCAATGATGATCTCGAGCGCGTCATAGTCCGTCCGATGCCGCAATCCCTCGATACAGGGCTTCAGCAAATCGACCCGGTCGCGTGTCGGCACAATCAGGCTGACCAGCGGCTGAGGCTGGGGCAGCGCGTGCACGGCATGAAGGCCGTGCGGCGCGACGATAACGCGCGCTGACGGCGTCGTCCGCCGTAGATGCCGCTCCATCGTCGCCCGGCGCCGATCGCAGAAGTCCTCGCACGCTTCCCCCTCGCCATCGACACGGTGCGTCAGAACGTGGGCAATGCGCACGATACCGCCACCGCCAACCCCCGCCGCCGCCAGCAGCAGCGCGTCGGGCGTGTCATCGTCGGCGATGAGCCCCTGCACCTCGCTCAAGGCTGCACGCGACACCGCGAACGCACCGACATAGTCGCGCGCGATAAAATATGCCTCATTCCACTGCGGCGTGAAATGCGGCGCCCCACGCTCGCCATCGGCCGAAAGCACATCGCTGTCGCCGTAGATTGCAGCTGCATCGGGCCACTTGGCGATCGCGTCGCCAAGACGCAGCAGCGCCGTTTCAGCCAGCTGCGTGCCGGCCGGCATCACCAGCAGCCAATCCCACGCCCCCGACGCGCTCGCGATCCCCAAGACCTCACGTGCGCGCAACGCTGACGCCACAACAGTCACGTCGCCAAACGTGTGCGCGCCAGCCGACACACGGCGCACCGCGCCCAACCGATCCTCGCCAGCACCGGCATCTCTGACATCGTCGCGCGCCGTCACCACCACTGTCAGCCGCAGCGCATGACCGCCCACCATCGAAGGCGTCGCAAACCGCGTCGCCTCCTCCGCCCACGCCGCCGCCATTCGCCGCTGCCAAGCGCCATAGGCGATGCGCTGCGTCTCCCCGAACAGCCGCCGCAGCCGGTTGCGCGCCCGCACCTTCTTGCCCACGATCCGCCACCGCAAGGCGGCCAGCGCCTCTACCGGGTCGCGCGCCAACGCCGCACGCAGCAAGCCGATCGCACCTAGCGGGGCGAGCCGTGCCCCACGCACGACCGCATCGCGGTCCCGCACGCTTTCGATGCGGGCATCATGGATCGGCGCGGAAATGTGCAGGATGCGTTCACCGCGACCCGCAACGAGATCGACCGTGTGCTCCACCCGATCGCCGCAATCCGTCCCATGCTTCAAGGTCAGGCGAACGGCACCAGGTGCGCCGTCTTCATTACGCGCGATCGACAACCGCACCCAGCCACCACGCAGCGGCTTGGCCGGCATGTCGACGCCAGCCGTAGCGCGCGCGGCGGCCGAAACCGTGTCGCGCACATCGCTGTCGCCTGCTGCCGCCACGCGCCGTCCGTCCTTGTCCGATTTCAGCGATTCGCAATGACGCCAGTGTAGCGCATCTGACGCGTCGCGCCCGCGCGCCGTGCAGCCGGCCGGATACGGCCGAGCGCCTCACGCCGCCTTGCTCGCCACCGCCGTGGCTGCGCGCGGCGGACCGCGCGTGCACGACGCCGGCACATAGGGCGCCTCGACCGTCGGCGACCAGTGCCCGCTCCTGACCCGCGTCAACGTGCGCGTCGGCCCATTCCAGACATAGGCCCACGCGACGATCTGCCAGCCAAGTTCGTGCGTCACCAGCGCCACCGTTCGCCGGTACGGATAGGGCGGCGGCGACGCCGGCTCGCACCCCTCGTAGCGGTCAAGCGCGCGCAGCAGCCGTCCCGCACGTACCGGCAACATCCACACTTCGCCGTGGATGTAGCCACGCGCGCTCTCCGACGCCACCCCCGCCGGGCACGCACCCGCGTCGTACAGGCGCCCGCGCACGCGGCCTCGCCCCACCAGTTGGGCTCTCGCCGACATCAACCGGCGCTCGAAGCGGCCAAGTTCGGTGTCCACCGACGACATCAGCGTGCCGTAGGTGAAAAGGAAACGGGGTGGCTCGTACTCAGGGCTCATGACAGGTCTCGTCCTTTCTTCACCACTCGGCAACGTGCCGAGCACCGTTTCTCACCTCAGGCCCGCACCGAGATCAGCCCAACCGGACCGCGTCTGTGTTGGGCCGAACGCCGACTGCGCAACTGACAGGGGTGGCGGCGTCATGTCGGCCGTCGCCGCCGCGATCACGACCGGGACCCGCTGCACCGCCCCCAGACCGGCGCCGATACGCGCCCATTCCTGGCGCTCCACGATCACCGGCATGCGGTCGTCGTGCCAGCCGCGCAAGGCATCGCGTCCGACGATCAGCGAGCCCGCGATCACGGTCAGCACCGACAGCATCACGGCGCGAAACGCCTGCTGCGACAGCCGCGCGGCGATGCGCGCGCCGAGCGCGACGCCCGCGATCGCGGGCAGCACGCCAAGCCCCGAAATGAGCACATGACCCGTCGTCATCACACCGCCCGCGCACAGCGCGACAAACAGCAGGAGCGATCCCAGGGTCACGGCCACATTGATGGCCTGCACTTGCGCCCGCGGCGCGACGGCGAGGCTCGATACGAAGGGAACCAGCGGCACGACCTGCGAGCCCGTCATCCCGGTGATCGCACCCGTCGCAAGGCCGACCGGAAAGCGCAGGTGCCGCGAGGCCGCGCGCCCGAGCCGCCAGGCCGGTTTGGCGATGGCGAGCAGCACATACGCCAGCGTCACGCCGCCCAGTACGCGCAGCGCAAATTCCCGGTCGATGATGGAGAAGAAAAAGGCACCCAATGCCGTGCCGGGCAGGAGCCCCAGATACATCGGCCAGAAGCGGCGGATCGCATCGCCGGCACCCTTCAACGCGCGGATCACCGCGAGGTTGCTCGCCGGCACCGGCAGCGTGATGACGGCCATCGCCGACGCGAGATCAAGAACGAACACCAGCACCGGCAGCGCGAACGTCGAATAGCCGATCCCGCTCGCCCCTTTCACGACGCCGGCGAGGAAAAGACCCGCCACGACCCAAGCCGCTTGCGAAAAGGACATCACGCCAGACCTGACCACCGACACGCGCCGATACCGACCGGCATCGCACGCGACAACACTGTTTCCGTAGGATTAAAATCGAGCGTTTCTGGTAAATAGAAGGTAAACACGAAACAAAACAATTCGTCGGTCATTTGAATGACGATTGTTTTCTTTTCACGAAACTGACATCACAGAAAGGGATGAGAAATCGCCATCAGACCCGCGCAAGTTTCGAAATGTAGACTGCCCGCATGGTCCTGATTCGTGCAAAACAGGCGGCACCCATTGCGCGACAGAGCAGCGGCTGACGGCGAGACACTCCAAAGCGATCTCCGTACCGGCTGCGCCTTCAAGGCCGTCGGCGACAGCGCGCTGTCCATCGAGCTGGGCTCCGACATCGACGAAGCGATCAATCAGCGCGTCATGGCGCTAGATCGCGCAGTTCTCGCCCTCGGCTACCCCGTGCTCGAAACTGTGCCGACCTACCGCGCCCTGCTCGTCCACTACGACGCCGTCGCGATCTCGTACGGCGACCTAGTTCGACGATTGACACCCCTCCTGGACGTCGCCGATCCACGCCAGACCGACAGCCCGCTTTGGGAGATCCCCGTCGTCTACGGTGGCCAGTTCGGCATCGACCTCGAGACCCTGGCCGCGCGCCACGGCATCACGCCCGACGAGGTCGTGCGCGCACACACGGCACCAACCTATCGCGTCTACATGCTGGGCTTCCTGCCGGGCTTCGCCTACCTCGGCGGCCTCGATCTCAGGCTCGCCACGCCGCGGCTGGACACACCGCGCAAGCGCACGCCGGCAGGCTCGATTTCCATCGGCGGACCACAAGCCGCCATCGCGTCGATCGAAGCGCCGAGCGGATGGCACCTGATCGGCCGCACGCCCGTGCGCGCCTTCATGCCGACACGCGATCCTGTTTGCATCTTCTCGCCCGGCGATCGCATCCGGTTCCGCGCAATGACCGAGGCACACTGGCCGGCATTGGCCATCGAGGCACAGTTGGGCGCCCTCGTCGCGCAACGCTTGTCATGAGGTCACCCGAGCTGATCGTGGAGGCGTGCGGGCCGCTGACGACTGTGCAGGATGGTGGCCGGCCGGGCTGGCAGCGCATCGGTTTGTCGCTTGCGGGCGCGCTGGACAGCCTCGCGCTGGCGGTCGCCAACACGTTGGTCGGCAACGCCGCGATGACGCCGGCCATCGAGCTCATGCTCTATGGCGCGCGCTTACGCGCGGTCGGCGGCCCCGTCCGCATGGCCTTCGCTGGCGCCGACTTCCCGCTTTCGGTCGACGGCGAGCGCCGCCCATCGCACACTTCGTTTGTCGTTCCCGAAGGCGCCGTGCTTACCCTCGCCCACGCCCGCAGCGGCGTCACCGGGATCCTTGCCATCGAAGGCGGTCTGCTGGTCGATCCCGCGCTCGGTTCGGCCTCGCTGCATCTGCGCGCCGAACTCGGCGGCCTCGACGGCCGCGCCCTCACCGCAGGCAGCCGCGTGCCCGTGACTACGCGCGCCACGCACCGCGCCGAACTGATGACGCAAGCCGTTCCGATCGAAACCGGCCACCCGATCCGCGTCGTGCGCGGACCGCAAGCCGATCACTTCACCACCGCCACGCTGGCCGAATTCGGTGCAGCCAGGTTTCGCGTCACGTCCGACGTCGACCGCATGGGCTACCGCCTCGAAGGCCAGCGCCTGCGCGCGCGTGGCGGCCACAACATCGTGTCCGACGGCGTCGTGCGCGGCTCCGTTCAGGTGCCCGGCTCAGGCCAACCCATCGTCATGCTGGCCGAGCACCAGACCACCGGCGGCTATCCGAAAATCGCCACCGTCGCCACAGCGGATCTGCGCAAGCTCGTGCAGCACGCCCCCGGCGCCGAGATCCGCTTTCACTTCGTCGGCGTCGACGAGGCACGCGCGGCCTTACTCGACTATTACGCCGAGATCGCGGGCATCCCGCAACGCACCGCCCCGGTCGGACAGTCGCTCGCCTGGCTGGCGAGCCTCGACCGTCTCAACCTCGCCGGCACCGCGATCGACGCCAAAGACCCACAGACCTGGTCGGAGCCCGACGCCAGCGCCGCCTGAGCGACCCGGCCACACTAGGCCGCCATCGATTCGCCCGGCTTGTCCGCCTCCGCGCCGGGTAGGATTTCGGCAGCGGGTTTGGGAGGGCTGAAGTAGAAGCCCTGCGCCTCCGTGCATCCCAATAGCCCGAGCTCCATCAACTGCTCGCGCGTCTCCACGCCCTCCGCGACCGTGCTCATGCCGAGGCTCGTCGCCAGCGTGGTGATCGCGCGAATGATCGCCGCCGCGCTGTTGCTGTGACCGAGCGTCATCACGAAGGATCGGTCGATCTTGATGCAGTTGATCGGATAGGACTGCAGATAGGCGAGTGAGGAATACCCTGTGCCGAAGTCGTCCATCGCGATCTGCACACCGAGCGCGCGCAACTCCTCCAGGAGCCGGATCGTCAGTCCGTCCTTCTGCATCAGCGTCGATTCTGTAATTTCCACCTCGAGCCGCTGCGGATCGAGCCCCGCGTCATCGAGCGCAGCCTTCACGGTCGCCACCAGATCGGGCGTCTTGAACTGCACCGGCGAGAAGTTGACCGCCACCTTCAATGTGCCCGGCCGCTGCGCCATGTCGGCGCAAGCACGACGCAACACCCACGCGCCGATCTGCACGATCATCCCCGTCTCCTCCGCCAGCGGAATGAACTCCATCGGCGGCACCAGCCCGCGCTCGGGATGACGCCAGCGCACCAGGGCTTCGTAGCCCGTCACCTCGCCCGTATCGATCGCCATGATCGGCTGGTAGTGCAGCTCCAGCTGCTCATTTTCGACCGCCTCTTTGAGGCTCGCCTCCAGCGCCCGCCGCGATTGCGCCATGGCGTGCATCTCCTCGTTGAAGAAGCGCCACGTACGCCGCCCCTCCGATTTCGCCGTGTAGAGCGCCAGATCCGCGCTCTTCAGCAAATCGACCGCCGTCCGCCCGTCGCGCGGAGCGACCGCAACGCCGATGCTCGCGCCGACGTCGAGATGGAGGCCCTCGATGTCGAACGGCGCCGCCAGAACGCTGCACAGCCGCTCGGCGATCAGTCCCGCCTCGCGCTCGCCTTCCACGCCGAATTGCAGCACCGCGAACTCGTCGCCGCCGAAGCGCGCCACGACATCGCATTGGCGCAGGTTCTCCTGCAGACGCTCAGCGACGGCCTTCAAGAGCTTGTCACCGTGCGGATGGCCGTACGTGTCGTTGACGAATTTGAACCGGTCGAGATCGACCAGATGCAGCGCAAAACCCTTGCCGGCGGCAAGCTGCGACAGCGCGCGATCGAGCTGCTCGCGGAACAGCGTCCGGTTTGCCAGCGTCGTCAAGGGATCGTGCCGCGCCATGTGCATCATCCGGGATTTCGTAGCGCCGCCGCGAGCGCAGCGCCCCAATCATGGCCAGTATCACGGCCAGCGAGACCAGTCCCGCCGCAATCAGCACGTTTCGCCGGTAGCGTTGCCACGACGCGGTGAATTCATGGCTCGGACTCGACACGATCACCGCCAGCGGCAACCCGGAGACGAGCCGGCGCGCCACGATGCGCGTGCCCTTCCCGCTGCGCTCGCTATGGATCAGCGTCCCGCCGGGCAGTTGCTGCTCGGCGCCACCGGCTTCGCCCGAAGGCAGCGGCTTGCCGAGTGATCCCGCATACCAGCCAGTCCCCGACCGCACGATGTCGTCGATGCCGACAAGCGCAAGCCCGCTCGCCTCGCCGAGCTTGAGCCCGCCATAAGCCCGCGCCAGATAGCCCGGATCGAGAGATACGACGATCACGCCGCCGAACCGGCCATCCGCATCCGTCAGGCGCCGCGTCAACTGCACCGACCATTTACCAGACCGCCGCCCCAGCACTGGACGGCTGATGAACAGTGTGTCCTCGTAGCCGTCGCGATGAACCCGGAAATGCTCGCGATCGGAAAGATCCATCGGCTTGGCGGGCAACGCGCCGATGCTGGTCGCAAGGAGCACCCCTTGCGCATCGATCACGGCCACCTGCAGCGTCTGGTCGTTGACTGCATACCGATCTCGCACCAGCGCCTGCCAATCGCGCGCCCCGCCGCTACGTTCGTGCGACAGCCTGAGAAACAGCATGACGCGATCGATCTCGCTGATCGACCGCGCCACGTTCTGCTCGAACACGGTCGCCAGGTTGCTCACCTCCTGCGCGCCCTCGCGCTCGGCGGCCTCCCGCTCGACCTTGATCATGTAGAGCGACAGCGCCCAGATCGCGGCGATCAGCGCCACACCGAACACGACGACGGCATGACGAGAGAGCTTCAACAGCCGGCGCGCCATCACGCCGATGTTTGCGTTGGAACCAGTTTCCATATCCGGACGACCTCGACAGATGCTGCGCGAAACGGCCGTGCGGCGATCAAACCGCTAGCGGCGCTCGGGACCCTCGCGCATCATGCTGGAAGCGTCGGCCGGCGCTCGAAAGCACACGGCATCGGACGTGGCATCTCCGATCGCGGGCCGCCTGGACACCGCGACGCTCCGTCAAAGGCTGCCATTGGATATAGGCGAAAAAGACGCAGAACTCGTAAATCGTATCGTTGGCATTTCGTTACAATAAGCAGCGTTTCGGGACCGCACCCCTGCCCGGCCGCCCCTGCCCGTTCGCTGAGACCCGCACGCCCGAACCCAACCCGAGCCGATCCGCGCAGATCCGGCCGCCCGGGCTGGCCGTCGACCAGGCCGCCCGCACCCCGCACCAGATCGGCCCGCCCCCCGGCACACTTCCGCTGGCAACGGACGTGCTATAGGGGACCCAGAGAAACGTAAGTGGGAGACAAACGACCGATGGCGGACGTAGCGCAAGCTGAGGGTGCCGACGACGGCCGGTTCGACGTTATCGTGGTCGGCGGCGGCGCAGCGGGCGCCACGCTGGCCGCCCGCCTGTCGGAGCGTGCCAGCCGCTCCGTCCTGCTGATCGAGGCCGGTCGCGACACGCCCCCCGGCAAGGAGCCGGCCGACGTCCGCGACGTCTACCCCGCCTCCTATTACAACAAGTCCTACATGTGGCCCGGCCAGACCGTTCACTGGCGCCGCCGCGACAATTCCCCCGCTGTGACCATGGACCAGGGCCGCATCATGGGCGGCGGCTCCGCCGTCATGGGCATGGTGGCGCTGCGCGGCATCCCCGACGACTACGACGAATGGGAGCGCATGGGCGCGCGCGGCTGGTCATGGAACGACGTCTTGCCGTTCTTCAACAAGCTGGAAAGCGACCACGACTTCGACGGCGAGCGACACGGCAAATCCGGCCCCGTACCGATCCGGCGCACCCCGCGCGCCGAATGGACCCCCATCGCCAAGGCTGTCGCCCAGTTCGCCGCCGAGCGTCAGATGCCCGCAATCGACGACATGAACGGCGACTTCCGCGACGGCTATTGCGCGCTGCCCATGAGCAACTGGCCCGACAAACGCGCCTCCAGCGCCATCGCCTATCTCACCCGCGACGTGCGCGCCCGCCCCAACCTGCGCATCCTCTCCCGCGCGCTGGTGACGGGCCTGCGCTTCGACGGCCGCCGGGTGGTCGGCGTCGAGGTCGACCACGCCGGCTCGCGGCGGACCTTCGGCGCGGGCGAGACCGTGCTCGCCTGCGGCGCGCTGCGCTCGCCCGCCGTCCTCATGCGCGCCGGCATCGGTCCCGCCGAAGCACTCACGAAGCATGGCATCGCCGTCCGTCACGGCCTGGAAGGCGTCGGCGCCAACCTGATGAACCACCCCGTGATGTTCATCGGCATGCACTTGCGCAAGCCCCACCGTCATCCCGACGCGCTGCGCTCGCTGCAGATCTCGACCATCCGCTATTCCTCCGGCGTCCCCGGCTGCCCGCCGACCGACATGATCATCAACATCCAGTCGAAGTCGTCTTGGAACAAGCTCGGTGCCCAGATCGGCAACTTCGGTCCTGTGCTGTGGAAGCCGTTCTCACGCGGCACCGTCTCGCTCGTGTCCGCCGATCCGCAGCTACCCCCGCTGGTCGAGTGCAACTTCCTCGACGACGAGCGTGACCTGAAGCGCATGGTGGCCGGCTTCCGGCTGGCCGCCGAGATGCTGACATCGCCCGCCGTCGCCCAGCTCGGCGGCAAGCCGTTCCCCGTCAGCTACACCGACCGGCTGCGCAAGCTGAACCAGCTCAACGCCCAGAACGCCTACAAGACGGCGGCGATCGCGCGCCTGCTCGACGTAGCACCCGCCATGAGCGACCGCATGCTCGCCGCGTTGACGAGCGGCATCGGCGACATCAAGGCCCTGGTCGCCGACGAGGCGCGCCTGACCGAGCACGTGAAGTCCAACATCGCCGGCACGTTCCACGTCGCCGGAACCGCGAAAATGGGTCTGGCGGAGGATCGCATGGCCGTCGTCGACAACGTCGGGCGCGTGCACGGCATCGCCGGCCTGCGCGTCGCCGACGCCTCCATCATGCCGTTCGTGCCGCGCGCCAACACCAACATCCCCAGCATCATGGTCGGCGAGAAAATCGCCGCCGCGATGGATGCAGAGGGTTGACCGTCTCCCACCCCGGCGCCCCGACGCGACCGCTGAGGGCCAGGTGCTGCCGTTGTTCGCCGAGTTGCCCTTCATTTGTTCGCGGCAGGTATTGGAGGGGTGAGCGTCCGTAGCTAACCATCAGCGTATCGAACGCACCGACGATGCAACAACAGGCGCGCGCTCGCCAGCCAAAACTGGAACGCATTTCTCGAACGCCATTAGGCGATTGACGACGTGCAGATCGCGGACGTTGCGCGTGTTGCGGTCTAGGCCGGAGCGCGTGTTCGTGCTTGTGGTCGGGCAATCGCAGCTGCCACTTTGAACCGGGCGGCCAACAACTCCTTGAAGCAAAGTGAATGGACGTTGGAGGATGCACGGCCGACGGTCACGCTCGGCATATTGGCGATCAATGCTGTTGAGAAAGACGAGCGGCGCGACGAAGCCATCTTCGATCCGACCAATCTGGCCAAGGGCATTGAAGGACCGAAGGACGACACACTGTTTCTGGCGCGGTCGCCCGCTTATGCCATCTCAATCAGCGGTCACCTCTGATGCCGTGTGGGAGTACGTGCCCCCTCACGTGCTCCCGCATTCGGCGCCATCGGTCTGAGCGACACATATTCGTGAACGCTTAACGATTGCATCCGTCTGTGCGAAGTTTCGATTGAAGCAAGCAACTGCCACCAACACTGCGTAAAACGCTCTTGCTACCTTCGTCACAACTAGGAAGGCCGCCATGCCCGTAAACCCACTGTCGACACGCCGCTTCGCGCCGGCCGCGATCGCCACCCTGGTCGTCTCGGTCGCCGGCATCGCGACCCACGCTGTCGCCTACCAGTCGAAGTCGATCGCGGACGTAAACCTCGACAAGCAGAACCTAGCCTTGCGCGGCTACGATCCGGTTGCGTATTTCGCCCTCGGCAAGGCGACCGCCGGCAAGACCGAGTTCAGTGCGGCGCACGAAGGCGCGACCTACCGGTTCTCCTCGGCCGCACATCGCGACACCTTCGTGGCGACACCGGCGCGCTACCTGCCCCAGTACGGCGGCTACTGCGCCTATGCAGCGTCCCAGGGCTACAAGGCCGATGCCGATCCAAAGGCATGGCACGTCATCGATGGGCGCTTGTTCGTCAACTACAATGCATCTGTCGCCAAGAGCTGGGCTGCAAAAGCTGCCGACTACATCAAAAAGGGTGATTCAAACTGGCCCCGCGTCAAGGCGTTGCCCGCGCAGTGATAAGTTAGGTGTCGAGTGACGCTAGCGCACGGATGACGAGACCGAAAACCGTGTTCGTGCTTGCTGGCGGCGGCAGTCTCGATGCGGTCAAGGTCAGCTTGCCGTTGCGCCATGTCCGCAGTTGAGAATAGCTACCGTCAAAAGCTGACGTCGGAACAAAAACGCAGTGGGTCACAATCAGACGGCGGGAGAAACACCTCGCCCCGCTTACTTCACCTTCGCACCGCGCGCCGCCTTCGCATCCGTCCCGAGGCTATCGAGATACGCCAGGAATGCCTCGATCTCGTCGGGCTGCAGCACGATCACCGGCATGTCGGGATGCCCGGCGACGATCCCCTCCGCCAGCGCTTCGGCCAGGTTCTCGCTGGGATAGCGCTCCACCACCAGCCGGAACGGCGGCGCCTTGGGGTGCGCGCTGTGATCCGTCTCTGTCACCGCGTGACACCGCCCGCAACGCTCCGCGGCGAGTTTCTGGCCCTTGGCAACGAAGGCGTCCTGCTCCCTTGATTGCGCCACGGCAGGCGAACCGCCCGCAAGCCAGCCGGACACGCACCCGGCCATCAGCAACACCGCCAGCCGTGCGCACGACCGCGTTGGGTTGCCCTTCGAGGGAACGGAGATCATTGGGTTGAGCCTCCCGGTGCGGCCGAAGTCTCGCAAACACTCGCGCGAACCGGCCTCGGTCGACCTTGATCGCAATCAACGCCGCGCGCCGTGAGCGCAAACTGACAGACGTGCCTCTGGCCGACCGCGCGGCGATCGAGAGCGCGACTGCGCGACGGCCGGGCGCGGTTGCGCAGTGGGCAACCGAACCGCCAAAAGAAAGCCCGCCCCCGCGGAGGCACTACGCGCCGTGAGCGCAAACAATCAAAACCACTTCGGCTGCCACCAGTGCAGCGCGGCGCGCACCATGTCCGGCGCGATCAGGTAGGCCAGGCCGACGATCACGATCGCCGCGACCAGCAGGATGATGACGCCACTGCCCAGCGGCACCCGATAGCTGAGACCGGTGCCCGGTATGCCCAGCGTGATCATCCGCCGCCCGGTGCTACCGACGTTGATCGTCGCACCCTTGCCGCCGATGCTGGTGCTGACACCTGACTTGCTCAGGTTGATGCGCACGCCGGGGAAGATGGTGATGGTCTTGCGCCAGCGGACGCCCGGAAGGAATCCCATGGTCCTGCTCCTCGTCGTCACGGCCCGCCCGCGAACCGTGTCGCGAAGGAGCCTCAGTCCCGATTGATCCGCGCGCTGCCGACGTGCCCTCCGGCCGCAAACGACGCGCCGCGCGCGAATCGCCTCACATCACATCGGATAGCACAGTTGCGCCGTCAACGGTTCAAGCCGAATAGATTGCCGAACCGGCGCAGCTTGTCCTTCACCTGCCCGACGGCCGTGTTGCGATCGTTCAGCCGCTCATGGGCCGAAACCGCATCGAGCCGCTTGGCGTACTTGTCGACATTGGCGGCATCCGCCGCGATCAGCGCCCGGCGCTCGTCCGCCTTCAGCGGCCCCACGCGCGACATCGGCGGCCGGATCAGCGTGCGCTGCACCATCGACGGCTCGCCCTTGTTCTGCAAAACCGATACCAGCGCCTCGCCGACGCCCAGCTCCTGGATCGCCCGCTCGGTGTCGATATCCGGGTTGGCCCGGAACGTCTCCGCCGCCGCCCGGATCGCCTTCTGCTCTTTCGGCGTGAAGGCCCTGAGCGCATGCTGGATGCGATTACCGAGCTGCGCCGACACGCGGTCGGGCACGTCGGCCGGGCTCTGTGTCACGTAGTAGACGCCCACACCCTTTGAGCGAATCAGCCGCGTCACGCGCTCCACCTGGTCGAGTACCGCGCGCGAAGCCCCGTCGAACAAGAGATGCGCCTCGTCGAACAGGAACACGAGCTTGGGCTTTTCCAGGTCGCCCACCTCCGGCAGCTTGTCGAACAGCTCCGACAATAGCCACAGCAGGAAGGTCGAGTAGAGCCGCGGCGTGTTCATCAGCTTCTCGGCCGCCAGCACGTTGATGATGCCGCGACCGTCCGGCGCAATCTTCAGGAAATCATTGATGTCGAGCGCCGGCTCGCCGAAGAAGAAATCCGCGCCCTGCTCCTCGAGCACCAAGAGACGGCGCTGGATCACACCCACCGTCTGCGGCGCGATGTTGCCGTACTTGGAGCGCAGCTCGCTGGCGCGCTTGCCCATCTCGTCGATCACCGCGCGCAGGTCCTTGAGGTCGAGGATCGCCATGCGCTCGTCGCCGGCAGCCCGCTCGTCCTCCGTCCACCTGAACGCGATGTTGAGCACACCTTCCTGCGGTTCCGTCAGCTCCAAGAGCCGCGACAACAACAGCGGTCCCATCTCCTGCACGGTCGTGCGCACGGGATGGCCATTCTCGCCGAAGATGTCCCAGAACACGGTGGGAAACGATGTGTTGCCGTAGCGGACGAGGCCGATCTCCTCCGCCCGCTTGACGAGATGCGGCTTGGGCTCGCCCACCGCCGCGATGCCCGACAGGTCGCCCTTGATGTCGGCTGCGAACACCGGCACCCCGGCCGCCGAAAAGCCTTCCGCCAACACCTGCAGCGTCACCGTCTTGCCGGTCCCGGTCGCCCCCGTGACCAGCCCGTGCCGGTTGGCCATCTTCAGCTCGATGACTTCCGGCCACATCTCCCGCCCATGCTTGGCGACGCCGATCAGCACGGCGCCGTCCTGCACATAGTCGCGCGGATCGGCCACCGGGTGGCTCGGGTCTTTGGGCGGGGTTTCGGACATCGTCGGCTCCAGATCTGCAATCGGGACCGCCGGATGGAACGGAGCCCGATAGACCGCTGTCGTCGGATCGCGCAGCCCGCGGCTGATGCCGCGCGGCCAGCGCCGGCGCGACGCGACTCGCACGCGCAATTCTATCAGCTGATCGCACGCGGTCACGCGCGATGCAAACGCTGGTTGCATGGCGAAGCCGGCTGCGGCTGGGAAAAAGCGGCACAGGTCGTCGACGGCGCGATCCGAACCGGGTTCAGCCCGGCAGTCGGACCTCTCGCGAGGCTGGCGCAAAGACCACCGACACCGGATCCCCGACGCGCAGGACACCGCCTTGCGTAACCTGCACGGTCAGCCCACCGCGCCAGTTCGGATAAAGCGCCTTCAGCAATCCTGGATGCGCTTCGTCCATGCGCCGGCACGGCACCGTCTGACCGGTCACCGTGACCGTCACCGCCCCCAGACGCAGGATCGCCCCTTTTGACCGTGGCAGCGCAAGGCCCTGAACCAGCACGTTGGCACGCCGCGCGGTCCAGTCGAGCGGCACCGGCCCGGCCAGGTCCGCAAGCGCGGCCACGGCTGCCTCCCAGTCCTCGATGGCCAGGAGCGTCAGCCCCCGGCGGGGAAATTTCAGGCCTTTGTGGTCCCCCTCGAGGCCACCGCCCGTCGCCGCCACGCCCTCGACCACCGTCTCCATTGGCGCCCGGCGCGCGCTGCGCCGCGCGAGCCCGGCGACGCGACCGACGTCTTCGGCGACCGTGCTCACCTCGCCACCAGCGGCACGCCGATCAACGCGGGATGCCCCCAGAGGAACATGGCGAGGTAGAGCGCGATGCCCACCACCATCACGACCGCATCGTTGACCAGCGACGTCGCCTGCGCCGCACCCAGCGGACCGAGGGCCCCGCGCCGATTGAGCGAGATCCGGTCGATCACCGCCCACGCCAGAAAGCTGCCGAAGAGAACGACCGAGCCGAGATCGCCGTTCGCCAGCAGATGCGAGAACGCCCAGATCTTCACGGCCGCCACCATCGGATGCTTCACCGCGGTGCGAATGCGGCTCGGCACATAGGCCGCCACCAACAGCACGAACGCCGGCAGCATCAGCGCGAAGGTGACATGACGCAGCCACAGCGGCGGATCCCAAAGCTGCGGGTTCTTGCCTGGATTGAGCTGAAGCTTGTGGTAGCCCATCACGATCAGCACGAGGCCGAGCGCAGCCACCGCCGAGAACACGAGCTTGTAGGGCCCTTCGCCCAGCCGGCCAGCGAGGCCTTGGCGGATGTCGCGATCCATTGGCACGGCGTGGATGGCGAAGAAAACCAGAAGTCCGGCGATCAGCGTCAGCATTCAGCATCCCTTCCCGAAGTTTACGCCCCGCGCTCGCCAGCATGCGACCGGCTCTGTCCCGCCCGGCCCGCCAGCAGCCGCCACCGCGATGTCGGAGCGCCGCTGCTTTTTCCGGCTCGGGGCACGGACCAATTTCGGTCCGATTCCCGTTGTAGTCCAACCACACTCTGTCTAGTTTGCGACAAGGGGAGTGTCGAGACCGGGTGTACGGCCTAAGACGTGGGCGCAGGTGTGCCTGTCCCCGTTGACGTGCACCGGAACGGACGCGCGAGCCACCGGCTCGACGCGCCCACTCGAAGGGTGCACCGTCGCAGAGTACGAGTAAGTCGAGCCGGGTGCCGGCGGCTCGGGGGTCGAGTGAGGGGAAGTCATGCGTACCCAGGCACCCCGCGCGTTTGCGCGGCCGGATCGATCGTTGTTGCAGCGCTTTAAGCTGCGCCAACCTGCGCGCGACGCGCAAAACTTTGAGAACATGCACTGCGCATGCCCCGCCTTTCCCGAGAGGGGAGGCCGGTCATGATCAATGGGCGCAGCAATGGCGCGGGCTATGGCCCCGCAGGCGGCAATGAGCCACTGGCGATACGCCACCAGGTCCGGGGCCCGGCAAGCCCGGGCGTTCCCACCCACATCGCAACCACCCCGGTTGAGCGCCACGCCGCCGCCCAGCGTCGCGTGGCCGCCCAGCGCACCGGCGCCCCGCCGTCCGGGCTGACGGACCCCGCCGACCTCTACGGCGACGGCGAGACCGAGCATTTGGCCGCCGAGCTGTCGGAACTCCTTCACGCCGTCCAGCCATCTGCGCTCGGCCCTACCCCGGCATTGCCCTACCCCGACGCCCAGCGATCCGATCGCGGCCACGGCCACATGGCCGATGCCCAGGCATCCGCTTTCCACCCGCTGCAGCGCCCGCACACCGACTTCACGGCCGAGGACGACGACTTGCAGCTGCCCTACGCTTGGCGTCACGAGCCGCAACCCGAGCGTCAGCCCTGGCTGCGACGCCAGCTGCGTTTCATCGCCATCGGCTGCCTCACGGGCATGGCCATCGTCGTGCCTGGCGTCCTGATGATGACCGGAGCCGTCCAGGTGCCGGCCCTCGACGGCATGCTCCACCAGGCCTCGATGGGCTCTGGCGACGGCGGCGCCGCGATCCCCCGCGCCGACCGCCGCGTCGACGCAGGCGAAACCGTCCCGATCCCGCCGGGCTCGCCAGCCCGGCCTGAGGCACGATCTGAAACGCGGCCAGAAACGCAACCAGCCTCACGACCAGAAGCACGCAGCCAGACGGCCAGCGCACCCGCTGCGACCACCACCACGCCTGCCGTGACTGCTGCCACTGAGCCCCGGACCGCCGTCGCACGCATCGAAGCGCAAACCGAAATGCAGAAGCCAGCCATCAGCGAAATCAAGGCGCGCAGCGTCACCACGTCGGAGGTGTTCCCGCCCCGCGTGGCCGCCGCCCCCGCGGTCGATCCGACGCTGGCGCTGTTCAGCCAAGGCCACAAGCTTCTGCAGGACGGCCGCATCGCCGCCGCGCGCGCACCGCTGGCCCAGGCCGCGTCCGCCGGCAACGGCGCGGCCATGCTGGCGCTCGCAGAGACCTTCGATCCCAATATGCTGGCGGCCTGGGGCGCCTCGCGCGACGTCAAGCCGGACGTCGCCACCGCGCGCTTGTTCTACGGACGCGCCCTCGCCGCAGGCCAGTCGACGGCAGAAAAACGCCTAGATCTCCTGCGCTGAGAGTTAAGGAAGCGCGATAGCTTGGCCGTTTCTCAACCGGACGTGTCGTCCGACAAGTCCGGCGCGGCCTCGGCCATCGCAGTGCGCGACCAGGCATCTGCCGCCACCGCAGCCGCCACCACGGGCGACCCCTCGCCCGCCGCGGCACCCGGCGCCGCAGCCGGTGTCGCCGCCAAGTCCGCGACCGCCGCGGTTTCGGTCGCATCGGCGCCGGTCGGATCGCCACTGGCGACCTCCGGCTCCGGCTTGCCGAGCCGATCCCACTCTGCGGCTTCCTCGTCCGATAGGAACCCCTGCCCGATCTTGTAGGCCGTCTTCAAAGTACCGGCCGGCACCGCCACCGCTGCGTCCGTATAGTCATCGATGTAGTCGTCGAGCCCGTCCATATTGGCCAGAAGCGGGTTGGATCCCCAAAGCTTGCCCAGCGCCCGGTTGCGGATGTCGTCGGGCACATCGCGCCCCATGAAGCGGGTGTAGTCGGAATCGAAATCGAGCGCGTCGAAGTCGACGTCGGCGAAATCCTTCGCCGTCAGCATGCGCGGGCGTTCGCCCTTGGAGGCAGCGCCCTCCGAAGGAGCGCCATGCCCCACCGCACTCTCCCCCGCGTGTGCGTCCGCGCCCTCCGGGCCGGCTGGGCCGGGATCACCCGTTACCGCACCGTCGCCACCGGCGTCACGCGATGCACCCACCTCGGTCTCGTCCAGCGCCTCGGACGCGCCGCGCGCGCGCTGTTTCAGGCGCGACCACCGGCCGATGAAGTTTTCCGGCTTGTCGTTGCTCATGACCCACCGTCCGGACCGCCGTCCGCATCCTCGCGCCGCCGCCGGACAAAAATCGGCTCCTGCCCGAACAGTTCCTCCGATGGCTTTTGTTTCGTGCGTTGACGCTTCACAAACGCCTCATCGACGTGGTGCTCAGCCACGAACGCGGCAATCATCGGCATCAGGGCGGGTGGCATGGCCACCCGCTCCACCGTCTCGAAGCCCGAGCTGCCGTAGGCTTGCGCCTCGTCCGGCGAGACCGTCACGAGTTGCACACGCACGGGCGCATGACTGTCCGCGTCCGGCTCCCCGATCACCACGTAGACCGAGGGCTCGCCGCCCTCCAGGTTCATCGTGTAGGCCGCCGTTTCCTTGCGATGCAGCTCCACCTCGTGCGTTCCGGCGTGATAGCGCACCGCCCCGGCCGACCCCTCACCCGCGTTGGCGGCCGGCTCCGCGAACGGCTGCCAGCTCTCCGGTGCCGGCGGCGGATCCGCCAGGACCGCGGCAACCCGCCAGCGATGATCCTGCCACGGGCTGTCGAGCCGCTCCTCTTCGACCAGGACGCCGAGGAGAAAGGTGCGCACGTGGCTTGACGGTGGCTGGGTCATGAGAAGCCGAAAGTTGGCGCGGATCGATCAAAGTGCCGCGCCGATTGGACTGAATTGCCCGGGCGCGGGCGTCACGCGGCTGGGCCTTTGAGCCCCCAACCTAGCGGAGCGTTTGCCTTGCGGTCCACCGCCCACTAAGAAATCGGGGCCCAAGCCATGGATGTCGAGCCCCGATGACCGAAAAACCAGCGCCGCCGACGCTACTCCTCTGCAATTGCCAGGGGACGATGGAGATCGACGGCGCGCGACTGGCCCGCGCGCTTGGCCGTGAAGCCGCCCTGCCGGTCCACCGCGAGCTGTGCCGGTCGCAGACCACCGCCTACGAAGCCGCGCTGAGGGCCGACGGCGACGTCGTCGTCGCCTGCCGGCAGGAAGCACCGCTGTTCCGCGAGATCGCAGGCGAGGTTGCCACCGGCACCGACGCGGACGGACGGCTCGATTTCGTCGACATCCGCGACCGCGCCGGCTGGTGCGCCCGCAAGCCGGACGCCCTGCCCAAGATGGCCGCGCTCATCGCCGAAGCCCGGCACGTCGCCAAGCCGACCGGCCTGACGACGCTGAGGTCCGAAGGCATCTGCCTGGTCTACGGCGCCGGCCAGCCAGCCCTCGACGCCGCGCAGCGCTTGTCGGGCCGCCTGTCCGTCTCCCTGATCCTGACCGACGCCACCGACACGCTGCCGCCGGCCGTCGCCGACATCGCCGTCGCCCGGGGCCGCATCCGCCGCCTCTCCGGCCACCTCGGCGCCTTCGAGGTCGAGGTCGACGACTACGCCCCCGCGCTGCCGTCCTCGCGCGCGGCGTTCGAGTTCGCCATGGCCCGCAACGGCGCCAAGTCGACGTGCAATCTTGTCGTCGACCTCTCCGGCGGACGGCCACTCATCAACGATCACCGCCGCGACGGCTATTTGCGCGCGGACCCGAATGATCGCGCTGCAGTGGCCGAGCTCTTGTTCACGGCCAGCGACCTTGTGGGCGAGTTCGAAAAACCCATCTACGTCGCCTACGACGCCGCGATCTGCGCCCACGCACGCTCCGGCAAGATCGGCTGCTCCAAATGCCTCGACGTCTGCCCGACCGGCGCCATCACGCCGGCCGGCGACCATGTCGCGATCGCGACCGCCATTTGCGGCGGCTGCGGTAATTGCAGCGCCGTTTGCCCAACCGGCGCGGTCTCCTACGCTTTGCCGCCGCGCGCCGACGTCGTCGCCCGTGTCGAGATCGTGCTCGAAACCTATCTGCGCGCAGGCGGCACGCGGCCGATCCTGCTCGTCCACGACGAGGGGCATGGCGCACCACTGATCTCTGCCATCGCGCGCGCGGGCCGCGGCCTGCCGGCCAATGTCATTCCGCTTGCACTCAACTCCAGCTTGCTGCTTGGCCACGACCTCATGCTCGCCATGCTGGCGTCGGGCGCCGGTCAGATCGTCGTACTCGCCCCGCCCGAGCACCCCGAGGAGCTGGCCGCGCTGGAATCCCAGGCCGCGCTCGCCATGGCTTTCCTCGACGGCCTGGGCTACGCGGGCCCACGCATCCGCGTCGTCGTCGAGCATGACCCCGACAGCGTCGAGACCACGTTGCATGAGTTGCCCGCCCTGCCGCAGATCGAGCGCCGCCCGATCCCCGGCCTCGGCACCAAGCGCGACCTCGCACGCACCGCGCTCTCCCGGCTGCACGAGCAGGCCCCCACACCGCAGTCCTACATCGACCTGCCCAAAGGCGCGCCCTACGGCCGCATGGTCGTGGCGACCGATGGATGCACGCTGTGCCTGTCCTGCGTCGGCGCCTGCCCGACCGGCGCCATCACCGATCATCCCGAGCGCCCCGAGCTCGCCTTCACCCAGGCCGCATGTGTGCAGTGCGGGCTGTGTGTCGCCACCTGCCCCGAGCGCGTCGTCACGCTCGCGCCCGGCTACGACTTCACCACCGCCGCGCTGTCGCCCGCCGTCATCAAGACCGAAGAGCCGTTCGCCTGCGTGCGTTGCGCCAAGCCGTTCGGCGCCAAGTCCTCGATCGAGCGTGTCGTCGCCAGGCTCGAGGGACACAGCATGTTCCGCAATCCCGAACAGATCCGCCTCATCCAGATGTGCGAGGATTGCCGCGTCGTGACGCTGGCCGAGCGCGGCGACGATCCCTTCCGCGGCGGCGAGCGCCCACGCATGCGTACCACCGACGATGACCTGAAGGCCGCCGAACAGGCCAAGAAGACCGGCCGCAAGCCGGAGGACTTCCTGTCCTGACTACCCCCTGTGCAATCCGGCGACACGCCGCTGAAGGAGGCTCGCACCTACGATGACGGCTCGACTACCCGGCGCACTGCTCGTCCCTTACGGCGTCGATACCTTCCAGCCCGACCAGCTGCGCATCGCACGTCAGACCCGCGCCGGCCTGGAGATCGCCGCACCGTTTCCCTGCGAGGTGGTCGACATGGGCTCGGGCCGGCCGCTGCGCTTCAATACCGCGAGCTATCACTTCGACGGCATGCCGGACATGACCGACTCCGGCGGTGACGAGTGGACGTATCTACGCGACCTGCTCAAGCGTTTGTGCCGGCCCTGGGATCGCACCGCCGCCCTGCTGGTCGACCGTTACTTCGAGACCCTGGAAGCCCTAGTCACCGCGAACGCGGCCGACCTCGATCGCCGCCTGCAGCCGTTTGCTGGCCTGTTCGAGCGCAGGCACTGGCTCTTCTCCGCACCCAAGCCCCTCCCGCGCGCACACGTCTTCGCGCCGGGCGCCTCTGGACTTGCGAGCGCCACCACCCTCGCCGCAGAGGACTTCGTCGCCGTCGACTTCGCCTTCTGGACCGGCGCCGAGCTCGTCGTGGTCAATTCCAGCCAGACCAACCTGACGCCCAGAAAGGCGCGCGAGCGCATCGAGCGCCTGGAAGCGGCCCATATCCGCACACTGACGGTGTCGCCGCAAGACCTCGAAGGCGACGCCGCCGGCGCCTTCTTCACGTCCGCCCTGGCGCCCGTCCTGCCGGCGTTCTGGACCGACGAGCCGATCCCGGTCGGCCCCTTCCGCGCGACCGGTCTTGCCGCCTGATCGCCCTTCGCTACGCTGCGCTTCGAAGTTGCAGATGACGCCGTAAACGACACCGAAGCGTCAGCCGCTGTCTTTGTCGAACGCCCGTTCTATAGTCGCAGCGGTCGGCCTGCGCGCGCGGCCCCAGCCTGACGCGAGCCCAGCGGATCGAGACCCGATGAACGTCCTATTGCGCGGCAACATCGCCCAGAAGCTCCGGCTCGGCTCCGGCCTGGTGCTGTTCGCGTTCGCCCTGACGCACTTCCTCAATCACGGCCTCGGCCTGATCGACCTGGAATCGATGCACGAGCTGCAGAAGTGGCGCACCTTCGTCACGCGCTCGCTGATCGGCTCGATCATCCTGGCCGCCGCCCTCCTTACCCACGTCGGCCTCGGACTCTACAAGCTCGCCACCCGGGCCACCCTGCGACTGCCGGCCTGGGAGCTCGTGCAGGCCGGCCTCGGCATCACCATCCCGTTTTTCCTGTTCCCCCACATCGTCAACACACGCATCGCCACGACCTTCTTCGGCGTCGACGACACCTACCTCTACGAGCTCGCCCGCCTGTGGCCGGCCAGCGCCGTGACACAGAGCCTCCTGTTGTTGATGGTGTGGGTGCACGGCTGCCTCGGCATCCATTTCTGGCTGCGCCTTCACCCGCTCTACCGCCGCGCCGGCCCCGTGCTTCTCTTCGGCGCCATTGCCGTCCCACTGGTCGCTCTCGGCGGCTTCATGGTGTCGGGTCGCGCCGTCGCCCAGCTCATCCAGGACCCGCAGATCTTCCAGAAAGTAAAGGACGTCACGCACTGGCCGAACGCTGCCGACAACGACGCGCTGGCGAGCTATCGGCTCTACGTGCGCATCGGCTTTGCCGCCCTGCTCGCCGTCATCGGTCTCGTCATTGCCGGCCGCTCCTTCACCTTCGTCTCCGCTCAGAAGATCGCGATCACCTATGTGGGCGGCCCAACCGTGCGAACCGCGCCCGGCCCCTCGCTGCTCGAGGTCAGCCGCATGAACAAGATCCCCCACGCCGCCGTTTGCGGCGGCAGGGCGCGCTGCTCGACCTGTCGCATCCGCATTGAGGACGGCGCGGAGACGGTTCCCCCGCCCACGTTCCCCGAAGCGTTCACGCTGGCGAGCATCAACGCGCCGCCCAACGTGCGCCTTGCCTGCCAGGTGTTCCCGACCGGCAACCTGACGGTCTCCCGCCTGCTGCGCGCCTCCGGCACCGGCCCGGAAGCCGTCGAGATCCAGGAGACGGATTCGCAAGGCGTGGAAAAGCCGCTCGCCGTCATGTTCCTCGATCTGCGCGACTTCACCCGCCTGTCCCAGAACAAGCTGCCCTACGACGTCGTCTACTTCCTGAACGAATTCTTTGCCGCCGCCGGCAACGCCATCGCATCCCACGGCGGCTGGATCGACAAGTTCCTGGGCGATGGCCTGCTCGCCGTCTTCGGCCAGCACGACGGCGTAGAGGCCGGCTGCCGGCAGGCGCTACGCGCGGCCCGCGCCATCGACCTCGCTTTGGATTTTGTCAACGCTAAGCTGCAGCCCGAGATCGGCCGGCCGCTTAACGTCGGCATCGGCATCGATGCCGGCAACCTCCTGGTCGGCCGCATCGGCTACGGCGAGCACGTCGACATGACCGTCATCGGCAGCGCCGTCAATGTCGCCAGTCGCCTGGAATCGTTGTCGAAGGAAAAGGGCGTCCAGATCGTGCTGTCGCGCCGCGTCGCGCGCCACGCCGGCTGGGAGGTCGATCCCGCACAACTGTCGACCGTCGACGTGCGCGGCGTCGCCGACCGGGTCGAGGTGATCGGCGTCAGCCGCGGCCGCGACCTCCCCGCCGCCATCCTCGCGCTGGGTTGAGCACGCGCGAACAAGTCGTCACGCCGCATCCATTAGGATGCCGCGTGACGACTGCTTGATCCGACGCCGCCCTTACTTCTCGCGCATCGTCTTGAAGATCGCATCGCGCAGCGGGCTGACCAGATAGTCGAGCAGCGTCCGCTCGCCGCGCGAGATCAGCACCGTCGCCGGCATGCCCGGCACCAGCTTGCGTGCGATCGCCGGCGGCAGCGAATCCGCATCGATCACCACCTTCGTCCCGTAGAACGGCAGCTTCGTCACTTCGTCGAGTAGGCTGTCGGCGGACACGTTCTCCACCCGGCCCGTGATGATCGGCGTATCGCGCCGCGACAAGCCCGGAAACTTCACCTCCGCCTTCAGCCCGGCCGTGATGCTGTCGATATCCATCGGAGAAACCTGCGCCGTCAGCACCAGATTGTCGCCGACCGGCACCACCTCGGCCATGGTCTGCCCTGGCCGCACCACCTCGCCGATCGACTTCACCTTGATGTTCTGCACGATGCCGTCGCGCGGCGCACGCACCTCGATGCGCTGCAGGACGTCTTGTGCGACCGCAGCCTTGTCACGCAAGTCCGACAGCCGCTGGCGCACCTCACCCATCTGCGCGACGGCCTCCGCACGGAACTTCTGCAGGGACAGCTCGATCTGCTGACGCGATTCCGCGATCGTCTGCGCCAGCCGCGACAGCTCCGCCTCGGTCTGCCCGATCTCACCCACCGTGCGGATGCTCTCACGCTCCAGCGGCAACAGCCTCGCATTGGTGGTGAGTCCCCGTGACATCAGCGGCCTGAGCTTGGCAATCTCCGCGCCTAGATTGTCGTTTTGAAGCTTCAGCGACGACAGCCGCGCCTGGCGTCCTTCCACGTCGCGCGAGGTCTGCTCGATCTTGGTTCTGAGGATGCCGATTTGCCCGTCGAGCGTCGCACGCCGCTCCGCGAACTGCTGGCGCTGGCCCATCATCGCAAGCTGCGTCTCCGCAACGTGACCGCGCGCCACGAGCTCGGGCGGGAACGTCAGCGTCTGGCGCCCGCCGATCTCCGCCTCTAGCCGCGCCTCCAGCGCCATCGTGGCGTCGATCTGCTTCAAGACCGTGTCGGCGCTCGCCTGCGCCTTGGTCGGCTGCAGGCGAAACAGCACCTCCCCTTCCTTGACCTGCGCGATATTCTTGACGAGGATCTCGCGCACGATGCCGCCTTCCAGATGCTGCACCGGCTTGCGATCGCTCTCCACCGCCACCTTGGCCGTCGCGATCGCCGCGCTATCGAGCGGCGCTGTCGCCGCCCAGATGCCGAAGCCCCCGAAAAAGACCGCGATCGCCAGATAGCCAACCCAGGCGAAGCCGCGATGATCGGCCGGCGGCTCGGCCGTCGCGTCATTGAGCGCGCGCATCGAGATCGTCGGTTCCATGGAAAAGGCCCCTTCCTGATTGGCGACGCGCACGTTTGCGGTCGTCGCTGATCCGCGTCCGGTCCATCCGATGCGGACCTCTGGCCTCCTGTCTCCCATGATCCGCCAAAGCCGGCTGTTCCCTTCGAAACAGGCCGCCGCCCCCGATCTGTCACGACCGGAACAGAGCCCGCAGGCGCACACACCTAGGGTGAGGTCGACCCGATTCCCCGGACCTGTCCGTCCGGAACACGACACCTGAGGAGACCCGCCATGAAGGTGACCGACACGCCCCTCGCCAAGGCCTTCCGCGCCACCTACCCCGCGCTCGGCTCGACGTTCTTCCTGAGCCTCTTCATCAACGCATCCATGCTCGTCACGCCGCTCTACTCGATGCAGGTCTATGATCGCGTCCTCTCGAGCCGCAATCTCGGCACGCTGGTTATGCTGACGCTCATCGTCGGCGCCTTTCTTGCCCTCTACGGCATCCTTGAGTACGCCCGCTCCGGCGTCCTCGTACGCGCCGGCGTCGCCTTCGAGAACAGGCTGCGCCGCCCGCTGTTCGACACCATGATGCGCGCCGAGCTCTCCCCTCGCCATCGCCTCGGCCAGCAGGTCATCCGCGACGCCGAAATGCTGCGCGAGAGCATGTCGGCCGGCGTCGCCACCACACTGTGCGACCTGCCCTGGGCACCCGTTTTCGTCCTGCTCTGCTTCTTCCTGCATCCCCTGCTCGGCTTCGTTGCGCTGGCCGGCGCCGTCGTCTCCGTTACGATCGCCATCCTGACGAGCTACGTTACCCGCGCCCAGGTCGAAAGGACGATGCAGCTTTCCAACGAGGCCAACCGCTTCGTCGCCGCCGCATTGCGCAATGGCGAGGTCGTCCGCGGCCTCGGCATGGGCGATATCGTGCTCGACCGCTGGTCGGGCCAACAGTCAGCCGCCCTGGCGTCGCACTCGCTGGCCAGCGAGCGCAGCGCCATCCTGCTCGCGATCTCCAAGTTCTCGCGCATGGCCGTGCAAACCTCGCTGATGTGCGTCGGCGCCTGGCTCGCCGTCGATGGCGTCATCTCTCCAGGCGCCATGATGGCCGCCTCCATCGTCATGGGCCGCGCGCTCGCCCCGGTCGAGCAGGTCGTCGGCCACTGGAAGCGCATCGCCGCCTGCCGCGCTGCGTGGGCGCGCCTCGACGACCTGTTCCGCGCGCTGCCGGAAGAAACCGCCCCGACCGCGCTGCCGCAGCCCACCGGCCAGATCGACGTCGAAGGCGTCACCGTGTGGCCGATCAATGCGCAGCGCCCCTCCGTCAAGAATGTGAGCTTTTCGCTCGCCGCCGGCGAAAGTCTCGCCGTGGTCGGCGCCTCCGCCAGCGGCAAGTCGAGCCTCGCCCGCGGCCTCGCCGGCGTGTGGCCGCTGCGCGCGGGCAACGTCCGCCTCGACGGCGCCGCCTTCAACCAGTTCGACCCCGTGCTGCTCGGCAAGTCGATCGGCTACCTGCCCCAGGACGTCGAGCTCTTCTCCGGTTCGGTGGCCGACAACATCGCCCGCCTCGGCCAGGTCGACGACGCGAAGGTTGTCGCCGCAGCCCAGGCGGCCGGCGTGCACGAAGCGATCCTGCGCCTGCCCAACGGCTACGACACGATGATCGGCGAAGGTGGCATGGCTCTGTCCGGCGGCATGCGCCAGCGCGTCGGCCTGGCCCGCGCCCTCTACGGCAACCCCAAGCTGATCATCCTCGACGAGCCGAACGCCAACCTCGACGAAGAAGGCGAACGCGCGCTTGCCAAGGCGATGGCACAGATGAAGGCGGAGAAGCGCACCGTGATCGTCGTCACGCACCGTCCCGCGATCCTGGCGAGCGTTGACAAGATGCTGGTCATGAGCTTCGGCTCGACGCTGGCCTTCGGCGCCCGCGACGAGGTCATCGCCAAGATGCGCGGCAACAAGGTCGCCGTCGTCGCCGACAACAAGAAGCCGGTCGCTGCGGCCCCCGTCGCTACCACGACGGCCACCGCCCCGACCCCGCTCCCCACCCGAGCCGCCAACGCTTGAGCGCGCAACCTAGCAGTTCCCTTCTCGACGCCGTCTGGCTTGAATACCAGGGCGACGGGAAGGACCGGGGGTGGGACGCCGGCTGGTGTAACAGGCTCAGTCGCCAACCATGTCCCACCCCTTTCCCGATTCCCGCCCCGCATGTCCCAGAACCTCCATCGCCACACGGTACGTGTTCGCATACGCCACGACGCTGTCCTCGATCGGCGCCGCATACCCGCCGCCGATCGCAATCGACACCGGGACACCCTGCCGCCGGCAGGTCTCCAGCACCAGCCGGTCGCGCGCCGCCAGCCCCTCGTGCGTCAGCGCCAGCCGCCCGAGCGTGTCGCTCTTCAGCGCATCCGCTCCCGACAGATAGAGCAGAATATCCGGCTTGAAAGTCGCGATCTCCGGCAACACGTCCGCGAGCGCAGCAAGATAGCCCGCATCCTCCGTGCCGTCCGCCAGCCCGACGTCGATGGTCGAGGCGACCTTGCGGAACGGGAAGTTTTTCTCGCCGTGGATGCTCACCGTCAGCACGTCCGCCCGCGCACCCAGGATCGCCGCCGTCCCGTCGCCCTGGTGCACGTCGCAGTCCAGGATCGCCACGCGCCGCGCCGCGCCCTCCTCGATCAGCGTGAGCGCCGTGACGGCCAGATCGTTGAACACGCAGTAACCCGAGCCGAAGCCACGATGCGCATGATGCGTGCCGCCCGCCAGCTGTCCCGACCATCCGTGCGCGAGCGCATAACGCGACGCCGCCAGCGAGCCCCCCACCGCGGCCAAGGTGCGCTCGACGAGAACCGCGCTCCAAGGCAGCCCGATGCGCCGCGCGAGTCCAATTTCGAGCGTGCCGGTCAGGACGGCATCGACATAGTCCGCGTCGTGCGCGCGCAACACGTCGGCCTCACCCGCCAGCGGCGAAGCCACGAGCACGCCGTCGCCGAACAACCGCTCACGTTGCAGCGTCTCCCGCAGCAACCGGTACTTGCCCGCCGGGAACCGATGTCCCGGCGGCAACGGCAGGTCGGGCGTATCGGGATAGAAGATCCGCACGCGCGCGCCACACTCAATATGTCTTCGACGCCGCCTGCTGCGCCTGACCCTTCGCCTCGCGCACGAACGCCGTCGCGCCTGCCATCAGGATTCGCGCATCGTTGAGCAGCGTGGCGAGCTGGAAGCCTTCCGAAAACCGCTTCGCAGCCGTCTTCGGCCCATCCGTATGCGAGCCCGCGATCAGCCCGGCCGCCACCGTCTTTTTGCGAATCGTCGCCATCGCCTCGAGCACCGTCGCGTCGGTCGGATCGAGCGTCGGCGGCGCGCCGAAACTCGCCGACAGGTCGGTCGGCCCGATGTAGGTGCCGTCAAGCCCCTTCACCGACAGGATCTCATCGAGATTGGCGAGCGCCGTCTTCGTCTCGATCATCGCAAACAGCAGGATCTCGTCGTTGGCACCGGCCATGTAGTCCGCTCCCGCGTACTGCACCGCGCGGTTAGCGCCCATCGAGCGCTCGCCGATAGGCGGATACCGGCATGCCTTCACGAACGCTTCCGCCTCGGCCTTGGTGTTGATCATCGGGCAGATGATGCCGTAGGCGCCGGCGTCGAGCAGCTTCATCATGATGCCGGGCTCGTTCCACGGCACGCGCACCATCGGCGTCGCCCCCGACGTCGAGATCGCCTGCAGCATCGTCACCCCGACCTGGAAATCGATCGGCCCATGCTGCATGTCGACTGTCACGCTGTCCCAGCCGCAATGCGCCATGATCTCGGCGGCATAGAGTCCGGCAGGCTGCACCAGCCGTTGACGATCTTCTCGCCCTTGGCGAGCTTTTCCTTGATGGCGTTCTTGCGCATGACGTGGGATCTCCCTGGAACAGCAGTCAGTTGGCAGCTTTGGGCGGCACGACGCCGTTGACGACGAGTGCGGAATCGAGCCTGCCGTCGACGTAGTCGCAAACATTCCTCGCGCACTGGATGTGCACGCGCCGCACCGTCTCCGCCGTCGCGGCAGCCGAATGCGGAGACAGCAGGATCTTGTCGCATCGCGCGAGCGGATCGTCCGCAGGCAACGGCTCGCGCACCGCGACGTCGACCGCCGCGCCCGCGATCACACCGCGTTCCATCGCATCGATCAGCGCGGCCTCATCCACGATGCCGCCCCGCGCGCAGTTGATCAGCAGCGCCGACTTCTTCATCCGCGCCAGTTCGTTCATCCCGATGAAGCCGCGCGTTTCCTCGGTGAGCGGCACATGCACGGTGACGATGTCGACGTCGGCCAGCCGCGCCCGCCAATCCGTCACCGGCTCGCAGCCGAGCGCCCGAATCTCGCCCTCCGACTTGTCCGTATCGACGCCCAGGCACTTCAGCCCGAACGCATTGGCCAGCGCCGCCACGCGGCTGCCGACCCGCCCGAGCCCGAGGATCAGCAATGTCCGCCCGTTGAGCTCGATCGCATCGAGGCTCTCCTTGTAGCTCCACTTGCCCGCGCGCACCGCGGTGTCATAGGCCGGAAACCGCTTCGCCAGCATCAGCATGAAACCGAACGTATGCTCGACCACCGCCTGCGAGTTGGCCGTGCCCGCGTCCGTCAGCACCACATTGTTACGCGCCAGCGCCGGCACATCGAGATTGTCTAGCCCGACACCCGCCCGCGCGACGATGCCGAGCGACTTCGCGCTTTCGATCAACTGGCTGTCGACACGCGCATTGCGCACCACATAAGCGGACAGCGACGGCATCAGCCTCGCCACGCCCTCGCGCGTCTCAGGCTCTTCCACGACCGTGAAGTCCTGGCGCGCCGCCAGGATCGCCCGCGCATCGGGATGGAGCTGCGGAAATATCATCACCGTCTTCGTCATCTTCGCCATCCCTTTGCGTCCAGCGTCTCCCTCTCCCCGCGTGCGGGGAAGGGGTCGGGGTGAGGGGCGGCGGCACCCGCGACCGCGAGAAACGGTCTACACGCCCCCCTCAATGAATCTCTTCCTGCTTCGCCAGCGCCACCTTCAGTTTCTCGATATCGAAGCCCGGCGCCCGTGCCATGTCGAGGATGACGGCCTCCTTGCGCGCAAGCAGATCGCACGCCGCCGGGATCTTCGCCGCCACCGCTTCCGGGATGGTGACCGCCCCATGCCGATCCATGTGCACGATGTCGCCCGAACGCACGCGCATGCCGTGGATGCGCACCTCCTTGCCGAAGTCGGCTAGGTGCACATGCGCATGCGACGGCGCAACCGAGCCCGCGAGCACCTGCAGCCCCGGCGCCCATTGCGGGATGTCGCGAATGCACCCATCCGTGACGACACCCGAGGCGCCGAGCCCCTTGTGCACCGCGCTCATCACCTCGCCCCAGAAGGCTCCGAACCCACACTCCGCACCGTCGAGATCCTGGATCGCGATGATCGACGGTGTCGGCCCGCCGCCCGCCACGTACTCGTAGTAGCCGATGCGCTGCGCCCGCGCGGCGGTCCCGTCGAGTTCGTGCGGCGTCACCGACCGGATCGTCGCCGTTCGCGCATAGCCGACCACCGGCGCCATGTCCGGGAACGGGCACACCAGCGGCCGCACCGTGAAGCCCATCGCGCGGCGCTCGGGCGCGACGATCTCCAAAGCGTTGCAGATCGTCGGCGTATCGAACGTGGCGAGCTGGGCGAGGATGTCTGCGGAAATCATGGCTGCGGTCCTGTCGCTGGAAATCGAGAGGAGGAACGAGATCGGGAACGTCCGGAAAGGCCCCGCATCGACATCATCGCTGCGTCGCGGCCTGGATGCGCCGCTCATCGACGCCGACGCTGCGCGCCGTGGCCACCAACATCGCCCAGGTATCGTCGGGCAGCGGCACCCCGTCCGCGAGCCGCGACGTGCGCGTGCGAGTCTCCGGCTCGCCGGGGATCAGCACCTCGCCACCCGCGACCGCCGGCTTCGAGCTCTTGAAGAATTGCGTGTAGCGCTGCACGTCCTTGGGAAAGAACCCGTCCGGATCGAGCTTGGTGGGATCGACATAGAACGACAGCATGCCATTGGCGAACCGTCCGCGCTTGGGATCCGTGCCGCCCGTCCCCGTCAGCGAGCCGCCGAGCAGCTCCGCCATGAACGCCAATCCCGAGCCCTTGTGGTCGCCGAACGCGCGGATCGCGCCCGTGCCCTTCGAATAGTCGCGCGGCCCGTGCGCCTCGTAGGTGCCGTAGAGCGCATGCGGGTCGCCCGTCACCGAGCCGTCCGGCTCGATCAAGGCATCCTTCGGCAGCGCCTTGCCACCCTGGCTCGCCACCAGCACCTTGCCTTCCGCGACCAAAGATGTCGCAAAGTCGAGCAGGATCGGTTCTTCGCCCTTGCGCGGGATGCCGATCGTGTGCGGCGCCGTCGACAACCGCCGCTCGACACCGCCGTAGGGCGCGACCAACACGCTCCCCGACGCGTTGACCCAGTGCATCGAGACGAGCCCCGTCGCCGCCGCCTGCTCGGCCCATTGCCCGACGCGGCCGATATGACCGGCATTGCGCATCGCCACGCACGCCAAACCCATCTCGCGACATTTCCGGATGCCGATATCGACCGCCTGCGGCGTCACCCACGGCCCATAGCCGTATTCGGCATCGACCACCGCCAGCACCGGCGTCTCGCTCACCACCCTGACCGTCCGCCCGGCCACGATGATGCCGTCCTTGTGTTGCTGCACATAGCGCGGCACGCGCACCACGCCGTGGCTGTCGTGCCCTGTCAGGTTGGCGCCGACCAGCGATGTCGCCACCTGCTGGGCTTCCTCGGCCGAGCACCCCGCCCCGGCAAAAATATCGCGAATGAAATCGGTCAGCCGGTCGGCGGCAATGGTGACCATGGCGGTCTGTCTCTCCCTGGTTTGCCCTTCCGGTCCGCGACCGTCGGCGCGATTGTGTTGCACCTCTTACGTATCGTGCGGCCGGTGGGCTGTCACGGACCTCTGCGCACTGAGAGCCATGCGCCGTCGCCCTGCATCGCCGAAAACCCGAGATGTCAATCGCCTATGACGCGACTGTCGCCAAGTGGGGCTCGATTGTTGGCCGCTTCCTGACCAACTTTGCGCGCCGGCGCGCTGCTGACCAGGCGGCATCGCAGTCGAGACGCCCCTCCAGCACGGCGAGATAATCGTTTCCAAGCGCGGCATCAATCATCTGGGCAGCCACGGCTGCCGTGGGGTTGCCGTCGATACGGAAGCGCAAGCCCCTGCTCTTGGCAATGGCCTTGCGCCATCGCGCAATGATGCGCGAGGGGCTAAAACCAAGCGATGCATTCGATGAGATGGGAACGGCGGCCGAAACGTCCCGCAGTCCGTCAGTGAGACCGCGTGCTTGCGCATGCGCCATCAAGTTCGTGGCGATGGTGTTCCGGCTATCGAGGGACAGATGTCGCGAGCTGGTCAGAATGTACTTGTACCATGCAAGACAATCCGCTGCCGACATCTCCGCGGACTGAACGGCAAGCACTGTCTGGAGAGTTTCAAACATCGCCGCGGCCATCCCGATGCCGACCGCAACAGTGTCCTGAACGGGATCGTCAACGGCTTCGCGCTGGAAGCGGGATGCCGGATCATCCTTTGATTTCTGATTCGTCTGCCGGCCGTAGGCTCCCCCTGTGCTGGCCTGACTGGTGCCATTCAGCGTGAACGCATGATCGACGTACATGTGGCGCAAGCCAGCGACGATCCCCAGATGGGTGAAGTAGACATCCGGTATCTTTGCCTGGAAGAAATCACGCCCACTCGGCGTCAGCCGGTCGATGCAATTGCGAGAAGCAACGCCGTGGTAAAGGGCCGGCCAAGTCTGATCCCACACAACGCTCGCAGCCAGCAAGCTTCGACGGGAAGACTCAAGATTGATCTCGCGCGCCGCTCCGTAGAGCTTGTGTCTCTCAAGAAGCACGCCTCCGAACCGACCGGATTCACCAGCGCAAGGCCAGCGGTAACTCATCCGCGGCCAGCTCAAACTATCCGGATGATATTCTTCCAGTATATGGCGCAGCGCAGAAAACTGTCGGGGCATAATGGCGTCATCGTCCCCGAAATATAGCACATAGTCGCCTGACGACTGCGACAACGCGTATTGGAAGTTCTGGCGCATGGACACCCGACGCTGCGTGTTGAGCCGCAGCAAGCGCGGGTCGTCGAAGGCATCCAGCACAGCACTGGTATCGTCCGCACTGGCATTATCGCTGACAATGATCTCCACATCTGGATCTGGAATGGCGAGCGTCGTTTCCAGTGCACAAAAAAGATAATTGGCCCGTTCGCGGGTCGGAATAATAATACTGATCTTCATCTTTCGAACTCTTCGAACTGGCTGCAACTGGCGAACGCGCAGCACTATTGACGCATCAAGACATGACCACCAGATGGGACGGGAGAAGGCAGGACGGTTTCAGTATGCATCGTCAACATCCTGACGCGGAACATCATATCGCGGTGGCCTCCCATTGTATGGCTTACTCGCTCCAATTTGCCACACTGACGTTCGGGCACCATCAATCGCGTTCCGCTGTACCGCGCCGCGACATTAGCGGGATGGCGCGGGTCGACCGCCCGGCACCTTGGCTCGAACGCGCCCGACCCGACGGTTCGATGCCAAAACGTCGAGCCAAGAATACTTGCCGACGCGAAGGCAGCATCGTAGCTTGACTCAACGTCGCGTTCGGCGTGCGAAGGGTTGAATTGGCAGCAAACTGACTGAGAACGCAGTACACCGCTGCTATCCGTCAGGAATGTAGTGCTTCGGATTGCGTTAGGTGGCTGCTCGGACACGCCCGGAGCGAGCGCCCCCTTCTCGATCTTGCTGCCGATTGCTCCGAAACTGGGATGGCCGGGAAACGGCAATAGTCCTGTGAAAGAGGTCATCTTTGCTGGTTGCCCGCCCGCACCCGGAGACGCGCTAAGCTCGGGCATCGCCGCCCGAAAGGCTTGCCTCCCATGACGGCCGACCCAAAATCCACCGGCGCCGATCCTACAGCACCCGCAAACACGGCGCTCCCTGGAGGCGAGCCGGCACACGCCGCCGACGACTTCGACCGTCTGGCGGCCTACCTCCACGGCCTCGGCCTCCCCCTCGACCCGACCCGTCCGCCGCACCGGTTCCCGGCCGGCCTCGCCAACATCAACATCCTGATCCACGCCGGCGGCCGGCCGCTCGTCCTCCGCCGCCCCCCGCCCGGCGACCTACCGCCCGGGGCCCACGACATGGCGCGCGAGCACCGCGTGCTCTCCCGCCTCGGCAAGGCCTTCCCGCTGGCGCCCACGAGCCTTCATCTCTGCGCCGACACGACCATCCTGGGCGTCCCCTTCCAGCTTATCGAGTACCGCCCCGGCATCGTCATCAAGGGCGACGATACGAGCCGCCTCCACGGCCACCCCGGGCGCTGCGCTGCCCTGGGCGAGACCATGGTCGCCACCCTCGCCGCGCTCCACGCCGTCGACCCAGGCGCTGTCGGACTCGACAGCCTCGGCAAGCCCGACGGCTTCGCAGCGCGACAGGTCGCCGGCTGGCGCGACCGCGGGCAGCGCATCGTCGAAGGCGAGGACGCGACAGCGATCGGTAGCATCGCCGGCTGGCTCGAGGCCCGCCCGCCGGCCCCTCGCGCGCCCCGCCTGCTGCACGGCGATTTCAAGCTCGACAACATGATCCTGGACGCCGCCACACTCACCCCCACGGCCGTCGTCGACTGGGACATGGCGACCCGCGGCGATCCCCTGTTCGATCTGGCGACGCTCCTCAGCTACTGGACCGAGCCCCGCGACCCGCCCGTCATGCACCGCATGGCGCAGATGCCGACCGCGGCACCGGGCTTCCCGACCCGCGCCGAGGTCGCCGCCCGCTACGCCCGGCTGACCGGCCTGGACCTCGACGACCTGCCCTTTTTCCGCGTGCTGGCCATGCTCAAGCTGGCGGTTGTGTTCTTCCAACTCAATCTGCTCTACCGCAAAGGCCAGACCGCCGATCCGCGCTACGCTGCTTTCGATATGCTGGCCCGCGACCTGCTGGCCTTCACCAACGACATCGCGGCCGGGCGCGCTGCCTGATCCGGCCGCGCTCCGCCCCCCCCCGACGAACGACGAGGACACGCCATGGACTTCACCATCCCGCCCGAGCTCGAAAGCATCAAGCAGCGCATCGACTCATTCGTCAGGAGCGAGATCATCCCCTATGAGACAGACCCGCGCTGGACACCGCACGGGCCGACCGACGAACTGCGCTGCGAGATGAACGCAAAAGCGAAAACGGCGGGCCTGCTCGGCATTCATGGTCCCAAGGAGTACGGCGGCGCCGGCCTCACGCACTTCGGCAAGGCGATCGCACTCGAGGCCGCCGGCTATTCCATGCTCGGCCCGCCCGCGATCCACTGCCACGCCCCCGACGAGGGCAACATCCATATGCTCGAGGCGATCGCCACCCCCGCGCAGAAAGAGAAATACCTGCGCCCGCTGGCATCCGGCGCCGTCCGCTCCTGCTTCGCCATGACCGAGCCCGAGGGCGGCGCGGGCGCCGATCCCTCGATGCTGAAGACGCGCGCCGAGAAGGATGGCAACGGCTTCGTCATCCGCGGCCGCAAGTGGCTGATCACCGGCGTCGACGGCGCTGCCTTCACCATCATCATGGCCCGCACCGGTGACGGCCCCGGCGACGCTACCATGTTCCTCGCCGACCTCCCAAACCCCGCCTTCAAGACCGTGCGCGTGCTCGACACCATGGATTCGAGCTTCATGGGCGGCCACGCCGTCGTCGACATCGAGGACCTGCGTGTCTCCGGCGAAGACGTCCTGGGCGAAGTCGGCAAGGGCTTCCAGTACGCCCAGGTCCGTCTCGCGCCCGCCCGCCTGACCCATTGCATGCGCTGGCTCGGCGCCGCCCAGCGCGCTCACGATATCGCGACCGACTACGCCCGCACCCGCCACGGCTTCGGCAAGCGCCTGGGCGACCACGAGGGTGTCAGCTTCATGCTCGCCGACAACGCCATGGACATGCACACCGCGCGCCTCGCGATCTGGCACACCGCCTGGGTGCTCGACCAGGGCCACAAGGGCGGCACGGAGAGCTCGATGGCAAAGGTCATATGCTCGGAAGCGATCTATCGCGTCGTCGACCGCTCGCTGCAGATCCTCGGCGGCCTCGGCATGACGCGCGACACCACGGTGGAGCGCATCTTCCGCGATGTCCGCGGCTTCCGCATCTACGACGGGCCGTCCGAGGTACATCGCTGGGCACTCGGCCGCCGCATCGTCGGCAAGCCCGCCACCACCGAGAAAAGCTGATCTGAAGGCTGCAGCGCCTCAGCGGCGTGGCCGCGTCGCGCCGACACCCGTCGCCATGTTGCCGACCGGGGAACCCAGCGGCGGCGCCAGGATCTCAGGCCCGGCACCTGGCGCAGGCGGGGCCACAGGGGCAGGTGCAGCAACCGTGCCGATCCCGCTCGGCGGCTGCGGCGTCGCACCATGCAAGGCATCCACGGCCATCTCCGCCATACCCGTCGTGTCGACGCGCCCGGCGGCCGTCCACAAATCGGGCGCACCCGCCGCACTCGCTGCCACGATCTGCTCGCGCACCGTCCGGTTGACGCGCGCACCGCTCTGGTCGGTCACATCCCAGATTTGAGTGATCTTGATGCCCTTGCGATCGGGGGTCGCCAGCACATATCCGCGCAGCGTCAGGGGCTCGCCCCCGCCGCCGCCCGTGATCAGCGCGAAGTTGTGCCGCGTCGCCAGCGCGTTGAGGTCGCGCAGAATCTGGTCTTGCATCTGTACGGCAGCGGCGGAGTTGGTCGGCGTCAGCACGATCGGCGCGACGCTGACGAGCTTGAACTCGCCGATCTTGCGCGCACCCTTGGCCTCTACGATCTGAGCCGCAGGCGCCGACCCTGTCTGGACATTGCCAAGCGACAGATTGCCGTTGGCACACCCGCTCGTTGCGCTCGCAGCGATCGCGCACACGCAGGCGAGCACCGCCGGCCTCGCTATGGCCGGCACACGGCGAACGCTCACAAACGCCATCACCTGTCCCCCCTACCTTACAATCTGCTTTCTAGGCGATGGCACGCAGCCGTTCAATGGTTCAGCACACGTCCCGCAAACCCCGTCGTGGACAGATCCTGCGCCAGCCGCCCTGGCAAGGACGAGCGCGGCTTGGCACGCCATAGCAAACCGGGGAATCCTTGCCTTGTGTGACCGTTCGGCTACAACACCACAGGTTGCGGCTTTGCCAGGCGATGGACGGAGAGACTGCGATGAAGGTCCTAGTCACCGGCAACGCCGGGTTCATCGGATTTCACACGGCCGCCGCACTTCTTGCTCGCGGCGACGAGGTCGTGGGCTTCGACAACGTCAACGACTACTATGATCCATCGCTCAAAGAGGCGCGCCTTGCCGCGCTGCAGGACAGCGCCGGCGCACGCGACGGCCGCTATCGCTTCCACCGCGCCTGCCTCACCGACCGGGGAGCGCTCGACGCCTGCTTCACGGCCGAAAGCTTCGACCGGGTGATCCATCTCGCCGCGCAGGCCGGCGTCCGCCACTCCATCACGCACCCCGAGGACTACGTCGCTTCCAACCTCATCGGTTTCGCCAACATCCTCGAGGTCTGCCGCCAGGCCAAGGTGCCGCACCTGACCTATGCCTCCACCTCCAGCGTGTACGGCGCCAACACGACACTGCCCTTCTCCGAGCACCATGGTGCCGATCACCCGCTGCAGTTCTATGCGGCCACCAAGCGCGCCAACGAGCTGATGGCCCACGCCTATAGCCACCTCTTTCGCCTGCCCACCACGGGCCTACGCTTCTTCACGGTCTACGGTCCTTGGGGCCGCCCCGACATGGCGCTGTTCCTCTTCACCCGCTCCATCCTTGAAGGCAAGCCGATCCCGGTTTTCAATCACGGGCGCCACACGCGCGACTTCACCTTTGTCGGCGACATCGTCGAAGGCGTGATCCGCACGAGCGACGCCATCGCCGCGCCCGACACCGCCTGGAGCGGCGCCGCCCCCGACCCCGCGACCTCGTCTGCGCCCTTCCGGATCTACAACATCGGCAACAGCGCACCCGTCCAGCTGACGTCCTACATCGACGCCCTCGAGCGCAGCCTGGGCCGGAAGGCCGAACGCGAGCTCCTCCCCATGCAGCCCGGCGACGTGCCCGACACCTTTGCCGACGTGACCGACCTGGAGGCCGCAGTCGGCTATCGTCCGTCGACCAGCGTCGAAGACGGCGTCGCCCGCTTCGTCGCGTGGTATCGGGACTATTATGGCGTGTAGCGGGCAGCTGAGCTCACCCCATCCTCCGCTAAGCCGTGGAAAAGCCAGCCAATGCTGCAATTGGCCCGGATCCCGGCTTTCCTTGCGCGGAGCAGCGCTCTAGGTTGCGCCGCCAATCGAGGGAACGGGAGCAGTCATGCGCGAGACCAAAGCCATACTCGTCACCGGCGGCGCGGGCTTCCTGGGCTCGCATCTGTGTGAGCGCTTGCTCGAGGCCGGACACGACGTCATGTGCATCGACAATTTCTTCACCGGCACCAAGCGCAACATCCGGCATCTGCACGGCCACCCCCGCTTCGAGCTCGTCCGCCACGACGTCACCTTCCCGCTCTACATCGAGGTCGACGAAATCTACAATCTCGCCTGCCCGGCCTCGCCCGTGCATTACCAGCACGACCCGGTCCAGACGACCAAGACGTCCGTCCATGGCGCCATCAATATGCTGGGGCTGGCCAAGCGTCTGAAGTGCCGCATCCTCCAGGCCTCCACGAGCGAGGTCTACGGCGACCCGACTGTCCACCCGCAGCCTGAAACGTACTGGGGACACGTCAACCCGATCGGCCCGCGCTCCTGTTACGATGAAGGCAAGCGCTGCGCCGAGACGCTGTTCTTCGACTATCACCGCCAGCATGCGCTCGAGATCAAGGTGATGCGCATCTTCAACACCTACGGCCCGCGCATGCACCCCAACGACGGACGCGTCGTCTCCAACTTCATCGTCCAGGCGCTACGCGGCGAGCCAATCACGCTCTATGGCGACGGAAGCCAGACGCGCTCTTTCTGCTACGTCGACGACCTCATCGAAGGCATGATCCGCCTGATGGAAAGCCCGCAGGACGTCACGGGCCCGATCAACATCGGCAATCCCGGCGAGTTCACCATCCGTCAGCTCGCCGAGCGCGTCGTCGATTTGACTGGCTCGCGCTCCAAGATCGTCTTCAAGCCGCTTCCCGCCGACGATCCCAAGCAGCGCCAGCCCGACATCACGCTCGCCCGCAAGCACCTCGACTGGCAGCCCGCCGTGACGCTCGAAGACGGCCTGAAAAAGACGATCGCCTACTTCGACAACTTGCTGAAGGAAGAGCCGATCGGCACGCGCCGCGCGGGATGATCGTGCCTCGGCGCACTGCCCGTCAGCTCTTCGCGACCGCGCCAAGCGAGCCGAGCAGCGCATCCCATGCCCGCACAGCCGCTTCCAGATCATGCGCGCGCTCGAACGCCGCACGCGCGCGCGCACCCATCGCTTCGGCAAGTTGCGGATCGACCGCCAGCCCGCGCACGGCCTCCGCCAGCGCCGCGGGGTCCCCCTCGCGCACCGTCACCCCGCAATCGAGCCGCCGGATCAGCCGGGCCACCTCGCCGTCGGGATCACCGATGAACACCGCAGGCCGCCCCGCTGCGAGGATTCCGTAGATCTTGCTCGGAACGATCAGCCCTTCCATCTCCGGACGCAAGGACACTAAGTGGACGTCGGCCGCAGACAGGCTGTCTGCGAGACGTTCGCGCGGCTGGTAGGGGTGCACGACGACCGACCTCAGATCGCGCGTGGCAATCTCGGCCGCGAAGGCCTCCTGCAGCGCGCCGCCGCCAATCATCAGCCATCGGATGTCGTCGCCTTTGCACCGCTCCACATCCGCGATCGCGCCCACCAGCGTCGCAAACTCGTGCGCCCTGCCGAGATTGCCGGAGTAGCCGACGACGAACGCATCGGCGAGCCCCCAGGCCGCCCGCAGCGGGTTCTGCGCAGGCGCGACCGGATGCACCAATGACCCATCGGCCCAGTTCTCGATGATCCGCACGCGGTCCCGCCCCACGCCTTCGGCCGCAAGACGCTCCGCCATCCGCTCGCCGATCACGACGTTCGCGTCCGCCGCCCTGAGCGACCGGTTGCGCAGACGCCGTAACAACGCGTAGCCGAAACCAGCCAGCCGCCCGCGCCCCACGCCCAGCGATTGCGCGACCTCTGGAAATACGTCCTGCAGCCAGTTGACCAGCCGGCCGCCGCGCAACCGCACCACAGGCGCCAGCACAACCGACATCAGCGGCGGATCGGTCTTCACCACCACCACGTCGCCGCGGCGCGTCGCAGCCAGGACCGCTGCTGCCGCCGAAAGATAGAAGGTCAAATAATCGATCGCCCTGCCGACAAGTCCGGCACGCCCGAAGCGCGACGTCCACACGCGCCGGATCGTCACGCCGTCGACCGTTTCGAGCTGCGCCAGTCGCGCACCTGCATCCTCGTAGAGCTGCCGGCTGGCCACCATCTCCACTGCGTGCCCGCGCCGCACCAATGCGAACGCCAGGTCCGAGACCATCTGGCTGGTCGCGGAATGGTCGGGATGCGCATAGCGGTTGACGAAAACGACTTTAGGCACGCCAAGCCTCGGCAATGGATCAAAAGAGGACCGGGCGCGCCCGGACGGGCCCCGGCAAGGATGGACGCGAACGCCGCACGTGACGGCGAGCCAACGCCATGCATCAGATCGCGCCAATTGGGCAAGCCGCCGGCATCGCCGATGCCACAACCCCGGCAACCCAGGATTGCAGGCGCATGCAGCTTGATTCTCGCCAGCCGGCGCGCAACAACAGCGTTAACGATGCAAGGCAGCGTCGGCAAGGGTGACGGGCCCGGTGGGTCGCCCCCGCGCCGGCGTCGAGAGTTGACGAAGGGAGTAGTATGCGGACCGACTACGCGTCGTTCTCCGGCCCCGAGCGATCCTGGGTAGCGGTCAACACCCAGCCCCACCGCGAGCACATCGCCGTGGAGCATCTGGAGCGCCAGGGCTTCCGCGCGTATTGCCCCCGGATGCGCAAGTCCGTCCGCCATGCTCGCAAGACGCGTGAGGTCCTGCGACCGTTTTTTCCCGGCTACGTCTTCGTCCAGGTGCTGTCCGGCGAGCAGCGCTGGCGACCGATCCTGTCGACGATCGGCGTCCGCACGCTGGTGCGGGCGGGCCAGGACCTCTGTTTCATCGATAACGGCTTCATAGAGGCTCTGCGCCAGCGCGAGATCGACGGCGCAATCGTCCGCCCCCCCGAGCCGTTCGCAATTGGGCAAAAAGTGGAAATCACCAACAATGCATTCGACGGAATGGTTGCCACCATCATCGACATGGACGAGAAGAACCGGCTGGTGGTGCTGCTCGATTTGCTCGGGCGGGCCGTGAAGATGAAACTGGAGGCCGACGTCGTCCGGGCCACATCCTGACGGCGTAGGCCCCATCCACATCGGTCAATTGATAGGACGGGGCGGGAACCGGCGCGATACACCGCGTGCCGACCCGCACGGGGCGCGGGGATGTCATCCCGACAGTCCCGGTCGAGCGACACGCCGCGCGGGCGGCCAACAAAAGAGGATCTGCCAACGATGGCGACGTCAGGAAAAATCGCACTCGTTACCGGTGTCACAGGACAGGACGGCGCCCACCTGTCGCGCCTGCTGCTCGACAAGGGCTACGTGGTTCACGGCGTCAAGCGCCGCTCCTCCTCCTTCAACACCGCCCGCGTCGACGACCTCTACGTCGACCCGCACGAGAAGCAGACGCGCTTCTTCATGCACTACGGCGACCTGACCGACGCGACCAACCTCATCCGTCTGATCCAGGAGTTTCAGCCTGACGAGATTTACAACCTCGCCGCGCAAAGCCACGTCCAGGTCAGCTTCGAGACGCCCGAATATACCGCCAATTCCGACGCGCTCGGCACGCTGCGGCTGCTCGAGGCGATCCGCATCCTGAAGCTCGAACAGAAAGTGCGCTTCTACCAGGCGTCCACGTCGGAACTCTACGGCAAGGTGCAGGAGGTGCCGCAGTCGGAGACGACGCCGTTTTATCCGCGCTCGCCCTACGCCGCCGCCAAGCTTTACGCCTACTGGATCACGGTCAACTACCGTGAGGCGTACGGCATGCACGCTTCCAACGGCATCCTGTTCAATCATGAAGGTCCCCTGCGCGGGGAGACCTTCGTGACGCGCAAGATCACGCGTGCCGTCGCCGCCATCGAGAAGGGCCTGCAGGAACGGCTCTACCTGGGCAATCTCGACGCGCTGCGCGACTGGGGTCACGCCCGCGACTACGTCGAAGGCATGTGGCGGATCCTCCAGCAGCCCGAGCCCGACGACTACGTCCTGGCGACCGGCGAGATGCACTCCGTCCGCGAGTTCGTGGAGCGCGCGTTCGCCTGCGTGGGCCGGCGGATTGTCTGGCAGGGCAAGGGCGTCGACGAAGTCGGCCACGACGAGAAGACAGGCAAGGACGTGGTCCGCGTCGATCCGCGCTACTTCCGCCCCACCGAGGTCGAGCAGCTGCTCGGCGATCCGACCAAGGCGCGCACCAAGCTCGGCTGGCAGGCCAAAACCACGTTCGCCGACTTGGTCAAGGAGATGGTCGACGCCGATCTCGAAGCCATCGAGATGGAAACCTGGCGCAAGGACCGCACCGCCCGCTGACGGCTCCAAGCAACTGGACGAGGATGTCAGACCATGGCCGATCGTGCGGAGCACGTTGCTGGTAAGGTGCCCTATTCGCTGACCGGCAAGCGCGTTTGGGTCGCTGGCCACCGCGGCATGGTCGGCGGCGCGATCGTCCGGCGGCTGTCCCGCGAGGGCTGCGACATACTCACGGCCGACCGCAAATCCGTCGACCTCATGCGCCAGGACGCCGTCGAGCGGCATCTGGCGGAAACCCGCCCGCACGCCATCTTCCTCGCCGCTGCCAAGGTCGGCGGCATCCTCGCCAACGACACCTACCCGGCCCAGTTCCTCTACGACAACCTGATGATCGAGGCCAACGTCATCCACGCGGCCTGGCAGACAGGCGTCGAGAAGCTCATGTTTCTCGGCTCCTCGTGCATCTACCCCAAGCTCGCCCCGCAGCCGATGACCGAGGACGCGCTGTTGACCGGCCCGCTGGAGTCGACCAACGAATGGTACGCCATCGCCAAGATCGCCGGCATCAAGCTGTGCCAGGCCTACCGCCGCCAGTACGGGTGTGACTTCATCTCTGGCATGCCGACCAACCTCTACGGCCCCGGCGACGACTACGACCTGGAGAAGAGCCACGTCGTCGCCGCCCTGATCCGCAAGGCTCACGAGGCCAAGACGCACGGCAGCGACACACTGGTCGTCTGGGGCACCGGCACGCCGCGTCGCGAATTCCTCTTCGTCGACGACTGCGCCGACGCGCTCGTGCACCTCATGAAGGTCTATTCCGATGACGCCCACGTCAACGTCGGCTCGGGCGAGGATATGACCATCAACGAACTCGCCGCCGCCGTGTGCAACGTCGTCGGTTTCAAAGGCCGCATTGTCCACGATCGGACCAAGCCCGACGGCACGCCGCGCAAGCTGATGAGCGGCGACCGCCTCAAGGCCCTCGGCTGGCGCTCTGCCACCAGTCTGGAGGCGGGCCTCGCCGCCGCCTACGACGCATTCCTGCGCAGCGAAGTCGGGGCCTGACCCCGCCGCCGCTACCCACCCGACCGTCACGCCGTCGCGTCGCAGCCCCTTCGAGCCGCTTGACCTCGGCCGCTTCGGCCGCGAACGTGAGGCACGCATCCCCGCCGGGCACAAAGACCCGGCGCATCAGAGGAAACGATCTATGTCAGACGAAGAAAACAATGCCAAGGCGATGACGCCCCCCGAGCGCATCGCCTACCAGCCGATCGTCGACCGCCCGAAGATGAAGCTGCCCGACGGCAAGCGCATCATCGTCTGGCCCGTCGTCAACGTCGAGGAATGGGACGTCAGGAAGCCGATGCCGCGCACCGTCTCCGGCCCGCCCGGCGGCCAGTTCTTCCTGCCCGACATCGCCAACTGGGGCTGGCACGAGTACGGCATGCGCGTCGGCCTGTGGCGCCTGATGGACGCACTTGCCGCCGAGAAGATCGTGCCGACCGTCTGCATCAACGCCAAGGTCATCGAGACGCGCCCCCGCATCGCCGAGGCGATGAAGGACGCCGGCTGGGAGTTCATGGCCCACTGCTACGAGCAGATGCACATCACCAAGGTCGAAGACCAGCGCGCGATGATGAAGCAGACGAACGACATCATCCGCAAGTACACCGGCAAGGACCCCGCCGGCTGGCTTGGACCGGGTCGCGGCCAGACCTTCGCCACCGCCGACTATATCGCCGAGATGGGCTACAAGTGGTTCGGCGACTACGTGATGGACGACCTGCCATTCTGGGTGAAGACCACCAACGGCCCCATCCTCGCCGTCCCCTATACGGTCGAGTTGAACGACATCCCGATCATGGTCGGCGCCCAGCACGATTCCGACGTCATGCTGAAGCGCGTGCATCTGGCCTACAAGGTGCTTTCGCGCGAGGCCGAACGCTACGACAGCGTCCGCGTGCTCGGCTTCGGCGTGCATCCCTATATCTCCGGCGCCACGCACCGCATCGGCTATTTCGAGGAGATCCTCTCCTTCCTGAAATCGAGGAAGGACGTCATCTTCATGAACTCGACCGAGATCTACGACTGGTACGCAACGCAGGATCCCGCGCCCGCCGCTTGAAGTCAGCGGCCCTGGAAGACCGCACATCTTGTCATCCTGGGTCTCGTGCCCAGGATCCAGCCATCGGCCGTTCCTGGCGCCCCGGATAGCAGCAACGCGTCCTGCGTCGCGTGCGACGAGCAACGTGCTACGCGCCACAAGCCGGCGAAACCAGGTCCACACGACCGGTCTCCAATGGACCAGGCCTCGCAAACGCAACAACGGGAGTTAAATGGTGAGCGTCCCTGATTTTCCCTATCTGACGATCGCCGATGCGGCAGCGCTCATCGCCCGCCGCGCCCTCTCCCCCGTCGAGTTGATCGACGCGCACCTGGAGCGTGTCGTCGATCTCGATCCCGTGCTGCACGCCTTCATCACGCTGACCGGCCAGGACGCCCGCCGCGCGGCAAGGGCCGCCGAAGCCGAAATTCTGGCCGGCACGTACCGCGGGCCGCTGCACGGCATTCCCATCGCCCACAAGGACATCATCTGGACGAAGGGCGTGCGTACCACTGCCCACTCCAACGCGCTGCGCAACTGGGTCCCCGAAGAAAACGCCACCGTCGTCGATCGCCTCGAGGCCGCCGGCGCCATCTCGCTCGGCAAGACCGCGCTGCACGAGTTCGCATTCGGTTCGCCGGGCGAGGACGAGGCGTTCCCCGCAGCGCGCAACCCGTGGAACCCCAACCACATGCCGGGCTCGTCCTCCACGGGCTCCGGCGCCGCCGTCGCCGCCGGCCTCGTCATGGGCGCCACCGGCACCGACACCGGCGGATCCGTGCGCCATCCCTCCGCCGTCTGCGCCACGGTCGGCATGAAGCCGACCTTCGGCCGCGTCTCCTGCCACGGCGTCATCCCGCTGGCGCCCTCCATGGATCACGTCGGGCCGATGACCCGCACAGTCACCGACAACGCCATCATGCTCCAGGCGATGGCCGGCTACGACGCCCGCGACCCGCACGCGCTTGCCGATGCCGTGCCCGATTTCGCCGCGCTGATCGGCAAGAACATTCGCGGCATGCGCCTCGGCGTACCGCGCAAGTTCATGGCATCGATCGCTCACACGGACGACATCCTCGCCGCCTTCGAGAAAACCTTGACGATCCTGCGCGAACTCGGCGCCACGCTGGAAGAGATCGAGCCGGACGGCCTGGAGGACTCTCACGACGCCGGCAGCCTCGTCATCGTCTACGAAGCCTACCGCTATCACCGCAAATCGCTCGACACCGAGCCGGAGAAATTCGCCGCCAACCTGCGCGCGCGCTTCGCCAAGGCCCACCTGATCACGGACGAGCAGTATCAAGCCGCACTGCAGAAGATGCGCCGCCTGAAGGCATCCGTCTCAGCGCTGCTCGAAAACGGCCTCGCCGGCATCGTCAATCCCGCCCGCGAGCGCCCCGCGCAGACAATGGCCGAACTCGTCGCCGACCCGCTCGGCAAGCGCAGTCTCGCCCTGCGCATGTACTCGGTCACCGGCAACCCCGCGCTCGTCCAGCCGATGGGTTTCAATGCCGAAGGCCTGCCGCTCGGACTGCAGATCGCCGCCGCGCACGGTCGCGAGGACATCGTCTACCAGATCGCGCATGCCTACGAGCAGGCCGCGGGCTGGCACAGGCATCACCCGCAGCTGTCCGGCCAGCGCGCCAATATGCTGCGCGCCATGAGCTGAATTCGCGACGGGCTAGCTGAGACGAGCTGACGTGACACGGGCGGACTGAAAAAATGCTGCGCGCAGCGGTCAGCTCTTGGCACCCGTCTTGGGCGTGCGCACCGCCTCGCGGGACAGACCGTGCTGCTTGGTCGGTCCGGTGTGCTCGACGTCGATCGGCCCCGCGATCTCTCCGATCGCTTGCAGAACGCGCCGCAACATCCCGCTCTCTTCGCCGGGCATGCCTTCTTCGAGCGCGACGGATTCTTCCGACGCGTTGTATTCCCAGCGCCGCAAGATCTCAAGCTTCTCCTCTTTCGTCAGGCCTGCCGACGTCAACACGTTCTCCGGCATCCCGAACACGGTCTGCGGATCGAGCAACGCCTTCGCGAGTTGATCGGGCCTCATCGAAGACCTCCCTTACAGATCGACCACCGCTACGCTGGTCTCGCAGCCGGTTGGCGCTCACACAGCGTGCACGTGCACATCCCGGCCCGAATGCCGCTTCAGGATCTCCAAGGCCTTGGCCGCGCGATCCCCGTCCCAAACCCGCACCCACAACAACAGGCCACCATGCTGCAACTGCGCCTCGATGCGGCCGGCATGCTGGTCGCCCACCAGCTTCGCGAGCAGGGCACCGAATGCACCGCCCACGCCGCCACCAACCGCGGCAGCACCGGCAATGCCCGCGAGCGTCCCGCCCGCCGCCGCCACCGGCCCCATGAGAATGCCCGCACCCACATACATCAGCCCACCGATCAACGCGCCTTCCGCGTCGCCGATCGATTCCGTGGAGACATAAGCTGCTCTTGGAACGGCGGGATCGTCTTCCAGCGCGGTCACCTTTCCGTATTTGTGTCCGAGCTTTTCTTCGACGGACGCTTCGCTCGCCAGCAAGCTGATCTCCGCGCGATCGAACCCGCGGCTCATCAGGTCGTCGATCGCATCTTGGAGATCCGCAGCGGTATCGAACACGCCGACCGCTTCCCGCACGCGTGCACTCTGACGTCCCGTGGACATGACGATCCTACTCCTCTGTCAGGAGAAGTATGCCCTCTGGTCGCTCGGCTTCATTGATCGAGAGCAAGCGGGCACTGAGAGCCGAGCTGACGATCCAAGGCTCGCCCCTCGAGGAAGCGACCATTCCCACCCTTGGTCATTCCCGCCGGAATTGTTAGTTTCACGACATCGAACGCCAACCAAGAAAATGACGGAAACGCCCATGACCACGCCCGGACACAACCGCACCATGACCGGGGCCGAGTGCCTCGCGGACATGTTGAAGGCCTACGAGGTGACGCACGTCTTCCACGTGCCCGCCGTCCTGCGCCGCACCTTTGCCGTGATGGAGAGCCGCACCACGATCAAGCGCCTCCACGTCCACGGCGAGAAGTCCGCTGCCTATATGGCCGACGGCTACGCCCGCGCATCCGGCAAGCCCGGCGTCTGCATGGCCCAGGTCGTGGGCGCGCTGAACCTCGCCGCCGGACTGCGCGACGCCTGGCTCGCCCACGCCCCGGTCATCGCCTTCACCGGCGGCCGCGAGCCCAGGACCAAGTTCCGCAAGGTCTATCAGGAGGCCGACGACGTGCCGGCCTTCGAGCCTGTCACCAAGTTCAACGCCACGGTCGACGACGTCGCGCGCTTTCCCGACATGGTGCGCCAGGCCTTCCGCGCCGCGACCACCGGCACGCCCGGCCCCGTCCACCTCCAGTTCCGCGGCAACGAGGGCCAGATCGACATCGAGGAAGCCGAGATCGAGCCCCTCGCCGAGCCGCAGTTCGCGCGCGTGCCGCCGTTCCGCCCGATCCCCGACCCCGCGAGCGTGAAGCGGGCGTTGGAGCTGCTGCAGGCTGCCGAAAAGCCCATACTCGTCGCCGGCGGCGGCGTCCGCGCATCGGGCGCCCAGGCCGAATTGGTCGCGCTCGCCGAGAAGCTCCAGATCCCCGTCGCGACGTCCCTCAACGGCAAGGATTCCATTGCCGGCATCCACCCGCTTTGCGTCGGCGTCGTCGGGACATACTCCCGCGAAGCCGCAAACCGTGTCGTGGGCCGCGCCGATCTCGTCTGCTTCGTGGGCAGCGAGGCGGGCAGCATGACGACGCACTTCTGGGCCCTGCCCAAGGTCGGCACGCCCGCCATACAGATCGACATCGAACCCGAGAACCTCGGCCGTAACTATCCCCTGAAGGCCACCGTGAACGGCGACGCCAAGGTCACGCTGTCACAGATGACGACGCTCGCCGACGCTGCGACCGCGTCAAGGCGCAAGGCCTGGATCGCGGAGACACAGGACATCTGCGCGCAATGGCGCAAGAAGGTCGAGCCTGACTTGACCTCGGACGCCGTGCCGATCCGCCCCGAGCGTCTGTGCCACGAGCTGACCCGCCACGTACCCGACGACGCCATCGTCGTCGTCGACACCGGCCACGCCGGTATGTGGATGGGCGGCATGTACGATTTGCGCGCGCCGACCCAGAGCTACATGCGCTCTGCTGGCCATCTCGGATGGGCCTTCCCCGCGGGCCTGGGCGCCAAGTGCGCGGCGCCCGACCGCCCCGTCGTCACGTTCACGGGCGACGCGGGCTTTTGGTACCACATCGCGGAGGTGGAGACGGCGGCGCGCTGGGGCATCAACGCCATCACCGTCGTCAACAACAACTCCGGCGGCAACCAGTCCAAGCGCGGCTTCGACCGCGCCTACGGCGGCACGCAGACCCCGCGCGGCCGCGAGCTGTGGACGTTCTCCAACGTCAACTTCGCCGCCATTTCCGAGGGCATGGGCGCCATGGGCATCCGCGTGGAGAAGGCGAGTGAGCTGCCCGGCGCCATCGAGCGCGCCGTCGCGGCCAACCGCCCCGTCGTCATCGACGTCGTCACCGACATTGACGCACTAGCGCCCACCGCGTTCGTGGAATGACGCCCCGCCTGATCTGAAAAGCCTGGAAAACCGAGCCCGTTCGGGGGAAACTTCTCCCGAACGGGTTTGGGCGGCAGCCCGATCCGCCCCCTCCCGCACAACGATCATTGTTCACGAGGACACCATGACACCCACCGAGGAGCGCCAGCGCCTGCGCGCCATTCTGGCCGGCGACAAATGCATCACGCCGGCGAGCGTGTGGGACCCGATTTCGGCGCGCTGCGCCGAGGCCGCCGGCTTCGAGGTCGGCATGCTCGCGGGCTCCGTCGCCTCCGCCACCACGCTCGCCGCCCCCGACCTGATCGTGCTGACGCTGACCGAGTTCGCCGACCAGATCCGCCGCATCAAGCGCGCCTCGGGCCTCTCCCTCATGCTCGACGCCGACCACGGCTACGGCAACGCGCTGAACGTCTACCGCACAGTCGAGGAATGCGAGCATGCCGGCGCGTCCGGCCTGTCCATCGAGGACACCTACCTGCCAACCGGCTTTGGCCGCGGCGACGGCGAGACGCTGATCCCGCTGGAGGAAGGCGTCGGCAAGATGAAAGCCGCGCTGGCCGCCCGCCGCGACAAGGGCTTCGTGATCGCCGGCCGCACCTCCGCGCTGCGCATCGAAGGCACCGACGGCGCCGTCGCCCGCCTGAAAGCCTACGCCGACTGCGGCGTCGACGCGCTCTTCGCCGTCGGCCTGGAGAGCCTCGACCAGCTCGACGCCATCAAGGCGATCTCGAAGGGCCTGCCGATCATCATCGGCTCCGCGCCGGCCTCGATCCCGCGCGAGGAATTGGCTAAACGCAGCGCGCGCGTCCTGATCCAGGGCCACCCCACGCTCGCCGCGGTCGTCAAGACGCTCTCCGACACCTACGCCCACCTGCTGGCAGGCGGCAAGGCCACCGACCTCGGCGATCGCATCGCCGGCGCCAAGCAGATGGACGCGGTGCTCTCCGCCGACGCCTACAAGCGCATGCGCAAGGACTGGCTCGGCTGACGCAACGACACACCGCGCCGCTCGTAAACCAACAGGCCGGAGCCGATCACATCGGATCGCGCTCCGGCCTGCCTGTCACTTCCCAACGATGGAACGCCCGCGCACCCCGCCGCTCACTTCGGCGCGTCCGTGCACGTCGACGTGCACGCCACCTCCTGCCGGCTGACGACCCGGCCGGCAAACGGCGCCACCAGCTCCCGGTAGCACTTGTTGCCTTCCTTCACGATGCGCACGATGCGGTTCTTGTTCTGCACCGCTTCGCACATCACCTGCATGCCGGCCGCCTGCGCGACGCGCACGCCCGCCGCCGGCGCACCGCGCGACGCCGTCGCCCCACCGGCTGCGCCTGACGGCAACGCGGCGTGCACCGCGGCATGCGCCTCCGGCACCAGCAGGCTCAACAGTCCGGCCGTCTTCTGTCCGGGCTTCTGCAACTGGTCGAACGCGATCCACTCGTAGGCGACGGCGTTGTTGGGTCCGCTCAGCTTGATCGCGATGTCGCCGGTCTGCGGACAGCCGCCGACGTCGATCCTGAGCCCGCGCGCCGTGCTGACGGACCGGTAGTCGATCTTGCACGACACGTTCTTCATCCACAGCTCGTACTGCGCGAGCCGGTGGGAGACCTCGCCGATCGGGATCTCGTACTTCCACGCATAGTAGATGTTGCGCGCCGTCGGGATCGCGCCGATCACCGGGATCGAGATCGCAATCACACGCACGATCATCTGCCACTTGCTGAGCTTGGAGCCCGGCGGCGCAGTCGCCAGCTCCGCCAGCGATGACGCGATCGAATGCTGGGACCTGTCTTCTGGTGTGTTCTCGCTCATCGTCATGGCCTCCCGTGAGCTCGAAATTGCTGCAGTCATGCCTGTCTCATCCGCATCGGTGATGATGAAAGGGAAGCAGCGGGGTCGGGACATCATCACCGACCCCGCCGCCGACCTCAAGCCTGGGACAACCCTCACAGCGCGGGGGCTGGCTGTGTCACGGGTCGCAAGCGGCTCAAGGCACTTAAAGTTACAGCAGGACTAGAAGCCCGAGCGGCGAAGCCACCAGCCGAAACGGTTCCGGCCGTTCTGCGTGGCCCTGTGAATGTTGCGCTCCGCCATATCGAGCGCCTGCCAGAGTCCGCGACGCTCCCACCGATCGACACGGCCGTCAGACTTGGCGCGCGCCTCCTGAGTGGCGATCCGCACCTGCTCGGCCTTGAGCATGCGGTATTCGCGCCACGTCAGCGTGCCAATCCGCCGGCCGCGTGCGATCTGCGCCTGCTGGAACGCCTGCCGCTGATCGATGACCGGCGTCGCCGTGCTGTGGCGCGAATAGCCCGGCCCTGCCCGCTCGTGGGCCTGGGCCGGCACGGTCGCGGCGAGCGCGGCGACGATCGTGGTTGCGGCAAGCGTTGCGGAAAGAATGATGGGTTTGATGATGGTCGTCATGAGTTCGATCCTTGGTGCTCCGGTTACGCTGAACGACAAGTCGGTTTCTCGGGCGGTCAATGTCCGCCCTGCTGTCGCCAAGCTAGGCCGCCCGCCTTGAATTCGGCCTGAATGCGCCGGTCACGTACCGTTCACGAAAATCGCCGGTCCAGGCACCACCCGCGCGACGCCTGAAGCGGCACCCCAAATGAGAAAGGGGACCCAATTGGGTCCCCTTTCTCATTGCCATCAGCTGTCAGCAAAAACGATCCTGCTGGATCGCGAACGCTGGCTTCAGATCTCCATCTCCAGGATGTAGAGGCCGCCGGCCATGCGATCCATTGTGTAGACGATGCCCTTCTCGTCCACGTGCACGTCGTTGAACTGGATCGAGCCGACGCGGCTGCCCTGCGGCGCCTCCGGCACGAACGAGCCGACTTCCTTCGGCTGCAGCGGGTTCGCAAGATCGAACACGCGCAGGCCGCCGGAGAAGAACGTCCCGAAGATCAGGTTGTCCGACAGGAACGACAGATCGCCCGGCTTGTTCTCGTGCACGTTGTGCGAGCCATAGCGCCCGCCGCGCGGCTTGAAATCCTCCATCGGCGGCAGCGGCAGCGTGGAGATCGGGATCAGGTTCTTCTCGTCGCGCATGTCGACGATCCACGTCAGCTTCGGCCAGTCCGAGCAGTCCTCCTTCGTGCACTCCTCGGTCACGACCAGCAGGTCGCGGCTGAACAGCGGCAGCGCGGTGTGCGTCATGCCCGGATACGGAGGATGTGGGTTCCAGTGCGAGATCGGCTTCGGGTTCGACATGTCCGAGATATCGAGGATCCACGCACCGCCATCGATGTTGCCGATGTAGGCACGGTCCTTGCGCTGCGGGAACACGTTCGTGTTGTGCGCGCGATAACCCGAATCCATTGGCAGCCGCTTCGGCGGCGGCGCAGAATCGCCCTTGCGCGTGCCTGGCTGCCACCACAAGCCGACGTCGCGCGGCTTGGTCGGATCCTTGACGTCGATGATGCGGTAGGGTTGGTCGTCCTGCGGATGCGTCGGCTCGAAGTCGCGATGACCGCTGGCGCAGTGCACGTACTCGCCGTCCACAAACCACACCTGGTGGATGCCGCGCGAATGCGGACCCGACGCGTCGTAGCGTCCGATCACCTTCGGGTTTTCCGGCACGGAGATGTCGAACATCTCGAACCCGGCCGGCTCCAGCCCGACGCTGACCGTCTGGTAGGCGACGCACATCAGGTCGCCCACCGTCTCCAGCGAGTTGGAGCGCACCTTGTTGTGCGGCAGATCGGTCTGGACGATGACCTTGGGCTTCCTCGGATCCGTGACGTCGACGGCGGTGAAGTTCTTCGGCGCACTCTCGTGCGCCATCCACAGTACGCGGCGACCGTCCTTGGTCTTCTGCAGCGAGATACCCTCGCCCATGCCGCCGTAGCCCAGGAGGTTGTCCTGGCTCAGCAGCTTCATATTTTTCGATTCGAGAATCTTCATGCGCAAGGTCTCCGCCCCGGGGGCTCCGATTCGAGCTTCGTTGTTGATGGTGCCCGCATCGTTGACCCATGCCATCCGTCCCGTCAATCGCGGAAGCCGCTGGGGGGCGTTGCGCCGCGGCGCTTTCTCGGGGCCCCGGCTGGTGGTATAGGCGTTCGCAAATCGTTCGCCCCGGCGGCCCTGGTCCCGCCTGGAGACGTCAACCTAGGAGACCGGTCATGGCAGCAGGCCCTCGGGGCGTCGAACCCGGTGCCCCCGAAATGGTCCTCGGACTGACGTTCGACGACGTCCTCTTGGTGCCCGGCGCCTCCGACGTCATGCCGTCCGGCGTCGATGTCGCGACCCGGGTAACCAAGACGCATCGCGGTCAACATCCCGATCCTGTCGTCCGCCATGGACACGGTGACCGAGGCCCGCCTCGCCATCGCCATGGCCCAGGCCGGCGGCATCGGCGTCATTCACCGCAATCTGGAGCCCGAGGAGCAGGCCAAGCAGGTCGCCGCTGGTCAAGAAGTACGAATCGGGCATCGTCTTGAACCCGGTCACCATCGCTCCCGACCGCCAAGCTCTGCCGAAGCACTCAAGCTGATGGCCGATCACGCCATCTCCGGCATTCCCGTGGTCGCAGAAGCGCCCAATGGCGCGAAGGGCAAGCTCGTCGGCATCCTGACCAACCGCGACGTGCGCTTTGCCACCCACCAGGATCAACCGGTCTCCGAACTGATGACCAAGGACAAGCTGGTCACGGTCAAGCGGACGGTGCGACCGGGAGGAGGCCAAGCGCCTGCTGCATCAGAACCGCATCGAAAAGCTGCTCGTCGTCGACGACGACTACCGTTGCATCGGCCTCATCACCGTCAAGGACATCGAGAAGGCCCAGAAGCATCCCAACGCCTGCAAGGACGTCGACGGTCGCCTGCGCGTCGCCGCCGCCACCACGGTCGGCGAGGACGGCCATGCCCGCACCGAGATGCTGATCGACGCCGGCTGCGACCTGATCGTCGTCGACACCGCCCACGGTCATTCCGCCAAGGTCATCGAGGCGGTCAGGCGCATCAAGAAACAGTCCAACAGCGTGCAGGTGATCGCCGGCAACGTCGCGACCGCCGCGGCAACGGCCGCCCTGATCGATGCCGGCGCCGACGCCGTCAAGGTCGGCATCGGACCGGGCTCGATCTGCACCACGCGCATCGTCGCCGGCGTCGGCGTGCCCCAGCTGACCGCGATCATGGAATGCGCGTCGGCCGCACGCAAACACGGCATCCCGATCATCGCCGACGGCGGCATCCGCTTTTCCGGCGACGTCGCCAAGGCGCTCGCCGCCGGCGCCGACATCGTCATGGTCGGCTCGCTCCTCGCCGGCACCGACGAGGCACCGGGCGAGACCTATCTCTACCAGGGCCGCACCTATAAGGCCTACCGCGGCATGGGGTCCGTCGGCGCCATGGCGCGCGGCTCCGCCGACCGCTACTTCCAGGCGGAGGTCCGCGACACCCTCAAGCTGGTGCCCGAGGGCATCGAGGGCCAGGTGCCCTACAAGGGGCCCGTCGACAACGTCCTGCACCAACTCGTCGGCGGCCTGCGCGCCGGCATGGGGTACGTCGGCGCCAAGACGCTGCCCGAGCTGCGCGAGAAGGCGCGCTTCGTGCGCATCTCCCCCGCCGCCATGCGCGAAAGCCACACCCACGGCGTCGCCATCACGCGCGAGAGCCCGAATTATCCCGGCGGCGGCTGATCCCCGCGGTCGGCACATCGCCGCTGCCGGCGATGGCCAACCCCACCCGCCGCTTAGGAGCGCCCCGCGGCTGCTGGCGCCCTGAGGCTCTGCGCGAGGTAGACCACCATCGTGGAGCCGATGGTGCCCGCGACCTCGGCCCACACGCGTCGCCGTAGCGACAGCTCGCGCGCGGGTTCACTGCCCCCTGCCCCCCCGAGCCTTCGCAGCCGATGGTCTGGTCATGACCGCCCGACCGTGCCATTCAACTGCCCCACCAACAGGGAGCCCGCCGCCCTTGCGCATCGCCCAGAACTTGATCCTGCTGCCGGTGGTCGCGCAGGTCGTCCTGACGCTGATCATCCTCGGCATCCTGCCCATCGCCCGCGCCCGTTCGATGCGCGAGCGAAGCCAGAAGCTGCAGGACGTCGCGATCGCAGGCGACCGCGACTGGAACGACTTTGCGCGCAAGGTGTCGGCGAGCTACAAGAGCCAGTTCGAGCTGCCGGTGCTCTTCTATGTCGCCTGCGGCTTCGCGCTGACGGCGCGGATGATCGATACTGCGTTCCTGGCGCTTGCGGTCGCATTCGTCCTCGCCCGCATCGTCCACGCCGCGATCCATATCGGCCCCAACGTCGTGCTTTGGCGCTTTCGCGCCTTCGCCGTCGGCCTCCTCGTCCTGATCGCCATGTGGGGCCTGCTCGTCTGGCGCATCGCCGCAGCTGGCTTCTGACCCGGAAGGTTGCTTCACCATGCGCCCAGGCGCCCGCATTCTCGCTGCCTCAGAGGTTTTGACGGAAATTCTCGAACGCCACCGCCCGGCCGCCATGGCGCTGGCCGACTGGGGAAAGGCGAACCGTTTTGCCGGCTCCGGCGACCGCAACGCCATCGGCGGCCTCGTCTACGACGCGCTGCGCCGGCGATCCTCGATCGCCTGGGCGATGGAGGCCGACACTCCGCGTGCGCTCGCCATCGGCGCTGCGTCCGCCGCTTTGGCCATGTCGCACGAGGCCGTCATTGCCGCCTGCGACGGCGCCCGCCACGCCCCCGAGCCGTTGACCGAAACAGAGACCGCGGGCCTCACGCGCCCGCTGGATGACGCCCCCGACCACGTCCGCGCCGACGTCCCCGAGTGGCTCTGGTCCGCCTTCCACGCCCAGTTCGGCGACCGCGCCGTCGAGGAAGGCCGCAAGCTCGCCGAGCGCGCGCCGACGGACCTGCGCGTCAATGCACTCAAGTCGACCCACGAGAAAGTGCTGAAGGCCCTGCGCGACTATCAGGCCACACCGACCCGGTACGCTTCGAACGGCGTGCGCATCCCCGCCCCCGCGGGTGCCCAGCGCATCCCCAATCTCCAGGCCGAGGCCGCCTTCCAGGCCGGCTGGTTCGAGGTCCAGGACGAAGGCAGCCAGCTGGCCGCCCTGATGGCCGGCGCCACCCCGCGCGAGCAGGTCCTCGACCTATGCGCCGGCGCCGGCGGCAAGACGCTGGCCCTGGCGGCCGGCATGCAGAACACCGGCCAGATCTACGCCTACGACCAGGACCGCCTGCGCCTGAAGCCGATCTTCGACCGCATCAAGCGGGCCGGCGTGAGCAACGTCCAGGTGCTGCGCGCCGGCGATACGGCGGCCCGCGACGCGCTCGGTGCGCGCTTCGATCTCGTCCTCGTCGACGCGCCGTGCACCGGTACGGGCGTCTGGCGCCGCCGCCCCGAAGCGAAGTGGCGCTTGAAGCCGCAGAACCTCGCCGATCGCCAGGCCGAGCAGGAAGCGTTGCTGCAGATCGCCGCCGGCTTCGTCAAGCCCGGCGGCCGCCTCGTCTACGTCACCTGCTCGCTGCTCGCCGCCGAGAACATCGACCAGGTCACGCGCCTTTGTGCCGAAACGTCCGACTTCGCGATCGAGCCGTGGCGCGCCGTCTGGCAGGCGAAGCTGGCGACCGACCCGCCGCCAGGCTCCGCCGACAGCCGCGACGACGGCCTCCTGCTGACGCCGGCCTCCCACGCCACCGACGGTTTTTTCATCGCCACGCTGCGGCGCGCCGGCTGAGCACACTGCCCTTCGCACCACGGTTCGCACCAGGATTTGCAGCACGGTGCGCGACGTACCGGCCCGTGCCGCGCTCACGCGCCCGCAATCTCCGTCCACAACTTATCAAATCTAAGGGGAACCCCTGGCTTGCCACTTGAATTCGTGTTGCAGCGGCGTATTTCTCACCGCGCTGAGACCATCGGGGTCTCGTTCACAGGGACCGGCGGATAAGCCGGAGCCGAGGCGCCCTAACGATCCCTCGCCTCCCGTCGCCGACCAGCGACGGCACATGGAGACATCTCGTCCATCATGGCTATGCCTTCGAAGCCCAAGCGGCCGAAGCGTCCCAACCTGCGTTCCAGCCTGGGCCCTGTGGCCGACCTGGAAGCGCACCTGCCGCCGGAGTGGTGGCGCAAGCTGTTCAACGCGCTCTACGTCAAGACCGACGGCGACGTCGTCGAGAACAGCGAGAACACCCGCCGCGAGGTCGATTTCATCGTCTCCGCCGCCGCCATCCAGCCGACGAGCCAGATCCTCGACCTGTGCTGCGGCCAGGGTCGCCACTGCCTCGAGCTCGCCCGCCGCGGCTTCAAGAACGTGACGGGCGTCGACCGCTCGCGCTACCTCATCCGCCTGGCCAGGAAGCGCGCCCAGAACGAAGGGCTGAACGTCGTCTTCAAGGAAGGCGACGCCCGCAACCCGCGCCTGCCCGAGATCAGCTTCGACTGCGTCGCCATCATGGGCAACTCGTTCGGCTACTTCTCCAACAAGCAGGACGACGAGAAGGTGCTGGCCAGCGTCGGCAAGATGCTGCGCCTGTCCGGCCAGCTCGTGCTCGACATCACCGACGGCGCCTACATGGCCGACCACTTCGACCGGCGCTCCTGGGAATGGATCGACGAGCATCACTTCGTCTGCCGCGAGCGTTCGCTGTCGGCCGACCGTGAGCGCCTGATCTCGCCGCGAGGTCATCGTCCACGACGAGATGGGCGTCATCGCCGATCAGTTCTACGCCGAGCGGCTCTACACCGCGAGAGCATCACCCGGCTCCTGGAGAAGTGCGGCTTCCGCAACGTCCGCCACCACGGCAACGCCGAGGCAGTGTCCGACCGCGACCAGGACCTGGGCATGATGGCCCGCCGCCTGCTGTTGACCGCCGATGCGCCGCAGCTGCCGGCCCGCAAGCCGCGCGGCAAGGTGCAACAGCTCGACGTCACGGTGCTGATGGGCGACCCGCGCCTGCCCGACCAGGTCAAGCGCGACGGACAAGTTCAACCCCGAGGACATGGAGACCATCAGGAAGCTCAAGGACGCGCTCGCCGAGCTCCCGAACTACAAGTTCCGCTATCCTCGACAACCACGCCACTCTCGAGCGCGACCTGGCCGGCCTGAAGACCGACCTCGTGCTTCAACCTGTGCGACGAGGGCTTCAACAACGACCCCTTCAAGGAGCTGCACGTCCCGGCCATGCTGGACATGCTCGGCCTGCCCTACACCGGCGCCGCAGCCGCCCGCGCTTGCCGCCTGCTACGACAAGGGCCTCGTCCGCGCCGTCGCCATCACGCTCGACGTGCCCGTGCCGCTGGAGACCTACGTCCGTCCCGGCGACCAGGGCGCGACGCTGCCCTCGGCGTCTTCCCGGCGATCCTGAAGCCGAACTACGGCGACAGCTCCGAGGGCATCACCAAGGACGCCGTCGTCACCAACGAGAAGGCGCTGCTCGACTACCTCGACAAGCTGCGCGCCCAGTTCCCGCGCCGCCCTGTGCTGGTGCAGGAGTTCCTGACCGGCACGGAATACTCCGTCGGCCTCATCGGCAATCCCGACCAGGGCCTGCGCGCCCTGCCGCTCCTGGAAGTCGACTATTCCCGGCTCGACGACACGCCTGCCGAAGATCCTCGGCTACGAATCGAAGTGGGAGCCCGACAGCCCCTACTGGACGCAGATCAAGTACCGCGAGGCGCAGCTGGCCGAGCACCTGCAGGCCGCAGCTGATCGAGCATTCCGCGCGCCTGTTCGAACGGCTCGGCTGCCGCGACTACGCGCGCTTCGATTTCCGCGCCGACGCCCGCGGCGAGATCAAGCTGCTGGAGGTCAACCCCAACCCCGGCTGGTGCTGGGACGGCAAGCTGAACCTCATGGCCGGCTTCCAGGGCATGCGCTACTCGGAGCTGCTGAGCCAGGTTCTCGGCGCCGCCGAGGAGCGCTACGGCATCCTCGCCAAGAAGGCAGCCACAGCGCAGGCGGCATAACAAAACCACCCGCGTAGACGGCGAACACGCCCGATCCCCACCCCCTCGCGGGGTGGGGTTGGTTCCGGCTTCGGGCTTGATCCGAAGGTGGAAGGCCAGGGCCGGGATTGGGACTGGCCTAGGGGCAGCGCTACCCCGCAAGCACCGCCCGCGCGATAAGGGCCCGTGCCAACAACCCTACCATTTGCGGCACGCCGCCACCGTGCTTCAATCCCGCCATGACCATCACGCCCGCCGTCTACGACCACGACCGCACGCTCACGCTGCCCGACGGCCGCACGGTCGGCTACGCGGTCTATGGCGACCCGAACGGCCACCCAATTCTTGCTATCCACGGCACACCCGCGAGCCGGCTGATGTACGCCGTCGCCGACGTCGCCGCCCGCCACCATGGGCTCTGCCTCATCGCGCCGGACCGCCCGGGTTACGGCTTGTCCGCGCCGCTGCCGAAGGGCCACACGATCACCGTCACCGGATATGCTGAGGAGTTGCGCGCGATTGCTGCCGCCCTTGGCCTGGATCGCTTCGGTCTGATGGGGATCTCAGGCGGCGGCGCCTACGCCGCTGCCGCGGCCGCAGCCCTCGGCGCGCGCATCACCGTCCTCGCCCTCATCAGCCCGCTCGGCCCAATCGCCGACCTGCCACCCGACGTGACGCTCGCCGCGAGCCAGCGATGGTTCTTCAGGACGGTGCCGCGCTGGCCAGCCGTGCAGGCCGCAGGCGCTGGCGGCTTCCGCCTGCTGTTCCGCGCCGCACCCGCCTTCACCGCCTGGCTGTTTCGCATGTCGGTCGGCAAGGGCGACCGCACACTGCTGCGTGACCGAAACGCGCGACTGGCGCTGCGCGCCATCACCGCGGAGGCATTGCGCCAGGGCAGCGCCCAGGCACCCGCCGATCATCGCGCCTTTGCCGAGCCCTGGGCTGACGACCTCGACCGCATCACCGCACCGGCAACGCTCTGGATCGGCACCGACGATCACATTGTGCCGATGCCGGCCGCCCACGCGCTGGCCCGCATGATCCCCGGCTGCAAGCTCATCGAGCTCCCCGCCACCGGCCACTTCTGGGTGCTCGCCAATGCAGACGCCGTCTGCGCAGAGATTGCGGCGCGGTTGGAAAATACGAAGCCCGAGCACACATAGGCGCCCCGCGCCAACCACGCGCGCGCCCCCTGCCTCAAAGGCGCATGAGCGCAGCAGCGCCAGCACTGGCCATCGGAGCCAGCAGCAAACCGCAAAAATCGACAGAAAAGTGCGTGGCGCCAGTGGCGCGGAACGCACATCGCTATCCGACACCCTTGCCCCCCAACCGCGAAGCGGTCGAGGCCGCAAGGCGGCCCGGCGCAAGCGCCGCCCCCGCGGAGGGCCTGCGGCCCGTGAGCGCGACAAGACGCTGGAGAATGAAGCCAGCTTGAGCTGGCCCATCGCCGAAGGCGATCAGGCCGCAAGGCGGCCCGGCGCAAGCGCCGCCCCCGCGGAGGGCCCACGGCCCGTGAGCGCGACAAGACGCTGGAGAATGAAGCCAGCATGAGCTGGCCCATCGCCGAAGGCGATCAGGCCGCAAGGCGGCCCGGCGCAAGCGCCGCCCCCGCGGAGGGCCCACGGCCCGTGAGCGAATAATGGTGCTGCGAGTGAGGATTGAACTCACGGCCTCTCCCTTACCAAGGGAGTGCTCTACCACTGAGCTACCGCAGCGAACCCGGCACGTCCCGGCATCCCGCGCGCAACGCGCTCCCGGAGCAAAGACGCCGTCGATCGCGACGCCAAACCTAGGCCGAACGCGATGCCGCGAACGTGTAGCGCCGACAACGCCCCGGCGCAAGCCGCCAGTCCAAAGAGACCCCCATTGAGGCGTCCAGTGAATTGTCCGGCCGCACGGCCAGCGAACGGTCCGGCCGTCCCGCGCCCCCGGCCCCGCGTCTACTTGCCGGCACCGCGTCGGCCAGCCTCGATCGCCCCGATCGCGCCATAGACCGCCCCGACCGCTTGCCCAAGGCTTTCATCGGGCTGCTCGCCACACCGGACCGTCACGGCCACATTGGCGTGCAAACGTCCCTCCCGGCCAAGCCGGCCGTAAAGCGCGGGCCGGCCGTCCGCGACATACCGCGCATCGAGCGCCAGGAACGCGGTCGCCACGGCAATGGCCACTGCGTCTACACGCGCCGGCGCGGGAGGGACGGCCTCGAAAATCGCCCGCACCGCGCGACAGGACGTGCGCGGCCCGATCGCCTCCTCCGCCCAGGCCCGCTGATAGGGCACGAGCATCGCGCAGACGGCGAGCAGGCCTACCGGGCCGCGAAGGAACATGGCAGACTAGACCTCGAAGCTGACGCGCCCCCGCGAGGCGCGCTTGATGACAACAATGCTAGCACGACGCACATGACCGACGACCGCGAAACGCCCCAAACCAGACCAGCGCCGGCGCCGGCGCCGGCCGGCAGCGACCGCCACGCACGCGTCGCCGCCAACCTCCGCGACAACCTGTTGAAGCGCAAAGCCCTTTCACGCGCCCGCGCGGCCCGCACAGCCACGGACGCGGCCGGCGGCTCCGACCGTCCCGACGCGCAGAACGACTAAGCCCGGGGGCCACGGCGGCGCGAGATCGAGCTGCCACCGCCTTGATCGCCAGCGGCGATCAGGGAGCAAGGCGACCCGGCGCGAGCGCCGCCCCATCGGAGCCGGCGAGCGAAAGCGAGCTTCGGCGCGAGATCGAACATGTGACAGTACAACCCTTGCCCGGCCGTATTCGGTGCCGATAATCACGGACGATCGAGCCACGGCGCGCATCATGACCAGGGGCGCGGTATGGTGACGGCATTCGATTCGCCAAGCGCGCCCGGACGCGCGGCCTTCGGCACCTATGGAACCACACGCCAGATCAGGAGACGGCAGCGATGGATCGGATCAGGATCACCGGCGGCAATAGGCTCGAAGGCACGATCCCGATCTCCGGCGCCAAGAACGCGGCACTGCCACTGATGATCGCGAGCCTGCTGACCTCCGATCGCCTGACGCTGAAGAATGTCCCCAACCTCGCCGACGTCAACCTGCTCGCGCGCATCCTGCGCAATCATGGCGCCGACCTCGCGGTCGACGGCAAGCGGGCCACCCCGACGATGCACCTGGGCGAGACGTTCCACCTCACTGCCCGGGATATCGTCGACACCGTCGCCCCCTACGAGATGGTCTCGCGCATGCGCGCAAGCTTCTGGGTGCTGGCCCCGCTGCTGGCCCGCTGCGGCAAGGCAAAGGTCTCCATGCCCGGCGGCTGCGCCATCGGCACGCGCCCCGTCGACCTGCACCTGATGGGCTTGAAGGCGCTCGGCGCCGAGATCGATATCGACGCGGGCTATGTTCTTGCCAGGGCCCCCAAAGGCCTCAAGGGCGGCCGCGTGGTCTTCCCGAAGGTCTCGGTCGGCGCCACCCATTCCGTGCTGCTGGCCGCAGCGCTGGCCCGCGGAGAAACCGTAATCGAGAACGCCGCGCGCGAGCCCGAGATCGGCGACGTGGCGCACTGCCTGGTCAAGATGGGCTGCGAGATCGACGGCATCGGCACGTCGACCCTGCGCATCCAGGGCCGCGACCGCCTCGAAGGTGCCGTCCACACCGTGCTGCCCGATCGTATCGAGACGGGTACCTTTGCCATGATCGTGGCGGCAACCGGCGGCGATGTTACGCTCGAGGGCGCACAAGTCGCCCAACTCGAGACCGCGCTCGAGGCGATCCGCAACACCGGCGTCACCGTCGAGGAGACCCCGACCGGCATTCGCATCGCCCGCAATGGCACTCCGCTCGAGCCGATCTCCATCGATACGCAGCCTTATCCGGGCTTCCCGACCGACTTGCAGGCGCAGCTGATGGCCCTCGTCGCGCGCGCCCGCGGCACCAGCGTCATCCGTGAGACCATCTTCGAGAACCGCTTCATGCACGTGCAGGAGTTGGTCCGGCTCGGCGCCGACATCCAGCTGCATGGCGACAGCGCCACCATCCGCGGCGTCAAGGCCCTGAAGGGCGCGCCCGTGATGGCGACCGATCTGCGCGCCTCGGTCTCCCTCGTCATCGCCGGCCTCACCGCCGAAGGCGAGACGCTGATCAATCGCGTCTATCACCTCGATCGCGGCTTCGAGCGGCTCGAGGAGAAGCTGTCGCGCTGCGGCGCGTCCATCGAGCGCCTGGCCAGCGGCTGAGCGCCGCAGCGAACTGTCGAAAACGTGAACCGCCGCACCAACCGGCCCACGCCGCCGCGCTTGACCCCGCGCGCGATCCTCGCGACGTTCGTCCACCAAAACACAACAAGGGAAGGAATTGCATGTCAGGGCCCAGCATCACCAAGACCGATATCCTGAATGCCTCGAAAGGCATGCTGCAAAAGGACCTCTACGTCGTCTTTACGACGCCGACCAACGGGCTCGGCCCGGTGATGGAGAACATCAAGCCGCACCTCGATTTCCAGATGGATCTGGAACGTCGCGGGATCATGTTCGGGGCCGGCCCTTTCTGGGCTGACGACGAGCACACCTGGAACGGCGAAGGCATGGTCATCATCCGTGCCGCCTCGCTCGCAGAGGCCCGCGCGATTGCCGCCGAGGACCCGATGCACAAGACGGGCGCGCGCAGTTTCACCGTGCGGCCCTGGCTGCTCAACGAAGGCACCGTCACCGTCAAGCTCACATACTCGAACGGCGGCCGCGAGATCGTCTGATCGCAATCACGCGCGCTATTGCACTTCGGTCTTGGATGAAATCAAGACCGAAGCTCGGCGGCGGCGGCGGCGTGACGCCGCCTCGCATGGCTCATGATCGCAATCATGAGTCCGATCAGCAGGACTTCGCGCCAGCGGATGACGCTGGTGATCTCCAGCTCCCGCATGAGCCGCAAGGGGACGAAAAACACGACCATCGTGAACAGAGCGAGCAGAACGCCGCGAGACGTCGTGGAATTTTGAAGGGCCCACGCCCCGACGAATGGCGCCAGAACGATGAGATCGTAATTGTGCACGGGCAGGAACAGCACGGTCAGCGCTGACAGAAGCGCGAGAATCTCCAGTCGCGTCAACCCGTCACGATAGACCCACACCCAACCGAAACCGATCAGCGCGAACGCATCGACGATGTACGTGCGCAGCGAGAACGTCGCAAACATGTCGGACACGCCGAAGCAATATAGGCAGCCAAGGTGATTGTCCGAGATACCCATGTAAAAGATCAGGCCCTCGACCCAGTCGGTAAATGCCCCGATGGGTCCGAACACCCACATCGCATAGCTGCTGAGGCCGAGTGACCCGAGCGCAGCCCAGCCAATCACGTCGAACCGGCGCTCGAGTAACAGCCACAGCCCCGGCAGCACGACGAGCTGCGGCTTTATCGCCGCGAACGCCAGCAGAAGCCCCGCGACGGCGGACCGATTGCGGCTGACCGCAATCCAGCCCGCAAACAGCGCCAGTGACACCACAGTGGTGGTATTGCCGAGCCACATGACGTGCGTAACGAACGGACTAGCCAGAATGGCGCCACCCACACCCAGTAGAAAGGGCGCCTCGAGCGTCTCCCCATCCGGCCCCGAAAACGCCCTGCACCTGAGTGACAGGGAAACCAGCATCGCCAGCGACGCTGTCGCCAGAAGATTGAGTGCAAATACCAGAACCGTGGAGGCGCTGTACCCCATGGCGCTCAGTGGCAGGATGATCGCGGAGAAATTCGGCGGATAGGCGTAGATCCACGTGCGTACGCCCTCCGCGGCAACCTCCGGCAGGTCGTAGGCCGGCCCATAGGGCGACAACCCCCGAAGCAATTTGGCGCCGCTTCCGTAAAGCACTTGATAGTCGTGATGCCAGGGGATGTGGCCCCGAGCGACGCCCAGCACACCGAAAAGAAAAATGCTGATGATGCCCGCAAAAGTCAGTCCAGCGGGTATGCCCCAACGGACGAGCGGCATACGGGAAAAGCGGTCGAACACGCGATCGAGTTTTCCGGCAGTGTCAGGACCGCAAACATGACGCGATTGGTCACCAGCTCGGATGACAGGCGAACTCTGCCTCGCGTCGCGGCTGCTGTCCCCCTTGAGATCCATCCAACAACCAGACCCGCACGCTCAACCCGACCAGCAACGAACACGCCGCCTGCGGACAAGTATAGGAAAAGAGCCGCCACAAAAATGTGCCGGCGACAAGGAATTTGCTCTTTATTCCAGCTATCAATCGGCAGTGCCCGATGTCAACCCCATCGTCTCGGCCGCGCCTGATCTTCGAGGCGAAGAGGCCGAAAAATCATAATTAATGCTTACTGAAGGACGGTTCAAAAATTCGCCGCCAATTCGCTTCAATTCCACGAGCGCCCGTGAACGCAACCCATACGCCTTTCGCGTAAAAGGTACCGACCTGAGAACGAAGAACGGCCGGCGCACGTCCGGTTGCAACCAGAACTGCGCGGGAGACGCGGCCATGGCAACCAAGATCAAGGGCACCGCCTCAGCCGAGATGCTGACGGGCACCCTCGCCGACGACATCGTTTACGCCTACGCCGGCAATGACTCCATCTCCGGCGGCGACGGCAACGACCTCATCAAGGGCGCCGCCGGCAAGGACTTCATTCGCGGCGGCACGGGCGACGACACGATCTACGGCAACGTCGACGACGATCGTCTCTATGGCGAGCCCGGTCACGACACGATGAGCGGCGGCGCAGGCAACGATATTCTCGACGGCGGCTCCGGCAACGACGTCATGCGCGGCAACTCCGGCAACGATGGCATGTGGGGCGGCGGCGATCACGACAAGCTGTTCGGCGGGGTCGGCAACGACACGCTTTGGGGCGGCACGGGCAACGACAGCCTGTACGGCGGCCGCGGTGACGACAAGCTTGCAGGCGATGCGGGCGACGACCTGCTGAACGGCAATTCCGGCAACGACCTTTTCCTCGCCGGCGCCGGCAACGACACCATCATCGGCGGCAGCGGATTCGACACGCTCGACTACTCGGCCGCCACCGCAAGCCTCACCGTCGACCTCAGCAAGCGTAGCGTCGTCGGGCTGGGCAACGACCGCGTCTCCGGCATCGAAAAACTGATCGCCTCCGGCCACGACGACACGAGCAAGGGCACCAATGGAGCCCAATGGCTCGATGGCGGCGCCGGCAACGACGTCATCCGCGGCCTCGGTGGCGCCGATACGTTGACCGGCGGCGATGGCGACGACATCTTCACGTTCCTGAAGAAGGACGTCGCCGATGGCTCGATCGACCACATCACCGATTTCGTCGCCGGCGACAAACTCGATATCTCGGATTTCTTCAAAGGGCTGAAATTCGACAGCCTGGAGGACGTGATTTCAATGGCCGATCAGGCCGACGGCACGCTCGTCTCCATCAAGGTCAAGGGCGCCTTCGTCGACGTCGTCACACTCGATGGTGTTCATGGCTTGACGGTCAGAGATCTGGCGGCCGATGGACTGATCCTCGCCTGAAGACGCCAACGATCTGACGCGCGCACGACCTGACAAATCCCCCGCCCGCTCCCAACAAGACGTGGGCAAACTACGGCTGCCGGACAGCTCCACTGTCCGGCAGCCGCTTTTTTCCTTTTGGGGTAGCAGCCGTGAGCGTCAACCGCGGCCTTCGAACTTCATCTGCGTCGCCTTGATCGTCATTGTCAGCACGTTGGCGTCGAGCGGCAGGCTCGCCATGTAGCGCACGGCCGTACCGACATGCGCCACGTCCATCAGCGGCTCAACCGCCGTGGTGCCATCCGCCTGCGGAACGCCTGCCTTCATCCGCTCCGTCAGCGGCGTCTCCGCGTTGCCGACATCGATCTGTCCGCAGGCGATGTCGAAACGCCGCCCGTCGAGCGCGATGCACTTCGTCAGGCCGGTGATCGCATGCTTGGTCGAGGTGTAGCCGACCGAGCGCGGCCGCGGCGCATGCGCGGAGATCGAGCCGTTGTTCACGATGCGGCCGCCCTGCGGCTTCTGCGCCTTGAACATGCGCATCGCCTCCTGCGCGCACAGGAACGCGCCGGTGAGGTTGGTGTTGACCACCGCGCTCCAGGTCTCGAACGGCACCTCGTCGATTTCGACGGCAGGATGCCCGCGGCCGGCATTGTTGAACAGGAAGTCGAGACGACCGAACGTCTCCTTGACCTTCGTAAACAGCGCAGCGACCGACTTGGGATCGCTCACGTCGGCGGTGATGCCGACCATCCGCCCGCCGCCGGACTTCGCCAGGGCGCAGGTCTTGTCGAGCTCTTCCTGGCGCCGCCCGGTGATCGCGACGTCCCAGCCATCCTCCTGCAGCGCGAGCGCCGCCGCCTGCCCGATGCCCGTACCACCGCCCGTGACCACTGCGACCTTGCCCTTGCCGTTCATCCGTCGTCTCCCGTTTGATCTATCTCAGGGTTTGACCAACCTAGCTACACCATGGTCCCCGCCCTCGCCAGTGCGACCGCCCGGCTGTTTGCCTCCAAATGGCCACATGGCGATACGATCCAAACGACCCGCGGCGGCGTATGAGAACCTTTGGATTTCATGGAGTTGAATACGTGACCCGGCAAGCACTTACGCGCCGCACACTGATCGGCGGTCTGACCGCGGCGGGTGCCGCAACACTTCTCGTCCCCGCGCCTACGTCCGTTCTGGCCCAGCGCAAGCCCGCCAAGACACCGATCGCCTTCTCGTGGAGCCCAGAAAAAGCCCCCGTCGGCGCCGTCGTCATCATCGTCTCCTTGAGCGAGCAGCGCGTCCACGTCTACCGCGGCGGCGTCGAGATCGGCACCTCGCCCTGCTCGACCGGCAAGCCCGGACACCGCACGCCGACCGGCGTGTTCACCATTCTGGAAAAACAGCGCAAGCACGAGTCGAGTATCTACAGGGGCGCCCAGATGCCCAACATGGAGCGCCTGACCTGGGGCGGCGTCGCGCTGCACGCGGGCAACCTGCCCGGATACCCCGCCTCACATGGCTGTGTGCGCCTACCGCTGGAGTTCTCGGCGCTGCTCTACGGGGTCACGCACATGGGCACCGTGGTCATCATCGCCGACGAGCGCACTCAGCCAGCCAGCGTCGTCCATCCCGGCGCCTTCCTCCCCCGCGTCGCCGAGGTCGAAGCACAGGCGATCCACAAATCCGTCTCCGAAAAGAGCCACGATCCCTGGAGCGCCGAGGTCCGCTACCCCGTCACCTCCGTCGTCGTCTCGCGCGCCGACGGCAAGGCCTACATCTTCCAGGACGGCAAGGTCGAGGCGGCCTACCCCGCCGCCTTCCAGAACCCCGGCAAGTCCGTCGGCATGCACACCTATACGCTGGTCGGACCCGACACGGCCGGCAACCATCTCTTGTGGCTCGCCTTCGGCGTCGGCAAGAAGCCGACCGACGCCCATATCGTCGACTGGCAGGGCGACTCCGTCTTGAAGCGCATCGTGTTCCGCAGCCCGCAGCGCGCGTTGCAGATCGCACGTGCGTTCCATCCAGGCACCACGCTCGTCGTGACCGATGCCTCCGCCGGAACGCCCACCCGGCGCACGCCGAAGGGCTTTTCCGTCATCACCAGCCAGACGTCATGACGCGCCGCCACGCACGTGGCGCGACCGCACCAGGTCGCGTCCACGTCACCGCGTTCTCAGGCCTCGCACCAGTCCGCGAGCCGCTCCAGAAACGTCTGGCACGCCGCAAGCTGTGACACCGCGATCCATTCGTTCGCCGTATGCGCCTGGGCGATGTCGCCCGGGCCGCACACCACCGATGGCGCACCACCGTCCTGGAACAGTCCCGCCTCCGTCGCATACGAGACCGCGAATGTCTCGTTCTGCCCGGTGAGTTTCAGCGCCAGCGCCACGACATCCGAACCCGCACCCGAGGCGAACGGCGGAATGAGGTTCGTGCACGTGACGCGGATGTCGGCCTCCGGCGCCTTGAGCCGCATCGCCGGCAGGCAGCGCTCCTCCGCAAAGCGCTTGAAGCGCCGCTCCAGCGCCGCCGGATCCACACCCGGCAGCGCGCGCACCTCCCAGCCGAACCAGCAGTGCGTCGGCACGATGTTGGAAGCCTCGCCGCCTTCAATCCGGGTCACCTGCAGCGTTGCATAGGGTGGGTCGAATCTCAGATCGCGCGGCCGCTCGGCCAATTCCTCCTCCATCCGCGCGAGCTCCCCGATCAGCTGGGCAGCCACCGAGATCGCATTGACGCCGAGCGGCGCCATTGAGGAGTGCGCGGCCCGGCCGGTCACCTCCACATGCCAGCGTGCCGGCCCCTTGTGCGCGTCCACGACCATCATGCTGGTCGGCTCGCCGACGATCACCATGCGCGGCGTCACCAGCGTGCGGCCGAGTTCCGCGATCATCGGCCTGACGCCGATGCAGCCGACCTCCTCGTCGTAGGAGATCAGCAGATGGACAGGTGTCTTTAGCGCGCGCCGCTTGAAGTCCGGCACCGCGACCAGCATGCACGCAAGAAACCCCTTCATGTCCGCGGTCCCGCGACCATAGAGTCGGCCGTCGCGCTCCACGATCGTGAAGGGATCGCTATCCCAGGCCTGCCCGGTCACCGGCACCACGTCGCTGTGCGCCGACAGCCCCACACCCGCCGCACCCTCTGGGCCGATCGTGGCGTAAAGGCTCGCCTTCTCGCCGTCCGGCGTCGGCACCCGCGTGCTGGCGACGCCGTGCCCGGCCAGGTAATCCTCAACAAACGCGATCAGCGCCAGGTTCGACTTGTGGCTGGTCGTATCGAACTGGACGAGACGCGCCAGCATCTGCTTGGCCGTGTAGACCGTCCCTGCCTGGCTCTGCCCGGCCATGTCGCCTCCCGATCACCTGACGCCTGGAACCCGTCAGCGGACACGCAAACGCCGGCTGCTGTCAACTGCACGCCGTCCGAAATAGAATTGCATCGCCCCCCACGATCCTCCCGACAATCCGCCCCCCATCATCCGCCCTTACCAAGCGTCCTCAACATCCGCCCATTGACCGCGCCACCGGCCTGGGGACATCGTCGCACGCAAGCACCGGTCCGCCGGCCGCCCCTCGACGACACCTTAGAGCCGAACGGAACCGACGATGAATGAGACGGCACGCGCCACCCGCGGCATGGTCGTGGCACCACATCACCTCGCCGCCGAGGCCGGCCTTGCGGTCCTGCGCGACGGCGGCAACGCCATCGAAGCCATGGTCGCCGCCGCCGCCACCATCGCGGTCGTCTACCCACACATGAACGGTCTCGGCGGCGACAACTTCTGGCTCGTCTCCAAGGACGCAAACCCGCCCGTCGGCATCGATGCCTGCGGCGCCGCCTCCGGCCTCGCCTCGCGCGATTTCTATCGCGACGCCGGCCACACCGACGCGATCCCGTCCCGCGGGCCCCTCGCCGCCCTCACCGTCGCCGGCGCCGTCTCGGGCTGGCAATCCGCCCTCGACATCGCACGGTCCTGGGGCGGCCGCCTGCCGCTCTCGCGCCTCTTCGCCGACGCGATCCACTACGCCCGCCACGGCGTCCCCGTCACCCGCACGCTGGCAAGCAACGTCGCAGCCAAGCGCGCCGAGACCGAGCCCGTCCCGGGCTTTGCCGGCCTGTTCCTGCCGGACGGCGCGCCGCCCACGCTCGGCGCGCTGTTCCGCAACCCGAAGCTCGCCGCCACGCTCGAGCATCTCGCCCGCAACGGCCTCGACGATTTCTACCGCGGCGACCTCGCCCGCTCCATGTCGCAGGACTTGGATGCCGCCGGCAGCCCATTGCGCCTCGCCGACTTCGAGCGTCACCGTGCCCTCACCGTCACGCCGCTCGCGGTCGCCCTGAAAGCCGGCCGCGCCTACGGTATGCCGCCGCCGACGCAAGGCCTTGCCTCGATGATGATCCTCGGCCTCGCCGACCGTCTCGATCTCGGCCAGCCCGACAGCTTCCGCTTCGTCCACGGTCTCGTCGAGGCGACCAAGCAGGCCTTCATCGTCCGCGACCGCCACGTCACCGACCCCGGCCGCATGACCGTCGACCCGTCGTCCTTCCTGACACCCGCGACGCTCGATCGCCTCGCCGCCGCCGTCGATCCCGCCCGCGCGCTGCCATGGCCCCACGTCGCCAAGCCCGGCGACACCGTCTGGCTCGGCGCCATCGATGCCGAAGGCCGCGCCGTCAGCTTCATCCAGTCGGTCTACTGGGAGTTCGGCTCGGGGCTCGTCCTGCCGGGCTCCGGCATCGTCTGGCAGAACCGCGGCACTAGCTTCAGCCTCGATCCGGCGCACCTCAACACGCTCGAGCCGCATCGCCGCCCCTTCCACACCATCCAGCCAGCACTCGCCATGCTCGACGACGGCCGCGTCATGCCCTGGGGCACCATGGGCGGCGAAGGCCAGCCGCAAACGAAGGCGGTCACCTTCACGCGCGCCATCCGCTACGGCCAGGATCTGCAGCAGGCGATCTCCGCGCCGCGCTGGCTACTCGGCCGCACCTGGGGCGCCTCAGTCATGAACCTCAGGATCGAGAACCGCTTCGACCCCACGGTGATCGAAGCCCTGCGATCCGCCGGCCACGACGTGGACGTCATCGGTCCCTATGACGAGGTCATGGGCCACGCCGGCGCACTGGTCCTGCACCGCGCGGGCGCAAAGGCCGGCACCATCGAAGGCGCCGCCGACCCGCGCGGCGACGGCATTGCAGCGGGCTTCTAGTCGAGCACGAGGACAACGCTATGGGTGCGTTGCTGTCGGCCGAAGACCTTCAACTGCTTCAGCGCATCGAGACGCGGGCCGTTCAGCTCGACGCCGCCTGGCGCATCCCTGTGCTCGGCGTTTATGTCGGCTGGGACCCGCTGATCAGTTTCGTCCCGCTTGTCGGTGACATCCTCATGGCGGGCGTCGGCCTGCGGCTCGTCTCCGACGCCACCCGTCTCGGCATCGACCGCCCGGTCGTGATGCGCATGTGGGTCAACGTCGCCATCGACCTGTTGCTCGGCATGATCCCGCTCGTCGGGCCGATCCTCGACGTCTTCTTTCGCTCCAACATGCTCAACTTGAAGCTGCTGCTCGACGACCTGGACCGCCGCCGGGCGGCCCGGCCAATCATCTGACGCGCAATCCGCAGAAGCCCTGATCACTGTTTCTCACGGTGTCGCAGAAGCGCTCCCACGATTTCGCCTGAATCTGCGCAGAGATCATCCGGCGCGTGAGCACATTCAGCGAAGGGCTACCCCAACATGCAGCGCACTCTCCTCGCCGTCGCACTCCTCGCCGGCACCACCGTTGTCGCCGCGGCGCAGACGGCGACACCAGGTGTCACCCAGCGCCAGATCAATCAGCAGGAACGCATCGACAAGGGCGTCGCCTCCGGCCAGCTGAACGAAAAGGAAGCCGCACGCCTGCAGAAGGGCCAGGCCAAGGTGCAGGCCAAGAAGAAGGCCGCCAAGGCCGACGGCGTCGTCACCAAGGCCGAGCGCAAGGAATTGCAGCAGGCCCAGGACAAGCAGAGCGCACGAATTGCCAAGCAGAAGCACGACGCCCAGAAAGCGAAGTGAAAGTGAAGTGATCGCTTCAACGGCCGCACGATTCGATAGCGAAAGGGCGCCACACGGCGCCCTTTCTCTTGCCGGCAGACGCGCGTTCAGCCGTCGTATCGCGCCTTGAGTTGCTCAAACGAAACGATCTCGCCTGCAATCGCACTCGCCACGACCGTCGGCGGACTGGCGAGCCAAACCTGCCCCGGACCCGAGCGCCCCGGAAAATTCCGGTTGATCGCGCTGATCGTCACCTGATCCACCCGCTCCGACACCCCCGGCCCGCAGTGCGCGCACGCCCCGCACGCGGGATTGAGGATCTCCGCGCCAACGGCCGCGAACGCGTCGAGATAGCCGCTCGTCTTGGCATAATCGCGCACGTCCGTCGTCCCGAACTGGAGATAGAGCGTCACCCCCTCCGGCACCTTCAGGCCGCGGTCCGCCGCCCACGCCAGCACCTCGTGGTACTGGTCGAAGTCCGCCCGCTTGCCCGCCGTGCACGACCCGCCGTAGGCCATGTCGATCCGCACCGGCGCCTTCAGATCGCCGAGCGCCACGCCGTTGCCCGGATCGCCGGGCGCCGCCAGCATCGGCGTCAACCCGGAACAATCGATCGTAATCGTCTCGGCATAGGCTGCACCGTGATCGCTCCGCATCCAGTCTTCGAGAACGACGTCGATCCCGCGCCGCTCCTTGATGAAGCGCACGGTCTCCTGATCGGGCGCCACGATGCCGGTGAAGCCGCCCAGCTCCGCCGTCATGTTGGTCAGCGTCGCACGCTCGTCGATCGACATGCCCGCGATCACCGGCCCCGCGAACTCGAACGCCTTGGCGAGCCCACCGCCTTTGCGGATCTCCGGCAGCGCGAGGAGATGCAGCACCACGTCCTTCGCCGTAATCCCGTCCGGCAGCTGCCCCTCGAGCCGAACAAGCAGCGACTGCGGCACCGTCAACCGCACCGCGCCCGTCATGAACGCGTTTGCCATGTCCGTCGTGCCGACGCCGAACGCGAGGCAGCCGAGCGCACCCGAATGCGGCGTGTGCGAATCCGTGCCGACGAGAATTTCGCCCGGCATCGCATACCGCTCCGCCATCATCGCGTGCGCGATCCCCTCCGAACCCTCCTCGCCCTTGAGGTAGCCATGATCGACGAGCCCGTTCTCACGCGCGAATGTGCGATGCCCCTCCGACTGCCGCCGGATCGCCGGTAGGAGATGGCCGTTGACGTGCGTCGGCGAGCGATGCGCATACGAGTTGTGATCCTCAAACAGCAGGATCGATTGTGGCTCGTGCAGCGTCAACGACGCGCCGTAATGACGATGCAGGAAGTACCGCGCCATCGCCGTGTACATCTCGTGGATGAACCGGTAGCGCGCAGCAACGAACCCGCCCGTCCCCGCCACGCCGTCCCACTGAAGCCCCGGCACATCGAGCCGGTGCCGTGCGATGATCTTCTCGACAAGCGTCCGCGGCGTCCCGTCGTCGACGAACGCGCCACGCACCACGCCTTTCAGAAGCCGCTCGCCGAACCGCAAAAGCCCGCCCTCGGTCAGGATGCGCGCCGCCAGCGGCTCGCGATCCTTGACCAGCTCCGTCACCGTGATCGTCTCGCCGCGCTGGATGCGCGCGATCAGTCCGAAATCGGTCGACGTGAAAAGCCCGAGGTTGTCACAGTTCTGCCGGTAGATGCGCTCAAAGCTCTCCGCAATCACCAGCCGCACGCCCGCCGTCAGTTCCGCGAACGGCGAATGCTCGCGCGATGAGCCCTTGCCGTAGCGCTTGCCCGCGACCAACACCGAAAAACCGCCGTCGCGCAGCGCATCCTTCGCGATCGGGAACCGCTCGCCCGCCTTGAAGCCGACGTGCGCGTATCGCCCGATCTCCTCGTCGAAATGTACCAGCGTCGGCAACGGTGTGATCTCGTCCGTCGAGATTTCGTCGCGCAACGCGATGTCACCGCTAAGGTCGACATTGCGCCGCTGGAGTTGTGCATCCACGATGTCGGGATCACGCGCGAGGTACAGCACGCGGCCGGGCAGGCTCAGATTCGTCTCGATGCTCACGCAATCCTCGCGACGTTTCAGCCAGGTCGCGAATTACGCTGCCTGGCCCCGCTTCGCGTCCTGAATGATCCGCCACAGCCGCTCCGGCGTCGCCGGCATGGGCACATCCTTGACGCCCAGCACTGACAAAGCATCGACCAGCGCGTTGCCGACCGCCGGCATCGCGCCGACACAGCCCGCCTCGCCCGCGCCCTTGACGCCCAGCGGATTGGTCGCTGTCGGCGTTGGATGGCTCTTGATGTCCATGTGGCAGAAGTGATGGGCACGCGGCATCGCGTAGTCCATGAACGAGCCCGTCTGCAGCTGGCCGCTCTCCGGATCGAACCGGATGTCTTCCAGCAACAATTGCCCCACGCCCTGCGCCACGCCGCCCATGATCTGGCCCTTCAGCAGCAGCGGGTTGATCACCGTGCCGACGTCGTCGACCACCACATAGCGCGTCATCTCCACCGTGCCGAGATCTTCGTCGATCTCGACCTCGACCACATGGCAGCCGTTCGGAAAATTCTCCTTCGGGTTGTCGTAGGCTGCGTGCGCGGCAAGCCCCGGCTCCACGCCCTTGGGCACCTTGCCCGCCGTCCACGCCGCCCGCGCGATGTCCTTCATCGTCAGCGTCTCGTTCGTCTTGCGGCTCTTGAACACGCCCTCCTCGAACGCCACGTCGTCGACCTTCAGGATGTGCGCGGCGATCTTCGTCGCCTTCTCCACGATCTTGATCGACGCCAGGTGAATGGCCGAGCCCGCCAGCGCCGCCGAGCGCGAGCCGTAGGAGCCCTCGCCGAACTGCACCGCGTCCGTGTCCCCGGAGATATAATGTACGTCGGCGGGATCGACTCCGAGCCGGTCGACCAGCACCTGCGTGAACGTCGTCGCGTGCCCCTGCCCCTGGTTGATCGCACCCGTCAGCAGCTGCACCGACCCGTTGCGGTCGAAGCGGATCTCCGCGCCCTCGAACCCCGCCGCCGCCGAGCGCTCGATCGAATAGGAGATGCCGATGCCGGCAAGCTTGCCGCGCGACTTCGCCTCCGCCCGCCGCGCCGGAAAGCCCGCGTAGTCCGCCATCTCCAGCGCCTTGTCCATGGCGTTGGCAAAGTCGCCGGCATCGTAGGTGAACACGAGCCCCGTCTTGTAGGGCATCTGCTCCGGCGCGATCATGTTCTGCCGCCTGAGCTCGATCGGATCGAAACCGAGGGTGTCGGCGGCAAGGTCGATCGTGCGCTCGATCGCATAGGCCGCCTCGCCGCGACCGTTGCCGCGATAGGCGCGCATCGGATTCGTATGCGTGAACACCGTCGTCGCCTCTGCGGCAATCGCGGGAAACACATACACGCCCGCGATCGAGCCTATGTTGGCGATGGCCGACGCCTCGCCGCCCGCCTGCACGTAGGCGCCCACATTGACCACGCTCTTCGACCGGAGCCCCATGAACCTGCCGCTTTTGTCGAGTGCCAGTTCCACGTCGTAGATGTGATCGCGCGCATGCGCATCGCCGAGGAACGAATCCGACCGCGTCGCCGTCCACTTCACCGGCCGCCCCGTCACCATCGTGCCGAGCAGCGTCAGCGTGGTCTCCGTGTAGAGCGCCGTCTTCATGCCGAAGCCGCCGCCGACATCCGTCGCGACCACGCGCACCTTGCTTTCGGGAATGCCCATGATGTCGGCGATCTGCCAGCGATACTGGAACGCGCGCTGGATCGTGGCGTAGACCGTGATGCGATCCGCGGCCGGATCATAGTGCGACAGCGCCGCGCGCGGCTCCATCGCCGCCGCCGTCACGCGGTTCACCACCGCGCGATGCCGGACGACATGATCCGCCGCAGCAAACGCCGCCTCCGTTCCCGCCGCATCGCCACCCGTCCAGTGATAGCAATGATTGTCGCCCGCATCGGGCCAAACCACCGGCTGGCCCGGATCGAGCGCCGTCGCAGTATCCACCACCGCCGGCAGCGGCTCGTAGTCGACCGCGATCAGCTCCAAGGCGTCGTACGCCTGCCCCACGCTCTCCGCGATCACGAACGCCACCGCCTCGCCCACCCAGCGCACGACCCCGCGCGCCAGCGGCGCATAGGGCGGCTTGAAGATCGGCGAGCCGTCGCGGCGCTTGAGCGGCAGTTCCGCGCCGGGCAGCAAGCCCCAGCCGAGCCGCTGCCAATCGTCGTCCGTCAGCACCGCGATCACGCCCGGCGACGCCAGGGCCGCCGACGTATCGATGCTCAGGATCCGCGCATGCGCGTAGGCCGACCGCAACACCGCGCCGTAGGCCGTGCCCGGCAGCGTGACGTCGTCGACGTAGCGGCCGCCACCCCTGAGCAGCCGCGGATCTTCCCAACGCGGCACACCCTGTCCGATCCCGAACTCACCCATGGCGGTCTCTCGCTCTCGTCGCTGGTTCCCGGTCCGGCTTGGTATCAAGCCCCCCTCCGGCCGTCCAGCCGGGACACGGGAGCGCCCAGAGCCGCCAGGCCCGCATAGGCCGGACGGGCTCCATCGGGCCGGGCCATCTTGGCAACCTCCCGCGATTGGTGCCATACACGGGCAGACGAATGATAACCGCCACCCGGCGACCGCCCGGCGGGCCGCCTCTCGCGACCGCCCCAGAAGACGCCCCAGGGAGACGTCCTTTGCTGCACGACATCCAACTGACGGTGAACGGCAAGACCGTGAGCGGCCGTGTCGAGGCCCGCACGCTGCTCGTCCAGTTCATCCGCGAGCACTTGAAGCTGACCGGCACCCACGTCGGCTGCGACACGACCCAGTGCGGTTGCTGCACGATCCACCTCGATGGCAAGGCCGTGAAATCCTGCACCATGCTCGCTGTGCAGGCGAACGGCCGCAACGTCACGACCATCGAGGGGCTCGCCGCACCTGATGGCACGCTGCACCCGATGCAGGCAGCCTTCCGCGAGCACCACGGCCTGCAGTGCGGCTTCTGCACGCCCGGCATGGTCATGATGGGCATCGACATCGCCAACCGCCTGCCCGGCGCCGACGAGGCAACCGTGCGCCATCAATTGGAAGGCAACATCTGCCGCTGCACCGGCTACCAAGGCATCGTCGAGGCGATCATGGACGCGAGCGCGACAATGGCGGCCGGCCACGCCAAGAGCTGAGACGGCCCCAGACCACCTGAGAGACAACGGCCGCGCGACCAGCCTGGAACGAGGGCGCGCCGCGGCAGGCACCGGAGACGAGCCATGCGCGACTTCACCTACCATCGGCCAGCCGCCGTCGACGCTGCTGCCACCCTCTACGGCAAGGCCGAGGAGCCCCGCTTCGTCGCCGGCGGCATGTCGCTGTTGCCGAGCATGAAGCTGCGCCTCGCCGCACCCACCGACCTGATCGACCTCACCGACATCGCCCCGCTGAAAGGCATCACGGTCACGGGCAAGGAAGTCCGCGTCGGCGCCATGACGCCCCACGCCGATGTCGCCGCCAACGCCGACGTCCAGAAGACGCTGCCCGCGCTGGCCAGCCTCGCCGCCGGGATCGGCGACCCCGCCGTCCGCCACCGTGGCACCATCGGTGGCTCAATCGCCAACGCCGACCCCGCCGCCTGCTACCCCTCAGCCGTCGTCGGCCTCGACGCGATCGTCGAGACCAACAAGCGCGAGATCGCCGGCGATGACTTCTTCACAGGCCTGTTCTCGACCGCGCTCGAAGAGGGCGAGATTGTTACCGCCGTCCGCTTCAAGGTGCCCGACAAGGCCGCCTACCAGAAGCTGCGCCATCCAGCCTCCGGCTTCGCGGTGACCGGCGTCATGGTTGCGAAGTTCGGCAATGCCGTCCGCGTCGCCGTCACCGGCGCCGGCCCGAGCGTCTTCCGCCCAGCGAACATCGAAAAAGCTCTCGCCGCCGACTTCTCCGCCAAGTCCCTCGACGGCATCACTGTGCCCGACGCCGACCTGATGTCGGACATCCACTTCTCGGCCGCCTACCGCGCCAACGCCGCCGTCGTCCTCGCCCGCCGGGCCGTGGCGTCTCTGGCTTGAGCCTCTGCCTCTCCCCGTACGCGGGGAGAGGGACGGATTGAAGGGCGGTTGAAACTGAGCGCGCCCTTCACGACACCTCGCGCCGCACCATTGCCGCGCCTTCGGCCATCGCCTTTAGCTTGCCGAACGCGACCTCGTGCGGCAGGTACTTCATCCCGCAATCGGGCGCGGCGACGAGCTTGTCCGCCGGCAGGAACTTCAACGCAGCCCGCAACCGATCGGCAACCGATTGCGCCGTCTCGATCCGCGTATCGCCGAGATCGAGCACGCCCAGCATCACGGTCTTCGCCGTCAGATCCTTCAGGATGCCGAGATCGAGTTTGGGCTGCGCCGCCTCGATCGAGATCTGGTCGGCCTTGGTCTGCGACAACTCCGGCAGGAAGCTGTAGCCGGCGGGCTTCGTCTCACCCGGCACCACCGCCGCATAGCCAAAGCAGATGTGCACCACCGTCGGCACGCTCACGCCTTCGAGCGCGCGGTCGATCGCACGCACCGCATAGCGTTTTGCAACCTCCGGATTCTGCCTCACCCACGGCTCGTCGAGCTGGATCACGTCCGCGCCCGCCTTGACCAGGTCATGCACCTCCGCGTTCACCGCGGCGGCCATATCCATCACCATTTCCTCGTCGTCCTTGTAGAACTCGTTCTTCGCCTGCTGGCCCATGGTGAACGGCCCCGGCAGCGTGATCTTGGCCGGCCGGTCGGTGTTGGCGCGCAGGAACTGCATATCGCGCAACTCCACCGGCTTCACGCGCTTGATCCTCGACACCACGCGCGGCACTGGCGTCGGCTTCCCCGACCGCGACATGACCATGCCGGGATTGTCGACGTCGATGCCCTCCAGCGCATTCGAGAACCTGTTCGAGTAGCTCTCGCGCCGCATCTCGCCATCCGTGATGATGTCGATACCGGCTCGCTCCATGTCGCGAATGGCCAGGATCGTGGCGTCGTCCTGCGCCTCCTCCAGCCACGGCTCGGCCACGCGCCACATCTCCGTCATCCGAATGCGCGGCACCATTTTCGACAGCATCTCCCGGTCCACCAGCCAGTTCGGCTGCGGATAGCTTCCAACGACGGTCGTGGGAATGAGATGCGTCGGCAACTTGGCCATAGGGCAACTCCTGCGGGAACGGATGAGATTGAACACACGGCCGTCGGGCGCGGTCGTGATGCGGGAACCGTCGCGCAGGAGGGTGAAGCGTCTGGCTGCGTCGCGCAACGGGGGACGTGATGGCGGGCCCTCGCGAGTTGATACAACTCTCAGACAAAGGTCTATGTCGCGTCGCACAAAATTCGATGTTGCAATGCACAAAAGTTCTGCTATATAACTGCTCAAGATCAGACGCGGCCCCCTTAGACCAATACCAACCGCCCAACGCCCAGATCGCACCAGGAGCTGAAAATGAACGAGCAATTCACCCGCCAGGCCCAGGAAATGTTCGCTGCCGCCCAGAGCGCCAAGATCCCCGAGAACGTCCAGGCCATGGCCGAAGAGACGGTCGCTAAGACCCGCGAGGCCTACGCCAAGATGAACGGCGTCGCCCAGGACGGCGCCAAGGTCATCGAGGAGGTCATGCTGACCGCCCAGGCCGGTGCCCGCACCATCAGCGAGAAGGTCCTGCACAACACGGCCGTCAACACCGAGAAGGCGTTTGACGCCGCCCAGGCGATGGCCCGCGCCCGCTCTCTGCCGGAGTTCTTCTCTCTGCAGACCAACTTCGTCCAGCAGCAGATGCAGATCGCTGGCGCTCAGACGCGTGAGCTGTTCGAATTGTCCTCGAAGGTCGCCAAGCAGACGTTCGAGACCATCAACGACGCCACGTCGAAGACCTTCGAGCAGGTCAAGAAGGCCGGCTGAACGATTGTCGATTGCGCCCCACGCGGACATGACAGCGACCAGAAAGATCCAACGCCCCGACCTCGCGGTCGGGGCGTTTTGCATATCAGGAACACGCTGTCGCACCTGCGCGCGCATTCGTGAACGCAAAGAGGCTTGCAAGCGCGCCGTGGAGTGGTGGATAGTCTCACACATGCTCCAGTCGCGTACAGATGTCCGCATCCGCAGAGGCCGCGTCGCCGACGCCAAGGCCTTGTCGGAAATTTTTCGCGAAAGCTGGCGCCAGTCCTATCGCGGCATCATTCCGCACCTTCATCTCGAATTGATGATCTCGCGTCGCGGCAAGGAAGCCTGGCAGACCATGCTGCGCTCAAGCGAGAACGTGCTCGTACTCGAGGTATGCGGCGAGATCGCCGGTTACGCGACCTGGGGCGCCGCACGCTCGCGTGGGCACAAGCAGCAGGGCGAGATCTACGAGCTGTATCTGTCGCCGCTCTACCAGGGTATGGGCTTCGGCGAGCACCTATTCGAGGCATGCCGCCACCAGATTGACGAGCGCAAGCTGAAAGGCCTTGTCGTATGGGCGCTGCTCGAGAACACGCCGGCGATCGACTTTTATTGGCGCCGCGGCGGTCGACCCGTTGCCCGCACATTCGATCGACTGGGCGGCGCGCGGCTCGAGAAGATCGCGTTCACCTGGGCCTGACCCACTTCGCTACGTCATCACTTCACATCGGACTCTTGCCCGTGACGCCGACCACGCGCGGCTCCGATCGGCAGTCGAACCCGCGCGCCAGCTCATCGGCCGCGCTGCGCGCCAGCGCGACGGGCTGCGCGTTAGCGAGCGCATCCACGTAAGCCAGATGACACGCTTCCGTGTCTGTGATGCGCGTCACCACCAGCACCTGCCCCTTGCGATCATCGGTCTGCGTGAAATAGCGCACGATGGCCGCATAGACGTGCTCGCGTCCGCCGCGCCGCTCGGTGCGCCATTCGATCGTCGCCCGCCGCCGCCCAGGCTCGAACACCGCGTTGAACGCTTTTAACGTTTGCGTCGCCGCCCGCCGCTGCCCGGGCGTCTTGCCGAAGCTCATGAACACCCTGAGATCGCCTTCGGCGAAATAAATCGGCAGCCCTGCGAACCCTTCACAGCGGTGCGTGTCGCCGTCGGGATGCGATTTGACCTTCGCGCACGTGTTCAGGTTGATCGTCGTGAACCGGCTCTTGCGCGGACTGAGGTCGTCGGGCGGCGCCCCGAACGCTAATCCCCCGCTCGCTGCCGCGAATAGTGCCACGACGCTGAAGACAGCTCCGCGCATGTCTCGTCCCCTCTACCGGCAACCTGCCCCGCATCGCGCGCCGCCCCCAGGGTCGACCAAATGCGCATTGCAAGGACGAGCGAACCGTGCAGCTTCTTGCCGCGACAATGCCCCCCCTGTAAAGCCCGCGGAGACCGCCGCCCATGCGCATCGACGCCATACCGATTGGCAACAACCCGCCCGACGACATCAACGTCATCATCGAGGTCCCCGTCGGCGGCGAGCCGATCAAGTACGAGATGGACAAGGATTCGGGCACGCTGTTCGTCGATCGCTTCCTCTACACGCCCATGCGCTACCCCGGGAATTATGGCTTCGTGCCCCACACCCTGTCGGCCGACGGCGATCCCATCGACGTGCTCGTCTGCAACACCCGCGGCATCATCCCCGGCGCCGTCATCAATTGCCGTCCGGTCGGCGTTCTCGTGATGGAGGACGACGGCGGCGGCGACGAGAAGATCGTCGCGGTCCCGTCCCCCAAGCTGACCCAGCGCTACGCAAAGGTGCAGAATTTTTCCGATCTGCCGCAGATCACGCTCGACCAGATCCGCCACTTCTTCGAGCATTACAAGGATCTGGAGCCCGGCAAATGGGTCAAGATCGATCACTGGGGCGATGCCGCCGAGGCCCGCAAGCTGATCGGCGACGCCATCGCCCGCAACAAGACCGCCAAGGCCTGAGCCCCACCCGGCACGGACCCACACACGGGAAGCGCTTACCATCCCCACATACCGGCCCTCTTCCCCTCCCCTTGCGGGGAGGGGCCACGCCATCGTCGCCGCTCCCTATCCCCTATCCCCTATTCCCCATCCCCACTCCCCTCCGCCGCCGCTTCCTGCTATCGATCCGAAGCGAACAAACGCGAGGAGTGCGACGATGAGCGACATGAAGATCGCCGTGATGGGAGCCGCCGGGCGCATGGGCCGTGAGCTGGTCCGCGCGATCCAGGCCGTCGATGGCTGCATCGTCGCCGGCGGCATCGAGCCCGCGGGCTCCAACGCCGTCGGCCAGGACCTCGGCGTCCTCGCCGGCCAGCCCCCGCTCGGCGTGCAGATCACCGACGACCCGCTCGAATTGATCGCCCGCGTCGACGCCATCCTCGACTTCACCAGCCCCAAGGCCACCGTCGAGTTCGCCGGCCTCGCCGCCAACGCCCGCATCGTCCACGTCATTGGAACCACCGGCATGAGCGAGGTCGACGAGGCCGCTGTCGCCGCCGCCGCCCGCCACGCCACCATCGTCAAGGCCGGCAACATGAGCCTCGGCGTCAACCTGCTCGTCGCCGTCACGCGCAAGGTTGCCCAGGCCCTCGACACCGACTTCGACATCGAGGTCGTCGAGATGCACCACAACCGGAAGGTCGACGCACCGTCCGGCACCGCGCTGATGCTGGGCGAGGCCGCCGCCGAGGGACGCGGCATTTCTCTGAAGGATCACAGCGAGCGCGGGCGCGATGGCCACCCCGGCGCACGCGGCAAGGGCAACATCGGCTTCGCCTCGCTCCGCGGCGGCAACGTCGTCGGCGAGCACACTGTGATCTTTGCGGGCGAAGGCGAGCGCATCGAGTTGACCCACATTGCGTCGGATCGCGGCATCTTCGCCCGCGGCGCCGTCAAGGCCGCGCTCTGGGGCCGCGGCAAGGGACCGGGCCTGTTTTCGATGGCGGATGTGCTGGGAATTTAGAAAACGGTATCATCCACCGATCTGCCCGCAGTATGGGACTGCGGCACGTGTGCGCGCAAATCGCTGGGTGTCCCGGTTTCCCAAACGTGGTCTTGCCGGTGCCGAATTGGAGCCCACCGCCATGCCGATCCGCATCGCTGCCCTCGGCGCCGGCCACTGGCACGCCCTCTACGACGCCGCCTACCTGAAGAACCTCGCAGCGATCCCCGACGCCACGCTGGTCGCCCTCCACGACCCCGACCCGCATATACTCGCCCACCGCGCCGCGGCTCTCGGCAATCCCCCGACCTACACCGACCACCGCGCGCTACTGCGCGACGTCCGTCCCGATTTCGTCATCGCCATGGGCCGCCACGACGCGATGGCCGGCCTCGCCCATGACCTACTCGACGCCGGCGTCCCGTTCCTGATCGAAAAGCCGGCCGGCCTGAACGCAGCCGAGGTCCGCGCGCTGGCCGACAAATCCGCCGTCACCGGCACCTTCGCCGGCGTGCCGCTCTTCCAGCGGCTGCATCCCTTCGTCGCCCACGCCCGCCGCCTGATCGCGGACGGCGCGTTCGGCCCCCTCGCCCATTTCGCCTTCCGCTCGATCCGTGGCACCTCCGGACGCTACGTCGAATGGGGCTGCCCCTGGATGCTCGATCCCGACGCAGCCGGCGGCGGCTGCCTCAGAAACATCGGCACGCACGGCATCGACCTCTTCGGACACATCCTCGACGAGGACACCGAGGTCGTCGCCGCCCAAACGAGCAACATCGCCCTCGGCCAGCGCGTCGAGGACACAGCGCTCGTCCAACTCCGGTCGGCCTCCGGCGTTCTCGCCTCGATCGAGGTCGCCAACACGTATCCGGGAAAGGGCGCACAGGGCGGCTGGACGCTCTCCGGCCGCGACGGTCTGCTCATGATCACCGGCGGCGCCGTTCGCTGGATCACCGCGTCGGGCGAGGCCGAACTCGCCCCGCCGCCGGCAGAGCCGCTGCCGGTCACCGCCCTCAAGGACGCGCTCGACCGCTGGCAATCCGGCCGCCCACCCGCCGCAACACTCGAACAGGCTTGGCGCGTCAACCGCCTCATCGACGATGCATATGAGATGGCGGCACGACCGTGACCGCGCGCACGACCGGGGACAGTCATAATCTTCCTGGAACGACGGTCATGTGCAGAGCAGGCGCGGATCGAGAATGCTGACTGTCCCCAGCGGGAATCGCAACCGGAACATCCTTCGCCAAGCACGTCACCCGTCGTGCGCCTGCCATGCGACGAGCCGCATGAACGCGCGCACCTTCTCCACGTCCGTGTATTCCGTCCACTGCGCGATCAACCCATCGCGAAATTGAGCCTCCACGCGCAAGGATCCGTCGATCACTTCGCGACAGATCTTGTGGCGGAAGCGATACGTCACGCGTCCGGACACCTGATCCTCGACGTTGTGCATGACCCGGCCCTCGTACTGAAGGGTGTCGAAAATATCGAGGATCATGCGCATACGGTCGCAGACGGCCGGCTTGCCGACGACCTCGCCGCCGAACGGAAGCACCTCCTGCGGAACGTGAAGCGCATAAAGGATGTCGGGCGCATAGAGCGCAAACGAAGTCGCGCAATCCCTGGCCGCCCACGCCCGCCAGTATCGCTCGAGAATCGCAGTCGCGCCGCTCATGCTGGCCACCTCGCCGATACCGGGCTCGACAATCCGTCATCTGTGAACAGCGGTCAATCAACATGCGCATTTCACGCGCGCCCGCCAGGACGGGTGGTGACGCAGAAGCCCGCGAAACGTTGCGGTTTCTGCGCTCTGGTTGACGCGTCGGAATCGCCGTCGAGGATTGGTCATCCGCACCACTTGCGTACTTGGCAGCCGGATCCGCGCAGGGAAGATGCCACATACATCGGCAATACTGGAGGACCTGGCCGGTAGAGCGCGTCGCGCGCCGCCTCGACTTATCCCCGCCCCGCCGCCGCGCCGCTATCCTTCCCCATCCCGCCGCGGCGGAAGGGGCCCAGGCTCGAGCTGGGGGCTTGCGGGGCGGCGGGAGCGGAACGGATGGGCACGGACATCAGATCCCGAGGCGGACATCCTGCGGACGACGCCACAATGTCGTCAAAGACCGGTTCAAAGGATGCGCCGGTCAATGCAGCGTCACCATTCGCAAAGGGGGCCCACCCCCGTCTTCCGCAGCGGGGCGGCCGCAGGCGTCACGACGCGTTTAGACCGGTGTGTCTGATTGACCATGGGTCGAGATGTCGGGGCGCCGAGGCAAGGGCCGCATCCCAATCCAATCTGCAAAGCGAGGCCCGACGCCCCGCTCCCCTTTCGGTTCACCGTTCTCCATCGTGATCGCGCGCAGCTAGACTTGTATCAGCATACAGTATCGCGCCGCCTGTGCCCTATCCCAATGGATGAACTCCGATGGCCTACCTCCGATGGAGTGTTCTGACGCGCGAGTCTCAGCCCCATTATCCGCCGGTTCGGGCCTCCGGCCAAACTCTGGCACTCACCTCTTGACAGTGCTAGCGAGGCAAAACATATAGCCGGCGAGCTGCAGGCTTGGACGGAGAAGGGGGCAGTTTTCACCCCCCCGCATCCCGCGACAACCGCGGCTCCTGCGCGTCCCCGGACCGTGTCCCGGCCGGCCGCCAGACCCACCAACATTCAAAACTTCCAAGAGGTTGAGACCATGAAGTTTCGTCCCCTCCATGATCGCGTCGTCGTCCGCCGCGTCGCGGAAGAGACCAGATCCGCCGGTGGCATCATCATCCCCGACACCGCCCAGGAAAAGCCGATGCAAGGCGAGGTGATCGCCGTCGGTCCGGGCGCTCGCGACGAAGCCGGCAAGCTCGTGCCGCTCGACGTCAAGAAGGGCGACCTCGTCTTGTTCGGCAAATGGTCCGGCACCGAGGTCAAGATCGACGGCCTGGATGTCCTCATCATGAAGGAGAGCGACATCATGGGCGTGATCGAGGGCAAGGCGTCCGTCCGTGCCGCGGCCTGACGCACGTCACCCGTCACCGTCCATCGTTCACAGTCCACCATTCAACGGAGCCATCAATGGCAGCCAAAGACGTCAAATTTTCCCGTGACGCCCGCGAGAAGATGCTGCGCGGCGTTGATGTCCTCGCCAACGCGGTGAAGGTCACGCTTGGCCCCAAGGGCCGCAACGTCGTCATCGAGAAATCCTTCGGCGCCCCGCGCATCACCAAGGACGGTGTCACGGTCGCCAAGGAGATCGAGCTGGAGGACAAGTTCGAGAACATGGGCGCCCAGATGGTGCGTGAGGTAGCCTCCAAGACGGCCGACCAGGCCGGCGACGGCACCACCACCGCCACCGTCCTCGCCCAGGCGATCGTCCGCGAGGGGGCAAAGTCCGTCGCAGCAGGCGCCAACCCGATGGACCTGAAGCGCGGCATCGATCTCGCCGTTTCGCACATCGTCTCCGAGTTGAAGTCGAAGGCCAAGAAGGTCACATCCAACGACGAGATCGCCCAGGTCGGCACCATCTCGGCGAACGGTGACGCCGAGGTCGGCACCATTATCGCCGAGGCGATGAAGAAGGTCGGCAACGAGGGGGTGATCACCGTCGAGGAGGCCAAGAGCCTGGAGACCGAGCTCGACGTCGTCGAGGGCATGCAGTTCGACCGCGGCTACATCTCGCCCTACTTCATCACCAACGCCGACAAGATGGTCGCCGAGCTCGACGACCCCTACGTTTTGATCCACGAGAAAAAGCTATCGGGCCTCCAGGCGATGCTGCCGGTCCTGGAAACCGTCGTGCAATCCGGCAAGCCGCTGCTCATCATCGCCGAGGAGGTCGAAGGTGAGGCGCTGGCGACGCTGGTCGTCAACAAGCTGCGCGGCGGCTTGAAGGTTGCTGCCGTCAAGGCGCCCGGCTTCGGGGATCGTCGCAAGGCGATGCTCGAGGACATCGCGATCCTCACCGGCGGCACCGTGATCTCCGAGGATCTGGGCATCAAGCTCGAGAACGTCACGATCTCGATGCTGGGCCGCGCCAAGCGTGTCACGATCGACAAGGAGAACACGACGATCGTCGATGGCGCCGGCACGAAGCCGGACATCGAGGCGCGCGTGAAGCAGATCAAGGTGCAGATTGAGGAGACGACGTCTGATTACGATCGCGAGAAGCTGCAGGAGCGGCTGGCCAAGCTTGCCGGCGGCGTTGCGGTGATCAAGGTCGGCGGCGCCACCGAAGTCGAGGTGAAGGAGCGCAAGGACCGCGTCGACGACGCCCTGCACGCCACGCGTGCCGCCGTCGAGGAGGGCATCGTACCTGGCGGCGGCGTTGCATTGTTACGCGCGCTGAAGGCGCTCGACAACCTCACGGTCGCCGACGAGGACCAGAAGATTGGCGTCAACATCGTCAGGAAGGCGTTGCAGGCACCCGCCCGCCAGATCTTCAACAATGCGGGCGAGGATGGCTCCGTCGTCATCGGCAAGATCCTCGAACAGGCGAAGTACAGCTACGGCTACAACGCCCAGACCGGCACCTACGGCGACCTCATCGCCGAAGGCGTAATCGACCCCGCGAAGGTGGTGCGCTGCGCGCTGCAGGATGCCGCGTCCGTCGCAAGCCTGCTCATCACGACCGAAGCGATGGTTGCCGAGCTTCCCAAGAAGGAAAGCGCACCCGCGATGCCCGGCGCAGGTATGGGCGGCATGGGCGGCATGGACTTCTAGTCCGCGCCCCGAACCACGTCGTTTCACCTGGAATCGGCCGTCGCAGCGCAGGCTGCGACGGTCATTTCGTGTCGGCACCGATACGCACCGCGACGATCACTGACCTTGACGGAGCATGGCCTCGAGTCGATCCTGGCCGTCCGAATGACGCGCATCCTATGGGAGGCTGACTGTCATGCGCCTCGCTCCTGCACTTGCCGCTGCCTGCTTGTCTGCTGGCATCTTGGCCGCCACGCCCGCCCGCGCGATCTGCATCGGCGACGGCGACTATGAATTGGCATTGGCCGACATGTACATGCGCGACGCTGCTCGCCTGAAGCAGGCCAAGGCGCGCGCACGCGGGCAAACCCTCATGCCGCCACCGTCGCCGCCGCAGACCGTGATCACCAAGTGGCCCGATTTCAGCGAGCCGGAAAAGGCCGAGGTTGCCCATCTGGGAGCGCATGAAGGCAGGTCGCACTGAGCCGCTCGGGCTCATGTCTTCATCCCCACCGGCAACGTCGCGGCCCCGTTCGCGCGCCGTCATGACATGCGTGTGCTCACGAACTCGTGACCCCCGCTGCCGACCATTGCGCTAGACTGCAGACGTTCGCGTCCCCTGTCCGGCGCGGACCGCAATAAGGCAGGAGACACACCACATGCGCATCCTGACGACGCTTGCAACAGCTGCAGCCCTGACGCTGGCCGCCGCAACCACGGCGCTGGCCTGCTCAGGCTACAAGAACAACGTCACGGCACAGAGCCCGATGCCGCAGGCAGAGGAGCAGAAGCAGGCCGAGGCCGCGACACCGGCCGCGCCCGCCGTTGCCGCCGAGAGCACGTCTACGACGACCGACGTCGCTCAAGCACCATCATCGATGACGGTGAAGCCGAACTGATCGCAGCCGTCGGCCGAGCGCGCCGACCGCCGTCGCTGCAAGACAAGGCAAACGCCGCGCGTATCGCGCGGCGTTTTCGTTTTGCCACGGACAAGCGAATATCCCCGCTGTCGGCTCGTAGGCGAAGCTGACAAAGCAGTATCGGACCGGCAGCGCTGAGTGACCGGCTAGTGCTGAGCGCGAAAAGATCGCCGCGCTTCGGCGACCAGACCACTGGCGTCACCGACCCGCGAGCGAACGCGTCTCCAGGCGGCGCAACCGCATCAGTTCCGCCAGCCCCGCGCGAAAGCCCGTCGCCGGCAGGATCGCCCGGAACTCACCCGGCCCCGCGACCCCCAGCCGCACACCGATGGACTTGCCGTCCCAGAGCCAGTTGGCCGCATCCGTCGACAGGCGCGTTTCCGTCTCCACGATGCAGCCGATCCGCCCGCACACGTCGAACGTCTCGTTTGTGCGCCGCTTGCCCAGCACGACGTCCAGTCCGCCCGTGCGCACGATGTCGGCCACCACATGAAGGCGCCACAACAGCACCTCCCGCCCGCCGACCTGATCGATCACGAAATGCGCCATCAGCGGCAGGTCGTCCTGGTCGGGATCGGGGCTGCCGAGCAGCGCGCTCGAAACCGCCAGCACGCAACGGCTGCGCCGTCCCGCACGCCCGCACCGCACCTGCCAGTCACCGAACAGTGCATGCAGCCGCGGCGGCAGTTCGGCCCGCAACTCCGCATCGCGCCACGGCCACGACCAGTGGTCGTCGTCGGCCGTCTCCTCGGTGAACGCGCATACCCGCGCCACCACCGTCTGCCTGAGCCGAAAGCCGGCATACGTTTCGCCGAGTCGCGCAGCCACCGCGCGCCAGCGCCGGCAATCTTTCGGCGAGCGCACAGGCGCCGCAAAACCATCGCCCAGCGGTATGAGCCGATCGAGCACCGGTTGGGCCGGCCCCTCTGGCCGGGTTGCGGAGACCGGCGTTGCCAGTCCGAGCGTCAGCAGCCCGACGATGACCGTCACGAGTCCCATGGCGACGGCCGTGCCGCAACACCACGCCGGGCGCGACCGCGCGCGCGCGTCTTGATGGACCGTCTCGGCGGTGGACATACCTTCCCCCCGGCCTCCCGCCCGGACCGGCCCCTGACCGGGCACCGGGCGATTCCCATGCGGAAAGAATAGCCCCTCGCACGCGAGAACGGAAGTGGATCGAATTCGGGTCAATTCGTGGCAACGAGCGCTTTGAGCCGTTGAGCTGCCAGCCCCGCGTCGGTGGGCATCCCCGCATCGAGCCACCAGCTCTCGAACGCCCCCAGAATGGCCCCCACGCGCGGCCCCGGCGGAACGCCCAGCGCCACCACGTCTGCCCCTCGCACCGGCAGCACCGGCACGGCAAAATCTGACGCATCGCCCAGAATCTGCCGCCGCACGCTGTCGCCCGGCGGATCGCCGGCCAGAACCCAGTCGAGAAGCAGCGCATCGACGAGGGCATCGCGACCGAGCCGATAGAGAGCGACACGGATCTGGTGACGTGTCGCCTCCGCCCCGCAAACGGTGGCGGGCAGAGCCGCCGCCGCCAGTCGCCGCTCCGCCCGGCTCGACAGCTTCAGCCGCTCCGCAAGATGCCGCGCAGCCATCGCCCGCTCCGCCTCCGGCCGGCCGAGGATCGCCAGCGCCGCTAGCCGGAGATCGACGTCGCCAACCCGGCCCATCCCGGATTCGATCGCGATCAGGCGGCCAAGCAGCACCGGCGCGATCGGGCCGGCCAACACCTCGTCCAGGATGCCGGCATCGGCCATCACCTCCGCCATGGCGAGCGCCCGCGGCGCCAGCATCAGCCGGCCGAGCTCCGCCTGCAAACGCTCGCCCGACAGCAGCGCCAGCGCGCCACGCGCAGCGATGCACGCGGCCAGGCCGTCGGTGTCCGGCGCGTTGCGTCCGTATTCGGCGTTGAACCGGAAGAAGCGCAGGATGCGCAGCGCGTCCTCCGAAATCCGCTGGCCGGGAGCACCGATGAAGCGCACTCGCCCCGCGAGCAGGTCGGGATAACCGCCGACGGGATCGTGCACCTCGCCGGTCGCCTCGCAATAAAGCGCATTCATCGTGAAGTCGCGCCGATGCGCATCGGACAGCCAATCGGCCGTGAAACGCGACGCGCGCATGCCGGCCGAACGTCTCCACGTCCTCGCGCAGCGTCGTCACCTCGTAGGGAATGTGTCCCGACACGACCGTGATCGTGCCATGCGCGATACCGGTTGGGATCGGGTCGAGCCCCGCGGCCCGGGCCGCCGCCATCACCGCCTCGGGCGGCGCCGTCGTTGCGATGTCGACGTCCACCACCGGCTGACCGAGAAGCGCGTTGCGCACCGCCCCGCCCACGGCCCTGGCCTCAAAGCCGGCCGCCGTCAGCGCCGCGAACACCGCCTGCGTTTCCGCACGCTCCAGCCAGTCCACATCCGACAGCGGAGGAACGTGGCTCGCATGCTGGCTCGGACCCTTGCTTGCCGACATGACCTGCGGGATGCCTCTCAGCCGCCGTCTGTTATTCGACCTTGCCGGGCTCGATCTGGCCGTCCTTGTAGACCGGCGGCGTGTAGGTCTGTCCGGGCTTGCCGCCCTCCGTCGATCCAAAAATCAGCAAGGTGCCGATCACCAGCGCCGCCCCCGCGATGAACAGCCACATCAGCGGCGCATCGTCGATGGGTTTGGCATCCTCGTCGGACTGGCTGCGCATCACCAGCACGTAAAGAATATAGAGCGCCGTCGGCAGCAGAAAGAGGACGATGTTCTCGATCACGACCCGGATCATGATCGAAAGAACCTCTCGTGCATGTTCTTGATGATCCCCGCTGTAGCGCCCCAGATGTAACGCTCCCCGTAAGGCATGGCATAGAAATGCCGCTCGCGCCCGCGCCACTCGCGCTTGTGACGTTGGTGGTTGAGCGGATCCATCAGGAACGGTAACGGCACCTCGAACACGTCGGCCACTTCGCCGGGGTTGAGTTCGAGCTTGAAATCGAGGTTGACCATGGCCACCACCGGCATGATCCGGAACCCGGTCCCCGTGCGGTAGCTGTCGAGATAGCCGAGCGGTTCGATGTGCCGGCCATCGAGACCGATCTCCTCTTCCGCCTCGCGCAGCGCGGTGTGGATCGGCGTCCGGTCCTCGGCATCCATCTTGCCACCCGGGAACGCGATCTGGCCGGCATGGCTGGACAAATGCTCGGTCCTGACCGTCAGCAACATCGTCAGCGGATCCCGCTTCAGGATCGGCACGAGCACCGCGGCCGGACGCGGCGGGTCCATGACGCCCAGGTCCGCCGCCAGCTCGGGATTAAGGTCGAAATCGCTCTGCTCGAAGGCGCGGCCCGTCCGCGGATCAAACACGCTATCGGAGGGCCCCGCGTGCAGGGCATCGTCCGCCCTTCGGCGCAGCCAAGCCTCGCTGTAGAGCGCCGGCTCGAAGGCAGGAATGGGAGCAGTCTCGTTCATCCCGATCAACATACACCAGAGGCCAGCGCAGCGGGCAAGCGATCCACAACCACACGAACACTGCCGAAGGCCCGGCGACTGCAGACTTGGCCACCGGGAGGACGCCACAGGCGGAGGCTAGGGCCTAGGCACGCAGCGGGCGGCGCGCCACGCCCTCGGCCCGCTCGCTGCCCGTGGCGTATCGAAAGCTTGCCTGGGCAACCGCGATCAGCCGCCCGTCCTGGTCGCGCACCTCCGATTCGCAGGTCGCCACCCGGTTGTCGATCGAGATCAGCCGGCCAGTGGCCGTGAGCTCAACGCCCGCCTTGGGGCCCTCCAAAAAGCTCGTCGTCAGCGAGATCGTCGACGTATAGCGCGCGTTGCCGGGCACCGAGCACCACGTCGCCGCATGCCCCATCGAGGCATCGATCAGCGTCATGATGACCCCGCCGTGCGCCACCCCATTGCTGTTCATGTGACACTGGGCGAGACGGATGGTCATCCGCGCATAGCCCTCCCGCCACTCCGAAGCCTGGTAGCCGATAAGCGTCCGGAATCCGGACCCTTTGCCGGTCCGCGGCCGTGCACCATCGTCTCCGCCGGTATCTCCGCTGGGGTCTGCGGGGGTGCCTGCGAGCGTGCCTGGGCCTTGCGGCACCGTGGGTGTCTTGTCGCTCATGTCGGGGCTGCTAAAAGGTCCGGGTTGGTCGATACCCCTTCCCGCTTACCACGAGGACGCCCCCCGATGACAGAGACACCGCGCAAGGGCGCGGCACGCCGCCCAGTGCCGGCGGCCGTGATCGAGCGTCTGAAGGACATCGTCGGTCCCAGTGGCTATCTGGACGCCCCCGATGACGTCGCGCCGTACTGCGTCGCCTGGCGCGACAATTGGGACGGCGCGGTTCCCCTCGTCCTGCGCCCGGCCGATACCGAGGCCGTCTCCCGCATCGTCGCGGTCTGCGCCGAGACGCGCACGCCCATCGTGCCCCAGGGCGGCAACACCGGACTGACCGGCGCCAGCCAGCCCCACGCCGACATGAGCGAGGTCATCGTCTCGACGTCGCGCATGCGCAAGATCCGCGATCTCGACCCGCTGAACGACACGATCACCGTCGAGGCCGGCGTCGTCCTCGCCCAGATCCAGCAGGCCGCCGCCGACGCCGACCGCCTGTTCCCCCTCAGTCTCGGCGCCGAAGGCTCCTGCCAGATCGGCGGCAACATCTCCACGAACGCCGGCGGCACCCAGGTCCTGCGCTACGGCAACACCCGCAACCTCGTGCTCGGCCTCGAGGTCGTGCTGCCCGACGGCCGCATCTGGAACGGTTTGCGTGCGCTCAGGAAGGACAACACCGGCTACGACCTGAAGCAGCTGTTCGTCGGCGCCGAAGGCACGCTCGGCATAGTCACGGCCGCCGTCCTCAAGCTCTTCCCGCGTCCGACTGCCGTGGAATCGGCGTGGCTCGCCGTCCCCGATCCCGTCCACGCCCTGCGCCTGCTGGCCCAAATGCGCGCTCAGCTCGGCGACTCCTTGTCCGCCTTCGAGTTGCTCCAGCGCTCCATCGTCGACTTCGTCCTGTCCGGCGTCCCCGGCCACGAAGATCCGCTGGGCACACGCTCACCCTGGTACGTGCTGATGGAGGTCTCCGGCCAGGGACCGACAGATGCGCTGGCCGAGCCGCTCGCCAACGCGCTCGCCGCCGCCATGGAGGCAGGCCTCGTCACCGACGCGACCATCGCCCAGTCGATGGCGCAGCAGAAGCGCTTCTGGAAGTTTCGCGAGGACGTCAGCGAAGCCCAGCGCGTCGTCGGCAACGGCGTCAAGCATGACGTCTCCGTCGCTGTATCCGCGATCCCCGACTTCATCGCCAGGACCGACGCGGCATTGGAAAAAGCCTATCCCGGCATGCGCCACTGCGCCTTCGGCCACATGGGCGACGGCAACATCCATTATAATCCCGTCGGACCAGTGGACTGGCCCGGCGACTTCCAGGCCGAGCGCGATCGCGTCAATCTCATCGTTCACGACATCGTCGCGGAGTTCAATGGCTCGATCAGCGCCGAGCACGGCATCGGCCAGCTGAGGCTCGGTGAGAACGAGCGCTACAAGAGCACGGTAGAACTCGAGCTCTACCGCTCCGTCAAGCGCGCGCTCGATCCCATGAACATCATGAACCCTGGCAAGCTCCTGCGCGACGAGGACTGAGCGAGCCTCCGGCGATCCGATCGGCTCAGTCCTGCGGCATCGTGATACGGCTGAGCTCCGGCGCGCCTGGCGTGAACGTGCCGTCGACTTGCGCCCGCCGCCCGATCATGCGGCCGCGCGCGACGAGATCTCGGTCGCGCGCGATCTGCTCGACCTCCCAGCGCGACAGCGCCGCCGCGAGGCGCAGGTCGTCGCTCTTCGGCACGCGCGCGACGATGTCGGCGAGCGACCAGGCACCGAGCACAGCCTTTGCCGTGCCGGCACCGACGTGCGGTGTCGTGACGGCGGCCGCATCGCCGACCAGGATCTGCCGGCCGAACACGATGCGGTCACTGACGAGATCGCAGATCGGCTGAATAAACGGCGCCTCGGCCTTGATCATCACCTCTGCGGCGGCTGGCGCCAGCAGGACCTGAGCGTCTTGGCGCAACTGATCGACGAGACGTTGCTGCACCAGACCGGCGGGCACCAAGTTGGGGCGATGGAGCCCAGTGCAGTCCGTCATCAACTCGTCCAGCGCCGCGCCCTCGGCGACGTTGCGGTACCAGATCACGTTCCACAGGGACGCCTGCACGCCGTCCGCGCCATCGCCGGGCACGGGATAGATCGGCATATGGCTCAATCCGGCCACCGTGAACGTGCACGCATCCGCGAGCACCGCCCGGGTCCCGTCGCTGAGATCGCGGTCGCGCACCAGGCCCCGCCATGCGACATAGCCGCTATAGTGCGGAACGACCCCGGGCTTCAGCCGCCGTCGCCCCGTCGAAGCGATACCGTCCGCGAACACCACCAGATCGGCCTCGGCGTTGCGCCCGCTGGCAAAGCGCAGATCCACGACCGCATCGCGCTCAGTGCTTCCGACATAGGCCTCCCCGAAATGAACGCTGGCGCGCCCGACCTGTTCCAGAAGGAACCGGTAAAGGCTGCCCCACGACACAAAATGACCGTTCTCCGGCTGCTCGAACACGATGCGATTGCCGGGTCCGATGTGGCGGTCGAAGTGCGTGAACGTCGACGCCGGCGCAAGGTCGATCCCCGCGTCCCGCAGGATCTCCGCCATCAGTGGCTGGATGCGAAGTCCCGCCCCCCGCGCCTCCAGCGGCCCCGGCGCACGCTCGTAGACTTCGACATCGGCCCCCGCGCGGCGCAACGCCAACGCCGTCAGCAGCCCGGCATGAGAGCCGCCGACGATAGCGATGCGATAGGGGTGTGCGGACATGTCGAACCGGCGGACGATGAAGCATCGATGGCACGCGGCCCGCTCGGCCGCGCCGCGATGTTAGGCCGCCGGCGTCACGCGGGCCAGCTTCGCGCGCTGCGACAGAGCCGGCTCTCTCTCGCCGCGTGACCCTGGTCCCGCAGCCGGCGCACCACCATCCTCCTGGCGCCGGCGCGCCGCCCAGGAGAGCAGCCCGCTCGCGAGCCCGTTCTTGCCCGCTGCTGCGAAGAGCGCAGCGACATGCTGGGCGTCGCGCTCGTTCCAGTCGCACTTCTTGATGAATTCGCGTGCGAATTGCTCCGCGATCCGGAACCTGCGCTTGGTCACCATCGCCGCGACCAGGGCTTTCAGCGTCCGCCGATCGCCGGGCCGCAACGCCGCAGCGATCAGCAGCGCCTGCAGCGCCTCCTCGCCCGGCAACTCGCCCGTCTCGCGGCTGGCCGAGCGCAAGCCGGCCTGCAACTCGACCTCTGCGAGCACCTGCCGCTGGATGTTGCCCAGCCCGGATGCCTGCGACTGGCGAGGGCCAAGCCAGCCTTCCGCCGTCAGGCTTTCTGCGATGCTGTTCGGCGACAGCATGTAGACGCGGCCGTTGCCGCCGCGCTGGCGCGGCCGTCGCCGTCCCATGATGTAGAGCGCATCCGTCCCGAGCAGCTGGTCGATCATCGGGAAATTCTCATTGATCGTATCGGTGCGCCCCAGGTAGCACACCGTCTTCGCCCGGCAATAAAGCAGGTTGTGGAATGCCGAGCCGACGAGGCCGACGATCCGGTCCGCTCTGTCGAGCAGCGCGATCTGCTCGCCCAGCGGCATCGTCTCGGGATGAACGATGCGATACCCGTCTTCGCGCAGTCGCGCCTCGATCGCGGTCTCCCCGATCGCCAGCCCGTTGCTCAGTTGCGTGCGCGACAGATAAAGCCGCCCCGTCGAGCCCGCATCCGGCGCCTCCGCCAGCGCGCGCTCCCCGATCGCGCGAAACGGCAACGCGAAGCTTTCATGCACGAACCCGCGAATCTCGATGGCCGGCGCGGGCACGTGCAACGTGTCGACCCGCAGCGTCGGCTCGGCGATCACGATACGGTCGGCCAGTCCCAGCAGCCGGAAGAACTCGGCCACATAAGAACGCCTGAGCGGATCGGAGGTCGTCGACTGGAACAGGATCGGCCCGCGATAGCCGCTCTCCAGGATCCACCACAGCCGCGCCGTGCTCTCCAGTGTGAAGTGCCCGAAATGATGAATGAGAATGCCGCCATAGGCCGCCTCGGCGAGCCGCCGCTCGGCCGGCTGCGCCACGATCTCTTCGGGCGCGCGCGCGACCATGACCACTTCACCCGCCCGATGTAGCAGCGTGGAGGTGACGACCGATCCGTCCCTTCGATGGACGCCGCCGACGACGAGTTCGCGCTGATTGTCGAGATGGCGGCCGCCGGCCGCCACCAGCACGTCGTGCAAAACCTCGACGGCAGGCGAGCCTGGCCTCACGAAGTTCCGCTCAATTGTGCCCTGCGAAACCGCGGTCGCGTTGAGTAGCCTGATGGGCATGATGGATCGCCAGGAAGCCCCACATGCGCCGAAAGCACGGGCAGGCTTCGCCTAAGCCCAATCGGCATCCGAAAAGTCCCATAACCGATTCGGGCCTCAGCGTCCGGAGCAAATCGGCGCCTAGGCCTGCCCCCTGTACCGATTGTCGGAGCCAACGTCAGTCGCTTCGCTCGCCGCAGGTTGACGCGCCTGCGGGACTGTCCGGCCGGGACACAGCACACGCAACGCCCGCGGCCGCACCTCGTAACGCAGCGGCAGGTCCAGCGTCTCCAACTCGCCATCGTTGGAAACTTTCACGCGCCGGCCGCGCCGGTTGATGGTCACGCTGTGTCCGACGAGCTCGATCAACTGCCGGTCCTGCGTCCACAATCCCGCCATGGCCTTCACGATCGAAAGCCCGAGGCCCCACCCCGTCAGATGATGCGAGGCATAAAGCGCGATCTCGCCGCGATCCAGTGCAAGCCGGCGCAATGCAACCCCCGGCGCCGGCGCCAGCCGGTTCGGCGTCACTGCGATGGAGAGCGTCCTGAACTTGTGCATCGCACTCCTGTGGTCGACGTCGACCGACATGCGGTGCCGCGCACGCAGCATGTCCCGGATCACACCCGCGTAGCCGCTGAGCCGCCCCGCCAGCGCCGCCCCGCGCAGAGCCTGACGACGCTCCGCGAATTGCCGCGGCAGGCCGATCAGCGAGTTGCAAAGGAAGATCCGGTCATTGACGAGCCCGACGTCGATCTCGCGCACGCAACCGTTCGCCAACGCTACGGCCGCAGCGTCGATGGCAAAAGGCACCTCCAGTTCGCGCGCCAGCCGATTCATCGTCCCCAGCGGCAAGACGCCGAGCACGAGGCCTGCGCGCATCACCACTTCCGCCGCGGTCCGCACGCTGCCGTCTCCACCGCCGATCACGACAACATCGCAGTCGCGGGTCGCCGCCTCGATCGCATCGCTGACGTCGGCGCCGTCCGCGATCCGCAAGCTGGCTCGGTGTCCCGCAGCCGCAAGGCCGTCGACCACGGTGGCCGCCACGCCGAAAACATCGCCACCGATGAGGCTGCCGGACGAACGGTTGAGGACGACGTTAACTCTCATCCACAAGCGAACGCGAGCGGCCGCCCCATCGTTCCGCCGCGGCACCGGATTGGCTGAGCACCTCGCAACGGCTCGACAGCACCGGAACCGTGGTGTTTCATGCCCGCAATCAACACCACAGATGTCCGCCTGAGGACGCCCGAGCCGAGGACGCCAACCCGTGCAACGCATCCCTCACGCCGCCCACTGGGGCACGTTCGACGTCCTGGTCGAAAACGACGACATTGTCGGCATCGAGCCATGGGGCGGCGACCCCGCCCCGCCGGACCTGATCGCGGCCGTGCAGGACTGGCTCGACCCCAAGGTGCGCATCCGCGAGCCGATGGTACGCGAAAGCTGGCTGAACGGCACCCGCGCGCCCGGCCAGGGCGACGGCCGCGGCCGCGACCGCTTCGTGCCGGTCTCCTGGACCGAAGCCACCCGCCTCGTCGCCAGCGAGATCGATCGCGTGCGCACCGCACACGGCAACGACGCCATCTTCGCCGGCTCCTACGGCTGGGGCAGCGCGGGACGCTTCCACCACCACCAGACCCAGATCCGCCGCGTGCTCAACCTCGTCGGCGGCTTCACCGGTCACGTCGACACCTACTCCGTCGGTGCCGGCGCCGTCATCGCCAAGCACGTCACCGGCGATGATTCAATTTTCTATGGCCGCGGCTCCGGCCTCGACACTGCCGCCGAGCACTCGGGCATGCTGCTCGCCTTCGGCGCGCTCAGTCCTCGCACCGCCGCAGTAGAGGCTGGCGGCGTCGCGCGACACCAGCTTGAAGCAAGCCTCCGGCGCCTCGCGGACAAGGGCGTGAAGATCGTCCTCGTCTCACCGCGCCGCGACGACATCCCCGATTGGATCGACGTCGACTGGCTGCCGATCGCACCGGCAACGGACGCGGCCCTCCTGCTCGCCCTCGCCTACGAGATCGTCGCCTCCGGCTGCCACGACGGCGACTTCCTCGCCCGCTGCTGCTCCGGCGCCGACGTCTTCCTCGCCTACCTGACCGGCGCCAGCGACGGCACGCCCAAAACCGCCGACTGGGCCGCCGCCATCACCGACATCCCCGCCGACAAGATCCGCGCGCTCGCCGCCGCCTACGCGTCGACCCGCACGCTGACGACCATGAGCTGGAGCCTGCAGCGCGCCGTCCATGGCGAACAGCCCTGGTGGTGCGCGATCGCGCTCGCCGCCGTCGCCGGCCAGTTCGGCCAGCCCGGCGGTGGCGTCACCTTCGGCGTCGGCTCCGTCTCGGGCATGGGCCAGCCGCAAAGCCTCGTCAAACCGCCATCCCTCTCCCAGGGCACAAAGCCGAACGCGAGCTTCATCCCAGTCGCACGCATCTCCGACCTGCTTTTGAGCCCGGGGCAGCCCTTCACCTACAACGGCCGCACGCACACCTATCCCGACACGCGCATGGTCTGGTGGGCCGGCGGCAATCCATTCCACCACCACCAGGATCTCGCGCGCCTCGAACGCGCCTGGGCGCGGCCCGAGACGATCGTTGTGCAGGACATCGTCTGGACGCCGACCGCGCGCCGCGCCGACATCGTCCTGCCCGCGTCCTCCTCGCTCGAGCGCAACGACATCGGCGGCAGCCGCCGCATCGATCATGTCCTGGCCCTGAAGCGCGCCGTCTCTCCGCGCTTTGCCTCGCGGCCCGAATTCGACATCGTCAGCGAGATCGCGAGCCACCTGGGCGTAGAGCGCCAATTCACCGAAGGCCGCGACGAGATGGCCTGGATCCGCCACATGTACGACGAGGTGCGCGACGACGCCCGCGCCCGCGCCGTCGCCGAGCTGCCCGACTTCGAAACGTTCTGGCAAACCGGGCGCGTCGAGGTGCCCACGCGCGGCAAAATCGTCCACCTCCAGAAATTCCGCGCCGACCCGGAAGGCTATCCCCTCAACACCGAGACCGGCCGCATCCTGCTGTGGAGCGACACCCTCGCCCGCTGCGGATATGCCGATTGCCCGCCGCACCCCGTATGGCTGCCGAAAACCGAAACACTGCGCGCCGAGACCGCCAAGCGCCATCCGTTCCACCTCGTCACGGCCCAGCCGGACGGGCGCTTGCATAGCCAGCTCGACTTCGGTCGCGCGAGCCGCCGCTACAAGACCGCAGGCCGCGAGACGGTCACGCTCAACCCCGTCGACGCCCGCCGCCTCGGCCTCGCCGAAGGCGACACCGCCATGGTCCACAACGATCGCGGCAAGTGCCTCGCCGGCGTCCGCCTCTCGAGCGATGTCCGCCCCTCCGTCGCCGTGCTGCCGACCGGCGCCTGGTATCTGCCCTACGACTCAGGCGACGGCCCGCTCGACATCGCCGGCAACCCCAACGTGCTGACCCAAGACGTCGGCTCGTCCGCCTTCTCGCAGGGCTGCAGCGCCCACACCTGCCTCGTCTCGATCACCCGCTACGACGGCAACGCTCCCACCCCCGACGAGGTCACCGCCGCGCCGGCTTAGCTGAAACGACTTCGCCAATTCAATCGATGCTACCGCCCGAGAAACGCCGCCCGGGCACGGACGCGAAGTAGGCTACCGCCTGCGCGCCGTCCGCACCGAGCACGCTGCCCGACGTATATTTCGCCTCGTCGGAGGCAAGAAAGATCGCCGGCCCCGCGATGTCGTCGCCCGCGCCCACGCGCCCCATCGGCACGCCCTTGCGCCGCCCCTCGTAGATCTCGGGATCGGAATACATGCCCTCCGTGCCGGGCGTGCGGATGTAGCCCGGCGTGATCGCGTTCGAGCGCACGCCGTAAGGGCCCCACTCCATCGCCTGCAGCTTGGTCAGCATGATCAGACCGGCTTTCACCACGGAGTAGGCGCCCGCCCAGTTGTAGGGAAACAGCCCCGCGATCGAGGCGATGTTGACGATCGCGCCGGACTTCTGCGCGATCATGTGCCGGCCCGCCTGCTGGCTCGTGTAGAAGGCACCCCTGAGCCCGATGTTCATCGTCGTGTCCCACGACTCCAGCGGCAGCTTCTCAAGCTTACCCGGCACAATCTTCATCGCGTTGTTGACCAGGATGTCGATGCGACCGTGCGCGGCGATTGTCTCCGCCACCAGCCGGTCGACGTCGGCCGGCTGGGCCACGTCCGCGGCGATCCCGATCGCCTTCGGCCCCAGTTGCGAGGCCTCCGCCGCCGTCGCCGCCGCCGTCGCCGGATCGACGTCGTTGACGATCACCCTGGCGCCTTCCTTGGCATAGGCCAGCACGATGTCGCGGCCGATGCCGCGGCCGCCGCCGGTGACGATGGCAACCCTGTTCTCGAGCCGCATGGCGTTTGCTCCCGTTCGCGGTGTAAAGGATGCAGCCTACACCTTACACGCCGCTGGCGCCCGTCGACAAACACAGCCTCCGCCCCGCGCGCACCAACACCCCCTTGGACAACCTGCTACACTTGAATGATGACTGCCGCGCCACCCACCACCACTGTCCTGCCCGACCGCATCGCCCTGTTGGAGACACCGGGCTTCGCCGGCTATGCGCTGATCGACAGCGGCGCCGGCCGCAAGCTCGAGCGCTTCGGCGACATCCTCGTGGACCGGCCCGAGCCGCAGGCCTTGTGGCAGCCCCGCCTGGACCGTGACCGCTGGCTCAAGGCGCACGCCGTGTTCTCCGCGTCCGGCGAGGACGACGAAAAAGGCCGCTGGCGCAGCGACAAGCCCGTGCCGGACGCCTGGCCCGTGGTCGTCGATGTTCACGACACCGCCGCCGACGCCCGCGCCCACATCCGCGCCACCATGCTCTGCCGCCTGTCGGCCATGTGGCACCTCGGGCTCTTCCCCGAGCAGATGCCGCACTGGCAATGGATGGTGGCCCGCCTGCGCCGCACCGCCGCGACGCTGAACCGCCCACCGCGCCTGCTGAACCTCTTCGCCTACACCGGCGCCGCCTCCCTGCTGGCCGCAGCCGCGGGCGCCGAGGTCACCCACGTCGATGCGTCGAAAAAGGCCGTCGCCTGGGCCCGAGAAAACCAGCAGGTCTCCAATCTCACCGCTGCGCCCATCCGCTGGATCATCGACGACGCCGCGAAGTTCGCCGCGCGCGAGGTCCGTCGCGGCCGGACCTACGACATGATCCTCGTCGATCCGCCCAAGTTCGGGCGCGGCCCCGGCGGCGAGATCTGGGACCTCTTCACGCACCTGCCCGGACTGCTCGGTGATCTCTCCAAGCTGCTCGACCCGGCCCGCGCCGATCTCGTGCTGACCGTTTATGCCATCCGCGCCTCCACGCTCGCTTTCGGCCAACTCTTCGGCGAAACGCTCGCGCGCGACCGTTCCGCGCCAGCCCATGGCCGCCTTGAAGCCGGCGAGCTGGCGATCCGCGAGACAGGCGGGGCAAACGAAGGCGCCCGTCTCGTGCCAACATCTCTCTATGTGCGCTGGAGCCACGGCGATGCCTGATGCCCGCCCGCCGGCCACAGCCGCCCCCCGACCTGTCTCGAGCCTGCAGAACGAGCGCATCAAGCTCATCCGCAGTCTGGAGATGCGCAAGGCGAGGAAGGAGACCGGCCTGTTCGTGGCCGAAGGCACCTCCATCCTCGTCACCGCCCGCGACAGGGGCTGGACGCCCCGCATCCTCGTCTATCGCGCCGGCGCCGCCGACGCCGGCATCACCCGCGACCTCGTCCGCGACAGCCTCGCCGCGGGCACGGAGGTCCTGGAGGTCACCGATGCCGTGCTCGCCAAGATCGCGGCGAAGGACAATCCCCAAAGCCTGATCGGCGTCTTCGAGCAACGCTGGTCTGAGCCGCCCTCAGCCCGAAACGTCGGCGCCGAGAGCACATGGCTCGCGCTGGAGGAGATCCGCGATCCCGGCAACCTCGGCACGATCCTGCGCACTCTCGACGCCGCCGGCGCATCCGGGCTGCTGCTGGTCGGCAACTGCTGCGACCCCTACCAGCGCGAAGCCGTGCGCGCGACCATGGGCTCCAACTTCTCCGTGCCCATCGCGCGCATGACGCGCGACGCCTTCCTCGACTGGCGTCAGTCCTGGCCCGGCGACGTCGCCGGCACACACCTGTCCGCCACCCAGGATGTCCGCAACGCCGCCTGGCGCCACCCCGTCCTGCTGGTCATGGGCAGCGAGGGCCCCGGCCTGAGCGACGCCATGGCCGCCGTCTGCACTCGCCTCGTCAGGATTCCCATGGCCGGCAACCTCGACAGCCTTAATTTGTCCGTCGCCACCGGCCTCGCCCTCTACGAGATCCGACGCGCCTTCCTGTCGCTATGACGCCCCTACACTCATCATTCTCCACCACACAGCCATTGCGCCGCCGCAACCGATGCCTATCTTCCCTCATCCCCGCGCCGGACAGCGCAACGCGGCATGCCCACACGCCGTCCGACGATCCCGGAGCCGCGCACCATGGTCTTCCTCGTCCTCTTCCTCGCCGTGCTCGCCGCGCTGGCCATGCTGCCGCAGATCTGGGTCAAGGGCGTCCTAAAGCGTCATTCCGTTGAACGCAGCGACTACCCCGGCACCGGCGGCGAGTTCGCGCGCCACATCCTGGACAGCATGGGCCTGTCACACGTGACGGTCGAGGAAAGCCAGATCGGCGACCATTACGATCCCGAAGCCAAGGCCGTGCGCCTGTCACCGGACCACTATGCCAAACGGTCGCTATCGGCCGTGGTCGTAGCGGCCCACGAGGTCGGCCACGCCATGCAGGACGCGACCGGCTACGCTCCGCTCACCACGCGCGGTCGCCTCGCCCGCCAGGCGCAGCGCGTGGAATCGTTCGGCGCCGTCGTCATGCTCGCCGCGCCGGTGCTGATGGTGCTGTCGAAGTCGCCGCACATCATGCTGGTCCAGATCCTGGCCGGCATGATGATCCTGGCGTTCACGATCCTGCTCCACGCCGTCACGCTGCCGGTCGAGTTCGACGCGAGCTTCCGCCGTGCGCTACCCGTGCTGAAGGAGGGCGGTTACATCGGCCCGAAGGACCAGGCCGCGGCGCGCTCCATCCTGCGTGCGGCAGCCTTCACCTACGTCGCCGCCGCCGCTTTGAGCCTGCTCGACGTCATGCGCTGGCTGCGCGTGTTCCGCCTGTAGAGCAGGTCCCGCCTTCCCGAACGCGAGGCCGCAGACCGCGCCGCCGGCCGCCCCCGGCGCGATCACGCAGCGGGCTACCAAAGCGCCGCGCCGTCAGCGCAATAAGGCTTCACACCCGCTCCAGCGCCACCGAGATGCCCTGGCCGACGCCGATGCACATCGTGCACAGCGCCCGTTTGGCCTTGCGCTCTTCCAGTTCGAGCGCTGCCGTCAGCGCCAGCCGCGTGCCTGACATGCCCAGCGGATGGCCGAGTGCAATCGCCCCGCCGTTGGGGTTCACATGCTCCGCGTCGTCGGGCAGCCCAAGCTGACGCAACACCGCCAGCGCCTGCGCGGCGAAAGCTTCGTTCAACTCCACGACGTCAAAGTCGGAGATCTTGAGCTTCAAGAGCTCGGCGAGCTTCTTCGACGACGGCGCGGGCCCGATCCCCATGATGCGCGGCGGCACGCCCGCCGATGCGGCAGCCACGAACCGGGCAAGCGGTTTCAGGTTGTACCTCTTCACCGCATCTTCCGACGCGATCAGCAGCGCCGCCGCACCGTCGTTGACGCCGGACGCATTGCCCGCCGTCACTGAACCGCCCTGCCGGAACGGCGTCGGCAGCCTGCCAAGCTGTTCCAGGCTGGTTGCGCGGGGATGCTCGTCCTTCGCAACGACCATCGGCTCGCCCTTGCGCTGTGGGATCGTAACCGCGACGATTTCCTTGGCGAACCGGCCGCTCGCTTGTGCCCGCGCCGCGCGCTCCTGGCTCCTGAGCGCAAACGCATCCTGATCCGCCCGCGTGATCTGGAAGTCCTCCGCCACGTTCTCCGCCGTCTCCGGCATGGCTTCCGTGCCGTACTGCTTCTGGATCGCCGGATTGACGAACCGCCAACCGATCGTCGTGTCGAAGATCTCCGCGTTGCGCGAAAAGGCCTCATGCGCCTTGCCCATCACGAACGGCGCACGCGACATCCCCTCCACGCCTCCGGCGACCACGACCTCTGCCTCGCCCGTCATGATCTGCCGCGAGGCTTGCGCCAGCGCTTCCAGCCCGGACCCGCACAACCGGTTGACCGTCGCACCGGGCACCGACGTCGGCAGGCCCGAGAGCAGTGCCGCCATCCGCGCCACGTTGCGGTTGTCTTCGCCTGCCTGGTTGACGTTGCCGAGCACGACGTCGTCAATGGCCTCGGCCGGGACCGATGGATTGCGCGCCATGAGTTCGCGGATGGCGTGGGCGGCAAGATCGTCGGTCCGCACGCGCGACAGGCAACCGCCGTAGCGGCCGATCGGTGTCCGCACACCGTTCACGATATAGGCGCTCCTCATAGGCATTTCTCCCGCTCGCCGATCCATCGGTCGTTGTTGTCTTTGCGACTGATAGCGCGCAACCGGGCCTCACGTCGAGGGCCCAGTGACGGCTGCGCGAAGCCACGAATGGACGAGTTACGGCTTATTCGTCGCAGTTTTTGAACATTGGGAGGGTTGCATCAACGCCGCTGGTCGTGTCATGGAACCCCCCGTCGGCGCATGTTGCGCCTGAGGCGAAGGCGCTGGGAAGCCTTACCCCATAGGCGTTTTCGCGTCGCTCCGGGTAGCCGGAGTGACCGTACTCAAGGACTGGACGTTGCCGCAAAAAAGTCTGCCGCAGCCACCCGCCACTCCGAACATCGGACCGGGAATATCTCGATTGCGAACTGAAAAGGAGTCTCAGAAAACGAATCAGTGAAAGAAAAAACCGGAAAATCGAGCTGCAACCGCTCACCACCGGACGCCGAAAAGCCCCCACGAACATGAAACATGGCTCTTCCGGGCGGTCGCGGGGCTCAAAAACCCAGTTTTCGTTGCAATCCAGTCACAACGTAGTGATTTCCGGCACTTAACTGATCGTCTTCAGTTCGCAACCGATGAGAAATGATTTAGCCATTACAGCAACGGAACATCTGACGAGCTTGAAGTGCCAAGGACCAAAATGAAAGCCAAACGAGCGAAAAAGGCGCCGGCTCGCAAGATCGCAAAGCGGTCTCCCACGAAGGCCCGCAAGTCCGGCCTCGACGCCATGACGCTGACGCAACTGATCGCGCTGCAAAAGCGTGTCGATACCGCAATCGAGTCGCGCCACGAAGACGAGCGTTCTGCGGTCAGACAGAAAGTGGAGGCGCTCGCCGAGCGCGCCGGGTTCAGCGTTTCAGAGCTCTTCTCCGGCAGCCCGGCCGGGAAGTCCAATCGCGGCAAATCGCGCGTTGCCGTGAAGTTTCGTCACCCCAAGAACCCCGCGCTGACGTGGACGGGGCGCGGCCGCAAGCCGCGTTGGCTCGTCCAGGCCGGTGGCAATATCGAGCGGTTTCGGGTCGCCTGACGGCGGCAACGGCCCCTCGCCCACGACAAAACAAGCTATCCACACCAGAAAAGGTCCATCACGCTCATGAAAACTCCTGCCAAGAAAGCTTCCAAGGCTCCGGCCAAGTCGAAGGCCGCCGCCAAGGCCAAGGCACCGGCAAAGGCTGCCGCCAAGTCCGCCACCAAGTCCTCCACCATCACGCTGACGCAGATGGCGAAGGATCTGGCCGAGTCCCACAACGTGCCGCGCAAGCAGGCCACGGTCATGCTCTCCGATTTCACGGACATGATCTCCAAGCACCTCAAGAAGGGCTCCAAGGTCCGCATCTCCGGCATCGGCATCCTCCAGGTGCGCCGCCGCCCCGCCCGCATGGGCCGCAACCCTGCGACCGGCGAGAAGATCAAGATCAAGGCGTCGAAGAAGGTCGCGTTCCGCGCCGCCAAGGAACTGAAGGAAGCCATCTGATCTGACGTCGAGGTTTGACGGACGCCTGCCCAGCGTCCGCGATGCCTCATCGTCGAGCATCCGATGCACGGCCATGCGGCCTCTCCGGCACCCCCGGGGAGGCCGCCTGCGTCTGGCCGGCCAGTTTAGCAGAGCGGGCGAGCCACCGCTGCCGGAACAATCCTGAACCCGCCGCCGCGACTGGCACCGGCAGCCACCTCGTGCGTGGCCAGGCCGGTCAGGACGCGTTGTAGCGCACGCGTCCCACCATCGAGACGTCGTAGCCGCCCAGTGCCGCCGCGCGCTCCTGGAACCGCGGCGTCTGCACGAAACCGACCAGCTTCTGCAAGCTCTCGCTGAAATAATCCGCGCGCCACACCAGCAGGTCGTAGCGCTCCTCGATCACAGGCACGAACCCCAGCCGGTACGCGCGCGCCACGGCCTCGATGGCCAGCCCAGCGTCGGCCCGTCCGTCTGCGATCGCCGCGGCGACGTCCGCCTCGGTCAATGCCGGCGGCTCGACCCGCTTGATGGCGTCTACGCCGAGCCCCGCCGAGGCCAGCAGCCGCTGCAGTAGAACGAACGCCCCGGCCTGGCGCTGCCGCGCAATAACGCGTCGCCCCTTCAGGTCGGCAATGGTCTCGATCTTCAAGGGGTTGCCAGGCGCAACGACCAGCCCCTGCGTCCGCAGCGCCCAGGCGATCAGCACGACCGGCGCGCCGAACAGTCGGCTGCGCACGTGCTCGACATTCCAGCCTTCGTCACCGTCCTCGGCCACATGCATGCCGGCCGCCATCGCCCCGGCCGCGACGAACCGCTCCAGTCCATCGAGGCTGCCGCCCCAACTCACCGCCAGCCCGCTGCCGGATTCGCGCACCGCCCAGTCGAGCAGCGGATCCGAACTGCCCGCCACGATCGGCGGCCGCGCCAGCCGCGCCTCAGACCCAGCCGGATACTCGGTGTGCTGCGCTAGCCAGGCAGCAATAAGATCACGCGGAAACAATAGCTTACCGGTCGCTTTGACATGCGGAATTTGCCCAGTCGCCACGAGATCGTAGACCTTGCGTTCCTTGAGCCGGATCAGGTCAGCAAGCTCGCGGGTGGTCAGAAAGGGGGGCAGGTGGTGCAGGCTCATGCCGAATCATCGTCTCCGAATCGACCCGTGCTTGTGGCGTGACCGTCACAGTAAACCGTGCGTTCAGGCCGCATTTGGCCGTCATGGGCGCGCTTTGCGCCGCGCGAGACCTTGGGCTGCGACCCTTATGTCACCATTTTCCCATGAGATCATAAGACTTGGGGAGTGGATGCACGCATGCACCCAACTTTCATCGCGAAGGCGCATCTGCCAATGCAGACCACGCGCCTCCATATGATAGTATAGGCAATGCGGCGATCGGCTTCCTCAAGTCGGATGAGCGCCCGCGCGACCGCCGCTGGGCCAGGGCGTTGACGATTGAGAACCGAACGCAGCTTACGCGCGTTCGCAGGTCGACATGACGAGCTTGGGCAGGGACACGATGTCGGAAAATCAGATCTTCGATCTTTATGCGCGGTCCTACGACCGCAACAAGCAGTCCGAGATGTCCTTGAAGCAGTACCTCGAAGGCTGCCGCGAGGACCCGATGCATTATGCGAGCGCCTGCGGAGCGCATGATCATCGCCATCGGCGAGCCGAACCAAGTCGACACCTCCAAGGACCCGCGACTCGGCCGTATCTTCATGAACCGCACGATGAAGATCTATCCCGCCTTCAAGGACTTCTACGGCCTGGAAGAGACGATCGAGCGCATCGTCGGCTACTTCCGCGCGGCCGCGCAGGGCCTCGAGGAGCGCAAGCAGATCCTCTATCTGCTGGGACCGGTCGGCGGCGGCAAGTCGTCGCATGGCCGAGCGCCTGAAGGAGCTGATGGAGCACTGCCCGATCTACGTCCTGAAGGCCGGCGACGAGATCAGCCCGATCTTCGAAAGCCCGCTCGGGCTCTTCGATCCCGCCAGCATGGGCCAGACCCTTCTCGAGCAGTACAACATCCCCGCTGCGCAAGCTGACGGGCACCATGAGCCCATGGGCGGTCAAGCGCCTCGACGAGTTCGGCGGCGACATCTCCAAGTTCACCGTCGTCAAGCTCTTCCCGTCCAAGCTGCGCCAGATCTGCATCGCCAAGACCGAGCCTGGCGACGAGAACAACCAGGACATCTCCTCGCTGGTCGGCAAGGTCGACATCCGCAAGCTGGAGTTCCACGGCCAGAACGACGCCGACGCCTACTCCTATTCCGGCGGCCTCAACCGCACCACGCAGGGCCTGCTCGAGTTCGTCGAGATGTTCAAGGCGCCGATCAAGATGCTGCACCCGTTGCTGACCGCGACGCAGGACGGCACCTACGTCGGCACCGAGAACGTCGGCGCGCTCCCCTACCAGGGCCTCATCATCGCCCACTCCAACGAGAGCGAATGGCAGAGCTTCAAGGCCAACAAGAACAACGAAGCCTTCCTCGACCGCATCTGCGTGGTCACGGTGCCGTATTGCCTGCGCGTCGCAGAGGAGCAGCAAGATCTATCAGAAGCTGCTCGCCAGCTCCGAGCTTGCCAAGGCGCCGTGCGCGCCCGGCACGCTCGAAATGCTGGCGCAGTTCTCCGTCCTGTCGCGCCTCAAGGAGCACGAGAACTCCTCGTTGTTCTCCAAGATGCGCGTCTATGACGGCGAGAGCCTGAAGGACACCGACCCGCACGCCAAGACCATCCAGGAGTACCGCGACGCCGCCGGCGTGACCGAGGGCATGGACGGCATCTCGACGCGTTTCGCCTACAAGATCCTGTCGGAGACGTTCAACTACGACACCCACGAGGTGGCCGCCGATCCCGTGCACCTGATGTATGTGCTCGAGCAGGCGATCCGTCGCGAGCAGCTCTCCCGACGACACCGAGGACCGCTACCGCGAGTTCATCAAGGAGGAGCTGGCGCCGCGCTATGCCGAGTTCATCGGCAACGAGATCCAGAAGGCCTACCTGGAGATCCTACAACGACTTCGGCCAGAACCTGTTCGACCGCTACGTCGCCTATGCCGACGCCTGGATCGAGGATCACGACTTCAAGGATCCCGACACCGGCCAGCTGATGAACCGCGGACTTCTCGACCAGGAGCTGTCGAAGATCGAGAAGCCGGCCGGCATCGCCAACCCGAAGGACTTCCGCTACGAGGTCGTCAAGTTCTCGCTGCGCGCGCGCGCCAAGAACGGCGGCAAGAACCCGAGCTGGACCTCCTACGAGAAGATCCGCGACGTCATCGAGCGGCGTATGTTCTCCCAGGTCGAGGACCTGCTGCCGGTGATCTCGTTCGGCGCCAAGAAGGACGGCGAGACGGAGAAGAAGCACGAGGAGTTCGTGCAGCGCATGATCGAGCGCGGCTACACGCCACGTCAGGTGCGCCGCCTCGTCGAATGGTACATGCGGGTGAAGAAATCGAGCTGATATGCAGATCGTCGACCGACGCCTGAACCCGAAGTCCAAGTCCCTCGGCAACCGCCAGCGGTTCCTGCGGCGCGCCCGCGCCGAGATCAAGGAGGCCGTCAAGGAAGCGCTAAAGAAGCGCAAGGTCTCCGACGTCGAGGCCAGCGAGCGCATCTCGATCCGCTCCAAGAGCCTGCGCGAGCCCTCCTTTTCGCTCGGGCGCGGCGAGGGCACGCGCGATTTCGTGCTGCCGGGCAACAAGGACTTCTCCGTTGGCGACGTCATCCCCAAGCCTGACGGCGGCGGCGGTGGCGGCGGCTCGAAGGGATCCGCCGACGGCTCCGGCGAGGACGACTTCGTCTTCACGCTCACGCAGGAAGAGTTCCTCGACCTCTTCTTCGACGACCTGAAGCTGCCGAACCTCGTCAAGGCCAAGTTGAAGTCGATGAAGAACCCGCGTCCTGCGCGCGCGGGCTATCAGTCAGAGGGCCCGCCCGCGCGCCTCAACCACACGCGCACGATGCGCAACAGCCTTGCGCGCCGCATTGCGCTCAATCGCCCCTCGAGCGAGTCGCATCAAGAAGCTCGAGGAGGAATTGGCCGCCGCTGAAGCCGAAACGCCGCGCGACGAAGCCCGCATCGAGGATTTGCAGCGTCGCCTCAAGCGCCTCGTCATGCTGCGCAAGACCGTCGCCTACATCGATCCGCTCGACCTGCGCTACAATCGCTTCGAGCAGGTGCCGCGGCCCATGACGCAGGCAGTCATGTTCTGCCTGATGGACGTGTCCGCCTCGATGACGGAGAGCCTGAAGGATCTCGCCAAGCGATTCTTCATGCTGCTGCACGTCTTCCTGCACGCGCCACTACACGACCGTCGACGTCGTCTTCATCCGCCACACCACGGAGGCGCAAGAGGTCGACGAGGAGACGTTCTTCAAGGACACCGCGACCGGCGGCACCATCATCTCGTCGGCGATGGAGGAGATGCTGAAGGTCGTCAAGGACCGCTATCCCGTGAGCGACTGGAACATCTACTGCGCCCAGGCCTCCGACGGACACAACTTCTCCGACGACATGTCCTACTGCATGGAACTGCTCGAGCAGCAGGTCCTGCCGCTGTGCCAGTACTTCGCCTACATCGAAGTCGTGCCGCAGGGGATGCAGATGAGCGAGGACAGCGTCGTCTGGCAGGGCTACCGCGAGCTTGCCGAACGACAGACCGCCTTCGCCATGCGCCAGGTCTCCCAACCCGGCGAGATCTATCCTGTATTCCGCGAGCTCTTTTCCGACGCCGACGCCGCGTGACGAGGCCGATATGAACGCACTGCCCGAGATCCGCGGGAACCGCCGGCCGCTGTTCGAAGGACCCGAGTGGAATTTCGATCTGCTCAAGAAGGTCTACGACGTCTGCGAGGAGATCGGCGTCGGCGAGATGGGCCTGTCCATCTACCCGAACCAGATCGAGGTCATCACGGCCGAGCAGATGCTCGACGCCTACGCCTCGATCGGCATGCCGCACATGTACCGGCACTGGTCGTTCGGCAAGCACTTCGCCCGCGAGGAATCGCTGTATCGCAGAGGGCGCGCGCATTCTCGCCTACGAGCTCGTGATCAACTCCAACCCCTGCATCAACTACGTCATGGAAGAAAACACCATGACCATGCAGACGCTCGTGATCGCCCACGCCGCGATCGGCCACAACCACTTCTTCAAGAACAATTATCTGTTCAAGGACTGGACTCACGCCGACGCGATCCTCGACTATCTCGACTTCGCCAAGACCTACGTGGCACGCTGCGAGGAGCGCTACGGCGTCGAAGCCGTCGAGGCCGTGCTCGACAGCGCGCACGCCCTGATGCAACAGGGCATGAGCCGCAATCCGATCGGCCGCAAGGCCCGCACCTTGGAGCAGGAGCGTGCTCGCGAGCTGGCGCGGCGCGAGTACGAGGAGAAGAGTTTCAACGACTTGTGGCGAACCGTGCCGCGCACCGAGCGCCCCGACGAGGAGCCGGACCCCACGACGGCGGGCCGCCAGAACGAGGCGCAGAGCCTCGGCCTGCCCGAGGAGAACCTGCTCTATTTCCTCGAGAAGCACGCCCCAAAGCTCGCCGGCTGGCAGCGCGAGCTTTTGCGGATCGTGCGCATGCTGGCGCAATACTTCTATCCGCAGCGCCAGACCAAGATGATGAACGAGGGCTGCGCCACCTACACGCACTACAAGATCATGAACCGCATGTACGAGCAGGGCCTCATCACGGAAGGCTCAATGCTCGAATTCCTTCATTCCCATTCCTCCGTCGTCTACCAGCCGGGCTGGTCGGACCGCGGCTTCTCCGGCTTCAATCCCTATGCGCTCGGCTTCGCCATGATGCGTGATATCGAGCGCATCTCCACCGAGCCGACGCACCGAGGACAAGGAATGGTTTCCCCGAGATCGCCGGCAACGGCGATGCCATGGCCACCTTGCGCCAGGTCTGGGCCGAGTATCGCGACGACAGCTGCATCCTGCAGTTCCTGTCGCCCAAGCTCATGCGTGACTTCCGCATGTTCGAGGTACGCGACGTCTCCAACGCACCCGTCGCCGAAGTCACCGGCATCCACAACGAGGAAGGCTATCGCCGCGTCCGCCGCGCGCTGTCGCGCCACTACGAGGTGGCGGCCCAGGACCCCGACCTGCAGATCGTCGATGCGGACTTGTCCGGCGCGCGGCGCCTCACGCTGCAGCATCAGGTTCGCAACGGTATCCTCCTCGACAAGGAGAACTGCGACAGGACGCTGCTCCATCTGGCGCGATTGTGGGGCTACCGCGTGCGCCTCGCCGAAGTCGATAGCGAAACGGGCAAGACGATGCGCGAGCACGAGGCCTTGCCGATTCCGTAATCGCACCGTCGGCACGCTGATATCTCGCGCAAATTCACGCGCGCGCACGGGCCGCACCTGCAGGTTGCTGCGCATGACATTGCCCCTTTGTACCTCGCGCGCCTCACGCCAGTTGCACTGCTGGTCGCACCGCTAGCATCGTCGCAACCCGCTGCGCGCGGCGGCTGTAGCCGAACGGCCACGCCCGATCCTCATCCGGAAGTCAAGCCGTCCAGCGGGCAAAATAACTGATAGTTTCCTGCCAAGCGGCACGTCCGCTGCCGCGCCGACGGGTCCACTTCGGACCGTCGCGTGTCGGCTGAATTGTTTCGTTCAACGGGGGTTCTCGTGTACCGCAGTCCAAGTAAAGCCTACATCCATGGCGCGGCGGCTCTTCTGGCCGCCGTCGCATCCGTCGGCACCGCGACGTGGCTAAGCTCCGAAGCTCAGTCGCAATCCAAAAACCATGAAGTCACCATCACCATCGAGCGCGTGACCGCCGTCGACAGGTCCGACGCTGCCTCGCGCCCCGACTACTTCGCGCGCGTCGTGATCGACGGTGACTCGCAGATGACACCGGCCGAGATGAACAAGACCGACATCTCACCGAACTGGAAAATTTCCAAGATGGTCCCCGCCGGCCGCACGCAGGTCAAGGTCGAGATTCTCGACAAGGACGTGCAGATCAACGACCCGGTCGACATCAACCGTCTGCCCAACAAGCGCGATCTCGATTTCACCGTCGACACGCGCAATTGCCGCATCGTCGGCTTTGCCGACGGCTATTCCTGCGGCTCCAAGATCGTCCGCGCAGGCGATCAGCGCAAGGCCGCGGAGATCACCTTCTCCGTATCGGTGAAAAAGTAACGGGCGCGGTACGGGGGTGCATCTCTAGCCGCACCCCCGATATCATCTGCTCGAGCGGTTGGCGGTGCGACCAGATCAGGCACCGCCGCCGCGCAGAAGCGCCAGCGCTTCCGCCGGATCGAGCCGGCCGTCATAGAGCGCACGCCCCGAGATCGCTCCTTCCAACAGCGCATTCTCCGGCCGCAACAGCGCCCTCACGTCATCGATCGACGCCAGCCCGCCCGAAGCGATCACGGGGATCGAGGTCGCCCGCGCCAGCGCCGCCGTTGCCTGCAGGTTGAGCCCTTTCAGCACCCCGTCACGGCCGATGTCCGTGAAGATGATCGCGGCGACGCCCGCGTCCTCGAAGCGGCGCGCCAACTCCACCGCCGTCAGCGTGCTCGTCTCCGCCCAACCCGCCACAGCGACCTTGCCGTCGCGCGCATCGATGCCGACGGCGATGCGGCCGGGAAACCGCCGGCAGGCCTCGCGCACGAGATCGGGATCGCGAACAGCCACTGTGCCCAGGATCACGCGCGCGATACCCCGCTCCAGCCAGCCCTCGATCGTCGCCATGTCGCGGATGCCGCCGCCGAGTTGCACCTTCATGCCGACCGTCGCCAGGATGGCCTCCACCGCCGGCGCATTGACGGGCTTGCCCGCGAAGGCCCCGTTGAGGTCGACGATGTGGAGCCACGCGAATCCCTGCCGCTCGAACGTCCGCGCCTGATCGGCGGGATCGTCGTTGAACACGGTCGCGTCGGCCATGTCGCCGAGCTTCAGCCGCACGCACTGGCCGTCCTTAAGGTCGATGGCGGGAAACAGGATCACGGCGATGCAAGCTCCGTTGATTGCGGCGAGACGCGTGAGGAAAACCGGCACGAATATCCCGCAGACACCATACCGGCGTCCGGTGGGAGGCAGCGCCATCGGCGGGACACCCGGCTCGCCTGGCGGAACGCCCGGCGGGCCCTGTCCGCACGTGGCTTAGCCCATATGCCTTGAGATCGCACCAATTGCATGCGAACAAAAGGCCAACCGAGCCTGAGGTCAAGCTTCGACTCGGCCCGTCCGCGCCTGAACCGATGAGTCTGCGTCCATGACGACCCTGCTGACGCCCCGCGCCACACCCCCGCCCGCACAAGCCACTGCCCCACCGCCCCCGCGCGCGCTGGTCGAGTCCGACGCCATCGACATCTGGATTGCGCGCTGGCTGCGACTGCGGCGCAAGGACATCCTCGCCCGCTACGGCTGCGACCCCCGGCGGCTCTACGAGATCTGGGAAGAAGCCCGCTTCGTCGGTAGCCGCGACAAGGCCCGCCAGGTCTTTGCGGAGCGCTACCCGAACCTCGTCGACCGCATCGATTGGGGTCCCCACCGGCGCATCCCGCGCACCGTGCATCCCGACCAGATGTCACTGTTCGAGGGTTGAGCAGGAATTGCGCCAAAGCATCCTGCCGCGACCACCGCTCGCTATCTCCCACCCGCGGCACCGCGGCGACCACTCACGGCAGCGCCAGTTCCCAAGCTGAATAGAGCCGCGCGATCATCGCTTCGGTGCGCTCGTTGACGGCGCCCGGCGTCCAGTCCGCCGCGTTCGCCACCTCCCGCGCCAGGGCGACAACCGAGCCTGCCAGCACTGGCCGCTTCTCCTCGTAGTCGGACGACCCGATGTCGTTGTTTTCCTGCGACGTCAGCAGCGTCAGGTTGCCCAGCCGGTCGGCATAGCTGCGCACGCGCGCGCGATTGGTGAAGCTGCGCAGCCAGTTCGACCCGGGAACCGGACGACGCGGCAGCACATGCTCGATCGTCAGGTCGGCGCGCTCCGCCAGAGCCAAGTCGTCGCCCGCCAGCAATGCCAGGCGGCGCAGCACCGCCGCGCTGTAGCGGCGTCCCCAGAAACCCTTCTCGCGCAGCGCCGACAGCGCGCCGTTGTAAAGCGTGCGCTCGATCTGCATGGACGCGAACTCGGCCACATCCGCTTCGGCGTCGATATCGTCCAGCACCCTCAGGATGCGGGCCTCGCGCTCCGCCGGTTGCAGTCCGGCGATCCGCTGCAGCCACACGAGCCGGTCGAGCCGCTGATAGAACAGCGTCGCTTGCGGATCATCCTCGCCACGCACCTGCTGCCAGTACATCGCCGCCGGCACCCAGACCTGTCGCTCGACCCATGTCAGCAAAGCGAGCGAAACCGAGATCGCCTCCCGCTGCCCGCCACCGCCGATCGCGCGCTGACGCAATGCCGACAGCAGATCGGCACGAGCGGCAAGCGTCGTGCGAAAGAACGCCTCCCCGCCCCCATCCGCCGTCAGATGTTTGCCGATGTCGATCTCGATCGGCTTCTCCGAACGCGCGCGGATGAGCAGCGTCCGCGTATGCTGCAGCACCGCGAGCGTGTCGACAGCGCCGAGCTCGTGCTCCCAACTTTCCCAGATTTGCGTGCAGGCTTCGCGCTCCTCGAGCGGCAACTCGGAGAGAATTGTCGTCTTGGCCCGATCAGTAGGAGAAAAATCGAGCCCCGTCGTCTCCTCGTCGTTCAAGAGCTTCCAGGCCTCGTCCTCGTCGCGCATCGTTTGGACGACGAGCCAGCAGTTCTCCGCGATCAGACGCGACAAGCTTCCCCTGATCGCGTCCGTCATGTCGCCGCGGATCAGCCGTGCCCGCACGAAATCGCGATTCACGATGACATTCGCCTCGCTCTCCGAAAGCGCTGCCAGGTCATCGGCGAGATCGCGCCCCGTCGCGCCCTCCGCCTGCACGTATGTCGAAAGGACGCGCGCCAGCATCGACTTCGGCGCCAAGCGATACCGGTTGTCTGACAAAGGCCCGCGCGTACCGCCATCCTCGGAGCCGATCAGCACCGACAATGCCTTCTGCTCCGCCGGATCCGTTGTCAGGTCACGCAACACGCACATGACGATCGTCAGCGTCACCAGACGTTGGTGACCATCCACGATCAAGTCCTCGCCGCCGTCGGCGCTGCGCACCATCAGAACGCGGCCGAGCAGGAACGCGCGCTCCGCCTCCGGCATCCGCGCCTTTGCGATCAGGTCGTTCAGCAGCCGTTGAACCTGCTCGACACGCCAAGCGTAGGGCCGCTGACGATGCGGCAGGCCAAGACGCCGATCCGGACCGAAAACCGATGCAACCGTACTGACCGCCACGGATAAGGGCGCGTCCACCGACTGACTCCCCCGCTGGGCACGCCCCACCCCCTCGGCAGGCACGCCCGTGAACACGTGCGCCCAGCCGCTTCAGCGCTAGGCGCGCCGCCGCCGGGCTTGCGAAACGCTCTGCATCTCGTCAGGCGCAGGGCGTACAGTCGTATCTAGCCCCAAGCCCCACATCGCGTCGAGTAGCCCAAACAGACGAGCCTGCCGCTCGGCGATTTCACCCGCCCGCCACTCCGTGCACGCCATCACGTCGCCGCGCAGTGGAAGCATCGCGTCGTCGCCGGCCTCCAGATAGATCTGTTGCTTTCGCGCAAACGGCTGGTTGCGCGCACGGTCGTTCACCGCCGTGGGAACGAGCATCAGATTGCCCAGGCTTTCCGTGGCGATCTCGCGCTCCCGCGTGTCCGCAAACCAGCGCCGCCACTCGCTCGCGTCGCCCGGCCGCTTCGGCAGCACGTGCTCCACGTTCCAAGCGCCCGGCTCCGCGGCGATGAACCGCCCCCCAATCGTATCGTTGAGCCGCATCAAAATCAGTTTGCACACCTGCGGCGATCGCACGTGCAGATCGCGCAGATGATAAGCGATCGACTTGCGCTCGTCGCGATCGAAGCGGCAGGCGGCGTCGATCGGCGCGTCGTTGCGCAGCGCTTCCAACACCGGACCAAAGCGCGTGACGCGCTTGCCGCGCCCCAGGCACAGCACGCGCAAGAGATAGGCCAGACGGTCGATTTCCGACAAGGTCTGTGCCAGCTTCGCGGGATCGCCGGCGAGCCTCGTCATGGCCAGCATCGCAGCAGGTACCCACTCCGTACCGCTCAACCGATTGAGATACACGAGCGACTGCCGGATCGCCGCGGACTGAGGCGCACCTTGATGATCCGCCTCCAGAATGGCGCGATACGCCGCCGACAGAGGCTTGAACACGGTTTCCAGGAACGCCTCTCCGCCGCCGGCGCCGGCGATGATCGTCCGCATGCCGGCGATGATCTGCGGGCGGCGCTGCCCGTAAATCGTGCGCACGTGCCCGAAGAAGTCCTCGAAATGCTCCGGCCCAAGCTGCTCCGACGCCGCTTCCCAGGCAGCCGTCACCGCCTCCGATACATCCGCGGAGATGCTGCTCAGCACTTCCGCCTTCAAGATGTCGTTGCGCCCCAGCGGCCGTCCGCGACCGTTCAACACGAGAAACATGCGATGCGCGCGATCGATATCGTCGGTCTGCATTACGACGAAGTGACACTTGTCGATGAGGTAGCCGGCAAGCCGCGCACGCTGCCCGGCATCGAGTTCGGACAATACCGAAAGGAATTCCTCGCGGATCTCCAGCATCCGTCCTTCCGCACGTCCGGTGTGCTCGTCTTCAGGCATCTCCCCGCACGCGCCCGTGCGCAGGACACACGCTTCCAGAAAGGCCTGCTGCCGGCCGCGCAGCGAAAGACGCCAGGGTCCGAACGTCGCCGTCGCGCCGGCGCCGACCAGCGCGTTGATGCGCCCGACGACATCGCTACCCGCGTCGCTTTCGAGGTCGCGCAGCACGCAGCACGCGATCGTCAGCGTCACGAGGCGCTGCTGGCCGTCAACGATCTCGTGGCTGCGGGGCGGGCCGACGCCGATGCCATGCCGCTGACCTACGGTCGGCGTCATTAGCACGATCGACCCGAGAAAATAGTCAGGCTCCGCCAGTTCCTCCGAATCGACGCCTGACGCCGCGACGAGATCCTCCAGAAGCTGGCCAGCCTCCTTGGTCGTCCACGCGTAGCCGCGCTGATATGGCGGCACGACGAAATGGAAGGGTTCGTCCATCAGCTGACCCAACTTCAGGGCCGCTGTCGGTATTCCGGTTGCCATGAATGGAAGCGCACTTGATCGAGCTGACAGAAAAGCCGCACGTTGGCGACCGTCAAGCAGCTACGCTAGCACGCAGTGTCAGCGCCCAACAATGGTCAGGGCATCAACTCGTACGCAAGACGGTTTCAACGACATCGGACGAACGCGCACACGTGCCACTGTGCTAGCGCCACGCGCGCACGCAACCGCGTCACACCTTGCGCGGCCAGGCCAAGCCTTGCGCAAACGGACCGCGATCCGGATTGACGATCGGTGATCTTGCCGTATTGAGCACAAGTGCCAGCATGAAGTAGTAGCCGGGCAGGGCGACGATATCGACGACGCCGCGCTCACCGAGCCCATCCTTTGCGCGCGCGTACGTCGCATCGCTCAATGTCCCCGTCGCCAGCACTTCCGACACGACATCGTGGATCAGCGCTTCCTCGCTGGTCAGGTTGTCAGGGCGCCGGCCGGCACCGATCGCATCGATTTTCGAGGACTGGAGCCCCGCCTTCAGCCCGACGAGGCGATGCGCCTGGAACTCGTATTCACAATTGGCCCACCGCGCCGTCATCAGGATGGCCATCTCGCGCAGCGGCGCGGAAAGATCCATCCCGAAGCGCAGGTACTCGCCCACCGCCTGGATACGGTCCATCAGATCGGGGCTGCGCATCAGCGGGATGAATGGCCCCCTCAGGTCGCCGCGCGGACCCGACATGATCCGCTGCGCCGACCGCTTCTGGTCATCGGTCCATTGCGCCTCGGGGATAGGTGGCATGCGATCGGTGCTCACGGCGTGATCTCCCTTTAATGACGGCGACGGCTTTGCGTCGAATGCGCGTGGCGCGTGAGGCGGACGGCTCGGTCCCGCACAGCCCTGCAACTCTAGCGCCTCGCTCGCACATGCGCGAGCCGCCCCGCAGCGGGACGGCCTGGCACTGAAGGCGCGCAGCGACGCACCGTCCCCCTGCGCGGCAACGAATGTCCTTGACCACGGATCGGCTGCGCCACTACGACAGGCGCGCCAAAGAAATCGAGCGGACGCCACCACGGCGGCCGCGGGTTGCGCGCCGTGGTCCAATGAAGCCTGGCGCCGCGCCGTCGTGTCGCGACGGTCAAAACGGGGAGAACGCCGATGTCCAACGAGCCGCGCCGCGCCGGCCGTCATTTCCTGCAGATTCCGGGCCCGACGCCGGTGCCCGATCGCGTTCTGCGGGCCATGGACATGCCGATGGTCGACCACCGCGGCCCCGAGTTCCAGAAGATCGCATTGAAGGCACTGGCCGGCATCAAGGGCATCATGGGCACCAAGGGCCCCGTCTACATTTTCCCATCCAGCGGCACTGGCGCCTGGGAAGCCGCGCTTGCCAACACGCTCTCGCCCGGTGACCACGTGCTGATGGTCGAAACCGGTCAGTTTGCGACGCTCTGGCAGAACGTTGCCAACCGCCTGGGTCTCGTGCCCGAACTCATCGCCACCGACTGGCGCACCGGCGCCCGCCCGGCCGAGATCGAAGCGCGGCTGAAGGACGACAAGGGCCACGCCATCAAGGCAGTCTGCATCGTCCACAACGAGACCGCCACCGGCTGCGTCACCGATGTCGCCGCCGTCCGCAAGGCGATCGACGCCGCCGGCCATCCCGCCCTGTTGATGGTCGACACCATTTCCTCGCTGGGCTCCATGGACTACCAGCACGACGGCTGGGGCGTGGACGTGACAATTGCCGGCGCCCAGAAGGGCCTGATGCTGCCGCCGGGCATGGCCTTCAACGGCGTCAGCGACAAGGCGCTCGCCGCCGCCAAGACCGCCAAGCTGCCCCGCGCCTATTTCTCGTGGGAAGCGATGGCCGCGTCCAACGCCACCGGCTTCTTCCCCTACACGCCGGCCATTGCCATGCTCTACGGCCTGATCGAGGCCTGCAATCTGCTGCAGGAGGAAGGCCTGGAGAACGCCTTCGCCCGCCACCGCCGCTTGGGCGAGGCCACCCGCCGCGCCGTGAAAGCCTGGGGCCTCGAGATCCTCTGCCGCGAGCCCGATCACTGCTCTTCGACGGTGACCGCGATCCTCATGCCCGCCGGCATGGACGCCGACGCATTCCGCAAAGTCGTCCTCGACAACTATGACGTGTCGCTCGGCACCGGCCTCGGCAAGGTCGCCGGCAAGGTCTTCCGCATCGGCCACCTCGGCGACACCAACGACCTGACGGTGCTGGCCGCCATCGCCGGCGTCGAGATGAGCCTGGGGCTAGCTGGCGTTCCCCATAAGACCGGTGGCGTCCAGGCCGCCATGGCCTATCTCGCCGAGCAGCGCGCGGCAGCGGCAAAGACCGGCCGCGCAGCGTAAGGACGCTCGCACGCTGAAGGCGCCGCGCCGCAGAAATCGAACGAAGAAAAGGCCCGGACGCACAACCTTTCCGGGCCTTTCAATTTCGTCTCATGCCGCGCCGATCAGCCGTCGCCGGCATCGACGCGCCGCCGCACTATTGCGCTTCGGATGCCGTGCCCGGCGCCGGCTCGGCCATCGGGGCAGCCGCCGGTTCAGCCGCCGTCTCCTCGCCGCGATCACGATTGATGCGGACCATCCACGCGCCGGACTGCTTGCCGGTCAGCGTTTTGCCCTCGCCGTCGGCCGTCCGCACTATGAGATCGCCGGCCACCACGCCGCCGGGCAGACCCGCGATCTGCTGCGGCACGCCGTAGCAGCCGCCCATGCACACGATGGTCGACGTCGCGCTCTCCAGCTTCATCACCTCGACAGACTGCCGCGCCACGTGCACCCCCGGATCGATCGGCTGGTCCAGCACCGCCTGCCCGGGCGCCCCGACACAGCCGGCTTCGCAAGTGACGGTCATCCATTTCGGAACCGGCAGCGTGGTCTCGCCGGCCAAAGAGCCCGGACGCGCCGTCTTGCCCGACTGGCCGTAGGACGTCTGCCGCACCGAAGTCGGCGGATTGCCCATTTTGGCCTTCGGCAGGTCGCTGGCAGCAGCCGCGGCTCCCGGTGCGGCCTCGGACTTGTCGTCCGCCTTCTCGGTGGCAGCCTTCGCTGCCGCCCCCTCGATCGCCTCCGCAGCGTTCTGCCCGGCGTCCGCCGCCGTCGGCTGCGCCGTCTGCGGCTCCTCGGCATTCGCCCGGTTGATGATGCGCGCGCCCGCGACACCGGCTGCGACCCCGGACGCTGCCGCGCCGTGACCACCCCGCTTCTTCGCCTCGGCCGGCCAGGCCACGATCGTCACGGCCAGCACCGCCATCACGGCAGTCAGGCCGGCGTGGGTGAACTCACGCCAATCCGGGCTCCGCATCTGGACCTCCTCGCGCATCCGGTCATCTCGGCTGCCGACGGTGCCAGAGGCGAGTAAAGGAAGTGCTACCGGATGACTCGTCAACGGACGCTTGTCCGGGCGCCCCAGGGCTGGGATCTACGCGGACGCGGCCACCGAGAGACCCTTGACGTCGTGCTTGGCGATCAGACCCGCAACCAGACCCGTCGCCTTCGCCTCCTCGACGAATTGCGCGATAAACTGGGCCCCGGCCCCGTTCCTGCGCGACGTCCCGATCGCCTGTTGCACGGCCGTGAACTGACCCGCGAGGATGATCGAGCCCGCTTGCTTCGCCTGGTCCTCCAGGAGCCGCGGCTTCAGGCCCGCCAGCGCCTCCAGCTTGCCATCCACGAAAGCGTCGTAGGCACCGTCGATCGTGTCGGTCCTGACCAGCTCGGCTTGCTTGATATTGCGCTCCAGCCAAAGCCCGTAGGCCGCCCGGCCAGTCACCGCGATCCGATGACCCGGCCTGTCGACCTCCGCAAGCGTCTTAATCGGCGAGCCCACCGGCACGAGGTACGTCGCCTCGATCTCCACGTATGCCGCCGAAAACGCGATCGTCTCCGCACGCTGCGGCTCCGCCCCGATCGTGCAGATGTCCCACTCGCCCGTGTCGACCTTGTCGGCCAGCACGCCGGGAGAGGGATACGTGCGATAGGACACCGGCACGCCGAGCCGGTCCGCGATCGCCCGCGCCATGTCCGGCCCCACACCGACCGGATCACCCGTCGGGCTCTTGCCCGTCACCAGCAGGAAGTTCGAAAGATTGATGCCCGCCTTGAGAACGCCCGTAGGCGCAAGCTCGGCGACAATGGCGGGGGTCGCGGTGACAGGCATGGAAGGGCTCCGGTTCTCTCTGCGGCAGGGCGCCTACGCCCCGCAGCATCATAGGGCCTGAACCCCGTTCGGCAATGCCCGAGCCGCCGCCAGCCCCGAGCCAACCCCAATCCGCCCCGATCAGCATGACCGCCGCGCTCTGGCGCCGGTTTTCCCGCGCCCCCTCTCGTGTATCGTCGCAAACGTGAACGGCGGCCCGCGACAGCGCCGCCGACCAGGGAGAGCGCGATGACCACCAGCCCCGCCAAGGCCGAGGCCGTACACTTCTATGCCGACGGCCTGAAGCTCGCCGGCACCTTCACCCCGGCCACACACCCACGCCCGGGCAGCCGCGCCCCGACCATCATCTGCGTCCACGGCTACACCGGCCGCAAGGAGATCTACATGCCGGCCTACGTCCGTGACCTCACGGCCGCCGGCTTCAACACGCTGGATTTCTACCACCGCGGCTTTGGGGACAGCGAGGGCGTGCGCCTGAAGAACAAGCCCACCGATCAGGTCACCGACATCGAGAGCGCGCTGATCTACCTGCGCCAGCGCCCCGACGTCGACCCGGCCCGCATCGGCCTCTACGGCACGAGCTTCGGCGGCTCCACCGTGATCGTGGCCGCCGCCTACGATCCCGGCGTCGCCTGCGCCGTCTCGGTCGGCTCACCCGCCAACTGCGGTCGCTCCTTCCGCTCCAAGCGCTCCTGGGGCGACAACCTCGACTTCGAGGACCGGCTGAAGAAGGACCGCATCCGCCGCGTGATGACCGGCGAACTCCGAGCGCATCCCCTACGGCGATCTGCTCCCCTCCGGCAGCGCCGATCGCGATGCCATCCAGACCATGTACAAGGTCGCGGACAAATATCCGGAGGGCTACCCGATGGAGAACTTCGACCACGCCCAGCGCTTCGTGCCGGAGGATGTCGTCCATCTGATCGCCCCGCGTCCCGTCCTTTTCATCCACGCCGAGCGCGACATGATGGTGCCGATCACTGAGGCCGAGAGCATCTATGCGAAGGCCGGCGCCCCCAAGGAGTTGATCGTGCTGCCCGGCGCCAGCCACGTCGATGTCTACGAGCCGCGCAATCCCGACACCTACAAGCTCGTCGTCGGCCACATGATCCGCTTCTTCCGCCAGTGTCTGCTGGACCACACCGACACGTGAACACCATTCGCGGCAATCAGCCTCCCGCTTCAAACCGGTCCTGCCTCTTGGGTTGGCGCACCACCTCGCCTACACTGTCCCAAGACGAATGCCGGGCAGCAACGCTGGTCGCGTGGCGTGTTGTGCGAGTTGGGGGGCTGAAGGCCAATGGAAGCTGCGCCGGAATTGCCGGATCCGGCAACGGTCGATCTCACCAAGACCTATGACGTCATCGTCGTCGGCTCCGGCGCGGCGGGCGGCATGGCGGCCCACGCGCTGACGCTGCACGGCTTGAACGTGTTGATGCTGGAGGCCGGTCGGCAGGTCGACACCACCCAGACCCTGAAATCGATGGAGATGCCCTACGAGCATCCCCGCTTCGGCAAGCTGCCGCCGAGCTACCGGGTGCTCGACGAGTCCGACTACAAGAAGCACACCCCGCCCTACGGCAAGCCGTTCGGCCGCTACGCCAACCTGCAGAGCTGGCAGCAGCTCGGCGAGGGCCCCGACTACACGAAGGACCTGTTCGTCAACGAGCACGAGCATCCCTACACGGGCACGAAGTTTTCCTGGGTGCGAAGCCGCGCGCTGGGTGGCAAGACCAACGTCTGGGGCCGTCTCGCACTGCGCTTATCCGACTACGACTTCAAAGCCGCCTCCCGCGACGGCTACGGCGACGACTGGCCGATCGCCTACGCCGACGTCGCGCCCTATTACGACAAGGTCGACCGCTACCTCGGCATTTCCGGTGTTACCGAGAACCTGCCGTGGCTGCCGGATTCAATCTACCAGCGGCCGATCAAGCTCAACGCCGCTGAAGTCCACATCCGCGACCGCATCGCCGGCCGCGGCCAGGTCCTCACCCCCTTCCGCCTGGGCGTCACCACCGACGGCCTCGCCCACAACAAGTACCGCTCGCGCTGCCTCGGCCGCGGCTCGTGCTTCCGCCGCGTCGGCGGCTGTGACATCCACGCCGCCTTCGACAGCCCCACCGGCCTCATATATCCTGCCCTCGACACCGGTCGCCTCACCGTGCGTACCGATGCCGTCGTCCACGAGGTCACGCTCGATCCCGCGACGGGCAAGGCGACGGGCGTCGCCTTCCTCGACAACGTCACGCGCAGGTCCTACGCAGCCAAGGCTCGCGTCGTCGTGCTGGGCGCCTCGACGCTGGAATTGACCCGCATCCTGTTGCAGTCGAAGTCGCGCCTCTTCCCCACAGGCCTTGCAAATTCCTCCGGCCACCTCGGCCACAATCTCGCAGAGCACGTCCTCGGGCCCCGCATCGAGGGCATTTACAAGGACCGCATCGGCGGCGAGCGCCGCAACGAGGACGGCCGCGCCGGCGGCTTCTACGTTCCCCGCTTCCGCAACCTCGACGCAAAATCGAAGGCGAATGGCTTCATTCGCGGCTACGGCCTCGAAGGCTCCTCTGGCCAGGAGCTCTTCCCCGAGCAGGCCATCCTGCGAAAGGGCTTCGGCGCCGGCTACAAGAAGACCGTCCGCGAGCACGCTGGCGCCTACGTCTACATGTACGGGCTGGGCGAGGTCCTGCCGCGATACGAAAACAAGGTCGAGCTCGACCCTGCCATCAAGGACGCGCACGGCCTGCCGGTCTTGCGCTTCTCGTTCCGCTACGGCGACAACGAGAAGAAAATGTGCCTCGACATGACGGCGGCCATGGAAGAGATCTACAAGGCCGCCGGCCTGGAAATCACCAAGATCGCAGTCCGATCCCCTCGTCGAAGGCTCCTCCGTCCACGAGGTCGGGACCGCGCGCATGGGCACCGATCCCAAAACCAGTGTCCTCGACCCCTTCTGCCGCGCCCACGACGTGAAGAACCTGTACGTCGTCGACGGCGCGTCTTTCGTCTCCGCCGCCTCCCAGAACCCGACGTGGACGATCATGGCCCTTGCCTGGCGGGCCTGCGATCACCTGGCCGAAGAGCTCAAGCGAGGCAACCTGTAATGCCGCCGCCCGCCCCCATCGATCGCCGCCGCATGCTCGTGGGGCACCGCCGCCACCGCGGGCCTCGCCTTGTCGCCGGCCGGCGCGCTCGCCCAGCGCGCGGCCAAAACGACAGCCCCACCGCTGCCCACGCGCAGCCCCACCGCGGGCAAGGGCCGCAGCTTCTTCACCGAACGCGAATTCCGCGTCCTCGACGAGTTCGCCGAGATGATCATCCCGGCCGACGCGCAATCGGGCGGCGCGCGCGCCGCCAAGGTGGCCGCGCACCTCGACCGCCTTATCGGCGAAAGCCTTGATCCGGAATGGCGCCAAAGCTGGCATGACGACCTCGCCGAGATCGACCGCCTCGCGCGCGTCATGTTCAAGAAGGGCTTCCTCGAGATCAGCCCCCGGCAGCGCGAGCGCCTGATGCAGCGCATCTCGCGCAACGAGGACAATCCCAAGGAGGCCGGCGAGTACGCCTTCGGCACCATCAAGTGGTCGGTCGGCGACGTCTATTACCGCACCAGGATCGGCATCCACGACGAGCTGCAGTATCAGGGCAATACGATCCAGGACGAGTTCACCGGCTACGACGCCAAGAAGGGATGATGCCGCCCGCGCCCTCGATCTTCGCACGCCGCCCCGCGCATATCGCAGCGCTCCTTGCAGCGCTCCTCGTTGCGCTGCTGCCTGCCGCGCCCGCAACCGCCCAGAAGCGCTCATCCTCACCCGACGCGGCGCGCACCACCGCGCGCGCCACCCTCGCCGCCGCCCGGTCTTGGGCCTACCTCTTGCAGGATGTCGACTATCGGCGTCTCGCCGCCACCGACGCCGACATCCTCGTCGTCGACGCCGGCACGCCCGATCCCGGCGCCCAGCTCTCCAAGCGAGATCTCGCACGGCTGAAGAAGAAGCGCGACGGTAAGCGCCGCATCGTGCTTGCGTACGTCAACATCGGCGAAGCCGAGGACTACCGCGCCTACTGGCGCAAGAGCTGGGACAAGGCACCGCCCGATTGGCTCGGCTCGGCCAACTGCCGCTGGAAAGGCGACCATCGCGTCCGCCATTGGCACCCCGACTGGCAGAAGATCGTCTACGGCACGCGGGCGTCCCTGATCGGCCGCATCCTCGATGCCGGCTTCGACGGCGTCTGGCTCGACCGCATCGACATTTTCTACTGGTCGCGCCTGGAACGCTGGCAGGCGGCCGACGACATGGTCGGCTTCGTCGTGGGACTATCGATGTGGGCGAAATCGCGAAATCCCGATTTCCTGGTCGTCCCGCAGAACGGCGAGGAGCTGCTCTCCGACCCGCGCTACCTCGCCGCCATCGACGGCCAGGGCAAGGAGGACATGCTCTACGGCGACCGGGGCAACAACATCCCCAACAGCCCCGAGCGCATCGCACGCGCTGAGCGCAATATGGCCCCCGCGCGCGCCACCGGCCTGCCCGTGCTGGCGGTCGAGTACGTGCGCGACAAGGCACGCCTGCCCGACGCCGGCCGACGGCTCGAAGGCCTCGGCTTCATTCCCTATTTCGGACCACGTTCGCTGAGCTACTTCGGCTTCGACGGCAAACCGCACCCGGAGGACGGCGACAGCGAGCCCACGCTCGCCGACACCGGCGCAGCCAACCTCGCCGACGGCCCGGCGTGCGAATAGTTCGGCGTTACTGCGGCGCCGGCGGTGCCCCAGCCGCCGCTCCTCCACCGGTCGGCGCAGCACCCGGTCCCACCACGGCCGGCGAGGGCGACGCAGGCGGCACCTGCGGCGCGGGCGGCGAGGACGGTACGGACGCCGCTGCCGGCGCGGAAGGCGCAAGAGCCGCGGGAGGCGGCGCAATTGCCTGTGGGGCAGAAACAGCCGCCGGGGCGGCCTGCGTCATGGGCTCGGGCGGCACCGGCGTGTCCGCCGTCTTGATCTCGCGCTTGTCGAGACCGGCCAGCGTCTGCGCCTCCAGGCATTGCGAGAGGAGCCGCCAGCTCTTGTCATACGGAGATTTGAGCTCGTCCAGGCAGGCCGTCCGGTAGGCCGCCGGCAGCAGCACCCAGCTGCCCGAGACCACCTGGCGCGCGCGCGCCTCGGCTTCCTCGCAATAGCCCGCGTCCCGACCGCAAATCTCCGCGATGCGCCAGCGCGGCAGGTCTTGCGCGACGGCCGCCCCGGCCGGAACCAGCAGGCCCACCGCGACCGCGAGCGACACGCCTCTGAGGGTAGCCACAGCCATCTGAAACCTCCCGGTTCGTCGTCCATTGGTCATCCCGGCACGCCTCGACGTTGCGCGCGCCGCGAATTGCACTAAATTCGGGTCGATCACCAGGCGCTGCAAGCCGTCACGTCACCGTCGCCACGCCGAGGGCCAACTTTTTCATGTCCAATGTCGAAGTCAACCGGACCGCACCGCGGGAAGGCAAGATTCCCCTGCACGGACCGGACGCGTTCGAAGGCATGCGCAGGGCCGGCCAGCTGGCCGCAGCCGCCCTCGATATGCTGCACCCGCACGTGAAGCCGGGCGTGACGACCGATGCCTTGGATCGGCTCGTGTTCGAGTTCGCCTTGGACCATGAGGCCTACCCGGCCCCGCTCAACTATCGCGGCTTCCCCAAGTCGATCTGCACCTCCATCAATCACGTCGTCTGCCACGGCATTCCCAACGCCAAGCCGCTGCGCGAAGGCGACATCGTCAACATCGACGTCACCTTGATTCTGGACGGCTGGCACGGCGACACCAGCCGCATGTACCCCATCGGCGCCATCTCGCGGCGCGCCGAGCGCCTGATCGAGGTCACCTACGAATCCCTCGTGCGCGGCGTCGGCGCCGTCCGGGCCGGCGCGACCACTGGCGATATCGGTCACGCCATCCAATCGTATGCCGAAGCCGAGCGCTGCTCCGTGGTGCGTGACTTCTGCGGCCACGGCCTGGGCCGCGTCTTCCACGACCGCCCCAACATTCTGCATTACGGCGAGCCGGGCGAGGGCATCGTGCTTGAGGCGGGCATGTTCTTCACGATCGAGCCCATGATCAACCTGGGCCGCCCACAAGTGAAGGTCCTGCCCGACGGCTGGACCGCCGTCACCCGCGACCGTGAGCTGTCCGCGCAGTTCGAGCACACGGTCGGCGTAACTGAAACGGGGTGCGAAGTCTTTACCCACTCACCGGCCGGCCTCGATCGACCCACGGCAGCTTGAGACCGTAAAGCCGACGCCGCGCACAGGGCTCAGCGCCCGAAGACCGATCGGGAGTCCGAAGCTTGAGTGCGAGCAGCAGCGATCCCAAGGACGCTCCGGCACCGGGCCTGTTCGAAGACGCCCGGCCATTGCACGTCGGCCACCGCCAGCGGTTGAAGGACCGCTTCCTGCAGGGCGGCCGTGAAGCCGTCGCCGACTACGAGCTCCTGGAGCTTGTCCTATTCAACGCCATCCCCCAGCGCGACACCAAGGATCTGGCGAAGTCGCTCATCAAGCGCTTTGGCTCCTTCGCGGGCGTCATCAACGCGCCCGAACCCCAATTGCGCGAGTTCAAAGGCGTCAAGGATGCCGTCATCACCCAGTTCCGGCTGATCCGCACAGCGGCGCTCGAGGTCGCGCGAACTGAGATCGTCCAGAAGCCCGTCCTGTCGTCCTGGAACCAGGTGATCGACTACTGCCGCGCGGCAATGGCGCACGAGCAGGTGGAGCAATTCCGCATCCTCTTCCTCGATCGCCGCAACCGGCTGATCGCCGACGAAGTGCAAGGGCAGGGCACGGTTGACCACACCCCGGTCTACGTCCGCGAGGTCGTCAAACGCGCCCTCGAACTGTCGTCTACCGCACTGATTCTGGTACACAATCACCCGTCTGGAGACCCGACCCCCTCGCGGGCCGACATCGACATGACGCGCCACATCGTCGACGCCGCCAAGCCGCTGGGCGTGGTCATCCATGACCACATCATCGTCGGCAAGCAGGGGCACGCCAGCTTCAAGGCCCTGCGGCTCATCTGAGCCCAAAACCGAAGCCGCCTAGCAGCGTGCGCGGCCACCGGGGCCGCCTCTGCGAGCCACGCGGTCGCATCCATCAACGGCCGTCAGCTGAAAGCCGCCAGCGACTCCGCCAGAGCCTCCGACTAAAATTGGAACTTTACAGGAACAAGAAAAGAACATAATCTGCCGCTAGTCTGAGTGGTGAGCCGCGTTTGTATCGGTGGAGTAGGTCATGAGCTGTCCGTTGCGTTGTGAAACGTCACGTCCCGGCAAGGCCATTGCACAAGCATCAGCCTTCGCCGCGGCGATGTTGGTGATCGCCGCGCCGCCCGCGCGGGCCCAGGCGCCCTCAGCCATGAAGGCAATGGTTGCGATCCAAGATGCTGTCGGCACGCAGGCGACCGGTCTCGTGCCAGTCTACATGCCCTACGTCCAGCGCGAGGACGGCATGTGGGTCGCCGCACCAACCCGCCGCCGCAGCCTCGAGCGGTCGATCGAGCCCCTCCCAGGCAGAGCGCAGCCGTCGACGACGCGCGTTCGGCCGCGCCTGTTCGAGCGCAGCCTGTCCGATGGCCCCACCCCGCAAGCAGCGTCCCCCGCTGACGACGCTGGCCCGAGCGTCGTGCTCGACAGGTACGGGCGCTGGCGCTATCGCCGGGACGCCGAGCCCGCCGCCAGACGGCCGACGCCGCGCGGCGATGGCAGGCGTGTGCAATATCCCCGTGACGCGCGCGACGCACGCGCGGTGCCGACAGGACCACGCTTCGCCGACACCCCCGCCGCCCGCTGAAAGGCGCGCGCCAAGGCCGGTCACTGATATGGATCGGCGTGGGCGGCCCGCGAGAAATTCAGCTCCGCACCTGCGCGTGCGTCACGGCAGATAGCCCTTGTCCAGGTCGTGGGCGCGCTTCTCCAGCGTTCGCCCGTCCGAGTCCTGCCGCATCGCAGTCCAGGTAAGTGTGGTTCCTGTCTCACGCGACGAGCGCGAGCTGAGACGTACGGCAAGCGTCTCCCCGGTGGCCACCGACAGCGGCGACGCCAGCGGAAAATAGAGCTGCTCCCAATGCGTCACCGGCGCGTCGGGCGCCGTCGATAGAACGACGCCGGGCACCAGTTCGGCCACCCACCAGACCGCGAAGCCGTGAATGCTGGTTGGGCTTGTAATCCGCCAACGCGCGTCGCCGCTGCGCTTCGCGCTCGGTCGCCGCATCAGGTCGATCCGGTCCCAGACCCGCGCCGAAGCAACACCGCTACCGCTGCCGCGCGCCCCTCCCCCCGCCTCGGCCTCGATCGCGGCCGCAGCCAGCAGCTCATCGGCCCGGACCGTACGCACATAGACGTTGTTGGCGCTCATCGCCGCCGGCGTGGAAAGATCGATCGCAAGCCCCAGATCGGTCCCCACAGTGCGCCACGCCTGCAGCTCTTGTGCGAACCGGCCGCTCGTCACGGGCGCGACCCATTGCGTGATCGCCGCTGGAATGAGCGTGCCGCCGGGTATCAGGAATCGCGCCACGGCGTCGGACGCCGTCTCGATGATGTCTTCTTCCAAAGCGTAGTTGCCGAGCGTCTCCGTCACCACCACGTCGACGCGCGGCGGATCGACCATCTCTGTCGAATGACACGGCAGGATCTCGGCGTTGCGCACCCGGTTGGCCTTCAGGACCGCCGCCGCGACGCCCACGACCTCGGCCGCCTCGTAGAGATAGACGCGCCGCGCGCCGAGCCGCGCCGCAATCAGACCCATAAGCCCGGTGCCCGCGCCGATGTCGGCCACGTCCGTCTCACCCTTGCGGATCACGGCGGCCAGGGCATCGCGAAAGGCCCGGTTGCGCGCCCGGTCGGCGATCAGCGTCCGATGATATTCGATGCGCATGGGCGGGCTCGGCGGCAGATGGCAGGAGGCGCGGGGAGGCGCAGCCTCCCTCTTAAGCCCATAGGCCGAACCTGCCTATAGCGCTTCTCGGCCCTCCGCCCCGCGCAACACAAAGAGCGGCCCCGTCGTCGTTGGGGCCGCCCTGTGCCGGTCCGGCAATCGCTCCGGTCGCCACGCCGTGCCCCGGATGGGATCCGGGCACGCGCGCCGGCCGCGTCACATGATGACGTGCGCCGATCCGACATCGACCTCGCCCTCGAGCGCGAGATGCAGCATCTCGCCTTCTTCGCCGGCATAGGCGTCGATGTAGGTCATGTCGGTCTCATCGTCGTAGAAGTAGCGTGCTTCGCCGGCGGCCAGTTCCTCATCGTGGTCGACAAAGATGAAGGCCTGGTCGCCGTCCTCGTTGACGTTGGCGTCGATGGCCGACAAGTCGATCGTGTCGCGGCCCGACTCGAAGTCGAAAATCGTGTCGAACAGGCCTTCGCCTTCCATCGAGTCCGACGTCGAACTCGTAGACGAACGTATCCTCGCCGATCCCGCCGTCGAGCGCATCGCCGCCCTCGCCGCCGTTGAGCGTATCGTCGCCGATGCCGCCCTTGATCTGGTCGGCGCCGGCGCCGCCAAGTGCGATATCGTCGCCGAGCCCGCCGCGAATGACGTCGTCGCCGTCACCACCGAGCGCCAGGTCGTCGCCACGTCCGCCGCGGATGACGTCGTCGCCCGAGCCGCCAGATTGGGAATCGTTGCCCGCGCCGCCCGACAGCGTGTCGTTGCCGCTCTGCCCGTACTGCTGGTCGTCGCCGCGTCCGCCGTACATCGCGTCATCGCCCGAGCCGCCGGCCTGCTGATCGTCGCCCGCACCACCGAGCATCAGATCGTTGCCCGCGCCGCCGAGCTGGATGTCATCGCCCTTGCCGCCGGCCATGACGTCGTCGCCTGCGTCCCCGATCTGGAGATCGTCGCCGCGCGTGCCGATCAGGACGTCGCCGTCCGCGCCGCCTTCCTGAACATTGATGGGCTGGGCCAGCGCACTCGCGTCGCCCTCGTCGGCGGCCGCATTGGTCTGGCGGCTGATGACAACGGCATCGGAGCCCGACACGTCGAACGTCGCCTGGTTGACCTGGGCCAGATCGCCTGAGACGTCCGTCGCCGCGTTCGTCTGGATGTTGACGATCACGTTGTCGTTGCCCGTCACGTCGAACGCCGCAGCATTGCCCTGGAACAAATCTCCGTCGATACTCTCCGCCGTGTTGGTCTGGATGTTGACGATCGCGAGATCGTCGCCTTCCGCCGCGATGTCGGTGACGTTCGTCTGCACGACAGGACCCGCGGCCTCGGCCGGCGGATCTTCCGGCGGGCACTCCGGCACAGGCGCGTCAGCGCCACAACCGGGCTCGGTTGGATATGGCTTGTCGTCCTCGGCGGGCGGCGGCGTGTCGCACAGCGGGGGCGTCGTCTCATAGCTTTCCGCGGCTGCCGTCTCTTCGGCCACCGCAATCGGCTCCTCGTTTTCACAGCTTGCGAAGGTCATGGGATCGGCTCCGTCGGGTTTGAACTCTTAACCGTCGATGAGGTGCGAGGTGCGCGAGTTCCTCGCGCACCTCGCCCGCCTTGCCTGGATCAGAACCAGGGGAAGGCACCGACATCGATGTCGAGCTGCGCCTGGTTGATCTGAGCGAAGTCGCCGAAGTTGGTCACGCACTCGGCGCTGTTCGACTGGTCGACAGCGACGTCGACCGGCGCGCCGCCGATCGGACCCCAGCAGCCCAGACCGCCGAAACCGCCTGCAACGTCGAGGTCGAGATCCAGTGCGTTGCCCTGCGTGAAGTCGCCACCGTTGGCGATGTGCTCAGCAGCGTTGTCCTGCGTCACCTCGACCGAGGTGGGCGAACCGCGCAGCGGAAAGCCGAGGCCGAAGCCGCCGGACACGTCGATGTCCATCTGGGCGATGTTGGACTGCAGGAAGTCGCCGCGGTTCGTGACGCCCGCCGCGTCGTTCGCCTGGCTGGCGTCGACCGACACCGGCCCGGAGAACGGACCGCTTTCGAGTGACAGCCCGAGGCCGTTCTGCTGGGCGAAGTCGCCGCCGTTGCGGATGTCGTAGGCGCTGTTGGACTGGTCCGCGTTGACCGTGGTGGGCGAGAAGCCGCCGGCAACGTCGATGTCCATGATCGCGGTGTTGCCCTGCTGGAAGTTGCCGTGGTTCTCGACGTTGGAGGCATCGTTCGACTGGTTGACGGTGATGGTGGCCATGATGAAATCTCCTGATGATGGGGGTTGGGGTCGACTGGGTTGCAGATTTGTCGTCGCGTCAGCGCGCCTGTCCGGATGCTCGGTCGCCAGTCCGGGGGTTGGGCTTGCCTCTGCGTCTCACCGCGTCGCCGTCCGTTTGGTTCGTCGCCTCGGTGATGTCGCGACAATGCGGCAACCGGGCTTTAGCGGCTGTTCCGGAGGGCACAGGGCGGTGTTTCTGAGGTGACAGGGGACGTCGCGGCGCGTGCCCGCTTGGCAGCGCGATCGCGTAGGCGGGACGCCGCGCGCTATGAACCGAAAGCCGATGGGTTCAAAAAATCAGTCGCGTCTTTGCAGCTTGCGTACCCAGAACGGCACGTAGGTGCCAAGCAGGACGAAGCGCACAGCGTGATGCGTGCCAACGAACGCCGCGTCGAAACCCAGCGCCAGCGCCATCACCGCCATAGTCTCCACGCCTCCCGGCGCATACGCGAGCCAAAGCTGGGCAACCGGCAATCCGAGCAGCGACGCCACCGGCCACGCGATGGCGAGCCCGACCGCCGAGCCGATCACCACGTTGCCGATGCTGGCGACGAGCGTGTCGCGCAACAGCTTGTGATCCATGCCCTGGAAGTTGGTGCCGACCATCGCGCCGGTGACCACGAATGCAGGCGCCAGCATCCACGCCGGCATGCCCGTCGTGAAGGCGCCGGAGCCGAACAGCACCGCCGCCGCGAACATGGCGCCGAACAGCTGCGGCGCCGGCAGCTTCAGCCACTTGAAGGCGTAGCCGCCGCCAACCCCTGCGACCAGCAGCACAACCAGCTCCCACACCACCACCGGATGCACCACTGCGGGTCGCGGCGGTCCGCCACTCGTCGTCGGCGCGATGCCCGACATGGTCAGCACCAGCGGCATGAGAAGCACCATCGCCCCCAGCCGCATCATCTGGATGATCGTAAGCCGCGCCACGTCGCAAGGAATGTCGGCCGCCAGCGCCATCACGTAGCCGACGTTGCCGGGGATCGCTGAAAGCCGCGCGGTGGCCCGGTCGAAGCCGTGGACGTGTTGCAGGTAGACAGAGACCGACACCATAATGGCGGCAACCGCCACGGCGAGCCCCACGAATCCCAGCGGCCACCGCCACATCAACGCGATCGTCTCAGGGCTCACGGTCGAACCCATGTTGGCGCCGAGAAACACGAACGCCACCGCACGCAACCAATTGGGCATGCCGATCGAAAAACCACCCAGTGCGGCGGCCGCCGTCGCCGCAACCGATCCCGTCAGCCACGGCGCGGGCGCACCGGCCAGCCAGCACACCAGACCGCCCAGCGTACCGATGGCGAGCGTCTTCGTGGTCTGCTCAAGACCATCGCGCCCGCTCGCCGCCATCACGTCGATGGCTCCAAGGCGCAGCGCGACAGCCGTGACGACCATGTCGCCCCCGCCCGCGCGCTCATGTGAGCACCAGCAGCGCGTCAGCCGCAACCACGCCCTGTCCCTCGGGCCTCACGAACACGGGGTTGATGTCGAGCTCGGCCAATCGCTCTCCAAGCGTCATCGCCAGCGACGACACGCTCACCAGCAAACCGGCCAGCGCCTCCACGTCCGCCGGCGGCGCCCCGCGATAGCCCTTGAGTAGCGGCGCCGACCTGAGCGCCTCGATCATCTCGCGCGCCGTCTCGATACCAAACGGTGCGATCCGGTAGACCACGTCGCCCAGCACCTCAGCCGCGACGCCGCCCAATGCCAGCGCCACCGCCGGTCCGAAACTGGCGTCGTTGACGACACCGATCAGCACTTCCTGTCCCCGCGCCATCTCGGCCACGATCGCCCCGTTGATCCGCGCGCCGGAAACCGCACGCCGTCCGCTCGCGATGACGTCGGCCACCGCAGCCGTCAGCGGCTGACCCGCCGCCACACCGAGCGCGACACCTCCGACGTCGGACTTGTGCGCAATGTCGGCCGACACGACCTTGACGGCATAAGGCGCCGCCAAGCCTGCCGCCGCCGCGGCCGCCGCGGCGTCCTCGCCCTCCCGCACCAGGATCTCGCGCGTCACCGGCACGCCGAACGCCGCAAGGATGCGCTTGCTCTCCGTCTCGCTGAGCGTCGCCGCACCGTCCGGCAACGCCAGGCCCACAGGCCGCGCCATCGGCGCCGGCACGCTCCGCGTCCCGAGCCGCGCCCGGTCCATCGCAAATCGCGTCAGCCGGCCCATCGCGGCCGCGAGCCTGACGGGCGTCGGGACCACCGGCACGCGCGCGGCTTCGAGCACCTGATAGGCCTCTTCCGACTTCGACCGCCGCCCCGACCAGCCGACCGTGATCGGCTTGTCGGTCCGCGCCGCCACCGCGGCGATCGCTTCGGCGACCCGCAACGCCGGCACCCCCGGGATCGACGCCAGCAGGATGGCGATCTGGTCAATGTTGGGATCGGCGAGCACGATGTCGAGCGCGCGCGTCAGGATCGACAGATCGTTGAAGATCGCCGCCGTCACGTCGGCCGGGTTCTCCGGCGAGCCGAACGTCGGGATCACCGCGCGCATCGCATCCAGCGTCTTGGGCTCGAACGGCGGCAGCGTCAGGCCCGCCTCCAGCGCACGGTCTGCGAACACGATGCTCGAGCCGCCGGAGATCGACAGGATGCCGACGCGCGGCCCCTGCGGCAGTCGCCCCTGCGCCACCAGCTTCGCCATGTCCGTGATCGGCTCGACGTCGTCGACCGCAACCAGGCCCGACTGCGCCAGTGCCGCACGATAGAGCGCACCCGCCCCCGTCATGTTCGCCGTGTGCGACGCCGCCGCCTTCGCGCCCGCCTCGGTCTGCGCACTCTTCCACACCAGAACAGGCTTGCCGGTCTGAAGCGAGCGCCGCCCGACTTCCAGGAGCCGGCGCGCATCGGGCGTGCCTTCCAGCAGCGCAAACGCCATCTCGCAGCCCGGATCGTCCAGAAAGCCCAGCAGCAGCTCCGGCGTCGTCACGTCCGTCTCGTTGCCCGTCGAGACGCACACGCGGAACCCGACGCCCTGCTGCTCGGCAAGGTTGACGATACCGAACCCGAACCCGCCGGACTGGAAACAGCCGCTGACGCGCCCCACCCGCAGATCGGATTCCTCCACTAGGCTGCCGAACACCGCCCACACGCGCGAGTCCAGCGCCAGCATGCCCTGGCAGTTCGGCCCGATCACCCGGATGCCCGTGTCTTTGGCGGCCGCGGCAAGCGCATCTTCGAGCGCGCGTCCCTGCGTTCCCGTCTCGCGGAACCCCGCCGTGAACACGACCGCGAACGCGATCCCAGCTTCTCCGCACGCCCGCACCGCTTCCGGCGCCGACGCCGCCGGCACCGCCACGATCGCCAGGTCGCACGCGCCGTCGATCGCAGCCACCGAGGGATAGCAGGTGAGCCCGGCGATCTCTGTGCGCTTTGGATTAACCGGATAGACGCGCCCCTTGTAACCGGCGTTGCGCAGGGCACGGATCGGATGCCCGCCGATGCGCGTCAGATCGGCGGATGCGCCGACGATCGCGATGCCGCGCGGATTGAAAAGTCGTTCAAAGCTCATGGCGTCCGCGTCAGCTCCTGCGGTCGGGCGCGAGCAGTGACAGGCCCAGCGCCGCGCGCCGCTTGAGCCAGGGCGACGGTCGATAGCGCGGCTCGCCGTAAAACGATTCCAGCCGCGCCAGGATGTGCATCACGCGCTTCGCCCCGATCGCGTCGCCCCACGCCAGCGGCCCGTAAGGATACGACAACCCCAGCATGGCGCCCTTGTCGATGTCCTCAGGCGTCGCAATCTGCCGCTGCGCGATGTGGCAGCACGTGTTGATGATGTGCGCCACGATCCGCTGCGCGACGAAACCGGGACTGTCGTTGATGACGGCCACCATCGCACCGTCGGCCGCGAGCATCGCGTGTGCGGCATCGCGGACCTCCGGGGTCGTTGCCGGCGAGACCATCAACGTCCGCGCGCTCTTCAGCCCGAACAGCGCATCGACCGCCACCGTCCGCTCCGGATCGAGCTGCAGGTCGAGCGCTGCCGTCGTCACATCCCAGCCGATCGGGGTCAAAAGGATCACGGCGTCCTTGCCGGGCGATGGGCCGCGCTCGACCTCCGCGCCCGACTTCGCCAGCAGATCCGCCACCGACGCCGACAACTCCGGCTCCGCCTGGCTCGGACGCACCCACACCGGCCGCCGTCGCGCCACCACAGGCACCGGACGTGGCGCCAGCTCCTCGCGCTTGCCGCCCGGATAGGCATACCAGCCCGCGCCGGTCTTCTGCCCGAACATCCCGGCATCCACGCGCGTCTTCAAAAGCGGCTGCGGCGCATAGAGCGGGTCGCCGTAGAACTGCCCGAGGATGCTTTCCATCACCGGCACCGAGACGTCCGCGCCGGTCAGGTCGATCAGCTGGAACGGCCCCATCCGGAAACCCGGCGCGCCGATCATGATCCGATCGATGTCGTCAAACGCCGCAACGCCTTCCGCCACCAGCCGCGAGGCCTCCGGCACGTAGGCGCGCCCGACGTGGTTCACGATGAAGCCCGGACTGTCGCTGCACAGGATCGGCTCGCGCGTCATCCGCCGCCCGATAACCATCAGCGCCTCGCTCACATCCGGCCGCGTCTTCAAGCCCGGGATCACCTCCACCAGCCGCATCAGCGGCACGGGATTGAAAAAGTGCAGGCCCGCGACGCGCTCGGGGTTCGCGCACTTGGCAGCGATCGCCGTCACCGGCAGCGACGACGTGTTGGTCGCCAGGATCGTATCGGGCCCGGCCAGGCGGTCGAACTCGGCGAACAGATCCTGCTTGATGTCGAGCCGCTCGATCACGGCCTCGACCACGACATCCGCTTTCGCGACGTTGGCGAGATCATCGGTCACGCTGATCCGCGCCACTGCCGCATCGGCATCGGCCTGCGACACGCGGCCCTTCTCTACCAGCGTGGCCAGGATATTCGCGATGCCGGCCTTGGCCGCCGCAGCCGCGCCGGGCTTAGTATCGTGGCACACGACGCGCATGCCGCCTTGGGCTGAGACCTGCACGATGCCGCGTCCCATTGCACCGGTGCCGACCACGCCCACGACGAGATCGGGCTTCATTGCATCGAGCGGCATCGCGCCCTCCCATCCTGGTCTTCGTGCGGCAGGACCGTGGCCCCGGCGGCGGCGCACGCCGGCCCGCGACCCACGCTCACTTGCCCTTGAACGACGGCGTGCGCTTTTCCAGGAACGCCCCCATCCCTTCCTTCTGGTCCTCGGTCGCAAACAACAGCCACAGCGCCTTGCGTTCCAGGCTCAACGCCGTCGACATCGGCGCGTCCTCGCCCGCGACCACCGCTTCCTTGGCGAACGCGACCGAGATCGGCGGCAGCGCGGCAATCCCCTTGGCCATCTCTATTGCGTGCACCACGACTTCGGCATCGGGCACCACGCGACTGACGATGCCCATGTCGCACGCCTCTTTAGCGCCGATCATTTCGCCCGTCAGGACGAGCATCATCGTCTTGTATTTGCCGATCGCCCGCGTCAGCCGCTGCGTCCCCGAGCCGCCCGGCATGATGCCGACCTTCACCTCCGGCTGCCCGACCCGCGCGCCCTCGCCTGCGATGATGATGTCGCAATGCAGCGCGAGCTCCAACCCGCCACCCAGCGCGAACCCGTTGATCGCCGCGATCAGCGGCTTGGGAAACGCACCGATCCGGTCCCACAGCTTGTGCGTCCCTCGCTGCATCATCTCGATCGGCGTCGACGGCCGCATCTCCGCGAGATCCGCACCCGCCGCGAACGCCTTTTCGTTGCCGGTCATGACCACGGCGCGCACCGTGGCGTCTTCCGCGGCCGCCTCCAGTGCCGCCACGATCGCCTGCCTCAGCGCGGTGTTGAGCGCGTTGCGCGCCTCCGGCCGATTGAGCCGGAGCAGCAGCACGCCGTCAGCCGGGCGCTCGGTGAGAACCAGTGACATCGGATGACCTCGGAACGTTGACTCCACATGACCCAGCGCCCCGTCTGATGCGCGGGACTTGCTGGCAGAGAAGCAGAGTTTCGCCGGGCCGCCAACCGCTCTCGCACCGCGCTCCGGCGTGCGCGTTGGGCTACCCTGCACGCGCGGTGCCTTGACAGCTGCCGCCCGACCCGCACCCATGGGTGCAACCCGCGCTCCGCGCGCAGACGTTTGACAGGAGAAACCCGACCATGATGACGGTCGCCGAGGCCATCCGTGGCCGGCAGAGCATCCGTGCCTTTCTCGACACACCGGTCCCCCGGCCGCTCATCGAGCGCATCCTGAAGACCGCCGGCCGCGCACCGTCCGGCTCTAACATCCAGCCGTGGAAGGCCCACGTCCTGCAAGGCGAAGCCAAGCGCCGTTTCGAGCGCCGATATTCACGCGCGCTACGAGGCCGGCGACGAGGGCCAGCGCGAGTACAATTATTATCCGGTCAAATGGCGTGACCCCTACCTGGCGCGTCGCCGCGCCTGCGGCTGGGGCCTGTTCGGCACGCTCGGCATCGCCAAGGGCGACCGCGACAAGGCCCACGTCCAGACGGGACGCAATTATCTCTTCTTCGACGCCCCCGTCGGCCTCATCTTCACGATGGATCGCGACATGGAGCCCGGCTCATGGCTCGACATGGGCATGTTTCTGCAATCAGTCATGGTCGCGGCTCGCGGCGAGGGGCTCGAGACCTGCCCACAGGCGGCGTTCTGCAACTATCACGCGCGCATTCGCGAGCTGCTCGACATCCCCGGCGACGAGGTCGTCATTTGCGGCATGGCGCTCGGCTATGCGGACCCGGACGCCAAGGTGAATACCTTCACGCCAGACCGCATCCCGCTCACGGAATTCGTCACCTGGCACGAGACCTGACCGGCGCCCAAGCGCCGTGATTCCAAAACGTCGGCTCTGAGCATGTCGAAGTCGATAGGCCACAACGTCAGCCGCAGAGAGAGCCCGAGCCCATGGCATCCGACATCTATTCCGGCCGTCCCGAGCTCGCTAGGCGGCCGACCAATTTCGTCCCCCTGACGCCGCTCAGTTTTCTGCGCCGCGCCGCGACCTTCTTCGCCGACCGCACCGCCGTCATTCATGGCGACCGGGCCTTCACCTATCGTGAATTCTACGCCCGCTGCCGCCGCCTGGCCTCCGCCCTGAAGCGGGCCGGCATCGGCTACGGCGACACCGTCTCGGTCCTCGCTGCCAACGTGCCCGCGATGCTCGAAGCCCACTACGCCGTGCCCATGCTCGGAGCCGTGCTTGAACGCGATCAACATCCGCCTCGACGCCGCCGCGATCGCCTTCTGCCTCGACCACGGCGAGGCCAAGGTGTTCCTCGCCGACCGCGAATTCCACGCCACCATCGCGCCGGCGCTGGAGCTGTGCGCCAACCGCCCTCTCGTCATCGACATCGCCGATGCCGAGACCGCCGACGCTGCCGGACTTCGGCGGCGTCGAGTATGAGGATTTTCTCGCCACCGGCGACCCCGACTTCGTCTATCCCGGCCCCCGCGACGAATGGGACGCGATCTGCCTGCTCTACACCTCCGGCACGACCGGCAACCCCAAGGGCGCGGTCCTCAACCATCGCGGCGCCCATCTGAACGCGCTGTCCAACGCATTGACCTTCGGGCTCGACCACGACAGCCGCTACCTGTGGACGCTGCCGATGTTCCACTGCGCCGGCTGGACCTTCACCTGGGCCGTCACCGCGGCCGCCGGCACCCACATCTGCCTGAGAAAGGTCGAGCCCGCACGGATCTTCGCGCTCGCCGCCGAGCATGGCGCCACCCACATGTGCGGCGCTCCGATCGTGCTGTCGATGCTGATCCACGCCCCCGACGCCGACAAGCGCGCCCTGCCCCAGCGCCCGCGCATCATGACCGGCGGCGCTGCCCCGCCCTCCGCCGTCATTCGCGACATGGAGGCAATGGGCTTTCAGGTGCTGCACGCCTACGGCACGACGGAGAGCTATGGCCCATCGACGACCTGCGTCCACCATCGCGAGTGGGACAGCCTCGACACCGACGACCGCGCCCGTCTGATGGCCCGCCAGGGCGTCCCGCATCGCCCTGATCGACGACATGATCGTCGCCGATCCTGAAACTCTGGAACCGGTCCCGAGGGACGCGTGTACGATTGGCGAAATCCTGCTCCGGGGAAACACGCTGATGCAGGGCTACTTGAAAAACCCGACCGCAACCGACGCCGCATTCGCCGGGGATTATTATCATTCCGGCGATTTGGCCGTCTGGCACCCCGACGGCTACATCGAGGTCAAGGATCGCTCCAAGGACATCATCATTTCCGGCGGCGAAAACATCTCCTCGCTCGAGATCGAGGAGGTGCTTTATCGCCATCCGAGCATAATGGAAGCGGCAGTCGTCGCCATGCCGGACGAGAAATGGGGCGAAACGCCCTGTGCCTTCGTCACGCTCAAGCCCGGCGCCGCACAGCCGGCGCCAGACGATCTGGTTGCATGGTGCCGGTCGGGCCTCGCCGGCTACAAAGTGCCGCATCACTTCGTTTTCGGGCCGCTGCCCAAGACCTCGACCGGCAAGATCCAGAAGTTTGTCCTACGTCAATCGGTCGCCGGCAGCGACAAGCCCGCCCCAGGCCGATCGTAAATACGGATCGTCTGACCACGCCGGACGTGTGGATCGTCTGACCAGAATACGAAACCTTGCGTTTCGCTCTCTAATTCACTGCCAATTTCAAGTTGTTTGTCGGCTTTGGCGCAAAGCGGCGTCAACCGTCCTTGACTTTTTTGCAATAGCGTTAAGGCGAATCGCTTGCAATACGGCGGCGCCGTGTTATTCTTCACAAGTCCGAACGTGGCGCCGTCCCACCTATCCCCCCTAGAGGCGTCACGCTTTCGAGCCCGCGGCCCTCCCCCGGCCGCGGGCTTTTTCCTTTCCCGCCTTGCAACGCCGCCCAGCCACCGTCCGCAGCGCCCCGGCCGTCCCGCCGTCAGGAGCGCTCCCGTGGCCGCCAGCCGGCTTCCTGCGCCTCCGCCTCCGTGCAGAACCAGCGCTCGCCGCGTCGGCTGCTCACCTTGGCCCGTTCGTAACGCGGCGACCACGGCAACAGATAAACCTTGGCCCCGGATCGCACCTCGCCCTTGATCGGGCAGCCGTCGGGCGCCGACCGCTTGGCCTCCGCCCACAGCTTGTCGCGCCACGCCTGCGGTCGCTCACCAGTGCCACGCCACACCCCGGCGCGATCCGCCCGCGCGCCATCCTCCGCCGCGCTATAGCGGGCAAACAAGCCAGACTTGGCGAAAACATACCCCTTGCGCACCAGGGTCTCCGCGAGATCGGCGCCGTCGACCTCGCAGGTGCCCGACGCCATGCGGCCGGACCCGTCGGTTTCGACTGCCCCAGTCGACACCGTGCACACGATCCGCTTGCGCCCGGTCAGCCGCGCCAGCGCCTCGCGCGCAGCGTCCCCGCAGCGCCAACTGCGATTGCCGGGGCCGCGGCAGCGCTGCGTGCGCTCCGGCGCCTCGATCCCGTCTAGCTGAACGATGGAACTGCCGATCCTGAGCGTGTCGCCATCAATGGCAGACGCCCGCCCCTCGATCTTCTGCGAGGCCGAAAACCCCGGGATCTGCAGCGAAGCGAGGCTCGGCGTCGGCAGGCCGCCGCCCTGCCAGGACTGCCAGGCGAGCCCCCCGGCCAGCGCCAGCACCACAGCCGCCACGGCGCCACCGACGACCTTCGGGCTGATGGCAGGCACACGGTCGGCGACCCAGCCCACGCCCGGCACGCGCCCCGCCAGGCCGTCGGGAAGAAGCCGCTCGCCGACGATGACACGCGCCAACCCAAGCCCGCCCAGCAGCGCCACCGCGATCCCGCCGGCAATCCATGTCTCCTGCGAAAGCCCGCGCCCCGGCAGCCACGCCAGCGCAATGATCAGGGCCACCAGTCCGCCGTTGCGCAGGACGGTCCGCAGCGGCGGCGTCGTCAGGCGGCGCGCCATCGGCTTCAGTCGCCATTGCGCCGACGTCAGCGCCGGGCCGGCAACCGCCAACGCGCGGCGCGGCGCAGTTCCGATCCATCCCAGGCCCAGCGCCATCCCGCGCCACACGACGCTGCCCAGCCCCTTGAGCCCTCGCGTCGATCCGCGCCACAACGCCGCCAGCCCACGCCCGCTTGCCGCCGCGCTGGCCTGCCCGGCGCGCTTGGCGCCGGCCACGGCCTGCACCTTCGCCTCGACCACGCGATCGCGGCGCTGCTTGCGTTTGACGAGAATGGTCGTGCGCACATATTCGCGCCACTCGAACCCGTCGGTCTTCTTCCACCACCCGAGCATGGTGCCCCATCCCCCTGTCGTGACGGCAGATGCATGACGGCCGGCGCACAGCAGCCGTCTGCACGCGCCGAATCGCAAGCCTGGGAGCTTAGAGCCAATCGTGGCCATGATACGGCCCGCGCCCGCTGCCGGCCCCGATCGCGAGAGCCAGTGGCAGAGGCCGAGACAGCGAGACCCTGTGGCGCGCCCCCGACGATATGCTAGAAGCTGCCGCCATGTCAGACACCCCCACACGCACGCGCAAATCGCCCCCCGGAAAGCACGCCGCGGCCCGAGCGCAGCCCCGCGTCCGCCGTGCCGCCAAGGCGAAAGCCGCACCCAAGGTCGGCTTCGTCTCGCTCGGCTGCCCGAAGGCGCTGGTCGATTCCGAGCGCATCATCACCAGGCTGCGCGCCGAGGGCTACGAGATCGCCCGCGACTACGACGGCGCCGACGTCGTCGTCGTCAACACCTGCGGCTTCCTCAACTCCGCCAAGGACGAGAGCCTGGCCGCGATCGGCGAGGCGATCAGCGACAACGGCCGCGTCATCGTCACCGGCTGCCTCGGCGTCGAGGAGGACCGCATCCGCGCCGAGCATCCCGGCGTGCTCGCCGTCACCGGCCCGCATCAATACGAGCAGGTCGTCGCCGCCGTCCACGACGCCGTCCCGCCGCTGCACGACCCCTACGTCGACCTCGTCCCGCCGGAAGGCCTGCGCCTCACGCCGCGCCACTACGCCTATCTGAAGATTTCCGAGGGCTGCAACAACCGCTGCACCTTCTGCATCATTCCCGACCTGCGCGGCGACCTCGCCAGCCGCCCGGCCGCCCACGTGCATGGCCGAGGCCGAACGCCTCGTCCGCGCCGGCGTCAAGGAGCTGCTGGTCATCAGCCAGGACACCAGCGCCTACGGCCTCGACATCAAATATGCCGAGAGCACCTGGAAGGGCAGCGCCGGTCAAGGCCCGCTTCCTCGACCTGGCGAAGAACCTCGGCAGCCTCGGCGCCTGGGTGCGCCTCCACTACGTCTACCCCTATCCGCACGTCGACGACGTCATCCCGCTGATGGCCGACGGCAAGATCCTCCCCTACCTCGACATCCCCTTCCAGCACGCCGCGCCCGCACGTGTTGAAGGCGATGCGCCGCCCCGCCCACCAGGAAAAGACGCTCGAGCGCCTCGCCCGCTGGCGCGACGTGTGCCCCGACCTCGCCATCCGCTCGACCTTCATCGTCGGCTTTCCCGGCGAGACCGACGCCGACTTCGAGCTGCTGCTCGAGTGGCTGACGGAGGCCAAGCTCGCCCGCGTCGGCTGCTTCAAGTACGAAGCCGTCGACGGCGCCAAGGCGAACGCGTTGCCCGGCGCCGTGCCCGAGGACGTCAAGGAAGAGCGCTGGCATCGCTTCATGCAGACCGCCGCAGGACGTCTCCGGCGCACTCATGCAGGCGCGCGTCGGCCGCACCATCGACGTGCTGATCGACGAGGTCGACGACGAAGGCGCCATCGGCCGCTCGGCGTGGGACGCTCCCGAGATCGACGGCTGCGTGTTCCTGAACGGCGCAACCGACCTGAAGCCCGGCGACATCGTCCGCGCCCGCGTCGACCACGCCGACGCCTATGACCTATGGGCGGAACCGGTCTAATCCCGGTTGGCGCACGCATGGCTGGCGATCAGGCCCCGTGCATCGTCTGGCACGGCAGACGCCTGCGCGGCATGCCGGCGCGCATCCGCGCAACTCATCCAGATGTAGACGGACTGCGGCGACACGACGAGCCGCGCCGGCTGCAGTCTTGGTGCCACCAGAACTGACAGGTAGGGCGTCGTCGATTCCCAATCCAGCGCCTCAACACCGGCGGGCAACCGCGCTGACGAGGCAAAGCGCGGCGCCCCGAGCCGCCCGTCGGATGACGCGCCCGTCGCAAGTTCGCGCAACGCGCCCTGATACGCGGTCCACGCCGATACGAACCGTCCCGTCTCGACGCCATGCACGAGCAGCACCAGCGCCAGCACCCCGGCTGCACCGCGCCGCGCGGACGCGCGTCGCAGCCCCGTTGCCAGCACGTCCAGCCATCTTCCAGGCGCCCATCGCGCCAGCGCCGGCCACAGGCCGCCCTCGCCCGTCACGACCAGCAGCGCGGCAAGCCCCCCGATCACCGGCGTCAACACCAGCAGCACCGTGCGCACGCGGTAGCGATCCGCGGCGTGCACGCTGGGCGCGGCCAGCACCCAATAGGCGACCAGCACACCCACCGCGATCGCCGTCGCGATGACGTCCGCGTGGCGCAGTCCCAAACGCACGCACGCCGTGCGCAACGCGAGAAATCCGGCCACCGTCAGCGCGATCAGCACCACGGCGCGACTGGCGAGATTTTCGGGAGCAACGAAACTCAGCGCCGCCGTTTCGAGTGCGTCGGAAATATAGGCGTCCGGCCTCAACGCCAAGCGGATCGCCAGCCAAACAGAACCGGCCAGCGCGAACGCCGCAAGCGCCCGCCTGAATCCGCGATCCGCCGGCCCCCGCAAGAGCGCGGTCACCACGATCGCCGCACCGAGCACCACGCCGCCCTCGTGAGACAGCACCAGCGCCGCAAATGCCGCCACCAGCGCGCCAAAAGCCCGGCCACCGTCCGCGGCCCCGCGATGCACCAGCGTCAAAGCCGGCCAGAACACGGCGTGCGCAAACCACATCTCGGTTGGAAAGCCGAACACCAGCGGGCACAGCACCGCCGTCGAAAGCGCCGCCGCCAGAAAGAACTGACGTCCTCGCGTGCGATCGAGCATAGCCGTCAGCCCCAGCCCCACGGCCTGCGCGGAAAAGAACAAGAACCCGTAGAGCGCGACTGCACCCGCTCCGTCGCCTGTCGCCCGCGCGTAAATCTCCGCGGGCAGCATCGCCCAGAGATAGACGAACACGCGCACCGAGATGTTGTGCCAGTGAAACGCCCAGCTCTCGCCCGCCGCCACCGCGTATGAGAACAGCGCCCCGTCGCCATACGACTGCAGCCGGAACACCACGCCGACGATGATGAACAGCGCAGCCGCCGCGATCCCCGCGCCGGCCACGAGGCGCGCGACCGCCCTCTCGGCCCCATGGCCGGGCGCGGCCGACACCGCGCCCGCCTGAACCGGCACGTCCTCGCGGAAACGCGCACCCATCGCCAATCAGGCTCCCATATCCACGAATGCACCGGCCAGCACGATGGCCAGCACCGCCCAGGGCTCGCGTGCGAGCCTCGATTGCGTCATAGGACCGTGATCTGTCAAGCGTCCGCCACCGTAGCCCCGCCGCATCGCCAAACGCCGCAACCCGAACGCCGCACAAAGAGGACCGCATCGTGCCTGAGCCCCATCGCCGCGACCTGTCGCGATACTACGACGACATGCACATGTGGACGCGGCTCAACCGCGGCTTCCGGCGATTTTCGGGCCACGAAGCCCACACCATCCACCGCTGGCTCGTCGACCCGGCGACCGACACCTTCAGCCCACAAACCATTCACACGCTCATCAGCCGGCACATCCCGGCCAGCCCCCCACCCGTCGCGCTGGACGCCGGCTGCGGCTATGGCGGCACGGCCCTCGCCTTGCAAGCCCGCCACGGTGGCACCTGGCACGGCGTCACGCTCTCGCCGCGCCAATGCGCGCAAGGCAACCGGATCGCGGCGTCCCGCGGCATCGCCGGCGACGTCACCATTTCGCACGGCTCCTACGACGACCCGCGCCAGGCGAGCTATACGCTGATCTACGGCATCGAGAGCCTGATCCACAGCCCCGATCCCGCCGTCACAATCCGCGCGTTGTCGAGCGCCCTGGCGCCCTCCGGCACCTTCATCATCGTCGACGACATGCCTGCCGATACCGTGCCGGACGCGCTCGCCGGCGACCTCGCGCGCTTCAAGGAGCTATGGCGCTGCCCAGTGATGCCGACCGCCAACGCATGGTCGCGCCTGCTGGAAGAGAACGGCTGCCGCGTCACCGCCGTCGAGAGCCTTGCGCACCTGATGCGGCCGCGCTCCGAGCCTGAGATCGCACAAGCGCTCGAGGAGGTCGCCGCACGCCACCGCCGCCGCCGCTGGTTCGGCCTGCGCCGCATCGGCGAGGCCGAGATCGGCGGCCTGCTCTTGGAACGGCTCGGCCGCGAAAGGGCTGTCGACTACACAATGATCGTCGCACGCAAGTACGAGTGAGAGCGCCTCCCTGCCCTGCACACGCTCTTCGGGCCGAAGCCATTCGGCATCCCCAATCCTTGCCCCCTGAAAAGCAGCACACCACTTGTCGCCCGAGGGCAACACCTCCCCCGGCCACGGCCGTCTTCGCCCCGACAAGTCTCGACAAACTCTCGTGAATCAGTCGTTGCTTATCCGTAAAGAATCCGTTGCGTCAGGACGCTCGCCACGCTGAGGCCTCCCGTGAGACGGCCCGCGAAATCAGGCGTCCCCTTCGTGCAGAGTTATCCTTTGCCATTCGGAGATGACGCTATGCTGTCCAGGTTATCGGCTGTTGCGGCGGGCCTCGCCCTCGTCATGGCCTCCAGCGCCGCCTACGCCAGCGGCGCTCACGAAGGTGGCCGCTGCAGCGGCGGCGCCTTTTCGGGCTCTTACGTCGGTGTCAACCTCGGCTACGCCAGCGGCAACACTGATATGACGAGCGCTGATCCCGCTGATCCGAAGCTCAGCAAGGACGATGGCAGCTTCACCATCGGCGCCCATTCCGGTTACAATATCCAGTGCGACCGCACCGTGTTCGGCATCGAGAGCGACTTCGGCTACCTTGGCCTTGAAACAAGCGGGACGTTCGCCCCGAACGCTCCGACTGTCTCAGTCAAATCTGAGATGAATTGGTTCAGCACGACGCGTGCCCGGCTCGGCATCCTGCTGCGCGACGACATGCTGGCCTATGTCACCGGTGGCCTCGCCATGGCCGACATCGACCACAAGCTCTTCGACTCAGCTGTGCCGTTCCGCCAGTCGAATGGTGGGACCAAATATGGCTGGACGCTGGGCGGCGGCGTCGAGTTTATGCGCGACAATCGCTGGACCTTCCGCGCCGAGGCTCTCTATGTCGATCTCGGTGATGAGACGCACAGCTACACGTACACAGGTGGCCCCTGCATCGGTATTTGCACCGGACGAGTTAAATGGGAAGACGACTTCTGGGTCGCCCGCGTCGGCTTCTCCTATAAATTCAACTTCCGCGAGGAGCACATCCCGCTCAAGTGAGCGCACGCCGCGGCGAACGAAGCACATACGGCAAGGGGCGCCCAAGGGCGCCCCTTCGTCGTTTGCACTCGTCCCAGACCGCGCCTACAGCAGCGACCACTGCGCGAACACGAGCGCCCACAGGCAGATCAACAGGTTCGCCACCATGTGCGCGACCACCGCTCCTGAAAGGCTGTTCGTGCGCACCATCACCAGCGCAAACGCCACACCCGCCAGCGCACCTGCGAGCCAGCGATCGTGCATCGCACCGAACAACGCCGAACTGACCACCACCGCCAACCAGGAGACGTGGGCGTAGGACACCGCCACGAAGTTGCGCCTGACGATCCAGCGATAAAGAAAGCCGCGAAACGCAAGCTCCTCCGCCAGCGGCACCGTCACACTCGAACCGAATACCCTGAGCGCGATCCACGCCGCAGCCGCCCCCGGCCCGATCGCCTCCAGCCAGGCCGCGAGCGGCGCGCCGGCAGCCGGATCGGGATCGGTCACGATCCACAGCGCGCCGACGACGAACCCGACCGCGACGCCCTCCCACGGTACAGACCAGCGTACCCCGCGCCACACGTCCCGGAAGAGCCACAGTCCCAACAGGACGGCCGCCACCTTGATCGGATAGAGCGGGCGCTCGTGCGGCACCGTGGCCGCCATCACGATGGCGCCCACCATCAGGCCCATGAAGGGCGCGAGATAGGCGAGCATCACCCGGTCGTCGGCCTTGTCCGCGACCAGCGGCGCATCCGGCCCTCGCCCAGCCGGCGCCGCCCACACCGTCGTCCCCACCGTCGTCCCCACCGGCTTGGGATGGAAATAGGCAACTTTCTGTGCCAGCACCATCAGCGCGAACGTGGCGACGAGGTAGGCGATCCACCCCGCCTGCGAATGAAAGCCCTGCACCGCCATGTGCGGCGAGACATGCGCGCCGAGGCTGGTCAGAAGCGCGATGCGGACCGCATTCAGCAACCAGATACCGGCAATGCCGATCGGGTAGAGCAGCAGCGCCTGCGGGAAGCGCAGCGTGTCGCGAAACACCCAGAGGTAGATCGACACGAAGCCGAACACGAGCGCGATGCCCTCGCTTCCCGAGCAGTTCGCGGTGATGATGGCTTTGAACAACCCAATGGTTACCGAACGCTCCACGAGATCGACTGATACGCTGCTTTCGTAGAGGCTCAGAATCGCAAGGACGACTTTTAGCGTCGCTCCCGCCAGCACATCCCAACCCGCCGCCGTGACCATGCTGAAAAGAACGATCGCCAGACCGACCATCAGCGACAGCACCACCTCGCCAAGATACCGCCGGATCAGGCGCCACTGCCCGCCGAAAGGAACATCCAGACGCGCAACCGAAAGGCCGGTCGCAAACAGCAATCCCGTATAAAGGCCGAGCCAGCCCCACGGCACACCCGCCGCCTGGCCGGCCGCGTGCATCACCAGAACGGTCGCTCCGACCAGCAGCGCAAACAGCAACGCGTTGAGCGCGATGGGACCCGCCATGGGATGGCGGCGCTGCTCATCCTGCCACGCGGCGAGGACGTCCATCCGCCGCGGCCAGATCACGAGCACGAATGCCGCCCCGGAGATGAGCGCCCAGATGACGGCCTGGCGCATATAGAAGAATGGACTGAGATAGAGCGGCACGCCGAGTTGAAGATCGAACAGCCAGGAGATCGCGAGCATTTCCGCAATGGCGATGGCGAGCCACAGGCCGGTTCTCGCCAAAAGAGGAAACGCTCGCGATTGGGCGCTCGAGCTGAGCGTGCGGGCCTCGGTCGCATCTGCGGCAGCGATCAGGTCTTGCATGTTGTCATGCCTGGCTGACGTGGATCATCCGAGGAGCCTGCCATTCAGCTCTTCGCGCGGTTGTAGGCGACCATGCCAGCGGTCACCAGCAGCGCCAGTGCGGATACGCCTGCGGGGCCGTCGATTTCCGGCACCGTACATTGCCAGAATGCGAACGAGGGACCCACGCTGGCGACCAACATGGCGCTGGCCAGGGAAAGCTTTCCCCAGATACTCATTGTTGCTCTCCACTTACATTTGCCGCATCACGCCGAACGTCGGGCCAGAAGTGGACCTCGTCAAATTGGGACACGCTTTAACTTTAACTTTGCAGACGCTCGAAAATCCGCCGGAATGCGCGCATCTGTACCCGCCCTATCGCCCCGGGCAACGGCGCACACGCGTCAATCGGGGCTCGGTTTTGACTGAGATCAACGCTATTTTGCCGATCGCGCCGCACGCTCGCGCGCCAGCGCTCTGCGGGCCGAGGCCACAAAGGGGGAGGAGAAGATGACCGTCACAGCAGACCACACGTCGCCCGGCGAGCTGCCCGTCCGCACTGTCCCCTTCGATCAGCCCTGGCAATGGCTGGCCGCCGGTTGGCGCGATCTTTGGGAAGCCCCGGCAGTCGGCTTGACGCTTGGACTGATCTTCGCCGCCGCCGCCGCGAGCATCGTCTGGGGCTTGTCGCAATTCGGCTTGCAGTCGCTGTTTTTGGCGCTCGCCGGCGGCTTCCTGCTGATTGGCCCGTTGATGGCAGTCGGCCTCTACGCGACGAGTCAGCGCATCGCAGCCGGTCGGCCGACCACCTTGTCGGATGCCTTCGCCGCGATCGGCAACCTGCGTGGACAGCTCGCCTTCATGGGCGTGATACTTCTGCTCACCTATCTGATCTGGTTGTTACTCGCGCTGGCACTCTTCATCCTGCTCATGGGCCAGGGTGGGCTCCCCGATTTCGATCAATTCGTCTACCAACTGCTGTTCTCGCCGCGCGGCTTGGCGCTGCTCATCATCGGCACCGCGACGGGCGCGGTGCTCGCGGCAATCGTCTTCGCCATCTCCTCGGTCTCGGTTCCGTTGCTGATGGATAAGCCGATTGATGCCGTCACCGCGATGACGACCAGCGTGCGCGCCTGTCTCGCCAATCCCAAGCCGATGGCGCTGTGGGCGGCACTGATCGCCGCCGCGATGGCTTGCGGCTTCGCGACCTTGTTCGTCGGCCTGATCGTCGCCTTCCCGCTGATCGGCCACGCGACGTGGCACGCCTACAAGGATCTCACGGGCAACTGAGCCGCCGGCGCCAACAGCCCACGCTTTGGCGCACGTGACCTGAGACCCCATTCTCCTCCACTCAGAGGGAGAGTCCTGGGGTGAAGTTTTGCCCTTGGATGGCGGTTGCCGCAAGGGCGAGATGCCGGGTGCGGTAAGCCTCCGGCGTCAGGTTCGCGAGCGCCGAATGCGGGCGCACGCGGTTGTAATCGTCACGCCACTCGGCCAGCAGCAATCGGGCCTCTGAGAGCGATGAGAACGCCGTCTCGTTGAGGCACTCGTCGCGCAGGCGGCCGATGAAGCTTTCCACGAACGCGTTCTGTTGGGGCTTTCCGGGCGCGATGTAGTGCCAGTCGATGCGCATCTGCCGGCTCCATTTCAGGATCGCCATGCTGGTGTACTCCGTGCCGTTGTCGGACACGCACGACTTCGGCTTGCCGCGCCGCGCGATGACGGCATCCAGCTCACGCGCAACGCGGGGGCCCGAAAGTGAGGTGTCGGCCACCAGTGCGAGACACTCGCGCGTGAAGTCGTCGACGATCGCCAGCACGCGGAAACGCCGGCTGTCGGTGAAGCTGTCCGACACGAAGTCGAGCGACCAGCGCTCGTTCGGGCCGGACGGCAGCGCGATCGGCGCCCGCATGCCGAGCGCCCGCTTGCGCCCCGACCGCTTCCTGACCTTCAGCCCTTCTTCGCGGTAGATCCGGCGGAATTTCTTCTGGTTCATCTTCACGCCCTCCTGGTCCAACAGGAAATGCAGACGCCGGTAGCCGAAGCGGCGCCGATGGGCGGCGAGCTCCCGAATGCGGAGCCGCACATCGGCGTCGCCGGCGCAACGGTGGCGGTAACGGATCGTCGAGCGATCGACATTCAGTGCGGAGCATGCCCGCCGCTGGCTCACCGCGTGCACCTGGCACGTGTGCGCCACGGCCTGCCGTCGGGCGGCGGGCGTCACCACTTTCGGCTGGTCACGTCCTTCAGGATCGCATTGTCGAGCATCGCCTCGGCGAGCAGCTTCTTCAGCTTCGCGTTCTCGTCCTCCAGTGCGCGCAGGCGCTTGGCGTCCGACACGTCCATGCCGCCGAACTTCGCCTTCCACTTGTAGAACGTCGCCGAGCTGATGCCGTGCCGGCGGCACACATCCGCCGTCGGCTGCCCCGCCTCCTGCTCGCGCAGGACCGCGATGATCTGCTCCTCGGTGAACCGCGACTTCCTCATCGTCCGTCTCCTTCCTGGATCGACGGACTCTACCCAAATCTGGAGGAGTTTGCGGGTCTCAGGTCACACGCAACGACGATCGGCTGCGATCACGCCGCCGCATCCGCCCCGGTCAGGGTTGTGCTGGAACCGCGCGCCCAGCGTCAGGAGCGCGGGCCGTCATCGTCCTCGATCGCCCGCCACGCGGCGCCGTCGAGATCCTCGAATTGGCCAGACTTCAGCGCCCACAAGAACGCCAGAAGGCCAAAGAAGCCGAGTGCCAGGGCAGCCGGAATGAGCCAGACGAGCGCGGTCATTGGGAGACCTCCTGTCGGCGCTGCGGCGCGGTTGGTGGACCGAGCCGCAGCGAGCGCAAGCGCAGCGCATTCGCCGTCACCGCGATCGACGATGCGGACATGGCGATGGCCGCGAGCAGCGGCGTGACAAGTCCGACGACCGCCAGCGGAACGAAAACCGCGTTGTAGCCGAGCGCGATTGCAAAATTCTCCAGCGCCATGCGCCGCGCGCGCCGCGCCACGGCGAGCGTCTCGACCACCGGCGCCAGGACGCCGCCCTGGAATACCACGTCCGCAGCCGTCTGGCTGATGTCGGCCGCCGACGATGGCGACATCGAAGCATGACCGGCGGCAAGTGCTGGTGCGTCGTTCAATCCATCCCCGATCATCAACACGCGCGCACCCGCTCCCCGCAGCGCCTCGATGCGCTGCAGCTTGGCGTCGGGACGCACACTGCCGCGATGATCCGCAATACCCACCGACTCCGCCACCCGCACCACGATCTCCGGCCGATCGCCCGAAAGCATGGATGTGGCATAGCCCGCCGACATCAATGTGTTCACCGCCTCGCGCGCGTCGCTGCGCAACGTATCGCTGAACGCGAACGCCGCGATCACGCGCCCACCGCTCCCAAGATAAACGCTCGTCTGGCCGTCTGCCTGGGCCGCCGCACCCGCACCGACCCAGTCACCCGAACCGAGTCTCAGCTCACCCGCCTCGGTCTGCGCCGACAACCCGCAACCCGGCACCTCCACCACGCCCGCCCGCGGCACCACGGCAAGCCCGCGCGCCTCCGCCGCGCGCACGATGGCGCGCGCATAGGGATGGCGGCTCACCGCCGCCAGACCCATCGCTTCCGCCAAAAGCGCATCCGACACCGTCCCGCCAGCAACAAGCTGCGGCTCGCCATGGGTCAGCGTCCCCGTCTTGTCGAGGACGACGGTATCGACCTCTGCCAGCCGCTCCAGCGCATCAGCCGACTTCACGATCACGCCGCGCGCAAACAGCCGGCTCGTCGCCGCCACCTGCACCGCAGGCACCGCCAGCGCCAACGCGCACGGACACGTGATGATGAGCACTGCGATCGCCGCCGTCAGCGCATCGACGAACCCGTATCCGGCCACGAGCCAGCCCGCCAGCGTCGCCGCACCGAGCAGATGCACCGCTGGCGCGTAAATCTTGGCGGCGCGATCCGCCAGACGCACGTACGCGCCCTGCCCTTGCTCCGCCGCCGCCATCAGGCGCGCGAGTTCGGCCAACAACGTGCTGTCGTCGGCCGCCGTCGCCTCGATCTCAAGGCTGCCGCCCAGGTTCAATGTTCCCGCATTGACCGGTGCGCCCACAGCCACCGTGCGCGGCACGCTCTCGCCGGTAATCAGGCTCTCGTCCACGTCACTCTGGCCGGCCACGATGCAACCGTCGACCGGGATACGCTCACCCGCGGCGACACGAACGCGCATCCCCGGCTCGAGGCCACGCGCGGCCACACGATGCTGCGTCCCGTCCGGCGCGATGACCGTCGCCGTCAGCGCCTTGAGTGACAGCAGGTTGGCCGCCGCCCCGCGCGCACGCACGCGCATGCTCTCGTCCAGCAAGCGTCCGATCAGCAGGAAGAACGTCAGCGTGATCGCCGCGTCGAAATAGACGTGTTCACCGCCGCGCATGGTCTGGAACAGGCTGAGCCCTGTCGCCAGAAGGATACCCAGCGAAATCGGCACGTCCATGTTGAGACTGCGCGCCGACAGCGCCGAAACCGCCGAGCGGAAGAAGGGCTGCGCCGCATACGCGATGGCCGGCAACGCAATCAGCGCCGACAGCCAGTGAAACAACGATTGCACGACCGGTGGCATGTCCGAAGCGAGCCCGGCCCACACCGACACCGACAACAGCATCACGTTGGCCGCCGCAAACCCGGCGACGCCGACGCGCCGCAGCAGATCCCGGTCGCGTCGAGGACCTGCATCCCCATCCGCATCGGTCAACTCGGCCGCCCGAAAACCGACGCCGTCGAGCGCCGTCACGAGCGCCTCTGTCGTCGGCTCTCGAGCGCTCACCCAGGCCGTCACGCGACGCGCCGAAAGGTTGGCGCGCGCCACCGCCACGCCGGGCATGTCCTGCAGCGTCCGCTCGATCTTGCGCATGCAGCCGCCGCAATGCATGCCTTCCACGCTGAGCGTCACCGACCGCGTCACGTTGGCGTCGACACCACCCGACGGGCCGCCGATCCCAACCACAGGTGACAGATTTACGGCTTGAGCCACAACCGCCTCCGCGTTTCGTAGACCTGATCGACGCTGCCGCTGCGCAGGCGCGATGCCTTGATCTCCACCGCCCAATTGCCCGCGTCGGCGTCAGCCACACGAACCTCGTAGGTACCCGGCGCCCGCTCGCTCATCACCAGCACACGGTCGTACCGGTTGGTCGCCGGCCGTCCCAGGCTGGCAGTCACGTGAAGCCCGCTCACCGGGTTTCCCTGCGTATCGGTCAACGTCAACTTGAGCGGCGCTTGCGACGTCTCCCAGGTCACCGCCTCCCGCCAACCCAGCGCCGCCTGCCGCGTCTCCGCCGCGATGCGCGTGTTGTAGGCGAGGCCCTTACGGTAAGCGTCCGGCGTGTCGATGCCGGAGTAGGTTGTGATCGCCATGTACGCCATCACCAGATTGACCCCGATGATGGCGAGGAAGAAGCCGACGAGACCGATCAGCACATGCCGGCCCTCGATCTTGCGGCCGCCGCCGCCGTTGCTTTCGATCATCTGGGGCATGCTCATTTGCCTGGACTCCTGAATGTGGCCGCGCGCGACGTCGTCGTAGAGTCACCGAGATCCGTCACGACGAACCGGAAATCCGTCTCGTCACCGGCCATGCGCGCGACATCCAGTGGCGGGATGGCCACGAATACCCGCAAGGCCCTGAGATTGTCCGTGACAACCTCGATCGGCGCATCGGCAGATTCCATGCCGATGATCGACACCTTCGCCGAAGGCAGGCCGTCGACGGCCAGCCGGAAGCTGCGCGTATCGTGACGCTTGTTGAGGATCTTGATGGTGAAGCCATTGCGAATCGAGCCGTCGGACATCGCCACGAACAGCGGATTGCGATCGGGAATGACGGACATCTCCAGGATCGTGCGTTCGCTCCAGGCCCACAGCATGATCGCGCTAACCAGCGCCATCAGCCCGCCATAGAGCACCGTGCGCGGCCTGACCAAGCGCAAGGGCGCGGCGCCGCCCTGTCCCCGCGCGTCGATCTTGCTGATCGTGTCGTAGGCGATCAGCCCGCGCGGCCGGCCGACCTTGTCCATAACTTCATCGCACGCATCGATGCACAGCGCGCACTGGATGCACTCGAGCTGCGCGCCATCGCGAATGTCGATGCCCATCGGGCAAACCGCAACACACGCCTTGCAATCGATGCAATCGCCGCGTCCCTCCCACGTCTGCCCCTTGCGGTGCGGCCCACGTGGCTCGCCCCGATAGGTCTCGTAGGAAACCAGAAGACTTTCCTGGTCGAGCATCGCACCCTGGATGCGCGGCCACGGGCACATGTAGATGCAGACCTGCTCGCGCGCGATGCCGCCGAGCAGATAGGTCGTCACAGCGAAGATGCCGAGGAAGAGATAGGCGATCGCAGGCGCCGTGCCCGAAAGAAATTCCTGCCCCAGGGTCGGCGCGTCGCGAAAATAGAAGACGAAGGCGCCGCCCGTCGCCAGCCCCACCAACAGCCACGAGATGTGCGTCGCCGTCTTCTTCCAGATCCACTCGAACGAGCCGCGCTGCTTGTCGAGGCGCATGCGCTGATTGCGATCGCCCTGCCAGAAGCGCTCGACCATGATCATCAGGTCGGTCCAGACCGTCTGCGGGCACGCATAGCCGCACCACACGCGCCCGGCGAGGCTCGTCACGAGAAACAGCCCCAGCGCCGACAGCACCAGGATTCCGGTGATGAAATAGAGCTCCTGCGCCCAGATCTCGAACGGACCGAAAAACAGGCGCTGATTGGCAAAATCCAAAAGGAAGGCCTGGTTCGGCAGATGCGGTCCGCGATCCCAGCGCAGCCAGGGCAGCACGTAATAGATGCCGAGCGTTGCGGCCAGCACGACCCACTTGATCGTCCGGAACCGGCCGTGCGCGAGCTTGGCGTAGATCTTCTGGCGCACCGCGTAGGAATCGCGCACCACCTTCGCACCCACCGGCTGGACGTCGACGCGCTCGATCCCAGGCGCCGCCTCACCGCTGATGAAATCCTCCGGCTTGAGCTGCGCCTTCGGCTCCGTGACCGTCATGGATTGCCTCGTCTTGCCGCCGCGCGTCGGCTGACCTCGGGGCCGTCCGATACGTCGGCCCCGAGCTACGTTGCGAGTCGCGTTGCGATCCGCCCTATTTGCCGCCGCCCAGAGAATGGACGTAGACGGCCAGCATCTTCAGCGTCACCGGATCGAGTCTCCCGGTCCAGCTTGGCATCATACCGCCGCGCCCAGTACGAATCGACTCCGTGATGTCGACCTTCGACCCGCCGTAGAGCCAGATGCCGTCGGTGAGATTGGGCGCGCCGAGCTCAGTCATGCCCTGCCCCTTCTCGCCGTGACAACTGGCGCACTGATCCGCAAAGAGCTTCTGACCGCGCCCAGCCGCCGCCGCGTCGTGCTGCTGCTTGCTCAACGACAGCACATACTCCGCAGCGTCGCTGATCTCGGCCGGCTTCAGGATCTGGTCGAGACCGAACCGTGGCATCGCGCTGTCGCGCGTATCCTTGTGGCCCGAGCGGACACCGAACGAGATCGTCTTATGGATATCCTCGACAGTGCCACCCCACATCCAGTCGTCGTCGGCCAGATTCGGATAGCCCTTGGAGCCTTGCGCACCGCGACCGTGGCACGGCGCGCAATTGTCGCCGAACGCAGCGGCACCGCCCGCCATCGAGAACTGCAACAGCTGCTGGTCCTTGCCGATTGCCGGCAGGGCAGCCTTGTCGATCGCCGTGAAGAACTTCGACTGGGCCTCGCGCGCCGCCTTCACCTCGGCGGCCACGACGCCACGCTGGCTGTAGTTCCAGATGCCCTTCGTGTAGTCGCCACTGAGCGTCGGCCAGGCCGGATAGACGATCCAGTAGCCGATCGACCAGATGACGCTCGCATAGAACACCCACAGCCACCACCGCGGCAGCGGTTTGTTGAGCTCCCTGACGTCCCCATCCCAAACGTGACCGGTCGTCTCGATGCCGGTGACCTCATCGATATGCTTGTCAGCCATTGCGGTCCCCCTGGGCATGCGAAATGGGCGTCTCATCGTTGTCCAGCGGGCGACGGGCCGCCCGCTCGAACCGGTCCTTGTTGCCGGGCCAGAACGTGTAGATCAGCACGCCGGCCAGCACGGTGCCGAAGATCGCCATGGCGGTCAGCTGAGACATGACGGCGATGGATTGATAGGTCATCTCACGCCCTCCTCAGCGCAGGTTCGGTCCGGCCGCGTCGAACTTCGTGAAGTCGACGAGCGTGCCGAGCATTTGCAGATAGGCGACGAGGGCATCGAGCTCGGAAGCCGGTGTCCCCGGCTTGCCATCGAACTTCGCCACCTTCGCCTTCGGATATCTCTGCAACAGTTCCCGCGCGGTCCGGCTCGAGTCCGGGTTTGTCTGCGCGTCCAAGTCGGCCTTCGCCTTCGCGATCATCTCGTCGGTGTAAGGCACCCCCTGCAGCCTCAGCACCTTCATGTGATCGCCGATGTCGTTGGCCTCGAGCGCCGTCTTCTCCAGGAACGGATATCCCGGCATGACGGTGCCCGGCACGATCGACTTCGGGCTACGCATGTGCTCGACGTGCCAGGCGTCCGAATACTTTCCGCCGACGCGCGCCAGATCCGGCCCCGTACGCTTGGAGCCCCACTGGAACGGATGGTCGTACATGCTCTCGGCCGCCAGGCTGTAGTGCCCGTAACGCTCCACTTCGTCACGCAATGAGCGCACCATCTGGCTATGACAATTGTAGCAGCCCTCGCGGACGTAGATGTTGCGCCCCGCGAGTTCCAGTGGCGAGTAGGGCCGCATCCCCTGCACCTTCTCGATCGTCGAGCCGAGAAAGTAGAGCGGCACAAGCTCCACGATACCGCCGATCGCCACCATGATGAGGATGCCGATCAGCAGGATGAGGGAGTTTTTTTCGAAGATTCCGTGGTTCATGACTTGCCCCTTTGCCCTCGCATCACTCGGCCGGCGTGGCGTACGGGCTGGCCCGAAGCTCGGGCGCCGCCGCCACACTCGGCTGCTCGGCAATATCGACCGACTGATCGCCACGCACCGTGCGCCAGATGTTGTAGGCCATCAGCAGCGAGCCCAGCACGAACAGGCTGCCGCCCGTTGCGCGGATGATGTAGGGCCAGTGCATCGCCTCCACGGTCTCGACGAACGAGTACTTGAGGAAGCCGAGGTTGTCGTAGGCACGCCACATCAGGCCCTGCATGATGCCCGACACCCACATCGACGTGATGTAGAGCAGGATGCCGATCGTCGAGATCCAGAAGTGCCACTCCACCATGCGGATCGAGTAAAGACCCTTGCGCTTCCACAGCCACGGCACGAGGCAGTAGATCGCTCCGAACGACACCATCGCCACCCACCCGAGCGCACCCGAGTGCACGTGGCCGATCGTCCAGTCCGTGTAATGCGACAGCGAGTTGACGGCCTTGATGGACATCAGCGGGCCTTCGAATGTCGACATGCCGTAGAAGGCAACCGACACCACCAGCAGACGCACGACCGGATCCGTCCTGAGCCTGTCCCACGCACCCGACAGCGTCATCAGGCCGTTGATCATGCCGCCCCACGACGGCATCCACAGCATGATCGAGAACGTCATGCCGAGCGTCTGCGCCCAGTCAGGCAGCGCCGTGTAGTGCAGATGGTGCGGACCCGCCCAGATGTAGAGGAAGATCAGTGACCAGAAGTGCACGATCGACAGCCGATAGGAATAGATCGGCCGCTCAACCCGCTTCGGAATGAAGTAGTACATGATGCCGAGGAAGCCGGCCGTCAGGAAGAAGCCGACCGCGTTGTGGCCGTACCACCATTGCGTCAGCGCGTCCTGCACGCCCGCGAACACCGTGTAGCTCTTGGAGCCCAGCAACGACACAGGGATCGTCGCGTTGTTGACGAGATGCAGCATCGCGATCGTCACGATGAACGCGAGATAGAACCAGTTCGCCACATAGATGTGCGGCTCGTTGCGCCGGGCGAGCGTCCCCAAAAACACGAGTAGGTAGACGACCCACACGATCGTCAGCCACAGGTCGACGTACCATTCGGGCTCGGCATACTCCTTGCCCTGCGTGATGCCGAGCAGATAGCCGGTAGCCGCAAGCACGATGAACAGCTGATAGCCCCAGACGACGAACCACGGCGACCAGCGGCCTGCCAGCCGCGCCCGGCTCGTGCGCTGCACGACGTAAAGCGACGTTGCCAGCAGCGCGTTGCCGCCGAACGCGAAGATCACCGCGGAGGTGTGCAGCGGCCTCAGCCGCCCGAAATTCGTCCATGGCAAATCGAAGTTCAGCGCCGGAAAAGCGAGCTGCCACGCCAGGATCGCGCCGACCAGGAAGCCGGCCATGCCCCAGAACACTGTTGCGATCGTGGCAACCTTAACGGGGCCGTCGAAGTAGTTGGTAACGTCCAACTCGCTCGTGGTCGTCGATTTCATTCGCGACATCATGGCGAACCCGGCCAATGCCGCTGCCAGGATGAAGAACACTCCGTGTATCCGTATGCCGACATCGACGCCGGCGAAGGCCCATGCCGCACCGACGACGCCCACGAGAACGGCGACAATAACCGCCCCGGCGTCCGTGAGCGCGATGACTTCCGCGCGCGCTCTGCTCATCTGCATCCCTCCATCGACCAGCCCACAGCGAGTGCGCCACCCGGCAGGATGGCCCAGGACTGTGGGTGACACGGAGGAGCGCAGCGGAGACTTGATTTTGGTCAAGCCCGGCCATGCCGCATCGCCGCAGGTCCGCCACGAATCGACCGCAGGTCGGTCGCTTGAAATAACTAAACGTCTGATTTTATTTCGCGAACGCGCATCCCCGCGAAGCCGGGCGTGCACCGGCACAATCTGCAACTTTCGTCGCGGTTCGCCGCCTTTGTTCAGTCGGCCCGTTCCCGGCCGCCGTCAGCCGCGGATTTCGCCGCCCGTCGCCTTGCTCACGGCCGCGACGATCTTCTTGGCCACAGCTTCGATCTGATCGTCGGTCATCGTCTCGGTCGACGGTTGCAGCATCACCTCGATGGCCAGCGACTTCTTGCCTTCGGCAGCCAGCGACCCGCCCTCGAACAGGTCGAACACGGTGACTTGGCTGATCAGCACCTTGTCCACCGATTGCGCAGCCCGGACCACGTCGCCCGCCGGCACGTCCTTGCCCAGCACGAACGCGAAATCGCGCCTGACCGGCAACAGGTCGGACGCCGCGAGCGCGGGCCGCGCCCGGCCCTTTCGCCGCTCCGGCGGCACGGCATCGAGGAACACTTCGAACGCCACCACGGGACCCGCCACATCGAGCGCGGCAAGCGTCGCGGGATGCACCTCGCCGAACGCGGCGAGTACGGTCTTCGGCCCCAGCCGCAAGACACCCGATCGGCCCGGATGGTACCAGCCCGGCGCATCGCGCGTGACTTGCGCCTTGGCCGCGTCGAACCCGAGCGACGCCAGCGACGCCATCACGTCGGCCTTGACGTCGAAGATGTCGGCCTCTTCGGCTTTGCCGTCCCAATGCCGCCCGCTGCCCGCGACCCGCACCGCGCCCGCGCGCACGCCGGCCGCCGCGAGATACTGATCCTCTCGCGCGATCCCGCGATAGGCCTGCCCGATCTCGAACAGGCCGACATCGGCAAAGCCCCGATTGCGATTGCGCTGCACCGCCGTCAGCAGGCCCGGCAAAAGCCCCGGCCGCATCGACGACATTTCCGTCGAAATCGGATTGTCGAGCTCGAGAGCGTCTTGTCCACCACCGAACGCCTCGGCTTCCGCGCGCGGGATGAACGACCACGTCACGGCTTCCACGAGACCGCGCGCCGCCAGCAGACGCCGCACGCGCCGCGAACGTCGCTGCGTCTCGGTCAGCACCGCGCGCGCAACGCCTGTCTCGCGCGGCAGCGCCACCGACGGGATCGCGTCGAGCCCCACGATGCGCACCACCTCCTCGACCAGATCGGCCGCACCGTGGATATCAGGGCGCCACGTCGGCACGGTCACGTCCACCTTTGGCGACGTGCCGGCAACCCTGCAGCCCAGCGCCTCGAGTATACGCTTGATCTCCGCATCCTTGACGTCGATGCCGCCGAGTTTACGCACGCGCCCCATGTCGAACGCGATCGTCGGCGGCGCAATCGGCGGCGCGCCCGCAACCCGTTGCTTTGACGGTGTCCCGCCTGCCAACTCCATCACCATCGCCGTCGCCAGATCGAGCCCAGGCACCACGAACGCGGGATCGACGCCGCGCTCGAACCGGTAGCGCGCATCCGTCTGAAGGCCAGCCTTGCGCCCTGTCGCCGCCGTCCGCAGCGGATCGAAGTAGGCGCTCTCGATCAAGACGTTCGTCGTCGTCTCCGTGCAGCCGGAATATTCGCCACCCATGATCCCGCCGAACCCAAGCGCGCGCGCGTCGTCGGCGATCATGCACATTTCGCCGTCGGCCGTGTAGGTCTTGCCGTCGAGACCTTCGAACGTCTCCCCCGCTTTGCCGAGCCGCGCCCGGATCGCACCCTCGATCTTGTCGGCGTCGTAGACGTGCAGCGGCCGCCCGCGATCGATGCTGATGTAGTTGGTCATGTCGACCAGCGCGCTGATCGGACGAAGACCGACCGCCTTCAGCCGCTGCTGCAGCCAGGTCGGCGAAGGTCCGTTCTTGACGCTCTTGACGTACCGGCCCGCGAACACCGGGCACGCCTCCCGCGCATCTGCCGGCAACTCGAGCAGGATCTCGATCGGACACTCGAAGTTGCCTTCGACGCCCTCAACCTTGCGCTCCGGCTTGAGCGTGCCCATGCCCGCCGCCGCCAGATCGCGCGCAATGCCGCGCACGCCCGTGCAGTCCGGCCGGTTCGGGGTCAGCTTCACCTCGAACACCGGATCCGCAAGCCCCATGACGTCGACGTAGCGCTCGCCCACGCGCGCGCCGAGCCCAGCTTCCAAGTCGATGATGCCCTGATGATCGTCCGACAGCTCCAGCTCCCGCTCCGAGCAAAGCATGCCGTTCGAAACAATGCCGCGCACCGGCTTCTTCTCCAGCGTGATACCCGTGCCCGGAATGAACGTGCCCAGTGGCGCGAACACGCCGACCAGACCCGTCCGGCAGTTCGGCGCCCCGCACACCACCTCGACCGGCGGCTTACCCTTCTCGATCTCCACCTGCGCGACACGCAGTCGGTCGGCATTGGGATGCTGCTTGGCATCGACGACGCGCGCGATCCGGAACGCGCCGAGCGTGGCGGAGGGATCGTCGACACTTTCAACCTCGAGTCCGATCGCCGACAGTTTCGTCGCCAGCTCTTCGACGGTCGCCGTCGTATCCAGATGATCCTTCAGCCAGGAGAGCGTGAACTTCATGGGCCTTGCCTTCCCTTGTCGGATGCCCCGATGCCGGATTGACCAGTAAGCGCGCCGACGCCGTCCTCGCCGTCCGCCCCGCCGTGTTGCGATCGGCGGACCGCCGAGATCTTGGTCCAGATCCAGACGAAGGAGACGACGATGCGCAGCAGCGTCAAGCCGTAATAGATGCGGAAGATGAAGCAGTACCACACGAACCAGCGCAGCCCGCGGTTCATGTGGAACTGCGTGATGGCGAGCTCGAAGTGCTCCATGATGTCGAAAAAGCCGCCGCGCAGGACGAGGTCGAGCGCGAAAAACGACACCCCGATCGGCCCGCCCGAAACCAGCTCGGTGCCACGCCGCGCCGACACGAACAGCTGGTGCCCCTCGCCCTGCAGCATCAGGCAATTGACCACGAACAGGATGTAGAACACGAGCATCGAGATGCCCATGAACCGGTAATAGAGCAGCGCATGCCGCAGGGTGTCGCGCGAGAAGCCGAATTGGACCCAGCTCTCAAGATCGCGGTGCTTCTGGTCGTGGTAAAACCACGTGATGAAGGCGACGATCGCCATCGCCGCCGACAGCAGCATCGCGACGAGCACGGCCAGGCTCATGGCGCCTTACTCTGCCTGACCTCGACGCGTCCAGCCGAGCCCGCCCGCCCGGCTCCCCACCTCTTTGCGGTGAGGGGATGGGGGTAAGGATGATCCCGGTCGCTGTCCGATGTCCTCATCATACGACCCTGCCGCCCCCGCCATTGCCACCGGGCGATCGGCCCCGCCTCGCCGCCGCCGTCGAACCTCACGCCCCCGTGCCGCCGGCCAGCGTCGGCACGTCGAACGGCAGGAAACCGAAATGCTTGAGCCACCTGAGGTCGGCCGCGAAGAAGGCGCGCAGGTCGGGAATGCCGTACTTCAGCATCGTGATGCGATCGAGCCCCATGCCGAATGCGAAGCCCTGATACTTCTCCGGATCGAGCCCGCAATTGCGGATCACGTTGGGATGCACCATGCCGCAGCCCAGGATCTCCAGCCACTGCCCGGGCTTGCCGATCGCCTCGGCCCCCACGTCCACTTCCGCCGACGGCTCCGTGAACGGGAAGTGTGATGCGCGAAACCGCATCTTCACCTCGTCCACCTCGAAGAACGCCTTGCAGAACTCTTCCAGCGTCCACTTCAGATGCCCCATGTGCGTCGCCTCGTCGATCACGAGACCCTCGACCTGATGGAACATCGGCGTGTGCGTCTGGTCGCTGTCGCAGCGATAGACCCGTCCCGGTGCGATCACGCGGATCGGCGGCTTCTGCGACATCATCGTGCGCACCTGCACCGGGCTGGTGTGCGTCCTCAAAACGAGGCGATGCCCGTCCGCTGCCGATGCCTTCATGTAGAAGGTATCGTGCTCCTGGCGCGCGGGGTGCTCCGGCGGAATGTTGAGTTTCGTGAAGTTGAGGTCGTCGCTTTCGATGTCCGGCCCTTCCGCCACGGCAAAGCCCATGTCGGCGAAGATCTCGGCCACCTCGTCGAACACCTGGGAAACGGGATGGATGCGCCCCTCAAGCTGTGCACCCAGCCGGACCGGCAGCGTGATGTCGGCCCGCTCGGTAGCGAGCCGCGACTCCAGCGCCGACGCTTCCAGCGCCGTCTTTCGCGCCTCAAGCGCGTCCGTCACCTTGCCCTTCAGCGCGTTGACGGATTGCCCGAACGCCTTGCGCGCCTCTGGCGGCATCTTGCCGAGGCTCGCCATGAGCTCCGACACGCGGCCCTTCTTGCCGAGCGCGGCCACGCGGACGTGCTCCAGCTGGGCAAGATCGCCCGCGCCTGAGATGTCGGACAGAAGCTCGGCCTCGAGCGTGGAAAGGTCGCTGCTCATGAGCACGTCTCCGCGCCAATCTGGACCATGCGCGACGTGATGAAAGCCTCTCCGATCGCGGAAAGGCCGGCGCGCAGCGCCGGGTGAGGGGAAGGAACGGGGCGAGGCCTGTCGGCTCCGCGCCCCTCACCGCGACCCTCTCCGCCCGCTTGACCAGAAGGGGAGAGGGGGCATCGAACGTTCGCTGTGTCAGGCCGCCGGCTGCGAAGCTTTCACGGCCTGCGACGCCTGCGCGACCAGCGCCTTGAACGCATCCGCGTCCTTGACGGCCAGATCGGCCAGCACCTTGCGATCGACCGCGACGCCGGCTTTCGTGAGGCCCTCGATAAATCGGCCGTACGTCATGCCGTTCTCGCGCGCAGCCGCGTTGATGCGCTGGATCCACAGCGCCCGGAACGTGCGCTTCTTGCGCTTGCGATCGCGGAAGCCGTACTGCAGCGCCTTCTCGACCGCCTGCTTGGCGACGCGAATGGTGTTCTTGCGACGGCCCTGGTAGCCCTTGGCGGCGTTCAGGACTTTCTTGTGCTTGGCATGGGCGGTAACGCCACGCTTGACGCGAGCCATGAGTTTGCTCCGCTTAACTTCAATGATGATGACAGGTGTGCCGCTGCCCAATGAAATGATGCGGCGGCGATGGACTGAGGATCGTCTCGGATGACCGCTGCGGCCTCCTCGCGAGGCCGATGGTGATCTCCATGCCGGACGTCGCGCTAGCGCGCGTACGGCATGTACTTCTTGACGATCTTGGCGTCGCTGTCGTTCAGCACCATGGTGCCGCGCGCATCGCGAATGAACTTCGCGTGCCGCTTGATCATGCCGTGACGCTTGCCCTGGGCGGCGGCTTTGACCTTGCCGGTGCCCGTCATCTTGAAGCGCTTTTTCGCGCCGCTCTTGGTCTTCAACTTGGGCATTTGGCGTGCTCCTTTTCCCGCTCGAAGCGACCAGCCGCGACCTGCGGCCACCCTTTGCCGGAGACGGGCTCCGTGCCGCTATGAGCGGCCCGAAGGTGGGTGTCTCGGCCCCGGAACCTGACAAGACCCGGACGCCGGCGGCGCCGAGTTGCAGATGCCGGAAAAAGCGTGGTCTCGAGCGCTTGTTTTGCAAACGCAATTGAGCCGCCACGGCATGCCCCGCCGGGCGGCTCAGTCGGTCTTATAGAGGCCGCAGAACGCAGGTGCAACAGGGATCGCGCGCCGAGGTGACAGGTTGGCGCCCCCCTCGTCCCTAGATCAACTCATCCGTCTTGTCGTCGGTCTCGCCGTAGCGCTTCAAGGTCGCCGGTCGTGTGCCCTCGTAGAGTTGCCCAACGCCCGCCGCGATCTTGGCATTCTCGCGCTCGAACAAGGAGTTGCCCTGAAGATCGCTCTCCACCAGAAACGGCCCGAAGCGCTCCACGTCCAGCACCCAGATCGCCTGCGCGAGCCCGACCTCCTGGACCCAGTGCGCCGCAACCACCTTCTTGATGCCGCGCCCGAGCAGCGCGCCGGTGCCGTAACCGACCGTCGTCAGGTAGATGGCGTTGTTGGGCACGAACGAGCTCTTGTAGATCTCGCTCGTCATGCCGCCCTTGCCGATGATGATGTTGCAGCCCGTCATGGCGAACCATCCGTCGAGCCAGCGCGCGAAGCGGAACGACGCCGTCGCCGTCACCGCCCCCACCGTCATCCGCCCATCGGGCTCGATCGACGCCGCCGGCGAGCAGTGGAAGTTGGCCGACCCGAGCACTTGGGTCACGTCCGCGCGCGCGGCCGGCAGGGCAAAGCCGTCCTGGACGGCCCGCTTGTATACGCCTTCGCGCGCGGTGAACACGCGGCCCGTCAGGTAGGCAACCGAGCCGATCTCGAGCTTGGCCAAAGCCTCCGTCGACGCAGGCAACTCAAGGTCGACCCTCTTCAATCCCGACATGTCACCCTCCGCTCGAAAATGGGAACACCCACCATTTTCCGGACACAAATGCCACCGGGCCCCGGGCTGGCCGAGGAAGCTCGACGCATCCCCATGGCCCTACCCTCCGCGGCGCGCCCGCTCGGCCGCCGCCTTGGCTTCGATCCGGAAGCCACTCGCGGGATAGGTCCCCAGGATATTCAACTCGCTGGAGAAAAAAGACAATTCCTCGAATGCCAGCCGCACGAGCTCGTCGCGGGGATGCCCCTCGATGTCGGCGAAGAACATCGTCGCCGTGAAGGCGCCGCCGAGCTGATAGCTCTCCAGCTTCGTCATGTTGACGCCGTTGGTGGCAAACCCGCCGAGCGCCTTGTAGAGCGCCGCCGGCACGTTGCGCACGCGGAAGATGAAGGTGGTCATGACCGGGCCGTTGTCAGGCTCCGCATCGTCGGGATCGGCCGCCAGGATCACGAACCGCGTCGTATTGTGCGCCTCGTCTTCAATGTCGCTCTTGAGGATCTGGAGCCCATAGGTCTCCGCCGCCAGCGAAGACGCGATGGCTGCGATCGTCACGTCCCCGCTCTCCGACACGATCCGCGCCGAGCCGGCCGTATCGGCCTCTGGCACCGGAACAATTCCGAGAGATTTCAGAGTGTTACGGCACTGGCCCAACGCCTGGGTGTGCGACAGGGCCCGCTTCACGGTGTCGAGCGTCGCGCCCGGCAGCGCCAGCAGCTGGTGCCGGACGCGAAGGAAATGCTCGCCCGTGATATAAAGTCCCGCATCCGGCAGCAGGTGATGGATGTCGGCGACGCGGCCGGCAACCGAGTTCTCGATCGGGATCATCGCGTAGGCGCAGTCGCCGCTTTTCACCGCTGCCAGCGAGTCCTCGAACGTCGGGCAGGCGACGGGCTCACCCTCCGGAAACACCTCCTTGCAGGCCAGGTGCGAATTGGCGCCGGGCTCGCCTTGATAGGAGATGCGCTGCACAGCGCCTGCCGGCTTCGCGCGGCCGCCGGATTTGGAAGTGCGCGAAGCCTTGGAGTGGGAGGTGCCGTGCGGCATGGCGGAAGCGAGCCTCGTTGCGACCGGAGCGTCGGTTGCGTCACGCGCTGCGGACCGCCGGACACGTCTGGAATGAGGGAGATGCGGGTCTCAGGCCGACGCCAGCACCTGCCGCGCCCGCTCAAGATCGGCCGGAGTATCGACACCCAGCGGAACCGTGTCAACGATCGCCACATCGATGCGCATGCCGTCCTCCAGCGCCCTGAGCTGCTCGAGCTTCTCGCGCACCTCCAGCGGCGATGGCCGCAGCGCCACGAACCGCTCCAGCGCCGAGCGCCGATAGGCGTAGATCCCGATGTGATGGTAGAGAGGCCCCTCGCCCGACGGCGCCGTCGCCCGCGTAAAATAGAGCGCCCGCAATAGGTTGGGTGGCTCGCCCACGCGCACCTTGCCAACCGGCGTGCCCACGACCTTCACCACGCTCGCCGCCGTCTTCTCCTCCTCCACCGTGATCTCCGCAGCCAAGGTCGCGATGTGCACCGCCCTGTCCACCAACGGGCCCAGCACCGCATGGACGAGCCTCGGCTCCAGCGTCGGCAGGTCGCCCTGCAGGTTGACGACCGCCTCGAAATCTCCGTCCGGATCGATCTTGCTGACAGCTTCGTAGACCCGGTCCGACCCCGAGATGTGATCGGCCCGCGTCATCACGCTCTCCCCGCCGACCGAACGGATCGCGGCCCGGATCTCCTCGCTGTCGGTGGCCACCACAACCCGCCCAACCTCGGCCTCCATAGCCCGCCGCCAGACATGGACGATCATCGGCAGCCCCGCGATATCCGCCAGCGGCTTGCCGGGCAGACGCGTCGCCTGCATGCGTGCCGGGATCACGGTCAGCGTGCTCGACATGAGATGGCCGGCCTCCTCGCCGTGGTATGAACGGTGACAATTCGCCTCGCCGGAAGCCCTTAGAACAGTGTCACCGCCCGTTGCAAGCCGGAGCGGAATTTCTATAGTCGGCCCGGATTGGCGATGCGGCCGGGCTTCAAGTGAAGCGCCGGAGGTGGATGTGTGACGCCGGACCCGTGGGTCCGCGCGCACGACACGGGATGGGGCAAGCATGGACAGCTTTGAATTCAACAAGATCGCAGGCGCGGCACTTTCCGCGCTGCTACTGATCTTCGGCGCAAAGACCATTGTGGAGATCAGCAAGGGTGGGCACGGCGATAGCCACGCCAAGGCCGGCTACACTCTGCCCGCGCCCAAGGGTGGCGAGGCTGCGGGCGGCGCGGCAGCCCCTGCCGCCGCTGCATTCGACGCCGCCAAGGTTGTCGCCATGGTCGAGAAGGCCTCCGCCGACAACGGCCAGGCGACGTTCAAGAAGTGCGCGGCCTGCCACACCATCGACAAGGGTGGCGCCAACCGCGTTGGCCCGAATCTCTATGGCGTCCCCGGCCGTGCGGCCGGCGCCGTCGGCGGCTTCGCCTATTCCGAGCCGATGAAAAAGCACGGGCCCTGGACATTCGCGGAGCTGGCGAAGTTCCTGCACGACCCGAAGGGCACCGTCCCTGGCACCAAGATGGCGTTCGCCGGCATTCGCGACACCGCCGAGCTCGCCGATCTACTGGCCTATCTGCGCAAGTCCGCCGACAGTCCGGCCCCGATCCAATAATCCGGTGACGTCCATCCCGTCCCGATGCCGCTTGCCAGAACCCCGCCAAGATATTGGCGGGGTTCTTTCTTATGCTCGCCCCACATTAAATCTCCGCAAGGCTGTGCCGCAGGCCCGCCCGCTCGACTAAAGTGCCCCGGGACAGGCTGAGCCCACCGGCTACATCAGCCGCCGCAGTCAGAAGGACCGACGCGCCGATGCTCAACTCGCGCACCCTCGCCCCCGCCGCCTTCGGCCTTGCCGCGTTGCTGGCGGTCGCCCCGGCCGCCGCCGACAACGCCAAGCGCCACCACGCGCTCTCGCTGGTCGGCACGCCGAAGTACGCCGCCGACTTCAAGCATTTCGACTGGGTCGACCCAGACGCACCCAAGGGCGGCACGGTACGCCAGGCCGCGATCGGCACCTTCGACACGCTCAATCCCTTCAACATCAAGGGCAACAAGGCGACCGGCCTCGGCCTCGTCTACGAATCCCTGATGGCGACCAGCCCCGACGAGGCGTCGGCCGAATACTGCCTGGTCTGCGAATGGGTGAGCTACCCCGCCGACTACGGCTCGGTCACGTTCGGGCTGCGTGAAGCTGCGCGCTTCCACGACGGCAAGCCGATCACGCCGGATGATGTGATCTTCTCGCTCAACGAGTTGAAGAAGCACGATCCGTTCCAAGCGCAGTACTACAAGAACGTCGTCAAGGCGGAGAAGACCGGCGACCGCGAGGTCACCTTCACCTTCGACGTCAAGGGCAACCGGGAGCTGCCGCAGATCCTCGGCCAGCTGACCGTGCTCCCCATGCACTTCTGGACCGCCAAGGACGCGAATGGCGAACCGCGGGACTTGGGCAAGACGACGCTCGAGCCGCCGCTCGGCTCCGGCCCGTATCGCATCAAGAACTATGAGACCGGTCGCTTCATCGAGTACGAGCGCGTCAAGACCGCCTGGGCCAACGATCTGCCCGTGCGCCGCGGCCAGTGGAATTTCGACACGCTGCGCTTTGAATACTTCCGCGACCCAACCCCCGCATTCGAAGCCTTCAAGTCCGGCTCGCTCGACTTCTGGCGCGAGACAAGCTCCAAACAGTGGGCGACCGCCTTTGGTTTCGACGCCGTCAAGAACGGCATCGTCAAGAAGGACATGTTACCGCTGCAGGGCGCCTCGCAGATGCAGGCCTTCGTCATGAACGAGCGCCGCCCGCAGTTCCAGGACCGCCGCGTCCGTCAGGCGTTTCTACTCGCCTACGATTTCGAGTTCGCCAACAAGAACCTGTTCTTCGGCCAGTACGCCCGCGTGAAGAACTATTTCGGCGAGAAGGACCTCGCGTCGTCCGGTCTGCCGCAGGGTCGTGAACTGGAGATCCTGAACGAGCTGCCGCCGGAGCTGAAGGCCGGGCTGCCACCCGAACTCTTCACCACCCCCTACACGATCCCGTCGAACGACACGCCCGACGCCTTCCGCAAGAACATGCGCCAGGCCGCAAAGCTTCTGGGTGAAGCCGGCTATGCGCCCAAGAATGGCGTGCTCACCAACACCACGACGGGCCAGCCGCTCGCCGTCGAGTTCCTGCTGGTCAGCCCGCAGTTCGAGCGCGTCGTGCAGCCCTACGTCAACGAGCTCAAGCGGCTCGGCATTCAAGCGAGCCTGCGCACCGTGGACAGCGCGCAGTATCAGCGCCGCATCGACGCTTTCGATTTCGACATCGTCGTCGGCTCCTTTCCGCAATCGGCGTCACCCGGCAATGAGCAGCGCGACTTCTTCGGTTCGTCCTCGGCCGGCGTCCAGGGCTCACGCAATCTCATCGGCCTCAAGAGCCCCGTCGTCGACAAGCTGATAGACAAGATCATCTTCGCCAAGGATCGCGACGAGCTGGCCGCGGCAACTCGCGCGCTCGATCGTGTCCTGCTGTGGGGCCATCATCTCGTGCCGCAGTGGTTCACGCCCTACGACCGCGTCGCTTACTGGGACCGCTACAAGCGGCCGGCCAAGCTGCCATCGCGGTCCACAGCCTTCCAGCAGGTCTGGAGCTGGGATGCGACGGCCGCGGCCAAGGTGGACGCGATGCGCAAATAGGCCCTGCGCGTGCGGCGGAACGTGTCGACACCGCCGCACGCCTCGTCGATCCTGCGATCTGCTCACGCCCAACGACCGGAGCACTGACACGATGTTTCGACCGCGCGTGCTGCTTGCCACCGCCACCGCCGTTGTCGCGTTCGCACTGTCGGCCGTCACCACGGCCGCTGCCCCGCGGCACGGCCTGTCTGCCTTCGGTGACCTGAAATACGGTCCGGGCTTCACCCATTTCGACTACGTCAATCCCGATGCCCCCAAGGGCGGCCGCATGTCGATGATCGGTCCCGCCGGCATCACGACGTTCGATAGCTTCAACGGCTTCATCCTGAAGGGCGACGCGGCCCAGGGTCTGGACCTCCTATTCGACAGCCTGATGGTGCGCGCCTTTGACGAGCCCGGGTCGATGTACGGCCTTGTCGCCCGCGACGCCGAACTGGCCGACGACGGGCGTGCCGTCACATTTCGCATGCGCCCCGAGGCGCGCTTCGCCGACGGCACCCCTGTCACGTCGGCAGACGCCGTCTTCTCCCTCGACGTCCTCAAGGAGAAAGGCCACCCCTCGATCCGCCTCCAGTTGCGCGATGTGGCCAAGGCCGAGGCGATCGATCCCCAGACCGTGCGCTACACCTTCACCGGCAACCTCGTGCGCGACCTCCCGCTCGTCGTCGCCGGCCTGCCGCTCTTGTCCAAGGACCTATTACGCCAGCCGCGAGTTCGACCAGACCACCCTGGAACCGCCGCTGGGCTCCGGCCCCTACCGCATCGCCGATCACAAGCAGGGCGCCTTCGTCACCTATAAGCGCCGCGACGACTACTGGGCGAAGGATCTGCCCGTCAACAAGGGCCGCTATAACTTCGACGAGTTGCGCTACGAGTACTACCGCGACCGCGTCGCCGAGCTGGAAAGCCTCAAAGCCGGCAACTACGATCTGCGCGAGGAATTCACCTCCCGCGACTGGGCGACCGCCTACGACGTGCCTGCCGTTCGCGAAGGCCGTCTCGTCAAGGAGCAGCTGCCCGACGCAAGCCCGTCCGGCACGCAAGGGTTCTTCCTCAACACGCGACGGGCGAAATTCCAGGATCCGCGCGTCAGGAAGGCCTTCGACTACGCGTTCGACTATCGAATGGACGAACCGCAACCTGTTCTTCGGGCTCTACAAGCGCACGACGAGCTACTTCGAGAACTCCGACATGAAGGCATCGGGCAAACCCACGCCCGAGGAGCTGGCCTTGCTCGAGCCGCACCGCGCCACGCTGCCGCCCGAAGTCTTCGGCGAGGTCTACACGCCGCCCGTCTCCGACGCCTCCGGCAGCGACCGCCGGCTGCTGCGCGAGGCCGCGCGATTGCTGACGGCCGCCGGCTGGAAACAGGACGGCAGCCGCCGCATCAACGAGAAGGGCGAGCCCTTCGAGGTGGAATTCCTGGCAAGCGACCCGACCAGCGAGCGGCTGATCGGGCCCTATCTCAAGAACCTGCAGGCCATCGGCATCGACGCCAACGTGCGTCGCGTCGACCCCGCGCAGTACGAGCGCCGCCGCAAGACCTTCGATTTCGACATCGTCATCCAGCGCTACGTGATGCGCCTGACGCCCGGCGTCGAGCTCAAGAACTACTTCGGCTCCGAGGCCGCCGATGCCGACGGCAGCTTCAACCTGTCGGGCATCAAGCGACCCCGTCGTCGACGCCCTGATCGAGAAGGTGATGGGCGCCAAGGACCGCACCCAGCTCTTGACGGCGGCGCGGGCCATGGATCGCGTGCTACGCGCCGGCCACTACTGGGTCTCGCACTGGTACAAGGCCAGCCACGACATGGTCTATTGGAACCGCTTCTCCAGACCCGCCGTGAAACCCCTCTATGCCCGCGGCGTCATCGATACCTGGTGGTACGACGCCGCCAAAGCTGCGAAACTGCAATCCCGCTAGCGCTGTCGCGCACCGCGCGCGCCTGAACCTGATCGTCACCATTTCGACAACGAGACCGAATGGGCACCTATCTCCTCAAAAGACTGCTGCTCATCATCCCGACGCTGATCGGCATCATGGCTGATCAGCTTCGTCGTCATGCAGTTCGCGCCCGGCGGACCGGTCGAGCGCGTCATCGCCCAGATCACCGGCAGCGACGTGTCGGCGACCGCGCGCATCGGCGGCGGCAGCGGCGACGGCCTGTCGCGCGCCCAGCCACAAACCGGCCAGGGCAGCGCCGACGCCGCGGCCTCGAAATATCGCGGCGCGCAGGGCTCGACCCCGAATTCATCAAGCAGCTGGAAAAACAGTTCGGCTTCGACAAGCCCGCCCACGAGCGCTTCTTCCTGATGATGAAGAACTATGCCGTCTTCGATTTCGGCAAGAGCTACTTCCGCGATGTCAGCGTGCTCGAACTCATCATGGAGAAGATGCCGGTCTCGATCTCGCTCGGCATCTGGATGACGCTGCTGACCTACCTGATCTCGATCCCGCTCGGCATCCGCAAGGCCGTGCGCGACGGCGCGCCCTTCGACACCTGGACCAGCGGCGCTGCTGGTCGTCGGCTACGCCGTGCCGGGCTTCCTCGTCGCCGTCCTGCTGCTCGTCGTGTTCGCCGGCGGCTCGTTCTTCCAGTGGTTCCCGTCGCGCGGGCTGACATCCGACAATTGGGACCAGCTCAGCCTCGCCGGCAAGGCCATCGACTACTTCTGGCACATCGACGCTGCCGATCATCGCGATGGCGCTCGGCGCCTTCACGACCATGACGTTCCTGACCAAGAACTCCTTCCTCGACGAAATCCGCAAGCAGTACGTGCTGACCGCACGCGCCAAGGGCCTCACCGAGCGCCAAGTGCTCTACGGCCACGTCTTCCGCAACGCCATGCTGCTGATCATCGCCGGCTTCCCGGGCGCCTTCATCCACGCCTTCTTCGCGCGGCTCGCTGCTGATCGAGACGATCTTCTCGCTCGACGGCCTCGGCCTCCTCGGCTTCGAATCGATCATCAACCGCGACTATCCCGTCGTCTTCGCCACGCTCTACATCTTCGCGCTGCTGGGGCTGGTCGTGAACCTCGTCTCCGATTTCGTCTACACCCTCGTCGATCCACGCATCGACTTCGAGAGCCGGGAGGTCTGAGGCGATGGACGCCCCTGTCGAGGATCGCCGCATCGTCACCGGGCCCGGCGCCACGAGCCCCGCGCGTGCGCGCACCGACAGCGCTGTTCGACCGGCTGACAACGCTGTACGCCGATCAACCACCGCCGCTGGCAGAACTTCAAGGCCAACCGCCGCGGCTACTGGAGCCTGTGGCTCTTCCTCGGCCTCTTCCTTGTCAGCCTGTTTGCCGAATTCATCGCCAACGACAAGCCCGCTCGTCGCCTCCTACAAGGGCGAGCTGCTGTTCCCCGTACTCGTCGACTATCCCGAAGCGAAGTTCGGCGGCTTCCTCGCCGTCACCGACTACAAGGACCCCGTCATCTACGACGAGATCAAGCAACACGGCTGGATGCTCTGGCCGCCGATCCGCTATTCCTACAGTTCCATCAACAAGGACTATCCCGCGCCGCAAGACGCGCCGACGGCACCTGCCTCGGCTTTCCCCTCGCCGCCACCATGGGCGACGCGGCGCCGAGCTTTGCGACGCGCCGCCCGATCAGGTCGCCCGCTACGAGGCGCTCTGGAACCGCAACTGGCTCGGCACCGACGACCAGGGCCGCGACGTCGTCGCCCGCCTCATCTACGGCTTCCGCATTTCGGTCCTGTTCGGCCTGATCCTGACCGTGCTGTCGTCGATCATCGGCATCGCCGCCGGCGCGGTGCAGGGCTACTTCGGCGGCAAGGTCGACCTGATCTTCCAGCGCTTCCTCGAGATCTGGTCGTCGATCCCGCATCTCTACGTGCTGATCATCATCTCCTCCGTCCTGGTCCCGGGCTTCTGGACGCTGCTCGGTCGTCCTGCTGCTGTTCGAGTGGGTCGGCGCTCGTCGGCGTCGTGCGCGCCGAGTTCCTGCGCGGACGCAACTTCGAGTACATCACGGCCGCCCGCGCGCTCGGGCTGTCCGAACGGCAAGATCATGTTCAAGCATCTGCTGCCGAACGCCATGGTCGCGACGCTGACCTTCCTGCCGTTCAAGCTGTCCGGCTCCATCACGGCACTGACCGCGCTCGACTTCCTCGGCCTCGGCCTGCCGCCCGGCTCGCCGTCGCTCGGCGAACTGCTGCGCAGGGCAAGAACAACCTGCAGGCGCCCTGGCTCGGCCTCGACGGCGTTCTTCTCGATCGCCATCCTGCTGTCGCTTGCTGATCTTCGTCGGCGAGGCGGTCCGCGACGCCCTCGATCCGCGCAAGACGTTCCGATGAGGGACGCAGCCACGCACAGCCGCGAAACCCTCGTCCAGGTCCGCAACCTGTCGGTCGACTTCCATGCCGCGCGGCACGATCAACCACGCCGTCGAAACGTGTCTCCTTCACGATCGGCCGCGGCGAGACCGTGGCCCTCGTCGGCGAATCCGGCTCCGGCAAGACCGTCTCGGCGCTGTCGATCCTGCGCCTGTTGCCCTATCCCGCCGCCTCCCATCCCTCCGGCGAGATCTATTTCCAGGGCCGCAACCTGATGGCGCTCCCCGAACGCGAGATGCGCGAGATCCGCGGCGACCGCATCTCGATCATCTTCCAGGAGCCGATGACGTCGCTCAATCCGCTGCACACGATCGAGCGGCAGGTCGGCGAGATCCTCGAGGTTCACCGCGGACTGGCCGACGAGCAGTCCGCGCGCGCGCGTGCTGGAGCTGCTGCACAAGGTCGGCATCCGCGATCCGGAGAAGCGCCTCGGCGCCTATCCCGCACCAGCTGTCGGGCGGCCAGCGCCAGCGCGTCATGATCGCCATGGCGCTCGCCAACGAGCCCGACCTGCTGATCGCCGACGAACCGACGACCGCGCTCGACGTCACCATCCAGGCGCAGATCCTCGAACTGCTGAAGGAACTGCAGCGCGAGCTCGGCATGGCCATGCTGCTGATCACCCACGATCTCGGCATCGTGCGCAAGATGGCCGAGCGCGTCTATGTCATGAACGACGGCGAGATCGTCGAGGACGGCACCGACGCGAGCAGATCTTCGCCGATCCCCAGCCATCCCTATACCCGCCATCTGCTCGCCGCCGAGCCCAAGGGCCAGCCGCCCGCGTTCCGACGACAGCGCGCCTGTCGTCATCGAGACGGATGACCTGAAGGTCTGGTTTCCGATCAAGCGCGGCCTGCTGCAGCGTACCGTCGATCACGTCAAGGCGGTCGACGGCGTCTCGCTGAAGCTGCGCGAGGGCCAGACGGTCGGTGTCGTCGGCGAATCGGGCTCCGGCAAGACGACGCTCGGCCTCGGCACTCCTGCGGCTGATCTCCTCCAAGGGCCCGATCGTCTACATGGGCAAGCCGCATCGACGGGCTGTCGCTCCAACGAGATGCGCCCGCTGCGCAAGGAGATGCAGATCGTCTTCCAGGACCCTTACGGCTCGCTCTCCCCGCGCCTGTCCGTCGGCCAGATCATCGAGGAAGGCCTGCATCATCCAGCAACCCCGGCATCGAGCTACGACGAGCGACGCGAGCGCGTCGGCGCCGCGCTCGCCGAGGTCGGCCTCGATCCCGACGCCCAGGATCGCTATCCGCACGAGTTCTCCGGCGGCCAGCGCCAGCGCATCGCCATCGCCCGCGCCATGGTGCTCGAGCCGCAAGTTCGTCATGCTCGACGAGCCGACCAGCGCCCTCGACATGAGCGTGCAGGCCCAGATCGTCGATCTGCTGCGCGACCTGCAGCAAAAGCGCGACCTCGCCTATCTCTTCATCAGCCACGACCTGAAGGTCGTGCGCGCGCTGTGCAACTACGTCATCGTGCATGCGCAACGGCAAGGTTGTCGAGGAAGGCCCCGCCAGGCAGATCTTCGAAGCGCCGCGCGAGGACTACACCAAGGCCCTGCTCGCCGCCGCTCTCGATCACCGCGTCGTCCATCGCACCGAACTGGCCGGATAGCGCCGGTCCGCTGGGAAGCAATCATGTCCCTGCTTGTCATCACCTCCTCGGACCGCGGCGCCGAGTTTGCCCAAGCCGCTCGCCATCACGCCGAAGGCATGGACATCCGCCTGTGGCCCGACATCGGCAATGCCGCCGACATCAGGTACGCGCTGGCTTGGCTGCCGCCCAAGGGCGTGCTGGCCTCGCTCCCGAACCTCGAGCTGATCGTGTCCGTCGGCGCCGGCGTCGATCACCTTTTGACCGATCCGGACCTGCCCGACGTGCCGCTCGTGCGCTACGTCGACCCCGACCTCACCGGGCGCATGGCCGAGTACGTCGGCCTGCAGGTGCTTCTCCACCAGCGCCGCATGACCGAGTTCCTCGAGTTGCAGCGCCAGCACCGCTGGGTCTATCTGCCCGAGCCCGCTGCCCACGAGGTTCGCGTGGGCATCATGGGCCTCGGCGTCATGGGCCACGCCGCCATCAACGTCCTGCGCCCGTTCGGTTTCCAGCTGCGCGGCTGGAGCCGCACGGCAAGGGCAATCGACGGCGTGACCTGTTTTGCAGGACCCGATGGTCTCAACGCCTTCCTCGCCGCGACCGACATTCTCGCCTGTGTCCTGCCCGCGACACCCGCGACCAACGGCATCATCGACGCGAAGCTGATGGCTGGACTCTCGCGAAGCGGACGCAGCGAACGCCTGCCGGGCCCAGTGTTGATCAATGCCGGCCGCGGCAGTCTCCAGCTCGAGCACGACATCCTCGCCGCGTTAGACGACGGCACCCTTTACGCCGCATCCCTCGACGTGTTCCAGGAGGAGCCGCTGCCCCCGACAAGTCCCCTCTGGCGTCACCCCCGCGTGGTCGTCACCCCGCACAACGCCGCCGAAAGCACGGCTGACGCCATCACCCGTTACCTGATCGCCCAGGTCCGCACCATGCAGCGCGGGGCACAACTGGAGAACCTCGTCGATCGAACCCGCGGTTACTGATCCATTCCCCACCTACCCGCGCCGGACGACACCTTTTCAACCCCTCGCAATTCAGTCATCGTGTCCACGGATACTCAGCCAGCCGTGATATTGACATCGCTGCGGTGTGCAGCCGGCGCCCTCCAACGACCGCCCAGGGATATCAGGAGCGATGCAGCCCGACGACGCCGACCGCACGCGCCTTCAGGCGACGATTGCTGCGTTGAGGTATTGGGTGCCCTCGATCACCGATACCGCGCGCGCCACCGAGACTGTGCACCAGGATGCATGGACGCTCGACGTCGTGCCCAATGCCCCGGGCGCCGCCGGATTCCGGCTGACGATCCGCGAGGCCGGCAGTTATGACCTCACCGTCGGCGGCGAGCACTACGCCGACCGCGCGATCACATCCAATGATGTTCTGCCAAGGATTGCCGAAGCGATCGCCGCCGGCAACGTCTTCCATCGCCACTGGTCGAGCGCCAACACCGGCACTTGGCGCGGCACCGAGACGCTAATCGTCTGCGCCGACGGCACGACGTGGCACGCGATCAAGGGCCGCCATCCCCAGGATGCAAGCGCGGCGGACGACTGGGTCGCCGAACCCCGCACCTTCCTGCCGTATCATCGCTGAAGCGCGAAAAAATTCTCCGCGACGTACGCCGCGAGAGCAAAACAGCGCGCGGTTCCCGGCGCGCTGTTCGATGAAGGCACAAACCTCGATGCGAGTTACGGGCCGCGATCAGGCACCGATCGCCTTGTTGACCTGCGGCATCACCTTCTCCGCGAGCAGCTCCATCGAGCGCGCACCGAGCTTCGGATCCGTCCAGTCGACGCCGCAATAGACGAGTTCGCCGAAATCGCCGACCTCCTCGCGCAGGGCCAGGATCTCGTCCGCCACCTTGTCCGGCGAGCCGTGGATCACGAGCTTGTCCATGACGAAGTCGAGCGTCACTTCCGCATCCGGCTGATCGACGCGATCCTTGAAACCCGCCAGGCGCCCGGCCTTCGCGAGCTTGCCGAACAGCTGCTTGTAGTAGAACAGATACGGGCTGTTGGCGTCCGTCTTGCCGTAGCGCTCTGCGGTCTTGTCGTCGTCGGCGACGAAAATCGTGCGTGCGACGCGCCACTCGCTGCGATCGGCCTTCATGCCGGCTTCCGCCTTGCCCTTGGCGTAATTCTCCCAGTGCGACGACAGCCACGTCTGCATCAGGAAGTTCGCCGATAGCGGGTGGAAGTCGCGCTTGCCCATCTGGATCACGCCCTGCGACCCCGGCGCGACCACGGTTCCGACGATCTCCGGACGCGGCCTCTGGTACGGCTTGCCCATGATGCCGACGTTCAGCGCCGGCCAATAGGTCTTCTGCGTCGTCACCTTGAAGCGGTTGTCCGGCAGATCGATCTCGTAAGGCGGCTCGCGCCTCCAGATCTCCAGAATAACGTCGATCGACTCCGCGAACATCTTGTTGCGGTCTTCGCTGAGGATGCCGAGCGCCTCTGCGTCCGACGGCAGCGCCCCGGCACTGATGCCCAAGATGAACCGGCCCTTGCACAGGTTATCCATCATCGCCGCGTTGTTGGCGATCAGCGTGGGATGCATCTGCGACAGGTTCGACGTGCCAGTCCCCAGCTTGATCTGCTTCGTCTCGCCGATCACCGAGGCGAGAAAGATCATCGAGTTGGTGATGTTCTCGCACTTGTCGGTCAGATGCTCGCCGATGAAACAGTCGTGGAACCCGAGCCTGTCGGCCAGGATCACGATCTCGCGGTCCTCCGCCAGCGTCTCGTGCCAGGGCCTTTCGGCCGGGTGCACGGGCATGGTGAAATAGCCGTAGCGCATGGGATCTCCCTGAGGACGCGACACCGCGCCCGGTTCTCGTTGATCGGCCGGCGACCGATGTCACCGGAATGCCACGTGGTGCGAACGTTCGATCGGCCCGTTCGGATCAGGCCCCGTTTATGCCGCTACCGTCCGGTGATGGCAACGCCGACCGCCGCCCCAACCGGCGGGTTCGCCGCACATCTGGAGCCCCCCTGACCCCCGCGGCCGAGCCCTGCGCCGGTGCCATGGCAGTCCGCCCCGGCGATGGCTTTACCGCCGTGCCGGCCACTCCTATTGTCGGCCCAACCTCGACAACAATTGACCGGGAGACCCCAAGTGAGCAACCAACGACCCGTCGCCTTCATCACCGGCGCTTCTGTCGGCCTTGGCCGCGCGATCGCCAACCGCTTGGCCGAGGACGGCTTCGACCTGGCTTTGGCCGACCTGAAGGCCGACATGCTCGGCGAGACCTGCGCGGACCCCGCCGTCAAGAAGGTCAAGGTCGAAAAGATCAGCCTCGATATCCGCGACCACGGCCAGATCAAGGCCGCCGTCGCCCAGGCGCTGAAGGCCTTTGGCCGCATCGACTGCCTCGTCAACAACGCCGGCCGTCAGCTCCGCAAGGCCGCCATCGACGTCACGCCCGAAGAGTACGACGACGTCATGAACATCAATTTGAAGGGCGCTTACTTCCTCACGATCGAGATTGCCCGCCACTGGCTGGCAAACAAGCTACCCGGCAACGTCGTCAACATTTCGTCCACCCACGCCGTCACCGGCCTGCCGATGGGCCACGTCTACGGCATGTCGAAATCCGGCATCGCTGGCATGACGCGCATGCTCGCCATCGAATGGGCGACCGACAACATCCGCGTCAACGCCGTCGCGCCGGCAACCGTGCTGACTCCCTCACGCCAAGTGATGCTGGCCGATCCCGAGCGCCGCGAGCATATGCAAAACCGCCTGCCGCAGAAGCGCTTCCCGACACCCGAGGACATCGCCGACGGCGTCGCCTTCCTCGCAAACCCGCGTGCCCGCGCTGTCACCGGTCACTTCCTGCCGGTCGATGCCGGACTGCTGGCGGTATAGGCAGCGAGTACTCGCGAGAATATTCGGGTCACCCGCATTCCCCGCCGGCGATGCGCTTGAGCGCAGCTTTGGGAGGAATGCGGGTGTACCGTCATTCAAGCGCCGATGATTATGAGCTCGCCGCCGGTAACGCCAACACCGGGCACGGCGCTCGCGACACCACCTGGCTCGTCGTCGACCCGCGCAGCGCATCGACGACACCGTGCCGCCCCGCCGTCGGCATCGCGATTAGATCGATCTCCCACTGATCGGCCGCCGACAGGATCGCGTCGACGATCGCGCCCTCGAGCACCGCCACGGGATAATCGCGGCCCTCGGCATCCTTGAGGTCGCTGACCTCACCGCCGACCGACGCCGCGACGATGTCCGCCGGCAACGCCAGCCGGTCGAGCACGATGCCGAGCCTGTGCAGCCCCACGCGCGGCGACGGCGTGGCCGCCACCGGCAGCAGCACGCGGTTCAATGACAGCTCACCCGTTGCAGGATCGACAAACGGCCGGCTCTTCGGCCCGATCATCAATGTCGGCACATGCGTCCGCGTCGCCATGTCCTCCGACACCGACCCGTTGAGCCAGCGGTTCATGCCCTGCCGGCCATGCGTTGCCACAACGGCCAGATCGGGCTCGTGGCGCGCGAAATACCGCTCGATCCCGTGCAACGGATCGTCGTCGCCGATCTCCACCTTCGTCACCCGCAAGCCGAGTCGGCTCTCGATCTGAGATGGCGCCACGCCGGCCCCCAGCACGCCCCACGCCGACAGCACCTGCCGCACGTGCGGAAAATTCTCCCACGACGTCTTCTGGTCGTGCCCCCGGACATGAAGCAGGTCGAGCCGCCCCGGCGCACACAGCGCCAATCGCAAGGCATGCTGGAACGCAACCGCGCTCTCGTCGGAGAAATCCGTCGTATGGGCGATGTTCGCCATGGCGCCCCCTTGGCTGAAAGCTCGCTAAAGCCGCACGCACGCTCGATCCTGGCGCGACACAAGAAACCCGCACGATCAGCAGAGCACGGTCCTTGATCCCCATCAAACCACCCGCCGCCGAAGCGCGCGCGCAAATGCAAAAAAGGTTCGAGGCGCGCCCATCGGACCCGCCTCGAACTCCTGATGTCACCTGCGAGGTGTCGTTACGAACGGTGGGCGCGCCGCACCAGCGCCGCATGTCGCGCCTCGGCCTGGCGGATCTGCGCGCGCTCCCAGCGCGTCACGCGGCCGTCACGATAGGCCTGCCGCTTCACCATCGCGACACGCGCCGCGCTCCGGGCGATCTGAACCCGCTCCCAACCCGTCACGTTTCCGCGCGAAGAGTACCCGCGATCCCCATAGTGCTTGGGAGCGGCAACCGCCGAGCCAGCCGCGACCAGAAGCGCCGCAGTGCCAAGAATGAGACCCTTCATCATCGTTCCGTTCTCCTGTGCCGGGTGCGGCGGCCCCCGCCACCCGCGTGAGCCCATCGCCGTCACCTATGCCAGGAAGAACGCTGCAAGCGCCCCGCATCCGTCGAAAAAATTGAGTTATTTTATGGACTTACGATGAATGGCCGTTCATCGACTAGCTACCGCCCGCCGACCGTCCAGCCCCACCGCCGCGCCACCAGATCGGCCTTGGCATCGGCCAGCGTCGGCACGCCCGCGTTGATCATCGCAAGCTTCAGCTCACCGGCCAGATGCACCAGCACGTCGTTAACGCCCTCCGCGCCGCGCACTGTCAGGCCCCACAGCGCCGGCCGCCCGATTAGCACTGCCTTCGCTCCCAGCGCGATCGCCTTCAGGACGTCCGTCCCGCGCCGGATGCCACTGTCGACGTACACGTCCGCGCGCTGCCCCACGGCATCGACCACTTCCGGCAGCGCCTCCGCGGTGGTCACCGTCGTATCGAGATGCCGTCCACCGTGATTGGACACGAGAATGCCCTTCGCACCCATGTCGACCGATCGCGCCGCGTCGTCGCCGCGCAGCACGCCCTTCACGATGATCGGCAGCGGAGAACGCTTCACCAGCCACTCCAGCTCCGTCCACGACGCGGGAAACCGTACCACGCCGCGATTGTGCAGATCGTAACCGTTGGACCCGAACGGCTGTCCAGGCAGGTTGACGTGACGCAGACCCTCCGAGGGACGAATGCCCGTTCGCGACGCACGCGGGCTCCAGCCCGGCGCCGGTTGATCGACCGTGAAGGCAATCGCTGCATAGCCGGCCTCGGCCGCGCGATCCAGCAGCTGCTCCGTGATCGAGCGATCGGGATACATGTAGAGCTGGAACCATTGCGGCGCGCCGCCGCGCTCCTTGGCCACGTCCTCGATCGTGCGGGTTGCATTCGTCGGCAAGGTGAAGCCCGCGCCCGCCATCGCCGCGCCGCGCGCCGTAGCCGCCTCGCCTTCCCGGTTGTAGACCATGTGCCGGCCCATCGGCGCGACCAGGATCGGCATCGCGAGTTTGCCACCGATCACCGTCGTCGTGATGTCGACCGCGGTGATATCGTTCAGGATGTGCGGCCTCAGCCGCAGCCCGCGCCACGCCTCGACATTCTCGCGCGCGGAGATCTCGTCGTCCGCCCCCGTCGCGCAGAATTCCATCGCCCCGGGCCTCAGCGCCTGACGTGCCTGATCTTCCAGGGCATCGAAATCGCGACTGTCCATGATCATTTCCGGTCCCCATTGCACGTCGGTTGCCCCGCAGACTACGCGCGCGCCGCCGCCGCCGGAAGAGGAGTGCCTGTCGCGGCGCGACCCGCATCGGGCAACAGCCGAGCCCCGATGGACATGGCGCCCGCGACCGGGCACGTTTCCCCGACCCTGCACCGGCCCCCGTCACGCAACCCTCCCCGCACCTCGCCGCCACGGACCCCGCCCATGACCACCTTCGACCATGTGTTCGCGACCACCATCTACCGGGCCAAGCTCGCCGGCCAGCGCCCCAAGCCGTTTCTCGACACGCTGCGCACAGCCTGTCGCGCCGTTGCCCAGACCGACACCAAGGGCCAGCGGTGGGCCGACGACGCCGGCTACAAGGGCTACACATCCTACGCCTCGATCGACGATTTGCCTGCCCGCGAGCCCGCATTCGCCGAACTCGTCGCCAGGCTCGTCCCGCACCTGAAAGAGTTTGCCGCCGCCGTCGACTTCGACATGCGCGGCCTAAGGCCCGAGGTCGATTCCATCTGGATCAACATCCTCGAGCCCGGCGGCGCGCACACCGGCCACATTCACACCAACAGCATCTTCTCCGGCACGCTCTATATCGACGTGCCCCCGGGCGCGAGCGCGATCCGCTTCGAGGACCCGCGCATGGCGATGATGATGGCCGCACCGCCGCGCAAGTCGTCCGCCACCGCTCACAACCGGCCGTTCGTCTCCATGCAGCCGAGTCCCGGCTCGCTGTTGTTGTGGGAAAGCTGGCTACGCCACGAAGTGCCCACCAACATGGCGAGCGAGGACCGCATATCCATCAGCTTCAATGCCGTACTGGTCTAGTATCGCACTGAGCGATAAGGCGATCGCCGGCACGGGCCGGTGCTGTGCGATCCGCCTCACCCGACCAGCATGCGTATATGAGCCAACATCCGCTGGCTCCACTCCGCCATGAACTGCGGACCCGAGATCAGATAGCTCATCATCCCAATCGCCACCGCGGGATAGACGACGCTCTGCACGAGCCAGACGCTGCGGCGAACGAAGGTATGCTTGGCGACGCGTCCCCAATCCTTGAGCACCGACAGCCCGATCATCAAGCTAACCAACGCATAGGTGATCATGAAAACCTTGTCGGACAACGTCGCCTGATCGGAATCGACCTTCGGCAGCGCGAGATAGAGCGCAATGGCCGATAGCAGCGCCGTGACTTGGATCGCGATGATCGAATCGAACCGCTGGAAGCCGAGAAACACCGAGAAATAAGTGACCAGTAGGATGAAGCCGAGCGGCACGACGACGCGCAGATAGTAGTCGGTCGCATTCCGCGTAACGACCCATGTGTAGTTGAACTTGTAGAACGGCACGAGCCGCTTCGTGCTGACCAGATTGTCGAGTGTCGGAATGATATCCTGGTCCGATCCGACATAGCCTTCGCGCGCCGCCCATCCGTCGATCGTGAACGGCGCCGTGACGCTACGCGCGCTCGGCGGCTGGATCAGAAACGGACGGGCCGCACTCGACGGCTGGAACGAGATCGACAGCCGCTGTGTGTCGAACGGATAGCGCCCGAGCTCCGGCTCGAAATTGAATTTTCCGGACACGCGATAGAGCTTGATCCCACTCGGAAAGCTCGAGCTTTCCTGCCCACCATGGATCTGTCGCCAGCTCACGAGCTTGTCGCGCCCGGTCTGCGCGCGATAGGCGTTCGTGAACTCGATGCTCTCGATGTCGATGTCTTTCGCCCCGCTGCGAAACGACAGATAGAACTCTGCATCGAAGCTGCGGTCATTGGTGTCGATGCGCGCGATCGAGATCAGGTCCAGGCTGATGTAGACGACAGGCCGCGCCTCAAGTTGCCCCGCCACACGCACATACTGCGCCGGCGCCAGCACGATGTCGGTGCTTCCCGGCGCCCGTTCGATGATCAGCGTGTCGGCGGCCGACGCGCGCTGCGGCGTGAACGACCAGTCCTGCCACCAGCCGTGATGCATCCGCCGGCTCTGCACATGGCCGACGATCTCCTGCGCGATGAGACGACGACGCTCCTCGCGCGACGCGCGCTCGGGCCCGCGCGCGGCCGCCTCCGCAATCAGCGTCAGCATGTCGCGATACTGCGCGCCGCGCCCGATCGCCCGCCGATTCTTGTCGTCCATCACGCTGCGGATATCCGGCTCGCGCGTCTTGCAGCCGCGCCGCGCCCACTCCGCTGCCGGCAGCACCGCGGGCTTGTCCTCGAAAATCCAGTTGCCTTCGCCGGCCTCCCAGATGCGCCGGCGAAGCCGCTCATTGTAGGCGTTGGGCACGCCGTCCCAGCCGAACTGGTAGAAGGCGCGCTTGGCTTCGAGCGAGTCCGTGCGCCCCAGAAGCCGCGTGATGCGGCCGAGCACGACAAATACGGGCGCGTCGATCCCCACAGCGTCGAGCTCCTCCACGAATGCCGCGCCCGGTCCGCTGCCCAGCCCCAGCACGATCACATCGGGCTTCTTCGCCTTGAGGTCCGCGATCGCCGAATCCGCCTGCCCCGGCGCCATCTTGTAGTCGATGATGGGAATGCGGTGATCGGCGACGAGTGCCGGACCGGATCCGGACGCATTGAGACCGTCACCGAGCGCACCCGTATAAAGATCCTGCGCAAGTCCCACGAAGGCCGGCCGCTGAAAGCTCCGCGCCGCGATGAACGCTTTCAGCACCGCCACCTCGTTGTCGACCGAGCTGGCCATCGTGAAAACGCTCGGCTGATCGGCAAAGATCGAGTTCAGCGAGATCTCCGTCACGAACGGCACGCCCATGGCACGGATCGCCGCGCCGTGACGGTCGAACACGGCCTTGCCGCGCGTCGAGCTGGGAATGCCGATCATCGCGACCAGCGTCGGATCAGCCAGCGCCGTCTCCATCGCTGCGACCGTCTTGTCGGCATCATCCTCGTCGTCGAAGAAGCGCACCCGCAGCGGCCGGGCTTTGCGGCCCGCGCGCGCGTTGATGCCGTCGGCCGCTTCCTGCGTGAACTGACGGATCGCGCGCACGACGCCCGGCACATAGCAACCGTCGAAATCGGAGCTAAGGAAGACAGCGATCGTATCGGGTTCGAGAGAAGACTGCGCCCGCCCGGACCCCGGCCAGATCGCCAGCCACGACAGCGACAACAGCGCGACCACCATCCATGGAACGATCGCAGGTCTGTTTCGGAGGCAAGCGCCACGCCGTATCGCACCGAAAAGAAACACTGGCACCGCACAGCCCCCAGCTGTTGGCGCTGCTGCCCGATAAGGACCCGTCCGCGCCTTCAAATGCCGCAAGACTAGCAGCATGTTCGCACAGACGCGAACCTAGAGCTGAACCGGAATGTCACGGACGGATGCCCGCGCGCCACACCCGCGCGGCAGCCCTTACGCCTTTGCGGCCTTGGCCTTGGCTTCGCCGATCGGCGCACCTTGGGCGAGAAACTTCTCCAGCCAGTGGATGTCGTACATGCCATCGACGATGTCGGACTGGCGCAACAAGTCCTCGAACAGCGGGATGGTCGTCTCGATGCCATCGATCACGAACTCGGAGAGGCACCGGCGCAACCGCATCAGGCACTCGTTGCGCGTCTTGCCGTGCACGATCAGCTTGCCGATCAGGCTGTCGTAGTAGGGCGGGATCGTGTAGCCCTGGTAGACGCCGCTGTCGACGCGAACGCCCAGCCCGCCCGGCGGATGCCAGTACGTGATCTTGCCCGGAGACGGCCGGAAGGTCCGCGCATTCTCCGCGTTGATGCGGCACTCGATGGCGTGCCCCGACAATACAATGTCTTCCTGGCGGAACGTCAATTGTCCGCCGGACGCGACGCGGATCTGCTCCAGCACGAGGTCCAGGCCGGTGATCATCTCGGTCACAGGATGCTCGACCTGTAGCCGCGTGTTCATCTCGATGAAATAGAACTGCCCGTCCTCGTAGAGAAACTCCACCGTGCCCGCGCCGCGATACTTCAGCTTGCGCATGGCATTCGCGACGACTTCGCCGATCTGGCGGCGCTGCACGTCGTTGAGCGCCGGCGACGGCGCCTCCTCGAGCACCTTCTGGTGCCGCCGCTGCAGCGAGCAATCCCGCTCGCCGAGATAGACCGCATTCCCCCGCCCGTCGCCGAACACCTGGATCTCGATGTGCCGCGGCTTCTGCAGGTATTTCTCCATGTAGACACTGTCGTCGCCGAACGCCGCCTTGGCCTCCGCGCGCGCCGTCGACAGCGCGACCCGCAATTCGTCCTGCGTATGCGCGACCTTCATACCGCGGCCGCCACCGCCCGACGCCGCCTTGATCAGCACCGGGAAGCCCATGCGCTTGGCCACAGCCACCGCTTCCGCCTCGGTATTGATCGCCCCGTCCGAGCCCGGCACGACGGGAATGCCCAGCAGCTTGGCCGTCTCTTTGGCCTGGATCTTGTCGCCCATGATCCGGATGTGCTCCGAGGTCGGGCCGATGAAGGCGATGCCGTGCTCCTCCAGGATCTCAGCGAACCGGGCGTTCTCCGACAGGAAGCCGTAACCGGGATGCACCGCCTCCGCGCCGGTGATCTCGCACGCAGCCAGCAGCCGCGGAATGTTGAGATAGCTTTCCGACGCCGGCGGTGGACCGATGCAAACGCTCTCGTCGGCGAGACGGACATGCATGGCATCGGCATCGGCGGTGGAGTGCACCGCGACGGTGGCGATACCCAGTTCCTTGCACGCGCGCAGGACGCGCAACGCGATCTCACCCCGGTTGGCGATCAGCACCTTGTCGAACATGCGCTCGTCTTCCTGCCCCCGCCCGATGGCGGCGGGACGGTGAAATTCACTCGATCACCACCAAAGGTTCCCCGAATTCTACCGGCTGGCCGTTTTCGACCAGCACGGCCGTCACCGTTCCCGACCGGGGCGCGGGAATGTGGTTCATCGTCTTCATTGCCTCGATGATCAGCAGGGTCTGCCCCTGCGACACACGCCCGCCGACCTCAACGAACGGCGGCGCGCCAGGCTCCGGCGAGCAATAGGCCGTCCCCACCATGGGCGACTTCACCGCGCCGGGATGATTGGCCGGATCTGCCTTGGCCGCGGCAGACGACGAGGCGGCCGGCGCAACCGACGTCGGCATGGACGCAGGCGCCGCGACCATCGGCGCCGACGCCGCGATCTGAATCTGACGCGCGACGCGAACCTTCAGTCCCGCCTTCTCGATCTCGATCTCGGTCAATCCGGTTTCCGCCAGAAGCTCGGCAAGCTCCCGGATCAGGATCTTTTCGGCACTCGGCTTGTCCGGCCGGTCCTTCGCCGTCATCGGGTGTCGTCCCTTGCTGGAAGCCGCGGAGCGTCGCGCTTCACTGGTCCTGGGCATGGTCTTAGCCGCCGTCCCGGCGTCCAAGGAGTCATTTCGCGCAGACCACCCGCCAGCCACGGCCCGCCAACCAAGACCCGTCGACCTGCGGCCGGCGCGAACCACGATAGCGCCGCAAGGCTCGGGCCGGGATGCGGCAATCCACGAAACGATCGCGCATGTAGCAGCTTTTTTGCACCTGCGAAAGCTCGCCTTCAGCAGGGGTCGGGCGCCCGCGGGAAACCCACAAACGCCAAGCGCCGCCACCGATCGACCCGGGGCGGCGCTTGGCAATTTCTAGTAGTCATCCCGTCAGGCGGGGCCCGACCGGTGCCTCTGCCTCAGCACACCTTGCAACCCTCCTTGCGCACCTGCGCAACGAGCTGGGTCAGCGTCTCGAACAGGTTCTCTGGCGCACCAGGAATGGCATGTTCACCTACAAGGAAATGCGGCGTCCCTTGAATGCCCATCTTCTGGGCCAGCTGGCGCACCGTCGCAATCTCGCTCTTGGTCGTTTCGCTAGCCATGTCCACCTTGAGTTTGGCCATGTCGAGCCCCAGCTTCTCGGCAATCTTGAGCGCACTGGCCTCGTTGGCTTGCCCCCGCGATGTGATCAGCGCCTTGTGGAACTCCCAGTACTTGCCCTGTGCCTTGGCGGCGATGGCGACACGCGCGGCTTCCTCCGATCCTTTCGACAGGATCGGCAGCTCCTTCATGATCACCTTCACCTTGCTATCGCTCTCGATCAGCTTGGCCAGATCCCCGAAGCCGCGTTTGCAGTAACCGCAGTTGTAGTCGAAGAACTCGACGATCGTCACGTCGCCCTTCAGGTTGCCGACCGTCGGCGCATCGGCTCGCCGGTAAATCTCGCTGGCGTTGCTCTGAATCGCGACCTTCGCCTTCTCGGCGTTGATCTTCTCCATCTTGCTCTCGAGCGCCTGCTGGACGTCGACCATCACTTCAGGATTGGTCAGCAGGTAGTTCTTGATGATCTGCTCGATGGCCGACTTCTGGTCGTCCGAGAAAGGAGACGGCCCCGACGCGGCCGGTGCCACCCCGCCGCTCTGGCCCCCGCCACTCTGGGTTTGTGCAGGTGTCGGCACCGCCAGCGTCAACAGCGCGCCGAGTGCCAGTGCGGCCGGTGCCGCGACCAGCGCACCCTTGCGATTTGTCAGCGCGGCCAGCAGCGAAGGCGGCTGGCGGTCGGAAAGGGCCATCGTCGTTCTCCGGTTGAGACGGGTCGGCTCGATATGGCCCGTCGCTTCAAACAAATCCAGTCACCCCGCGGGGATACCCGCAGCGGCATCCAATGCAAGACACCGCGGGGCTTATTCAGTCTAGCCCTGCGGCTTGTACTTGATGATATCGTCCGCCTTGATCCATTCGGGCGACCCCTTCGTCAAGCCTTGCTGGGCGCGCTTCGCGAAGATTTGAGCCTGCTTGAGGTTGCCCTCCAGAAACGAGGCCTGCGCGGTCGCCGCGTTCGCCTGCGGCTCCCGGCCCTGCTTGTAATAGGCATTGGCAAGGAGCCGGAAGGCCTGGGGATTATCGTCGTCCGTCAGAGACTTACGCAACAATGTGACCGCCTCGGCCACGGCCTCCTTGGTCTCGGTCTGCAACAGGGCGCTGGCAAGCTGCACCTGGATCAGGCTGGCGCCCGGCAGCATCTTCAGCGCTTGGCGTAAGGGCGTGATTGCCTCCCGCGATCGCCCCGCACGCGTCAGCAGATCGCCCTTCAGCTCCTGGAAATAGGGGTTGCTCGGCGCCGCCCGCACGAGGCCGTCGATCTCGGCCAGGGCGTTCGGCAACGCCGCGCTACCACCGCGAAAGAAATGCGCGATCGCACGCGCATAGCGCGCCGGCATCGACGTATCCGTCGTCGGATATCGATTGAAAACGATCGTCGGCCGTTCCAGGTAGCCCGATAATTTCGCGCGCATCAAATCGTGCCGAAGCTGCAGCGTCGCATCGTCCTTGTTGCCGAAATGCGGGCTGGACTCGACCAGATTGCGCAACCGCGCCAGTCGATCGCTGGCCACGGGGTGCGAGCGCGCGAAGACGTCCTTGTGCGCGTCCGAGATATATTCCTGCTGCGCAAAGCGCTCGAACGTCGCCAGCATGCCCCGGCCGGACTGCCGCGTCGCGTTGAGATAACGCAGGCCCGCCTGATCGGCCGCCGACTCCTGGCTGCGGCGTTCCGCCAGCAGCGAGCGCATCACCACCTCGGTGCCGCCCATCATCACGCCCTGTCCCGCGCTGCCGATATCCCGGCCGCCGTCGCCGCCCGACACGCCGCCCGCGACCATCAGTCCGATGCCGAGCAGCTGCATCAACAGCGCGCGCGTCTGGTCCTTGGCGATGCGCGCGCGCAGCGAGGCGAGATGCCCGCCCGCGATATGGCCCGCCTCGTGCGCGACGACGCCGATCACCTCGTTTGGCGTGTCCGCCTGCGCCAGCGTGCCCGTGTGGATGAACACGTTGCGGCCGTCGAGCACGAACGCGTTGAACACGTCGCTGCGCACGATCCGCATCGTGATTCGCCCGCCGCCGAGTCCGGCAACCCTGAAGATGGGCCGCGCATAGTCGGCGAGCAGGTTCTCGATCTCCGTATCGCGGATCAGCGGGATGCCCTGAGCATCGGCTCGCGTCGGCGCCACCACGGCGCCGGTCAGGGCGACCGCGGCGATCGCGAACAGGCCCACAGCCTCCGAAAAGGCGCGTTTCGCGCGCCCCAGGACACAGGTAGTGGATTGTAATGTCATTGATTTTTCGCGCTGCGGACTTTGTCTCACGACCCCCTCCGCCCCTTTCGCTGGACCCTAGGCGGCACGTCGCCTGCCGTCAATGCGACCACGCGAAGACGTGAAGACGCGGGACTGGTCTCTCCGCGAACCGCCGACAATCGCGAGCAACTGCCCGACGAGCAACTGGTTCCCCGCCGCGGATGTCGGCTATAAGCCCTCCCGCCAGCGAAGCGCATCGGCGTGCCGCACCTCAGCCGCCATGAAGCCAGCCGCATTGGGGCGACACCATGGCACCCGTCGCGGCGGCAAGCCGCAAACCGGTCCCCAGGCTGGCGCCGCCCGACCCTGACCCGCGAGGAAACCGCAGTGACGACCGACACCGATCCAAAGGCCGGCGTGGCGCTCAGCCGGATCGCGCCCGCCCTCACCGTCTGCGCGCGCGGCGACATCGCGCCGTTCATCGTCATGGACGTGATGGAGGCAGCCGCACGACGCGAGGCAGCCGGCCATCGCGTCATCCACATGGAGGTCGGCCAGCCCGGGACCGCCGCGCCCGAAGCGGCACGAGACGCCGTCAGGCGCGCCATCGACCGCGAGCCGCTGGGCTACACGGTCGCCCTCGGCATGCCGGCCCTGCGCGAGCGTATCGCGCGCCACTACCGCGATTGGTACGGCATCGACGTCGACCCCGCGCGCGTTGTGGTGACGAACGGTTCCTCGGCCGCCTTCGTGCTCGCGTTCCTCGCGCTGTTCGAAACAGGCGCCACCGTCGCGCTGCCCTCGCCGGGATATCCCTGCTATCGCCACATCCTGCAGGCACTTGGCTGCCGCTCCACGCTGATCGAAACCGGACCGGACACGCGTTGGATGCCCACTGCCGACGACGTAGCCAAAGCCGCCCGCGAGGGCGCGGCTGGCCTCTTGATCGCAAGCCCCTCCAACCCGACCGGCACGATGCTGACGCCCGACCGCCTGCGCGCCATAGTCGAGGCCTGCCGGGCCGCCGGCATCCCCTTCATCTCCGACGAGATCTATCACGGGCTCACCTACGAGACCCCGGCCGAGACGGCGTTGCGCTATTCCGACGACGTCGTCGTCATCAACTCGTTCTCGAAGTATTTTTCGATGACCGGCTGGCGGGTCGGCTGGATGATCGTGCCTCACGACCTCGTCCGCCCGGTCGAGCGCCTGGCCCAGAACCTCTATATTTCGCCGCCCGCGGTGTCGCAGATCGCAGCCCTCGGTGCTTTCGACGCCACCGGGGAGCTGGAGGCGAACCGCGCCGTCTACCGCGCCAACCGAACCTTGCTTCTCGACGAGCTACCCAAGGCCGGCATCGATCGCATCGTTCCCGCCGATGGCGCGTTCTACCTTTATTGCGACGTCTCCCGCTACACGGACGACGCCTTGACGTTCACCCGCCAAATGCTCGAGGAAACCGGCGTCGCAGCCACCCCGGGCACCGATTTCGACGCCACCCGCGGCCACCGCTTCGTACGCTTCTCTTACGCGGGCACAACGGCCGACATGGCCGAGGCCGCCCGCCGGCTTCAAGACTGGTCCCGCTTGAAAATCTGAACGCCAAGCCGGACGCCTGCCTTGTGCACAACCGCCCGATCGGCAAGGCTGCACGTCTGACGCCCCCCCGCCAACAGTCATGACAGGTCACTGACGATGACGACATCCGCCAACGGCTCCGTCCGCCTCCTCGTCCTCCCGGGCGACGGCATCGGCCCCGAGATCTGCAAGGCGACCATGGCCGTTCTCGAAGCCGTCGATCGGCGCTTCGGCCTGGGGTTGAGCTTTGACCACGCCGACATCGGCTTTGTCGCACTCCAAGGCACTGCCAGAACGACCTTCCCCGACAGCGTGCTCGCCGCCGCCAAGGCCGCCGATGGCGTCGTTCTTGGCCCGGTCTCCCACAACGATTACCCCGCGTCCGACAAGGGCGGCCTCAATCCCTCCGGCCAGCTTCGCAAGCGCCTCGATCTCTACGCCAACGTCCGGCCGGCACGCTCGCGCCCCGGCTTTCCTCCACGCTGCGGCAAGCCGGTCGACCTGATCGTCGTGCGCGAGAATACCGAAGGCTTCTATGCCGACCGCAACATGTTCGTCGGCTCCGGCGAGTTCATGCCGACGCCCGACGTTGCCCTCGCCGTGCGCAAGATCACCCGCGAAGGCTCGACCCGCATCGCCGAGACGGCTTTCACGTTGGCACGCGGCAGACCGCGCAAGAAGGTCACCGTCGTCCACAAGGCCAACGTGCTGCGCGTCAGCGATGGCCTGTTCCTTGAAAGCGTGCGCGCCGTCGCCGAGCGCTATCCCGACGTCACGGTCGATGAGAAGATCGTCGACGCCATGGCCGCCCTCCTCGTCCGCGATGCCAGCCAGTTCGACGTCATCCTCGCGACCAACATGTTTGGCGACATCCTGTCCGATCAGGCCTCCGAGATCTCCGGCAGCCTCGGCCTCGCCGCCTCCCTGAACGCGGGCAAGGATTACGCGGTCGCGCAAGCCCAGCACGGCTCCGCACCCGACATCGCCGGCAAGGATCTCGCAAATCCCTCCTCGCTGATAGGATCCGCGGCCATGCTGCTCGATTGGATCGGCAGCCGCCGCGGCGACCACCGCTTCCACAGCGCCGCGGAAGCCGTCGAGATCGCCCTGGACACGGTCATCGCATCGCCACAGGCGCGCACCGCCGACCTCGGCGGCGACAAGGGCACGCACGCGTTCACGCAGCACGTCGTCCGCGCTGTCTCCGCCTGATCGCGGCGACGCACGATCGAGACGCTCAGGCGAGCGCCTGCCGCCCGGCCCACACCACGTCATCGAGCGGTGCGTCCCGCGCTATCGATGCCGTCACCAAGGCCGCCGCAGGGCTCAATCCACTGCCAACTCGATCAGCGTTGTCTGATCCATGCCGTCGCCGAACCACGCCGAGATCTGCGCCTCCCGCTTGCCGAGATAGCGCGTCACTCCGCCCTCCTGCGTCATCGGAAGATCGTGACCCGGTACCAGGATCGACCCCGGCTTCTTGCGCCACAAATCCCAAATCATCTCGATCGACGCGCGGCTCACCTTACGGTCGTAGGTCATATCCGTATCGCGCGAGATCATCTCGGCGCGGTTCTTCGCGGCATCGCCCGTGAAGATCACGTCGCGATCCTTGCCGTGCAGGACATAGACGAGGCAGCCCGGCGTATGCCCCGGCGCGATGTGCGCCGTGATGCCGGGTAACGCCGCCTCGCCGTCACCGACGCGCGCCACCGTCTCCCACGTATCGAGCGCCGCGACGTAAAGTTCCGGCACCGGCGTCTCGCCCCACGGCACCGTCAACGACCATTCGAGCTCGACCTTGCCGATCACGATCCGCGCATGGCGCACCAGCGTCCAGTTGACCGAATGATCGTAATGCGAGTGCGTGAGCAGCAGATCCGTCACGTCCTGGGGCTTCAGCCCACGGCTGTGCAGCCGCTCGATCAGCATCTTGCGCATGCCGAAGTTGCCGGCATCCACCAGCACCACGCGTCCGTGGCCGCGCATCAGGACGACCGTGCTCCAACCCATCCCGCCGTGACACACAGCCTTACCGGGAAAGCCCTGCACGACGATGTCGATCTCCCAGCCATCGAGATGCATGGGGGAAGTACCGCTCATGATGCCTGCCTCACGAAACTGCCGGGTAATCGTAAAGATGCGCGGGATTGTCGACCAGCACCCGCCTGGCGAGCGCGACGTCGCCGTCGCACCACGACATGAAAAGCGACAGCGCCGCGCCGTCGTCGATCGGCCGGAACGGCTCGGTCGAAAGCACGTTGTCGCCCGTCCGTTTGCGCCCGCCGGGATGCGGCCAGTCCGTGCCCCACACGACGCGCTCCGGGTTAGCCGCCATCAGCGCCTTGGCGATCGGCGCAATATCGCTCCATCCGTTCTGCGTCGAGATGCGATAGCCCGCCGACAGCTTGACGTAGGCCTTGCCGCTGCCGACAAGACGGAGCAGCGTTTCGAACCCCGGCTGTCCGGTGCCGAGCGCCGCCTGCGCGCTGCCGAAGTGATCGATCACGAGTGGCGTCGCCAGCGTGTCGAGCTTGTCCGCCAGCGCCGCGATCACCGCCAGATTGGTGAACGTCTGCACGTGCCAGCCGAGCGGCGCGACGCGTTTCGCCGCCGCCTCAAGGTCGCGCCACGCAGCCGCCGGATCGATCACGGCGCCCGTTTCCAGATTGACGCGCACGCCGCGCACGCCGTCCGCGTGCATGGCCTGCAACGCGCCATCGCTCTCCGTTGTGTCGATCACCGCCACCACGCGCGCCGAGGGCCCGATCTGGCGCGCCGCATCCAGCGAGCAGGCGTTGTCCGTGCCATACGGACTGGGATGCACGATCACCACCCGATCGATGCCGAGCACGCCGTGCAGTCGCTGCAGATTGGCGATCGACGCATCGCCCGGCGTGTAGCGCCGCTCGGGGTCATAGGCAAACCGCTCGACCGGCCCGAACACGTGCACATGACAGTCCGTGGCCCCGCGCGGAACGGCCTCTTTCGGCGTCGAATGGGCAACGCCATGAATGGTGCGGGTCTCGTCCATGTGCAGGTCCGGAAAAAGAAGTGAAACGCCGAGACGACCGATGCGCGCCTTGTCGCCCGCCTAGATCGGCCGCTATCAATGACACAGCTCTTCCCCAAACCCCAGCCTGAAGGCGGCGCGCCGCCAGCGAGGAACGCACGTCACGACCGCCACCATCTCAGCCGACGCGTTGACCGAACTCGCCACGGCCGTCCTGCGCAAAGCCGGCGCCCCCGACAAGCCCGCCCGCGACGGTGCGCGCGTGCTCGTCGAGGCCGACATGATGGGCATCGGCACGCACGGCGTGGATCGCCTCATCGTCTACACCGACCGCCTGCGCTTGCGCGGCATGGACGCGTCCGCCGACATTCGTGTCGACGACAAGGCGCCGTCTCTGGCGCTCGTCGACGGCGCCAATGGCCTCGGCCCGGCCGTCGGCTGGACCGCCCTGGAGACCGCCCTCCGTCTCGCCCGGGACACCGGCATCGCCTACGTCGGCTGCCGAAACTCCAACCACTTCGGCGCGCTGGCACCCTATGCGCTCGCCGCCTGCGAGGCAGGTTTCGTCGGCCTCGCCGGCACCAGTGCATCGACCACGATGGCGCCCTGGGGCGGCAAGGAGACCCGCATCGGCAACAATCCCCTCGGCATCTGGGCACCCATCCCCGAAGGCCCGCACTTCATTCTCGACATGGCCATGAGCGTCGCCGCCCGCGGCAAGATCCGCGCCGCCCGCGATACCGGCCAGCCGATCCCCGCCGGCTGGGCAGCCGACGCCGACGGCCTGCCGACCACCGATCCCGTGGCCGCGCTCAAGGGTTTCCTGCTGCCCGTCGGCGGCCACAAGGGCTCCGGCCTGTCCCAGGCCGTCGACATCCTCTCTGGCGTCCTTTCGGGTGCGCAATTCCTCACCGGCATCGCCTCTTGGGTGGACCACCCCGACCAGCCCTCGGGCCTCGGACACTTCTTCATCGTGATCGACCCCGCCCGCCTGATCGGACGTGACGCCTTCAACGCCCAGATGCGCCGCTTTCGCGACATCGTGCGCACCACGCCCGCCGCCGAACCCGACAAGCCCGTCCTGCTCCCCGGCGAACGCGAGCAACAGCGGCGCTCCGCGGCCCTGGCGGGCGGACTCACGCTATCCACGAGGCTGCTGGATCGACTGAACGCCTTGCGTTGAACCCGGTCCAAAATTCTTTTGCCCGCAAGGGTTTACGTATCATCCCGGGCCAGCTAAACTCCCGATATCTTAACCGTCAGAATGCGACGGGGCCGCACCATAAGCCCTTGAAAGAGCGGGCGGGATAAAGGGGAGGACTGAGACGTGCGCAAACCAACGGCGACACCCGCCGTGAGGGGGTGCCGGCGCGTCGCCGATCGGCCGCGGCGGGTCGCCGGGCCTGCGCGGCGGCCCTCAGGCTTGCGCCGGCGGCTCCACCACGCGGGTCTCGAAGTTGGCGGGAGCGACGATCTCCAGGAGTTCGAGATCGTCCGAGCACGCCACCTCGCGATGCTTGATCCGCGGCACCTGCAGGATGCAGTCGCCCTTCCGGATCGTTCGCCGGCCTTGCCCCTCGTAATCGAACGTGGCCCAGCCGTTGAGGACGTAGACGAGTTGAAAGGTGCAATCGTGAATATGCCACTGCTGCACCGCATCGGACTGCTTGCGGCCATTGGCGCGGATCACGTGAGCCACGTAGTCGCCGCCAGTCGCTGCCGTCACCCCAAGGTCGCGATAATCGAAGATCTCCCGCAAGCCAGGCGCCCAGGCGGCGCCGTTTGCCTCGTCGTGCGCGAACGTCCACGGCTTGTCCGACATGAACTCCTCCAGGGCGAAACCCGCCTCGAAACCGGTTTCGGGGCGCTACCAGCCATACCGCCAAGCGTAGGGATGTCCGCGTTCTCCTGTCAAACCCGCCGCCCCTCCGCACCGATCGCACCCGCCCACCGGGCGGAACCGCCCGGCTGCAGCCGGGCCGCTAACGCCGCTTTTGCAAAATTAATCGCAACATGACGACGAGGATTAATACGTATTCTACCGAAGCGTCGCGCGTGTCTCAGGCCGGCCGCGCCGCCGTCGATCCGCTGCATGCCGTTCTCGTCGGCGCCGGCTATCTGGTCGGCTACGTCGCGCTCGACTGGGTCAGCTTTGTCCAGCCCTTTGGCTCTTTCGGCATCACGCCCTGGAACCCGTATACGGGCCTCAGCTTTGCCCTTGTCCTGCTGGCTGGACGCAGCTACGTACCCTTGCTCTTCGTGGCCCCGCTGGTCGCCGATTACATTCTGCGCGACTTCTCCATTCCCGCACCCTATGCCGTTCTCTATTCGCTCGTCGTCGGCATGGGCTATGCCGGCGCGACGTGGGTCCTGTCGTCTCCGAAAACGCAGTTCGACGTTCGGCTGCCGGCCGCACGCGACATCGTCACGCTGCTCGTCGTCGCAGCCGTCAGCGCAACATTCGTTGCTGTCGGCTACGTTCTGATCCTCGCGTATGCTGGCTTTCTGCTGCCCAGGGACTATGTCGCCGCCATCAGCAGGCATTGGGTCGGTGACGCGATCGGCATCGCGATTCTGACGCCGAGCCTATTGCTTCTCCGGCACGCCAATCGATCAGAGATGCCTTCACTATGGGCACTTCTTCAACCAATAGCGACTATCGCCGTACTGTGGTTGATCTTCGGCTACACGTGGGGATCGCGCTTCCAGCTTCTTTACCTGTTGTTCCTCCCCGTCGTCTGGATCGCGATGAGTTCCGGCGTCGTCGGTGCCTGTTTCGGCCTGATGACCACTCAGATCAGTCTCATGGTCGCCCTGCAGTTCGCAGTGCGCGGCCCCGTCAACATCACCGCCTATCAGATCGTCATGCTCGTCCTCACGGCGACCGGCCTCGCGATCGGCGCCGTCGTCAGCGAGCGCCGCCGCACGGAACGCCAGCTTCGCATGATGCAGGACGCACAGGCCCGATTCGATCGGCTCGGCAGCATGGGCGCGCTCAGCGCGACGCTCGCGCACGAGATCAACCAGCCGCTCTCAGCGGCAGCGACCTATTCGCGTCTCGCCAACGAGGCGCTGTCCGGTCAGGACCGCAAGCCCGACATCGCCAAGGTGCGCGAGTTGGCGGAAAAGAGCGCCGCGCAAGTCCAGCGCGCTGCATCCGTGATGCGCAGGTTGCGCGACCTCCTCCAGCACGGAAGCATCTCGCCGCAAAGTGAAAATCCGGAGCGTATTGTCCAGGAGTCCATCGCGCTCATGGAATCCGAGATCGCGCGCGCCTCCGTGAGGCTGACGACCTCCGTGGCCAACGGCCTGCCGATGGTGGCCGCCGATCGGCTGCAGATCGAGCAGGTTCTCATCAATGTCATCCGCAATTCGATCGAAGCGATCGAAGGCGATACACGCATAGGTAAGCGTGATCGCCGCATCAACGTCACCGTGACGCACGTCAACGACGGCGAAGTGAAGTTCATCGTCAGCGACACGGGCCCGGGATTTGCCGAAGAGCACCTTGGCCGCGGCGGCATGCCGTTCACGACGACAAAAAGCCAGGGCCTGGGCATTGGCCTGGCGCTGTGTGAAACGATCATTCGTTCTCATGGCGGCGAATTAATCGTCGCAAATGGAGCCGAAGGCGCTATTGTCGCCTTCACCCTGAAGGAGGTGGGAAGACAAGAGGATGAAGAGGAAAATTCACGTTGATCTGATCGAGGACGACGAAGCCGTGCTCGATTCACTTGGCATGTATCTCGAGAGCAAGGGCTTCGAGGTGCGCCGCTTCCCCAATGCGTCGGTCTACCTCAAGGCGATCCCTGAAGATCCACCATGTGATTGTGTGGTCAGTGACGTTCGCATGCCCGGCATCTCGGGTCTCGATCTGCAAAAAACGCTGTCGAAACGCAATCAGCCGGGCCAGCTTATTCTGATGACCGCATTCGCCGACGTCGGCATGGCGGTGCAGACGATGAAGGCTGGCGCATTCGATTTCATCGAGAAGCCGGTCGACGAGAACCGTCTTGTCGCAAGCATTCGTCAGGCCGCCAGCCGCGCCGAGCGACTGCAGCAGGAGGCCGACGAGCTCGAAGCTTTGCAGGACCGCATGTCCGCACTCACCGAGCGAGAAACTCAGGTGATGGGGCTGGCGACACGTGGTCTGACGAATCGTGAGATCGCCCACGAGCTCGGCATTAGCCCGCGAACAGTCGAAATCTATCGCGCGGCAGTCATGCAGAAGCTGCGTGCCGACAGTCTCGCCGATCTCGTACGCATGGCGCTGCAGATCGAAGCGTTGAGCGGCACGCCGGTGGGTCCGCCCGTTGGGGCACCGAAAGTGGCGCGCGCCGCCCGCTAGAGTCCTGGATCAACAACGCTTGGTGCCGAATTTCGGTCGCCGAGCGTTTGTTGGTCCGGAACTTGAACGAGTGGCACGCCCGCTGTCCTGCCACGGTGCGCTACCACTGTCGCTTCCAACAGTGGCCTCCCACGGCGTTCTGAGCTGACACTTGACCAACAAGTGCCGGTGCATGCCAGTTCGGCGCGCGCCTGAATGCCCAACCAATACGAAAGCGCCCCAGCCGGCGCTTCCGCCGCCAGCGCAGTTCGATGTCTTGGGCCCGGCACACGACCCGCCGGGCTGCGACATCGCGCTTCGGCGGTCGTGGGACAACGTCCGTCGCCGCCGCTCGACTCCCGCCCGGTTGACCGATAGATCTTGCGGCTCCGAGTGAACGAGGTCTGCAAGCCTGCGACAACCCGGCACCCCCTCTGGGCAGGCGGGTCCATCCCGCAGCGGCGCCGTGCGCCCCTGCCCGTCGCGAGCGCGCAAAAGAGCGACATCCAAAAATCTCTGGACTAGGTAATTTTACTTAGATATAAAACGTCACCGAACAGTCTCGTTCCCGTTCGGCGCCCGACGTCGGTTTTCCCTCTCCTTTGGCTGACGTCGGGCCTCCTTTTTTCGAGCCAAGAGGGATCTAGGGGCTCGATGCACCGTCCCCAGCACGGATTACCGCCATGATTATGACGCTCATGGGCATCGCCGTCATCGGTGGTTGCCTGCTGCTGCTCAACGTCTGCCGCCCCAAAGCCGGCACCCAGTCCGCGCTGATGCAGGTCCCCTGGATCGAGGCGGCCATGCCGCTCACCCTCACCTGCCTGTTCGCCCTCGGCGTGTCCCTGATCGTCGGCGGCGTCCTCGGCCGTTGAGGCGATTGGCGACAGGTCCGTGTCGCGCCGCCCCGCCGATCGCTCACCTTTTGCGGTCATCCATGACATGCGAGACCAGCGCACGCATCGGGTGGCGCAGGACGCAAGCCGCGCTATCATGCCCCGTGCAACCGCCGAGGGGCTGAAACCATGATCTACGAATTCCGCACCTACACCCTGCATCCGCGCACCGCGCCCGAATTCCTCAAGCGCTTCGAGGAGGCCTTGGAGAAGCGCTCCAAGCTCTCCCCGCTGGCCGCCTTCTGGTACACCGAGATCGGCCCACTCAATCAGGTCATCCACGTCTGGCCGTACAAGGATGCGGGCGAGCGCGCGCGCATCAGAAGCGAAGCGGTCAAGACCGGCGTCTGGCCGCCGCCGATCCACGATCTCGTCATGGACATGCGCTCGGAGATCTTCGAGCCCATGCCGTTCTCGCCGCCGCTGGCGCCGTCGAACCACGGCCCCATCTTCGAGATGCGCAGCTATATGATGAAGCCGGGTGGCCTCGGCGACATGAAGGCTCGTTGGGAGGAATCGCTCCCCGGCCGCCTGAAGCTCTCGCCCCTCATCGGCGTCTTCACCTCCGACAGCGGTCCGCTCAACCAGTGGGTCCACATCTGGGCCTACAACAGCCTCGAGCACCGCGGCCAGATCCGCAAGACGGCCCAGGAAGGCAAGATCTGGCCGCCCGCCGGACCGAGCCCCGTCACGCATCAGGAAACGAAAATCCTGTTGCCGGCCGCATTCTCGCCGATCAAGTAGGGCGCTCGCGCTAAGACGTCTGGGAACGCCCCGGCCCGCACCCGGCCGGGGCGTTTTCATGTCCGCTAAGCGGGCGTTGCATCCAACCCGAGCCGCGACGTGAGGCACGCCACGTCGCCCGCAAACACCAGCGCTGGAGCGAGACCCTTAGATCGTCGGAGAACGCGGCTCGAGACCAAGCACGACCCGGCCATAGGTCTCCAGGTTGGTTTCCAGATTGAGCAGCCCGTGCGTCGCCGCGGCACGCACATCGCGCGCGGCCTGTTGCACGCCGCTCGTCTCCATCAGCGCCGACGCGCCCGCCGCATAGACGATGCGCTCGACCGCCTGCCGGCTCAGCTCCACCACCGTCGCGCAATCCATGCGCGCCTTCATGCGCCGCTCAGGCGGCATCACCGTCCCCGCCTCAGCATGCGCCTCGATCTCTGCAATCGTCGTTTCCAGCCGCAGGCGCGCGAGCTCGATCTTCGACGCCGCTTCCCCGACTTGCAGATGCGTCGCCGCGCGCTCGATCTGCCGCTCGTCGAAGGTATGCTGCACGACGCGGCCCGGCAGCCGCGCGATGAAGTCACCCAGCGCATGCTCCGCCATGCCGACCACCGGGCTGGTGATGAACAGCGCCAGCACCGGCACCAGCGACGCGCGATAAAGCGGCGTGGCATGCGTCCCGGCGCCGGGCGCTTTGCCCTGACCGGCATCGACGAACGACAGGAACCGATGGCGTGGCACCACGACGTCGGTCGCAACCACGCTGTTGCTGCCGGTGCCTGTCAACCCCGCCGCGTACCAGTCGTCGCGGATCTCCAGGTCGGACGCCGGCACCAGAAGGACGCCCTCGTCGGCAAACGCGCCATCGGCGCCGGGGATGCGGCAGCCGAGCATGACCCACTCGGCATGATGGACGCCGGAGCAGAACGGCCACACACCGGACAGCCGATAGCCATCCGCGACCGCCTCGACCTTTCCCCGCGGCGTGAGCACGGCAGACACCAGTGCATCACGATTGCCGGCATAAACGTCGTCCTGCGCCGCACGCCCGAACAACCCCATCAGCCAGGCGTGCGCGTGGTAGACCCCCAGGCACCAGGCGGTCGATCCGCAGCTGCGCGCCACTTCCGACACCGCCGCATAGTGATCCATCAGTCGCGCTTCGGACCCGCCGCAGCGGCGCGGCTGCAGGATGCGCGTCAGCCCCTCCTGCTTGAGGGCGTCGATGGACTGGCGCGGCACCCGGCGCTCAGCGATCGTCGCCGACGCGCGCGCGGCAATCTGCGGCGCCAGCGACGCCGCGACACCGGCGTATTCCGATACGCAGCGGACGTCGGCACCGAATGATGGAGACGGCACAGCCATATTGCGACCTCGAACGGCTCGGGGCGGAACCCTGCGCCCGCCACGACCACGATCTCAAATGACGTCCACACACGCAACCGCGCGATAAAGCCCCCGCGCCTATCAGTCCGCGAACCCGACCAGCCGCCCCGCCAGCAGTACCCCCGTCCAAAGCGCCAGCGACAAGCCCGCAGCGAGGCGCACCGGCGAAGCTAGCATGCCATGCGCCTTTGCCTCCATCCACAGCCGCGAGCGCTCAAGCAGCACAGCGTTCGCCACGGCAACGGCAACGAGCCCCAACTTGAGCTGGAAAACGCCGATCCCCGCATAGCGAACGGCATGCGCCGTGAACAGCAGCAACCCCGTCGTCATCGCCAGCACGAGCCCACCCATGGCCGTCGGCACCAGCACCCGCGCCAGCAACGCCACCGGCATCGACGGCCACGCGCCGAGCAGTCGGAGATCCATCGGCACAATGCTGCCGAACAGCAGCGCCAAACCAGCGATATGCGCCGCACTGATCAACGGATAGAGCCACGTCGACTGCCGAAGCAGACCCGCGAGCGCCGATTGCTCGAGCGCACTCAACACGTCGACGAGCATCGATCGTTCACTTCCGCTCGGGATAGAGGTCGTAGGTCTTGCCGTCGATGATGACGCGGATCGCCTTCATCAGCCGCTCCCCTTTGCGGGCCGACTTGTTACCCCGGATCGTCAAGCTCACGTCCTTGACCAGCATTTCGTCCTTCAGCCCGGCGCGATGGTTTCGCCATGGCTGCCCGACCTCGATCGTCCAGCTCTGGCCGTTGACGTCCAGCGTCAGCGTGCCGTGCGGATTGCCAAGCCGCGCCGCCGTGATCTTGCCCATAATGTCTGACGATTGGCCTTCGGCCCACTGCCAGCCATGATGCGCATGAAGAGGCATCGCGCACATTACGGCCACGCCGAAAGCATACGCCAAGGCCGTCAGGCCTGAAATCGGGCGATGGATCAGCATGACACGCTCCCGCCGCTGTTGACATCGCTCTGACGTAGGCACGGCCGGCCACGCGCGCCAGTCACATTTCGCAGAGCACCCTTAATACGTTGCGCGACCGCCGGAGATGTCGAATACCGCTCCGGTCGAAAACGAGCAGTCTTCCGATGAAAGCCACGCCGCCAGCGCCGCGATCTCAGCCGTCTCCACCATCCGTCCCATCGGGATCTTCGACACCATGTAGTCGATGTGCGCCTGCGTCATCTGCTCCAGGATTGCCGTCCGCGCCACCGCCGGCGTGATCGCGTTGCAGGTCACATTCGTCCCGGCCAGCTCTTTGCCGAGCGACTTCGTCAAGCCGATCAGCGCGGCCTTGGACGCCGAATAGGCCGACGCATTGGGGTTGCCTTCCTTGCCCGCCACCGAGGCGATGTTCACGATCCGCCCGTAGCCCTGCTTCAGCAGGTGCGGCACCACCGCATGGCAGCAGTTGAACGGCCCTTCCAGGTTGACGGCCATCGTCCGACGCAATTCGTCGACGGGATAATCCCAGACCTTCGCCGTCGGTCCCGCGATGCCGGCATTATTGACCAGGATGTCGATACGCCCGAGATCCTTCAGCGTTTGGGCAGCCGCGGCGTCGACGCTCGCGGCCTGCGTCACGTCGACGGCGTATCCGCGCACCCCCGGTCCGATCTCCGCGGCGACCGACTGTGCAAGCGTCCCGTCCGCATCCCAGATCGCGACCTTGGCGCCCGAAGCAGCCAGCCGCTCCACGATAGCCCGCCCGATACCCTTGGCGCCGCCCGTGACGATGCCGACGCGGCCGTTGAGATCGATGGTGTTCGACATGACGACATCCTTGCTGGAGTTCGCAGGTAATGACGCGCGTTGACGCGCTCAGCTCTTGAAACGGCGCTTCAATTCGACGACTTCGTCGGGCTTGAGAAGACGCAGGCGCTCCCCGCGCAACATCAGGAACAGGCGCGCCGTCTCCTCCAGCTCCTCGATCGCATCGGTGGCGGCGGAAAGATCCAAGCCCGCCACCACCGGGCCGTGATTGGCCAGCAGCACCGCGCGATGATCGCTCGCCAACGCGCCGACCGCATTGGCCAGGCTGCTGTCGCCCGGCGGGTAATACGGCACGAGCGGCAGGCTCCCCACCCGCATCACGTAGTAGGCCGTAAGCGGCGGCAGGCAGTCCTTCGGATCGATACCGTCCAGGCAGCTCACCGCGACCGAATGCGTCGAATGCAAGTGGACCACGGCGCCGGTCGCCGCTCGCCGCGCATACATCGTCGTGTGCAGGAACGCTTCCTTGGTCGGCTTATCGCCGCCGATGTGCCGGCCGTCACAGTCCAGTCGCGACAACCGCGCGGGATCGAGCGTCCCCAGCGACGATCCCGTCGGCGTCATCAGCCAGCCGCCGTCCGGCAACTTGACCGAGATGTTGCCGGTCGAGCCGTGCGTCAGCCCTCGGTTGAAGAGCGAGGCACCGGCCAGACAGATGGCCTCCCGCAGTCCGCTTTCCGCACTCACGCGAGCTGCTCCCATGCCTTGAGAAAGAAATCCGGCGCACCGAAATTGCCGCTCTTCAGAGCAACCACGAGATCCCGCCCGACCGCCCGGCACCACGGCACGCCCGGGTCGATCTCCGGCCCAATCTCCAGCGCGGCGATCCCGAGCCGGTTGACCACGGCTCCCGACGTCTCCCCGCCCGCCACGATCAGCCCGGTGGTGCCCGCCGCCACCAGCTTTTCCGCCACCGCGGCCAGCAGGTCCTCGACCACCGTGCCGGCCTTTTCCCGCCCGAGGGCCGCCTGCGCCGCCGCAACCGTCTCGGGATCGGCGCTGGAATAGACCAGCACCGGCTGGACTTCCGACTGCTTCACCGCCCAAGCTGCGACGGTGTCCGGCGTGGTCTCCGCCCTGACGACGGCCATCGGATCGATCCGCAGCACCGGCAGGCCGGCCGCTATCGCACGCTCGACCTGCCCGCGCGTCGCCACCGAGCAACTGCCCGCCAGGATCGCCCGCCGGCCCTTTGGCGCCGTGATCGCGGTCGGCACCGGCGCCGGCTTGAGCCGCCCGCGCCGCGCGAAGTTCTGCGGCAGGCCCATTGCGACGCCCGACCCGCCGGTGACGAGCCGCATGCCGTCGGCCGCCCGCCCGATCTCCATCAGATCCGCGTCCGCAATCGCATCCACGATCAGGATCCGGTCACCACCCGCTTCCGCCTGAGCGAACGCCTTGGCGATGGCATTCGAGCCCTCCGCGATCGTCTCGTAGACGATCGCGCCCACCGGCAGCGCCGTCTGCCGCTGGAGGACGCGCTTGAGATTGGAATCGCGCATCGGCGTCAGCGGGTGATCCTTCATCGGGCTTTCCGCCAGCGGCACCCCGTTCACGAACAGGTTCGACTGGTAGACCGTGCGGCCCGTGCGCGGAAAGGCTGGCGTGGCAAGCGTGAGGCCGCCACCGAGTTTGTCGACCAGCGCCTGGGCGACGGGGCCGATATTGCCGCGATCCGTGGAATCGAAGGTCGAACAGTACTTGAAGAACAATTGCTCCGCACCAAGCGCCAGCAAGGCATCAGCGCTGGCAAGCGACCACGCCACCGCTTCTTCCGGCGGGTTGGTCCGCGACTTGAGCGCGACCACGACCGCGTCGAAGGCATCCAGCCCTCTCGACGAGGTCGGCACGTCCATCACCTGTACCGTGCGCATGCCGCCGCGAGTCAGCATCAGCGCCAGATCGGTGGCTCCCGTCAGGTCGTCGGCGATAGCGCCCAGCAGCACGGCTTGCTCCCCCAATCCAAGGTCTGCCGCCTAGGATGCCCCGCCTCGGCGTTAGCGGCAACGCTCCCCGGACGCCGGAGCCATCCAAGAATAGCCCGATATCGGTCTTGGGTCTGGCCTGTTGAACGACTATGGTCGTCGTGAACGGGGCCAGGAGGTGTAACCGTCATGCCAAGCCGCTCTCCCGCCGCAGCCATCGGCTGGACCCTCGCCAGCCTGGTCAAGGTTCTGGTGCTTCTGGTCTTCGAGCTTTTCGCGACCATCGCGGTCTATACCTACCTCAATCTCTACCATCTGGAGACCTTCGGCTGGCTCGTACGGCTGTCACGCTCCGTCCTGGATTTCATGTCCGCCCAGCTCGATTTCTGGCTGAAAGGCAGCAGCGCCGACAGTGCCTACGCCACGCTGTTCGGCGAGCTCGGCCCCAAGTCGATCCTGCTGCTCCTGCTCGGCCTTGTGATCGCGGCACTGGTCCGGTTCATATCCGGAATTCTCGGCAGACTGTTCGCGCGCAACGAGACGGCGGACCTGGACCATCATTCCTTCCGCCGTGGCAGCTGATCGCCCTATAGCACTTCAAGCTTTGATGAAACCGAAGCCGATAGGCCGCAAGGCAGCCCCGCCGCCCCCTTTTGTCTCGGAGAGCCCGCCCCCGCGGAGGCGCCGCGCGCCGCGAGCGAGAAAACAATAGAGTGTTTCGACGTAAGTCCGAAACACTCTAGCCCTGCGCCGCCTCCAGCCAGCGCGCCGTGCGCAACACACGCCCGTCATCGCGTGGCGCGCCGACGATCTGCACGCCGACCGGCATGCCATCGACCGTCAACAGCGGCAGCGTCACCGCCGGCAGCCCGAGATAAGTCCACAGCCCGTTGAACACCGGATTGCCCGTCGTATCGAGATCCCGCGGCGCCGGTCCCGGCGCCGCGGGACACACGATCGCGTCGTAGCGGTCGAACACCGCGTCCAGCGCTGCAATGAGCTTGGATCGGCCATTAAGCGCGATGAGATAGTCGCGCGCGCAGACGTCCATCGCCGGCTCCAACCGCCCCTTGAGCTTGGCGCTCAGCCCATCCGGCCGCTGCAGGAGAAAATCGCCGTAGTAGGCCGCGTTCTCCGCTGCCTGGATCGTCGCCTGCCACCCGATCACCGCATTGAACGCGTCCGGCAGCTCGATCTGCTCGATCCCATTCGATGGCGCCGCGACGAGCGCTTCGAAAGCCGCACGCGTCGCCGCCGTCACCTGATCCCAGGCAGGCGTACCCCAGAACGCCAGCCGCGGCGGCACCGGCGGCATATCCCGGGCGACAGCGAGCAGCCGGCCTTGGCTGCGCGGATAGCTCGACGGATCGCGCGGGTCCTCCGCCGACAGGCAATCGACCACGAACGCCAGATCCTGCGTCGAGCGCGCGAAAACGCCGATGGTATCGAGCGTATGCGACTGCAGCATCATGCCAGCGCGCGAGATCAGGCCGTGCGTCGGCTTGATGGCATGGACGCCGCAGAACGACGCCGGCCGAATCACCGACCCCGCCGTTTGCGTGCCGAGCGCGACCGGCACCATGCCGCTCGCCACCGCCGCCGCCGAGCCCGATGACGACCCGCCCGGCGTCCGCGTCGGATCGTGCGGATTGCGCGTCGGCGCCGGATTGAGCGCTGCGAGTTCCGTCGTCACCGTCTTGCCGAGGATCACGGCGCCGGCCTGCCTGAGCGCCGTCACGACGGCGGCGTCAGCGCTTGGCTGATGCCCCTTGAACAGCGCCGACCCGTACTCGGTCGGCATGTCCCCCGTCGCAATCACGTCCTTGACGCCGACTGGAATACCGTTGAGCGGCCCGGTGCCCCGGCCCGATGCCCGCCGCTCGTCCGCCGCCCGGGCCTCCGCCAGCGCCCGCACCGGGTCGAGAAAGGCCCACGCCCGAAGCTGCGGCTCGCGAGCCGCGATCCGAGCGAGGCAGGCCTCGACCACGGCCACCGACGTCGTCGCGCCCTCGCCGAGCCGCGCGGCAAGCTCGAGTGCGCCGAGGTCGGCGAGATCATCGTCGGCACGCATGTCGCTTCACCTGAGAATTCGATTGGAAAAGACGGCGGAAGCCCACCAGCGTCGATCGTAAGGCCTGCCGCAGCGTCGGGGAACCACACAATTCGCAACGCTCGCCCACCCCTGCCGAGGATGGACATTGCGCAGGGTTGCCGCCACAGTACCGCACCGATGCCTTGCGGCAACCCTGCGCGCCAGTGCGGGGCGGCCTGCCGGCCGATCACCTTTTTCACCGTGCCTGCCCGGCGCGCCTGGACACACCCGCGCCGGGCTGTGTGCGGACCGCCTGAAGTCGGCCGGAACAACCAGGATCTCAAGCAGATGTCGACCATCCGCCCGCCCGCTGGAGCGCCGAAGAGCCCGCGATGAGCGCCGACACAGACGTCGACATCGACCCCTCGATCCCGATCCTCAGACACAAGCCGTTCGCGCTGTTCTGGTTCGCGCGCGTCGCTGCGACCGTCGCCTTCCACATCATGGCGGTCTCGATCGCCTGGCAGCTCTACGATCTCACCCGCAGCGCCTTCGACCTCGGCCTGCTCGGCCTCGTCCAATTCATCCCCCTCGTCCCCCTGACACTGCTCGTCGGTCACGTCGCCGACCGCTACGACCGACGGCTCATCATCGGCTGCTGCGAGCTGCTCCTCGCCGTCTGCGCAGCCCTGCTTTTGCTCGGCAACACCGGCGGCTGGCTCGACCGCACCACGATCTTCTCGATCGTGTTTCTAGCGGGCTGCGTGCGCGTTTTCGAAATCCCGACGATGATGGCGCTGCTGCCCACGCTCGTACCGCGCACGGTCATCCCGCGCGCGACGGCCTGGTGGGCGTCCGCCAATCAGACCGCCCAGATCGCCGGCCCCGCCATCGGCGGCATTCTCTTGAACGTCGGGCCGAAATTCGCCTACGGCACGGCCTGCACGTTGTTCGTCGTCGCCGCCGTCCTCGTCGTGCTGATCCCACCACGTCAGGTCGAGCCGCGCCAACCCGTGACGCTGGCCTCGATCTTCTCCGGCTTCACCTTCATCCTGCAGAAGCGCGTCCTGCTGGGCACCATCTCACTCGACCTTTTCGCCGTGCTGCTCGGCGCCTCCGTGGCGCTGCTGCCGATCTTCGCCCGCGACGTCCTTAACACCGGACCCGACGGCTTCGGCTACCTGCGTTCCGCCCCGGCGATGGGCGCGCTGCTCGCCTCCGTCATCCTCGCCAACCGCCCGATGCGCGGCCCCATCGGCCGCAACATGTTCGGCGCCGTTATCGTGTTCGGCCTGGCCACCGCCCTGTTCGGCCTCTCGCCGCTTCTGCCGTTGTCGATGCTGGCGCTCGCTTGCGTCGGCGCCGCCGACGTGACGAGCGTCGTGATCCGCTCCTCGCTCGTCCAGCTCAACACGCCCGACGCCTTGCGCGGCCGCGTTGCCGCGGCCAATTCGATGTTCATCGGAACGTCAAACCAGCTCGGCGACTTCCGCGCCGGCACGGTCGCCCAGCTGATCGGCGCCGTCCCCGCCGTCGTGCTCGGCGGCCTGACCACCTTGGCGATCGCGATCACCTGGATGGTCTGGTTCCCCGAGCTGCGCCGCATGCAGAAGCTGGACGAGTAACCGCTCCCGCCGCGCCAGCCCCTGAGCATCGACGTGCGGCCCACCACATCAGCCCAGCGGGCGAGCCCCGCTCGATCAATGCTCAAACCTCGACGATCACGTCGAAGCCGCCGAAGATCATGCGCTGCCCGTCGAACGGCATCGGATTGGAGCCGGACGACATAGCCGGATCGGCCATGATCTTGGGCCACGCGCTGTCGCGCGCAGCCTTGTCCGGCCAGAGGATCCAGGAAAACACCACGGTCTCACTGTCTTTGCGCAACACCGCGGTGTGAAACGAGTTCGTCTTGCCTTCGGGCACGTCGTCGCCCCAGCACTCGGTCACGCTAAGCGCACCGTAGGCCTTGAACAGCTTGCCGGTCGCCTCGGCGTGCTTGCGAAAAGCGTCCTTGCTGCCGATTGGCACGGCAGCGACCATCCCGTCGATGTAGGGCACGGCGAACCTCCTTCAGCGATTATTGACCGCGCGCTCGAGCGCCGCGATGTCGATCTTCTGCATCTGCATCAGCGCCTGGGTGACACGACGCGCCGCTGCCGCATCGCCCGAATGCATCAGCCGCGGCAACGCTGTCGGCACGATCTGCCAGTGCACGCCGAAGCGATCCTTCAGCCAGCCACAGCGGCTCGCCGCACCGCCGTCCGCCAGCAGCGTGGACCACATTCGGTCGGTTTCGGCTTGATCGCGCGTCAAAACCGAGATCGACGCCAATTCACTCGACGTCGGCTCGCGGTTGCCGTCGAGCGCCATGAAAGGCACGCCCGCCAGACGGAACTCGACCACCATCGGCGGCCCGCCCGGGTCAGGCCGATAGACCCGCTCGATGGCACTGTCACCGACGACGGAAACGTAAAGCTGGGCGGCCTCCTCGGCCTGATCCTTCAGAAACAGACAAGTGCGCACCTTCGCCGAAAACGGCATCGCCGACGGCGCGGACCCGTCGTCAGTTAGCGTGGTGGCGAGCTCAGCGAGCTGCGCGGCGGCCGCCGTCCAACCTGGCTCGAAACCCATCTCCAAATGCTTCTGCTTGTCCGCCGCGTTCCCATGACGGGCGCCCCAGACCATGCGCGTGCCGCCATCGGCGGTATCGGATAAGCCCACGTAGCCGGTCATAAAGGACGCCTCGCGCGGCACGAACCCCTCGCGATAGGCATCCGTGAACACCAGCCGCTCCCCCGCGACGATCTCCAGCCAAACGCCTTCGTTTTCGACGCGCGTCCCGTCAGGCCCTTGCATTACCGTGTTCATGCGCCCGCCCGGAACCAGATTGAAATCCGCCTCCTGCACGGTCCACGGCTTGGGACAGTACCATTGCCTGAGCAGAGCCGGCTCCGTCCAGCACCGCCAGACCGCGGCACGCGGCGGCGCAATCTCCCGCTCGATCTCCAACGTCAGCCCTTGGTCTCGAAACAGAACCTTGCTCATGCCGCGCTCCCGGCTGCCAAAGGGTTCATCCAAAACGGTTCCCAGATGTGCCCGTCGGGATCGGCAAAAGCATGGGCGTACATGAAGCCGTGATCTTCTGCCTCGCGAACAGCCGATCCGCCCGAGGCCAGCGCCGTGGCGACCAACCGGTCGACGTCCGCGCGACTGTCGAGTTGCAGCGCGATCAGAACCTCGCTCGTCTCGAACGCATTGGCGATCCGGCGAGTCGTGTACCGCGCGAACTTTTCGTGCGTCAGCAGCATCGCGAACGAGGTCCCGCCGATCTCCATGCCGAGCGCCGTGTCGTCGGAGAAAACCTCGTTGGAGGTAAAGCCGAGCGTCTCGAAGAACGCCCGCGACCGCGCCAGCTCGGCGACCGGCAGATTGATGTAGACGTTCATAACCAAACAAAGCGCTCCCGAAATCGACCCGAAACTGATACGTTGATATCAACGTAAATTGCCTCGATCGGCCTGTCAATCGATCAGCTCGCACCTGCGAGCCATCACGTGCCAGCCACAACCTGCAAGCCACGGCACGCAAGCCATGATCTACAGCCGATCTGCCAGCCATGACCACCAGCGACGCCCTGCCCCTGTCGGTAACGCACGAAGTCCGTGACCGTTGCCTCTGCCTTCACCTGCAGCGCGCGGCACGCGCGATCGGCCGCCGGTTCGACGAGGCCTTGAAGCCGGTCGGCCTCACCAACGGACAGTATTCCCTGCTCGTGTCGTTGAACCGGCCCTCCCCGGCACGCCTGGGCGACGTCGCCCGCCTGCTCGCCATGGACCGCACCACCCTGACCGCCAACCTCAAGCCGCTCGAGCGGCGCGGTCTCCTCACGGTCAGGCCCGACGCCGAGGACAAGCGTAGCCGCCGCCTGGTGCTCACCGACGCCGGCCGAGCCGTGCTCGTCCGCGCCGTCCCGATCTGGCGCCGGACGCACGACGAGATCGACCAACGGGTGCGCAGCGCCGATCCCGAAACGCTGCGAGCCGATCTTCGTGCGCTGACCTTTGGCGAGAAACCCTGAGCTGCCGGCCGCACGATCGCGCTGGCCGGCGGCTCCGGCACTTGGCGCGCGCCCCGCCCTCGTCATACTGTGCGGCCTCCGGTCCGAAAGAAGACCCCGCACCAAGACTACAATCCGAGGAGAGACGCCCCATGAAGATCGTCGACCTGACGCGTGAGATCTACCACCGCTCGCCCACCTACCCCGGCCAGCCGCCCGTCGTACACTGCATGTGGAAGGACCACGCCGACGCCTATCGCGATTCCGGCGGCGTCCACGGCAACGCCGTGATGTATTTCTCGATGCCCGACCACGGCGGCACCCACATCGACGCACCCAGGCACTTCGGCCCCGAGGCCACGCCGATCAACGAGTACCCACTCGAGAACTGCATCGTGCCCGGCATCTGCATCGATCTGCGCCACATCGCACCCAAGGCCGAGATCGGCCCGGCCGACCTGGAGGAGGCCGTCAAGAAATGCGGCCATCCCATTCCCAAGGGCGGCACGGTGCTGCTGTGCACCGGCCATCACGCCCGCACCTATCCCACCAAGGCCTATTCGACCGACAACTCCGGCGTGAACGTGCCGGCAACCGAGTGGCTGGCCCGCCAGGGGATCGTCCACTTCGGCATCGATTCCATGCGCCCCGGCCCGGATTCGCCGGTCAACCTGCTCGTGCACAAGGCCTGTCTGGAACTCGACATCACCCACATGGAGAGCCTGTGCAATCTCGAGGCACTACTCGGCAAGGGCCCGTTCCAGTTCATCGGCTTGCCTTTGAAGTTCCGTGGCGGCACGGGCTCGCCAATCCGCGCGGTCGCCATCTTCAACGAGTGAGCCGGCTGCGGCAGTCGCGACAGACAAGACGTGCAGCGTCGGTCCCTGACCCACACCCGGACCGCTCCGGCCCCCGCAAAGGGGTCGGAGCGAGAGGGCCACTCGAAATTGCCGCGAAGTCACGTTAAGCTCTGCAAAACGAGGCGGCCTGACGGTCGGCGCCGCCGGCATTGATGGGATCGGATTGCGCCGATCACCCGAGCGAGAAAGCGGCCCGAAATCCGATGGCCTCGCGCGACGACATCAACACGGCCATCACGCCGCAGGTCCTGCTGAAGGCCTACAGTTGCGGCATATTCCCGATGGCCGAAAGTGCGGACGATCCCGCGCTCTATTGGATCGAGCCGCAGCAGCGCGGCGTGCTTCCGCTCGACTCCGTCCATGTCCCGCGCCGCCTCGCCCGCACGCTGCGCGCGGGCACCTTCATGGTCACCATCGACCGCGACTTCGATGCCGTAATCGAGGGCTGTGCCGCCGCCCGCCCGGGCCGCAGCTCGACCTGGATCAACGCCCGCATCCGGCACCTTTATCGGGATCTGTTCCAGCTCGGCCATTGCCACACAGTCGAGGTGCGCCGGAACGGTAAGATCGTCGGGGGCCTGTATGGCGTGGTGCTCGCAGGCGCCTACTTCGGCGAGAGCATGTTCTCCACCGAGCGCGACGCATCAAAGGTCGGGCTCGTCTACCTATGCGCGCGCCTCGCCTACGGCGGGTTCACTCTGCTCGACACGCAGTTCGTCACGGAGCACTTGCGCCAGTTCGGCACCATCGAGATCGATCGCGCGCAGTTCCATGACCGGCTCGAGCGCGCACTGGCCGTGAAGGCAGATTTCAACCGCCTGCCTCTGGATGCCTCCGCAGACGACGTGCTGCGCATTCTCGGCGCAGATTGATTTTCGCGAACCCCGCCGTCGGCGCCGATGTCCACCACGCACTGACCGGTCCCGCCCAGGACCGCGCCCATCCACCCGCCAGTCAAAAATTCGAAAAGTTTTCAGCCTGTTCCATGCGGGACAGCGCCGGACGCCGTTGTCCGCCATCCTGCAATCAATGAGACGGCGGCCACACCTTCCGGCCCAACCGTCTCGGTGAGATCACGCTGAAACTCAACGCCAACCGAACACAACCTCGAAAGGAACACATCATGAAGAAACTGATCGCAACCCTCGCCGCCGTCGCCGCCCTGGCCTCCACGGTCGCCACCAGTGAAGCCATGGCCGGCGGCAAGCACAAGCACCGTCACCACTTCGGCCACTTCCACTACGGCTTCGTCCACATCGCCCCGCGCCACGAGTGCGGCTTCGAATACTGGAAGTGGAAGAAGACCGGCTCCTTCTTCTGGAAGAAGCAGTACTACCACTGCAAGGGCTGGTGGTGATCCCGGCGACGACGCCACCCCGAGCACCAATCGCGTCCGCTCCGTCCTGCCACCTCCCTGCCTGATACGGATCGGACGCAACCTGGCCCCTCGACCCTTTTCAGCTCGGGTCGAGGGGCATTTTGCTCCCCAAACTGATGCCTCGCCGATGTCGGCCCGGCCGGCTCATTTCGATGTCTCGGATGATCCCGACTTCGGCTCCGCCGATCGCAACGCCGCGCGCAAGTCCTCGCGCTTCTTGTGAACGGATTGCGACGCGCCCTCCGCCGCCACGCCAACCGCCAGCAGCGCGGCTTCCGACAGCTGCAAGCTGGCTTCGATCGTCTCCGGCACGGCCTCGCTGACCCCCGCTACGTAAAGCCGCCGCGCGTGCGCCGCATCGCGCGCCCGCACGACGATCGGCAGCTCTGGCCTGAGCCCGCGAACCGAGCCGACGATGTCGTCGACTTCCGGTTGGTGCGCGACCGTCACGATCAGGCATCGCGCATGTGGCAGACCACATTGCGTGAGAAACGTCGCGTTCTTTGCGTCGCCATAATAGGCGTCGAAACCGTCCGCGCGCGCCGCCACCACCGCCCCGGCTTCTTTTTCCGTGACGATGTGCGCGATGCCGTGCGTGTGGAGCATCTCCGAGACCAAGCGGCCCACCCGTCCGGCGCCGACCACGATCGCGCGTGGTGCTCCATCCCCCGGCGGCGAGTCCAGCAGCACTTCCGGCACCCGCGTCTGAGGCGCAAGCCGCCTCGCCAAACGCTCGCCCAGGACGCCCAGTACGGGGATCGCCGCCATGGTCACCGCCACGACGGCAAGCAAGATGCCCGTGACGCCGGGATCGATCAGCTGGACCTCCCGCGCCAGGCCGATGATGATGAAGGCGAACTCGCCGCACGGCCCGAGCAACAAGCCGATCTCCAGCGCCACCACCGTCGCGTAACCGAACGCGCGCGCGACCGCGACGGCAATTGCGACCTTGATGCCCACCAGCCCGACCGCGCACACGACCACGTAGAGAGGATCACGCAGGATGCCCACCGCGTCGACACGCGTGCCCACGGAGATGAAGAACACCCCGAGCAGCAGCCCCTTGAACGGCTCGATGGTCGCCTCGACCGCCTTGCGATACTCCGTCTCCGCAAGCAGCAGGCCCGCGACGAACCCGCCAAGAGCCATGGACAAGCCCGCCGCCGCCGTCATCGCGCCCGCGCCGACAGCGACCAGCAACGTGGCCGCCATGAACAGCTCCGGCCCACCCGCACCCGCTGCGAGTCGGAACAAAGGCCTCAGCAGCAGCCGCCCGAGCACGACGATGACAACGAGCGTCAGAGCCGCCTCGCCAAGCGCGAGCATCAGGCCCGTCCCGATCGAGCTCTGGTCCTTCGCACCCAGGATGCCAACAAGAAACAGGATCGGCACCACGGCGAGGTCCTGCAGCAAAAGCACCGCCAAGGACGCGCGCCCGACCGACGTGCTCATGCGATGGCGCTCCGACAGCCACTGCAGCACCATCGCCGTCGACGACAGCGCCAGCGCGAGGCCGATCAGCACCGATGCCGTCAGATCATTGCCGAAGAACGGCGCCGTCAGCCCGATGGCCACCGCCGACACGACCACCTGCGTCGTGCCCATGCCGAACACCAGCCGGCGCATCGTCATCAGCCGCTCGGCACTCAGCTCGAGCCCGATCACGAACAGCAAGAACACGACCCCGAGTTCGGCAACCGCCGCGATCTCGCCGGGACTGTCGAACGTCACAGCCCTGAGCCACTCAGCCTCGCCCGTGAGCCGTCCGAGCCCGTACGGCCCGAGAATGGCCCCCGCCGCCAGATAGCCGATCACCGGCGACAATCTGAGCCGATGCATCACCGGCACGACGAGGCCCGCCGTCGCCAGCACGATCAGGATCGCCTTGTAGTGGCTGAGCACCTCTCCCGTCGCCATCGACCTCTCGCCCGCATGATCCTTACAGTTTGAGGATAGCCCTCATCCCGGACGGCGGCATTGCGCCGGCTCACGTCCCCCGCGCCGACGCCATCCTGAATGTCCCCCATCCACGCACACTCATACTGGCACCACGCGGTTGCCGAACCACGGGAAAATATCACCTCACCTGGAAACGCCGCCCGATCCTTCTGCCTTGGCGCGTCTGAGCAGCTCGGCAACCACGAGGCGGGCGCCGGCAAGCGACACATGATGGTTATCGAAGTAGAGAAGCTGACCGTCCTTGACCGCGAAACAGGCTGTCTTGTCGCATAACACCGCAGCCGGATCGACGACGACCACCGATCGGGGCAGCGTCGGAAGCTGTCGCACCACGTAGGCGCTGCGCCGCGACCACGTCCCCATCGAAACGCCTTCCGCTTCGAACCCGACCCCGGTCAATTGCTGCGAGGCCGCAACCATCCGCGGACCATCGATCGGCAGCTCAGGCACCTGCAACATCAAGAATACGTTCTTGCCGGCGTCGGTCAGGACGGTAAGCGTGCGTTGAAGGCCCTCAAGGGCCGCCGCGCGCGCCTGCCTCATCAGCGCCGCCGACGCGCCAGAAACGGGTTCGGCATTGAAGCTGAAGAGATAGGCGTTCAGTCGAAATGTCACGACTACCGATTTGATCTCACGCGACGCAAGGATCGCGTCGAGCGCGTCCCGATACCACCAGCCGCAGCCTGCCACCGTCGATCCGGCGAACACACCAGGCCCGCAAGCGCTGCTCGTAAACTGATGCACGCCATCACCCGTCGCCTTCAGTGCATCGGCGAGCACAGCACTGATCTCGACGCCATGACTGTCGCCGAGCACCGCCCAGCTGCCGCCCGTTACATGATACTGGCAGTCCACGTCGGGATAGGCGCGGCGTCCCTTCAGGACATGGCACTGCCCACGTATCCGGCTCGGCAATCCCGTAGAGACGATCGCAGCATTGTTCCCCCATTCCCGATTGGGTGCCCCATCGGTCGCGTGACCATAGTAGCCAACAGCGCCGACCGCCACGCAAACCACCCCTGCGGCAGTAACGAACGTGGGCGTGGCCACAATGCTGCGGCGGCGAAAAGGCCTCTCGACCCATGCCCAGGTGACCCAGGCAAGAGCAAAGCTGAGCGCAATCAACACCCACAACACCAGAGGGTGCGGCTCCGTGAGGCTTCGATAGCGCGCAAAGGCAAACAACGGCTGATGCCACAAGTACACGCTATAGCTGATGAGGCCCACGCGCACGAGCCACGTGTTCGCAAGCAGGCGCCCGACGCATGTGCCCCGGTCGGCAAACACCACTATCGACAACGCACCTGCGACCGGCAGGAGAGCGTAAATGCCTGGAAATGGCGTCTGTTTGTCGAACATGACGATCGACGCAATCACGAGCGCGAGACCGGCGGCACTGGCGACGTCACACAGCCACCCACGTGCGTGCAGGACCATGCGGGACGGACGTGCCAGCGCGCCCAAGGCGCCCGCGAACAACTCCCACCCGCGCGACGGAGCCAGGTAGAAAGCGGCTTGCGGCGCGGCGCTGGTCAGCCACACCGACAACGCCAGGCTGGCGACACACAACGCAGCAAGGCCGTATCCGGTCCATCGCATCCCGAGCCGCACAAGACCGAGCAGAACAAGCGGAAACACGAGATAGAACTGGCCTTCGACCCCGATGCTCCAGGTGTGCAGCAGGGGCTTCAGCTCGGCGCGGCTCTCGAAGTATCCACTCTCCATCCAGAATAGGACATTCGAGACCGAGCCGAGCGCGGCGATGATGCTCTGCCCGAAATCCTTGAAGTCACGCGGTGAAAGCCAGAACCAGGCCGGCGGCAAGCACGCAAGGATCACGACAACGAGCGCTGGAAGGATCCGGCGCGCCCTGCGCTCGTAGAAGCCGAAAAGCGTAAAGCGCTCCGCCTGCATATCCGCCAGGATGACGGACGTGATGAGAAATCCGCTGATGACGAAGAAGACGTCGACGCCGACAAAGCCGCCCGCAAGAAAGCCGGCGTGGAAAAGAACGACGGGAACAACGGCCAAGGCGCGCAAGCCGTCGATCTCTGGACGATATTGCATCGGTTCGCCCGCCTTGCCGCGACCTCCCTTACCTCACTCCCACTCGATCGTGCCGGGCGGCTTCGACGTCACGTCGTAGACCACGCGGTTGATGCCGCGCACCTCGTTGATGATGCGCGTGGCCGTCTGTGACAGGAACTGATGCGAAAACGGATAGCTGTCGGCCGTCATGCCATCGGTCGAGGTCACCGCCCGCAACCCGCACACGTAGTCATAGGTCCGCGCATCGCCCATCACACCGACCGTGCGCACTGGCAACAATACTGCGAATGCCTGCCAGATCTCGTCGTAGAGTCCGGCCTTGCGGATCTCATCGAGGTATACCGCGTCCGCCTGCCGCAGGATGTCGAGCTTTTCCCGCGTGATCGCCCCAGGCACGCGGATGGCGAGCCCCGGGCCTGGAAACGGATGTCGACCCACGAAATGCTCAGGCAGCCCAAGCTCGCGGCCCAGTGCGCGCACCTCGTCCTTGAACAGCTCGCGCAGCGGCTCCACGAGCTTGAGGTTCATGCGGTCGGGCAACCCGCCGACGTTGTGGTGCGACTTGATCGTCACCGACGGCCCGCCGGTGAACGAAACGCTTTCGATCACGTCGGGATAAAGCGTGCCCTGCGCCAGAAACTGCGCGGCTGCTATGTCGGCACCCGAAGCGCGACCAATCCCGCCGCCCACCTTTTTCGCCTCTGCCTCGAACACGTCGATGAACAGGCCACCGATGATCTTCCGCTTCTTCTCCGGATCGTCGACACCCTCGAGCGCCGTCAAGAACCGCTCGCTCGCATCCACGTGGACAAGCGGAATGTTGTAGGCCTCGCGGAACATCGCCACGACATCGGCCGCCTCGTTGAGGCGCATCAGCCCATGATCGACGAGGATGCACGTGAGCTGGTCTCCGATCGCCTCGTGGATCAGCGCTGCCGCGACCGCGGAATCGACGCCACCCGACAGCCCGCAGATTACGCGCCCCTTCCCGACCTGCTGGCGGATGCGCTGCACCTCGGCCGAGCGGAAATGTGCCATCGACCAGTCGCCTGTGAGCCCGGCGACGCGATGCACGAAGTTTCCGATCAGCGCCGCGCCGCGGGGCGTATGCACCACCTCGGGATGGAACTGCACCGCATAGAGCCGGCGGCTCTCGTCGGCGACCGCAGCGAACGGCGCACCCTTCGAGATGCCAACGACCCGGAAACCTTCCGGCAATCGGGTCACCCGGTCGCCGTGGCTCATCCAGACCGTATCGCGGTCGCCCTTCTTCCAGACCTCGGAGAACAGCGCGCAGTCGTCGACGATCTCGAGCTCCGCCCGGCCGAACTCGCGGTGATGCCCAGCCTCCACGCCGCCACCCAGTTGCGCGACCATCGTCTGCTCGCCATAGCAGATGCCGAGCACGGGAAGGCCGGACTTGAACACCCAGTCCGGCGTCCGCGGCGTCCCCATTTCCGTCACGCTGGCAGGCCCGCCCGACAGGATCACGGCCTTGGGCTTCAGCCGCTCGAATGCGTCCTCGGCCCGGTTGAAAGGCACGATTTCCGAGTAGACGCCGGCCTCGCGCACGCGTCGCGCAATCAGCTGCGTCACCTGGCTGCCGAAATCGATGATCAGCACCGTATCCGTGGCAATCTCGCCGGCAGCCGGCGGAACGGACGCGGCAGCCGCATTCTTCGAGTCTGTCGGGATCTGTGTCATGCTCATCGACTAGAGGATCGCCCGGCCGTCCGCAATCGCCACGCACGGCCACGCGCCAGAACTGCGGCGGCACGGCTGGGGATTGTGGCGGCGATGCCGCCCCTTGGCCGCCGCCGGCAACCCGGCTAAGAGAGCATCCACCCCCGAGTACTGCCCCAGCCCAGGAGCCGCCCGATGTCTGAGGATACGACACGCCAGGCCGCCGGCGGCCAAGCCCGCAACCAAGACCACGGGCACGTCCATGGCCCCGATTGCGGCCATGACCACGACCATGGCCATCACCTCGGCCACGACGGCCACGTCCACGGCCCCCACTGCGCCCACGGTCACCACCACCCGCAAGCACCAGTGGTTCGCGCGGGCCCCAAGGTGGGCCGCAACGACCCCTGCCCCTGCGGGTCCGGCAAGAAGCACAAGAAGTGCTGCCTCGTTTGACCACCGCACGGGGCCCGGGATGTTGGCGCGCTCGGCGCCGTCCTCCCCCCGGAGCCCCGGACCTCCATGAGCATCTAGACCCAATGAGCCGCGGGACCCAATGATCGAGGTCAGCGTCACCGTCGTGTTCCTGGCAGCCCTCGCCACCGCCTTGGCGACGGGCCTCGGCGCGCTGCCCTTCCTGTTCACGCGATCGATCGGCCCCTGGCACCTGGGCATTTCCAATGCCATCGCCGCCGGGCTCATGCTGGCGGCCAGCCACAGCCTGATTGCCGAGGGCATGGTTCTCGGCGCCGGCCGCACACTGTTGGGCGTACTGCTGGGTCTCGCCGCTATCGTCGCCGGTCAGACCCTGATCGCGCGCGGCCCCGACCACGACATCGGCGCCCTGCGCGGAGCGGACGCCCGCAAGGCCATCCTCATCGTCGGCGTGATGACGGCGCATTCTTTTGCCGAAGGCGTCGGTGTCGGCGTCTCCTTCGGCGGCACGACAGAGCTGGCGACCTACATCACCGCGGCCATCGCCATTCACAACATTCCCGAAGGTCTGGCCATCAGCCTGGTGCTCGTGCCGCGCGGCGTCAGCGTGGGCCAGGCCGCGGCCTGGAGCGTCTTTTCCAGCCTGCCCCAGCCGCTCATGGCGGTGCCCGCCTATCTGTTCGTCACGGCCTTCGCCGAAGTCCTACCGGTTGGCCTCGGCTTTGCCGCCGGCGCGATGATCTGGATGGTCTTCGCCGAGCTCGTCCCCGACGCCACGAAAGACGTCGCGCCCCGCTGGGCTGCCGTCGCCATCGTCCTGGCATTCACGGCCTTCGCCGCCTTCCAGGCCTTCGTCCTCACCCACTGAACGCCGGCCGGCCGTCTCCCGGCCGCGCGCGTCACGCCGTCTGACGTCCGGTGGGCCGCCGCGCCATCAGGCACAAGGGCACGACCAGCACCGCCAGCAGCGTGTAGAGCAGAAAGGCATTCGTATAGCCCAGCATCACGGCCTGCCGGTTGATTTCCCGCGCGACGCGCGCGAGCCCCGCTGTGGTCTCCGTCGTCCAGCCGCCCATCACCCCCGGATCGCCCAGCGCGCGATTGTAGGGCGAAATCATCTCCGTCATACGCGCATAGTTCGCCGCCGTGGCATTGACGATCGCGGCAACCGCGACCGAGGCGAACAGGCTGGAGCCAAAGGTGCGCAGCAGATGGAACAGCGCCATACCCGTGGCGCGGTGTTCCGGCGGCAGCGTGGAGAACGTCAGCAGTGTCATCGGCTGCCAGAAAAGGCCGATGCAGATCCCCTGCATGAGCGAATTGTGGTTCAGCGTTGCAAGGTCGGTATTGAGGTCGAACGACAGAATCCAAAGACCGCAGATCACCTGAAGGATCGCCGCGAACAGCATCATCACGCGCGGATCGATACGCTGCGTCAGCATCGAGCCGAAGAACCCTAACATCGCCCCCGCCCCGCGCCAGGCCAGGATCAGGCCGATATCGGAATCGGTGTAGCCGATCTGGTTCTGCAACAGCGGCGGCAGAATGATCATCGGCGTGAAGGCCAGCATGCCGAACACGAAGACGAGCACCGAGCCGAGCATGAAGTTTCGGTCTTTCAGCACGCGATAGTCGATGAAGGGCCGTGTGGCCGTCGCCGTGTGCGCGAGATACATGTAGAACCCGAGCCCGGCGGCGAACGCCACCCACACGAGCTCCATACTGTCGAACCAGTCCAGGCGCGGGCCTCGGGAGAAAACGTACTGCGCCCCGCCGACGGCCACCGACAGCGTGATGAACCCGGTCCAGTCGAGATGCGGCTTGGCGCCCCCCGGATCGTCGCGGGGCAACACGAACAGCAGGCCGGCAAACGACACCGCCGTTAGGGGCAGCAGCATCCAGAACCCCCACCGCCAGCCGAACGCCTCGGAAATCTCTCCGGCGATCAGCGGCCCCATCACCGGCCCCACCATGTTGGCCATGCCGAAAATGGCCATCACGGTCGCATGCTGTTGCCGCGGGAAGCTGTTGAACAACAGCGCCTGCCCGATCGGCACGATCGGCGCACCCGCCGCGCCCTGCACCACGCGCCAGATGACCATCTCCTCCAGCGTCCGTGCTGCACCGCACATCAGCGTCGAGACCGCAAACAGCACCACGCAGCCCAAAAGCGACCGCCGGCTGCCGAAACGACCGGCCATCCAGCCTGAGGCCGGCGTGGCGATGGCGCTCGCCACGATGTTGAAGGTCATGGTCCAGGAGACTTCGTCCTGGGTCGCCAGCAGCGCGCCCTGCAACTGCGGCAACAGCGCCGAGGCCACCAGGATGGACGAGGAGTACAGGGTATTGGTCGCGATGATGGTGAGCAGAAGCAGCAGCCGTCGTCCCGGCCGAAGCTCCAACATGTCGACCGCCATCTTGACCTGCTCCGAAGCTGGGGTATTGTATGCTGAGAAATAGTAACTCAGGTTATCACTTTTCCGAGTGATCGCAATGCCCGTCGGGCCCGAGGACGAGCGTCATATTGGCTGGTTGATCGCGGACGTTGCGCGCCTCCTCCGCACCGTTTTCGATCGCCGCGTGCGTGCGCTCGGCTTGACGCGATCGCAGTGGCTGGCCCTCACCCGGTTGCATCGGCGCCCCGGCGCCAGCCAATCGGACCTCGCCGAAATGCTGGAGATCGAAAAGCCATCCGCCGGCCGGCTCATCGATCGCCTGGAGCAGAACGGCTGGGTGGAGCGGCGCGACGACCCCGTCGATCGCCGGATCAATCGCATCTACCTGACGCCGCAGGCCGAACGCCTTCACGACGAAATCTGGCCCGTCGCCGTCGGCACCGTCGCGGATGCCACAGCCGGGATGGGACCAGCCGAGCGCGAATTGCTCGCCGACTACCTTATGCGCATGAAAGGCACCTTGCAGTCGATGGCAGAAACGCCGCCGCTCGAAGACCCCGCGGGCGCTGCGGCCGACACTGCGCAAGCCCCCGAGAAAGTAGACACATGACCGCTTCTCCCGTCGCAACCCCCGTCCGTCGACGCTGGGTACGACCCCTCCTGCTGATCGTCCTGCCCGTTCTGGCAGTCGTCGCCGGCCTCGGCCTTTGGCTGTGGGGCGGGCGCTACGTCTCCACGGAAAACGCCTACGTCAAGGCCGACATCGCCCAGGTCGCCGCCGAGGTTCCCGGCCGCCTCATCGAGGTCAATGTGCGCGACCACGCCCGGGTCAAGCAGGGCGACGTCGTCCTGCGCATCGATCCCGAGCCCTTCCGCATGGCACTGGAACGCGCCGAAGCTGAGCTCGACGTCTCCCGCGCCCAGGTCGCCGCACTCGTCGCCGCCTGGAAGGAGGCCGTCAGCGAGGAAGCCGAGGCCGACAGCAAGACCAAGTACTGGGACGCCCAGCTCGAGCGTCAGCGTCAGCTGACGTCGCGCGGCATCACGGCTTCGAGCAAATTCGAGGAAGTGGAAAGCAACGCCATCACCGCCCGCGACAAGCTGCAGGTCGCCAAGGCGAAGGTACTGCGCACACTGGCCCAGATCGGCGCCGCGCCCGACCGCCCCGTCGACGCCCACCCCCTCGTGCGCCAGAAGCTGGCAGAGCGCGACCGCGCCCGGCTCGATCTGGATCGGACCGAGATCCACGCGCCGGTCTCCGGGCGGACCGTCAACGTCAAGCTGCAGCAGGGCGAGCACGTGAAGGCGGCGACACCGCTGTTTTCCATCGTCGCTGACTCACGGCCCTGGGTCGAAGCCAATTTCAAGGAAACCGACCTCACGCACGTCAAGCCCGGCCTGATCGCAACCGTGGTCCTCGACATCTACCCCGATCTGGAGTGGGCCGCCGAGGTCCAGAGCATCAGCCCCGCGACCGGCGCCGAGTTCGCGATCCTGCCGCCGCAAAACGCTTCGGGCAACTGGGTCAAGATCGTCCAGAGGCTGCCGGTCAGGCTGCAACTGAAGGAGCGGTCCGGCGAGCCGCCGCTGCGCGCCGGCATGACGGCAACGGTCAAGATCGACACCGAGCGCCAGCGCAAACTGAGCAATCTGTTCGGCTTTGCAGCCTCCGCCGAGCCACCGACCGCAAAGGCCGACTGAACCGCTCACCGCACCGGCCGCGTTGCGCCGCTAGAGCGATCACAGGCGCGCACCCCACAGGTCAGGCAGGCACACCCGACGCCGGCCCGACCGTATCGTCGGGCAGACGCGCTACAATTTCTTCCAGCTCCCGCGTCAGGCTTTCGACGAGCCCCTCCTCGCCGACGGACTGATAGTAGGCCAGCGCCGCATCCTTCGCCTCCGCCGCCCGTAACGTGCCGTCGACGTCGTTCTCGGCCTCCGCCAGTACCAGGAGCGCACTGCCGAGCGCATCGAGCGCAGCAGCTGTTGCAGCCTCCGGCAACGGCTCGCGCTGATACTCGATGGCGTACTCCAGCGACTGCGCGGCCTCGGCAATGAGGTCCAGATCGCCGCGCGCCGCGCCCAGCGCCAGCAGCACGTGCCCCCGCTTCGCCAGCATCTCGCCCAGCCGCGCTCCCACGTCGGCCTGTTGCGCCGTCGCGATCACCTCTTCGAGCACCCCGGCGGCATCCTGCAGCACCTCGACGTCACCGCTTTCCTGGCCGAGCCGCAGCAAAGTGGCGCCCAGCGCAAAGCTGATATCGAGCCAGTCATCCGGTGCGCTGTCGCGGGTCAGCACCTCGACGGCGGCGCGATACGCGGTGACCGCCTCCGTGCAGAATCTCCACGTCGCCCTGCACCTCGCCCTGCGCTCGCAGCGCATCGCCGAGACCCCACTGCGCACGCCCCCAATTGTCCTGGTCGCCAAGCTCGGTGAACACGTCGAGCGCCGGGTTGAAATGCAGGGTCGCCGCCATGAACCGCTCCGGTCGGGCCTCGCGCTCACCGAGCAGCAGCAGAAGCTGGCCCAGATGGAGATACGTTTGCGCCCATTCTGCGGGCGCATCCTGCTCCGACAGGAGCCGCGCGGCGTCGGAATGGATGCTCGCTGCCCGCACCAGTGAGGACGTGTCATCCTCCTCGCCACCGTGTCGCTCCATCGCCATCGCCTGCGACTTCAGATAGCGCCACCGGCCCTTGCGATCCGCTGCAGGCAGATAGCGCGCCGCGGCACCGTACTGCTCGGCCGCCTGCAGCCAGTCGAACGACAGCTCGGCCAGCAGCCCGCGCTGCGCAGCCACGCCGGCCGCAGCCGACAATAGCGCGCCCGCATCACCGAAGTCCGCCTGCGCTCCCCGCTTCAGCCGGCTCTCGACGTTGGCCAGCAGCCGATCGGCCTCGCCGGGATCGCCGGCCGCCAGCTTCGCGCGTGCCTCCTCGCCCGCCGAACGCGTCTCGCTGTCGTGCGGATCGTGAGCCGGCTCGGCCATAAGCGCCAACAGGTTGCGCACACCCACGGCCATCTCTTCCAGGCGCGCGAACAGAGCATCGGCCCCCTTCGCCGCCGCCCGGCCCACCAGCGCGGCCAGCGCCGCCTCCGGAATGCGGTAGTCCGCGGCCAACCGCGTGACCGCCTCTGCTGCCTTGGACGCCGCAATCGCGTCCTCGCTCTCCCGCGAGCGATCCGCCTCCGAATCCGCCTCCATGCTCACGCCGGCACCGGCTTCGTCATCGCCCGGCTCGTCGTCAGAATTGACGCCGTCTGTCGGCGACACGTCCACGGCCTCGGCCCCGGAGCCGGTCATCGCATCTTCGCCTGCCGCCGCAGCCTGCCAGCCACCCGCGGCCACATACTCGCGGAAGACGTCACGAAGTTGGATCAGCAGCTGCGGCTCCTTGAGAAGGTGCGACAGCAGCCGATCGATGAAGAAGTAGGCGATGCTTTCGTTGAGCTTGCCGGATTTGAAAACTTCGGCGACCTTCAGCTCCCCGACGATGGTGCTCGCCACCCGCGCTGCATGGCCGGGCGCCTGGCTGCCGGTCCGCCGTGCGGCCTGGGCCACCGACACCGCGCCGATCATTTGACTGCGCGGCACACGATAGCGATCGAGGAGTCGCGGCAGCGCCTCCAGGTGATCCTTGGCGATCGGCCGCGGCAACTTGGCGATACGCCACTCGCGCCAGATCTCGCTGGTCACGCGCTCCACGGCGGCCAGTACGATGGGCGCTTCCTGCGACGCCGCAAGCGCCAGGAATCGATCGCCGCCTGCGACGGCGCCAGCCGGGACCTTTTCCTCCAAGCCCTCGAATACCAGGGCGAGTCCGGCGCCGATGAATCGAACGAGCGCGACTTCCATTCCGCGTCTGCCCTCAGGTCGACGAGCGCTCCTAACGGCGAAACAATCCGCTGGCGCCCGCAAAATGGACCCGACCGGCCTACGGCGACGCTGCTCCCACTTGTGCGTCCGGTCGTCTACCTGCTGACGCTAGCAGCCGAGTGTTTTCGAACTGTTAATGTTCGTGCAGCACTGGGACGATGCCGGCGCGGCCTCCAGGGGGGGTACATTGGCAGCCTTTGCGGCTGGCGCAGCCGCGCGCGGCGACGTCACTTCGTCCGCGCCGCATAGTGGTATTCCCTGTTGGGCCGCATGTCGGTTGCCGCAGCAATTCGGTTCGACATGTTGTAGAAGCCCGCCGTCGCGGCGATGTCCCAGATGTCGCGATCCGAAAAGCCCACTGTGCGCAACGCCGCGCGATCGGCCTCCTCGATCTTCGCGGGCGCCTCCGTCAGCTTGACGGCGAAATCGAGCATCGCCTTCTGTTTGGGCGTGAGATCGGCCGCCCGATAGTTCTGCGCGATCAGCTCGCCCAACTCCGGATCCTTGCCCCGCTGGCGCACCGCCGCACCGTGCGCGGTAAGGCAGTAGTGGCACTGGTTCACCGAGCTGACCGCAACCGCGATCATTTCACGTTCGAGCTTTGACACGCCGCTGTCAGCCAGCATCAAATCGTCGACCATGTCGATGAATGCCTGCAGCTTCACCGCGTCGAACGCATAGGCTCTGAGCACGTTGGGCACGAAGCCGAGTTTTTCCATGCACTTGGCGAAATAGGCCTCGAGCTCCGGCGTCAGCTTGGCCTGAGGCCCCAGATCCAACGCCGTCACTTTTTCGTCCTGGGTCTTCGCCATGGTTTGACCTCGCCCGTCGTCTGCTGAAACATCCCGCGCACCGCGCCAGGATCGAGTATCGCAACCTTAGCCCCGCCGGGAACGCGATGCACGCCCCTGCGGCGCTGCAGGGCGGTGGACGCAACCCCTGTCGGACTTGACGGCGCCGGCCGCGGGGCGCACGTGACGCGAAGGGCTTGAGGGGGGACCATCATGCCAGCGACATCTGAAACCGCGATCGGCCAGGCGGAGCCGGCCACAGCCCCGGCAAGCGGCGCTTCGGCCAGAGCTGCCGCTCCGCGGCGCGCGCTCGTCTCCTGGGTGCTCTTCGATTGGGCCGCGCAACCTTATTACACGCTGGTCCTGACGTTCCTGTTCGCGCCCTATTTCGCCAACGCCGTCGCCTCCGATCCGGCCCACGGCCAGGCGATGTGGGGCTACGCCGCCGCCACGGCCGGCATCCTGATCGCCATCGGCAGTCCCCTGCTCGGTGCCATGGCCGACGGCCGCGGCCGCCGCAAGCCGTGGATCGCCCTCTTCTCCCTGATCCTTGTCGCGGCCCTGGCCACGCTATGGCTCGCCAAGCCGGCCGCTCCGACCTCGACCCTCCTGCTCGTGCTGGCGGCGTTCGTCGTCGCCACCGCCGCCGTCGAGTTCACGACCGTCTTCACGAACGCCATGATGCCCGGCCTCGTGCCACCCCAGCAGATGGGCCGGCTGTCCGGAATCGGCTGGGCCGTCGGCTACACCGGCGGCCTTGTCTCGCTGGCGCTGATGGCCGGCCTGATCGTCGCCGTCCCCGGCACGGAAAAGACGATGCTGGGCTTCGATCCGCTCCTGCCCCTCGACGCCGCGGCGCGGGAGGGCGATCGGCTGGTCGGCCCGTTCGCTGCGGCCTGGTTCCTCGTCTTCATGATCCCGTTCTTCGCCTTCGTCCCCGATCGCCAGCCACCCGCGCGCCCCGACGACGGCCGCACCCCGCTTGCCGAGCTGTGGGATACCGTGAAGGGCCTGCCGCGCCATCCCGACATGCTCTACTTCCTGCTCGCGCGCATGATCTTCATGGACGGGCTGACCGCGATCTTTGCCTTCGGCGGTATCTACGGCGCCGCCGTGTTCGGCTGGAGCGCGCTGGAGCTCGGCATCTTCGGCATCGTGCTGACGCTGACCGGCGCCATCGGCGCCGTCCTCGGTGGCATCCTCGACGATCGCGTCGGCGCCAAGCGCGTCATCGTCACCGCGCTCTTGCTTTTGCTGATCGGTGCACTCGGCATCTTGTCCGTCGACAAGACGCACGTCCTTTATGGGATCGAGGTCGCGCCGAAGGCCGCGGGCTCACGCCCCTTCTCGTCCGCCGGCGAGTGGGTGTTCCTCGCCTTTGCCGTCATGGTCGGCATGGTCGCCGCCCCAGTGCAGGCCTCCAGCCGATCACTTTTGGCGCGCCTCGCTCCGCCCGACAAGGTGACGCAGTACTTTGGCCTCTTCGCCTTCTCCGGCAAGGTCACCGCGTTCCTCGCGCCGTTCGTCATCGCCACTGTCACCACCCTCACCGGCAGCCAGCGCATCGGCATGAGCGCCATCGCGGCGTTCCTCGTCGTCGGCATGGCACTGATGCTGCCGGTCCGCGCACGCGGCTGAAGACGACACGGCATCGAATGAACCAACGCACCACGGAGGCCCGGCGCCGTGCTCAAATTCATCCTCGGCATCGTCTTCGGCATGGCCATGAGCATCGGCTACGTCTGGTTTGACCTATCGCTGCCGCGCTGGATGCAGCTCCCCGAAACGCTTCGCAGCAATCTCGTCTCCACTGCGACCGAAACCGATCTCTACGCACTCGACGGCGACGCCGAGCGCCGCCGCCGTGCGCTGGAGGTCTACTTCGCCTACCGCGCCGCCCGCGCCGCCGAGATCGACGCAGACACCGGCCATCCTTTCCTGACGGCGCTTCACGCCAAGCGCGCCCGGCACGAGGCGGCGCTTCTGCTGGCGGGCGATCGAGGCTATGACGCGATGCTTGCGCAGCCGGCATTGCGCGCCACACTCGAGCGCCGCTTCGCGACGGCGTCACCGGAAACGCTCAAGGAACGGTTGCTGGCCGAAGCGCTGGAAAAAAAGCCGTTTCTGAAAAGTTGGCTATCCCAGCGCACAGAAGCGCCACCGCAGCCGATGCCGCTGCGCGACACGCTGCGCGCGCTCGTCGCCGCCAATCCCGCGACACACGGCCAATGACCGGCCGTCGGCGCAATTATCCCAGACAAGCCACGATCTGCGCATCGGTCGGAAATTGACCCGTCGCGGCTTTCGAGTAGGCGAGCGTGCCGTCGACAACGATGTCGAACACGCCGCCGCTCGATCGCCGCAATGCGACCTTCGCTGCCGGCTTCGCCTTGAGGATCGTGTCACGCGCCGCACGGGCGACGGACTCATAGCCTCAAGACCCGCAATATTCGATCTCGACTTTCATGGTCCAGTCTCCGGTTACCGATTCGGGCCTGTCTACCATGCCGCGCGAGCGGGCTAAACGGCGCGCGAAGCCCCCGACGCGCGCCAATGCCTCGGCCACAACGGCCAGCGTTCGACGCGAACCAGCTCGAGCAGTCTCGGCCAAGCCGCCAGGACGATGATCGCGATGGAAAACAGGCACCAGATCGCGGGCACCTCGTTGACATCCTTCGTGACGACATTGGCGAGCACAGGCCCGGCCGCGAGATTGACCAGCACGAACCGCCACGAGCCGTACAGCAGTGGCATGACGAACGTGGCAAAAAAATACGTCGGAAAGCCGAGGTTCAGCCCGAGCAACCGATCGATCGGCTCCATTAGGCCGTTGTAGGGAACGTCCCACGCGATATGCCAAGTGCCAGAACGCAGGCACAGTGCCGTTCCGCACAACGGCTGGCCGATCCGGCATGTGCCATCGATGTCCATCAACTGCGCCAGCATGACGGCTGCCGACACGGCGGACATCGCGTGAGCCGCGCGCCAAACCCGCGAGCGAACCTGGGCGGGCACCAGCTCGAGGGCGAGCGCGTTGATGAAAAACGGTTGGAAGGCGATGTGCAGGTAAGACAGCAGCGTCACGGCCCGGTTGACGGGCTCGCCACAGCCGTCGACCACCAGATAACCGACCGACTGCAGCCCCTCCATGAGCGTGAAGTAGCCGAGCGCGACCGGAAACGCCGTCGGCAATCGTCGGCGGACCGCGAACACAGTGGCCGCCGAGCCCACCGCAACCATGCTCGCCGATGCCGCAAGGCTCCAACACATCGTGCCACCCGTCCCGACTTGAGAGTCGCGCGCGGGCCATAGGGTATGCCCCACCTATGAGGACCAGCCGAGCATGCCATGGACCAGCCAGCCTTATCGCAGATCAAGCAGCGCGGGCCGCCGACCGCATGCACAACATCCGCCGATCCGGAGGGTTACGGCTGGTCCAACCCATACCGCTTCTCGATATACGCCTCGACCACAGCCTTGAACTCGTCCGCGATCTTCGGTCCCCGCAGCGTCATCGCCTGCTTGCCGTCGATGAACACGGGCGCCGCCGGCTGCTCGCCGGTCCCCGGCAGAGAGATTCCAACATCGGCATGCTTGGATTCTCCCGGCCCGTTCACGATGCAGCCCATCACCGCCAGATTGAGCCCTTCCACGCCGGGGTAGCGCGCCTTCCACTCCGGCATGCGCTCGCGGATCATCTCCTGCACATCGCGCGCAAGCTCCTGGAACACCGTCGACGTCGTCCGCCCGCAGCCCGGACAAGCCGCCACGATCGGCATGAACGTCCGCAGGCCCATCGTCTGCAGCAACTCCTGCGCCGCGCGCACCTCTAGCGTGCGGTCGCCACCGGGCTCCGGCGTCAGCGAGTAGCGGATCGTGTCGCCGATCCCCTGCTGCAGCAAGATGCCCATCGCCGCCGACGACGCGACGATGCCCTTCGACCCCATGCCCGCTTCCGTCAGCCCCAGATGCAGCGCGTAGCGGCACCGCTCCGCCAGCATCGTGTAGACCGCCACCAGGTCCTGCACGGCCGACACCTTCGCCGAGATGATGATCCCGTCCGCTGCAAGCCCGAGCTCTTCCGCGCGTGCCGCCGACAGCAGTGCCGACTGTACGATCGCCTCGTGCATCACCGCACGCGCATCGAGCGGTGCCGCCGATCGCGCGTTCTCGTCCATCAGGTGCGTCAACAGCTCCTGGTCGAGCGAGCCCCAGTTGACGCCGATGCGCACCGGCTTGTCGTAGCGGATCGCCATCTCGACGATCTCGGAAAACTGGCGGTCCCTCTTGTCCTTGAAGCCGACGTTACCCGGATTGATGCGGTACTTCGCAAGCGCTTCCGCGCACGCCGGATTATCCGCCAGCAGCTTGTGGCCGATGTAGTGGAAATCGCCGACGATCGGCACGTCGACGCCCATCTTCGCCAGCCGGTCGCGAATGTGCGGCACGGCCTTCGCCGCCGCGTCCCGGTCGACCGTGATCCGAACGAGTTCCGAGCCCGCGCGCGCCAGCGCCGCCACCTGACGCACGGTCTGCTCGACGTCCGCAGTGTCGGTGTTGGTCATCGACTGCACGACGATGGGCGCGTCGCCGCCGACGACGACGCGGCCGACGGCAACGGGAATGGAGGCGCGGCGCGGTTTGATCGGGAACGTCATGCTGCAGCACTCGTCGGATCGAGGGATCGGGTCGGGGAAGCGCGAACCTACTTAGCAGGCGTCTGCGACACCTCCAATGCCGCAGGCGCCGCCGCCGCGCGCCCTGCGCGCATCAAATCGCGCGCCTGGTTCATGGCCGCCACGCTCAGCGCCAGATAGGCCACCACCAGCACCAGATACAGCACCAGAAGACCGGCTGCACCACCCCAGCCCAGCGGCCGGCGAGTATCGGAGAGGACCGCGTTCGACAGCATGACGAGTTGAAGCAAACCGAACGCCACCGCCAGCCACACCCATGGCGAGCTCAGATAGACGGCCAGCGCCACGAAAGCCGCCATCATCGCCCACATCACGACATGCGCGAACGCGGGATGAATCCGGTGCGAAAGCAGCCGGACCACCATCCCGCCATCGAGCCCAGGCAGCGGCAGCAGGTTGGCCCCGTTGACAACAGCAAACAGCGCCGCCGCGTTGGCCAAGACCGCAGACTCGTTCACGTCCGCCAGCGTGAACAGCGCCAGCGCCACCGGCAGGCTGACGCCGACCCCCATCAGGGCGACGATGCCGTGCTGCCAATCGCTGGCGTAGGGCCGCGCCGGCGCCGCCATGCCGCCCAGGAACGGAATGAACCCAACGAAAGCGATCCCGAGCCGATAGTGCAGCATGGCCAGCGCATGCCCGCCCTCGTGCACCGCGATCACCGCCATCAGAATCACGGCGTCGACCCAGCCTGCGATCCAGGCAAACGACACGAACGCGAGCAGCGCCATCAGGATCTGGTGGCCCGCGCCGGACTTGCCGGGCGCCGTGCCGCCGTCCTTTTCCGCCTGACCCCGGATCATCCACGCCGCCTGCCGCACGCCGATCGGCGCCATGATGCGCGTCGAGAATTTCTTGTGCGTCAATTCGCGCGCAACACCGACCCTGGTCGTCCCCTTCGGCCCGTCGCCGAGTAGAATGGTGATGAGGTCGTCCTCCCCGACCTGCCCGGCAGCCTCCGAGTATTCAGCCAGATAGCGCGAAATATGCGTCTCGTAGGGCTCGACTTTGAGTTTTTGGTAAGCCAGCGACGGCAACGGCTGGCCGCGAAGGCTCAGCTTGCCGACGTAGGCCTCGTCCAGCCCGTCGATCGGCTCCAGCCGAACCCTGAGGCCGGCCGCCTCGAACGTCACGTCGTCGGTGTCGAGCAGTCGCCAGATCGTCTCCCGCGATGCGCGCACGTCCACCCGCGTCGCGTAGCTCGCCCGGCGCCGGCCAATCACCACATGCACCACCGCGACCACAATATCGCGCAGCAGATAGAACAGCTCTGCCAGGTAGCTCAACGGCGCCCCCTGAAAACGTGGCTGGACATCAAATGATCCGTAGTGGGCATGCCCGACCGATGACCCGGCCGCAAGTGCGATGTGCCGCTCACGCCCGCCGGCCACCGGCCGCCAGCGACGCGAACGCAAGCGCCGACAACACCGCCACGATCGCTGGCCCGCCAGGCACGTCGACCACGTACGACAGCGCCAGCCCGCCGATCACGCCGACCGCCCCTACCCCGACCGCGCCGATCATCATGCGCTCCGGCGTCGTCGAAAAGGGGCGCGCCGCCGTCGCCGGCATGATCAGGAACGCGATAATGAGAAGGATGCCGACGATTTTCATGGCAACCGCGATCGCCACCGCCAGGAGCAGCGTGAAGACGAGCCGCACCCGCTCCTGCGAAATGCCTTCTGCGGCGGCGAGATCGGCATGGATCGCCACGGCGAGCAACGGCCGCCACAGCCAGGCCAGCCCGGCCAGCACCACGACCCCACCCGCCGCGATCCAGCCGAGATCCGCACCGCTGACCGCGAAGATATCCCCGAACAGATAGCTCATGAGGTCGACCGAGGGCCCACGCACGAGCGAAGCCGCGATCACGCCCAGCGCCAGCGCCGCATGCGCCAGCAACCCCAGGATCGAATCCACGGGAACCACGCGCTGCCGTGACAAGAGGACCAGCAGCACGGCCATCGTCAGCGTCACCGCCAGCACGCCCCCCGTCGTATCCATGTCCAGCACGAGGCTGAGCGCGATGCCGAGCAGGCCGGCCTGCGCCATCGTCTCGCCGACATACGCCATGCGCTGCCACACCACGAAGCAGCCCAGCGGCGCCGTGACCAAGGCAAGCATCAGGCCGGCGGCCAGCGCACGCAGCAGGAAAGGCTCCAGCACTTAGCGCTCTCCCTGCCCTGGCGCCGGGGACGCCCGGACCCGCCGGCATGACCCGCCCCATGGTCGTGACCGCAGTGGGCACACGACGCCGCCCCAGGGGTCACCGGCTCGCCCGCGAGATCGTGATGATGATCGTGGTGGTGATGATAGACCGCGAACGTGCGCGCGGCATCGCGGCCGAACAGCCGCACATACTCGGGGTGCTGCGACACCGCCTCCGGCACGCCCGAGCAGCACAGGTGTCGATTGAGGCACAGCACGCGATCGCTCGCCGCCATCACCACGTGGAGATCATGGCTCACCAGGAGCACGCCGAGTCCACGCTCGTCCCGCAACCGCCCGATCAGCGCATAAAGGTCGGCCTCGCCCATGTAGTCGACGCCGCTCGCCGGTTCGTCGAGGACCAGCAGTTGGGGCCGCCGCAACAAGGCGCGCGCCAGCAGCACGCGCTGCACCTCGCCCCCCGACAGCCGGGAGACCTGCTGCGCGATCGTATGTGACGCCCCCACCTCCGCCAGCGCCGCCACCACAGCTGCATCCGAAACCGTCTGGCCGAGCGCCAGGAACCGCGCCACCGAAAGAGGAATGGCCGGATCGACCGAGAAGCGCTGCGGCACGTAGCCGATTCGCAAGCCCGCGCGCCGGATCACCGCGCCGCTGTCGGCCCGCTCCAGTCCGAGCAGCAGGCGCACCAGCGTCGTCTTGCCGGCACCGTTTGGCCCGATCAGCGTGACGATCTCGCCCGATCGCACCTCCAGGTCGATGCCCTCCAGGATCGCCCGGCCGTCTCGCGCGAACATCACGCTACGCGCCGCCACCAGAGGCGCGTCGGCATCGACGGTCTGCAACGTTTCGGGATTCACATCCTGCATGCGGCGATGGCTCCTAGACGGGCGCTCTCCCGATCACCGGCAGTCCGCGCACACGCCGGCCACCTCGATCACCGCCGCACGCACGCAAAAGCCGTGAGCCGACGTCACCGCCTCGATCGACTGACGGACCGCTTCGCCCGGCACCTCGGCCACACGGGCGCACGTCTCGCATGCCAGAACGATCGAAGCCCCTGTCGCATCGTGACGCCCAAGGCACGCAAAGAACGCGTTCCGGCTCTCCAGCCTGTGCACGACGCCCGCCGCGACCAATGCATCGATGGCCCTGTAGACCGAGATCGGCGCCAGCCGCGTGCCCTTCTCGGCCAACCGCTCCAGCACCTCGTAAGCCCCGATCGCCCGATGCGATCCCGCGATCTCCGACAGCACCGCGCGCCGCAAATCGGTCAGCCGCATCTCGCGCGCCGCGAACGCCGCCTCCGCCCGCTCGACCATGTCCGACAGGCAGGGGGCGTGGTTGTGCTCGGGCTTGGGAAAGGCGCTCACCGCACCTTGCTTTTCGCTCATCTCGAAACTCCGGCCTAGTCGCTGCGTCGCACCGCACGGCACCTGGGCTGACGCCCAGCCGCACCCATGGGACGGTCCCGGACGGGACCCTCGCGTCCTCCGCCACAAACAGCGACACGGCGATGTAACAGTATAACAAAGCCCGCGCACCATCGCGTCCTTTTTTCTCGCAGCTTCCCCCCGGCCAGCAGCGCGTTCCGGCAATCGGCCTGCTTTTTCGCCATCTTTGGCTGGTTGAACCGCGAACGGAACAGATCAGGGACTTGGACGCCGGCAGGTGTAGCATCAGGCCGGCCTTGGTGCGTGAGTGAACGGATGGTGGCCACGACACCGGCCAAAGCGTACATCGTAGCCGCCCGCCGGTCCGCGCTAGGGCGCATCGGCGGCCTCCATCGCTCGCGGCGCCTGGAGACCCTGGCCGCACCCATCCTGGAAGCCGCGCTGGCCGACAGCGGCCTCTCCGGCGATCGTGTCGACGAGATCATCCTCGGCAACGCCACGGCCGGCGGCAATCCCGCCCGCCTCCTCGCCCTGTCCGCCGGCCTGCCCGAAACGGTCGCCGCCGCCACGGTCGACCGCCAGTGCGGCTCCGGCCTCGACGCCATCCTCAACGGTCTGCGCATCGTCGCGTCAGGTGACGCCGACGTCGTCGTCGCCGGCGGCGCGGAATCGCTGTCCACCGCTCCCTGGCGCATCGCCAAGCCAAAGAACCTCTACCAGCTGCCCCACTTTATCGGCGTCGAGCCCTCCGCGGAGGAGACCAGCGGCGAGCCGCGCATCCTGGAATCCTCCGAGGCCCTCGCCTCCACGCTGGGCATCACCCGCGAGCAACAGGACGCCTACGCCTACAGAGCGCATCTCAAGGCCCAGAAGGCACGGGACGATCGCCGCTTCCTCGGTGAAATCGTCCCCCTGAAGGCGAACGCCGACGAATCGCGCGATCAGGTCTCCGGCGAGCCCGAGCCCGACGACCTCGAGGACATGGCCCCGATCCTGACCGACACCGGCACACTCACCGCCGGCAACACCAGCCCGCTTAACGACGGCGCCGCCATCGTGGTCATCGTCAGCGAAGCCGTCTGGTCCGAGCTCGGACGCCCGCCCGCCCTGCAGCTCGTCGCCAGCGCCGCACAAGGTGTCGCTCCGCGGCTGGACGCCGCCGCGCCGATCGAGGCGGTCCGCAAGCTCTACGGCCGCTTGAACGGCTTTGACCGAAGCGGCATCGGCGTCGTCGAGATGAGCGAAACCTCCGCGGCCCAGGCGATCGCCTTCTCCGAAGCTTTGGCGTTCGACGATACCCGCCTCAACCCCGACGGCGGCGCCATCGTGCGCGGCCATCCCTTCGGTGCGGCAGGCGCAGTGCTCGTCGTCCGCCTATTCACCCACATGATCCGGGGCGAAGGTCCCAACCTGCCGAAATATGGCTTGGCCACGCTGGGAACCGTCGGCGGCATGGGGCTCGCCGCCCTCTTTGCCCGCGCCTGAATTGGCCCCAGACTGAGCCGGAAGGCCGTTCCACCCACCGCGGAGCCCTCCGCCATGCCCGAACGCATCGTCATCCTCAGCGCCGACATCACGACGCTCGACGTCGACGCCATCGTCAACGCCGCCAACACCAGCCTGCTGCCGGGCGGTGGCGTGTGCGGCGCGATCCACCGGGCCGCCGGCCCCAGGCTCGCAAAGGCCTGCGCCGCGATCGGTCATTGCCCGACCGGCGACGCCCGCATCGCGCCCGGCTTTGATCTCCCCGCGCGCTTCGTCATCCACGCCGTCGGTCCGGTCTGGCAGGGCGGCTCCGCAGACGAGCCGGATCTTCTCGCGTCCGCCTATCTGGCAAGCCTCGCACTGGCGGAGGCGAATGGCTGCCGCTCCATCGCCTTCCCGGCGATCTCGACGGGCATTTACAGTTACCCGGCCGCCGACGCCGCTCGCATCGCCCTGTCCGCCGTTGCGCGCCACCTGTCGGGATCTTCCACCCTCGACAAGGTCGTCCTGTGTTGTTTCGGCCGGGAGTCCGTCAACCATCACCGCATGGCGTTCGCCGAAGTAACGGAGCCGCGCGCGAACTGACGCCACCCCATTCACGAGCTTTTTAATTTGATGCGCGCATGACTGGTACTCGGCCCAGTGATTAATTATCCTCTCTGAGCCCGGAAGCCGTCGCGGGGCGCCAATTGCCCATGCGAACCGGTCGATTGCGGCCCTCGGGCCGCTCTTCGTCGCCTGTCCGCATGGCGATCTTGCGCGCATTCGGCGATGCGCCGCCCAGGTTTGGTCCATCTTTGGCCCAGCTCTCGGCGAGGACAGCTGTCATGAATTGACGCGGGCGCGCGGGTAGGACGATGACGCCGGGCAAACGCGAGACCACATAAGTGGCCAAGCCGGACCCGAAACAGACGCGACACGACCGGCCGCGGGCGCAGCGGGGTGCTGAAAGATGGACTTGGTGAAAATCGCTGAATGGCTGTCGCAGAACGCGTCCAGCGTGATGTTGGCCGGCCTCGCGCTGCTGGCCGTCTTTGCTGTTCTGTCGTCGAGCGTGTGGCGACGCGCGGCCAAGAGCATCGAGCAGGCGTTTTTCACCAATTGGCGTCTGGCGCTTCTGGGTGCGACCGGCATCGTGCTGTCCATCGCCTCTGGCTGGACGACCTGGGACGGCATGCGCAATTTCACCGGCGAGCCACTGTTGTCGTTCATGGTCACGTTCGGCATCCAGGGCGTGATGCTGATCGTCGCCTGGCTCATCGGCGAGACGTTCGCCGCCGGTATGAACCAGCAGAGCTCCGCGGGGCTGACAGCCAACAAGGCGGTCGCCGGCGCCATCCTCGGCCTTTCCCTTGCCGCCGCCCTCAGCTATCTGGCGCTGCAGGGCCGCTTTCTCGATGCCAACCATCTCATCTTCATCGGCATCGGCGTCGCCCTGATCGCGTTGATCGGCGTGCTCCAGTCGGACCTTCTGAAGCCCTACACCCAGTCCTTGCGCATCGTCACGCGCAGCGCGGTGCTGTGGCTAATGTTCCTCGCCTGCATGGCGACGTCGGTGTTCTTTTCCTTCGACTCGCTCTTCTCCACCATCTTCCCCGCCTCCGAGCGCCAGCGCGCCGCCGAACTGCGCGCCCAGAACCAGGTCTCCGGCATCCTCGCCGACATCAACCAGACGATGAGCCAGCGCCAGCTGAGCGAGATCGACGCGCTGTTCTCCAGCCAGGGTTGGGCCGCCTACGAGCGCCAGCTCACGGCCCTGGCCGCCTCCGCGCAAGGTGCGCAAGGCGAGATCGAAAACTACTTCGTCCAAAAGATGGAGGAGCGCCGCCGCTCGATCGCCCAGCAGCAGGAGCGCATGGCCACCGCCAACAGCCGTCAGGCCGGCCTCGCCATAAAGAAGACCTCGCTGTCGGAGGAGCTGACGCGGCTCGGCACCGAGCGCCCGGGCCTTGCGACCGAGTACACCCAGCACAAGACCGAACTTGACGCCAAGGCCAAAGAGATCGATGCCAAGCGCGTCGAGGCCATGGCCGAGGAACGCGGCGTCGAAGGCACGGGCAAGGTCGGGCGCGGGCAGGTCTACCGCGAGCGCATGTCCGAGCTGACGCGCCTGCAGGACGAATACAAGATCAAGCAGGAGCGCACGAAAGACGCCGAGAAGCGTCTCGCCACCGTGCAGCTGCGCATCGAGCAGATCCGCCGCGAGCTGGCCGCCATTGACGGCGACCTCGCCCAGTTGAAGGGCGAGGCCGAAACCGCCAAGCAGCGCATCGACGTCGCCCAGACGGTCGGACCGGAGGATCAGGCGCAGAAGGTCGATCCCGACCGGGTCCTGCCGGCCTTCGAACGTGCGCGCGGCGAATTCCGCCAGGAGCCGACCGCGCAGAAGCTGGCCGTCCTGCAGCAGCAATGCGCCAACCTGCTTGGCGCCATGTCTGCCACGCCGGCCACAAAAGAGAAGGTCCGCGGCATCGACTGCGATCCCAAACAGGCGAGCGACGCGGCCACCACCCTGTTTGCCATCAACGACGGCGCCGCGGTATTCGCGCGCCAGTGCGCCGGCGGCGACAAGCTCGCCCAGAACGCCTCGACCGACGCACTGTTCGGTTTTGCGCGCAAGTGCCTGTCCGACTCCGGACTGCCGAGCAAGGACACCGACACGCTGCGCACCAAGATCAACCTTGCAGAGCTCAATCGCGACGACAAGGCCCACCGCTTCGTCGTCACCTGGAACGCCTTCGGCGACGGCAACCGCCTCGCCTATCTCGCCCTCGCCATCGCCATCGCGATCGACGGGCTGGTCTTCATGTCCGGCCTGTTCGGCGCCAACGCCGTGCGCTCGCCGCTCTCCGACGTGCCCAGCACCAAGGCGCGCAGCGCCCGCCAGCTGGAGGACATGATAAATGCACACCTTGGCGAGGATCACGAACGCTACGAGAATGCCAAGATATTGCTCCACAGTCTGCGCCCGAGTTCACAACCCGGTTTTAGTCTCCAGATTGACTTGCGCCGATTGACGCCTATCGATGCCGAACGCGTTATCCCCGTCCTCAATGCAGGTAGCGAGATCGGTGCTGTCGCTGTACGCAACGAGGACCACGAAACATACTTTGTGAAAGGTGAACTTGCGCAATACCTCGCAAGCTTCGTTGAGCGCATGAGCGCGCAACAGAAAGCTGCTCCTCCTCAGTTGTCTCATCAGTCCATACTGAGCGAGCTGAACAAGACCATCCACATTGCCCTTCTCCCCGACGTCGGCCACAACGCCGAGATGGTCCTGAGCTTCATGCATCCCATGCGCGAGGATCGCGGCTTCATGGCCGAGGTGCGGCTCGAGGAGGTGCAGGCCAGCGATAACGAGACCGGTCGCCGCGACCTGCGCACGGTCCGTAACGCGCTGAACGCCGGCGCCACGTTCGATCGCGTACAGCGCGTCGCTACCGAGGCGAACCATTTCTACATCCACGGCGATTTCTACAAGACACTCGTGCGCCTGCGCGCGCGTCTGATCTCGAGCGCCGCCTACCCGCCCGCCATCGCCGGCCCGCAGCCGAGCCACGGCGGCCAGGCCGTCGACATCACACCCAAGGCGCCGCAACTCGCCAAGCCGGACGCGCCGACGACCCCGCAGATCGCACCGCCGCAACGACCCACGGCCGGTGACAAGCCTCAGCAGCAGACCGCGCAACAGACCGCCCAGGCAGTCCAGCGCGTCTCCGATCCCGCCCGTCCACGCGCCGATCAGCCGGACGACACATCCAACTCCGACGACCTCTATCTCTATTTCTGGAGCGCGCTGGTGCGTGCGCTCGACATCGCGCCGGATCTGGCCGTCAAGCGTCTCGCCGCCGTCAGCACCCGCGAGCAGGCGCTGGCCACCTGGCAGATGCTGAACGCGTTGGCCGCGCACAACGACCAGCTCGGGCGCCTGCTGGACGAGCATCGCACCGAGCAGGAAGAAAAGCTCGGACAGTCCTACACGGTGCTGCGCGGCGCGGCCAACAACGACCAGCCGACGATCGACGTCCTCGACATCGCCGACAGCAACATCCAGGACATCCTGCCCGCGCTGATGCTGTTTCCCGAAAACGGCCTGCTGACCTTCCTGATCGAAAGCCTCGAGCGCGCGGCCGGCCCCGACGATGGCCAGATCGACGGCGAGCAGGAGCTTCTCGATACGCTGCGCCACGTCCGCCACAACCTGGCGCACGCCGATCTGGCGAAGGAGGAGATCTGGCAATGGGTGGGCGAGGCCCTGCGCCAACTCGCGCCGCCCGCGGCCGAGGATGATCAGGACTATCCCGGCATCGTTCGCTTCACGCCGAACCAGCGCGATCAAAAGAGCTGAGCCGAGGGCAGCCGAGGGCGAAACCACAAACACATCGGGCCGGTCCACCAGGACCGGCCCTTTTCACGCCCGCGCACCGCGCACCGGTCACGGTTCACCGCTCGCCTACCCCTCACTGCGCGCCCGGATGCAAGATCATCCCCGCCTTCGCGCCGTGCCGCTTGTGTGCTTCCTCCGGCGCGATCGACGCATCCCACGTGTTGGCGTCGTAACGCCATCCCGTGATGTCGTTGGCTGCCTCCGACACCACCCACAACAGCGGCGGCACCATGTCCTCCGCCTCCACCAGCTTGGGCTTCGTCCCCTTGGCGCTCCACTCGCGCATTTCTTCCGCCATGCCCAGCGTGTTGGCCCCTGCACCCGGATTGACCACGTTGACCGTCACGCCGGTTCCCGCCGCGTCCTTCGCCCAAACCTCGCTCGCCATCTCCAGCGCCGCCTTGGACGAACCGTAGGGAATCGAGCCCGGCTGGTTCATCGTCGTCAGCTTCGTCGTTACGTTGACGATCCGCCCCCAGCCCTTCTTCGCCATCAAGGGCGCCACGCGCCGGGCCATCTGGTCGGCGGCCACGAAGTTGGTATCCATCACGTTCTGGATGATCTCGTCGCTCGCCTCCCAGAACTTGGGCGGCTCCGTGCGTCGGTACTTGTCAGGCCAGATGTAGGTGAAGGTCAGTCCCGCGTTGTTGACCAGGATGTCAATCGATCCGAACGCCTCGATCGCCGCCTTGACCACCCGGTCGCACTCAGCCGGCTTGCGAATGTCGGCCACCAGCGGCTTGACCTGGCTGGCAACGCCGCGCTCTTCGGCTTCCTTCAGGAAAACCGGCACGTCCTCGGCCAGATGGCCTACGGCGAGCACCGAATGGCCCTCGCGCATCAGCCCGAAAGCCATCGCCTTGCCCAGGCCCCTGAGGCCGCCCGTCACGATCGCCACGCGCTTGGTCATGTCTCTTGCTCCCGAGTGTTTCCGCGCCGGCCGTCTTTCGCAGCCGCACTGCCGAACTTCTAACTCTCGCCCGGCCCCACGACAATTGCGCCGCTGACCCGCCGTGCGCATGGCAGCCATGGCGGGTCGCAACCGCCGGCCGCCGCGCCCCGCTCGACACGCTGGCAGCGACGCGCCACAGTGCCCGCCGGCCCGGTACAAGGGCCCACAGAACAGGAGGACCGCCATGGCCAAGGGCTACTGGATCGCGCACGTCACCGTGAAAGACCCCGAGCTCTACAAGCAGTACGTCTCGCTGAACGGCATCGCTTTCACAAAATACGGCGCAAAGTTCCTCGTCCGCGGCGGCGCCCACGACAACGTCCGCGGGCTGGCCGGCCGCGACCGTCACGTCGTCATCGAGTTCGATAGCCTCGCCACGGCGAAGGCCTGCCACGACAGCCCGGAGTACCGCAAAGCCGCCGAGGTGCGCGACCGCGCCGCCGAAGTCGACCTGACGATCGTCGAAGGCCACGACGGCTGACGCGTCACAGCCCGCTTATTCCACGCCAGCGGCCGCCGCCAGCAGCCCAGCTTGCGCTTCCGCCGCCACCACCGCGTTGCGCAGTAGGCAGGCAATCGTCATCGGACCGACACCGCCCGGCACGGGCGTGATCGCGCCGGCGACCGCCGCGGCCTCCGCGAAGGCGACGTCGCCCACGAGCCGCGTCTTGCCACCGCCGGCATCGACCCGGTTGATGCCGACGTCGATCACCACGGCGCCGGGCTTGATCCAATCGCCCCGCACGAATGCCGGCCGACCGACCGCGGCGACCACCAGATCGGCCCGCCTCACCACTGCCGGCAAATCCCGCGTCCTCGAATGCGCGATCGTCACCGTGCAGTCCTCCTGAAGCAGCAGCTGCGCCATCGGCCGTCCAACGATGTTGGACCGCCCGACGATCACTGCTTCCAGCCCGGCGAGGCTCTCCAGCACCGATTTCGCAAGGATCACCGACCCCATCGGCGTGCACGGCACCAGCCCCGCCTCACCCAGCGACAGTCGCCCCACGTTGACCGGATGGAAGCCGTCGACGTCCTTGTCGGGATCGATCGCCTCGATCACTTTGCGCGGGTCGATGTGCCCGGGCAGCGGCAGCTGGACCAGGATGCCATGCACCTCCTCGCTTCGGTTGAGGTCGCCGATCAATCCCAGCAGGTCGTCCTCGCCGACCGTCGCCGGCAGCCGATGGGTGATCGAGTTCATCCCGGCGGCCTTCGTCGCCGCATCCTTGTTGCGCACGTAGACCTGGCTCGCCGCATCCTCTCCGACCAGCACCACTGCCAGCCCCGGCGTGATGCCGAGCTTGCGCTTCAGCGCTTGCGTGCGACGGGCGGCATCCGCCTTGACCGTCTCCGCAATCGCCTTTCCGTCGATGATGCGTGCTGCCGACATGGCTCCGTGTCCTTGTGGTTCAGTCCTTGGCCCCGGTGGAGGTCAAGTGGTGGAGGTCAAGACCTCGAGCTGGCGTGCCAGCGTTTCGGCATCGCCCGTCACCATCAGGGTCTTGACGCGGGATTTGCCACCTTGCGACAGGACCACGCTGGATTTCGCCAAGCCGAGCCATTGGGCGATGAGCACCGCCACTGCCGCATTTGCCGCACCGTCTTCCGGCACCGCGCGCACGCGAACCTTGATCGCCGGCCCGTCCGAGGTCACCTCGACGCCCTGGACGTCGTCCCGCGACGCCTTCGGCGTCACCCGCACACGCAGGCTCACGCCGCCGTCGACCCGACGCCAGGCGCGCGGCTCGCGCGCACCGTTCATTGCGTCGCAAAAAACGGGATCAGCCAGCCCCAGATCACCACGCTCTGGATGAAATAGAGGCCGATGAACAAGACGATCGGCGAGATGTCGAGCCCGCCAAGGTCGGGCATCACCCTTCGGATCGGCTGCAGCAACGGCTCGGTCAGCCTGTTCAGGGCATTCCAGATCGTGCGCACGAAGTTATTGTAGGGATTGATCACATTGAACGCGATCAACCAGCTGAAGATGACGCTGGCGATCACCACCCACTTGTAGAGATCGATCAGGTAGTCGAGGAATCGAAGCAGGGGGATCATCACGGTCCTCGGCAGGCGGCGCTTCAGGGCTCACGATCAGTCCCGCTGGGTGTAAACGCACGCGCTGCGGGCGGCAAGACCTGGGGCCGCCATGGGCGGGGAAACCGCATCGGGCCGGGCGGGCCTCTCCGGCCGGCGACAACGGCTTCGGTTGCACCGTCACGGTCCGCTCGCTATCACACCAGGGACCAAATCTTACGGCTCAGCCCCGGTCGACAGGGCCCGGGCCCCAGGAGCCCAGCTGCGCGCAATGGACGCCTTGAAGCTCATCGCCTTCGACGACGAGGATCTGGCCGTGATCTCGGCCCATCTTCAGGATGCGGTCGTGCGCGTCGCGGATATGGCTTACCTGCCAGCCGAGCGACGCTTCGCCGCCATTCTCAACCGCTTCGACTGGGCCGACGTGGTGGCGGCTTCCGAAGGCCGGCGCCGGCCCAAGGCCCATCGCCGCTGGCGATCCGGCCTGCGCTTCGAACGGGTGCTCGGCGCCCGCATCCAGGGCATCGACCTCAAGGCCAAGGACGCCGTGCTGAACCTGTTGACGATCCAGTTCGAGCCGGGCGAGACCGCGCCGGAGGGCCATTTGACGCTGCTGTTCTCGGCCGGCGCCGCCATCCGGCTCGAGGTCGAATGCATCGAGGGCGAGCTGATGGACCTGGGCGCTGCCTGGCGGGCCCGGGCCAAGCCGAATCACAAGGACGAAGACCCAAAGGGCTGATCCGGCCGTCCCGGCGGATACTCGAAGCCTCACGGACCACGATTGGGACGCGCCCGAACGCCCCCTACGGACATCACATGCCCCAACGCCTCGCCACCGCCGACCCCGATTTCGCACCGCGCTTCGAGACCTTCCTCGGCCTGAAGCGCGAGGTCTCCGCCGACGTCGACGCCGCCGTCGCCACGATCGTAGCCGACGTCCGCCGCCGGGGCGACGAGGCCCTGGTCGAACTGACGCGCCGGTTCGACGGCATCGAGGCCGGCGCGGTCGCCGACCTGCGCGTCACCGCCGACGAGATCGCCCAGGCGGTCGCGACCGCCGATGCCGAGACCAACGCCGCCCTGACGCTCGCCCGCGACCGCATCGCCCAGCACCACGAGCGCCAGCGGCCGGCCGACCAGCATTATCGCGACAGCATCGGCGCGGAACTCGGTTCCCGCTGGACCGCCGTCGAATCGGTCGGCCTCTATGTGCCCGGCGGCACCGCCTCCTATCCGTCCTCGGTGCTGATGAACGCAATTCCCGCACGCGTCGCCGGCGTGCCGCGCATCGTCATGGTCGTCCCCGCCTCAAAGGGCGCGCTCAACCCGCTGGTCCTCGTCGCCGCCCATCTTGCCGGCGTCTCCGAGATCTACCGCATCGGCGGCGCCCAGGCCGTCGCAGCCCTCGCCTACGGCACCGCCACGATCAGCCCCGTCGTCAAGATCGTCGGCCCGGGCAACGCTTACGTCGCCGCCGCCAAGCGGCAGGTCTTCGGCACGGTCGGCATCGATTCCATCGCAGGCCCCTCCGAGGTCCTGGTCATCGCCGATGCCGCCAACGATCCCGCCTGGATCGCCGCCGACCTGCTTGCGCAGGCCGAGCACGACACGGCCGCCCAGGCGATCCTGATGACCGATGATGCCGCTTTCGCCGACCGCGTCGAGGCCGCCGTCGCAAGCCAGCTCGCCACCCTCGCGCGCGGCGATATCGCGCGCGAAAGCTGGGAACGCTTCGGCGCCACGATCATCGTGCGCACGCTCGACGAAACGCCCGCCCTCGCCGACCGCATCGCCGCCGAGCATCTCGAGATCGCCACTCGCGACGCCGACGCGCTGGCCGGCCGCATCCGCAACGCCGGCGCGATCTTCCTCGGCGCCTACACGCCCGAGGTCATCGGCGACTATGTGGCAGGCTCCAACCACGTGCTGCCGACGGCGCGCAGCGCACGTTTCTCGTCCGGCCTCGGCGTCCTCGACTTCATGAAGCGCACGTCGATCCTGAAGCTCGACGCCGCCGCCCTCGACGCGCTCGGCCCCGCCGCCATGACGCTCGCCCGCGCCGAAGGCCTCGAAGCCCATCGCCGCTCCGTCGCGATCCGCACCAACAAGGCCTAAGGGAGTTGCCGCATGAGCCAATCCCAGCCGAACCCTGGCCCGATGCCGACGACCGACACCGAACGCCTCGTCGCCATCACCCTCGACGAGACCTCCATCCGCCGCTCCAACGCCTCCATCGAGCATGAGCGCGAGGTGGCCATCTACGACATCCTCGACCAGAACGCCTTCAAGCTGGAGGGCCGCAGCGACGGTCCCTATAAGCTCAACCTCGGATTGTCCGAGGACCGGCTGGTGCTGACCGTCGGCAACGAGACGACCGACACGCTTGTCGCCCACGTCCTCTCGCTGACCCCGTTCAAGAAGATCATCAAGGACTACTTCATCGTCTGCGACAGCTACTATCAGGCGATCCGCAACGCGCCGCCGTCCAAGATCCAGGCGATCGACATGGGCCGTCGCGGCCTCCACAACGAAGGCAGCCGCGTCCTCCAGGAGCGTCTGGAAGGCAAGATCACCGTCGACCACGACACCGCCCGCCGGCTCTTCACGCTGATCTGCGCACTGCACTGGAAGGGCTGATCGCAGTGACGGGACCGGTGGGGCTGCCAGGTGCCGTACTCTTCGCCTGCACGTTGAACGCGATCCGTTCACCGATGGCAGCGGGAATCCTGCGTCACCTCGGCGGCCGCCGCATCTACGTCCGCTCCGCAGGCGTCCGTCCCTCCGAGGAGCCTGACCCCTTCGTCGTCGCCATAATGAATGAGATCGGCATCGACCTGTCGCAGCATCGCCCACACTCGATCGCCGACCTCGGCGACACCTCTTTCGACCTGATCGTCACACTGTCTCCGGAGGCACACCACCAGTCCCTCGAGCTGACGCGCACCATGGCGGTCGATGTCGAGTATTGGCCGACGTTCGATCCCTCGATCATGCTCGGGCACGGCAGCCGCGAGCAGATCCTGGAAAGCTATCGCAGCGTCCGTGACGGCTTGTTCACGCGCATCAAGACCCGCTTCCCGCTCACCGGACTGCCCAGCGTCTGAGCCGCGCCCGCCCCGCGCAGGCCGGCCCGCAGGCATACAGGAGCGCAAGAGCGCTCAGCGCCTCTTGATAATCACGTTCCAGTCCTTCGGCGTGTGGCAGCGCGCGCAATCCGGCCGCCGTCCGCGATGCACGTCGTCCTTCTTGTGACACGAAATGCACGTCGTCGGCGTCCCCTCCAACGTCTTCGTATGGCACTTCGCGCAGTCGACGCGCGTGTGATTGCCGACCAGCGGGAATTTCGTGCGGCTGTGATCGAACCGCTCGGTCTTGAGCTGCGCGATACGTTGGGCGAGCGGCAGGCCGGCACCGGCGCCCAGCGACATCGGCGGCGGCTCCGGCGGACGCCGCGTCTCCACCGGCGTTGCGACCGGCGCCACGGCAACGGGTGCTTGCGCGACAGTCTCTGCGCTGACTGGGCGCGCCATCCGGGGTGAAGGCGGACGCTCCGGACGCAATGGCGCCGGCGGTGAGATCTGCTCGGCAACGGATCGCATGCTCGTCGCCGGAGCCGGAGCCGGGGCAGGCGACGCTACCAGAGGCCCACGCTGGGGCGACGCCGACAGCCCACGCTGCGGCTCGGCGTGAATTACAGCGACGTCCTGCACCTTGGGCACAGCCTGCGCAGGCGCGATCGGCGCGACCTGAGCCAGCGTCTCCACGGCCGATGTCGACGCCTCCGCCACCACCGAAGGCCGCACCGTCGGCGCAAAACCCGCGAAGTCCGATGGCGGCAGCAGCCAGGCGAGGCGGCCCGTGCGCACCGCGTCTTGCCGCTCACCGCGATCCGGAGCAGCCGAGACCTCGGGACCGCGCACCGGCGGCGCTTCCGGTGCAGGCGAGACGAGCCAATCCGATACCGACGGTGGCGGCGATGCCTCCTGTACGCCATCCTCCAGCGCCGCCGGCGCAAAGCCGTCGTCGACACCCCACACCGCCGCGACGTGCAGACCCGCTGCCACCGTCATGATCACAAACAGCGGCAGATGAAACAGCCGCCACCGCGACCAGACCCGCGCGCGCACCGATGCCAGCGCCCCGGCGCGAACCGCATCGCCATAAGCGCGCATTCCCGCCGCCAGTGTCCGCACCAACGCCGCATCGCTCCCGCGCGCCGGCTGACCGTCGCGCGATTGCGCCAGTATCCAAAGCGCATCGGCTTCCAGACTTCGCGAATGCCGCCGCGCGCCGAGCCCATGCCGCAGCATCGCGCCGAACCGAACGCCCGGCGTCGACACGGGCGCGGAGAACGCATCCATGCGGTCGGCCAGCGCGCTCTTGGCCGCGAACATGCCGTCGATCTGGCGAAGCCCGTCCGCGACCACCACCCCATGCGCTTCGATCTCGGCCACGCCGCCATGAAAGCCGGCGTTCGATCGGCGGTAGACGAAATGGCCCACGAGCCCGCTCACCGCGATCACCACCATGGCGACCAGCGCCACGTTCGCGTTGAAGCCGCCGAACCCGAAATTCGCGTGATAGAGGATGGACACCGGCGCGAACACGCCGATCACGATGTGCAGGCGAAACCAGCTGGCCACCCGCCCGATGCGAAATCGCAGCGGAACCGCCTTGCGCAACGGATAAACGAGCAGCAGAGCCATCGCTAACGCGCCACCGACCCCGAGCCAGAACCGCAAGCCGCTGCCGAACCGGATATCGCGCAGCGCGTCGATCATGTCCTGGTGCCATTGCCCGAGCGTCGTGCCCGGCGCCAGCGGCCCCGCGACCGCGGCCAGAACGCCCGGCAGAAGCACGGCAACGGCGAGCGTCAGGCACACCGCCGTCAGCCGGTCACGGGGCAGCGCACGCTGCTGGCCACCGACGGCGTTTGCGCCACCGTCGACCGCTCCGTCGCCGCTGTCGCGCCCGGCAGTGTGCGCACTCGATTGGACCACACGCGTCACGAGACGGTCCGAGCTCCCGGTGATTTGCGAATGCTCCTGCGATAGACCGCAATCAGCGCTGCATTGTGGTGCAGTCCGTCAACCGGCGGGCCGAAAGAAGGCGTTGTCGCGACAAACAGCAGCCATCCTGGCGCCAACTTGATCGGTCACTCACCTCAGCCATGCTCGACGCTCTCCCGCCGCTGGAAACTACGCACGCCTACGCCTTGGCGCTTGCCGCACTGTGGGGCGCGCGCGGACTGGGCCGGCGCGTGCGCGACGCGCGCAACCGCGCGATCGCACGCCACGCAGAAGACCGCGGCGCGACGGAGCCGCCTTCGCTCCATCCCCTGATCGACGCGGCCCGCTGCATCGGCTGCGGCGCGTGCACCCACGCCTGCCCGGAAGGTCGCGTCCTTGGCCTCCTCGACGGTACGGCCCGGCTGATCGACCCGGCATCCTGCATCGGCCATGGCGCGTGCAAGGACGTCTGCCCGGTTTCCGCCATTTCCCTGGTGCTCGGCACACCGCAACGCGGCGTCGAGGTGCCCGTCGTCGCACCGTCACTCGAAACGGACGTGCCCGGCCTCTACATCGCCGGCGAGCTCGGCGGCACGGGCCTGATCGCCAACGCCGTCGAAGATGGTCAGCGCGCCATCGAGGCAATCGCGCGTGGCCCGCGCAGCCCCGACCCAACCGTGCTCGATGTCGTCGTCGTCGGCGCAGGTCCCGCAGGCTTCGCAGCCTCCCTCGCGGCCAAGCAGCATGGCCTCGCCAGCGTCACGCTGGAGCAGGGCGCGTTCGCCGGCACCGTCGCGCGCTATCCCCGTGGCAAGCTGGTCATGACGCGGCCGGTTCGCATCCCGCTATACGGCCAGCTGCACGCCCGCCGCATCCGCAAGGAGAAACTCCTGGCCGTCTGGACAGGCATAGCAAAACGCCAAGGGATCGAGATCCGCAACGGCCAGCATGTCCGCCGCATCATCCGCCGCCCCTGGGGTTTCCACATCGACACCCAGTCCGCTCGCTTCGCCACCCGCGCCATCGTGCTCGCCACCGGCCGTCGCGGCACCCCACGCACCTTGGACGTGCCCGGCGAGGATGCCGCCAACGTCGCCTACGGCCTGGCAGAGTCCGCACACTACGCCGGCCGCCGCGTGCTGGTTGTCGGCGGCGGCGACAGCGCCATCGAGGCGGCCCTGTCGCTGGCGCGTCGCGACGACGTCGCCGTCACGCTCGCTCACCGCGGCGAACGTTTCGATCGCGCCAAGCCGGCCAACGCCGACAAACTCGCCGCGGCGGAAGCCGATCGCCGGCTCAACGTCTTGAGGGAGGCGCGGATCCTCGCGATCGGCCCCGATAGCGTTGCGATTGAATGGCGCGGCCGCACCCACGATCTCCCCAACGACGACGTCGTCGTCTGCATCGGCGGTCGCCTCCCCACCGAGCTGCTTCGTGGTGTCGGCGTCGAGATCGAGACCCGGTACGGAACCTAGTTTCGTCCTCCGGCATGACCGGCCGGGCCGATCCAATCGGCCACCTCGTGCGTTCAGCCCCTATGCCACGGAGCCGAGCCCCTTGCTGCAAAGCCCTCGAAGGTCCCTTAAGTCCGCCGCCCCGCTGTCGGCCTCAAAGCTGTTCGTCGCAGCCGCGGTCCTCGCCATCGCGGCGCTGACCGTCCCATCGCAACCCGCAGAGAGCGCCATGTCCGATTATCGCTGGAAGAAGCGCCCGCTGATCGTCTTCGCAGGCAACCCCTCCGACGCGCGGCTCTCCCGGCAGCGTGCAACCGTGTCCAGCGCACGCAGCGGATTCAGCGAGCGCGACATGGTGGTGATCTGGGTCGTCGGCGACACCGTCTCCACCGACCTCGGCTCCGGCCCAGGCCAGTCCGCGGCCGCTCTTCGCGCGCGCTATGGAGTTGGCGCCGCGAGCTTTCGTGCGTTGCTCGTCGGCAAGGACGGCGGCGTAAAGATCTCCTCCGGCGACCCGGTGGCAACGCGCACACTCTTCTCGACCATCGACGCCATGCCGATGCGCCAGGACGAGATGCGTCGGCGCTGACCGCCCGCTGCGCGGCGCGCTATTCCAGGATCGCCTGATAGACGAGCTGCTTGACCAGCCGGCGGAACCGCTCACGGTCCGGCGTCGGCGCCTGGGTCTGGTAGACCACCACCATCTGCTCTTTGGGATCGACCCAGAAGAACGAGCCGGCATAACTGCCCCAGGAATATTCGCCGGCCGAGCCAGGCACACTGGCGATGCCGTCGGCCGTCCTGACCGCGACGCCGAGGCCAAAAGTATAGCCAGGCGAGCCGAGTAGATATTGCCCCGGATCCTTGTGTGCGAATCGTGTCCCCGCACCGAGGTGACCGGACGTCATCAGCCGCACGGTCGCCGGGCTCAGCACGCGCTTGCCGTCGAGAATGCCGCCATTGAGCAGCATCTGGCCGAACCGGACGTAGTCGCCAGCCGTCATGGCGAGCCCCGACCCCGCCGCGTCGTTGCCCTGCGGCGCAACCATGTCGACCAGCGCATGACCGCTGAGCGGCTGCGCCAGGCGCTTGATCGACTTGCCGGTCACATGGAACGTCGCGTCGCTCATCCCGAGCGGATCGAACAGGCGCTCCTTGAGGAACGCGCCGAGCGGCTTGCCCGCCGCCGCTTCCACCACGCGGCCCAGCAGATCGGGCGCAAAACCGACCTCCCACGTCGTGCCGGGCTCGGTGGCCAGCGGCAATCGCGACAGGCGGCCGACCATGTCTTCCGTCGACAGCCCGCGGATGCGCAGCGCGGCCTGCGTCGGATCGGCCATGCCCGAATCCGAAAGCGCCTTCTTCAGTCGCGCGTCGCGCGCCCACTCGCCGTAGGAAAGCCCCGCGGTCTGGCGGAGCAGGTCATGCACGCTCATCGCCCGCTGCGTCGCGACTTCACCGCGCTCTGTCAGCACCTTCGCGTCCGCCATCCGAGGCAGGTATTTGCTGACCGGATCCGTCAGCTGGATGATGCCGTCCTCCGCCAGCATCAGCGCCGCGACGGCGACGATCGGCTGTCCCAGTCCATAGATGCGGAAGATGGCGTCGGCCGGCATCGCCGACTTGGCCGCCGGATCGAGCTGTCCCCACGCCTCGTGGAACACGACCCGCCCGCGACGCGCGACCATCACCACCGCACCCGGCAGGTGCCCCAGGCTGATCTCGTGGCGGAAGACCTCGCCGATGCGCTCCAACCGCTGCGCGCTCATCGCGACGCTTTCCGGGCGCACACTCACCGACGTGGCAGCGACAAACACCGGCGCAGCGACGGCCCCCGGCTTGGCCTTGGACTGCGGGCGGACAGGTGGAGCGGGCGTGGCCGGCACGGCTGCTGCCGACGACGGCCGGATACTTGGCACGGATCGCTTGGGCTGGACGACCGGCGCCCTGACCCGCGCAGGCATCTTCGCCTTTTCCGCCGCCGCGACCAAGACAGGCGCCGGTGGTCTGCGTTCCTGGGCAAACGCAGGAACGGACTGAGCCCACAGGGCGAGGACGATGCCGGTTGCCGGCAGAGCGCGAAGTGCCATCGTGATCTCTCGACGTAAGCAGGGGTGCCGCACGTCCCGACCGACATGGCCACCGCGCCGCACTTGCGCGCGCGATGCTCGAAAAGATGCGGGCGGCGCCCTCGAAAGGACCCCGCCCGCAGATTGCGTCGGACACTTCAAACAAATCGTTAACACGCGTAAACCTGAAACGCGCGCTGACGGCTGTTCCCCTTAGCCCATGTGGCTGACGAACTTGGTCTGCAGATAGGCCGACAGACCCTCGATGCCGCCTTCATGGCCGAAACCGGAATCCTTGATGCCGCCGAACGGCGTCTCCGGCAGTGCCAGGCCGTGATGGTTGATCGACACCATGCCGGCCTCCAGCGTGTCGGCCACCTTCGCCGCCGTCTGCGCGTTGTGCGTGAAGGCGTAGCTGGCCAGACCGAACGGCAGCCGGTTGGCCTGCTGCAACATCTCGTCGGTGTCCTTGAACCGCAGCATCACCGCGACGGGGCCGAACGGCTCCTCGTTCATGATGCGCGCGGTGTTCGGCACGTCCGTCAGTACCGTCGGCTCGTGAAAATTGCCCTGATTTCCGATGCGATTGCCGCCTGTCGCGACCTTCGCACCCTTCTCCTGGGCATCCTGGATGAAAGCCTGGATGGCGTTGATGCGCCGCGGATTGGCGAGCGGCCCCATCTTGCTGTCGGCATCGAGACCGTCGCCGACCTTCATGCCCTTGGCGATGTCGGCGAACGACGCGACGAACTTGTCGTAGACCTTCTCATGCACGAAAAAGCGCGTCGGAGAGATGCACACTTGGCCAGCGTTGCGCCACTTCATGGCAGCGGTCAGCTTCGCCACGTCCTCGACGTTGGCGTCATCGAAAATCAGCATCGGCGAGTGTCCGCCGAGCTCCATCGTGGCCCGCTTCATATGCTGCCCGGCGAGAGCGTTGAGATGCTTGCCGACCGGCACCGAGCCCGTGAACGAGATCTTTTTGACCGAAGGATGCGGGATCAGGTACTCGGAGATCTCCGCCGGCACGCCGTAGACGAGGTTGAGCACGCCCGCCGGCAGGCCCGCGTCGTGGAAGCAGCGCACCATGCCGATCGGCGATCCCGGCGTTTCCTCCGGGCACTTGACAATGATCGAGCAGCCCGCCGCCAGCGCCGCCGCGATCTTGCGCACCGCCTGCGTCACTGGGAAATTCCAGGGCGAGAAGCCGGCGACCACGCCGAGCGGCTCCTGCACGACCATGGCGCGCACACCGGGTGTCCGCGACGGGATGAGCCGCCCGTAGGCGCGCCGTCCCTCCTCCGCATACCACTCGATGACCTCGACCGAGGCCGCAAGCTCCATCTTCGCCTCGGCCAGCACCTTGCCCTGCTCGAGCGTCATCACCGGCGCGATCTGGTCGATCCGCTCGCGCAGCAGGCTGGCGGCCTTGCGCATGATCGTGCACCGATCGTAGGGCGACGTCTTGCGCCACACCTGGAAGCCCTTCTCGGCCGCCTTGATCGCCGCGTCCAGGTCGCCCTTGGAAGCGTAGCCGAGCTGGCCCAGCACCGTGTCCTTCGCGGGATTGAGCACGTCCTGGCCCTTGCCGCTGGTCGGCTGGACCCACTTTCCGTCGATGTAATGATTGAGGGTCTCGTATTTGGCTTCCATGGCGTCACCTCGGGGGTTGGGAGTGTCTTCTGTCTGACCCTGGTTTAAGCCCATGGGCCGGCATCCCGGCAAGCATCAATCGCACGCCGGCGAGGAAGCCGGACGCGCCCCGGCTGCCGCTTGGTCCCGCCCGGGTTTCGAGCCGATACACCAGGTTGGGCCGATTGCGCCGCGCCCGCCCTTGCAGTCGACCGGGCCTGAGCGTATGTCCTGCCCGCGGCGATCGGCTGCTTCGGCCGCGTCGAGACAAAGTAAGGACTACGAAATGGGCTACAGGATCGCGGTCGTTGGCGCCACGGGCAACGTGGGCCGTGAGATGCTGAACGTCCTGGCGGAGCGCAAATTCCCCGCCGACGAGGTCTACGCCATCGCCTCGCGCCGATCCATCGGCGTCGAGGTGTCCTATGGCGACAAGACCTTGAAATGCATCGACCTGGAGCACTTCGACTTCGCCAAGGCAGACTTGTGCCTGATGTCGGCGGGCTCCTCCGTGTCCAAGGACTGGAGCCCGCGCATCGCCGCCAAGGGCTGCGTGGTGATCGATAATTCGTCGTGCTGGCGGTACGACCAGGACGTGCCGCTCGTCGTGCCGGAGGTGAACGCCGACGCGCTCGCCGGCTTCACGAAGAAGCGCATCATCGCCAACCCCAACTGCTCGACGGCGCAGATGGTGGTTGTCCTCAAGCCACTCCACGATGCCGCGAAGATCAAGCGCGTCGTCGTTTCGACCTATCAGTCTGTCTCCGGCGCCGGCAAGGACGCGATGGACGAACTGTGGCACCAGACGAAGGGCAAGTACGTGCCCGGCCAGGAGTTCGCACCCAAGAAGTTCCCCAAGGAGATCGCCTTCAACTGCATTCCTCACATCGACGTCTTTATGGAGGACGGCTATACGAAGGAGGAATGGAAGATGCTGGTCGAGACCAAGAAGATCCTCGATCCCACGATCAAGGTGACCGCCACCTGCGTGCGCGTACCCGTGTTCGTCAGCCACTGCGAATCGGTCAATCTCGAATTCGAGCAGCCGATCACGCCGGAGGAGGCGCGCTCCATCCTGCGCGAAGCGCCCGGCGTCCTGGTCGTCGACAAGCCCGAAGCCGGCGGCTACGTCACGCCGATCGAAGCGGCCGGCGAATTTGCGACCTACGTCAGCCGCATCCGCGAGGACGCGACGGTCGAGAACGGCCTCGCCCTATGGATCGTCTCCGACAACCTGCTCAAGGGCGCAGCCCTAAACACGGTTCAGATAGCCGAGGCCATGATCGAACGTAAGCTATTGAAAAAAGAAACTGTTTAGGCCGAGCAATCGATCGTGAACCGGCCACAGTGCGCCGATCCCGATTCCCCGCTGTCGCGGACACGGTGACCGGCAGGCCGCCCTGGAGCAGCCTGCCGTTCTAAACCGTATCAAAAACTACGCCGTAACACAGATCGCTCAGCCCGGCCCCGCGGCGTCCTTCTTGCCCTCGATTAGCCCGAGCGCTTCTACGATCGCGGCGAGATCCTGCAGGAACCGCTCGCGCTGCGCGGTCGGCAGAACGCCAAGGACCTTGTCGTCGACGCGCTTCGCCAGCGGCTCGGCACCCTTCAACACGCGCCAGCCTTCCTCGGTCAGCTTGACCGCATAGGCGCGCGCATCCTCTTTGGTCCGCCGACGCTGCAACAGGCCCTTCTTCAGCATGCGCCGCACGATATCGGCGAGCGTCGAGCGGTCGATGCCCGTCTTCTCGACAAGGTGCGTCTGACTGAGCCCTTCATTGTACGCAACGGTGACGAGCACCGCATACTGACGCGGCGTGAGATCGCCGAGTGTCATTTCCGCCTGGAAGATGTCGCCTGCACACTGACCTGCGCGGTGCAGAAGATGGATGGGGGATCGCTCGAGGCGTCCGGTTGTATCGCGAGCCATGGACCTCGTTCTCTTATCGTTATGGTGAGCCCGGCAGCCCCACGCCCAGGCCTGCTTATGCCAAGACGGAGAAGGACCGCCAACGCTACAAAGAAGATACAATTTTCCCAATTTCGTCAAGAAACGTCTCGCCGAATTGAAAAGACTCCGTTCCCGGACGTCCCGAATTGGAACATGGGCCGGCGCAGCCGCTGATACTGCCCCCACGTCAGCGACGTGCTGCCTAGACCTTCGGCTCTTCGGTCGCCGGGTCGTAGCGCTTGATCAGTCCAAATTGCGAAATGGCGAAAACAATCGTCAAAGGCATGATGCCGAACACCTTGAACGACACCCAGAAATCGGTCGAAAAGTTCCGCCAGATGACTTCGTTCAGGATCGCCAGCGCAACAAAGAAACAAGCCCATCGGAATGTCAGTTTACGCCATCCCTCCTCGGTCAATCTGAATACGTCGCCAAACAGGATCTTCAAAAACGACTTGCCCAGCAAAAGCCCCGTGAAAAGACCAGACGCAAACAGAAGATTTACAATTGTCGGCTTCAGCTTGATGAATTGATCGTCCTGCAGGGCCAGCGTCAGTGTCCCGAAGACTAGGATCAGGATACCCGATACCAGCGGCATCATCGGCACCTTGCCGAACAAGATGCGCGATGCCACCAGCGCCACGCCCGTCGCGACCATGAACGCCCCGGTTCCCCAGAAAATCGACTTTTCGGGATCCGCGATGAACTTGCCCGCCTGCGAGTTGACGATAAAGAACACCACCAGCGGCCCGATCTCGACCAGCAGCTTCAAAAGCTGCTGCTCCTGACCCGGAGCATCCGGAGGGCCCGCACCATCGCCACCCACAGGCGCTGCGCCTGCGCTGGCGCGATCCTCGGTCGAAACAGGCCTGCTGTTGTTATCGCCGGTCGTCATCAGGAGCGTACGCCTTCCTTGTCTGCGGCCCGCCGGCAGCGAGACCGACGCCTCGGCTCTGGCCGCCAACCCGCGCCGGAAGAACCGTCAGCGCCGGTCGCCGACGGCCGAACGTACCATGGCGGGCGCCACGCGGCCGCCGGCGATCGAGGCGAACTCCGCGGCATCCTTGCGCCGCGAATCCAACGGGCTCGGTGGCGGTGACGTCACTTCAAGGGTCTCGGTCCGATAGGGCAGACGGTGCTTTTGCATGATCCGCGTGAGGTACCAGGCATAGAGCCCGCTGAGCGGCATGATCAGCCCGATCTTGAACAGGATCCAGATGTTCACGCCATCGACGGCATAGCCCATCAGCGAGAAATACTGCTCGGGCGGAAACGACTGGCGGACGAATTCGTTGGCCAGCGCCGTAAGTACGAAGAACCAGGCGAAGCTCCAGGTGAAGCGATCCCAGCCTTCTTTGGTGTAGTGGAATGTCCGCTCGAAAATGTGCTGGAAAAAGTTCTTTCCCATCCAGAGACTGGCGAACAAGAACACCGCGAACATCGCGTTGAAGATGGTGACCTTGATCTGCACCCACATCGGGTTCCCGGTGAGCAAGGTCAAAATCCCGAACACGATCGTCACCGTCGATGCGATCAGCGGGAACACCGGGAAGCGTCCCAGCACCATCCGCATCACGACCATGGCGACGACCGTGGAGATCAGCAGCGCCCATGTGCCGGCGTTGATACCCGCAATAGCGTTGACGATGAACATCGTCGCCAGCGGACCGAACTCGCTCGCGATGTTGACGGTCTGCTCCGCGTTGAACGGATAGATGCGCTTCCAGCTCATTCGAACTTTCACCCTCTACAGAGCACCTGACGCCACCGTGGCAGCCCGGGCCCGACCGTCGTCACGAGTTCAGTGCGATCGCCCTTGCGAATTCCCCGGCGTCGAAGGCCTGCAAGTCCTCGACCCCTTCACCCACGCCGATCGCGTGAACCGGTAGCCCGTACTTGGCGGCGATAGCGACCAGAATGCCCCCTCTGGCGGTACCATCGAGCTTTGTCATGACAAGCCCCGTCACGCCTGCGCGTTGACGAAACACTTCGACCTGATTGAGTGCATTCTGGCCGGTAGTCGCGTCCAGCACGAGCAGCACGTCGTGCGGCGCCGTCGCATCGAGCTTCTTCAGGACGCGCACGATCTTCTCAAGCTCGTCCATCAGCGTCTGCTTATTCTGCAAGCGCCCGGCCGTGTCCATCAGCAACACGTCGCAGGCCGACTCCCGCGCCGCCTTGAGGGCGTCGAAGGCAAGGCCCGAGGCATCCGAACCGACGTCCCGCGCCATGACCGGCGCCCCCGTCCGCTCGCCCCAGATCTTCAATTGATCGATCGCCGCGGCGCGGAAGGTGTCCCCTGCCGCCAGCATGACGTTGAGCCCCTGCCGTCGGAACTGCTCGGCGAGTTTGCCGATGGTCGTTGTCTTGCCTGAGCCATTGACGCCCACCACCAGGATGACGTGTGGCTTGTTGGCCGGCGCCACCTTGAGTGGCTGCGCGACCGGCTCCAGAACCTCGGTCACCTCGCGCGCGAGCACCCCGCGCACATCGTCCGCGGATAGCCCCTTCTCGTATCGGCCTTTCGACAACGATTCGGTAATACGCATGGCCGTCTCGACACCGAGATCTGCCTGGATCAGCAGGTCCTCCAGGTCCTCCAGCGTATCAGCGTCAAGCTTCTTCTTCGTAAAGAGCCCGGTGATCCCCTCCGACAGCCGCGACGACGTCTTGGTCAGCCCCGACGTGAGCCGGGCAAACCACCCGGTCTTGGGTGCCGGCTCGCCCGGCTGCTTCGCCATCGGCTCAGGGACGGCCGCCTCCGGCGCGGCACGAGCAACCGGCACTTCGGCATCGTCTGCGGGTAAGGATTGGGGGCCCGTGTCGGCTGGCTGGGCCTCCGCCGCATCCGTGGCCGGGACATCGATCCCGGCGTCGACGGCCGGGCTCGGAGCCGGCGCATCCTTGCCCCCGAACAGCCGGCCGAACAAGCCACGCTGCTTTTGCGGCGTCTCGCTCATGCCATGGCCTCGCCCATCAGCCGCCGGCCATCGTGGCCCAAGATCCTCGCCGCGACGATGCCACCAGCCGGGCACGGCGCCCGGGCAAAAGCCACTTCCGCGAATTGGCGGGTGCGGCCGACGGCACATCCCGCCTCCGCATCGCTCTCCAGCAGAACCTCAACATCGCCACCCGTCTGCGTGTCGAGATAGGCGGCCAGCGCCGCTTCCCCTTTGGCCCTCAAGCGCGCCGCGCGCGCCTTCACCACGGGGCGCGCCACCTGAGGCATGCGCGCTGCCGGCGTCCCCTGGCGCGGCGAGAACGGAAACACGTGCAGAAAGCTCAACCCGCAGGCGTCGACCACGTCGAGCGTCGCTGCGAACATGTCCTCGGTCTCCGTCGGAAATCCCGCGATCAGGTCCGCACCGAACACGACGTCGGGCCTCAACCGGCGCACCGCCTGGCAGAAGTCGATCGCCTCTTGCCGCGAGTGCCGACGCTTCATCCGCTTCAGGATGAGATCGTGCCCGGCTTGCATGGATAGATGCAGATGCGGCATCAGCCGGGGCTCGTCCGCGATCGCGTCGAGCAGCGCGGCATCGGCTTCCACCTGGTCGATCGACGACAGCCTGAGCCGCTTCAGCTCGGGCACATGCTTGAGCACCTGCCGAACCAGCCGGCCAAGCGTCGGCTGTCCCGGCAGGTCCGCGCCATAGGAGGTGATATCGACGCCGGTCAGCACGACTTCCGCGGTGCCGCCTTCCGCAAGCCGCCGGATCTGGGTCGACGATCTCGCCAGCCGGCACCGACCGCGACGGTCCGCGTCCGAACGGAATGATGCAGAATGTGCAGCGGTGATCGCAACCATTCTGGATCTGTACGTACGCCCGCGCCCGGCTGCCGAACCCGTCGATCAGGTGACCGGCCGTCTCGCGCACGGACATGATGTCGTTGACCTGCACCCGCGGGCTGTCCGGCGCGATCAGGCCCGCGAACGTCTCCGCCCGCAACTTGTCGTCATTGCCGATGACGTGGTCGACCTCGGCCATCTCCGCGAAGCGTTCCGGCTCGATCTGAGCCGCACACCCCGTCACGATGATGCGCGCCCCCGGCCGCTCGCGCCGCAGGCGCCTGATAGCCTGCCCCGCCTGCCGCACCGCCTCGCCCGTCACCGCACACGTGTTGACGATCACCGCATCCTCGAGCCCGGCGGCACGCGCATGCGCGCACATCACCTCGAACTCGTAGGCGTTGAGGCGACAGCCGAGGGTGATGATGGTGGGCTCAGACATGCCAGTCTTACGATGATGACGAACGGACGGTGTCGAACGATGACGAGCAAACCGGACGCGTGCGGGAGGCAGGCGCGTCGCGCGACATCCGCTGGCGCGCTGACACGGAGGCTCCGACCGAGGAGACTCCAAACGAGCACGATTGCGGCGCTATCTAATCATCGATTGTGGTCCTGGCTAGACCCGGCCTGCCACGCCGGCCCTCGATGAAGTTCCAGGCGCCCCCTGCTCCCGATCGCGGCGACCTGAAATCCCCCCCCTTCTGCCTCAACCCCCGACGATCACCTCGCCCTCGTACTCGAGCTCGGCCGGACCGGTCATCAGAATGCGGTCATCTGGCGTCCACGCGATCACCAGGGGACCGCCCGGCAGCATCACCGTCACCGTTCGCTCCGTATACCCCTTCCGCACCGCGCACACCGCCGCTGCGCAGGCGGCACTGCCGCACGCCTTCGTCAGCCCCGCGCCCCGTTCCCACGTTCTGAGCGTGATCGCCGTCCGCGATGTGACGTGCGCGAGCGAAATGTTCGCCCGCTCCGGGAAGATCGGATGGTTCTCGAGCAGCGGCCCGAACCGGCCGAGGTCGTAGGCGTTGACATCCTCGACCCAGAACACCGCATGCGGGTTGCCGACGCTGACGACCGACGGCGAATGCAGCACCGGATCGTCGATCGGCCCGATCTGCAATTCGATCTTGCGCGTGTCGTGGAAGGGATCACGCAGCGGGATGTCGGCCCAGCCGAACCTGGGCGGACCCATGTCGACCGTGATCGCATCGAGGCTCTCCACGGAGACATCGAGCACGCCCGCTTTCGTCTCAAATTTCAGAAGCTTGCGTCCCGTTGCCTGGGCCGCGAGCCAACCGATGCAGCGCGTTCCGTTGCCGCACGCCCCGCTCTCCGAGCCGTCCGTATTGTAGATCCGGACAAACGCCTCCGTGCCCGGCGTGCGCGCATCGTGCAGCACCATCAACTGGTCGAAATGCGACCGCGGCCCGGCGGCCACCGCCCGCACCTCGGCCTCGGTCAAGACGCGCTTCGTCCCGCGCAAATCGACCACCAAGATCTCGTTGCCGAGACCGTTCATCTTCCGGAAATGGAGGCTTCCTGCGCTCATGCGCCCTCATATAGGCGATCCCCGCCCCCCGCGACAGAGCCAGCGTTATCACCCTCCCCGCCCTCCGCTCGTCCCCCTCTCCCCGCCCTTACGGGGAGAGGGTCGGGGTGAGGGGCAGCCGCGCGCCCTGACGTTCGCCGTTTTCCCACCCCATATCCTGGAAAGCCATCGCCCTGGAGCCCGCCACCATGCCCACCCGCCCCCGCACGTTTCACGTGAGTCGCCCCCGCCGGACCGCCGCCGTACTGCTCTGCGCAGCCCTCGCCACACCCGCCCTGGCCACCCAGACCCGCGCCCCCGCGCCGGCCGCGACCGTACCCGTCGTCGCCGAAACCGTCGCCAAGGGCCTGCAGAACCCCTGGGGCATGGCCTTCCTGCCCGACGGCCGCATGCTGGTCACCGAACGCCCCGGCCGCCTGCGCATCGTGGGTAGGGACGGCAGCCTGTCGCCCCCCCTTGGAGGTACCCCCGACGTGGTGGCGCGCGGCCAGGGCGGCATGCTCGACGTCACGCTCGACCCAAAGCACACCGACAACAAGCTGATATATCTATCGTTTTCAGACCCGCGCGACGGCGGCAAGAACGGCACGTCGGTTTTCCGCGGCCGCCTCGTCGAGAACGGCGGCAACGCGCGGATCGCGGACGGCCGCATCATCTTCCGCCAGCAGCCCGCGTGGTCATCGACCGCCCACTTCGGCTCCCGCCTCGTCTTCGCCCGCGACGGCTCCCTGTTCGTGACCACCGGCGACCGCTACGCCGCCCGCGACGAGGCCCAGAACCCGGCAAACCACATCGGCAAGGTCATCCGCATCAACGCCGACGGCACACCCTACGCCGGCAACCCGAACAAGCCCGGCTGGGCGCCCGAGGTCTGGTCCATCGGCCACCGCAACGTCCAGGCCGCCGCCATCCACCCCGAAACCAGCCAACTCTGGACCGTGGAGCACGGCGCGCGCGGCGGCGACGAAATCAACATCCCGGAGGCCGGCAAGAACTACGGCTGGCCCGTCATCACCTACGGCCGCGATTATTCGGGAGCAAAAATCGGCGTCGGCACCGCCAGGGACGGCCTGGAACAGCCCGTCTACTACTGGGACCCCTCGATCGCCCCCTCCGGCGCGACCTTCTACACCGCCGACCGCGTGCCCCAGTGGAAAGGCAACCTGTTCGTCGGCGCGTTGGCCGGCTCCCACATCGCCCGCCTCGTCCTGAAGGACGGCACCGTCGTCGCGGAGGAAAAATTGCTCTCAGGCGAAGGCGAGCGCTTCCGCGCCGTCACCCAAGGCCCCGACGGCCACCTCTACACCCTCACCGACGACCCCCAGGGGAGGGTGTTGCGGGTCAGGCCACGGGACTGATTCGAAAACTAGGGACGATCTGTTACTCTATTGACGACCAAACATCCGGTCGATCGTCGCTCCCATTCCCTCACTGCGGCGCATCTCGACCCGTCGCGTCTTGAGATAGGAAGCGATAGCGGACTTGCTCGTCTTGTCTGGCTTACCGCCGCCAAACTGGCGCGCCAGCTCAAGCAGATCCAATTGCGACATCTGCTTCTTATCTGCAAGAACCGTCTCGACAGCTTGATCGAACGCTTCTGCGGTCTGCATTGAATCTCTCAGCAGCGCGAGGTAAGCACCGACGGCCGCCATATTCGGTTCCTTAGACTTACCGCCCGAACGCACCGGCGCGTTGATCGCCTTCACTTTCTTTGCCAGTTCCGGAATCGTAAGGTCGTCAAACTCCCCCAGCGCCTCGACTAGCGATTCCAACTCACCGGCCGCCTTATTGCCACCCCATTTGCGCAGGGCCGCCTCCATGTCCTTCAAGCCCGCTCGCAGTTCTGAGATTTTCATCGGCGTCATCCTAGTCCAACACGTTGTTTTATAGCTGCGCCAAGCCTGCTGATAGCCTGTCTCGGCACCTCGTCTTGAGCGTCGAAGTAAGCCAGCTCCGCCCCCGCCGCACTGATGAATGAGGCTGTGTGAGGTACGATCTCCTTGCGGAACACGTTAACATCAAAGATGCGGTGAAGGTTCTCCAGATCGGAGAGCATCGCGTCGATCACCCCCGCCTCTTTACCCGTCAGTGATTCCGCGCAGTATGTGCGGCTCGGCACTATCCCCAGTAACTTAGTGGCGGGAAAAAGCGCTGGCCTCAACTGCTCAAGTTGCTTGAGGAAGCGAATCGCCGCAGGTGCAGACAGCTTGTCAGCAATGGTCGGCATGAGCAGATGGGTGCTCGCGCACAGTGCGGCCACGAAGCCCGTCGTCATCCGGGGCGGCCCATCGATAATAACTAAATCGAAATCGGATAGAAATCCAGGCGATTGCAGTTTTCGGTACAGCTCATACCGCACATCGCCAAGGCCTGAGTCTCTTTGGACAATCCATTCCATCATTAGCCGGTTCTCGACCTCAAGAAAATCTTCATACGCCGAGTAGAGCCAGACATTCTCGTACTTTGGTCGAAGATTCTCGGCGCGGGCTTTCGCCGTATCGACCGATTGGCGAGGGTCGATAAGTGTACTCGATGCCGTCTTGTGCGTAGTGATGCCGGCAGATGTTAGCAACATCGCGCTGAGCGAGCCTTGATAATCGAAGTCAATCGCAAGGATCCGAAGCGCGCTTCCATCGCGCCGCTTTTCTTGACTGAAATAGCCGATCAGGTTGGCAGCAATTGTCGTCTTTCCGACCCCACCCTTGAGATTCACGACTGTGATGATAGGAATGCTAGCATTGATCGTGGCTACGTAGTCATCTGGGCGCTCAACTTTGCGTAGCCACAAGTTCACGGAGTTGTCGAGGCTCGCCTTCAGAGCGACTAGCTGCTTTTCATTGTCAGCTAGTCGCCTGCTCAGAGACCAATTGCCAAACAGCTGCCCACCCTTGAACCCTGCACCTAGACCCGCTATGGCCCCCGCCACCAGCCCAGCCACAACTCGAGCGTCGCCGGTCAGCGCCAACTTGATCCAGTCCTCCATGTCCGTCCCCCAAGACCACAGATTACAATCATTTGACCCATCATAAGGGCGATCTTAATCATAGCACTGGTGACGAAGCTTTTTGCCCTCCCTTGACTTCCCGCCCCCCATCCGCCACACCTGCCCTCAAATCCTGACGGCCCGCCACGTCGAGCCGCCGTCCGGCACATGGGACGCCCCTGGACCACCGTCCAGATCGGCTGCCCGGGAGGCCGGAGGGTCACCACCCGCCAGCGCGTTGCGCTCGCGGGTGTCGCTTGCGTTTGGGCGGTCGTGAAGAAAATGGGGACACCCACCATTTTGGTCGGCCGTCCCTGCCATGACGAGAACCTGATCGGCAAATTGGTGGGTGTCCCCATTTTCGCCGCGAGGCCGCGAGTGCACACATGCTGACCATTTGGGGCCGCGCCAGCTCCATCAACGTGCAGAAGGTGATGTTCGCCGTGAGCGAGCTGGGCCTGCCGCACACGCGCGTCGATGCCGGTGGCACGTTCGGCAAGCTCGACACGCCCGAGTTCGGCGCAATGAACCCGAACCGTCGCGTGCCCACCATCGACGACAACGGTTTCGTGCTCTGGGAATTGAGCGCCATCGTCCGCTATCTCGCCGACACCTACGGCCGCGGCACGCTCGCCCCCGACGGCCGCCACTCCTTCGCCCGCGCCGACCAGTGGTCCGACTGGGCAATCATCAAGATCTATCCCGACATCCGCACCGCCTATCAGGGCCTGACCCGCTACGGCGCCGCCGAACGCAACGGCAAGGCGATCGGCGAAGCCGCCCAGCGCCTCGGCGAGAACCTGGCCCTCCTCGACGCCGAGCTCGCCACCAAGCCCTTCCTCGTCGGCGACCGCCTCTCGTTCGCCGACGTCATCGCCGGCGTCTACATGTACCGCTACGCCTCGATCGACATCCCCCGCCCCGCCCTGCCCAACGTCGCCGCCTGGTATCAGCGCCTCACCGAGCGCCCCGCCTACAAGCAGCACGTCATGATCGGCGACATGCGAACCAAGCCATGAGCCGCGAAGCGACATCGGAGATCCGCCCATGCTGACCATCTGGGGACGCAAGACGTCCATCAACGTGCAGAAGCCGCTCTGGATCGCCGCCGAGCTGGGCCTGACGTTCGACAATCCGCAGGTCGGCGGTCCGTTCGGCAAGACCGACACGCCCGAGTACGGCGCGATGAACCCGAACCGCCTCGTGCCCGTAATCGACGACGGCGGCTTCATCCTGTGGGAGTCGAGCGCCATCACGCGCTATCTCGCCAACGCGTATGGAAAAGGCACGCTGGCGCCGACCGACGTCAAGGAGCTGGCCCTCGCCGACCAGTGGACCGACTGGTCGCTGACCACCGTCTATCCCGAGCTGATCCCCGGCCTCTTTGCCCAGCTGATCCGTGTCCCCGCCAAGGACCGCAACCCCGCCGACCTCGCCGCCAAGGCCAAACGCTCCGGCGAACGCTTCGCCATGCTGGACGCCCACATGAAGGGCCGCGACTTCATCGTCGGCAAGCAGCTGACGTTCGCCGACATCCTCGTCGGCTCGCTCATGTACCGCTATTTCACGATGCCGATCGAGCGCCCCGCGCTCCCCAATGTCGAGGCCTGGTACCAGCGCCTCACCCAGCGCAAGGGCTACCAGGACCACGTCATGCTGGAATGGGAATCCATGAAGGTGCCGGGCGCGTGATGCAAAAAATGGGGACACCCGCCATTTTGACAAGGGTGTCCATGATCGCAAAGCGCGGATGCAAAATGGTGGGTGTCCCCATTTTTCTCCCGCCGAGGAAGAGCTGAATGTTCGAGTCCCTCTCCGAACGCCTGTCCGGCGTTCTCGACCGACTGACCCGCCGCGGCGCGCTGACCGACAGCGACGTCTCCGAAGCCATGCGCGAGGTGCGCCGCGCCTTGCTCGAGGCCGACGTCGCCCTCGACGTCGTCCGCAGCTTCACCGACCGCGTCAAGGCAAAGGCCGTCGGCGCGGAAGTGCTGAAGTCCGTCACGCCCGGCCAGATGGTCGTCAAGATCGTCCACGACGAGCTGGTCGAAACGCTGGGATCGAGTGCCGAGCCCATCGACATCGCCGCCGCGCCTCCGGTACCGATCATGCTCGTCGGCCTGCAGGGCTCCGGTAAGACCACCACCTGCGCCAAAATCGGCAAGCGCCTCCAGGACCGCGACAAGAAGAAGGTCCTGATGGCGTCCCTCGACACGCGCCGCCCCGCCGCGCAGGAGCAGCTGCGGGTGCTGGGCGAGCAGACGGAGGTCGACACGCTGCCGATCGTCGCCGGCCAGACGCCGCAGCAGATCGCCCGCCGCGCGATCGACGCCGGCCGCCTCGGCGGCTATGACGTCGTTCTGCTCGACACCGCTGGCCGCATCCATATCGATGAAGAGTTGATGCAGGAATCGGCGGAGATCCGCGACATCGCGAGCCCGCACGAGACCCTGCTGGTGGCCGACAGCCTGACCGGTCAGGACGCCGTCAACCTCGCTCGCTCCTTCAACGAGCGAATCGGCATCACCGGCATCGTGCTGACCCGCGTCGACGGCGACGGCCGCGGCGGCGCCGCGCTCTCGATGCGCGCCGTCACCGGCAAGCCGATCAAGCTGATCGGCGTCGGCGAGAAGTGGGACGCGCTCGAGGACTTCCACCCCGAGCGCATCGCCAACCGCATCCTCGGCATGGGCGACGTCGTCAGCCTGGTCGAGAAGGCCGCCCAGACGATCGACGCCGAGAAGGCGCAGGCGATCGCGCAGAAGATGCGCAAGGGCGAGTTCGACCTGGAAGACCTCGGCGAGCAGATCAAGCAGATGCAGAAACTCGGCGGCATGTCCGGCGTGCTCGGCATGCTGCCCGGCGTCGGCAAGATGAAGCAGCAGCTCGCCGACGCCAACGTCGACGAAAAGATGCTGAAGCGCCAGCACGCCATCATCACCTCGATGACGCCGAAGGAGCGCCGCAACCCGAAGGTCCTCGACGCCAAGCGCAAGCGCCGCATCGCCGCCGGCTCCGGCACCAAGGTCGAGGACATCAACCGCCTGCTCAAGATGCATCGGCAGATGGCCGACGTCATGAAGATGATGGGCAAGAACAAGGGCATGATGAGCCGCATGGCCGGCGCCATGGGCCTCGGTCCGGCAGGTGGCGGCGGTATGCCGAGCGCCGCCGAGATGGAGAAGATGCAGGCCGAGATCGCCAAGCTCGACCCCAAGGCGATCGAGCAGTTGCCGGCCGAGCTGCGCGACACGCTGAAGAATGCGCCTGCCGCACCCGGCAAACCGTCACTCGCACCGAAGCTCCCGGGCTTGGGCGGCGGCCTGCCAGGCCTCGGCGGACGTTTCCCCGGACTTCCCGGATTGGGAGGCCGTCCGATCGAAAAGAAAAAGTGAAACAGAAAATGGGGACACCCACCATTTTCCACTTCAGGACCATTGTCCGCAAAACAAGCGAATTGAAAATGGTGGGTGTCCCCATTTTCCACTCAACACTCTGAATCAAACACACCAGAACGAAGGAACTCCATCCATGGCAGTCAAGATGCGCCTCTCCCGCGGCGGCGCCAAGAAGCGCCCCTACTACTACATCGTCATCGCCACGGCCGCGACGCCGCGCGACGGCCGCTACATCGAGCAGGTCGGCACGTTCGACCCGATGAAGAAGAAGGACGATCCCGACCGCGTGAAGCTGAACGAGGAGCGTTGCAAGTATTGGCTCGGCGTCGGCGCCCAGCCGACCGATCGTGTCGCACGCTTCCTCGATGCCGCCGGCCTGAAGAAGCGCGAAGCGCGCAACAATCCCGATAAGGCGAAGCCCAAGAAGAAGGCCCAGGAGCGCGCCGCCGCCGCCGCCGAGAAGGCTGCCGAAGCCGCCGAAAAGCCGGCCGAGGGCGCAACGAGCTGAGCGGCCACTCAAACGCGCAAGCCGCAACCGACAAGCAAAAAGCGCCGGGCTCTGCCCGGCGCTTTTTTATTCCGCAACCAACGACGCCCGCAACCCTCACCCCCGGCCCAGCATGACGTCGGGCAGCACGGTCGAGATCGACGGAAAGAAAATCAGGATCGCCAGCGTCAGGATCTCCATCGCAAGAAACCACCAGATGCCGCGAAAAACTTCTTCCAGCGGGATCGAGTTTCCGACCACCCCCTTGACCACGTAGACCGTGATCCCGAATGGCGGCGTGATGCAGCCGATTTCGACGAGTTTCACTACGATAATGCCAAACCAGATCAGGTTGACGTCGAGGCTGTTCAGCACCGGCAGCAACACCGGGATCGTCAGCAGCATCATCGAGATGGAATCGAGGAAACAGCCAAGAAAGACGTAGAGAACGCAGATGATCGCCAGCACAATGCCGACCGACAGCTGACCATCCACGATCACTTCAGCGATCTTCTGCGGCAGACCGCTCAGCGCCATGAACCCCGTGAAGATCGACGCGCCGATCAGCAACAGGAAGATCATCGCCGACGTCCGCGCGGTCTCCAGCAGCGAATCGCGAAACGTCGTCCACGACAACTGACCCGCCGCGATCATCAGCACGAATGCGCCCAGCGCGCCGATCGCCGCCGCCTCTGTCGCCGTCGCGAAACCTGAAAAGATGCCGCCGAGCACCAGCGCGATCAGCAGCGTGATGCCCCATACGTCCTTCAGCGAACGCAGCTTCTGCCCCCAGGTGACCGCGAAGGGCACGGACGGCGCAAGCTCGGGCTTCAGCTTGACCCGCACGTAGATCATCCCCATCAGGATCGCCGCCGATAGCAGGCCGGGAAGATAGCCGGCCATCAGCAGCCGGCCGATCGAGACCTCCACCAGGATCGCGTAGACGACCATCACGATCGACGGCGGGATCAGCACGGCGAGCGTCGCCGCCGCCGCGATCGACCCGCACGCAAGCTTGCGGTCATAGCCGTAGCGCATCATTTCCGGGATAGTCACACGCCCCATCGCGCCCGCCGCGGCCACGCCAGAGCCCGCGCACGCACCGAACAGCGCGCAACCCGCCACGCTCGCCATGGCGAGCCCGCCCGGCAATCGCGCCAGCCACAAGCGCGCGGTGTTGAAGCAGGCCTTCGTCAAACCCGCGTGAAAGGCGAAGTAGCCCATCAGCAGGAACAGCGGCACCGCCGTCAGCGTGTTGTTGGCCACCGACGAGTAAAGCATCGTCGACAGCATCGCGAACGTCGCGTCCTGTCCGGAAAGAACAAACAGCCCCACGAGCCCGACCAGCGCCAGCGCGAATGCAATAGCGACCCTGAGCGCGATCAACACGAGCAGGCCGGCAAACCCAAGAATGCCGATTTGATAGCTTTCCATCTGATGTCCTGTCGGCCATCGCGCTTGCGACGCGGTTGTGGCCAGGGTCCGAAGAGAAGAGCGTGCGAAGTAAACGAGGTGTGAGAGGATCCACCTCTGGCGTGATCGCGCGCCGGCTCAGCGCAGCTCCGCCTCATGCGGCAACGGCTCATCGGGCCCGAACGCCCGGCTGAACTCCTCCAGAGCCGCCAGTGCCAGCTGCAGTACCATCAGCCCGGTGCCGAACGGCACGATCCACCGGAAGGGCCAGATCGGCACCGAGATCACCGCCACCCGGTATTCGCCGATCAGCGTGGAATCGATCGCCTTCAGCAGCGCCAACCAGGTCAGAAACCCAAATATCGCCAGCCCGATCAGCGCCGCGACCGCATCGAGGAAGCACTGTGTGCGCATGCTGGCCTGCGTCGTGACGACGCTGACGAAGACATGTTCGCGCTTGGCCTGCACAAACATAAGTGGCAGGAACACCACCGGCACCATCAGCGCTTCGCTGAACTCCAGCCCGCCGGGCAATGCGCCGAACGTCTTGCGGCCGATCGCGTCCACCGTCACCATGAGCATCATGACGAACACGACGAACCCCCCGGCCAGCGCCAGCCATGTCGCCACGCTGTCGAGCATGCGTCTCAGACCACTCAAGCAGATTCTCCCAAGGCTCGTCCGTTCGGACCAGCATAGGTAATAATACTTATGTCGAGCGCTGGCAATCCATCGTGCGCCGTAGTCGGCGGCGGCCCGGCCGGCCTGATGGCGGCTGAGGTCATGGCCGCGGCAGGCGTCGCCGTGACAGTCTATGACCGCATGCCCTCCCTCGGACGGAAGCTGCTGATGGCCGGTCGCGGCGGCCTCAACCTGACCCACAGCGAGCCGCTGGACCGTTTCCTCGCCCGCTACGGCGAACGCGAGACGGCCCTCACCCCTGCCATCCAGGCCTGGACGCCCGACGACGCCCGCCGCTGGTGCGAGGGCTTGGGCCAGGAAACCTTCGTCGGCTCCAGCGGACGCGTCTTCCCCAAGGCGATGAAGGCCTCGCCACTCCTGCGCGCCTGGCTCGCCCGCCTCGCCGCTCGAAGCGTCGCGGTCGAGACCCGCCACCGCTGGCGCGGTTGGTCCAATGACGGCCGCGCCCTAATTTTCGACACGCCGGGCGGCACGCGGGAGGTCACGCCCGACGCAACAATCCTGGCACTCGGCGGCGCGAGCTGGCCGCGACTCGGCTCGGATGGCTCCTGGACCTCGATATTCGCCGAGGCCGGCATTCCCGTGCATCCGCTGGCGCCGTCCAACTGCGGCTTTCGCATCGATTGGTCGGAGATCTTCCGCAAGAAGTTCTCAGGCGCGCCCTTCAAGCGCATTGGTGTCACCCACGGCCCGGATACCGCCGTCGGAGAAGCCGTGGTGACCGAAACCGGCATCGAAGGCGGCGTGATCTACGCGCTGTCCGCCGCCCTCCGCCGCGCCATCGCCCAGCACGGCAGCGCCGACATCGCGATCGATCTGAGGCCGGGCGTTCCGCTGGAGGAACTGACGCGACACCTGCAGCGCCCACGCGCAAAACAGTCGCTCGCCTCGTTCCTGCGCAAAGCCGGTGGACTGCACCCGATGGCGACTGGGCTGCTCTACGAGGCCGCTCTGACCATGCCGCAGCCGCTGGGCCAACTCGACCCCTCAGCGCTCGCCGTGCTGATGAAGGCTGTCCCCCTTCGCCTGATCGCGACGGCCCCCATCGATCGCGCCATCTCAACGGCCGGCGGCATCGCCTTCGACGCCGTCGACACCTCCTTCATGCTGCGCGCGCGACCCGGAACGTTTGTGGCCGGTGAAATGCTGGACTGGGAAGCCCCGACCGGCGGCTACCTCTTGCAGGCCTGCCTCGCAACCGGTGCGGCGGCCGGACGCGGCGCGTGCGCCTGGCTACAGCGCTCCAGCTAAGGCTTGCGGCAGCGCCCAGCGCACCGAACGTCGCGCGCGAACGGCAACCGAAACGGTAGCCGCCCTCGATTGACGAACTCGGCCCGGCTACTCCTGCTTTTTGAGCACCTTGGCCGCAGGCGCCGCCTTCTTCGCCGGCACGTTGGCAGGGGCCTTGCCGACCGGAGCAGCCCGCGGCGCCGGCACCGCCTTCTTCAAGGTCCGCGTGCTGCTGCCTGACGATGCCCCCCCGCCGGACTTGGACGACGACGAAGGCGGCGCGAACTTCGGTGCCACCTTCTTGATCTGCGGCACACTGGCCGGCGACTTCGTGATCGCCTTGCTCGGCGTCCCACTCTTCGGCGTCGCCTTGGGAATCGTCTTCGGGATCGTCTTCAGCGTCCCCTTCGGCGTCGCGCCCTTCGGCGCCTTCGTCGGTGGCGGCGACGTCGCGAGTGGCGCCTTGGTCAACGGTGCCTTGGTGATGGGCGGCACGGTCGACGGCGAAGGACCAGCCTTTGGAAAAGTCTTCGGCAGGGTCTTGGCTCCCGGAGGCAACGTCTTCGGCAGCGTCTTCAAGCGCTGATCGAGCACCCGCTTCTGGATCCGCGTCGGCGGCGGGATCGGCCCGAACTTCTTGGCCAGCACGGGCGCCTTGAACGCAACACCCTTGCGTTTGACGGGATTGAACGCCCACGTCGGGCTTGCGACCTTCGTCCGCAGGAAAGCGTTATAGGGCGTCGGCCGCACGATCACGCTGCGCCGCCGCCAGTCCCAATAGGCCCACAGCGCCGCGCTCGTCACGATCGCTGTCCCGAACCAGAAGACCGGCCCCGGTCGCCACGTCCGCGGGTACCAGTAATAGGGCGGATAGTCGGGATAGGCCCACGTGCCATAGACCACCAGCGGATCGTAGACCGGCACGTACACGACCGTCGGCTCCGCCGGCTCGATGATGTAGATGGTGCGCGGCCCATCGGAATCGCGCCGCACCCTGAATTCCTTGGTGGACGTGAGATTGCCGGCGGTCTCCGCCCGCGCTCTCAGCGTCTGCACAGCTGCGAACACGTCGTCGGGCTGCGCCAGGAACGCCTCGCCCAGCTCCTGCGTCCACTCCAGCTTCTCGCTCATCATGGTGAGCACCTGCGGGAATGCCGTCACCGCCTTGACGCTGGCATCCCACGTCTGATCCTCAAGCGCTTCCTGAAGGCTGTTGCCCTTGAGCCGGGCGTTGCGCGACCGCCAGCGTTCCGCCAGCACGACGTCGAAGGGATAGGTCGCCGCCATCAGCACGTGGGTCAAAAGGTCGTCGGGATAAAGCGCGATCGGCGCAACGAGCCGCTCCAGCTCGCGCATGTCGTAGACCCGCTCCGCCTGCGGCGGCGGCTCGTCCGGCCGCTGCGCAAAGGCTGGAACGATCGAAGCTTGCATCATTGCGAATATAGCCGAGACGGCGATCAGCCCCCTCAACCGCGGCCACCGCGCCAGAAATACTGTCATCCTGAAGCCCTTTCCCGCTGATGGCACCGGCGCCAAACAGCCCGGCATGCGCCCGGAAAGCGCCAGACGCGCCCCGCGCACGTCATCCTCTTCCTGCGTCCTGCCTAAGTAGGATAGCGGATCCTCTCACGCGGCCTTGATGGTCGTCAATCGACTGTATACACAGCAAAAATCCGAAACGGCCCCGGCTCAGAGTTGTCGAATGCCCGCGCCGTCAGCGCCGCCTCGGCCGCCTCGAATGTCGCCATCAGGCAATGCGCGTTGACCGGCAGATCCTCGCACAAGCTGTTGCAGGACAAGGGCGAACATTCGGGCGACGTCCCGTTCGAGAACGTCACCACATCGAACCCCTGCAGCGTCTTAGCCTCTGGCGCCACGACCCGCATCGGCGCAACGCGGGGATCGAAAACCACCGGCAGCCACGCCCCCGCCTTTTCATCGAACGCGCGATCGCAGACCTCGTAGTAGAAGAGCGTCGTTCGACCAAGATCGAGCCCCCGATCGGTCGCGATCCCTTCCATGATGCCCGGTTCGTCGAACAGCCACGCCCCGTTGTGCTTCCACTCCGGGATGTAGCCGGTGAAGGCTTGGGCGAGACAGCCACTCACGGAATAAAGGTCCCTCATATGGGACGGCATCTGATAATTCGCCGGCGCCGCCACGTGCTTGTAGAGATACCCGGCCGGAATCATCGCCATGCTGCACCTGCTCGTCTTCGCCACGCCACACCCGCCGCACCCGTCTCGCGCCCGGCCTGAACCTTCTGCTTAACGTCCACCCCATCGATCCCCTATGCTGCCCGGCGGACCGAAAGACCGCGACGCCGCATTTGCGGTCCATCCTTGGGGGAAGGCCTGAGCCAATGGCTGAAAACGCGAACTTAAAGCGCACCGCCCTCGATTACCACGAGGCCGATCCGCCGGGAAAGATCGCCGTCCAGCCGACCAAGCCACTGGCAAACCAGCACGATTTGTCGCTCGCCTACTCCCCTGGTGTGGCCCATGCCTGCGAGGCGATCGCCGAAGACCCCGCTTCGGCCTCCCGCTACACCGCTCGCGGCAACCTCGTCGCCGTCATCACCAATGGCACCGCCGTCCTCGGCCTCGGCGACATCGGACCGCTGGCCTCCAAGCCGGTCATGGAAGGCAAGGGCGTCCTCTTCAAGAAGTTCGCCGGCATCGACGTGTTCGACATCGAGGTCGCCGAAAAGGAGGTCGCCCCCTTCGTCGAAGCCGTCGCACGCCTCGAGCCCACCTTCGGCGGCATCAACCTGGAAGACATCAAGGCCCCGGAATGCTTCGAGATCGAGAGGCAATTGAAGGCGCGGTTGAAGATCCCCGTATTCCATGACGATCAGCACGGCACAGCCATCGTCGTCTCCGCCGGCATCCTCAACGGCCTGAAGGTCGTCGGCAAGAAGCTCGCCGACTGCAAGCTCGTCGCCTCCGGCGCCGGTGCGGCCGCGCTCGCCTGCCTCAACCTGCTCGTGCGCCCTCGGCCTCAAGCGCGAGAACGTCTGGATCTCCGACATCAAAGGCGTGGTCTACAAGGGCCGCAAGGAGCTGATGGATCCCTACAAGGAGCCTTTCGCCAAGGAGACCAACGCCCGCTCGCATGGCCGAGATCTTCCCCGGCGCCGACATCTTCCTCGGCCTCTCCGCCGGCCGCATCGTGACGAAGGAAATGATCGCGACGATGGCGCCCAAGCCGCTCGTCTTCGCGCTCGCCAACCCGACGCCGGAGATCATGCCGGAGGACGTCAAGGAAGTCCGCCCCGACGCTGTCATCGCCTCCGGTCGCACCGATTATCCCAATCAGATCAACAACGTCCTGTGTTTCCCATTCATCTTCCGCGGCGCCCTCGATGTCGGCGCCACGACCATCAACGAGGAGATGAAGAAGGCGGCCGCCGTCGCCCTGGCCGTCGATCGCCGAAAGCGAGGCCTCCGACATCGTCACCTCCGCCTATGGCGCCGACACCTTCGTCTTCGGCCCCGACTACATCATGCCCAAGCCGTTCGACCCGCGCCTCATCATCGAGATCGCGCCGGCCGTGGCCAAGGCCGCCATGGACTCCGGCGTCGCCACCCGCCCGATCGAGGACTTTGCCGCCTACCGCGAACAACTCGCCGCCTTCGTCTACCAGTCGGGCTTCGTCATGAAGCCGATCTTCGACGCCGCCCGCGCCGCATCCCGCGTGCGCCCGCGCCGCATCGTCTTCGCCGAAGGCGAGCATCCCTACGTCCTCCAGGCCGCCCAGCAGTTGCTCTCCGAGGGCATCGCGCGCCCGATCCTGGTCGGCCGCCGCGACAACATCATGCGCATGCTGACGCATCTGGGCCTGCGCATGCGGCCCGAGCGCGACTTCGACCTGTTCGATCAGTTGACCGATTCGCTGACACCGACGCTGATCGACGAGTATCACCGCCTCGTCGAGCGAAGCGGCGTCTCCCCCAGCCACGCGCGCCGCGTCGTCCGCGCCGGCTCCACCGTGATCGCCGGACTGCTGCTGCGGCGCGGTGACGCCGACGCCATGATCTGCGGCGCGGTCGGCCGTTTCCGCACGCAGCTGCGCCACGTCTCCCAGGTGGTCGGACGCAGCCCACATGCCCGCGGCTTTGCCACCGCTATCCGGCCTGATCCTGCCGACCGGTCCGTTGTTCATGGCCGACACCTACGTCGCCTACGACCCTCAGCCCGATGAGCTCGCCGAGATCACGATCCACGCCGCCGAGATGGTCCAGCGCTTTGGCATCGAACCCAAGGTCGCCCTGCTCTCGCACTCGAATTTCGGCGCGGAGGACACGCCGTCCGCCCGCAAGATGCGCCTCGTCCTGGAAATGCTGCGCCAGCGCGCGCCCGATCTCGAGGTCGAAGGCGAGATGCACGCCGATGCCGCGCTCTCACCCTTCATTCGCGAGGAGATCTTCCCGAATTCCCGCCTGAAGGGCGCCGCCAACCTGTTGATCATGCCGGGGCTCGACGCCGCCAACATCGCCTACAATCTGCTGAAGGTGGTCAGCCGCGGCGTGTCGCTGGGTCCGATCTTGCTCGGCGCCGCCAGGGCCGTCCACATCGTGACACCGTCGACATCGGTCCGCGGCCTCTTCAACATGTCCGCCATCGCCATCGCCGAAGCCGCCAGGCGCGAGGAGGAAGAACGCACGCCGCTCGTCATGTGACGCCGGCTTGCCCCGGACTGGACGAGCTTGGCCAGAATGGCCCGGTTCGACCCAGCTCAGCGCGACACGCCAAGCCCCATCACACCCGGTAGCCGCGACACCGTCCGCCCACGCGCAGCCGCCTCCGATGCGACACCCGCTCCCGCACTGTCGTCGGCACGTGCCGGCGGCAGGCCAGCCATGGCCCGCGCGATGAACGCCTCGTCGATGCGCTCGATCGACGGCGGTTCAGGTCTGCGCAACGGGCTCGCCGGCAAGCGCGTCCGCTCCGGTTTCGCCACCGGCAGCGGCGGCACAGCAATCGCGGCCGCCGCAACCGGTCCACCCCCCGCCACAAGTCCCGTCAGCGCCACCGTCGGACGCCCTTCGTGCGCCACGCGCATCGCTTCGCGCCAGATGTCCGCCGGCAGGCTGCCGCCGGCCACTTTGTTCATAGTCCGCGCGTCATCGTTGCCGACCCACACGCCACCCACGACATGTCCCGTGAAGCCGACGAACCAGGCATCGCGAAAATCCTGCGTCGTGCCCGTCTTTCCCGCCGCCGGATGCAATCCGAGCGCCGCGCGCCGGCCCGTCCCGGTCCTCATGACCTCATGCATCATGTCAGTGACCGCTCCCACGGGGCCCGGTGCCACAACCTGCCGCAACCGCGGCACGTCGCGCACATAGAGGATCCGCCCGGAGCTCACGCGCACACGCTTGATGACATGCGGCTCCACCGAATAGCCGCCGTTGGCGATCATGCCATAGGCCCCAGTCAGCTCCGTCAGCGTCAGCTCGGCCGTGCCCAGCGCCAGCGACGGCTTTTCGATCAGCTCCGCATTAATTCCCAGTCGCTTGGCCAGCCGCACCACCCGCTGCGTGCCGATATCGAGCATCACCCGCACCGCGACCGTGTTGATGGAGCGCGCCAGGGCCTCGCGCAGACTGACGGACCCGCGATAGCGCCCGTCGACGTTCCGCGGTGCCCAGCCGTCGATGTTGAGCGGCATGTCGAGCACCCGCGTCTGCGGCGTCAATCCCTGCTCCAGCGCCGCCAGATAGACGATCGGCTTGAACGCCGATCCGGGCTGCCGCCGCGCCTTCACCGCGCGGTTGAATTGGCTGTCCACATAGGAACGGCCGCCAACCATGGCGCGAATGCCGCCGTCCATGTCGAGCATCACCATCGCCGCCTGGCTGGCCCTCAGCGCTTCACCGCGCGCATCGAGCGATTCCGAGATGATCCGCTGCACCCTGCGCTGCAGATTGGCATCGACCGTCGTCTCCACCACCACTTCCGCATGCGCCCCGCCACCCAGCGGCGGCAGCCGGTCGAGCACCAGATCGACGAGATATTCCAGCCCGCCGCTGTCCCGGTTCAAGCTCTCCAGGTTGAACCGGATGGCCTGCGCCTGCGCCCGGCTCGCCAGCCCCGGCGTGATCGCCCCCGCCGCCAGCATCGCCGACAAAACGACCCGCCCTCGCGCCCGTGCCAGCACGGGATTGTTGGCCGGCGAATACCGCGAAGGCGCCTTGAGAAGTCCCGCAATCAGCGCCGCTTCGGCAATCGTCAGCTCACGCGCCGACTTCTTGAAATACCGCTGCGCCGCCGCTTCGATGCCATAGGCCCCACCGCCGAAATAGACCCGGTTGAGATAAAGCTCGAGGATGTCGTCCTTGGATAGGCGCATCTCCAGCCAGACCGCCAGCGCGATCTCCTCGCCCTTGCGCGCCAGCGTCCGCTCCGGCGACAGGAACAGATTCTTCGCCAGCTGCTGCGTCAACGTCGATCCGCCCTGCACGGTTCGTCCCGCCCTGAGGTTCACGAACGCCGCCCGCGCGAGCCCCCACGGATCGATCCCCCAGTGGCTGAAAAACCGCCGGTCCTCCGTCGCAATCACTGCCTGAACAACGTGATCGGGCAACAGCGCCAGCGGCATGTAGTCGTGCGCGACGCCGCGCTCGGCCAGCACCTGCCCATCCTGCGCCAGGATGCGAACGACCGGCGACCGCTCGCGCTGATGGATCGCGCGCGGATTGGGCATCGTCACGGTGTAGTAGACCATCAGCCCGCCGAACCCGAAGGCACCGACGCCAGCCAGCCCGCACAAACCCGCGAGCGCCATCCGCGCCGATCGGTTGAGACGGCAGGCCAGCGCCAAGGCGCGCAATCGCCTGGCCACCGCGACACAGCGGGCGCGGATCTGGAGCAACGTCCACGCCGATAGCCAGCGGCTGAGCACGCCGCAATCGCTCGCGAACGCCTCGCGCGCCGGCGACGACCGCACCTCCGCCGGCGTCTCACCGCCGACTTTCCTGTCACCCCTGAACCGCATCACGCCACCCGGCACGGAAACACCGCACGCGCACCCCGATCGATCGTGCAGTATTGGGACGGAAGCTGAAGAGGCGGTTAACCCTGGAGCGCGCCGGCCGCGACGCGTACGCCGATTGCCGCGCGCCCGCGCGCGTGATACCGCCAGCGGGGCATCAGGCAGCAAGGACCAGCGTCATGGCGGACAAGACAACAGGCGGCAACGGCGCGGGATCGGATGACGCGAAGTCCGGCGAAGCTCAGCCCGTCCATTTCCGCATCGTCGCCCAGTACATCAAGGACTTGTCCTTCGAGAGCCCGAGCATCTTGAAGCTGATCGACGGATCGCAAGAAGAGCCCAATCTCCAGCTCGGCGTGCAGGTCGGCGCAACTTCGGTCAAGGACGACGTCTACGAAGCGATCATCGAACTCAAGGCACTGGCCGCCAACAAGTCCGGCACCCTCTACGATCTCGAGATCGTCTATGGCGGCCTGTTCGAGGTAAAGGGCGTCCCGCCCGCTCAGCTCGAGCCGTTCCTGCTGATCAACTGCCCGACGATGATCTTCCCGTTTCTGCGCCGCCTGGTGCTCGACCTGACGCGCGAAGGCGGCTTCCCGCCGCTCGCCCTCGACCCGCTCGACTTCGGCGCGCTCTACCTCCAGCAGCGCCAGCAGCAGGCCGAAGGTCAAACCAAGACCTCCTGACCGGCTACTCAGCAGCATCCGGCAGCGGCGGCAGATAACGCCGCCAGATTGCATTCGGACCCAGCGTCTCCACGAACGCGCGGTGGGCCGCCTCGTCCGCCTCACAGATCCGCGGCGGCAACGCTTCGGGCCGCGCCCGCACCTGCCGCCCGCCGGCCGAGCCGCCGGCCGACGATCGGCCACTCTCGGTTCGCGACAGCACCAGCATCGCCTGCCGCTCGCCCAGCAGCTCCAGATAGACCTGCGCCAGCAGGAACGAATCCATCAGCGCGCCGTGCTTGATGCGCTTGGAATTGTCGATGCCGTAGCGTTTGCACAACGCGTCGAGATTGTTCGGCCCGGCGGGATGCTTGCGACGCGCCAGCGCCAGCGTGTCGACCACCCGGTCCATCGACACGATCGGCAGCTTCACCCGTTCCAGCTCCATATTGATGAAGCCGATATCGAATTGCGCGTTGTGGATGACGAGTTGGGCATCCCCGATGAAGCCGTGAAAATCACCCGCGACATCGACGAAAAGCGGCTTGTCCTTCAAAAAGTCCCCGGTGATGCCGTGGATCTTCACCGCATCCTCCGGAACGTCGCGCTCCGGATTGACGAACACGTGGAACTCGCGGCCCGTGGGAATGCGATTGAGCAGCTCCACGCAGCCGATCTCGATCAGCCGATCCCCCCTCTTGGGATCGAGCCCCGTCGTCTCCGTATCGAGCACGATTTCCCGCTGCATCGCCGCCTCCCTCGAGGTCACCCAGTGTTGCGCAGCTTCACCCCATCGCCGGATCAACGCCAGCAGCGCTCCAGGACCGTGCCCGCGCGCCCACGCAACGACGCGATGATAGCATCGACCTGGCCGAGGCTCTCCTCCAGGGGACCATTGGTATCCACAACGAAGTCTGCGCGCCGCCGCTTTTCCTCATCGGGCACCTGGCGTGCCAGCAGGCTCTCCAGCCGTTCCGCCGTCATACCCGGGCGCTCCAGGACGCGCGCGCGCTGCACCTCCGCGCAGGCGCTGACCACGATCACCACGTCACAGCGCCGGTCGCCGCCCGTTTCAAAAAGAAGGGGGATTTCGAGCACGGCCATGTCCGCGCCGGCCGCCGCCTGCTCATGCAGGAACGCGCGCTCAGCGGCCTGCACAAGGGGATGCACGATCGCCTCCAGCCGCCGAAAGCCTGACGCATCCGCGATCAGCGCCTGCCCGAGCTTGCCCCGATCGACCCGGCCATCCACCGTCGTGCCGGGAAAAGCCGCCTCGATCGGCGCCACGGCCGCACCGGCGTAAAGCACATGGACCACCGCATCGGCATCGCAAACCGCGATGCCGAGTTCGCGAATGCGCGCCGCAATCGTCGACTTGCCCATTCCGATCGATCCGGTCAGCCCGATGACCAGCATCCCCGGCGTCCTCCGTTTCCAGCCAAAAACGATCAGTCCGGCAACAGCCCACGCTCGCGCAAGGCACCGAGCAGCGGCAGCAGCGGCATTCCCAGGATCGTGAAATAATCACCCTCGATCCGATCGAAAAGCTGAACACCCAACCCCTCGAGCTGATAGGCGCCAACCGAATCGATCACCCGGTCGCCCGTGCGCGCCAGATACTCGGTCAGGAAAGCCATCGAGAACGCCCGCGTCCTGAGATAGGCCGACGCCACATGCACCCACGTCGTCTCGCCGTTCTCGGCCAGGGCGACCGCTGCATGCAGCTGATGGACCTTGCCGCGCAAGGCCAACAGAGACCGTCGCGCGTCATCGATGTCGCAGGGCTTCTCGAACAGCACGCCGTCCGAGGCGAGCACCTGGTCCGATCCGATGACGATGTCGCCAGGTCGCTGCCGGCTCACCGCCTCGGCCTTGGCCCGCGCCAGAACCTCCGCGATGTCGGCTGGATCGACGTCGGGATTGTCCGTCGTCATGAGGTCGCGGATCGCCGTTTCGTCGATATCGGCCGGCACGACCTCGAATCGCAGTCCCGCAGACGCCAGCATCTCCCGACGGGTCCGGCTGCCGGACGCCAAAACGAGATTTGGCCGCCCTGCGTCGATGGCCGTCATTTCGGTATCCCGGTTTCGCTCTCGCCGGCCGACGACAGCCCCGCTTCCCTGTCGTGGAACAGCTTGAGGATTGTCGCCGCGGTCTCCTCCACCGATCGGCGCGTCACGTCGATCACCGGCCAGCCGTGCCGCTGGCACAGTTTGCGCGACTCTGCGATTTCCTGGGCGATGCGATCGCGGTCGACATAGGTTTCCAGATCGCGATCAGCGAGCAACCGGACGCGGTTGCGCCTGATCTCCGCAATCCGGTCGGCCGAGGCCACCAGACAGACGATGAACACGCGATGCCCGCCAGTCGTCAGCGCCGGCGACACCGGCACGCCCGGCACCAGCGGCACGTTGGCAGTCTTGTAGCCGCGCTGCGCCAGGTAGATACTGGTCGGCGTCTTCGATGTCCGCGAGATGCCCAGGATGATGATGTCGGCCTGGTTGACGTCCTTGGGCAGCTGCCCGTCGTCGTGTGCCATGGAGAAGTTCAGCGCGTCGATGCGCCGGAAGTATTCGCCGTCGAGCACGTGTTGTCCGGCCACGGTCGGCGTCTTCGGCGCACCGAGGTAGGATTCGAACACCTTCATAATCGGCTCGAGAACGTGCAGGCACGGCAGCGTCAGTTCCCGGCAGCGCCGCTCCAGCAACTCGCCGAGCGCGGGGTTCACGATCGTATAAAGGACGATCCCCGGCGCCTGCTCCACCTCCTGCAGCACGCGGCGCAGCTGTCGCTCCGAGCGCACGAGCGGATGGACGTGCTCGATCGGCCGCACCTGCGCGTACTGGACCGCGGCAGCCTTGGCGATCGTCGTCAGTGTCTCGCCCGTCGAATCCGACACGAGATGGATATGAAAGAAGCTCGGCAGACCGTTGGCCATGTGTGGACAAAAGCTCGGGTTGCGCACAGCCCCCCTGGCCCGCCGGTCTCTGTCCGCCGGTCATCGGGGATTTCCCCACCACGCGATCAACACTGAGACCCGATCGGCGCCGCAGACCGGCGCGTCACGTATCCACGGGGACAATCGGCTTGTGCGCGCTCGCCTCATGTCTTGTCAACCGATCACGCACGCCGGTTGCCGCCGCAAGCGACACCACAAGACATTGACTCCGTGGATCATCCTTCGCTCTAGTGGTCCCACTTGCCCGACACCACGAGACTTGGCACCTCCCGACACGCGTCTCCAATATCCCGTGGACCACCTGTGGACAGCGCACAATCCCCGCTATCAACCGCCTAAGAGTCTTCAGAAACAAACTCTTCAAAAATAGGATCTTTAAGTTTTCAGCATGACCACTGCGTCGGCCTCCCTCATCGATCGAAGCCGCATCAGGCGCTTCCTCCAGCCCTTCGTCGGCGAACCCGTCTGGCCTCCCCCAGTCTGGCTGATGCGTCAGGCTGGCCGCTACCTCCCCGAATACCGCGAGGTCCGCGCCAAGGCCGGCAGCTTCCTCGATCTTTGCTACAACCCCGCCCTGGCGACCGAAGTCACGCTGCAGCCGATCCGCCGCTACGCCTTCGACGCCGCCATCCTGTTCGCCGACATCCTCGTCGTGCCCGACGCGCTCGGCCAAAAGGTCGCTTTCCTCGAAGGCGAAGGCCCGGTACTCGACCCGATCACCACATCGGCCGGCATCGCCGCGCTCGACATCGCCAGGGCGCGCACCAAGTTCGAAATCATCTGGGACTCCGTCGCGCGAATCCGTCAGGATCTGCCTCAACACATCGCGCTGATCGGTTTCTGTGGCGCGCCTTGGACGGTGGCGACCTACATGGTCGAGGGGAAAGGCTCCAAGGAGCAGGCCGCCGCCAGACTGTGGGCCTACCGCGATCCCGCAGGCTTCGGCCGACTGATCGATCTTCTCGTCGACGCGTCTATCGAGTACCTGGCCGGACAGGCTGCCGCCGGCGCTGACGCATTGCAGATTTTCGATTCCTGGGCCGGTTCCTTACCATCGGGCCCGTTCGACCAGTGGGTGATCCGGCCTACGCAGCGGATCGTGGAGGGGCTGCGCAAGCGCGGCGTAACGGCACCGATCATCGGTTTCCCGCGAGGCACCAGCGCCCGCGCCCGTCGCTACGCCGAGCAAACGCGGGTGGATGGCCTCTCCTGCGATACGGTCATGTCGATCGGAACCATGAAGGGACTGTCGGATGGCCGCGTCGTGCAAGGCAACCTCGATCCCCTGCTGCTCGTCGTCGGCGGCCAGTCTCTCGACGATCGCGTCAGGCTGACATTGGACGTCATGAATGGCCGCCGCTTCATCTTCAACCTCGGTCACGGCATCGTGCCGCAGACCCCACCGGAAAACGTCGGGCGGTTGGTCGACCTGATCCGGGCTCACGAGGGCACGTAACAGCCATCCAGGCGCCATGCCGGCGGACGGAAATCACGCCCGGCGCGGGCCGGGCGAATGGCCTCGGCAAGACAAGGTCGGCGTCGGCCGGCCGTTTCACGGGAATCACTGACGGGCACCCGTTCCGGGTGCTGCAAGGCAGGGGGAGTCCGGGGCAATGGAGTTGTGGCTCAAGGCGCTGCACATCATCGCCGTCATCTCGTGGATGGCCGGCCTGCTCTATCTGCCCCGCCTGTTCGTCTATCACGTGGGCGCCGGCATCGGCACTGAGATGTCGGAAACGCTGAAAATCATGGAGTATCGTCTGCTGCGGTACATCATGAACCCCGCGATGATCGTGGTCTGGTTGACCGGTCCGTTCCTCGCGTGGCGCCAGGGCATGCTCTACGACCACTGGTTGTGGGCGAAGTTCGCGCTGGTGCTCGCACTCACGGGCTTCCACCACGTCCTGGCCAAGTGGCGCAAGGCGTTCGCCGCCGACCAGAATGCCCACGACGCCAAGTATTTCCGCGTGGCCAATGAGATACCCACCCTGTTGATGATCGCGATCGTGATTTTTGTCGTTGTGAAGCCGTTTTAACACACTGATCGTGCAAACAACGCTTTCACCAAGCGGCGACCTCTGCTAGAAGAAAGCATTCCTGCACGATCCGCGGCCGCCCGGCCGCCGCTTGTGGTCGTCCGGCTCCCCTCGCATCACACGTCCGACGGCAGCCCGACGATACGGAGCCCCGAGCCCAAGGCAGCAGTTGTCTGTCTGGCGTGCTCGGGCCAGCCGATCCAACCCGTCTTCCCGACGACCACGATCTCCCCTCCCACGACCCGGCCCCTCGGAGCCACTCAATGACCGAAGTCACCGAAGTTAAAGCATCCACCGAAGTCAAATTGGCGGATCTGAAGAAGAAGAACCCGACGGAGCTCCAGAGCTTTGCCGAGGAAGCCGGCGTCGAGAACGCCAGCACCATGCGCAAGCAGGAGCTGATGTTCGCCACGCTCAAGCAATTGGCGGCCAAGGACGTCGAGATCACCGGCATCGGCGTGGTGGAAGTGCTGCAGGACGGCTTCGGCTTCCTGCGCTCGCCCGACGCCAACTACCTGCCCGGGCCTGACGACATCTACATCAGCCCCAGCCAGATCCGCCGCTTCGCGCTTCGCACCGGCGACACCGTCGAAGGGCAGATCAGGTCGCCGAAGGAGGGCGAGCGTTACTTCGCTCTACTCAAAGTCAACAAGATAAACTTCGAAGATCCCGAGGCAACAAAGCACAAGGTCAACTTCGATAACTTGACGCCACTTTATCCGACGTCGTGGCTCAAAATGGAAATCGAGGATCCGACCATCAAGGATCTGTCGCAGCGCGTGATCGACATCGTCGCGCCGATCGGCAAAGGCCAGCGCGCCCTGATCGTTGCTCAGCCGCGCACTGGTAAGACGGTCCTGATGCAGAACATCGCGCACGCGATCACGGCCAATAATCCCGAGTGCTACCTGATCGTGCTGCTCATCGATGAGCGCCCCGAGGAGGTCACCGACATGTCGCGGACGGTGAAGGGCGAGGTGGTGTCTTCCACCTTCGACGAGCCAGCGACCCGCCACGTCCAGGTCGCCGAGATGGTCATCGAGAAGGCCAAGCGCCTTGTCGAGCACAAGCGCGACGTCGTCATCCTTCTGGATTCGATCACCCGCCTTGGCCGCGCCTATAACACCGTCGTGCCGTCCTCCGGTAAGGTGCTGACCGGCGGTGTCGACTCCAACGCCCTCCAGCGTCCCAAGCGCTTCTTCGGCGCCGCCCGCAACATCGAGGAAGGTGGCTCCCTGACCATCATCGCGACCGCCCTGATCGACACCGGCAGCCGCATGGACGAGGTCATCTTCGAGGAGTTCAAGGGCACCGGTAACTCCGAAATCGTGCTTGACCGCAAGGTCTCCGACAAGCGCATCTTCCCGGCCATCGACATCGCCAAGTCCGGCACGCGCAAGGAGGACCTGCTCGTCCCGCGCGATCAGCTCCAGAAGATGTACGTGCTGCGCCGCATCCTCAACCCGATGGGCACCCAGGATGCCATCGAGTTCCTGGTCGACAAGCTGCGCTCGACCAAGACCAACGGCGAGTTTTTCCAGTCGATGAATACGCGCGGGTAGCGCCTCACGCACACGACGCTGTCATCCCGGGCCTTGTGCCCGGGATCCACTCCTCCCGAACGGAGGAGGCTTGCAGATCGCTGGCGACCGGCAATAAATGCCCGAATGACAGCGCCACCGCCCACCTCCCCCTACGGCCAACCCCTCGGCCCGCCAGTTCCCGGCTGGACACCGCGTTCTCTGCCGCCAGCGACGCCGATGCAAGGCCGCTTCTGCCGCGTCGAGCTTCTCGACGTCGACCGGCACGCGGCCGATCTCCACGCTGCCTACAGCCGCGATCCCGACGGCCGCTTCTGGACCTACCTGCCCTACGGACCCTTTGACACACTCGAGGCCTATGCGGCCTTCGTGCGCGAGCGCACGGCGATCAAGGACCCGCTCCAACACGCCATCGTTGATCTGGCGACCGGCACGCCCGTCGGCGTCTGCGCCTTCATGCGCATCGATCCGCCCAACGGCGTCATTGAGGTCGGCAACATCCGTTACTCGTCGCTGCTGCAAAAGCAGCCCGCCGCCACCGAAGCCATGTACCTGATGATGCGCCGCGCCTTCGACGAGCTCGGCTACCGCCGCTACGAGTGGAAATGCCACCACCTCAACGCCGCTTCCCGGAGCGCGGCCGAACGCCTGGGGTTCACGTTCGAGGGCACGTTCCGCAACGCCGTCATCCACCGCGGCCGCAGCCGCGACACCGACTGGCTGTCGATCATCGAAAGTGAGTGGCCCGCCATCCGCGCCGGCATGGAAGACTGGCTCGCCCCGGACAACTTCGGCGCCGACGGTCGCCAGAAGACCCGCCTCCAGGATCGCATCGCCGCCGCGCGGCGTGCGGCTTGATCCCTGGACGGCCTGCAGATGGTGTCTCAAAGCCACGCCCAGCGCGGAACCCGACCGCCGCCCACCCGATCACATCAATCCATCCTTGCTGCTGGCCCGTTTCTAACCACATCCTCTCGGTGAGGAATCGAGAAAATATCGTCAGAACAGGGATTTAATATGCGACTGGCGAAAACCGCCCCGATCCGCGCTCTGGCAGGCGGCATCACCGCGCTTGCGCTGCTCGCCGGCGCAGCGGTCGATGCCCAGGCTGACGGGCTCGGCGCATGGCCGAACGACTGGCAAGTCGGTGGCATGGTCATGGTCGCGCCGAAGTATGAGGGCTCGAAGGACTACCGTGTGCTGGGCGTTCCATTCATCGCCCCCGCCGGCTTGTCGGACGGCAATGGCCGCGTCCAGGTGAAGGGCGCCGACGACGTCCGTTTCCGGCTGTTCCAGGCGCAAGGTTTCGAGTTGGGCCCGCTGGCGGGTTGGCGCTTCGGCCGCGACGAGGATGACGCCCGCCGCCTCCGCGGCCTCGGCGATGTCGACGGTGGCTTGGTGCTGGGCGGCTACGCGGCCTATCGCACAGGCCCGCTCGGCGCCTTCGTCTCCTACCACCACCAGGCGACGGGCGACGACACCGGCGGTCTCGTCCGCTTGGGCCTTGAGGCGCGCACGGTCTCGCGCGGCGTCACCATCACGGGCCTGCTTGGCACCACCTGGGCCAGCGAGGACTACATGGACGCCTATTTCACCGTCAGCCCCACGCAAGTGCTGACGTCCTCGTTTGGACGCTTCGAGGCAGATTCCGGCTTCAAGGACGTCTACGTCGGCCTCGGTGCCGATGTCCCCCTCGACGATCGCTGGACCCTCAAACTCACCGGCCGCTACAGCCACTTGATCGGGGACGCGTCCGACAGCCCGATCAGCGAGACAGACAGCCAGTTCTCCGGCGGCCTCGGCCTGACCTATCGTTTCTCGATGGGCCGCTGAGGCGGTTTGAAACTGCCGCACCAAGACACGTGAACAACGCACGTCATCACGGCACCGGCCTCACGCGTTGGTGACCCGCCGGAACGCCCGGCGTCCCTCCTCGACAAGCACCCGCAGCGAATCCGCCTCCACCACCGGTGCGGAGCAACTGAAACCGGCGCAGACATAGCCGGTCGGCTTCCCGTCGATCGCCGTCTTGCCGGCCAGCGGTGAGATGTCCGGCAGTCCTGTCGTATCCGCCACCACCTGCACCAGCGCGCCCGGCAACGAAAGGCTGTGCAGCGCCGCCACGAGCGCTTGCGCCTGCCCCGTCTCCCCGCTGACCACCACCACCTGCGTCGGCGCGATCAGCTCGATGGCATTCGCAATCAGCCCACAATGGCCGAGCGGCGCCTGCGCGACCTCGCGCGCAAACGCCTGCGGGATCGCCACCGCCCGTTCCCGATATACTGCCTCGCCGGTCAGCAGCCACAGATGGACGAGGTTCGACACCATCACCGCGTTGGCGTTCGGCGTCGCGTCGTCATGAGCATTGGCAAGACGCACGATGACGTCGTCCGTGTCGTCGGCGGTCATCGCGTAGCCGTCGCCGTCCGTCCGCCAGTAGTGCCGGTCGAGCGTAGCGACCCAAACGCGGGCACGATCGACATAGCGCGAAGCGCCCGTCGCTTCGTGGAGCCGGATCGCTGCCCAGATCATGTTGGCGTAGTCCGCAGCCGTTGCAGGTGCCTTGGCCCGCCCATCTCGAAACGAATGCCACAGCCGCCCGTCGTCCTTCGCCATCCTGGTGGCGACGAAGTCGAACGCCCGCTCGGCCATCGCCAGCCACTCAGGCCGCGCAAACACCACCGCGGCCCGCGCCAGCGCCGCGATCATCAGCCCGTTCCAGTCGGCGAGCACCTTGTCGTCCCAGCCGGGCCGGATGCGCTGCGCGCGCCGTTGCAGGAGCTTCTGGCGCAGCGCCGCCAGGCGCGCCTCGTCGGCTTCCGCCAGCGCCGCCAAGCTGTCGAGCCGGTTGAGGATCGTATGCCCCTCCCAGTTGCCTGCCACGCTCACGTCGTACACCCGGCCGAAGAAGGCCGCGTCCTCCGCACCCAGCACGTCCAGGATCTCCGCCGCGCTCCAGACGTAGAACTTCCCTTCCTCGCCCTCGCTGTCCGCATCGAGCGACGCCCCGAACCCGCCCCCATCAGCGATCATTTCCCGCGCGAGCCAGTCGACGGTCTCCGCCACGCGCTGGGCATACAGCGGGTCTTGCGTCTCCCGCCACGCCTCTGTCAGGAGGTCGACCAGCAGAGCATTGTCGTAGAGCATCTTCTCGAAGTGCGGCGCCAGCCACCGCTCATCGACGGAGTAGCGCGCGAACCCGCCGCCGAGATGATCGGTGATGCCGCCCTGGCAGATGTGCGTCAGCGTATTGAGACACTGCACCTTCGCCGACGCATTCGCCGGTCCGGATCGCCCCGCGCCACAGCAGCCAGAAGAAGCTCCACTGCGGAAACTTCGGCGCGCCATTGAGCCCGCCGTGGACGGGGTCGACCGCCTGCGCCATCCGGCGCGTGAGATCCTCCAGCACCGCATCGTCGAGCGAGATCCGTCCCGCTGGTGCCCGCTCGCAAAGCGACTGCGTGATCGCCGTTGCGTTGTGCGCGACCCGCTCGGGGTCTTCGCGGTGGATGCGGGCCACCTCGCGCAACACGTCCACGAACGCGGGCCGCCCGTAGCGGCCTTCCTTGGGAAAATAGGTGCCGCCCCAGAACGGCCGCGCCTGGCTGTCGAGGAACATCGTCAACGGCCACCCGCCCTGCTCGCCCAGCCGGTGCAACGCGCCCATGTAGATGGCGTCGATATCCGGACGCTCCTCGCGATCCACTTTGATGTTCACGAACAGGTCGTTCATGACGGCAGCCGTGGCGTTGTCCTCGAAGCTCTCGTGCGCCATCACGTGGCACCAATGGCAGGCGGCGTAGCCCACCGACAGCAGGATCGGTTTGCCCGTCCGCTGCGCCGCCGCCAGTGCATCCGGGCCCCACGACCACCAGTGGACAGGATTGTCGCGATGCTGCAGCAGATAGGGGCTGGTCTCCGCGCCGAGGCGATTGCGGTCGGCTGCGTCGTCGGGGGCTGTCACGATCGTCCCTCCTTAATGGCACAGTCGCCGTGCTCGATCTGCGTCACCCTCAGATGATAGACGATGCCGGTGGTGACAACCCGGGGAAACCGGCATCGCGTTACCACGGCGCCGGTCACGGCCGGGCAAGGTCATGCGAGCCGCGCCACCCAAAATCAAAAGGGACGAAAATGGATTCACGTGAAACGGATGGAAAATGGATTCACGTGAAACGTGTCCGCGAAAACAGATCGACTTGAAACACGACGAGCTCCGGCAGTGAAACGATGACAGCCGTTTCGACGATATTCGCGCTCTCCAGCGCCCCAGGCCGCGCCGGTGTCGCCGTGATCCGCATCTCCGGACCCGCCGTCCGTGATGTCCTGCGGACCATGGCCGATCCAGCCGTTCCCGACCGGCATGCGGCCTTCCGGCGAATTCGTCATCCACATAATGGCGACGAAATCGACCGCGCGGTGGTTCTTTTCTTTGCCGCTCCGAAAAGCGAAACCGGTGAGGATGTCGCCGAATTCCAGGTCCACGGCGGACCTGCCGTGATCCGCGCCGTTCTCGATGCTCTCGCGCGTGTCCCGGGATGCCGCATGGCCGAGGCCGGTGAATTTGCCCGTCGCGCCTTCCAGAACGGCAAGATCGACCTCGCTGAAGCAGAGGGCCTGGCGGATCTCATCGAGGCCGAGACCGAGGATCAGCGCCGCCAGGCGCTGCGTCAGGCGTCGGGCCACCTCTCGGCTCTGACCGAGGGCTGGCGGGACAGCCTGATCGCGTGTGCCGCTCTCGTCGAAGCCGGCATCGACTTCTCCGACGAGGGTGATGTCGCCGCCGACGCCTTCGCACAAGCCCGGCGCCAGGCCATCCCCTTGCGCGACGAGATCCGCGCCGTCCTCGACGATGGTCACCGCGGCGAGATCCTGCGCGGCGGCTTCCGCATCGTGCTGGCGGGCGCGCCTAACGTCGGAAAGTCGAGTCTCCTGAACGCGCTGGCCCGCCGCGACGCAGCCATCGTATCGCCCGAGCCGGGCACGACGCGCGACACCATCGAGGTGCGACTCGATCTGGGCGGCCTGCCCGTCGTCGTCACCGATACCGCGGGCCTTCGCGCCACGACCGGCGCCGTGGAACAGGAAGGCATGCGCCGCACGCTGCGGTCGGCCGACGCCGCCGACCTCGTCGTCTGGGTGGTCGATGCCGCAGCCCCCGGTGACCCGTCGGAGCCACGAGCCTCCCCGGGCAGCACTGCCGATGCAAAGCGCTCGCAGGCACTTCGTGTCGATCCCAGCCGGCTTCTGATTGCTGCCAACAAGGCGGATCTGAGCCCCGCCGCTTCACGACCCGCAGGCGTCGACATTGTCGTCTCGGCCCTGACCGGCGCGGGTGTCCCTGAGCTTGTCCGACTTCTGGCGGAAAGGGCCCGTGCGCGCCTGAGCGCGGACCCGGGCCACGCCACCGCGCCCGCCGTCGTCACGCAAGCCCGCCACCGCCACCTGCTGGAGGCCTGCTGCGGCCACCTCGACGCCTTTCTGGCCGGCGCCGACGATGCCCCTGAGCTACGGGCCGAGGATGTGCGGTCCGCCGCGTCGGCGCTGGGCCGGATCACCGGGCGCATCGACGCCGAGGAGGTCCTCGATGCCGTCTTTGGTCGCTTCTGCATCGGCAAGTGAGGCTGTGGACGGCTCGGCCCCAAGCGGCCCGATCATCGAGTTCGAACTCAAGGCACTGCGCAGCGAAATTGCGAAGGGGATAAAAACACCATTCATGGCGATCAGGGTCTTGACGTTTCACGTGAAACCGCGCCGCTGATTCTCTCCCGGTCTATTTTTCCTCCGCGACCCCCGATAATGCGGGCAGTCGCCGCTTCAGCCACGCTGCCGTCTCCCGCGCGAACCCTTCGGCAATGACGCCGGGGGTTAGGTAATGCCGGGCGCCGCCCACCCACAAGAGGTCGCGGCTCACCGCGCCCGTTAAGCTGTCGAAGATCGATTGGGCGTTGGCCGGCAGCGCGATTTCGTCCGCCGTGCCGTGCAGCACCAGCGCAGGCACCCGGATGGCCGGCGCGTGGCGAGTCGACCAGGCTTCGCAGTCCGCCGGACCACCGAAGAACTCCAGAAAACTCCGCGCGGCCATCATCATGTGCCGCCCCGGAAACCAGTTCTCGAAGGCGATGGGTGTCAGTGGCTCACCCGCCGCGACCGCATGGCGCGCCGCCGCCAGCGTCGCCTCCAGCCGGGCCCGCTCCGCCTCGGGCTGGCGGATCTGGAACTCGCCATAAGGCGAGATGATCGATGCGATGAACCCGGCCGCAATGATCGCGGGATCGCCACGCCGTGCCATGTAGAGCGCCATCCGCGGCCCGCCGAGGCTCGTCCCGAATAGCGCAATCTGCCGGTACCCCAGTGCCTTGGCCTGCCGCACCGCGCCGCCGATGTCGCCCACGACCGTCTCGAACCGGGCGTAGGGCCAATTGTCGAGCGAGCGCAGCTGCGGCAGCAGGAACCCGAAGCCCACCTCGGCCAGCGCCTGCGCCATCGGCCGGTAATCATGCCGCCCCGCCCCCATGATCGAGCCGTTGAGCCCGGGAATGAGGATCAGCGCCCGGTCGCTGGGCCGCTCGGGCCGAAAATGCAGCGCGTCCAGCATCCCGGTGTCGCCCTCGGCCGCAAACCGCACAATCTCGATCTGCGGCCGGCTCATCGGTAGCGGATCCATCGATTTCCCCTCCGTTTCGCGCCTGTCGGCAAGTTCACAGCTTAGTCCAGCCGGTGCGACGACGGCAGCGAACCGCACGCTGATGTCGCGTGAAAAGCCGTCACTCAGCGCTACCAGGCGGGCCCCGCGCCTGTTTGACCCTCCCGGCCCGCCTCGGATAGGGTGCCGCCAACCCCGGCAAGCCTAGGCAGATTGACCTGGCACAGCGCAGGCACCCGACGTGAGCGACACTTCATTTGACGTCATCGTGGTCGGCGGAGGTCACGCCGGCACGGAAGCGGCCGCGGCCGCAGCACGCCTCGGCGCAAAGACCGCACTTGTCACGCATCGCGCTGATACGATTGGGGAAATGTCCTGCAACCCGGCCATCGGCGGGCTCGGCAAGGGACACCTCGTGCGCGAAATCGATGCCCTCGACGGCCTGATGGCCCGCGTGGCCGATTCAGCCGGTATCCAGTTCCGTCTGCTCAACCGCTCCAAAGGCCCCGCCGTCCAGGGCCCGCGCGCACAGGCCGACCGGAAGCTCTACCGCCAGGCCATGCAGGCCGCCATTCGCGACACCGCAGGCCTAGCCGTGCTCGAAGCCGCTGTCGAGGACCTCGCCATCGCCGGCGGCCGCGTCGCCGGGATCGTCACCGCTGACGGCCGCACGATGCGTGCCGGCGCCGTCGTCCTCACCACCGGCACCTTCCTCAATGGCCTCATCCACATCGGCGAAACCCAGATCCCGGCCGGCCGCGTCGGCGAGGCCCCGGCGCGGCACCTGTCCGGGCGCCTCTTGAGCCTCGGCCTGAGCCTCGGCCGTCTCAAGACCGGCACGCCTGCCCGGTTGCTGGCCAATTCGATCGATTGGCCGAGCCTGGAGCGCCAGCCCGGCGACGATCCCCCGGTGCCGTTCTCGTTCCTGACCACCGCGATCACCAACCCCCAAGTCGATTGCCACATCACGTGGACGAACGCGGCGACGCATGATCTGATCCGCGCAAACCTCGACCGGGCACCGATTTTCTCCGGCCAGATTGGCAGCATCGGCCCCCGATATTGCCCCTCCATCGAGGACAAGATCGTCCGCTTCGCCGATCGCACTCAGCACCAGGTCTTCCTCGAGCCCGAGGGGCTCGACGACGACACGATCTACCCCAATGGCCTGTCGACCTCGCTGCCCGCCGATGTCCAGGACGCCTTCCTGCGCACGCTGCCCGGGCTCGCCAACATCGTCATCAAGCGGCCCGGCTACGCCATCGAGTACGACCATGTCGACCCGCGCGAGCTCGAGCCGACGCTGGAGGTGCGCACGCTCCCCGGCCTGTTCCTGGCGGGCCAGATCAACGGCACGACCGGCTACGAGGAGGCCGGCGCTCAAGGCCTGATGGCCGGCGCCAACGCCGCCCTGCGCGCCGGCGGTGGGGCGTCGAGTTTCGTCATCTCCCGCGCCGACGCCTACATCGGCGTCATGATCGACGATCTCGTCACGCGCGGCATCTCCGAGCCCTATCGCATGTTCACGTCCCGTGCCGAATTTCGCCTGAGATTACGAGCAGATAACGCCGATCAGCGTCTGACGCCCCTGGGTATCGCACAGGGCCTCGTCGGAAGCCGGCGTGCTCAGGCCCATGCCGACAAGGCGACAGCCCTGGCGGCGGGCGCGGCCCTGTTGGAGGCCTGCAGCCTGACACCCAACGAGGCCGCGCGCCACGGCATCGAGATCAACCATGATGGCCGGCGGCGCACCGCATTCGAGCTGCTGTCTTTCCCGCACGTCAGCCTCGCGCAGCTGGCGCAGATCTGGCCCGCGATCGCCGCCCTCGACCCGCCGACCGCGAGTCAGCTCGAGACCGACGCCCGCTATGCCGCCTACGTCCGCCGTCAGGAGGAGGACGTCGCGGTCCTGCGCCGCGAGGAGACCCTGAGGATTCCGCCGGGCTACGACTTCTCCGGTATCTCCGGGCTGTCGACGGAGGTGCGCCAGAAGCTCGCCCGCCACCAGCCGGCGACCCTGGCCCAGGCGGGGCGCCTCGATGGTATGACGCCGGCGGCGCTTCTGCGCCTGATGGCGGAGCTGAAAAAGCGCCCGGAGAAAAAATCGGCTTGAGCGCCAGGGAGCAAAAATCCGACCGCATCGCCACCCCGCAGGACGTCGCCGCGCGGTTCGCGGTTTCACGTGAAACGATAAAGAAACTAGAAGCTTACGAGCAGATATTGAGAACTCTGGCAGAAGAGCATCAATCTCGTTTCACCCGCCACGCTCGACGATCTCTGGCACCGCCACTTCGCCGACAGCGCCCAACTCGTCGCTCTGGCGCCCCCGGCGGCGCGCACGTGGCTCGATCTCGGATCCGGCGCGGGGTTCCCGGGCATGGTCGTCGCCATGCTCAAGGCGGGCGAGCCAGGCTTCGCGATGACCCTCCTGGAGAGTGACCAGCGCAAGGCCGCGTTCCTGCGCGAGGTCGCCCGCCAGACCGGAACGCGTGTGGACATCCTGTCGATAAGGATAGAACAAGCCGCGACTCAGTTTAATATCCCGCCCGCGGATGTCGTGTCCGCGCGCGCGCTCGCGCCGCTGCCGAAACTCCTCGGATTAGCGGCGCCGTTTCTCGAAGACGCCTCCGTCGGCCTGTTCCCGAAGGGCCGCGACGTCGAGGCGGAGATCCGCGAAGCGCGCCGCATCTGGACGTTCGACTGTGCGTTGGTGCCGAGTCTGACCGACGAGGATGCCCGCATCGCCGTGATCCGGCACCTCGGAGCCGAAAGGGAGGTCGAACCGTGAGTGAGTCTCAGGGTGCCACGTCCGGTTTGCGCGTTCTTGCCATCGCCAATCAGAAAGGCGGGGTCGGCAAGACGACGACGGCCATCAATTTGGGCACCGCGCTCGCTGCTGTCGGCGAGCGCGTGCTGGTGCTCGACATCGATCCCCAAGGCAACGCTTCTACTGGCCTCGGCATTCCGCCAGAGGCCCGCGCGCGCACCAGCTTCGACGTCATGACCGGGCTTTGCGGCCTGATCGATGCCGCCCAGCCGACAGCTATTCCCGGCCTCTCCGTGGTGCCGGCGAACGCCGATCTGGTGGGCCTGGAGACCCAGCTGATGGGCGAGCAGGATCGTCCGTTTCGCCTGCGAGATGCTGTCACCCGCCTGATCGGCCATCAGCGCAGCCGGCCATCGGAGCCTGGGTTCAGCTACGTGCTGGTCGATTGCCCGCCCTCGCTCAGCTTGTTGACCGTCAACGCGCTGGCAGCCGCCCACGCCGTGCTGGTCCCCGTGCAGTGCGAATTCTTCGCCCTGGAAGGCATCTCCCAGTTGAGGGATTCGATCGATCAGATCCGCGCGACACTCAATCCGTCCCTTGAGCTGCAAGGTGTCGTGCTGACGATGCACGATGCCCGCACGGCTCTGTCGCGCGAGGTCGCCGCCAACGTGCGCGGCTTCTTCGGCGCGAAGGTCTACGAGACCGTCATTCCGCGGAACACGCGCGTAGCTGAGGCGCCGTCGCATGGCAAGCCGCTGCTGCTCTACGATTACGACTGTGCAGGAAGCCAGGCTTACATCCAGCTCGCCACCGAGATCATCGAGCGCGAGCGGCTGATTAAGGCCGCCTGAGGGACCATGCGACGCGTGATGAGCGTTGAGCCTGTATGACGACTGTGAGAGGGACTGCGACCCACATGAGTGTACCCCTGCCCAAGAGCCGACTTGGTCGTGGCCTCGCCTCGTTGATCGGCGAGCCGCCGCAAACGGCCATGCGACTGCCGCCCGAGGGCGAGCAGCGCGTGGTGGCGATCGATCAGGTCCGCGGCGGCAGGCTCAATCCGCGCAAGGAGTTCCGCCAGGACGAGCTGGCCGAGCTGGCCGAATCCATCCGCACCAAGGGGCTGGTGCAGCCGATCGTCGTTCGGCCCGATCCCGAGACTGGCGGCTATGAAATCGTCGCCGGTGAGCGGCGCTGGCGTGCATCGCAGTTGGCGGGCCTCGCCAGCGTTCCCGTCATCGTGCGCGTGCTCGACGATCGCGAAACGCTCGAGCTCGCCATCATCGAGAACGTCCAGCGTGCCGACCTGAACGCCATCGAAGAGGCCTCTGGCTATCGCGACCTAGTCGAGAGGTTTGGCTATTCTCAAGAGCAACTATCAGAAATTATTGGAAAAAGTAGAAGTCACGTTGCCAACACGTTGCGCCTTCTGAAGTTGCCGGAGGAGGTGCAGACGATGGTGCAGCAGGGCCGCCTCACCGCCGGCCACGCGCGCGCCCTGATCGGCCGGGACGACGCCAGGTTGCTCGCGGAGCGCATCATCGCCGACGACCTTAACGTCCGTGAGGTCGAGGCCATGGTCCAGGCGGGAACCGATCTGGGCGGACCCATCGGCATGCCCCGTCGCCCACGCGAGAAGGACCCCGACACCAAGGCTTTCGAGAAAGAGCTGTCGGATGCGCTCGGGCTGAAGGTGGAGATCAAGCGCGGATCGGGCGAGAGCGGCAACCTCATCATCAAGTACGGCAATTACGACCAGCTCGACTATATCCGCCTGCGGCTGACCGGTGTGCCCTCGGGCTGAGGCGCCCTCGACGGACATGGCAGGCGTGCGGGGGTGTTCACGCTGGTGCCGCAGTGTGCCTTGACGGGGGGCGACGGCCTTGCTCATGGTCGCCGCCATTCGAGACGCGCGGAGGCCGTGCCATGACCGATCCTGAACGCAGCGAAGTATTGCTGCGGCTGGCCGCCACCATCAAGGCGCGCCGGTCCGAGACTGCGGGATCCTCCTATACGCGCCAACTGCTCGACGCGGGCCCGGCCCGCTGCGCGAAGAAGTTTGCCGAGGAAGCCGCGGAAGCCGTCATCGCGGGCGTATCCGAGGGCAAGGACGAGTTGACTGCCGAGGCCGCCGACGTGCTCTACCATCTGCTCGTGCTGCTCGAGGCGCGTGACGTGGCGCTTGCCGACGTGCTGGCGGTGCTGGAAGGGCGCATGGGCACCTCCGGTCTCGTCGAGAAGGCCCGGCGGACGGCGCCATGACCATCGCCGCGCCGCCGCCGCGTGATCAGAGCGACCCTATGCCCGCAGCGAAACCCGACTTGCAGTTTTCGCCCTACCAGACCTTCTCGCGCGACGAGTGGGCCAAGCTGCGTGCCGACACGCCCATGACCTTGGTGCCGCGCGATCTGCAATCGTTGTCCGGCATTATCGAAGAGCTGTCGATGGCGGAGGTCGAGCAGATCTACCTGCCGATGTCGCGGCTGCTGAACCTCTACGTCGCTGCCGCGCAGGAACTCGATGCCGTGACCGGTCGCTTCCTCGGCCGCCAGAATGGCAAGGTCCCGTTCATCCTCGGCGTCGCCGGCTCCGTCGCCGTCGGCAAGAGCACGACGGCGCGCGTGCTGAAGGCGCTGCTGGCGCGCTGGCCGGATCACCCGCGCGTCGACCTGATCACGACCGATGGCTTCCTGCTGCCGAATGCCGAGTTGGAGCGGCGCGGGCTGATGAACCGCAAGGGATTCCCAGAAAGCTTCGATTCCACGCGGCTTTTGACATTTCCTGGCCGACGTCAAATCCGGCCGCGGTCAAGTCGAGGCGCCGGTCTATTCCCACTTCCATTACGACATCCTCCCGAGCCAGAAGGTTGTGGTCGACAAGCCCGACATCCTGATCGTCGAGGGCCTGAACGTCCTGCAGCCCGCGCGCCTGCCGAAGGGCGGAGAGGCGATCCCGTTCGTGTCGGACTTCTTCGATTTCTCGATCTACCTCGATGCGGACGCCGACCTCATCGAGCGCTGGTACATCACGCGCTTCATGCGCTTGCGCAATACCGCCTTCCGCGACCCCGGCGCCTACTTCCACCGCTATGCCAGCCTGTCGAATGAGGAAGCCCAGGCCCGCGCCCTCGACATCTGGCGGACGATCAACTTGCGCAATCTGGAGGAAAATATCCTCCCCACCCGCCGGCGCGCCCGCCTGATCCTGACGAAAGGCGCCGATCACGCCATTGAAAGCGTGGCCCTGCGCAAGATCTGACGCGCCTGTCCAACCGCGCCTCGCGCTATCATCCCACCGCCCACGCCTTGCCCCTCTCCGAGGGCGCAGCATCGTGCTGGCGGCGGGCTCCGCGAAGGGGAGTCGCCAGCACCAATAAAAAAAGAGGCCGTCTATCGTAAGACGGCCCCTCAGTCGGCGTGCTCTGGGTAGTGGGTAGGCGGAGCGCGGCGGCTCAGGATTTGGTGCTGGCTCGGGGAAAAGCCGGCAACAGCTGAGCAACGGCGAGCTCATTGAACGCGATCTGCTGACGAATGACGGTAGCGACGACGGGTGTGCGCACCCAATGCATCACGGCCGCCTGCTGGACCTCCAGCGCCACGGACGCGGCACGGAACCCCACATCGAGCCAGAACGCCATCAGCGGCACCAGGAGACTGGCTGCAGGCGTCAGGGACGAGACGACGGGACCGCTACGCGCACTGTCGGTGGTGGTCTCAGAAACAACGCGAAGCCGAGGCGTCTCGCGGATGGCGTCGTCGTCATTGGCGACAGCGGCGGCCATTGTGCGGGGCGTGCGGCTGGGAACGGGATAAGAAGCGCTTGCCAGCGCGGGTGCAGCGGAAAGCTCGGAACCCTTGAGCTTGTCGCGCAGCCGGCGGATCACGGACGGGTCCTCGATGCCAAGCGCACGGATCGCGGTCGTCGGCTTCAGGTCCGGATTGGCAGCAATCAGCTCGGCAATCTGCGCCAGCATCGCGGTGTCATCGATCCCGCTGCCTTTCGGCCGTCCTCTGCGGGATTGCGATTCGAAGCCCATCGTCATCCATCATCTGCGAATCGAAACTGACAATGACTGTGGCGGTGATTTGCCATCATTTCCAGGGAGAATAATGGATCGGAAATGAGGTTTCGTCTGCAACAAGCTGGTTTTGTTGTGATTTTGCACTATCGAGAAGCGCATTCCGGCATCATTGCATCGGCAATGATCATAAAAAGGATCGGATTTTAGCGGCAACTATTCTGTTCAATTGGTTCAAACGAGAAAACCAGACCGTGTTGAACGAGGCCCCTGGCCTCGTTCATTTCGCGGATATTGGGAATAAAAAGCAGCGTCCCCGGTGCTCAGTCGATCAGGCCGGCCTCGCGCGCCAGTTTGGCAAGCGACGCCTCCGGCCGTGCCCCGACGTGGCTTATGATCTCGGCGGCGGCGAGGCTGCCGAGCTGCCCGGCCCGCTCGACCGTTGCACCCTGCGACAGGCCATAAAGGAAGCCGGCCGCATAGAGGTCGCCGGCCCCCGTCGTGTCCTCGACCTGGGCGACAGGCTTGGCGGCCACCAGCGTCTGGGTGTCGCCCGTCAGGATCAGCGAACCCTTGGCGCTGCGGGTCAGCACGGCGAACGACGTGTCGCGGCGAACCTTGCTCGCCGCTTCCTCGAAGCTCTTTGTCTCGTAGAGCGAGGTGATCTCTGCTTCGTTGGCGAACAGGATGTCGACCGACGAGCGGATCAGCTCCAGGAACTCCGCGCGGTGGCGGTCGACACAGAAAGCGTCCGACAGCGTCAGCGCGACCTTGCCGCCGGCCTTGGTTGCAATCGTTGCCGCCTGCCGGAACGCCGCCTTCGCCTCCGGCCGGTCGAACAGGTAGCCCTCGAGATAGCAGATGGCCGCGGCCTCGATCAGCTTGGGGTCAACCTCGCCATGATCCAGTTCCGGGCTGACGCCGAGGAACGTGTTCATGGTCCGCTCGCCGTCGGGCGTGACGAGGATCAGCGAGCGCGCGGTGGGCGCCCCGCCCGACTTCGGCTTCGTCTCGTAGGTGACGCCGGCGGCGCGAATGTCGTGGGCGAAGATGTGGCCGAACTCGTCATCGGCCACTTTGCCGATGAAGGCCGCCCGGCCGCCGAACGACGCGACACCGACCATCGTGTTCGCCGCCGAGCCGCCGGAGATTTCCACCGCCGGCCCCATCTCGCTGTAAAGCGACTTGACTGCGTCGGCCTCGACCAGCCGCATGCCGCCCTTGGCTGCCCCGTGACGCGCAAGGAAGGCGTCGTCGCAACGGCCGATGATGTCGACGATGGCGTTGCCGATGCCGACGACGTCGAAACGGGTGGTACTCATGGGACGCAACGCTTTCTGTGACTGACAAGGATGGGTGGGGAAGGGCGGCACTATAGGCAGATCGCACCGACGGGCAACCCGCCACCGCGACGCCAGGACCCGTCATGCGAGGCACCAAGAGCGATAGACTCTGCCGCGACCGCGAAGACTAGCGTCGGGCGCGGGCCCCGGCCCCGCCTGCGCCACCGGTGCCGTCGCCGGCCGCGCCCGACAGCCGCGCGATATTCATGATCAGGCGCTCCGCCAGCGGCGTCTCGAGATGGCCAGAAAGCCGCGTCTCCTTGACGGTCGCCGCCACCAGGCGCTGCGCGGCATCCAGCCGCGTCGCGCGCCATGTCCTCAGATGCCCCTCGAAGGCGGGGCGCGCCTTGAAATGCAGCGGCGGCCGGGTTCCCCGCAGCGCGTCCTCCAGCCCGCGGCCGGAATCCATCGCCTGCCGGACACGATGTAGCCGGTGCAGATACCGCTCCATGGCCAGCACGACCGTCTGCACGCTCTCCCCAGACGCCTGCGCCCGGTCGAGTTCCTCGAGCGCCTGGCCGAGCCGCCCGCCGAACGCCGCCATCACCACGCGGTCGACCGCGAGCTCCGCCGCGTCTCCCACGATCGCGTCGACGTCGTCGATCTCGATCCGGGCTTTGCCGCGGGCGTAGAGCGCGAGCTTCTCGATCTCGTTGCGCGACAGGGCCCGGTCGGCGCCGAGACGTGTCAGCAAAAGTTCCTTGGCCTCCGGCGAGATGTCGAGCTTGGCCGCGCCCAGCACCTCTCGCACCACCGCGTCGAGTTCGCGCGCCTCGTCGGGATAACAGGCGATGGCGGCGGCCGTGGCGGACTTCTCGAACAGCGACCTAAGGCCTTCGTCCGCACGCAGGTTGCCGGCTTCGACCACCAGTGTTCCCGCCAGCGTGCCGCCCTCCAGCAGCGGCTTCAGCATGGCCGCGTTGATCTTGCGGCCCGCGGTCGTGCGCACGACCTGTCTGCCGCCGAACATCGGCATCGTCTGGAGTTCAACCGCAAGTCGATCGGGGTCGGTCTCCAGATCGATCTCTTCGATTCGGATGATCTCGCCCTGGTCGCGCGCAGCCACGGCCTTCGCGACGGCGGATGCGCGCTCCGATACGAGCCCCACGTCCGTGCCGAACACCAGCACGGCCACACACTTGGGATCGGGCGTCTTGATGAAGCCCGCTGCCTGCTGCGTCTTGATGGCGACCATGGCGGCGCCGGATCAGGTGGAGGTGGACAGATATGCCGACAGCCGGGCGCGCATCTCGTTGGCCACGAGCTTGGCGGCGCGGTTCTCAGCGTTCTCGCGCGCCCGCACGTTCGCGAAGCTCGACGTGACACGCTCGAAGCCCGAGCGGCCGTAGCTGGTGCCTTCGAGCACCGTCGTCTTCGTCCTGAGATCGGTGAGCCGGAAGGCGGCGTCCAGGTTGTAGACCTGGCCAAGAGAGTCGCCGTCGGACTTGATCAGTGTCGCCGTCACGGACTCGCGGATGGCGATGTCGAGCGAGTAGGCCGGCGGGATCGGATCGCTGCCGCCGGTCGTCTGGAAGATCAGTTCGTTGCGGATGCGTTGGCCGACACGCCCCGGAATGGTGTTGACCTTCACCAGCGCGAGCTTCTTGTCGACATCCGAGCCATCGAACGCGCCGGTGGCATAAATCGGCCGGAAACCGCCGTTCCCGCAAGCCGACAGCACCGGTGCGGCCAGCGCAGCAACGAGCGCCCCGAGGACCGCCCTGCGGCCCACGGCGTCTCGCTTCTCGGTAGCGTCGGCATCACGCGACGACATTCACGATCCTCTGCGGCACCACGATGACCTTTTTGACAGGCCGTCCCTCCAGCGCCCGCTGAACGGATTCGAGGCTCAAGGCCTGAGCCTCGATCTCGGAATTGCCCGCCCCGCGCGCAATGGTCAGCTCATCACGCCGCTTGCCATTGACCTGTACGGCAATGGTGATCGTATCGTCAACGAGCAACGCCGCCTCCGCCGCGGGCCAGGGCTGATTGGCGATCAAGGTGTTGTAGCCGAGCCGCGCCCAGCATTCCTCTGCCAGATGCGGCATCATCGGGCCGATCATCTGGACTAGAAATTCGGTGGCTTCCCGCAGCGCCCATGCGAGATCCGGCGCTGCCGCCTTGCCCTGCGCGGCCGTGATCGTGTTGGTTAGCTCATACAGTTGCGCAACCGCCACATTGAAGCGCAGCCGCTCGATCGCCTGGCCGACAGCGTCCAGCGCCTTGTGGGCGGCCCGCCTCAGGGCCAGCGCCTCCGAGCCGAAATCGCCGGGCTTGGGCGCGTCCTTGGCAGCCCCGCCGCCATCCGCGACGGCGTTGGTGATGCGCCACACTCTCTGGATGAAGCGGCTGGCACCCGCCACGCCGGCCTCCGTCCAGATCAGGTCGCGCTCCGGTGGGCTGTCGGACAGCATGAACCAGCGCGCGCAGTCCGCGCCGTACTCCTGGATGATGTCGTCGGGATCGACGAGATTCTTCTTCGATTTCGACATCTTCTCGATGGCGCCGATCTCGACTTTGGTCCCGCTCTTGATGTCGAACGCGCGTCGCGCGTCGCCCTCGCCCTCGAAACGCACATCGCCGGGCAGCATCCACTGCCCGTTCGCGCCGCGATAGGTCTCGTGAGTCACCATGCCTTGCGTGAATAGCGCCGCGAACGGCTCCTTCACGCCCTGCGGCAGATGCCCGGTCTCCACCATCGCGCGGGCAAAGAAGCGCGAGTAGAGCAGATGTAGGATCGCATGCTCGATGCCGCCGATGTACTGGTCGACCGGCAGCCAGTAGCTGGCCGCATTGATGTCGCTCGGGCCTTTGGCGTCTGGCGCTGTGAAGCGCACGAAGTACCATGAGGAATCCACGAACGTATCCATCGTGTCCGTCTCGCGCCGGGCCGGCTTGCCGCACGTCGGGCACGAAACCTTGCCCCACGTCGGATGCCGGTCGAGCGGGTTGCCCGGCTTGTCGAAGGTCACATCGTCGGGCAGCCGCACCGGCAGGTCGACTTCCGGCACCGGCACCACGCCACACGCCTCGCAATGGATGACCGGAATCGGGCAGCCCCAGTAGCGCTGGCGCGAGATGCCCCAGTCCCGCAGGCGATAGTTGATCTTGCGTTGGCCGACCGGCTTGCCGTCGAATTTGGCGCCCTCGAGCTTTGCCGCCACCGCGTCGAACGCGGCCTTGGTGTCGAGCCCGTCGAGGAACCTGGAATTGATCATGACGCCGTCTTCGGCATAGGCCGTGCCGGCTGCGATGGCATCGAGCACGCTGCCGCGCCGCGCCTCTTCGGCAGGAACCACGACCGGCACGACCGGCAGGCCATAGGTGCGCGCGAACTCGATGTCGCGCTGGTCGCCGGAGGGGCAGCCGAAGATCGCGCCCGTTCCGTAGTCCATCAGGATGAAGTTGGCGACGTAGACCGGCAGCTCCCAGTTGGGGTCGAGCGGGTGCACCGCCTTGATACCCGTGTCGAAGCCTTTTTTCTCTGCGCTTTCCAGGTCCGCGACCGACGTGCCCATCCGCCGGCACTCCTCGCAGAACGCCGCAAGCGCCGCATTCTTCTCCGCCGCCGCCTTCGCCAGCGGATGGTCGGGCGCGATCGCCATGAACGAGGCGCCGAACAGGGTGTCCGGGCGCGTCGTGTAGACCTCGAGTTCGCTAAAGCCCTTCGGCGCGGTCTGGGCGGCGAGCGCCCACCGGACCAGCATGCCTTCCGAGCGCCCGATCCAGTTCGCCTGCATCAGGCGCACCTTCTCCGGCCACTTGTCGAGCGTGCCGAGTGCATCCAGCAGCTCGTCGGAATACTTCGTGATCCGGAAGAACCATTGTGTCAGCTCACGCTGCTCCACCAGCGCGCCCGAGCGCCAGCCGCGCCCGTCGATCACCTGCTCATTGGCGAGCACGGTATGATCGACCGGATCCCAGTTGACCTTCGATGAGCGCCGGTAGGCGAGCCCCTTGGCCAGGAAATCGAGGAACAGCTTCTGCTGCTGGGCGTAGTAGTCCGGCGCACACGTCGCGACCTCCCGCGACCAGTCGAGGGAAAGGCCCATCGACTTCAGCTGGCCCTTCATCGTCTCGATGTTGGCATACGTCCACGTCGCCGGATGCGAGCGCCGCTCCATCGCCGCGTTCTCGGCCGGCATCCCGAAAGCATCCCAGCCCATCGGATGCAAGACGTTGAAACCTTTGGATCTCTTGTAGCGCGCAAACACGTCGCCCATGGAGTAGTTGCGCACGTGCCCCATGTGGATGCGCCCCGATGGATAGGGGAACATTTCCAGGACATAAGACTTCGGCCGCGTCTCGTCGTTCGACGCCTTGAAGATCTGCTTTTCGTCCCAGACGGCCTGCCAGCGCTTCTCGGCGACGGCGGCGTTGTAGCGTTCGGTGGACATGGGTCGGCGGTCTCGCGCGTGCGAACAGGATCAATTTGGCGGCGTAATGAGCCCGAAAGGGGGCGAAGGGTCAAGGCAGGGGTGGGCACGGGCAGCAAGGCCCGCTTCGCCTTCGACGGAATCAAAGTCGCAGGCCGCGACCGCGACCCGGTCGGTAGACCGCCCCCGCGGAGGCGCGACGCGCCGTGAGCGAGAAGAACCAAGAGCGTTTCCGCCTAAGTCGGAAACGCTCTAAGAACCGGATCGAGGGCGCTGCTGGCCTCTCGACATGTCGACAGGACTTGATTTGATCGACATATCCGGTGGGATCGGTCGCTGCGGTCGCCAGGTCCCATCCAGCACCCGCCCGCGGCGCAACGGTCAGGACGGACATTTCACATGAATCATGAAGCGCTCTCTGCCCGCCTCGGCGACGTCCGCCGCCGCATCGCCAATGCGGCGCGGTCGGTCGGCCGAGACCCGTCCGCCGTGCATCTGATCGCCGTCTCCAAGACCTTCGGCGCCGAGGAGATCCGCCCGGCGCTCATCGCCGGCCACCGCGTCTTCGGCGAGAACCGTGTCCAGGAGGCCAAGACCAAGTGGCCGGCGCTCAAGGCCGATTATCCCGATGCGCAGCTCCACCTGATCGGCCCTCTCCAATCGAACAAGGCCAAGGAAGCCGTCGCCCTGTTCGATGCCATCCACACCATCGACCGCGAAAAGATCGCCCGCACCGTCGCCGCCGAGATGGAGAAACAAGGCCGGACGCTACAACTCTTCGTCGAGGTCAACACCGGCGCGGAGCCGCAGAAAGCCGGCATCGCCGCCCAGGACACGAAAGCCTTCGTCGATTTCTGCCGCTCCGAACTGCGCCTCGCCATCGCCGGTCTGATGTGCATCCCGCCGGTGGATGAGGAGCCGGCCGTCCACTTCGCCTTCCTCGCCAAGCTCGCCGGCGAGTGCGGGCTCACGGGCCTCAGCATTGGCATGAGCGCGGACTACGAGACAGCCGTCGAGCTCGGCGCCACCCACGTCCGCGTCGGCAGCGCCATCTTCGGAGAGCGCGGCTAGGCCATGTCATCCTGGGCCTTGCGTCCAGCATCCAACGACCTGAAGCATCTGGGCTGTGCTGCGAATTGGCGTGCCGCGCCAGACACCGTTACACTTGCGCCTGACTTTGCGAAACAATCGGCAGCACAAATCATATGCTCTTCTACATCTACCGGGCCGACAAGCCGGGCACCGAGGCGTTGCGCATGGACACCCGCCCCGCGCATCTCGAATGGGCAAAGACGCTTGGCAAGACGCTGGTCTTCGCCGGCCCGACGCTCACGGACGACGGCGAGAAGATGACCGGCAGCGTCTGGATCATCGAGGCCGACAGCCGCGATCACGCCGACCGCATCACGGCCACCGATCCCTTCGAGAAGGTTGGCCTGTTCGAGACCAAGATCATCCGCCGCTTCATGCAGGTCGTGCCGGGCCTCTAGCAGCCGGACGGCGTCGCCCTAGCTTGCCTGGCAGGCCACACAGCACAACGAACGCCAGGGGTTCACCGATCCCCTGACGCCCGTTGCGTCCTCGAAGTGCCCATGCTCTAGGCCAAGACAACATAGCGACTGGGTTTGACGATCCGCCTAAGCCCGGAAGAACAATGTTTAGGACATTGCGGGAACCGAGGTGAGGTTTTGGTAATTTGTGACAATCGGATCTGGGCTAGCTGCCCCGCTCGAACAAGCCGTCGTATTTGGGATCCTGGAGTGTCGCCCGCGCCTTCGCGATGCGTGCGCTGACGCAGTCGCGCATGAGCCAGGCTCCGACGGATCGCGCCGCCTCGGGATAGGCATCGTAATGCGCATTCTCGAAGGTCGCGAACCCGTCCCGCACGGCCACATTGCCCCTCATGCTGGCCATGTGGACGGCGGCGTCCGGATCGGGCGCCTGGTCGAACACCGCGAGCACGCGATGCAGGTCGCCGCCGGCCAGGATCACCATGCCCAGGACCTCCCCCATGTCGTATCCGAGCCGATAGCCCACCGGCCATTCCAGCAAGTACAGCTGCGCCAGGCTCGCTTCCACGAACGCGTCGAAGAACCCGTCGATGGCCGCCACTTCGTCGCTGGGCCACGACGCGCGATACCCCTCCAGGCGTGTCAGGACTGTCTCAAGCCCCAGAGGCGACGGCGGATCGCAGTGAGCGATCAGGTCCAGATAGCGCGGCAGGAAATGCTTGAACTCCGGCGCAATCGCGTCGTCCATGCCATGCGCCGAATTCGTGTACTCGCCCAGCAGCGCCGCTGGAATGTCCGTCAGCGACAGCGTCGAGAGCTGGGCGGCCGTCTCCGCTGTCATGCACACCGGGCAATCGCAATGGATGATCGTGCTCGACAGCCGATAGCGCGCGAAAACGTCATAGGCATGAGCCACGGCCGCTTCGAGCCGCGGCGTCGCGTTCGGTTCAACGTTTGCCCAGAACATGGCGGTGCTCTCGCGTTGGCGATCGGCTAAGCGCGACGCTGCCCCGTTTGTCGCCGCACAGCCTGGAACGGTTCAACGGAGGCCATGCCCCAGCCGGGCCACGACAGGAGAAATTTGGCGCGGTCGAACACCGCTAAAACCCGCCACCGGTGCGGAACCGCCGACCCCGCCGACGATCATCGTCGTCGTCGTCATCGTCATCATCGTCGTCGCGGCGGCGCCCCCAGGAGCCACCGCTGCTTCCCCAAGTGCCGCCACCGCCCCAGCTTCCGCCCATCCAGCCACCACCGAACGGCGGCCAGCCGTTGTCGCGCCGGAACGGGTCGGCCGGCCGCCCGCGCCAGGTCTGCCCGCGCCGGATGCGGTCCCAATAGCCGTCACGCGACAGCGTTCCGCGAATGAGTGCCTCCAGCAGCGCCCCGGCGATGTCGTTGGACGTAAACACCGAGCCCGGCTCGTCATAGTGCGAGCGACGGAAGTCCGCCGCGATCTGCATCAGCTCGGCCCGCCGCTTGGCGAGCGTTTCCAGCTCGCCCCGCTTGGTCTCGATGTCCGCCTTCAGCCCGCCGATGCGTCCGTCGATGACGCCGATGCGGGACACGATCTCGTCGTCCGTCGGTGCCACCGTCGCCCGCGCCATCGCGACGAGCCGCTCGTAGCTTTCCTGCTCCAGGAATTCCGCGGACACGGCGACGGCGTTCTGGAAGCCTTCGTCGAGGCCCTCTGCGTAGCGGTTGAGCTGGGCCGCGATGTCCGTCAGTTCCGCCTCGGTCGTGTCTAGGTTGCGGTTCAGCTCGCCGCGCCGCTGGCGTGCCGCATCGATCGACGCTACGAGATCGCCGCCCGCGTTCGCGCGGATCCGCTCTGCGACCGCCGTATCGACCACCGTCTGTGCCGCCTCCAACTCGCTCCTCAGTCCCTCGGTGTGCGCGCGCAGGCGCACCGGGATCTCCTGCAGGATGGTGTAGTTCGCGCGCGCCTCGTTGTAGCCGACCAGCGCGGCGACCTGGTCGTCCGCCCAGCGAATCAGCGGCGACGGCCGGTAGGCGGCGCTGCGATATTTCCGGTTCCACAGGTACATGAAGAGCGGATCGCTCTCGTAGGCACGGCCCTTGGTGGCGCGATCGGCCTCCGCGCGGTGCGTCTTTTCCGCGGCCTTGTCGAAAACCGACTTCGCCGCATCGCGCGCCGCCACGCTGGCAGCATACGCCGGGTCGCCTTGCAACTCGCCCCTGGCCCGTTCGGCGGCCTCGTCCAGCTGCTTTTCCAGCGCCGCGATCTGCGAGCGCAGCGTTTGCGTCTCCGCGACGAGGCTTTCCCGGCGGCTCATCGCCGTGCGTGCCCGCTCCTTCAGCGCGTCGATCGTCGTCTGCCGGGCGCGCAGCATCGCCTTGACGCGATGACCGAGCCTGTCGGCCTCGTCGATCACCCCGTCGGCGACCGCACTTTTGGCGCGCACCGTCGCGAGTTCCTTGAAGGCCGCCGTGCGCTGCTCGAAAAGCTTCATCCGCTCGCCGTTCGCGCGCTCCAGATCCGCTTGCAGCGAGCGCTCCTGGGTGTGCAGGTTGCCGATCGCTGTCTCGATCTCGCCGAGGGTCTGTTGGCCGCTGAGCATAAACCGTCCTACCACCGCGTGATCGCGCCGCCGGCGACCGGAATGGTCCACTCCGGCTTCAAGGTGCCGCGCGTCTTCCGGCCTGCCACGGATTTCTGGATGATGCCGTCGTCAAGCTTGTCGGCGCGCACCCCCTCGAGCACGGACCGATCGACGCGCTGGGCCCACAACGACACCGTGTCCCGGCTGCCGGTTTCCTCGTTCTCGATCGTGCGCGCCAGCCGCTTGCCGGCGGCGTCCACCGCCTCCACCACCAGATAGTAATTGTAGGTGTCCGGCGCCGCCTTCGGCACGCGCCACAGCCCGGTCAGCTGGCCTTCCCGACTCACGATCCGGATCTCGTATTCGTCGCGCAGCGCCTTCAGCATCTCGTCGAGCTGGCTTGCGACCTTGCGCGCCTGCGCGATGTCGCCGGACGTTGCCGCGTTTTGCCCGCTGACCCGCAATTGCTCGGCCTGCGTCACCACCGCCGGATCGCGCGCTTCCTGGCGAATGTCGGCCACGGCCTTGTCGAGACGCTGCGGCAGCGTGGTCGCGAGTTCCCGCTGGATCGTCGCCTGCGCCTCGCGCTTCGGCCGTTCGATCACGGCATAGTCCCACAGCCACACCGCGCCGACCGCCGCGGCCGCGCCGCCGGCATACTTGCCCCACCGTCCACGCGACACGTAGAGGCGGGCGAGCCGTGCCTTCAAGCTGTCGGCCGGCGCCTTGTAGACGAATCGATCCTGCTCAAGCGCGTTCACACCCTGCTCGAGAACGTGGTCCGGCACCTCGATGCCCTGCCCGCGATAGATCTCGCGCAGCCGTTCGATCAGGTCCTTGCGCCGCGCCTCGTCGTTGAGCTCGCGCTCGACAGTTGCCGATCGTGGCGCAGCGTCGTCGACGACGTCCATGGCGATCATGACGTCGTCGAGCGGCGAAGACGAACGCTTCGGTGGACCGGCTGAGCCGGCGGTAGTGTCGGCAGCACGACATGTGCGAATCCGCTGTCCTACTCGAGGAGCCGCCCGCCCTCGACGGCGAGCCGCGCGAGCCGCCGCTTGCCGTCCTCGACCGCCTCGCGGATCTCCTCGGAATTGCGCGTGGCGAGCGCCCGCATCTCGTTGATGATCTCGCGCGAGCGGATCTGGAAGTTGACCACGGAATCGACCAGCATCTTGACGCGATTCCGCTTTCACCGTCGGCCCGTAGCCGGCCTTGACGGCGGCCTCCTGCACCTTGTCGCCGACCTCGGACAGCGTCTCGAGGCTCTCTTCGACGCCCTTCTTCATGCTCTCCAGCGTGCGTGTCGACTCGTTGAGGCCGAACAAGCCGGTGAACGACGCCTTCAGTGCCGTCAGCACGGCCTCGTTGGTGGAGAAGAAGCTGACCGCCTGCTGGTAGACGCGCTCCTTGGCGCTCGTCGTCTGCCGTCAGCCGCGACATGATCACTTCCGACGTGTTGTAGCCGATGGTCAGGTTGTCGGCGAGGTCCTTGGCGATCTGGTAGCGCTTCTCCTCGTCCTGCAGCGCGCGGATCTGCTCGTCGCGCGCCATCTCGAGTTCGGCCCGCGCCGACAGGTCCTCGCCCTTGTAGGCATCGACCGCCTTCGACGCCTTCTCAAGCTCCTTCTTGGCCGCCGCCAGCTGCTTTTCCGCGTTCTGCAGCACCTTAAGCGACAGCACCTGCGCCTGCTTGTAGGCGACGCGGAAGTCGTTGTAGGCGTCGAGGATGCGGCCTTCGCGCACGATCTGGTCCTTGGCGTCCTTGGCCACCTCCAGGTAGGTGTAGCTTGATCTCGTCGAACCGGTCGGCGATGTCGCCGCGGCGTACTTTCATCCAGACGTTGGCCGACCCGCTCGAGCGTGTTGATCTTGCCGTCCTCGAGCTGGTCGACCAGACGCTTGGCGTCGTCGCGGATCGAGTTGAAGCGCATAGACGATGTCCTCGTAGCGCTGCCCGACGTGCATCTCCGAGATTTCGTTGCGCACGATCTCGTTGAACAGCGACACCTGCGCTAGCGTCTTGGCGATGACGGCGATGTTGTCGCGATCGAGATCGTAGATCTGCTCGAGGAGGCCACCGATCGGCGCCTCTCCGGTCGGCTCGACACTGAGGCCGAGGTCGCGCACCTGCTTCAAAGCCTTGTCGAGCTGTTTCAGGGCGGTCGGCGTGGTGGCCATGCTGGGTACTCCAAGGCTACGGGGACATGCGGGGGGAAAAGAACGTTTCACGGAATAAATACGGCATGCAAGGGCTTAGGTCGACCGGTAGGTCTCCGCGCTGGTTCACGCCGCCCGGCCCCTCTCCCGTCCACTGTCCCATCCACCGCCAGCCCGCCGGCCGGTGGCCCCCGCGGAAAGGGCCTGTTAACCTGTCGCGAGAAGTGATTCGGCGTCTCGTCGGGCGAGATGGTGCGCAAGTGCGCCATGGTGCCGCGTCGTTCTGTACAGCGTCGGAGCCCGCGAGTGGCGTGGCGGCTCCAGGTGCGCGTCGGTTCGGCGAGAGGCAACCATGAGCGAAAGCACGGCGGCAACCGATCTCCGGCGCGAGGCGGAGCAGGCGGCCAACGATGCGGCGTCGGACGCCCGAGCCGAGGTCTTGGAGCGCGAGGCGCGCAGCCGGAAATCCGCGCGGCCCTCCGCCGTGATCGAAGGTGGTCGCGGCGCGGCCGCAGCCCTGAAGGACAGGGCCGCCAAGGCCAAGGGCACCGACCCCTACGCCCGCTTCATGATTGACGTCTGGATCACCGACCTGAACGCGATCGAGTTCGGCATCTTCCGTCGCGACCGTAACAAAGCCAAGTCGCGCCAGTTCACCTCCGACATGGATATTTTCGCGGAGGTGATCGAGGACGGCGAGCGCTCGGGCCTGATCGGTTATCGCGAGGACCTCTGGAAGAAGAATTCGGGCTTCGACCGCCGCCTAGTCTTCAAGCTGTTCGGCGAGCGGCTGAACTGGCACGCGACCATGGACCTGATGCTCGCCCGCTCCGTGCAGGAGACGGTCGGCGCCCGTGGACTGCCGGTGTCGTGCTTCGCAGCCAACACCAACGACGCCGATCAGATGGTCTACCTGACCCGGTCGGCCAACAAGTGGCCGTTCCTGCCCGAGCACTTCTCGTTCTTCCTGATCGACGACGGCGTGCCGAAGTTCTACCGCCTGAAGCAGGACATCATCTCCATTGGCATGGATTATTCGCTGTATGACGGGCAGGGCAACAAGATCGGCCTTCTCGATGGCAAGCTTCTGACCCTCGGCGGCCTGTGGAAATGCAAGGTTAAGGTCGAGCACGCCGACAAGCGTTTGATGACCATCCTGAAGCTCTTCGTGGGCATGCTGGTGTTCAACAAGTCGTGCCGCCGTCACATCAAGAGCCTCGCCCGCGAGCTCGAAAAGGGCACCGTCAAGCCGAAGGTCGAGCGCCAGGAAGGCGATCTCTACATGAACCCGCGTCGCGTCCGCTGACGCCCGCGCCATACCAACGCGCATGCGATGGCCGGACGGGCCAAGCATGGCGCTGCCTGCAAGATAGGCAGCCAATGGCGGCATTGTGCACACGAAATAGGCAGGCCCGCGGTAGGCTAAGCCGGGCCATCGCGAAAAACACTGCAAAAGCAGAGGCATCGACACGGTAAATCGTTTGGCACACTTCTTGATCTCTCCGCTCGATCGACGTGCAGCCCATCAAGTCGGCAGCCGTTTGCACAATTGATGAGCAAGAACAGGGATTGGGGGGTGCCATGGAGCAATTGCAGCAGGGCTCGGACGTTTTCTTTCTCCTGATGGGAGCCATTCTCGTTTTCGCCATGCACGGCGGCTTCGCGTTCCTGGAGGTCGGCACCGTCCGCCACAAGAACCAGGTCAACGCACTCTGCAAAATCCTCGTCGACTTCGCGGTGTCGACCCTCTCCTATTTCCTGGTCGGCTTCTGGATCGCCTATGGCACGAGCTTCTTCGTTGGCGCCGAGGCGCTGTCAGGCGGTGGCAAGGGCTTCGATGCCCAGGGCCTCACGCTGGTGAAGTTCTTCTTCCTGTGCACGTTCGCCGCCGCAGTGCCCGCGATCGTGTCGGGCGGCATCGCTGAGCGCGCACGGTTCGGCACGCAGATGCTGGCGACCGGCCTGCTCGTCGGCCTGATGTATCCGCTGATCGAAGGCGCCGTCTGGAACCGCAACTTCGGCATCCAAGAGCACCTCTTCAAGAACGCGCTGGGCGCCGACTTCAAGGACTTCGCCGGCTCCATCGTCGTCCACGCCTTCGGCGGCTGGGCAGCACTGGCCGCTGTCCTGCGGCTCGGCCCGCGCATCGGTCGCTACGCCAAGGATGGCCGCTCCATGGGCATCCCGCCGTCCTCGATTCCCTGGCTGGCCATGGGCTCGTGGATGTTGTGCGTCGGCTGGTTCGGCTTCAACGTCATGAGCGCACAGAGCCTGAAAGGCATTTCCGGCCTTGTCGCCATGAACTCGCTGCTGGCCATGTGCGGCGGCATCCTTGTTGCGCTTGTCGCCGGCGATAACGATCCAGGCTTCGTTCACAACGGCGCGCTCGCCGGCCTCGTCGCTGTCTGCGCGGGCTCCGACGTCATGCACCCGATCGGCGCCCTTATCACCGGCGGCGTCGCTGGCGGCATTTTCGTCGTCATGTTCCAGACCTCGACCAACAAGTGGAAGGTCGACGACGTCCTCGGCGTGTGGGCGCTGCACGGCCTGTGCGGCCTGTGGGGCGGCATCGCCTGCGGCATCTTCGGCCTCCAGGCGCTCGGCGGCCTCGGTGGTGTCACCTTCGCGTCCCAGCTCGTCGGCAGCGTTCTGGGCGCCGCGTTCGGCTTCCTCGCCGGCTACATCGTCTATCTGCTGGTCGACAAGCTCGCGGGCTTCCGGCTCGATCCCGACCAAGAGCGCCAGGGCGCGGACCTCGCCATTCACAAGATCGGCGCCACCCCGGAGGCGGATATGCGCGCGGCCTGACCGTTCGGGCAGGCCACCGCCCGGTCCGCAGGTGTTGCGCGCGCGGACCGGGCCTTGCGTGCTTTCTCTACAAGCCGCTTCTCAGCTACAGTCGCCAAAACGACGACAGCCTGATGGGAGAGCGCCATGAAGCAGAAGGCCGGGACGACGGCGCGCGGTCTTGAACGCGCCAATCCCGAGGACGTTGGGTTGTCCACCGAGCGCCTCGGCCGCATTCGCACTGCGCTCGATCGCGAGGTCGCAGCAGGCATGCTGCCGGGCGCGGTGGTCGCCATCGCCCGGCAGGGCCGTCTTGCCTACCTCGAAGCGATCGGCCACCGCGATCCCGCATCGAAGGCACCGATGACGACCGATGCCGCTTTCTCCATCGCCTCCATGACCAAGGCGATGGTCTCCGCCGTCATCATGCAACTCGTCGAGGAAGGCCGCATCCTGCTGACGGATCCGGCCTCCAAATACCTGCCCGAGCTGAAGGCGCTGCGCGTCGCCCGCTCGCTCGCGCCCGACGACGCCGAGACCGTGCCGCTGGAGCGCGAGCCGACCGTCCACGATCTCCTGCGCCACGCATCCGGCTTCACCTACCGCGAGCGCGGGACCAGCGCCGCCCACAAGCTCTCGCCCGGCTCCTCTGTCAGCGCCGCCGTCAACCTGTCCAAGCCCGCCTTCCTGGAAGCGTTGGCCAAGGCGCCGCTTCTGTTCCAGCCAGGCGCCCAATGGGAGTACGGCTTCTCGTCCGATGTCCTCGGCCTGATCGTCGAGGCAGTCACCGGAGGTCCCCTGCTGGCCGCCATGCGCGACCGCCTGTGGGGCCCGCTCGGCATGACCGACACGGCGTTCGCACTGTCGACGGACGCGGCCGCACGCTATGCCCACGCCTTCCCCAAGGACGCGCTGACCGGCGCGCCGGTGACCGTGCATCACGCGACGGGCAAGGCGATGCAATGGGACTCCGGCGGCGGCGGCGCGGTCTCCACCGCGCTCGACTACCTCCAGTTCACGCAGATGCTGCTCGACTCCGGCGACCGCGACGGCGTGCGCGTGCTCGGCTCCAAGACGGTCGAGCTGATGCGCGCGGATCACCTTCAGCCCGGTCAGGGGGACCGCATCGCCGCGACCATGGACCCTTCCGCCGTCGGCTACGGCTTCGGCCTCGGCTTCGCCGTGCGCCGTCAGACGGGCATCGCGCCCATGCATGGCTCGGCCGGGGACTTCTATTGGTCGGGCGTCTTCGGCACGTATTTCTGGTGCGATCCCAAGGAGCAGCTTACGTGCGTCTTCATGGCCGCGGCGCCCGGCCTCGCACGCCTGCGTTTTCGCCAGCTGATGCGCGGGCTCGTCTACCAGGCCGTGGTGGATTGACGCCATGCCGAAGAGTGGCCCGGCTACCGCGAAGGACGATTGGCGATATCGGGGCATCGTGGCGGCCCTGCTGCTGGCCGCCGCGCTGTCGATCGCGGCGGGCCACCGCGCCGATCAAGCCGGTGCAGCGTCGCCGGAAATGAGCCGCGCGCCGCCCGTCGTCCTTCGCATCGCTGACGATGCGGATCGCCAGCGGGCCACAGCGCTCGACCGCAAGTTCGCCGCGCTACAGGCGGCGACGAACGAGGCGGAGGCTACGCCCCTCATCGCGGAGATCTGGTCGCTCTGGCACACTTCGGGCCACCCGGAGGTCGACGACCTCATGAGCAAGATCCTGTCGCTGGCCATCTTCGGCCAGGGCGCCGAAGCCGAGGCGCTGATCGACGAGGTCATTCACCTCAAGCCCGACTTTCCCGAAGGTTGGAACCAGCGCGCGACGCTGCGCTATCACCAGGGGCGTTACGCCGAATCTCTGGCCGATTGCGTCGAAGTCCTCAAGCGTGAGCCGCGCCACTTCGGCGCGCTCTCCGGCATGGGCCTGATCGCGCTGGCGCAAGGTGACGAGAAGGGCGCGCTCGCCGCGTTCCGGCGCGCCCGCGCGGTGAACCCGTTTCTCGCACAACGCGACCTCATCCCGCTACTGGAGCGCAAGCTCGAAGGCCGGCCACTTTAGCCTGACCCGGCGACTGGGTCCCGCGGCTGGCCGCCAGCACCATCAACAGTGCGCCTTCATGAAGTCGACGTACGTGCGCGCGATCTCCGCCTCTTGCGGCTTCCAGTCGGCATAGGGCACGAGCTCCGCGCCGTCATCGGTAATCGGCAATTCGTGCAGCTTGGAGCCCGGGATCAGCTTGTGGGCGATTTTGCCACTGGCGCCGTTGTGCACCTTGTCGTTGCCGGGGATGACGATCGTCGGCGCCGTGATCGCGCCAAGCTCGGCATCGGTCAGCCCCGCCACGGAATAATCGACGCCTGCCACGAATGCGTCGCGCCACTTCGACATCACGTCGATGAATTTCGCAGCACCCATCTCACGCAGGATGGTGCCGTTATCCGGCCGCGCCGCGATCACCGCCTTCCAGTGATCCATCGCGGCCACGGCCTCCATGCCGCCGTCTTGGGCTGCACTGATGAAGATCGAATAGTAGTTCTCCGGCAGCCGCTTGGCCGGAAACGCCCCGCCCGTCACGCGCATCAGCAGCAGTCCGCTGACGAGTTGGGGATAGCGAACGGCATACATGAGCGCCATGCGCGCACCCGACGAAGAGCCGCCCAGGAACGTCGGCGTCGCGCCGAGCTGTGTCAGCAGGGCGTGCCAGTCGGAAACGCGGTGCTCGTCCTCGCTCTCGCTGGCGTCGAGGCCGATCTGCGAGCCGCCGCAGTTGCGCCGGTCGTGCAGCACCACGCGGAAACCTTCGTCGGCGATCAGCCGGGCGAGCGGCACGAATTCATCGTAAGCGGAGCGGCCGCCGGTCGCCAACGCGACCCAAGGGCCTTTCGACCCGATGATTTCGTACTTGATGTCGATACCGCGGACTTTGGCGACGGGCATGAGCGCGATCCCTTGAGCAAATCGGACGGACACGGCGCATAGGGCCGCTCGCCCAGGCTGGCAAAACGTCCGCAACCCTAGCCCGGCCGCCAACCGATGGCCATCGGCACGATCGTGGCACGGCCGTGCATGGACCGCAGGGCTGAGCTGGGCCGGCATCGACGGTTGCTCGAGGCGAAAAAGCCATTAGCTTGCCAACGAAAGGGTCGCCGGCGTGGCGGCTACGACAGGGAGTAAGCCAATCATGAGTGCACCGGATCTGCGCGGACGCGTGGCGCTCGTGACTGGCGGCTCGCGCGGCATCGGCCGGGCGATCGCCATTTCGCTCGCCGAGGCGGGCGCCGACGTCGCGGTCAACTGCCGCCAGCGTGTCGAGAGCGCAGGCGAGGTGGCGGCCGCAATCGAGGCCATGGGCCGCAAGTCGGTCGTCGTGCCCGCCGATGTCAGCAGCACGGCCGAGGTGACGCGCATGATGGCTGCTGTGGACAGCGCCCTGGGCCCCGTCGATATTCTCGTCAACAATGCCGGTGTCATGCTCCGCCGCACGGTCGACGATCTGACCGAGGAGGATTTCGACACCACGATCGCAGTCAATCTGAAGTCGGCGTTCCTGTGTACGCAGGCCGTGCTGCCCCACATGCGCGCGCAAAAGTGGGGGCGCATCGTCAACATCTCGTCGGGCGCCGCGCGCGGCATGGGCTCGGTCGGCCTGCACTACAACGCCTCCAAGGCCGGCATGGAGGGCCTCACGCGCGGCTATGCGGTGCGCCTTGCGACTGAGGGCGTGACGGTCAACGCCGTCGCCCCGTCCCTGATCGAAACCGAGGAGCTGCCGATGGCCCGCGCCGAGGCCCGCGTCCGTATCCCGCTCGGCCGCCTGGGCCGCTCAGACGAGGTCGCACAGGTCGTGACCATGATCGTGGGCAATGACTACGTGACGGGGCAGACGATACAGGTAAATGGCGGCGTTTATCTTATCTGACGAAAGGCATACGAGGATGCAACAGGCGTTGGCCGCCCTTCTTTTTGCCCTATCGTTCTGGCTGGCGCCGGGCGTGCGCGCGGAGGCCGATGGCCCCGATTATTGGCGCGTGACCGGTGTCGCCCGCGACGATGTGCTCAACCTGCGCACCGAGCCCAACGCGCGGGCCAGACGCATCGCACGAATTCCACCAGGCGCCCGCGGTCTGAAGAACTTCGGCTGCCAGGGCGGCCCGACCTTCCAACAATGGCAGGCGATGAGTGCGGCCGAGCGCGCCAGAAGCGCCAGGAGCCGCTGGTGCAAGGTCGGCTACAACGGCATGACAGGCTGGGTCGCCGGCCGCTTCCTCGCCGAGGATGGCGCGCCGCCGACTGCCAACGCCACGCCGCCGCCACCGAGGTCCGAGCGCAGGTCCGAGCTGCCGCCGTCGCGCGCACAGGCACCGTCGGCCGCGAAGGCCTACGCGGCCTGGACCGTCCGCTGCGATCCGGCCTGTCGCATCGAGCAGAACGGGAGCGGCACGCCGCGCGCAACGCTCCTGCGCATTGAGCCCGATCGGCAGAACAACGCCCGGATCACGATCCTGCGCGCCAATGTGCCTGCAACCGGCACCGTCACGATCTACATGGACGGCGAAATGATCTCAGCGGGCCCGCTCGCGGAACTGCGCGCCACGGACGGCAACGCCATCGAGATGCCACCCAACGACATCACGCAGGGGCTAATGCGTCAGATGGCGCGGCACAAGAACATGGTCATCGCGCTGCCCGACGATCCCCGCGGCGTCGAGATCCGGCTGGACGGTTTCGCGCAGGCGCTGTCGGAGGCACGCCGGCGGCAGTAGCCGATGGTGGCGGGAAGCGCTCGGAGCATGAAACGGTGGCGAAGCCGTGGACGCCGCAGGCGGCAAAACGCCCGCTTGTTTCCTCACGGTTGAAGCCGACATCTAAAGCGATCGCTCACCGACCCGTGGAGCAGGTGTCATGCCGTCTGCCCAGCCGTCTGCCCAGTCGTCCGCCACGTCGGGCACGACCCGCCGTGATTTCCTCCAGGTGTCCGCCTTGACGTTTGTCGGCGTCGGCAGTGGCTTCGTCGCCTGGCCCTTCCTTGAGCAGATGAACGCCGATGCCGCGGCGCGCTCACTCGCCGTCGCCGAGATCGATGTCTCCCAGCTGAAGCAGGGCCAGGCGATCACCGTACTGTGGCGCGGCAAACCCGTCTTCATTCGCCATCGCACGCCCGCCGAAATCGCCCGCTCTAGGCGGATCGACCCGGACAGCATGCTCGACCCGCTCGCGCGCAACATGGCGCTGCCCGAGAACGCGCTCGCCACCGACGTAAACCGCCTCGCGCGCGGCGAAAGCGATTGGCTCGTCGTGCTCGCCACCTGCACCCATGCCGGCTGCGTGCCGCGCGCAAATGTCGTCGAAGGCACGTTCGACGGCTGGGTCTGCCCGTGCCACTTCTCCACCTACGACGCGGCAGGCCGCGTCACCCGCGGCCCCGCGCCCCGCAACCTCGAGGTCCCGCCCTACCGCGTCGTCGACGGCCGCCGCATCGTCATCGGCTGAAATTGGCTGAAATTGGAAATTGGGAAATTGGGGACGGTTCCATTTTGACTGCGCGGGGACGGCTCGGCGTGTCCCTCAGGGCAAAATGGAACCGTCCCCGCTTACGTTCACACCCCCGCCACCGGCACCATCGACAGCTTGGGATCGCACGCCGGGATGTAGACCTCCTCCAATCCCAACTCCTTGCGCACGATGTTCGTCCCGCGCACCAGCGCCACCATCTTGTAGAACGCGTGGATGCGGCTCATCGCCTGCCGCCCGAACCCGCAGTCCGACGCCAGGATCAGCCGCTCCGGCTCGATGTGCTTGAGGCACGTGCGGATCATCTCCGCCACCTCCTCCGGCCGCTCCACCTGCAGCGAGCGGTGGTTGAGAATGCCGACCGCGATCTTCTTGTCCTTGCCGATCATCTTTCCGTAGAGCGGCACCTCCGCGCACTTGTTCGACGCGCCTTCCATGCACAGCACGTCGATGTCGAGCTGATCGTAGTAGCTGAGCGCACGCTCGTAGGTCGCCGTCGCATGCAGCACGCGCTGGCCGGCGGGGCTGCCCCAACACGTATGCGCCCACACCTCGGTCCGCTGCCGCAACCCCTTTACCTCGCGATTGAACGCATCGACCCACGTCTCCGCCTTGATCGGCGTGTTCGGGTCGTGAATCGTCTGGTGGATCTCCGGCTCCTCGATCTGGATCAAGGGCGCCCCGGCATCGACCATCGCGTGGTATTCTTTGTTGAGCGCATCCGACAGCGCGTACAGCAGCGCCACGCGGTCCTTGTAGTGGTCGTTCTTGACCATCATGGTCAGGATCTGCGCCGACGCCGTGCCGATCTTGCACGGCTTGTCGGTCATGCCGGCCATCGCCTTGTACGCCCGGTCGAGCTCGAGCCGCGTCTTCCCGATCGGCCCCGTGACGTGCGGCGTCAGCCGCGTCTCGATCACCTCCCACATGATGTCGCCCGGCCCGCGGTCAGCGGACAGGAACCCCGCCGGCTGCACCTCGAGCTGCCCCGGCCCCACGCCCTCGATGCGCTCCAGCGGATAGGCGACCCACGACCGCCCCGCCCAGTCGTCGTCGAGCCGGCAGTCGCCGTCGACCATGATGTCGATGCCCGCCTTGTGCTGCATGGCGACGTTGGCGGCGAGGCAGTCGAAATGCTGCTCGCGATAGGCCCGCTGCGAAAATCCGATCGACAGCGGCTGCCCGCGCAGGTTCTCCGTGTACCAGGACGGTCGCGGCAGCGCGCCGGTCGTGGTCGTTTGCAGGGCCTTGTCATTGGTGGCGACGAACATCTGTGTTTCCTCCGGCTTGTTGGCGCGCCTCGGCCGATGGCGCTTATGATGCCTCATGGCAACGATGGGGGCCCATGGAAGTCAAGCCTCGCCGGAAATTGGGGCCGGTTCCATTTTCGCCCGACCGCGGTTCGCGCGACCTCGCCGCACGACCAAAATGGAACCGTCCCCATTGTCGCCCCATTGTCGCCGCGGTGCGAAGGGCAGTCACCTTGACCGGCGTTCGCGCGTTGGGACATGCCCACGCAAGTCCGACAAGGAGCCGATTGAGATGCCGAGCACTGTGATCCCCTGCCTGCGCTACCGCGATGCCAAGGCGATGATCAGCTGGCTGCGCAAGGCGTTCGGTTTTGCGCCGCACCTCGTCGTCGAGGATGACGTGGGCGGCATCGCCCACGCGCAGCTCACCCTCGGCCAGGGCATGATCATGATCGGCTCGGTGCGCGACGATGCCTTCGGCAAGCTCCAATCCACCCCCGCCACGCTCGGCGGCACGACGCAGAGCCCCTACGTCCTCGTCTTCGATGCCGACGCCGTCTATGCCCTCGCCAAGGCCGCCGGCGCCGAGATCGTCACCGAGATCGCCGACCAGGACTACGGCGGCCGCGGCTTCTCCTGCCGCGACCCCGAAGGCCACCTCTGGTCCATCGGCAGCTATGATCCGTGGGTGGAGCCGACCAAGGCTTGAGCAAGGGAAAACGGGGCCGCCAAAAGCGCACCCGGGGACATGCACCATTTTCTGGTTCGTCCCCCGCCCCGGCTGATATCCCTCCCAGGAAAATGGTGCGTGTCCCCAGCCAGGTATTGCATTGCCCCGAGGTCGCAGGCCTTCCAACCTCACCTTACGACCAAAAATGGAAACGTCTTATCGTCTGTGGACGGTCCGCACGATGGCCCTCGCCGTGCCCCGAATCGGTTGCATGGCAGGCAGCAACGCGCGGTCCGGATCCGCGCCATCACGAGGTTTGCACATGCTGATGGATCCAGGCTCATGGGCCGCAATGCTGACATCATTCAAGACGGGGTTCGGCATACTTGGCGCCATGAAAGACATTCGCGACCACGCGCTGATGCAGCAGAAGATTGGCGAGCTGCAGGACGTGATCATGGTTGCGCAACAGAACGCCATGGCGGCTCAGATCAACGCGCTTGAGATGGGGCAGCGGATCACTGACCTGCAAGCCAAGCTCGCAGAGGCCGAAGGCTGGGCCGCCGAGAAGGCGCGCTACCAGTTGAAAAACTTCGGCGGCGACACTTTCGCTTACGAGCTTCGGCCAGAGCACGCCAAGCCAGGCGAGCCAATTCACTGGCTCTGCCCGACATGCTTCGACAAGGGCGAGAAGTCTATCGTTCAGACGCTGCACACTGGCAGCACTCATCGCGTGGTCGAGTGCAGGCCATGCAAGTGGCAAATCACGCTCGGTCGAAACTCCGACTGGGACAACTGAGCCAACTTAGCCGAAGCCAGCATCAACGCGGGCCATCGAGCCAGCCATGCGCGTATCAGATCGGCTCGACCTACTCGAACGCCTCGGCAGAGAGCTACAGAAGCGTTACACGTTCACGGAGCTTGATGAACTTCTCGGCGGCTTCAAGCTGCCGCCACTCGAATGGGCCAATGGCGTTTTCAACAGCAAGCGTGTCTACGCGAAGGACCGCCTCAAGACCGCCGCCGACGAGCTTCTTCTGCGTGTCGCCGATGAACTCGGCATCGAGCGTCCTGCGTCAGGTCACATCGCAAGGGGCTTGCCCCGCAACTGGCAGAACGAGCCGCGCTTCAAGCTATTCATCAGCCATATCTCGAAAGACAAGGACAAGGCGACACGGCTGCGTGAGTGTTTGACGCCCTTCGGCATCAGCGGCTTCGTCGCGCACGAGGACATTCACCCGACGCTCGAATGGCAGACTGAGATCGAGAGGGCCCTTCATTCGATGGACGCCTTCTTGGCCATTCACACCGCAGGCTTCTCGCAGAGCTTCTGGACCCAGCAAGAGGTCGGCTTCGCCGTCGGCCGTGGCGTGAAGATCATCTCCGTCAAGATGGGCGAGGACCCGACCGGTTTCATCTCGAAGCATCAGGCGTTGCCGCGCCGAAACCGCAGAGCCGAGGCCATAGCCCGCGAGATCAACGACATCTTGCTCGCAGACCCTGTCACGGCCGACAAGCTCAAGACAGCCAAGGCAGCCAGCGGCGCGACCGACGACTTGCCGCCGTTCTGACTGGCCCGCCGCGCCCCCATATCGGGTCCAGGGTCCAAGACCCTGGCGGGAGCGCGAGGGCAGCGCCCTCGCACCTGCCGGCCACCACCCCACTTGCCCCCGCACGCCCCCAGGTCTAAGCCACGACGCCAACCGACCCTGGCGCTTCCGGAACCCGCAAACCCATGCCCTCCGCCGACCCGACATCCGCCCCGACCGGCCTCGCAGCCCTCGCCCAGGGCGCGATCCTGTCGCCGTTCACCCGCACACGCCAGCTGATCGCCCCCTACGAGTCCGGCCATGCCAAGGTCATCGACATGACCATCGGCGAGCCGCGCGAGGAGATGCCGTCGTTCGTCGTCGACAAGATCAAGGAGACCGAGGCCCTCTTCGCCAAGTACCCGCCGATTCGCGGCACCGACGCGCTCCGTCAGTCCATCGCCGCCTGGATCGGCCGCCGCTACGGTCTGGGCGAGTGCTGTCGACGCATCCCGCGAGGTCCACCCCCTGAACGGCTCCCGCGAAGGCCTGTTCTACGCCCTGATGCCCGCGATCGGCAGGAAGCAGGTGTCGGGCCGCCCCGCCGTCCTGCTGCCGAACCCCTATTACGCCGTCTACATCGGCGCCGCGCTCGCCTTCGACGCCGAGCCCGTCTACCTGAACGCGACCGAGGCGACCGGCCACCTGCCCGACCTCGACGCGCTGGAACGCGAGCCCGACCTGCTCGCCCGCACCGTCGCCTTCTACCTTTGCTCGCCCGCCAACCCGCAGGGCGCCTCGGCGGACGCCGCCTACATCGCGCGCGCGCTGGACCTGGCCCGCCGCTACGATTTCATGCTGTTCTCGGACGAATGCTACTCCGAGATCTACACCGCCGAGCCCCCGCCCGGCGCCCTACAGATCGCCGCCGCGACGCCGGAGCGATTCAAGAATGTCATTGTTTTCAATTCGTTATCAAAGCGCTCGAACCTCCCCGGCCTGCGCTCGGGCTTCTGTGCCGGGGACGGCGATTTCCTGGAGACCCTGGCCGAGATCAGGAACGTATGCGGCCCGCAGATGCCGGGCCCGACACAGGCCGCCTCCGCCGCCATCTGGGCCGAGGAGCAGCACGTCGCCGTCAACCGGCAGGCCTACCGCCTCAAGTACGACTTGTGCGACGAGATCCTGGGCACCCGCTTCGGCTACCGCAGGCCCGCAGGTGGCTTTTTTCTATGGCTCGATATGGAACAGGCCGGCGGCAGCGTTGAGGCCACGGTAACCCTCTGGCAACGATGCGGTGTCAAGGTGTTACCAGGTGCCTACCTCGCGCAGCGGGGGCGGGACGGAACGAACCCTGGCGATAAGTACGTCCGGGTGGCCCTCGTCCACGATCCCGCAACCATCCGCGAGGCGCTGGAGCGCATCGTTTCGATCGCTGACTGAATGGCCGAGGACGTCGGCCGCGATGTCGGCCCCAACCGTCCTTTTCGTGCCGAGTATGCAACTCGAGACCGCCACTGCCGATGTCCAGCGACTGCTGCCCGAGACGCTCGAGGGCCAGCTGAGGCGAACGGCTGGGCGCGTTGTCGGTGCCGTCATCCTGCTCGTCGTGGCGGCCCTGTGGGTGGCCCTGCTGTCCTGGTCGGTCTCCGACCCGAGCCTGACGCATGCCACCGGCGGCGCCGCGCGCAACTGGGCGGGCCCCCTTGGCGCCGTCGCCTCCGATCTGATGCTGCAGATGCTCGGCCTCGGCGCCGCCTTCGCGCTGCTCGTTCCGATGTTCTGGGCCCTCGAGCTGGTCGCGAGCGCCGATCCCGTTCGCCTGCGCGGCAAGCTGCTGCTCTACCCGTTGGCCGTGCTCACATTGTCGGGCGCCTTGAGCGCGCTGTGGACGCCCGCGAGCTGGCCACTCCATCACGGCTTCGGCGGCATCGTCGGCGATCTAGTCTATTCGCTGGCTGCCAACCTGTTGAGCTTCTTGAACCCCAAGCGCAGCGGCGCGGTCGCCGGCCTGTTGCTGTTCGGCGGCGGTGCGGCCCTGCTTGCCCGCTCGCTCGGCCAGAGCCTTGGAGACCTTCTCCAGGCCGTGCGCCGGTCGACGCGCCGCCCCCGGCGGGACCGTTACGCCGACGCGCCTGACATGCCCCCGCCCGTCGTGCGCCGGCCGGCCCCCACCGTCTCCGACTGGCGCGACGAGCCGCGCTTCGAGCGCGCGCCGCCGCTGAGCCCAGAGCCCGTCCTGCCGATGCACGCGTCGAACGCCGCGTCCGCCACGCCGTTCGCGCCGCAACCCGACTGGGTCGACGAGCCCGAGGCGCCGATCCATGACCATGCTGCGCCGGCACGCGCCCCGCGCGGCGGTGCCTTCGATGCCTCGACCGATGTCGACAGCCTCGCCATCGCGCGCCGCTTTGCACCCGCCGGCAGCGAGCCCGCCCGCTCCACGCCCGCCGCGGCCGCGCCGCCGCAGGCGGCCGGCGATCGCAAGACGGGATTTCTCGGCGGCCTCATGCGCCGGCAGCCGCAGCAGGCGTCCTACCGCAAGCCGAACGTCAATCTGTTGAAGCGTCCTGCGGCGTCGGCGGCCGGTCCCGAATTCACCCAGACCGTGCTGCGCGGCAACGCCCGCCTGCTCGAGGACGTGCTGGCCGATTTCGGCGTCAAGGGCGCGATCAAGGAGATCCACCCCGGCCCCGTCGTCACGCTGTTCGAGCTCGAGCCCGCCCGCGGCACCAAGTCCGCGCGCGTCATCGGCCTCGCCGACGACATCGCCCGCTCGATGAGTGCAAGCTCCACGCGCGTCGCCGTCGTGCCCGGCCGCAACGCCATCGGCATCGAGCTGCCGAACGTGCGCCGCGAGCCGGTGCTGCTGCGCGAGGTGCTGGAAGCGGACGCCTACCGCAACGCCAACGCAACCCTGCCCCTGGCGCTGGGCAAGTCGATCTCCGGCGAGCCCGTGGTCGTCGATCTCGCGCGCATGCCTCACCTGCTGGTCGCCGGCACCACTGGCTCGGGCAAGTCGGTCGGCGTCAACGCGATGGTCCTGTCGCTGCTCTACCGGGTGACGCCCGAGGAGTGCCGGTTCCTGATGATCGACCCCAAGATGCTGGAGCTGTCGGTCTATAACGGCATCCCCCATCTGCTCTGCCCGGTCGTCACCGAGCCACAGAAGGCCGTTGCGGCGCTGAATTGGGTCGTGGCCGAAATGGAGGAGCGCTACAAGCGCATGTCCAAGCTCGCCGTCCGCAACATCGACGTCTACAACAACCGCGTCCGCAACGCGGCAAAGCGTGGCGAGCCGCTGGCGCGCACCGTGCAGACCGGCTTCGACGCCGACACCGGTCAGGCCGTCTACGAGCAGGAGGAGATGTCGCTCGAGCCGATGCCTTACATCGTGGTCGTGGTCGACGAGTTCGCCGATCTGATGATCGTGGCCGGCAAGGAGATCGAGGCGGCAGTGCAGCGCCTGGCGCAGATGGCCCGCGCCGCCGGCATCCATCTCATCATGGCGACGCAGCGCCCGTCCGTCGACATCATCACCGGCACGATCAAGGCCAACTTCCCCACCCGCATCAGCTTCAAGGTCGCCTCCCGCATCGACAGCCGCACGATCCTGAACGAACAGGGCGCCGAGCAGCTGCTGGGTCAGGGCGACATGCTGTTCTCCAACGGCGGCAGGCCAGGTCGTGCGTGTCCACGGCGCCTACGTCGCCGACGACGAGGTCGAGACGGTCGCGCGCGCGCTCGCCGAGCAGGGCGAGCCGCGCTACATCGACGGCATCACCGACGGACCGCAATCCGCCGACGATCGTGCCGCTTCCGGCGGCGCGCCCGGCGGTGACGACCTATTCGACAAGGCCGTCGCGATCGTGCTCCGCGACCGCAAGGCGTCCACCAGCTATATCCAGCGCCGCCTCTCGATCGGATACAATCGCGCCGCCGATCTCATCGAGCGGATGGAGCGCGAAGGCATCATCAGCCCCGCCAATCAGGTCGGCAGGCGCGAGATCCTGGCCTCAGCGGGAGCCGGCTCCGACGCCGCCTGATCCACCATCGGTGTCCTCTGCCGATGTGCGTACGCACGCCGCGTGGTCGTGCTGCCACGGACTTTTCCCCCGCCGTGCGCGCCCCGCCAGTCGCCTCTATCTCGTCGCAATGTTAGTCACAGTGCCGAATCAAGGGGTCTGTAGGCACATCTGAACATCGCGGGGCACGCAATCTCATGGCTCGACTGTCGCTGGTCGTCTCGGCCGTTTTCGCCTGTGTCGGACTGGTCGCGGCCGCAACCGACGCCGGAGCGCAAGGCGCGGCAGCACAGGCACCGGCCGGCAACCCCGTCGGCGCCAATTGGAACGCGAAAGTCTCGCCCGACAACCCGTCCGCGCAGGGCGTGACACTCCAGGCCGCTCAGGTCGAGACGATCAATAAAGTATCGGGATATTTCAACGGCGTGATCGACCTGAAGGGCCGCTTCATCCAGACCGACGCAGCCAACAAGCGCATGCGCGGCAAGTTCTACCTCAAGCGTCCCGGTCGGTTCCGCTTCGATTATGCGCTGCCCAGCAAGCAGATCATCGTCTCCAACGGCACGCTTCTGCGCGTGCAGGATCACGACACGCGCAACGAAGATGTCATCGAGCTCGACAACACGCCCTTCCGCATTCTGCTGCGCAAGGATGTCGACCTGCTGCGCGATGCCAAGGTGACCGACGTTCAGGAGGCGGACGACACCATCGTCCTGACGGTCCAGGACAAGAGCCCCGACACCCCCGGCAAGATCAAGCTGGTGCTGGTCAAGAAGCCCGAGCTGGAGCTCAAGGAGTGGGTCACCACAGACGCCCAGGGCCTCGATACCCGAGTTGAGCTGTCGGATATCACGGTAGCGGAGAAGATTGACCCTACCATCTTCGACGTGAAAATACAGCACAGGTTCTGAGGCTTAGCGGCTGCCAGCCGCTGCTGGGGTCGGGCCGGGCGCCGACGATCGAATCAGCCCGCCATGAAACAACCAGTAACAATTTCGTGAAGATATCCCAATCCCCCTATTGAACTTCCCGGTGATGCGCTTAGATCACTGTCAGTCAGGTGGTGCCACCCTGTATCGGTAGTGCCCCCCGTCTAGCCGACGGCATCACCTGCGGCACCGGCTTCCCTCCCGGTGCCTGCGCGAAAAGCGCTAACGACGCCCAACCCCTCCCCCCGGGGTTGGGCGTTTCCATTTCAGGGATCCCATACGGTCCAAGTGCAGCGATACCGCGCACACTGGCGCGTCCAGCCGCAGGAGCGCGGCTCGCTGTGAAGACGTGATGCCTGGGAAGCGCGGTCGAGGCCGCTCAGTGCAAGGTCGCTGCGCGCGCGCCGTCGGCTTCATCCTCGGCCGGCGCGGCGCCCGCCTCGCGATCGTCACCAACCGCCAGTCCGGCGTCGATCCGGCGGAGTTCGTCGGCCAGCACACCGAGCCGCGCGACGATCTTGCCGAGGAAATGCTCCGCAAGTCCGGGATCCTCGAGCATCAGACCATGCAGCGCCTCGCGCGTGATCTTCATCGCGCGAACCTTGCTGCGGGTGACGACCGTGGCGGAATGCTCCGTCTCGACCAGCATCGCCATCTCGCCGACCAGCGTGCTCGGCGCCAGCGGCATGTCTTCCGGATCGGTCGGATCATTGATGCGCATGGCCTCGCCGGCCACGATCAGAAACGCCGCATCGCCTTCGTCGCCCGCTCGAATCACGACCTCGTCCGGCTTGAACACGATGCGCTCGCTGACCTTCGCGATCTTCGCCAATTGCAGCGGGCTCAGACCCTGGAACAAGCCCACGTTCAGGAGTGGCGTGACGAGTGCTTCAACGGCCATGGACCTATCCTTGCTCCACTGCAACCCGGTGCCCGAATGGGCAACACCGCCGTGTCCTCGTGCGCAGATCGTTTGCGCGGACGCCGCCGATGTCGACATCGAGCGTATGAGCCTGGATGTCCCGCGATTCGGTGGCGACGGTCCACACGCCCGTGGCGTCGCTGGCGATGATCTGGGGATGTCGGGGATGATCGCGCCATGCCGGTAACAGTGTTGCCCGTCGCCGCAGCATCGAGCCGCGGCTCGCGCATCGGCCAAACGGACAAGGCGCCACCGGTCGCCCGCTGGTGCCAACCACCCCGCGGCCGTCGGTGCATCTCCTGCCACGCGGCGCGCGAGGCAACATTCGGTTGATGAATGTCAGCGGCGTCCAGCGCAAAACAGTTGAGCCGGAGACCCGCCCGGGAACGGCCAGCACCTCTGCAATTCTGGCAGTCACCGAGACGCAATGCGATCAATCGTGTCTCGCCGGGATGAAGCCGTTGCCGCTCAGGGCACCAGCTTGTAGCCGCCCGCTTCCGTGATCAGCAGCTCGGCGTTGGAGGGATCTTCCTCGATCTTCTGCCGCAGCCGGTAGATGTGCGTCTCCAGCGTATGCGTCGTCACGCCGGCGTTGTAACCCCACACCTCGTGCAGCAGCGTGTCGCGGCTCACCACCTTTTCGTCGGCGCGATAGAGGTATTTCAGGATCGAGGTCTCTTTCTCCGTCAACCGGATCTTCGAGCCCTTCTCGTTGACCAGCATCTTCGAAGCCGGCTTGAACGTATATCGGCCGATCGTGAAGACGGCGTCCTCGCTCTGCTCATGCTGTCGCAATTGCGCGCGAATCCGAGCCAGCAGGACGGCGAACTTGAATGGCTTCGTCACATAATCGTTGGCGCCGGCATCGAGCCCCAGAATCTGATCGGCATCGGAGTCATTACCCGTCAGCATGATGATCGGACTCTTGAAGCCGTTCTTGCGCAGAACCTTCACCGCTTCGCGGCCGTCGATGTCCGGCAGATTGACGTCGAAGATCGCGAGATCGAACCGATCGACCTTCACCGCCTCGATACCCTTGCCGGCAGTGTCCGCCGTGGTCACGTCGAACTCATCGTGCAGCGCCAGCTGCTCCTTGAGGCCTTCACGCAGATCGTCGTCGTCGTCCACGACGAGAATCCGTCGCGCATTGCTCATTGCGAAGCACTCCGATTTGGTTGCGGCAACTGAGGTCGCACCGTCGACCGGCATATTGCGCAAAGGCGCCCGCTGCGATCAAGTGCGTCGACGGCAGAATGCGCCTCGGACCTTGGTCCGGCGGCGCGCCATGGTCTCGGCCCTGGGCAGGGCCTGACCGGGCCCCCACTCGCAAACGGCATCACATAAGCACGTGGAAACTCATAGCACATCAACCGTGAAACGGCACCACTCGGTGACCCTGCGGACGCTCGGTCCGTGGGCGGTGCGTGGCTGGCTCGAACTTGGTTCCTTGCGCGTTCCCTGCAGCCTTGGTCGGGGCGGCCGAAGAGCGTTGAAGCGCGAGGGCGACGGGGCGACGCCGATGGGCATCTGGCGCCTGCGATACGTACTCTACCGGCGCGATCGCCAGCCTCGCCCGCCGACCGGCTTGCCCGTGTGCGCGATCCAACCCGATGACGGCTGGTGCGACACCCCCGGCGATCGCAACTACAACCGGCGCGTCCGCCACCCCTATCCGGCGAGCGCCGAGCGACTCTGGCGCGATGACGCCTTGTACGATGTCGTGATCGTCGTCGGCTACAACGAGCGTCCGCGCGTCGCCGGTCGCGGCAGTGCCATCTTCGTGCATCTGGAGCGTCCCGACCGTGGCCCCACGGCGGGTTGCGTGGCTCTCTCGCCCCGCGACATGGCGCTGGTGCTGCGGCGGCTGCGTCCCGGCGCGCGCCTCGTGGTGCCCGGAGGCAGGCGCTGACGCCACGGTAAAACGCGAAAGCCCGGCGGACACGCCGCCGGGCATCGTCTCGCGTCTGCGCGAGCGGCGGCCCCCTCTCGAGGAGGCCGCGCTGTGCTTACTGAACGACCTCGCCGTGCAGGTTGATGTCGAGACCTTCGATCTCGACGTTCTTCTCCACCCGCAGCCCCATCGTGACCTTTATGAGCATCAAGATCACGAACGTGGCGACCGCGCTCCACACGACCGTGGCGAGGATCCCGTAGATCTGCACCCAGACCTGCGCGGCGTTCCCTTCCAGGAGGCCCTTCGTGCCGCCGATGGCTTCCACCGCGAACACACCGGTAAGCACGGCGCCGACGATACCGCCCACGCCGTGGATGCCGAACACGTCGAGGCTGTCGTCATAGCCGAGCATGCGCTTCACCGTCGTCGCCGCGAAGAAGCACACCGCGCCTGCGGCGAAGCCGATGATCAGCGCGCCTTTCGGGTCGACGAAGCCGGAGGCCGGCGTGATCGCAACCAGACCGGCAACCGCGCCGGAAACGATGCCGAGCACGCTCGGGCGGCGATGCACCATCCACTCCACGAACATCCACGACAGTGCCGCAGCCGCCGTCGCGATCTGCGTCACGGCCATGGCCATGCCCGCTGCGCCGTTGGCGGCGACCGCCGAGCCCGCGTTGAAGCCGAACCAGCCGACCCACAGCAGCGAGCGCGCCGATCACCGTCAGCACCAGGTTGTGCGGCGCCATGTTCTCCGACCCGTGCCCGGCGCGGCGGCCCAGCACGAGCGCGCAGACGAGGCCGGCGATGCCCGAGTTGATGTGCACGACGGTGCCGCCGGCGAAGTCGAGCACGCCGTCCTTCGCCAGGAAGCCGCCGCCCCACACCCAGTGGCAGACCGGCGCATAGACGACGACGAGCCAGAGCGACAGGAACACCAGCAGGCTGGAGAACTTCATGCGATCGGCAAACGCGCCGCAGATCAGCGCCGGCGTGATGATCGCGAACGTCATCTGGAAGGTCATGAAGACCGATTCCGGAATCGTGCCCTGCAGCGTGTCCTTACCGATGCCGGCGAGGAACATCTTGCTCAGGCCGCCGATGTAGGCGTTGAGCGAACCGCCGTCGGTGAACGCCAGCGAATAGCCGATCACCATCCACAGCACCGTCACGAGGCAGCAGACCGCAAAGCTCTGCATCACCGTCGCAAGCACGTTCTTCTTGCGCACCATGCCGCCGTAGAACAGCGCCAGGCCGGGGATCGTCATCATCAGCACCAGCGCGGTGGAGGTCAGCATCCAGGCCGTATCGCCCGAATCCAGTTTCGGTGGCGGCGTGCTCTGGGCAAAGGCCGAACCGGATGCCGCGGCAAGCGCGGCTCCGGTCAGCAGGAGGGCCTTGAATGCTCTGGATGTCATATGTGGAAGCTCCCCAGTCCGTGGTCGTGAGGTTTGTCTGAAGGTTGCATCCGGCGCTCGGCCGGATGCCGCAAGCCCGCGCTTAGAGCGCGCTCTCGTCGGTCTCTCCGGTGCGGATGCGCACGGTTTGCTCGATGGGCGAAACGAAGATCTTGCCGTCGCCGATCTGGCCGGTCTTGGCAGCGCCCGTGATGGCCGCGATCGCCTTATCGGAGTCCGCGGACGCCACGACGATCTCGATCTTGATCTTGGGCAGGAAGCTCACGGCGTATTCCGCGCCGCGATAGATCTCGGTATGGCCCTTCTGGCGGCCATAGCCCTTGACCTCGGTAACGGTCATGCCTTGCAAGCCGAGGTCGGTCAGCGCCGTGCGCACCTCCTCGAGCTTGAAGGGTTTGATGATCGCGGTGATCAGCTTCATGCGTTGGCCCCTCGGTTGAAAAACGAGCTGGAAGGCAACGCGTCGTGCGCGCGTTCCCGGCCGTCGCACGCGCGGCGGCTCGCTGACCGAGAGTCAAGAGCTGTGCCAGTTTGGTGAATGCGGACTAAGCGGCTGAAATAAATAGCAATTTAATGAGGCCGCGCTGACGGAAGGCGCTGAACAGTCGCTCAAGCAGCCCAAAAAATAGGCAATAATCGATCTATGCCTATTAATTGACCACGAATGACGACGCCCGGATCCGGGTCAGCCCTTCCTGCGCGGACGACGCCACCAGCACGCCGTCGCGGGTGAAGATCGAGCCCCGGCAGAAGCCGCGCGCGCTGTGGGCGCTCGGGCTGTCCTGAACGTAGAGCAGCCACTCGTCGGCGCGGAACGGCCGATGGAACCACAGTGCGTGGTCGAGGCTGGCGAGCTGAATGTCCTGATCGAACAAGAGCTTGCCGTGCGCGATCAGCGCGGTGTCCAAGAGCGTGAAGTCCGACGCGTACGCCAGGGCGCATTGGTGCAGGGCCGGGTCGTCCGGCAGCCGGCCGTTGGCGCGCATCCACACCATCTGGACCGGCTCCCGCTTCTCCCGCGTCAGATAGCGCGACAGATCGACGGGTCTCATCTCGAACGGCCGCTCGCGCTGCCAATAGGCCTTCATGTTGTCGGGTAGCCGGTCGACCAGCTGGCGCACGAGTTCCTTCTCGCTCGGCAGGCTGTCGGGATCGGGCGCGGCCGGCGCGCTCGCCTGATGCTCGAGCCCGCCTTCGGGCGTCTGGAACGAGCAGCTCATGGTGAAAATCGGCCGGCCATGCTGGATCGCCTTCACCCGCCGCGTCGTGAAGCTGCCGCCGTCCCGGATCCGCTCCACGTCGTAGACGATCGGATGCTGCGGGTCGCCGCCGAGCAGGAAGTAGGCGTGCATGGAATGGGCGACGCGTGTGGGCTCGACGGTCCGGACGGCCGCCACCAGGGCCTGCCCCACCACCTGCCCGCCGTAGACGCGCTGCCAGCCCGTCGTCGGCCCGCGACCGCGAAACAGGTTTTGCTCGAGCGGCTCCAGGTCCAGAATGGACAACAGTTGATCGAGAGCCGAAGCGGGCTGGCTGGTCGACATCGAAAGATCCTTGGCAACAGGCCGCTTCCGGCGGCGTCAGGCAGGCGGCCATTCCTAGCACAGATGAGCGCTACGACATTGCCATCGCCGGCGCGAGCTTCGCGGGCTTGGCGCTCGCCTGCGCTCTCTCCCAGGCGCTGGGCGGCCAGGCCCGCATCGTGCTCCTGGACCGCACCCCCCAAGGCAGCGCCGGCGCCGCGCCGGTCACCGATCCGCGCGCGTCCGCCCTGTCCGCCGCCTCGCGCCACGTCCTGTCGAGGCTGGGCATCTGGTCCGATGTCGCTGACGAGGCCCAACCCGTCACTGCGATCGAGATCACCGATTCCCCGCTCGAGGCCGGTCTGCGCCCGGTCCTGCTGACCTACGACAACCATTTGGCCGCGACCGGCGAGCCCGCGTCCCACATCCTGCCCAACGCAATCCTGCTCCACGCGCTGTCGCGCGCGGTGTTGCGCGCGCCCGGCGTCACCCTGCGGGCCCCCGCCGAGATCGTGGGGCTCAGCCAGCGCGGCGGCGGCCTGGCCACCCTGCAGCTCTCCGATGGCCGCGAGATCGCCGCGTCTGTGATCGTCGCCGCCGATGGCCGCCAGTCGCCGGTGCGCGAGGCCGCCGGCATTCGCTGCGTCGGCTGGCGCTACGCCCAGACCGGCATCGTCACAACGGTCGCCCACGAGCGCCCGCATGGCGGCGTCGCAGTCCAGCACTTCCTGCCCGCCGGCCCGTTTGCCATCCTGCCCCTGACGGGTGATCGCTCGTGCATCACGTGGAGCGAGGCTGCAGCGGAGGCCGAGCGCATTCTCGCGCGCGATGATGCGGGCTTTCTCGATGAGGTCGACCGGCGCTTCGGTGGCCGGCTCGGAGACATCCGGTTGGCCGGCCCGCGACGCAGCTGGCCGCTCGACATGCATCTGGCCCGCCGCTTCATCGCCCCGCGCGTGGCGCTGATCGGCGACGCCGCCCACGGCGTCCACCCGATCGCCGGCCAGGGGCTCAATCTCGCATTGCGCGACGTCGCCGCGCTGGCCGAATGCATCGTTGAAAGCCTGCGCCTCGGCCTCGACGCTGGCGACGCGATGGCGCTGGAGCGCTACGAACGCTGGCGCCGGCTCGACGCCACGCTGTCGACGGCGACGTTCGACACCCTCAACCGGCTCTTTTCCAACGATCTCGGCTTGCTCAGGTCGGCGCGTGAGGCCGGCCTCGGCCTCGTCGATCGCATCCCCGCATTGAAGCGCCTGCTGGTCGAGGAAGCGGCGGGACTGACGGGTGAGCTGCCCCGTCTGGTGCGCGGCGAACCGATCTGACATAAACCGGCCGCGTGCGCCGCCGATCTACGCCTCGGTCTCGTCGGGGGACTTCGGCAGAGGCGGCGGCCCGGTCGATGTCTCCGTCTCCCGCTCCGCATCCGCGACGCGCTCCGGCTCCGGCGCATCTGGTTCGTTGTCCTGCGCGTCGTCGGTCTCGACGCTGCCGGACGCATCCTCCGCGGCCTCGATGTCTTCTTCGAGCGCATCGGCCATGGCCTGCGCCAGCGCGATGGCGAAGTCGGATTCAACTGCTGCTACCGCGCCCGCGGCAACCTCGCCCCCGACCGCGACGTCGATCATTTGCGGCAGTGGCGGCGGGCCCGTCGGAGCAGCGGCCGGGACATCGTGCGCCGCATCGGCGAGCCGCGCGGCCTGCATCGCAGCGATCGCCACGCCGAGCGGCACCGCGGCCGCGATCGGCGGCGTCTCCGGCGCGGCGTCTGCGGGCTCGGCTGTTTCCTGGGGCGTTACCTCGTCCACTTCGGGAGCCGCGACGGCGACGGCGGGGTCCTCGACGTCGCGCACCGACCACGTGACCGTCGAGTCGCCGAATGTGGCGCCGCGCAGCACGATCTGCCGCGTGCGCCGCGGTCCCGAGAAATCGGAATAGTATACGCTGTCCTCGATCTCGAGCCGCGCGCCGCTGGCTTCGAACTGCCACCGATGTCTGCCCAGGCTCAACATCACCGCGCGTGTGTCCGCGCTCACGGCGCAATCGACCTCGGGATGCAGGTGGAAATGGACGGCGAACGGCGCATCGTGGGCGAGGCGCAACACGCCATGCGGCGGCGCGAGCTTGTCGATGCCGTCGAGCCGCCGCCCGTCACCCGACAGCGTCAACGAGCGCGTGTGCATGAGGCGCGACGCGGCGAGGTAGCCGTCGTGGCTCGCGGTCAGGCTTTGCGGCCCGTCCGCAGCCATCTCAGTGCCAATGCTCACGCGATCGGGATAGCGGATCGGTGGCGCGCCCACGATCTGCTCGAGCATGCGGCTGCGCACGAGGCGCGAGGAAGAGCGATCGTTGAGGCACAGCGTTGAATGACTGGCCGTCGCGCGCGAGGCCGCGCGCCAGTCGTCGTCGGCGGCGCTGGGCGCGCCGCCATTGATGAACAGCGCCCGCGACCCGACGCTCATCTCGAACGACAGGCACCCCGCGTGCGCCTGGATCGCATACTCCAGCGGCGGCGGTCCCCCCACATCGCAGATCACCACCGCTGGCCCCGCGGCCAGGCGCGCGTAGCGCGAATGCGGCGCCAGCGCCTCCCAGCTCGTCGCGCGGTCGTCGTACGCCAGCACCGTCGCCAGCGCGTCCGGCTGCGGCACGCCCGCGCCGTTGAAGCGCGCTAGCGCCCCGTCGCCGAGCCGCATGAAGCGGAGCATCGGCAGCATGCGATGGATCGCCTCGCTCAGCGCCGGCGGGATCGGCCGGTTGCGCGACACGAAGCACTTGCCGAGCGGGAGGAAGTCGAGCAGCAACTCGACTAGAAGGCTGGGATTGCGGCTGATGTGGCCGCCGTCGGGCAGGATCTGCCGCTCGATCTCGGCTGCGAGCAGGTGCTCGAACGCCTCCAGCTGCCGATCGTGATCGGCGACGCACAGGTCCGCCAGCACGAGCGCCGTGAGCGATAGCAGCCTCTCGTAGCCCGACGGCGCATGCCGCCACGCCGACGACAGCCTGACGATCTGCTCGCCGAGACTTTCTGCGATCGCATCGTAGCTTTGCGCGACGCTGCCGTCCAGCAGCAGCCCCGCATGCGATATCCACGAGATCAAGCGCCGGCCGATCACCGCGGGCTCCCACGCGACGCCCGACATCCCGCGCTGTCGATCGATCCAGTCCAGCACGAACGTCACGGCCGTCGCCTTGGCGTGGTCGTTGCGCGCGGCATCCAGATGTCTGAGCCAGCCAAAACCGTTGAGCTCGCGTGCCCACGCTCGCGTTGGCGGCGCAAGGTCGAACGGTGAGCCGTCGCGCAGGAACGCCACCGTTCCTGCCAGCCCGAAGTGGCCGACGGAAATCTCGCTCCAGAAGCTGGGATCGGCCGTGCGCAGATCCTGCGGCAGGATTACGAGCTGGTCTGCGGTCGGCGGCCCGTATCGCCAGCGAAACAGCGGCGAGGCAAGCACGTTGGCGGCGGCCGTGCGCCGCGACCGGTCGGCAAGCAGACCGATCAGGCGCGCACGCTCCGAAAGGCTCAACCGCGACATGTCCCCTCCCTCGGCCAGGCCGCGACGCGGTGGCCGATGTGATGGGGAGGACGTTGCTGAAGCGGCACCTTAACCATGCCAGATGGTTATCCCCGGCCCCGCCCGCTTACAAGCCGCGCCGCCGCATTGCGCGGCCGCAACTGTCGAAAACCGCCAAGCGGTCGCTTCCGCGCCACGTCGCGGTCGCGCGTCTACACCTGCCGGATGAGGCGCGCGGCGTAAAACCCGTCGAGACCCGGTGGCGTGGCGTCGGGAAAATTGCACGGGAGCGTGCGCAGATCGCCGTCGGCTGTAATCAGGCCCCTTTCGCCCCCGAGTCCCTCACCGAGTTCCCCACCGAAGTCATCCGCGCGGACCGGAACGCGGCGGAAATCCTCGTGTGCACCCAGAAAGCGCGCGATCTGTTGCTCGCCCTCTTCGGGCTCCAGGGAGCAGGTGCAGTAGATCAGCGTTCCCCCCGGCGCGACCAATCCGGCCGCCGCCGCGAACAAGCTGGCCTGCACGTCGCCGAGCGCGCCAACGTCGCTCTCCCGCCTCAGGTGCAGGATGTCGGGGTGCCGCCGGATCGTGCCGGTGGCCGTGCATGGTGCATCGAGCAGCACGGCATCGAACCGGCGGTCGGGCTGCCATGTCGTGACGTCCGCCGTCACGGTGCGCGCGGCAAGTCCGAGACGGTGAAGGTTCTCCGCCAGTCGCCCCAGGCGGCTTGCCGAGATGTCGACCGCGGTGACGCTGGCGCCAAGCGCCGCAAGCTGCGCAGTCTTCCCGCCAGGCGCCGCGCATAAGTCTGCGATCTCGAGCCCCGACAGGTCGCCGCCGCCGCGCCCGGCGATCAGACGCGCCGGTATGGCAGCCGCCGCATCCTGCACCCACCACGCGCCCTCGTCGAAGCCCGGCAGCTCAGAGACGCGGCCGCCACCGGCGAGCCGGATCGAGCCGGTCGCCAGGACGGTGCCGCCGAGCTGTTCGGCCCATTTCGCGGCATCCGCCGCGATCTTCGGCGTCACGTCGAGCCCGGCCTCTTCCAATTGCGCGGCTGCGATGGCGCGTCCCGTCTCCTCGCCGTAGGTGGCCATCCAGCGGCTGAGCAGCCAGTCCGGGACGTCGAGCGCGAGCGGGTCGAGCGCGGCGAGACGTTCGCGGCCCTCCCGAGTCACGCGCCGCAACAGCGCATTGGCCAGCCGGTCGAAGCGCCGCGCCTCCCGATCGTGTCGGCACTGCTCGACGGCGAGGCTGATCGCGGCGTGGGCGGGCGTATCGAGAAACAGAAGCTGCGCCGCTGCCGTCATCAGGATCGGCCACAGGCGCCCGGTTCGGGCAGGCAGCGGCTTCTCCAGGAAACCCGCGAGCAGGGCATTCAGCCGGCCATGGCGACGCAGCGTCGTCGTCGCCACCATCCGCGCGAAGGCCCGGTCGCGCGGCTCCAGCATTTGCGCGCGTTCGCCGCCCTCCGACAGCGCCTCGTCGAGGCTGCCTCGCTGCACGAGTACGCGCGACACCAGCCGCACTGCTTCCGCCCGTGCGCCATACCCGGCCGGCAAGGGTGGAACACCCGCCGCCTTTCCGGCAGCCGGACCGGTCGCACTTTCTGACTTGGCGGTCTTGCCGTGCCGGCGCGCTGCTCGCCCGGACTTGGCACGCTGCGCACGGTCGGCGCCGGCGCGCGGTCCCGCGGGCTTCGGGGGCGGTGCTCTCATCGCGTCCCGTCCATCGCCCTAAGCCCGTCCCCGAGCCCCAGATCACGCGTCTCAGCTGACGCCACGCTTGCGATCAACCCCATGGGCCACGGCGCCGGTCGGTATCGCCCGGCGCGCTCCACGGACCCGCGCCGCCGTCCTCCTTGCGATAGCGCGGATCGACCTCGCCGTGCTCCAGGCTCGCCGTCGACGTCCCCGCCGTGATGCCGGCTTCGCGCGCCATGGTGACGAGCTCCGCGATCCGATTCTCCGTATTGGGGTGCGTGGAAAACCAGTTGTCCACGCCGCGCCCGGTCAACGGATTGATGATGAACATGTGCGCCGTGGCCGGCACCGCTCGGCCATCGGGTTGGGCATCTGCCGCGCGCGCCGACTGGATCTTCGCCAGCGCGGTGGCGAGCCACAGCGGATTGCCGCAGATCATCGCGCCCATCCGGTCGGCCTGATATTCGCGCGATCGCGACTGATCGCCATCTGCACGAGCATGGCGGCGAACGGCGCGACGATCATGGCGATCATCGCGCCGATGAAGCCGACGCCGTTGCGATCGTCGCGGCGCCCGAAAATCATGCCGAACTGGAGATACTGCGCGAGCATCGAGATCGCGCCACCGATCGTCGCCGCGACCGTCATCGTCAGCGTATCGCGGTTCTTGATGTGGGCGAGCTCGTGCGCCATCACGCCGGCCACCTCCTCGCGCGACAAAAGGTCGAGCAGCCCCGTCGATGCGCATACCGCCGAGTGCGCCGGGCTCCGCCCGGTGGCGAAAGCGTTGGGCTGCGGATTGTTCATGATGTGAACGCGCGGCATCGGCAACTCGGCGCGCTGCGCCAGCTGCGCCACGAGAGTGTAGTAATCGGGCGCCGATTGCGCGTCGACCTCCTGCGCGCCGTGCAGTCGCAGCACCAGCGTGTCGGCGTTCCACAGGCTGAACATGTTCATGGCCAGCGCGACCAGGAAAGCGATCAGCATGCCCTGCTGGCCGCCGACCACGGCGCCCATGGCCACGAAGATCGCCGTCAGCATGGCGAGGAGAAGAGCGGTCTTCGCAAAATTCATCGGCATCGGGGTCGTGCTCCCAGGACCGTCTGCGGCGATGCATCCGCTCGCCACTCCAGTCCGTAACAATCACGGACCGGAGGCTTGAGTTGCGCGCCGTCGCTCGGTGCCGCAGATATATAGGAACGGTTCAGGCCGCGGAACAGCGAGAGCACGATGAGTAACGAGCACCAATCCGGCAACGGCGAGCCAGGCCCCGCAACCGTCGAGCCTGCCGCCCCCGATACGCCCCGCCGCGACCTCCCGCCGGCCGCTCAGCGCGCACTGGCCGAGGCCGCCGAGCGCCGCCGCCAGCGCGATGCCGAGGCCGACGCGCGCCCTGCCGAGCTGGGCGGCCGCGAAGGCCCCGACCCCGCCCGCTATGGCGATTGGGAGAAGAACGGCATCGCCTCCGACTTTTGAGGTGTCCCGATCTGGGGCGTGCCTAGGGCGCCCGGTTGTGCCTTTCTGAGCGGATCGAAGTGGGACAGGCGTCGCATTGGTGCGGACGGCTGCCGCCGCCAACCAGCCCCATCCAGCCGCCAAATGCGAGCAATTGGACCGCGCACGGCAGGTTTGGGCTGCACGCACCGCCCCTTGATGGCCGCCAGAGCCCGCTTGATAAGAAGCAATACAAGTAAAAAATAGTATTGCGCGCCTATTCTGGCGATAGAGCCGACAAGTGGTCTGCATTGAACACAATAAAACGACAATATTTACAGAAAAATAACCGAAAAGAATTGCACGACGACTGCTTTGGCATCGTCGCCCCGAATCGGCACCGCGGTTGCACTTGCCCAGCCATGACCTTCCCGTCTGGCCCTGGGAGACCGACCGTGACCACCGCGCCCCTTAAGAAGACTGCTTCGTTCCGTCGCGACGACCGCGGCTCTATCCTGCCGATCTTTGCCGTCATGTTCATGGGCATCACCCTGTCGGCGGGCGTGGCGCTCGATTACGGCCGTATCCACCACGCCAACACGCGGCTGACCGCTGCCGCCGACGCTGCCGCGATTGCCGCCGGCAAGGCGCTGCTCGACGGGCGCAACTCCGACGCCGAGGTCAAGGAGATCGCCCTGAAGTTCTTCCAGCAGAACCTCAACGGCACGCCTGGCTTCGCTCAGGTTCAAAGCTTCCGCGCGGACGTCGACCGCACCACCAACACGATCACGGTGCACCTGGAAACGTCGGTCCCGACCACCATCATGAAGCTCGCCCGGGTCGATCAGGTGTCGGTGCCCGTCACCTCCGTCGCAACCTTCGAGCAGAAGGACATCGAGCTGGCTCTGGCCCTCGACGTGACCGGCTCCATGGGTGGTCGCAAGTTGCGTGACCTCAAGGACGCCACGGCTGATCTCATCGACATCATGTTGCCTGACAGCGGCACGCCCAACCTCGTGCGCATCGGCTTTGCCCCCTATGCCAACGGCGTCAACGCCGGCACCTATGCTGCCGACGCCACCGGTGGCCGCGCAACGAACGGCTGCACCTTCGAGCGCCAAGGCGCCCGTCCCGAGGAGGATCATGCCCCCGCGGCCGGCAGCTACCTGCTCGCTTCTCCCGACCTCGGCGGAATCGGCTGCCCCTCGCGTGCCCGCGTGATCGGTCTGACCCCGGATGCGCGCCTGCTGAAGGACACCGTGCGCGGTTACACCGATGGCGGCACGACGGCCGGCCACCTCGGTGCCCAGTGGGCGTCCTACCTTGTGTCCCCGAATTGGGGCGGCGTGCTCGGCTCCGAGAGCCGGCCGGCCGCCTATGGCGATGGCAAGACCGTGAAGGCCATCGTCCTGATGACCGACGGCGAGTTCAACACCTGGGATGGCCGTTGCGACACAGGCGGCTGCAATCCCTACGGCACGCGTGGCCGCAAGTCGAACGAGCGCGCCAAGGAAGTCTGCGCCGCCGCCAAGCACAACGGCGTCATCGTCTTCACCATCGGCTTCGAGTTGAGCCACCCGGTCGCCCTGGAAACGCTCGGCCACTGCGCAACCAGCACGCAGCACTTCTTCCGCGCCGAGAACGGCACACAGCTCCGCGAGGCCTTCGCCGCCATCGGCCGCCAGCTCAACAACCTGCGCATCTCCAAGTAACGGCGCGCAGGCATCGACACCAGCTGCGGGGCGGATCGTCAGTCCTCACTTCGGCGATCCGGCAGGCAAGGAGCGTGACAGCCAGAGGTCGCGCTCCTTGCGCATTTTGCGGGCATGAATTGGCAATGCCACTTTCAATGAGCGCTGCCTCGCCTATAAGCCCCGCATGAAGAAACGATCGCATCGCTTCGCCAAGTCCCTGCTCGCGCTCCTGCTGATCGGGACGCTCGGTGCTCTGCTCTGGCTCGGCGTCGTTCCTCCGCGCTATCTGCCCTTCGCGCCCATCGACCTCGCCGATCCCAGCGGCCCTTTCATCGATATCCGCCTCGCCGCCTTGGTGCGCGACCGCGAGACGTGCGCGCGCCTCGCCGCAGCCCCTCAGATCACCGGACGCACGATCCCCGATCAGCCCTTCGAGAAGGGTTGCGGCTGGACCAACGCATTGCGGCTGTCTGAAGCCGGCGGTACGCGTGTTCCAGCCGCGCAGTTGACGTGTCCGATGGCCGCCGCTCTCGCGCTATGGCTCGAGCACGAGGTACAACCGATCGCCGAAGCGCTGTTCGGCAAGAAGGTCGCCTCGATCGTGCAGATGGGCACCTACAGCTGCCGCAACATCATCGGTAGCAAGACCCTGAGCAACATGCGCAGCGAGCATGCCAAGGCCAACGCCATCGATATCGGCGGTTTCGTGCTCGCCGACGGCCGCCGCATCACGCTGCTGCGTCACTGGTCCGATACCGGGCCCGACGGAGACTTTCTGCGCCGCGTAAAGAGCCGGTCCTGCCGTTATTTCCGCGTGTCCCTGGGCCCCGAATTCAATGCCGCCCACCGCGATCACTTCCACTTCGATCGCGGGCCGTTCTGGGCCTGCCGCTGAACACCAGCTAGGGCGGCCCGTTGCGGCGCAGTCGGTAACGGTCCGTTTGCCGATCCGCAACGTGCCGATCGGCATCATGAAGGGATTAGGAAGAATTTTATCGTTTCCGGTCTTGATGGGATCAAGGATCCAGGAAGGGCCAGAAAACGATGTCGAAGGTCATTGAGTTCGGGCGTGACCGCAACGGCGCGATTGCGATCCTGTTTGGCGTAAGCGCAGCCGCGCTGTTCGTCATGGTGGGCGTTGCGATCGATAGCGCCCGCGTCTATTCCGTCAACGACAAGGTGCGCGCCGCGCTCGACGCCTCCGCACTGGCCGGCGCCAAGCTGCTCGACGATCAGTCGGCAAACGACGACGACGTGAAGCAGCGCGCCAAGGCGTTCTTCGTCTCTCATGCGGACCGGTTCCGTGACTACGGCATCGATCAGGACTCGTTCCGCACCAAGATCGACCGCCCTGCCGGCACGGTCGTGGCCAGCGTCGACGTACACTATAAATCGGCATTCGGCGGTTTGGTCGCGCATGTCGACCATCAATTTCACGCCGTCTGCGACCGTCACCTACAAGATGAAGAAGATCGAGTTGGCGCTCGTCCTCGACATCACCGGATCGATGGACAACGACGGCAAGATCTCGGCGCTGCGTAACGCGGCCAGGCGGTTGGTCGAGGAGCTGAACGCCAACAATCCCGCCGTCGGCGCCGTGCGCGTCAGCGTCGTGCCCTATGCGGCCTCCGTGAACATCGGCGCGAGCTACGTCCCCGCCGCGACCGGCGCCGCGGTCGGCGCCGATACCTGCGTCGTCAACCGCAAGTCCATGCCCGGCGCCATCGTCGACGATCCGCCCGGACCTGGCCGCTGGATCGAGACCAGCAGCGACAGCGACAACAGTGCCTACTCGTGTCCCGACCACCAGCTCTTGCCGCTGCAGGATCTGGGCAAGACGGCCGAGCGCGAGGCGGTCCTCGATCGCATCAACGACTTGACCGCCGACGGCATGACCGCCGGCCACATCGGGCTGTCCTGGGGCTGGTACTCAATCTCGCCGCGCTGGTCCGACTTCTGGCCGACCGCGAGCCGGCCGCAGCCCAACGGTCCCGAAGTCCTCAAGGCCGTCCTGCTGATGACGGACGGAGTGTTCAATACGTCCTACTTCGCGCCCAACGGCGCCGATAACGGTTCCGACGCCACCCGGCCGCACAGCTCCGGCGCTTTGGCGCTCGGCATGTGCGAGGAGGCCCGCAACGCGGGCGTGGCGATCTACACCGTGGCCTTCTCTGCGCCCACCGCGGCCGCCGACCTCCTGTCGGCGTGCGTGGCCAATCCGCAGAACGCCTTCACCGCGGAAAACGCCCAGGAGCTGCTGGAGCGCTTCCGCCAGATCGGCGATCGCCTATCGATGTTGCGCATCGCAAAGTAACGACATCGGCGCGGCACGCCGCATCGCGGACGGAACAAATGAAAAAGCGCGGGCCCCTGTGGACCCGCGCTTTTTCTTTCCCTTAGCGCCTGGCGTGCTCAGGCGCGCTTGTTCTGGCGATTGTTGATCAGGTCGTCGACGACCGTCGGATCGGCAAGCGTCGAGGTATCGCCGAGCGCCTTGAAGTCGTCCTCCGCGATCTTTCGCAGGATGCGCCGCATGATCTTGCCGGACCGCGTCTTTGGCAGACCCGGCGCGAACTGGATGAGATCCGGCGTCGCGATTGGCCCGATCTCCTTGCGCACCTGCGCGACGAGCTCCTTCTTCAGGGCGTCCGACGGCTCGATGCCCGACTTCAGCGTCACATAGCAGTAGATGCCCTGGCCCTTGAGGTCGTGCGGGTAGCCGACCACGGCGGCCTCCGCGACCGCCTGATGAGTGACCAGCGCGCTCTCGACCTCGGCCGTGCCGAGCCGGTGGCCGGACACGTTGATCACGTCGTCGACGCGGCCGGTGATCCAGTAGTAGCCGTCCTCGTCGCGCCGGCAGCCGTCACCCGTGAAGTAGGTGCCTGGATAGGTCGAGAAATAGGTCTGCACGAAGCGCTCGTGGTCGCCATAGACCGTGCGCATCTGTCCCGGCCAGCTGTCGATGATGATCAGATTGCCCTGCGCGGCACCGTCGAGCTCCGCGCCCTTTTCGTCGACCAGCGCCGGCTTGATGCCGAAGAACGGCCGCGTCGCCGAGCCGGGCTTCAGCTTCGTCGCGCCGGGCAGCGGCGTGATCAGGATGCCGCCGGTCTCCGTCTGCCACCACGTATCGACGATCGGGCAGCGCCCGTCGCCGACGACCCGATGATACCACTCCCACGCTTCCGGATTGATCGGCTCGCCGACCGAGCCGAGCAGCCGCAGCGACGAGCGGTCCGTCCGCTTGACGAAGTCGTCGCCGACACCCATCAGCGCGCGAATGGCGGTCGGCGCCGTGTAGAAGATGTTGACGTTCCACTTGTCGACCACGTGCCAGAACCGCGACGGCGTCGGATAGTTCGGGACACCCTCGAACATCAACGTCGTCGCGCCGTTGGCCAGCGGCCCATAGAGAATGTAGCTGTGCCCCGTCACCCAGCCGACGTCGGCCGTGCACCAGTAGATGTCGCCGTCGTGATAATCGAACACGTACTGGTGCGTCATCGCGGCATAGACGAGATAGCCGCCCGATGTGTGCAGCACGCCCTTCGGCTTGCCGGTCGAGCCCGACGTGTAGAGGATGAACAGCGGGTCTTCCGCATTCATCTCCACTGGCGGACAATCCGCGGAGACCTTCGGCAGCTCCTCATTGAGCCACACGTCGCGTCCCGCCGTCATCGGCACCTGGCCGCCGGTATGGCGCACGACCAGGACCTTCTCGCCGCCCTTGCCCGCCTTCTTCAGCGCCTCGTCGACATTCTTCTTCAGCGCGACAGGCTTGCCCCCGCGCAGGCCTTCGTCGGCCGTGATGATGAATGTCGACTGCGCATCCTCGATGCGCCCGGCGAGGCTGTCGGCTGAGAAGCCGCCGAACACGACGGAGTGCACCGCGCCGATGCGCGCGCACGCCAGCATCGCATAGGCGGCTTCCGGGATCATCGGCAGGTAGATGGTGACGCGGTCGCCCTTCTTGACGCCGTTCGCCTTCATCACGTTGGCGAACTTGGAGACGCGCTCGTGAAGCTGCTTGTAGGTGATCTTCTCGTCGCGGGTGGGATCGTCGCCTTCCCAGATGATCGCGACCTGATCGCCGCGCGTCTTCAGGTGGCGGTCGACGCAGTTGGCGCACACGTTGAGCGTGCCGTCCTCGTACCACTTGATCGAGACGTTGTGGGGGTCGTAGGAGGTGTTCTTGACCTTCGTGTAGGGCTTCATCCAGTCGACCCGCTTGCCCATCTCGCCCCAGAAGCCGCTCGGGTCCTCGACCGACCGCTTGTACAGTCTCCTGGTATTTGCGGTCGTCGACCCAGGCGCGGCTCGACCACTCCGCCGGGACGGCGTAGACCTTGTCGGACATGACGTGTTTCCTCCGGACAGCAACGGGCGTCTTTGAGCGTGATTATGGCCGCCGTCTTGCGGTGCAGCAACCGCCCCGTTGGTCGAATGAGCCGGCCGCGGATGAGCGCCCGGCCTCAGGCGCCGCCCGGCACCCCCATCAGCCCGATCACCGCGCCCTGGATCAGCAGCACGCCCAGCCAGTGCCCGCCGTCGATCACCGTCAGGGCCCATCGGCTGCCCTGGTAGCCGTGGTTCACCACCAGCGTCGTCGCCACGAAGCCGAGCCAGACGAGCGCGCCGGCGATTAGCCCCGTGCGCAGCGAGACCGCGCCGGTGTGCCCGATGATCCCCGCCAGCACCCACGCCATGATGATCTGCGCGACGATGGTGATCGCAAACAGCATCGGCAGCGGTCGTCCCGCTGTCTTGATCTCGTCCTCGGTCTTGCCGAGCGCGCCGAGCCATGACTTCGACAGCGCCCCGTACCAGACGCCGCCGAACAGAAAGCTCGCCGCGGTTGCCAGGAAGATCGACAAGGTGTTGTAGCCGGCAAAGGACATGGGTGGCCTCTCGCAGCAGACGGTGTCGCGTTAAGAGAAATCAATCCGATCCGCTTGTCGAGTGCCGCCACACCGCCGTGTGCTTGATCTCGGCGTCTTCCAGTTCCCGTGTCACCGGCACGCGGTAGGCTGGCCAGCTGCGTGAACCGCCCGCGCGGGAAGTAGCTGCGCTGCGGATCGCCGATCAGCACGTCCGCGCCCGGCCCGCGCAACTGCGTCGATGAACGCAATCACCGCGTCGGCCAGCGCCCGCTCGTAGAACAGGTCGCCGACCAGAACGAGATCCCAGGCGCGCTGCGGCGGCGTTGCGAGCAGGTCCACGTTGGTCGTTGAGATCGTGACGTAATTCGCCTGCGCGTTCTCGATCACGGATGCCAGCGCGAGCGTGTCGATGTCGGCCGCGCACACCTCGCGCGCGCCCGCCTTCAGCGCCGCAATGGCCGTCAGCCCCGAGCCCGATCCAAGATCGAGCACGGACTTGCCCCTGGCCAGCTCCGGATGGTCGAGCAGGTAGCGGGCCAGCGCCTGGCCGCCCGCCCAAGCGAACGCCCAGTACGGCGGCGGCACGTTCATGGCGCCGAGCTCTTCCTCGGTCTTGCGCCAGATCGGCACCAATTCTTCCGCCAGATGCAGCCGGATTTCGGGCACCAGCGGCGGCGTCATCAGCCGGGTGTTGGCGCGGATGAACTGGGCGCGGTCGGTCATGCCGGCGCCTGGCCGTTTGTCGGCAGCACTTTGGTAGGGCGACCGGCCGCATCGGGCACTGCTCGAGTTCATGAAATTCCTGCTGTCCTGTCAGTCGTTCCAGAAGAACAGCGCGTCGAAGATGCGGAGCGGTCCCTGACCGAGATTGGTCGGAAAGCGCGTGCCCTCCGGCAGCAGTTCCGAGACGTCGCTTTTGCCGAGCCGCACCACACCGCGTTTGGCAAGCAGATGCTCGACGACTTCGGCCAGATGCCCCACCTCGGCGGTCGCGAACACATCCACGCCCGAGAAACTTGGCATGTACCGCGCCCCGTGGGTCGCCGACCAGGAGACCTCACCTTCGCCCACCACGCAGCACGGTGCGAACCGGCACAACGCGACCCACCGCCCGGTAAAGGAGTGGCTTGCACCATCAAAGCGCGGCCGGCGAAAGGGTTCCGCATCCCGGTAGAGCCACACGTCGACGAAAGAGGCATCTCCCGACCCGTAGCAGTTCCACTCTGAACGCTCGCTGAGCCGGCGTCGAGCGACGATCTCACGCACCATGCCTGGATACCGGTCCGGGCCCGGGCCGCCGTGGCGATCAACCGTCGGCAGCCGCTCCCAAAGCCAGTCGGACTCGATCAGCACTTCGAGCGCGGCCATCGGGTCGCGGCATCGCCCCCGCCTCATCCCCGGACGATCGACTTCAGGTCGAGCCCGCCCATCCGGCACACCTCCGCCCATTCCGACTTCGTGACCGGCTGCACCGAAAGGCGCATCGACGTCACGAGGCTCATCTTGGCGAGCTTGTCATTGGCCTTCACCTCGACCAGCTGCACGGGCCGCGGCATCGCGATCACCGCGCGCACGTCGACGCACTCCCACCGCGGATCCTCCGGCGACGAGCTGTCGGGATGCGCCAGCGCGCACACTTCGCACACGCCGACGATCTCCAGACCGATGTTGGAGTGATAGAAAAACGCCAAGTCGCCGAGCTTCATCGCCCGCATGTTGTTGCGCGCAAGGTAGTTGCGCACGCCCGTCCACTCCTCGCCGGCGCTCCCCTTGGCCACGAGCTGGTCCCACGAGAACACGTCCGGCTCCGACTTGAGGAGCCAGTAGCCGGTCGAGACGATCGGTTGAGGGGCCTTGCGCGCCGGCGTCTCGGCCGTGCGCTTTGACGGTGTTGTCTTTGTCGTTTTCCTGGTCATCCCACGGGTCGTCGTCTTCGCGTTTGATTGTCCAAAACGCCGCTAACCTATAGATCGTTGCATCCCTGGCAAGGCGGCATCGGCGCCGCCGGACCGAACGCGAGGCAGATCGTGTGAGCCCGAACGAACCGAGCCTGATCGCTGTGGATTGGGGAACGACGGCCCTGCGCGCCTACCTCGTCGCCGGCTCGGGAGCGGTTCTCGCCCGCAATGAGAGCGCCGAAGGCATCCTCGCCGCCGAGGGCCGCTTCGCCCAGGTGCTCGAAAGGGCGACGGCGTCGTGGCGGACTGGTGAGCGCGCTCTGCCGATCGTGATGTCGGGCATGATCGGTGCTCGCCAGGGTTGGCGCGAAGCGCCTTATGTCGACACGCCCGCCGACGTGCCGGCTCTCGCCGCCGCGCTGACGACATTCGAAGCCCCCGGCTTGGGTGCCGTGCGCATCGTGCCCGGCGTCGCCGCCCGCGCATGGCGCGACGCCCGACGTCATGCGCGGCGAGGAGGTGCAGGTGTTCGGCGCCTGCGCTGCCCTTGAGGTCAGGCATGCCACGCTGGTCCTGCCCGGCACGCATGCCAAGTGGGTCGAGGTGGCCGACAATCGGATCGTCGGCTTCCAGACCTTCATGACCGGTGAGGTGTTCGCCGCCCTCAAGGACCACACCATCCTCGGCCGCATGATGACGGGCGGGTCATCCGCATCGGCCCCGCCCACATCGGCCCCGCCGCCTGCCGATGGCTTCGCCCGCGGAATCGTCGCGGCTGGCGCGTTGCCCGCCGGCCCCGGTGCTCTTCTGCACGCGATCTTCTCCACCCGCACGCTCGCGCTGTTCGACAGGCTGGCGCCCGTCGACGCGGCGGACTATCTCTCAGGTCTCCTGATCGGCGCCGAGCTGCTGACCGCGGCGCCCCGTGATCGTTCGGCGATCGTCGTCGGCGGCGCAGCACTAGTTGCACGTTACGTCGAGGCCGCCCGCCTTCTGGGACTTCGCCTGACGCCGGCGCCGGCGGATACCGCCGTGACGGGGCTGCTGGCCGTCGCCCGCCGGGCCGGCCTGATCGCGGATTGAGGTCGGCTGAGGGTTGGACCGGACGGGAAGGAAATGGCGATGAGTGAACGAGCTGCGATCATCCGAAGTGCGCTGGTACGGTGTCCGCTCGTCGCGATCCTGCGCGGCATCGCGCCGGCAGAGGCCGCCGACGTCGGCACGGCCCTGGTCGAGGCGGGCATCGCCATCCTCGAGGTGCCCGCTCAACTCGCCTGAACCGTTTCGTTCCATCGAGATCCTCTCGAAACGCTTCGGCGACACCACGCTCGTCGGAGCCGGCACCGTATTGGACCCCGCCGACGCGGCGCGTGTGACATCGGCCGGCGGGCGCCTCGCCGTCATGCCGCACAGCGATCCAGCCGTCATCCGCGCGTCGATCGCGTCCGGTCTTGCGGTCCTGCCCGGCGTCTTCACGCCGACCGAAGCCTTCGCAGCCCTCGCCGCCGGCGCCGATGGCCTGAAGCTCTTTCCCGCCGAGGCGATCCCGCCGGCCGTCATCCGCGCCTGGCGCGCGGTCCTGCCCAAGGACACGATGCTGGTCCCGACCGGCGGCGTCGGCGCGCACAACCTGTCGGACTATCTCGATGCGGGCGTGGCCGGAATTGGTATTGGCTCGGCGCTCTATAAGCCGGGCGCAAGCGCGCGCGACGTCGCCGCCAAGGCAAAGGCACTCATGACCGCGCTCGACGCTGCCCGCGGCATCGTCGCGACCTGAGCGGCGATCAGGCGACGCGCTCTGCCGTGCCGTCGATCACGACGCCGTCGCCGGTGCGCGCACCCTTCTTTTCCAGATGCGACCTGAGCAGCGCGAGATTCTTCATGTTGGCGCGAAACGCGACGTCGAACGCGTCACCCACGAACGGGATGAAGCCGACGACAGTATCGACGGCGCTGTTGCCGATCATGCGCGCCATCGTCCAGCGCGACACGCCGATCCGACGCGCTTCCCAGATGATGTAGCTGGCCACGACCTGACTGACGAGGTCGCCCACCACCGGCACGAAGCCGATCACGGCGTCCAGCCCGATGCGCACGTCGGTTCCGGGAATGGCGACCGCGCTGTCCATCAGCCGCGCCAGCGCTTCCACGCGCTGCAGCGCGGCAGCGTCGTCGCGGCCTTCGTACCTCTCGACCGTGCCGTCCGGCATCCGGGCTGTCACCATTCCACGCTCCAGGTTCGGGCGGAAAGTTGAAACCGGGGAGCCGGACGGCGCGCGTCGACGGCCAACATGCGCGCCGCCGGGCTGGGCCACAGACAGCGCGCAAATCTCAGGCGTCCGGAGCGCACCGCTGGGGCCTCCGCGTACGGAGGCGGACGATGGCCCGGCGCTTTCTGGCATATGGTGAAAGAAAAACGCGATTCAAGCGTCGTCGGCGCCCATCCGTCGCACCACCGTCGTGCGCTGCCGCCGTGCGCGTCTCATTGCCAGTTCAACTTGAGCCCGGGGCGTGGCCAGGTGAAGCTGACCAGCTTGCCCCACTGCGAGCACGTCACGAACGCCGTGCGCAGATCGGCGCCACCGAAGCAGATGTTGGTCGTCCAGCGGTCGGGCAACGGCACATGCTCCACCAGCGTGCCCTGCGGACTGACGACGTGGATTCCGCCCCGGATCAGAGAGGCGATGCAGATGTTGCCAGCAGCATCAACCGCCATGCTGTCGAAGCGCTGGTAGGGCGCGCCCGACTGATAGAGAAAGCGCGCGCCGTTCGGGCTGGGCCATATGAGCCGCTCGACCTCGCCCGGCCCCTTGATGTCCATCGCCCACAACCGAGCGGAATCGCCTTCCACGAAGTAGAGTGTCTTGTTGTCGGGCGACAGCGCGATACCGTTGGCGAACAGCGTTGGTCCAGCGATCTCCTTGATGAGCGAGCCGTCGGTCCGGGCGTAGTAGACCGCGCCGCGATCGACATCGAGATGGCGCGCCTTTCCCAGATCCGTGAAATAGAACCCGCCCGCCTGGTCGAACACCAGATCGTTGGGGCCGCGCAGCTGCCGATCGCCGCAATGCGTGTAGAGCGTCTCGAACGCACCGGTCTTCGGATCGACCCGCTGCACGCTGCCGCCGACGTAGTCGTCGGGCTGGCCCACCGGCTTCAGACCGTCGACCGCGTCCTCCGTCCACGCCGACCCGCCGTGATTGGTCACGTAGACCATGCCGTCGGGGCCGATCGCCGCCCCGTTCGGCCCGCCGCCCAGTGTTGCGATCGTCTCCTTGCGCCCATCGGGATGGACTCGCGTCAGCCGCCGGCCCTCGATCTCGACCAGGATGACAGTGCGGTCCGGCATCCACACGGGCCCCTCCGGAAACCTCAAGCCGGTCGTGACCTCGCGGAAGTTCTCCAACGCCATCGGGCTGTCTCCTCTCCCCGCCCGCCAAACCGGGCGCTGCTCATTTTTTTGTGACGCGTCCTACTTGCGGTCCTTGCTGCGATCGGAGCCGCGATCGGACCCTGAGACCGGCTTCTCGTCGATCCGCGTGAACTCGCCTTCGATCACGATGGGTGTTTGGTCCTCGCCGGATTTCCCCGAAGCCCCCTCGCCGCTCGCCCCCCTTTCGACGTGCACCTCCGCAACCGTGACCAAAGAGCGTGAGATCCAGCGCGCGACGAGATGCCTGACAGGCGGCACCAGCAGCGCGAGGCCGAGCGCGTCCGACACCAGCCCCGGCACGATCAGGAAAAAACCAGCCAGCCCGAACAGCGCACCCTCCATTACGGGCTCCACAGGCGGCCGGCCAGCACGCATTGCCTCCGCCGCGCGCCGCATGATCACGAGTCCTTGCCGGCGCAACGCGGCCGCGCCCAGCACCGCCGTACCGACGATGACGAGCAGTGTCGGCAGCACGCCGATGATGCCGCCGACCCGGATCAGCAGCGCGATCTCGAGCAGCGGGTAGGCCAGAAACAGGAACAGCAGCAGAAAGGGCATCGAAGAGCCGCTCGGTTTGCGCCAGAACCCGAAGCGAGCGTTAAAGGCCGTGGCCCCGCCCGGGTTTCGGTTGGCTTGAACCCGATTGTGCCGTAAATTGCTCTCGATTACCAAACGAGAGGAGAAGCGCCTCGATCCGGCCGATGTCCAGAGCTTCGGCCCGAACTTCGGCCCGGCCCTGGCGCTTTCGCTCTGCGGCGACCATATACCGGTGTCCAGCGACGCTGCTCTAAGCCGGTCCGCCCCGTCGATGTCATGACGGCGGCGGGCGATGGAAAGTTCGAAAACATGGATGGCAAGATCGATCTCTTCACCATCGTCTCGTTGATCGTGGCGGTGGTCGTGATCTTCAAACTTCGAAGTGTCCTGGGCCGGCGGACGGGGGACGAGGAGTCGCGCATCGAGCGCCAGCGCGCCGAGCAGCAGGCGCGCCGCCAGGGTCGCGCCGAGGACAAGGTGGTCACGCTGCCCCGCCGGGAGCCCGCGGCTGCGGGCGCCGTGCAAACGCGCCCGGCGGCCGCCACCGCTGAGGCCGAGGAGAAGGTGCGCGCCTTCGCCGACGGCAACGAGGCCGTCGCGTCCGGACTGCTCGACATCCTGCGCCTCGACAGCACGTTTGACCCCGATCACTTCATCAAGGGCGCCCAGCAGGCCTATGCGATGATCGTGACGGCCTTCGCCGAGGGCAATCGCAAGTTGCTTAAGGACCTCTTGAGCCGTGAGGTCTACGAGGGCTTCGTCGCTGCCATCGCCGACCGGGAGTCGCGCGGCGAGCAGATCGACCAGAGCTTCGTCGGCATCAACAAGGCCGAGATCGTGGAAGCCGAGACGGTCAATGGTGCCGCCCAGATCACCATCCGCTTCGTAAGCCAGCTGATCTCAGCGACCCGCGACCGGGGTGGCGAGGTGATCTCCGGCGATCCCCTCAAGATCAAGGACGTGACAGACGTCTGGACCTTCAGCCGCGACATCGGCACCGCGCGGGCCCGGCAGAACCCCAACTGGAAGCTCATCGCCACCCAGGCCTCGGCCTGACGCGAAGGGTCGCCGGCCGGCTCGGATCACTGGTCACGCTGAGGTCTCGACGCCCCGCCAACTCAAGAGGATGCCGGTCGTATGAGGCGTTGGGGGCGAGCGTGGCGAGCCGTGGCGCGGAAGTCGCGCCCCGCACTCTTGCTGGCGCTGGTCGCGATCTGCTTCCCGGCAACCGTCTGGGCCGATCGTAACCAAGCAACGAAGGCAGGATCGCGCGTCGGCATGACCACCGCCAAAGTCGCCTTCGAGCCCGTCGCATTCGATCGCCTGCCGCACTGGACGCAGGACGATCACGGCGCCGCGTTGCGCGCCTTCCTGACATCCTGCGATAGGGTCTTGTCCGCCGTGCGCGCCGGCAGCGCCACCGGCAGCGTCCCGACCTCGCCGGAGCTGCTGAGCGCTTGCTACGATGCGGCCCAGCTGCTCGGCCGGCGACCGACCCGCGAGGCGGCCCGCCAATTCTTCGAGCGGCATTTCGCGCCCCATCGCGTGGTGCACGACAGGCCCGAAGGCCTGCTCACCGGCTACTATGAGCCGCTGCTGAAAGGCTCGCGCACACGCACGGCGGCCTTCACCGTCCCGGTGCTCAAGCGGCCGCCGGAGCTCGAAAACCTGATCGGCGACGCCATGCGCGGCGCCTCCGGCACGGCGCTGACCCACGCCCGGCGCACCGAGAAGGGCCTCGTCCCCTTCGCCACGCGCGAGGAGATCGACAAGGGCGCGCTCGCCGGCCGCGATCTCGAGCTGATCTGGCTGGCCGATGCCGTCGAGCTGTTCTTTCTTCAGGTCCAGGGCTCAGGCCGCGTCAAGCTGACCGACGGCACGTCGATCCGCATCACCTACGACGGCAAGAACGGCCATCCTTACACTTCCATCGGCCGCTATCTGATCGACAACGCGCTCCTGCCCGCCGATCGCATGTCGCTCGAAGCGCTCGGCAAATGGCTGAAGGCCGACCCCGAGCGCGGTCGCAAGGTCATGTGGCAGAACAAGTCCTACGTCTTTTTCCGCGAGTTGAAGGGCGACGCCAAGACCGCGCTCGGCGTGCACAGCATCCCCCTGACGCCCGGCCGCAGCCTCGCCGTCGATGCCGGCGTGCACGCCCTTGGCCTGCCCATCTTCGTCAGCGCGCCCACGCTCGACCACGTCCTGTCGCCCGGCGGTTTTCATCGCCTGATGTTCGCCCACGATGTCGGCTCCGCCATCCGCGGCCCCGAGCGTGGCGACATCTACTTCGGCTCAGGTGTCGCCGCCGGCAAGCTCGCGGGCATCACCAAGCATCCCGGCAACCTGTTCGTCCTGCTGCCGCGTCCCGTGACCGCGAGCATCCCGACGCGCAAAGTCCTCGCCCACCTCTGGCGTGCCCGAGGCATGGTCGGCGACGGCCACGCCCGCACAATCCGGCAAGCGTGGCCGGCAGGCGAACCGATGACGCGCCGCAAGAGCCATGGCGCCCGCCCGCCCGGTCACCTCTCGGTCGAGGATGCCGCCCTGTGGCACGCCGTGGCCGGCGATATCGAGCCGGTCTTGCGGTCGAAGCCGAGAGTGCTCGATCGCGCCGACCCGGAAGCCCAGCTCCCTGATCAGGGCGAAGCGAGCCCGTCGACGCGGACCGCGGCCAAGACGCAACGCGCCTCCGCACAGACCGCGCCGCCCCGCCGCCCCGCACATCAAAAGCACCGCGCCAATGCCGGACAGGGCGGCCCGCCCCAGGGCCGGCCACCCCCACAACCCCCGCCCGCGGCACCACCGCTCGCCGGTTTCGACCGCAAGAAGGCCAAGCGGATCGCGGCCGGCCGCGAGTCCATCGACGCGCGCATCGACCTCCACGGCATGCGCCAGACCGAGGCCCACGCCGCCCTGCGCCGCTTTCTGCTCGCCGCCCACGCCGCCGGCCGGCGCACCGTCCTCGTCATCACCGGCAAGGGCGGGCCTGCCCGCGCCGACGACGACGCGCCGCGCGATTTTCTGGTTGCCCACGAGCGCGGCGTCCTGAAGCGCAACGTGCCGCGCTGGCTGGCCGAGCCGGAGTTGCGCGCCATCGTCGTCAGCTACCGTCCCGCCGCCATCCAGCACGGCGGAGAGGGCGCGATCTACGTGCATTTACGCACGGCCAGAAAGGTGCGCAGCTAGCGCGATAGACCGGCGTCAGAAGATCGATTAGACGTGTACTTTCAATGCGTCGTCGGCATGATTTCAGACTGTATCATAGACAACACACGCTCGGTCCAAATCGATGATCGGCGTTCAGTAGCGATTGCCATGCCCGCGTCGCAGCGCTCCAATTCGCTCATCGCTGTTCCCGAGACGTGCGGGTCCTCGAACGCGGGGTTGAGTGAGGCGGTGCAGCGCTGCCGCCGAAGGGCTTTGTGGCCCCTGCGTCCAGAGGTGTTCGATGCGTTACTTTGCGATGGCGTTCATCGCTCTGCTTATGGGCAGCGCGAGCGCCCAGGCTCAGAGTGGGCAGCCGGCAGTCTCCGGCCTCAATGGAAAACTCTCGGTCGAAGGCGGCCTCTACGACAACGAGGATGCTGTCCTTGCGCTCGGCAGCGTTTCGATCCCCGTCGCGCATGCTTTCGGGCTCCAGCTCGACGGCGCGCTGGGCAGCATCGACGGCGACACCATGTCGGGCGGCGGTGCTCATGCCTTCACTCGCGATCCTGCCAAACACCTGATCGGCGTTTACGGCAGCTATCACACGTGGCGGTCGATCGACATTGCCCGCATCGCCGCCGAAGGCGAGCTCTACATGGACCGTCTGACGATCAGCGGGCTGGCCGGCTACGAGCACATCTCCCTTCCCGGCACCTACAAGGGACTGACGGTCTTGGACGCCGACGACGGGCACTTCTTCGGCCGGATCGATTTCAGCTACTATCTCATGGATGATCTGAAGGTGTCGGCCGGCTATCGATATGAGGCTGAGGCGTCCCTCGCCTCGTTCAGCGGCGAATACCTGCTGCGCTCCGCCGGCACGCCGATTTCGCTGTTTGCCAAGGCCGACGTCGGCGAGACCGAGCACAACCGTATCACCGGGGGCATAAAGCTCTACCTCGGCGGAGACGGCAGCAAATCTCTGATGCGGCGCGACCGCACCGAGGATCCGCAAAACTATACGCCGATCTTCCCGGACTTCGTCACGCGCCCGCCGCCGCCGCCGAAACTCCCGGCTAGCCAGTCCGGCGTGGGCCGACCGCCGCCGCGCATTGGCAGCCGGGCGATTTCCTGCGATGAACGGTGCCATCCGTATCGTAGCTGGGACGACGACACATGGCTGACGGGCTCGAGTGGCGCCACCGCATGGCGCCCTCGCTTGCCGATTTCGAGGCGCTGGCCGCGGAGGCCTGGGACGGGCTGCCCGAGGCATTCCGCACCATGTGCGACGGCGTCGCGATCCGGGTCGAGGATTTCGCGACCGACGACGTGCTCGATGCCCTCGGCATCGAAAGCCCGTTCGACCTGATGGGCCTCTATCAGGGCGTCAGCCTGGACCGCAAGAGCGTCCTCGATGCCCCCGCCATGCCCGACATGGTTGTCCTCTACCGGCGAGCGATCCTCGACTACTGGGCCGAGCACGAGGACACGCTCGGCGCCCTCGTCACCCACGTCCTGGTGCACGAGATCGGTCACCATTTCGGACTGTCGGATGCCGATATGGAGGCGATCGAGACGGAGGTGCGGCAGGCCTCCGGTCCACTATGGCCGTCCGGTGACGCGCAATAACGAAGTGTGAACGCGGATGGCCGAACATGGGTTGGCGATCCGGTCGCTCCAATGGTAAACGTCGGACGGATCATGAGAGCGAAGCCGTTTTCAAGCCGGGGCAAGAGAACGTTGATCGCACGGACGCTGAAAGGGTTCGCAGCCCTCCTTGCAACGGGCTGCGCCGTCCTCTTGCTGGCGCAAGGCGCCGTCGCTGAGGGCCCGCCCACGCCGGAAGAGTATGTCGCCCACGTTGGCGGCGACGCGCGGATCATCCCCGCCGGCCGCCTGACGCTGGACCGTTACCGCATGGTCTGCGGTCACCGGCCGACCGTGATCGACAGCCAACTCGACGACTACGGGGCCGCCTATCCCGGCTTCCTCATCCTCAATCCGCGCCTGCTGGCCAAGGTCTCGACACCGGTCAAGCTGTGGATCTTCTCCCACGAATGCGGCCACCAGTTCCGCGGCCCCGACGAGGAGACCGCCGATTGCTTCGCCGTCCAGCGTGGACGCCGCCAGGGTTGGTTGACGCCGGAAGGGGTCGAGGAGATCTGCCGGTTCATCGCCCCAGCCAAGGGAGACAGCATGCATTTTGCCGGCTCCTACCGCTGCGAGTACATGCGCAAGTGCTACGCCGACCCGCGCATCCGTTGAACGCCGCCGGCGGCGCCCCGCATCGCGGTATCTAAAGTGCGTCGCGTTTACTGAAGTGTATTCCAGGTTTCCCCACCTCCTCAGTGCCGTTTAGTCTGTCGGCATGCCCGGACGGCCCGCCCCGCGAAGGCCGTCTCCCGCCCCAGCTCGGAGCCGCCCAGATGGGCTTCGCCGACTACACCCGCCGGCTCCTGGAGCTGTCCCGCACGGTGCACCGCTGGCTCGGCGCCCTCGTCGATCTGGACGCCAAGCGTCGTGAGCGGGTCGCCGGCTACGCCGAGGACATCGCCGCCACCCTGCGCCGCGCCTCCGAGGCGCTGGGCCGCCTGGAGGCCAATCCGAAGAGCAAAACCGCCGCCCGCGAGGCCACCCGCGAGTTCGGCCGCATCGCGGGTTACGTCGAGACCATCGTCGACGCCCTCGAGCATCATCTTGACGGGCGCAAGCTCGCTGGCGTTAAAAGGCGTCTGGAGCAGCTCGCCGTGCCCGAATCCGGACAAGGCATCGCCGATCAGGTCGATCCGGCTCTGCTGGGTCGGCTCGTCGCCGCCGAAGGCTACTTCCGGGCGCTCGCCGACGGCCTGCGCACTTGACGTAGTGGCGGCGCCGGGCGCGGCGCGAGGGATCGAGCGCAATCACGGGCAGGCCACGGCCGCGCCAGAAGGGATCGGACCACGATGGAAAAGTTCACGACGCTGACCGCCGTTGCAGCGCCGCTGCCGATGCGCAACATCGACACCGACAAGATCATCCCGAAGAACTTCCTGAAGACAATCAAGCGGACCGGCCTGGGCAAAGCGCTGTTCTACGAGATCCGCTATGACGACAATGGCAACGAGCGCCCCGATTTCGTGCTCAACCAGCCCGCATATCGCAAGGCGCAGGTGCTGGTCGCCGGCGACAACTTCGGCTGCGGCTCCTCGCGCGAGCACGCGCCCTGGGCGCTCCAGGACTTCGGCATCCGCTGCGTCATATCCACGAGCTTTGCTGACATCTTCTACAACAACAGCTTCAAGAACGGCATTCTGCCTATCAAGGTGAAGCCGGAGGAGCTGGAGAAGCTGCTCGACGACGCCAGCCGCGGCGCCAACGCCACGCTGACCATCGACCTGGAAGCCCAGGAGATCCGCGGCCCCGACGGCGGCGTGATCAAGTTCGACATCGACCCCTTCCGCAAGCGCTGCCTTCTCGAAGGCCTCGACGACATCGGCCTGACGATGGAAAAGGCCAAGTCCATCGACAGCTACGAGGAGAAGGTCAAGGCAGCGCGACCCTGGGCGTAAGCCGCGACGGGCCCGCTCCGGCTTCAGCCGGCGGGCCCCGCCATGCGCGCATCCGCCAGCGCGCCCTGCAGCGCCGGGAACAGGTCCCGGCGTTCCTCGTCGTTGAGGAAGTGACCGAACGCGAAGGCCCGGCCGTGGCTCGTGAGCGCGATCGCCGTGCGCCCGTCGACGCTCTCGTTGAGGGCGACGCGTGTCCAGTACGGATTGAACGTATGGACAGCGCGGCGCCCCGATGGCGCAACGCACGTCACGGTCATTTCGTCGGGCGTGATCTCGATGATCTCGTGGATGCGTCCGGCCCGGTAGTTGAGCCGGAAGGCGACGTAGATGACCGCCACGTCGAGGCCGAAGAACGCCATCACCGGCCACGCCCCGATCGACAGGAAGGCGATGCCGGTCACGAAGCTGATGATGCCGATCAGCGCCATCAGCGCCCCGAAGCCGGCCGGCGGCAGCGAACGGTGGGCGGTCAGCACGAAGCACTGCCGCCGCGCTTGCATTTCGGGAACAGCCTCGGTCATGTCGTCATCCTATAGCGCTTGCGGTTTTGATGGCACCGAAGTCGACAGGCCGCAAGGCGGCCCGGCCGTTAGGCCGCGCCCGCGCAGGCGCCGTGAGCAAAAGAACGGAGGCGGGAGAGGCATGACGGTCGCAGGTCGAAAATCCAAGGCCGCCGGCAAGGCAACCTCCGCTAAAGGGACACCCGCCCCCAGCGCGCCTGCAAAGGCGGCGAAAACACGCAAGCCGGCGCGGCGCGCGGCAGGTGGCAGGGCCGCCGACACCATACGCATTGCAGAAATTTTCGGCCGCTTCGCCGCCGCCGAGCCCGTCCCCAAGGGCGAGCTGGAATACGTCAATCCCTTCACGCTGCTGGTCGCCGTGGTTCTGTCCGCGCAGGCCACCGACGCCGGCGTCAACAAGGCCACCCGCGCCCTGTTCAAGGCCGCTGACACGCCGGCAAAAATGGTCGCGCTGGGCGAAGACAAGGTCCGCGACTACATCAAGACCATCGGCCTCTTCCGCAACAAGGCGAAAAACGTCATCGCATTGTCCCAGCGCTTGATCGACGCGTACGGCGGCCAGGTCCCGCGCGATCGCGATATGCTGGAAACACTGCCCGGCGTCGGACGAAAGACGGCAAACGTCGTCATGAACGTCGCGTTCGACGAGCCGACCATGGCCGTCGATACCCACGTCTTTCGCATCGCCCATCGCCTGGGATTGTCAGGCGGCAAGACGCCGCTCGCGGTGGAGGAGGATCTGCTGCGCGTCGTCCCCCACCAGTATGGCGTACCCGCCCACCACTGGCTGATCCTGCACGGCCGCTACGTCTGCAAGGCGAGGAAGCCCGAGTGCGCGCACTGCATCATCCGCGACTTGTGCCCGTTTGAGGACAAGACTGCCGATTGATCCCGAAGCGCTGTCAGTGGGCGGTCTGCGTCACCGGCGATGCGACGAACCGCATCCAGTAGTTGTTGAGCGACTGCACTAGGTCCAGGAGACCGTCGAACGAGTTCGGCTTGGGCACATAGGCGCTGACGCCGAGGTCATAGGTGCGCTGGATGTCGTCTTCCGCGTTCGACGTCGTCAGCACGATCACGGGAATGCGCCTCAGCGCGGTATCCGCCTTCAGGTGCATCAAAGCCGTCCGCCCGTCCATCTTCGGCATATTGAGGTCGAGAAGGATCAAGCCGGGCATGGCGCGGCCGGCGTGCACGCCCTGACCACGAAGGTACTGCAGCAGCTCTTCGCCGTTCTCGACGAACGAGATCGGATGCGAGAAGGCGCTTTCGCGAAACGCATCGCCGATCAGAAGGCGGTCGTCGGGATCGTCGTCCGCGATCACGATCGGAATGGCCGGTCGCTGCGGCGTGGTCTTGGCCGGCGCCTGCGCAAATGCTGCGTCCGACTTGGCGGCAGGCACAACCGCTTCGCGCGCAGCCTCGGCGGTCGTCGCGGCGGCCTTCGGAACCGTCGTCTCGGTGGTGATGTCATCGGCGGCGACGACGAGCGTTTCAGGCGCGGCAGGCGGCGGCAGCTGGCTCACTCTGGGAATTGCGCGAGTGGCCAAGGCCGCAGCAGACGGCCGGCGCAACGACACATGCGCGGCGGCACGATCGGACGAGGAGACGACCTGCGAGCGGCGCGGCGCAGTCTTCATCGGCTCGGCGACGAAGGAAACGCCGACTTCGTTGGCCTTGCGCCACACGACGCGGCACGGGGCCTCCAGCCCGTCGAGCTCCACGATCAGCTCGAAGGTGTCGGGCACCAGCGAGGCATTCTGCACCGCCAGCCGCGCGCCCAGGTTCGACAGGTCGCGCAGCACACACGGCAGCGTCGCATGCCGGCCGCTGAAGGCGATCACGCCCCCTTTGAGTATGCGCTTGCGCGTGTTGCGCCGGGCCTCGGATGCGGTAGTGGCTGTCATGATGTCGCCTGCGATGGCCGGGCGCCCTGTCGGCGGTCCGGCACCATTCCCCATCGCTTCACGCTAGCAGCCGGGCGCTAACAATCCGCTACCGCGCCACCGCGAGCTGAAGGCAAATGCCGGACATCGGCGGGCAGGGACCGGCAATCTCAGCCCGGCTTCACGGCCGACGCCAGGTAGTTGACGGCGGTGTCGGCGGCAAGCCGCCAGCGGTCGCGCAGCGGATCGTAGACGAGCCCCTCAAACTGCGGCGCGACCAGCCCCGCCGCCGTCAGGTGCTGCACCAACTCGTCCGGCGTCACGAACCGGTTCCACTGATGTGTCCCCGCCGGCACCCAGCGCAGAATGTACTCGGCGCCGACGATCGCCAGCGCATAGGACCGCAGCGTCCGGTTGATCGTCGACAGCACGATCACGCCGCCTGGGCGCACCAGCCGGCCGAGGATGCCGACGAACGCGCCGGGGTCAGGAACGTGCTCGACCACCTCCAGGCAGACCACGGCGTCGAATTGCGCCCCAGCCGCCACGAGATCCTCAGCACGCACCGCCTGGTAGTCGATGGCAAGTCCCTGCGCCTCGGCATGGCGCTGCGCCGCCGCGATGTTCTCCGCGGCCGGCTCGATGCCCATCGTGCGCGCGCCCAGCCGCGCCAGCGGCTCCGTTACCAGCCCGCCCCCGCAGCCGACGTCCACGATGGAGAGGCCCTCCAGCACGCGCAGGCCCGCATCCGGCGGCGGCGGCAGGTGCCGCGTGATGGCATCGCGCACGAAGGCGAGCCGCGCCGGGCCGATCTGGTGCAGCGTGCGGAACTTGCCGTTGGGGTCCCACCACTCCGCGGCGAGCCGCCCGAACCGGTCGACCTCGCCGGCGTCGAGCGTGCCGGCACCTGGCGATTGCGCTGATTGGGTCATGGCCGCCATTGGCTGCGCCCCGGCGCGCACTGTCAAGGTGGAGCCGGCCTCGCCGTCCTGCCCGGATGTCCGTTCACGCGGCAACGGGGCGCCGCGCGCGACCCATGGCCACCCTCGCGGCACAAAGGCGTGTTGCGGGTATGCCTTGGGAGAGCTAAGAAGCACGCGAAAAAGAGACGGACGAGGGATCCGCAAGGCACCGGCAGCCGGCTGGCGCGCTGGCGACCCCGGCGGCCGCGGACGTGACGGGCCGCCCTAGCCGTATCGAGGGCGCATTCCAGCGGGTTCGAGACGCATGGCTGTCGTGGTGATGAAATTCGGCGGCACGTCGGTCGCCAACATCGAGCGCATCCGCAACGTCGCGCGCCACGTCAAGCGCGAGGTCGACGCCGGCAACAAGGTCGCCGTCGTCGTCTCCGCCATGTCCGGGGTCACCAACCAGCTCGTCGCCTGGGTGCGTGAAGCCGCCGCTCCTGCACGACGCGCGCGAGTACGACGCCGTCGTCGCCATCGGGTGAGCAGGTCACGGCCGGTCTGCTGGCCATCGTGCTTGCAGTCCATGGGCATCCAGGCGCGCTCCTGGCAGGGCTGGCAGATCCCGATCGAGACCGATGCCGCCGCACGGCGCGGCCCGCATCCGCAACATCGACGGCGCCCGCCTGCGCGAGCGCCTCGACAGCGGCGAGGTCGCCGTCGTCACCGGCTTCCAGGGCATCGAGCCCGAGCGCCGGCGCATCGCCACACTCGGCCGCGGCGGCTCCGACACCAGCGCCGTCGCCATCGCCGTCGCGCTGAGAGCCGACGTCTGCGATATCTACACCGACGTCGACGGCGTCTACACGACCGACCCGCGCATCGTGCCCGAAGGCCCGGCGCCTGCCCAAGATCTCCTACGAGGAGATGCTGGAGATGGCCTCCTTCGGCTCCAAGGTGCTCCAGACGCGGTCGGTCGAACTTGCCATGGTGCACGGCGTGCGCGTGCGCGTGCTGTCGAGCTTCGTGGCCCCCGATGCACATGCCCGCCGTCGACCTTGAGCGCACTGGAGGCCGTCGGCACACTCGTTTGCGATGAGGATGAGATCGTGGAACAGCAGGTCGTCAGCGGCATCGCCTTCGCCAAGGACGAGGCCAAGGTCACCCTCCTGAAGATCGCCGACAAGCCGGGCGTCGCCGCCATGCGTCTTCGGTCCGCTGGCCGAGGCCAACATCAACGTCGACATGATCGTCCAGAACGTCACGCCGGACGGCAAGTCGACCGACATGACATTCACCGTGCAGGCCTCCGAACTGCCGCGCACGCTCGAAGTGTTGAAGGCGGCCAAGGCGGCGATCGGTTATTTCGACGTCAAAGCGTCGGCGGACGTCGTCAAGGTGTCCGTCGTCGGCATCGGCATGCGCAGCCATGCCGGCGTCGCCGCCAAAATGTTCAAGGCTTTGGCCGAAAAAGGCATCAATATCCTTGCCATCTCGACCTCCGAGATCAAAATCAGCGTGCTTATCGATGCCGCCTATGCCGAACTGGCCGTGCGGACGCTGCACGCGCTCTATGGTCTCGAGCAGGCCTGAGGAAACGTCTATTGCAGTGCCGCATGGCCAGCGGCCTTCGCGATCGGGACCAGTAAAGGTATTCTCTCCGCAAAGGGCCGCCGGTCAGCAGAGCCGCAAGTCTTGCCGCCGTCCGCTCGTAGTCGGCGGTGATCCGGCGCGCCGTGGCGGGCGCGATCAGGCAGGGCCGAGATTGACTGAACTTTGGTAGACGAGGTGACGACCCCAGGATGAAGCCGCCCGAGTCCGTACTCAGGATCATTATGCGGCGCCTGCGCGAGATGATGGCCGAGCCGGGCGACGGACAGTCGCGCCTGGACAAGATCGTGCGTCAGATCGCCGGCCTGATGGTGGCCGAGGTCTGCTCGATCTATCTCAAGCGGCAGGATGGCTCGCTGGAGCTGTTTGCGACCGAAGGGCCTGCAGCAGGCCGCCGTGCACAACACGCGCCTGAAGCGCGGCGAGGGTCTGGTCGGCCGCTGCGCCGAGCTCGCTGCCCCCATGAACGAGCCCAACGCCCAGCATCATCCCGCCTTCTCCTACCGGCCGGAGACGGGCGAGGAAATCTATCACTCGCTTCTGGCCGTGCCGATCCTGCGCGCCGGCGAGGTCCTCGGCGTGCTCGTCGTCCAGAACCGCACGCACAAGGAATACACCGAGGAGGACGTCGAGATCCTGGAGACCACCGCCATGGTGGTCGCCGAGCATCTCGTCTCCGGCGCGGTGGCTGGTGCCGGCACCGCCATCGAGATGAACCGCACGCTGTCGGCGTCGATCCGCGGCGAGCCGATCTCCGACGGCATCGCGCTGGGCCACGCCGTCCTGCACGAGCCGCGCGTCGTCGTCACCAAGCTGCTGGCCGAGGACCCCGAGCACGAACGCGAGCGGCTCGACAAGGCGATCAAGGAGCTGCGCATCGCCATCGACGAGATGCTGGGCCAGGAGCGCCTGTCGCGCGCCGGCGAGCACCGCGATGTGCTCGAGGCCTACCGCATGTTCGCCCACGACCGCGGCTGGCTGAAGCGCCTGCAACGACGCGGTGTCCGAGGGCCTGACCGCCGAGGCCGCCGTCGAGCGCGTGCAGAACTCCATGCGCGTGCGCATGTTGCGCCAGAACGATCCCTTCTGGACCGAGCGTCAGCGCGATCTCGACGACCTGTCGGATCGCCTGCTGCGCGTTCTCGCCGGCCGTTCGCTCGGCAACATGGCGCAATCCGATCTGCCGCCCGACACCATTCTGATCGCGCGCACCATGGGCCCGGCCGAGCTCATCGACTACGACCGCAGCAAGCTGCAGGGGCCTCGTCGTCGAGGATGGCAGCGGCCAGAGCCACGTCGCGATCGTCGCCAAGGCGCTGGGCATTGCCGCACTCGGCCAGGCCGCCGGCGTCGTCGAACGTGTCGCCACGGGTGACGCGCTGATCATCGATGCGGAAGTCGGGCCAGCTCCACATCCGCCCATCGCCCGATGTCATCGCCTCCTATTCCGACAAGGTCCGCTTCCGCGCCCGCCGGCAGCAGAAGTACCAGGCGCTGCGCGGATACGCCGGCCGTCACCAAGGACGGCGAGTCGATCTCGCTCAACATCAACGCCGGCCTGCTCGTCGACATGCCGCATCTGGAGGAATCCGGTGCGGACGGTGTCGGCCTCTTCCGCACCGAGCTTCAGTTCATGCTGTCGGCGACGTTGCCGCGCCTCGAGCGGCAGGTGGAGCACTACAAGGCCGTGCTGGCTCAGGCCGGCGACCGGCCGGTGGTGTTTCGCGCCCTCGACGTCGGCGGCGACAAGGTGCTGCCCTACCTGCGCCAGCCGAAGGAGGAAAACCCGGCGCTGGGCTGGCGGGCGATCCGCATGTCGCTCGATCGGCCCGCGCTGCTGCGCACCCAGGTGCGCGCCCTCATCCGCGCCACCGGAACCGCGACCCTGAACTTGATGATCCCGATGGTGTCGGTCGCCGCCGAGATGATCGCGGCTCGCGAGCTTGTCGAACGCGAGTTGGACATCGCCCGCAAACGCGGCACGCCGGTGCCCGACGTCGTGCGCATCGGCGCGATGGTCGAGGTGCCGAGCCTGCTCTATCAGCTCGACGATCTCATGCGCACGGTCGACTTCGTGTCGGTCGGCAGCAACGACCTCATGCAGTTCCTGTTCGCCGCCGATCGCACCAACGGCCGCGTGGCCGGCCGCTACGATCCGCTGTGCCAGCCGGCGTTGAGAGCGCTGCGCGACATCGTCGATGCCGGCCGCCGTCACCGGGTGCCGGTCAATCTGTGTGGCGAGATGGCCGCACGCCCGCTGGAGGCCATGGCCTTGATCGGTCTCGGCTTCCGCTCCATCTCCATGGCGCCCTCGGCAATTGGTCCGGTCAAGGCGATGGTCCTGTCGCTCGATGTCGGACGGATCGCCCAGCGGCTCGCCGAACTGCTCGAGGGTGGCGCGGTCGATGTGCGCGCCGAGCTTCTGCGCTTCGCCGAGGGCGACAGCGTCGAAATCTGATCGCGCACGCCGGACGCTGGGGCGTGATTGGCTGGGGGGACGGCTGTGGGCCGTGATCGCCATTGCCCGTTGCCGGCCTTTCGGCCTATAGCACTTGCCAATTCGACGGAATCCAAGCCGACAGGCCGCAAGGCGGCCCGGCCAGCGCGGCTGCTGGTGGGTAACCCAAGCGCAAGCACAAGCGGCCGCCCCGCTGAAGGCGCCGCGCGCCGCAAGCGAAAATAGCCCGCAGCCGTCGCCCGAGTCCTCGACCACGCCAACACCGGTACGTGCACCGCCACCCATGAGCGCCCTTCCCGCAGACAAACTCGATCGCCTGGTCATGCGCTGGGACGCCGTGCAGTCCGAGCTCAATGCCGGCGTTGGCCAGGCCGCGTTCGCTAAGCTGTCGAAGGAATTCGCCGAGCTGGACCCCGTCGTCGCCGCCATCCGCGAGTTGCGCACGGCGGAGGCCGAGGCGGCCGACCTCGACGAGCTGATTGCCGATCCTGCGACCGACAGGGAGATGGCCGCGCTGGCCCGCGAGGAGCGCGAGGCCTTGGAGCCGCGCCTGGAGGCGCTCAACCGCGACTTGATGATCCGCCTCCTGCCCAAGGACGCCGCCGACGACCGCAGCGTCATCCTCGAGGTGCGGGCGGGCACGGGCGGCGACGAGGCGGCCTTGTTCGCCGCCGATCTCTTCCGCATGTACACCCGCTACGCCGACCTGCACGGCTGGAAGACGGAGATCATCTCGCTCTCAGAAAACGACCTCGGCGGCTTGAAGGAGATCATCGCCTCGATCGTCGGCCAGGGGGTTTATGCGCGCTTGAAATTCGAGTCGGGTGTCCACCGCGTCCAGCGCATTCCCGCCACCGAGGCTGGCGGCCGCATCCACACATCCGCCGCCACCGTCGCCGTTCTTCCCGAGGCCGAGGAGGTCGATCTCGACATTAAGCCCGAGGACATCCGCATCGACACCATGCGTGCGGGCGGCGCCGGCGGCCAGCACGTCAACAAGACCGAATCCGCCGTGCGCATCACGCACTTGCCGACCGGCATCATGGTCGTGTCGGCTGAGAAGTCCCAGCACCAGAACCGACGCCTCGCCATGCAGGTGCTGCGCTCGCGCGTCTACGAGCTGGAGCGCCAGAAGGCCGCCGACGAGCGCGCCCAGCAGCGCAAGGACCAGGTCGGCTCGGGCGACCGCTCGCAGCGCATTCGCACCTACAACTTCCCCCAGGGCCGCGTCACCGATCACCGCATCAACCTGACGCTCCACAAGCTGCCCCAGGTCATCGAAGGCAGCGGCCTCGACGAGATGATCGATGCCCTCGTCACCGAGGATCAGGCGAGCCGGCTCGCTGCGCTGGAGCGTCATGCCTGACACGCGCGCAACCTTGCCACCTCCCATGCCGGCGCCGCTCACGTTGTCCTCGGCCATCCGCTGGCTCGCCGGCCGGCTTCGCGAGGCTGGGATCGAAGACCCCAACGCCGACGCGCGCCGCCTCGTCGCCGCCACCGCCGGCGTCGCGGCGCACCGGCTGATCGCCGCGCCCGACACGATTCTGGACACCGCCGCCGCCGCGCGTCTGGCGGACGCGGCGGCACGGCGCGTCGGCCGCGAGCCCGTCGCCCGCATCCTCGGCCGTCGTGCCTTCTGGGGACGCGACTTCATCGTCACACCCGCCACCCTCGATCCCCGACCGGATACCGAGACGCTGATCGAGGCCGCTCTGGCCCTGGCCGACACGCGCGGCTGGCGCCAGCGCCCGATCCGCATTCTGGACATCGGCACCGGCACCGGCTGCCTGCTGGTCACCCTGCTCGCCGAACTGCCGCTTGCCACCGGCCTCGGCACCGACGTCAGCCCGCAAGCGCTCGCCGTGGCTGCGGCGAACGCCGCGGCACTGGGTGTGTCCGCGCGGGCCGAATTCACGGCGCGCAGCGCGGCGGACGGCTTGAGCGGGCCCTTCGATCTGATCGTCGCCAATCCGCCCTACATCCCGGCGGCCGAAATCGCGGCGCTGGAGCCCGAGGTGGCCGGGTTCGACCCGCGCCTGGCACTGGATGGCGGACCCGACGGCCTCGACATCTACCGTGCCCTGGCCGTCGACCTGGGGCGGATGGCACCGCGCGGCGTGGTGCTGCTGGAGGTGGGCGCCGGCCAGGCCGCTGACGTGACCGCCATCGTCGCGGCCGGATCGCCGGGGCTGACCCCATGTGCACCGCGGCGCGATCTGTCCGGACACGACCGGTGTGTGATTTTTGTCGCAGCTGGTTAAATCGCCGGGGAATAGTCCTTGGCAGCGGGGGCGCCGCGAGCTACTGTCGTGCTGGGCGGATTGGATTGTGCGCGGGATTTTAGAGGCGCCGATGAGGCGTTGTCGATCCACGCTCAGCGAAGCTGCGAAGCCGGAAGGTTTGTTCCCGGTCGTTGTGCCGGGGTGAACCCATCTGCGGCTCGAGGCCGACCGGCACCGCAAGCACCGATCGCAGACGCCATTTTCCGATCAGGCGTAGCGCTGTCGTCCGGGCACTACGAGACTGTGATCTGAGCGGCGATGTAGCGTGGCTTGAGCATGAGCCGCAGCTTCGTCTCGATGTGGAAAATCGTATGTGGGCGCCGGATCGCGGCGCATAAGCGGGCATAGGGACACGGGATGGCCAGGAGTGCTTCCGGAAAAGTGTGAAGCGGTTTTCCGATGAGAAGCACGACCAGAGGAACGAGTGCTTCCGGAAAAGTGTGAAGCGGTTTTCCGATGAGAAGCACGACTGGAAGCACGAGCAAGAAAAGGCTTCGCGGGCTTGCGCAAATTCGCTTGAGGCGAGAGCACGCGACGACGCAACGAAGCTTGACGGGACGAACGTCGCCCACACGCTTGCCAACAACCGAGATCGGGAGCCCATGAGGCAGGGACATCATCATCAGAATAGGCGCAATCGCGGTCGCAGCCGCAAGGGCCCCAGCAACCCGCTGACGCGCAGCTTCGAGTCGAACGGGCCGGATGTGAAGATCCGCGGAACCCCGGCCCATATCGCTGAGAAGTACATGTCGCTGGCCCGCGACGCCCTGGCTTCCGACGATCCCGTGCTGGCGGAGAACTATCTGCAGCACGCCGAGCACTACAACCGCATCATCATGGCCTACCGCGAACAGCAGTTCCAGCAAGGCGGCGGCGAGGTCGTCACCGCCGGGATGGGCGGCGGTCGCTTCGGCTCGCCGATGGGCCCGGACGAAGAATTTGGCGATGACGGCGACGATTACGCGCCGGACATGGGCGGCGGTCAGCAGCCGATGACGCGCGGTTTCGAGCATCAGCCCTCCATGAGTGGCGACCGGCCCGAGCGCGGCGAGCAGCGTGAGGGTCGCGACCGCGACCGTGACCGTGACCGTGGCGACCGTCCCGATCGCAGCCATCGCTATGAGGAGCGTCAGCGCCGTCACGAGCATCGCCAGCATCGCGACCGCGAGCCGCGCGCGCAGATGAGCGATCGCCAGCCCGATGTTGCTTTCCCCGTCCAGGGCGATGTGCAGCCCGTGGTCAACGGCGCCAACGGCAGTCATGCCGAGACCGCCCCGCGCCCCGAACGGACCGAGCGGGCGGAACGTCCCGAACGCGCCGACCGGGGCGACCGTCCCGAACGCGCCGAGCGTGGCGAAGGCCCGGCCCGCCGTCGCCGTGACCGCTTCGGTGCGAATGGCGATCAGCAGCCCGATTTCCTCAAACGCCCCGTGCGTCGTCCGCGCTCCGAGCCTCAGGGCGAGGGCGAGGCGGCACCTGCCGCACTGGCAGAAGGCGGCCCGAGCGAAGACGGTTCGCACGACTGAACCCTGCATCGGACACGGGGGCGGCGCGTGTCGCCTCGGTGGCCTTATCGGCTGGGCTTATGGGCCTTGCCGCGCCGCTTTCCGCGGCGTGGCCGGGTTGAGCCGGGCTCGCCGGGCTCCCCTTTGGCGGAATCTGCCGCGTTATCGTCGCCCGCATTGGGCGCATCGTCGCCTTCGCCGGCGATTCCCTCGTCCTCGTCCTCCATGCCGGCTTCCATGTCGGGCGCCCCGTCCTCACTGGCGGGCGCGACGAGACTCATGTCGATGACGACACGTCCCCCCACCACGTCGACTTCCGGCACGAACGGATCTGCAAACGGCACTAACTCCGTCGCCTTGCGCCCCTCCAGCCGAACCTCGAGCAGGTCGCCCGCGCCGTAATTCGCCACGCCGACGATGCGTCCAAGTCGCTGACCATCCGGCGCGACCGCGGCAAGCCCCGCCAGATCCTCGTAATAATAGCTGCCCGCGTCCGGCGCCGGCAGGCGCGCACGCGGCACGTAAAGCTCGGTCCCCCGCAAGGCCTCCGCCGCCGTCCGGTCGGAAACACCTGCCACGCGCGCGATCACGCCCTTGGCGGTCTCGCGCACGACGGTCAAACGGAAGTGACGCGTCCCCTCGCGGTCGCACAACGCCCCGTAGGCGGCGATGCCGTCCGGCGTCTCGGTGAAGGTGCGAACCAGCAACTCCCCGCGCAGCCCGTGCGCACCCGCGATCCGACCCATGAGGACGAATTGAGACGGGACGACAGCTTCGGCGGACTCTGGCGGTGGCGACGGTGAATCTGAGCTCATCGCCTATCTGTGCCGCTCCGCGCTCAGTTCGGCAAGGGGCCGAGATACCTCAGCCGAACCTCGACCGGCTGGCCCGCCACTTCCACCGTCGTCTGCGCCACCGGTGCGGCCCGGTCGAAAGCGCCCGTGACGTCGATCAGCGCCCCGGCGGGCCCCGCGGCGAACCCGGTCACCAGCTCGCCATCCGGCGGCACCTGCATGCGGACGTGAACCATGTTGACCCCCGAGGGGGCGTCGAACTCATAGCGCCCGGTGAACACGCCGCCCCAACGGTCGGAGCCTAGGATTTTGCCGTTGCGCAACACGGCCAGCGCCGTGCCGAGGCCCTCGGCCAGGTCGCTCGCCTCGACGCGATAGTCCAGTGAGTAGATGCCTTCGTCGAACATGCGTGCTCTCCCTTGAAGGCGCCCCAGCTCGCTTTTGAGAGCAACCGGCGTGAGCAACTGTAGAACCCTGAGGTAAGCGCCGACCGGCCCGGGCAACGCAGTCTCTCCGGTCGCCCAGAGGCTGACGGTCCGCGCACTGACGTCGATCAGCTTGGCCAGCTCGGTCTGTCGCAGACCCAGCTTCACGAGCACGTCCTTGAGGTTCATCTCCGACATAGAATGGCACAATATTCTATTTTACTAAAATATTCCATTACTTCTACGGTAAATGGCGGCGTGACCGGCGACAGGCCTGCGCGGTCGGAGAGTGTACGCCCCGGCGATGGGCGTGACGCGCCGCACGTTCGGCCGACAGTCACTTCAATGGGAAGCCAAGCGCGCGCAGCGTGGCGACCAGACTGGCCCGCCCCTTGAGGTCCTCCGCCCGTATCAGCCGCTTCAGGACGCGCGCGGTCCACGTCTCCATCGCCATGTCGTGGCGCTTGGAATAGGCGCCAAGCCGCCGGTCGTAGGCCGCCCGCTGCGCCGCCTCGTCTGCAATCGCATAGCGCTCCCGGTGGAGCACCACGTCTTGCGGCAAACGCGGCTTCACCTCGTTGGCCACGCCGTCCTTGGGGTAGCCCACGCACATGCCGAACACGCCCATGGCGTTGGGTGGCAACGCCAGCAGCCGCGCCACGGCCGCCACGTCGTTCCTGAGATTGCCGATGAAACAGACGTTGAGGCCGAGCGATTCCGCTGCAATGGCGGCATTTTGGGCCGCTAGCGCCGCATCGAGCCCCGCCATCAGGAACATCTCCATGTACGCGTTGCCGGCCAGGGTCACGCCTTCCGCCATGCCGAGCCGATCGTTCCGCGACAGGTCGGCGATCCACACGAGGAACAAGGGGCATTCTGAGACGTAGCGCTGGTTGAGCGCGATGCGGGCGAGCTCAGCCTTCACCTCCGGATCGGTGACTGAGACCACAGACCAGGTCTGGAGGTTGGAGCTGGTCGCCGCCGACTGCGCCGCTGCAACCAGGGTTTCGAGCGTTCCCTCGGGTACGGGGTCCGGCCGAAAGCCACGGATCGAGCGGTGGCCGAGCAGCAAGTCGAGCGTCTCGTTCCAGGGTCCGGCCGGCGGCACCGCATCTGCACCGTAGCGTGCGGCCAGCGCCTGGTGCTTGGAGTTCGCATCCCCCTCCGTCCGATCGTTCGCCTCCGTCGTCATGGCCATCTCCTATCCCTCCCAGCCGGCCGTTCTTTTGCGGCCGACGCTAGCAGACGCAACCGTCCTGTCACAACCGGCCCCGCCCGGCGAACGCTCGCAATCGGCCAGACTGAGGTCAGACGCGCGCGAACCATTGGCCTGCGGATTAGACTTTTTTGATACGTTTTGTGTTCTTGTGGCCCGAAGAAACGAAGCCGGATGCGCGCGCGGTCTTGGAAAGAATGACGCCGGATACAACCAAAGATCAGTCGAGGACGGCCCTGCAGCTGATCCCCAAGCTGGCGCAGCGCTACGCAGGCGTCGCCGGCGCGGTCGGCTTTGCCATGGCCGTGGTGATCGGCCTGTCGCGCATCGATCCGGCAGGGCCGGCGATGCCGCGCTCAGCGCTCGCCTATGCCTTCTCGGCCCTCGTCCTGATGCTGGGTCTGGCCGCAATCGTGGTTCTGGCCGCCCGCGCGGCCACGCGCAGCTACCGTCAGGACCGCGCGCCTGTCGGCGCCGGCGCGGTAGACCTCAGCGCACCCTATGCCGGTCTGCTCGCACCTTTTACGCCCGACGACGATCCCGAGCAGGCAGCCCTGCGCGTCGCCCAGGTCCGGCATACCTTCGATCAGCTCGGCATGATGATGGCGATCAACGCCATCAACGCCACGCTCGTGGCCGTCACCCTAGCGCGCAGCATCAATGCCTGGGTCTTGGGCGCCTGGCTGACCACTGTCCTTGTGATGGCCGCGCTCGGCCTCCATGCGCGCCATCGTATGCAGGACCGGCAGTCCAGGTCCGTTCCTGTGCGCGGCAGCAAGCGCACCGTGCGCCGCATCGCCCTCCACGCCGGCTTCCGCGGGCTTTTGTGGGGGGCGGCTTTCGCGCTGTTCTTCAACGACGCCAGCCCGACCGGCCAACTCATCCTGCTCAGCGTATCGCTCGGCATGCTGGCCGGCGGCGTGCCGGCCTTGGCGCCGGTGCCCGCAGCCGCGCTCCTGTTCGGACTCGGCATCGCGGTCCCCACCATCCTGCGCCTGGCCGCCTGCCCTGGCGTCTCCTACCTCGTCCTGGCGCTGTTCGGCCTCGCCTTCTCCGGCTCGATGGCCATGGTCGGCCTTCAGCTCTACAGGAACTTCGCCGGCAACCTCATCGCGCGGCGCCAGCAGGAAGAGCAGGCGGCGACCATCTCGCTGTTGCTGAACGAGTTCGAAACATCGGCCTCCGATTGGCTTTGGGAAACCGATGCCAACGGCCGGCTCACGCGCCTGCCGCCACGCATGATCGACCTGTTCGGCCTGCCGCCGCAAGCAACCGAGACCGCCACGCTGGAGGCCGCGCTGTCCCGCGCCGGCGGTCATGGTCGTCTGGCGATTGCCGAGCGCATGGCGGAGAAGACCGCCTTCCGGCGCATCCTTGTGCGCACACGCGATACCGAAGGCGTCGGCCGCTGGATTGCGCTGTCGGCGACGCCCAAGCCCGACGGTGGCTGGCGCGGCATCGGCTCCGACATCACAAGTGAGATGGCGGCCGAGGAAGAGGCCGCAAACGCACGCCGGCGCGCCGAGCAGGCCGAGCAGAGATTGGCCGAAGCCATCGATGCTGTCGGCGCCGGCTTCGTCGTGACAGATGCGCTGGATCGCATCGTCATTGCCAACAAGCGCTTTTCTCGCATGTTCCCGGCTGCCGCGACCAATACCACCGCCACGTTCGAAGCGCGCGTGAAGGCGCAGGCCGCGCTGTGGTCGCCTGACGTCGTGCGCGAGCCGCCGCAATGGCTGACGACCCTCGTCGACGCCCGGCGCAACGATGGGGGCCGTGTCGACGTGCGCCTGCCTGACGAGAGCTGGCTGCGCGCCGAGGCGACGCCGACTTTTGAAGGCGGCGTGGTCACGGTGTTGACCGACATCACCGACATTAAGGAGCAGGAGTCCCAGCTGGCCGATCAGGCTGCCCGGCTCGCGCAATCCAATCACGACCTGCAGCAGTTCGCGGCCATCGCCTCGCACGATCTCCAGGAGCCGCTGCGCAAGATCGAGACCTTCGGCTCGCGCCTGAAGCGCAACCTTGGCGATGATATACGCCCGGAGGCCGCCGCCTACCTCGAGCGCATGACGGATGCAGCCTCACGCATGCGCCGGCTGGTGACGGATCTGCTCGCCTTCTCGCGCGTCTCCAAGGGTAGCGCATCCAGCGATCCCGTCGATCTCGACGCCTTGGTCGCCACCGTCGTCGACGATCTCGCCGTCCGCATCGAGGAGAAGGGGGCCGAGATCAAGATCGTGCCGCTGGGCACCGTGCCGGGCGACGCAACGCTGCTGCGCCAGCTGTTCCAGAACCTAGTCGCCAACGCGCTCAAATTCACCAGGCCCGACGTCACCCCGCGCCTTTGCATCGAGGCGCAGCGCGTCGCGGGCACGGGTGCGGTGGAGATCCGCTTCCGTGACAATGGCATCGGCTTCGACATGGCGCACCATGGCAAGATGTTCGAGATCTTCCAGCGCCTGCACGGTCGAGGCGAGTACGAGGGCTCGGGCATCGGCTTGGCCACCTGCCGCCGGATCGTCGAGCATCACGGGGGCACGATCCGCGCCGAGGGTGTACCAGGCGAGGGCGCGACTTTCATCGTCACGCTGCCGACGTCCCCGGCATCGATCAGCGCGCCGGAGGTCTCCGGCGCGTCGAGGCCGACGGCGGCGTGAGGCGCAGAACGCCTTCAGTGGTTGAGCGACACGAAATGCGGGCCGATGTCGACGTGGATATGGTCCATGCCGTTGTAGGTCATCACGCCACCTGACTTGTGATTGGCGATCAGCCAGCGCACCACCTCGCCCTTGCGGCCGGGCGCGCGGAAGTCGATGGCATTGCCGCTGGCGTGGCGTGAGGGCCGGCCGGTTCCTGCAATGGTCGCGCCGGGCCGGCAAGTGGAGACGATCTGTACCCGCCCGAACTTGGATTCGATCCGCCCGAGCAACGCGCGCGCTGGCGACGTGAGGCACGAGCGCGACGCGCCATCGGCCGTCGCCGGTGCGGCAAGCGGCGGGACGATGAGAGCGGTGAGCGCAAGCATAGAGCTTGCCGCAGCGATACGCAGCTGCTTCGACATGACTGAGACCTGACATGATGCGGCCGGGAGCAGACCCCCTGTCCCGGCTCGTCGCGCCGGCCGGAACGCAGGCCCGAAAGGCCATGCCGGCACCGACGCTGCTATCGGGCGAAGACGACGACCGCGCAGGTGCGGGCCGTTCCCCCGTCGTCCCCGCTGCCGGTCCTTGGAATGTCGATATTGCGCAATGGAGTTCAGAGCGATATCAGAGCATTGCAAGGAAAAGCTAAGCAGCAGGTTGAGGCCCTTGAACAGCGATGTGCGGCAACATTATGGCAAGCCGCCCTGGGCGGATCATCGGTCGCAGCACGGTCTGCCGTATTGCGATCGAGCGCAGCGGCCGGCCTGGGTCGTCCTCGTGCGCACCATCCGACCAAGGTCCGAGACGGGGGTCGAGCACACGAGGATTTGAGGCGACAATCTCCAGGCGCCCTGGCCATCATGGCCTCGCTCGCGAACTCGCTCCAAACCTGACGGATGGCACATGATGCTCAAGTTTCCGAATTTCACACGGCTCGCGGGCGCTTTACTGGCTTTGGGGGTGACAACCGCCTCCGCCCAGGCCCAGGCGCCGCAACCGCCGCAGTTCCCCAACATGACCTTCTTCGTCACCTCGACCGGCGTTGCCGATGGCGCCAACTTCGGTGGCCTGGAGGGCGCCGATCGCCATTGCCAGGCCCTCGCTGCCAAGGCCGGCGCCGGCAACAAGACATGGCGTGCCTACCTGAGCCAGCAGGCCATCGGCGGCAAGCCGGCGGTCAACGCGCGCGACCGCATCGGCAAGGGGCCGTGGGTCAACACCTCCGGCGTCCAGATCGCGGCCAGCGTCGACGAGTTGCACGACCCGGCCAAGAACAAGATCAATGCCGAGACCATGCGCGCTGAGACCGGCCGCCTCGTGCCGAGCCGTCTCTACACGGTCAACCAGCACGACATCCTGACGGGCTCCACAGTCGACGGCATGGCGCCGCCGCCGGACAAGGATGTCACCTGCAACAATTGGACGAACGGCGGCGCGGGCACCGCGATCGTCGGCCACGCCGACCGCATGGGCCTGCGCGACGACGTTCCCTCCAAGTCCTGGAACGCCTCGCACCCCTCGCGCGGCTGTTCGACGGCCGACCTCGTGAAGTCCGGCGGCGCCGGGCTGGTCTACTGTTTCGCCGCCAACTGACGGCGAAACCCGACGACGACACCGAAGCCTGGACCTCGGCGCGGGCGGCAGTAGCCTCTCGCGCCTTTTTTTGCGTCCAAGGCATCTGCGACACTGCGCCCGGTGAGGGCGCCCGGTGTACCCCGCGCCGTTACCGCCGGCTCCAGGCCGCCCTACAACCTGAAAAAGAACGCGAAGTAAGACACCGTAAACATTGTTTCTGTTATATTTTTTCTTAAATGAGCAATGTGGGTGGCCGGGCACTGCCGCCGTCCCTTCCGCCATCCGCCCGCCTGCCGGGCCCAAACGCGAGTGGCCACACGATGAAAATTCCCTCCGGCATGCCTCAGATCCCGGCCCCGCGGCTGCCGACGTTCGGCGGCTTCTCCGCAATCGGAATGATCATAGCGGGCATCGTCCTCTTCGGCGTCTGGCTCGGTGTCTATCGCATCGACGCGGGCCATGTCGGCATCGTGAAGCGCTTCGGCAACGTCATCGATGTCGTCGACCCAGGCCTCCACGTCAAAATCCCTTACGCCGACACGGTCGAGGAGATGGAGGTTCGCGAGCGCGCCTTCACCATGAAGCTCGAGGCCGCGTCCCAGGATCCGCTGGAGATCCCGATCACGGTCACGGTCAACTGGCTGGTCAAGCGCACCAACGTGAAGGACCTCTATATTCAGTTCGGCTCGCTAGCGCAGTTCGAGCAGCGGATCATCCAACCGCGCCTCAACGACGCTGTTAAGGGCGTGACCAGCGGATATACGGTCAACGATCTCCTGAGAAAGCGCACAGAGTACCGCGACCGCTCGCAGCAGACATTCGCCGCGCGCATGCCCGACGACATCCAGATCACCGGATTTTCCATCGTCAACATCGGCTTCCCGCCTGAGTACACGAAAGCCATCCGCGACAAGCAGGTCGCCCGCGAGCAGGCCGAGACCGAGCGCTTCGTGCTCGAGCGTCAGAAGCTAACCTCGACCCAGGTAACCCAGTCCGCCGAGGCGCAGCGCGACGCCGACAAGGCGCGCGCCGACGGCCGCGCCTACGAGATCAAGGTGCAGGGCGAGGCCCAGGCCGATGCGATCCGCATCATGGGCGATGCCTTGGCGAAGAACCCGCTCGTCGTCGAGTACAAGAAGATGGAGCGCTGGAACGGGACTTTCCCGGCCACCTTCATGGGCGGCGATGCCGCGGCCCGGACGCTGTGGTCGATGCCGGGTCAAACGGGAACGGGAACCGCGACCGCGACGCCGGCGCCCCGCGCGGCCCAGTAGGACGGGAAACGGGGACAGAAAGACTTTCCGGTGAACGGCTGTCTGATGCCGGGTAGCCTGCGAAAGTCCTCCAGGCCCCGTATTTGTGCCGCTTACAGGATCTTCTGCCCCGTCTTCGACCAGTCCGCGAGGAACTGCGCGATCCCCTTGTCGGTCAGCGGGTGCTGCACCAGCGCCTTTAGGATGGCTGGAGGCACGGTCGCGACGTCGGCCCCGATCAGGGCAGCATCCTTGACGTGGTTCACCGTGCGGATCGAGGCCGCCAGGATGTCCGTCGAAAGGTCGGGATAGTTGTCGTAGATCTGGCGGATCTCGCGGATCAGCTCCATGCCGTCGAGGCCGATGTCGTCGAGCCGGCCGATGAACGGCGACACGAACGTGGCGCCGGCCTTTGCGGCAAGCAGCGCCTGGTTGGCCGAGAAACACAAGGTCACATTGACCATCGTGCCTTCGCTCGTGAGCGCCTTGCACGCCTTCAAGCCGTCCCAGGTGAGCGGCACCTTGACCGTCACGTTCTTGGCGATCTTGGCGAGCGACCGCCCCTCGCGCAACATGCCCTCGACGTCGGTCGCGGCCACCTCCGCACTGACCGGCCCGGTCACGACGTCGCAGATCTCCGCGATGATCGTCTTGAAATCGCGGCCGGCTTTGGCGACCAGGGACGGATTGGTGGTCACCCCGTCCAGCAGCCCCGTGGCCGCGAGGTCGCGGATCTCGTTGACGTCCGCCGTATCGACGAAGAACTTCATGGTCATGCCCCTGCTGACGGCTAGAGCTTCATTGGCCCGCAACGTAATTGCTCGCCGTGCTGTTCGCCAGCGGTAGCTTGGACTTCGGTGTCTGGACGTTAACGCGGCCCTCGCCCGGCTGCGCCGCCCCACCCGCGACGCCCCTCATTTCGGCAACCGCCGCGAGCGCCCGCGCAACCATCAACTCGCCGAAATCCGCATTCCCGTGGTGTGGATCCGTCGGCACGTCCGAGCGATAGACGGGCTTCATGAACCCGTCGCCGTCAAGGCACGCGTCCGGCACGTCGACCGTGACCACGCCATGCGCCGTCAACCACGCTCGGACGAGCCCGCGATAGCGCCGGTCGAGATCGATGACGAGGTCCGCGCCGAGCGCCTCTACGCTGGGGTGATGGCGAAAGGGCCGAGGTGGCTCGACCACGAGAACGCCGATGTCTTGGGCCTGCAGCAGCTCGATAAGGCGCAGCATCGGCCCCTGGTCGTCGAACACGACCCGCCGGAACAGTGCCTGCGAAACGGGGATGTGCCCTCCGGACGGTTGGATGCGGTAGTCCTGCCAGTGGCGGTTGCGCCAGACGCGCACCGGATGCAGTGGCCCGCTGAGCCCGATCACGTCGTATCGTGCGCCGGCCGGCGGCAGTCGCGGCATGCGCGCCTTGATGCCGGGCTCCGTCATCACCGCGACGCCGTCGATTTCCTCGAAGAACGGCCGTGCCAGCGTCGGACCGCCCGCGAGCGGCCGGATGTTAAGCGCAATATCATCGGGCAGCCGGCCCTCGCGCTCCATGCGCAGCCGCGCCTGATTGAGCACGCCCGTATGCGAATCTCCGACGATCATCGCCCTCACGGCCCGCCTCCGAATCCGGCCAGGATCGCCTCGTCGCAAACCACGCCTTCCGCCGCCTCGTCCTCGTCGCCCTCGACCTCGGGGTCCGCCTTCCGCCGCGCTTTCGGCACGTGCTCGGCAAAGAACTGCGCCATCACGTGGTTGACGCCGTGCGGCGAAACCTCGCGCATATCCGGCTCGTAGAATTGCGACCGCATCGGCGTCGCACTGATGATCTCGAACGAGGGGAAGTAGTCGACGAAGTCGTATTTGGCTTCGAAATAGCCGGCCGCAGCCCGCAGGACCGACTTTGAATAGGTCGTGGCGACCACCACGTGCCGCTGCGTGGCCGTGGCCGCGAGCGGCACAGGCGACACCGTCAAGATGAGCTTGAGGTCGGGGTTCACATCGCGCACTTGGGCGATGAAGCGCTCGAGATCGCCGCGGACCGGGTCGAACCCGAGATTGACCAGCCTGTAGCGGCTGGCCTCGAAGGTCCCGCCGACGACGCCTGGACACATCGGAAAGCACGCGCCGTCCTCCCGCGAGACCCACGCTTCCGTCAGGCCGAGCGTGAAGACCAGCACCTTCGCGGTTTCGAACAGCACCCGCACGCGCCCGAGATGGTATTGGCGCGCCTCCTCCAGTTCGTCGATGCTCGCATACGGCTCTGCCTCGATTGTCGGCCGGAAGGGGTCTACGAAACCGCCGCGGTTCTCCCAGTACCGCTCCTTGGGCGTGAATGTACCGAACGCGCGATCGAACAGCTGCACGAGCTGCCGCGTCGTATAGACATTGCCATAGCGGGCGGAGAAGATGTTGTAGCCGAACTGGCCGGCGCTTTCCGGCCGCAGGAACCGCGGTGGCGGCTCGACGTCGACGTAGTCGAAACCACGTGCTTTGAGCTGCCGGCCGATGTACTGCGCAAAGCAGCTCCCTGCCGTTGCGACAGGCAGGTCATCGATGGAGAACTTGCGCTGGTACCACTCGGTGATATCGAGCGGATGGCGATTTGCGACGCTGCGCCCCCAGAAGGCCCGCGGCGGTTGGGAACGATAGGGATGGGTTTTGTCGCGTCGGCTCATGACCGGCTGTCTCGCTGCGTCGTAATGACTCGGCGGCACCCGGCGCCGGTCGAGGGCACCGACGCAACGCGAATAGAGGAAACATCCCTCCAGCACTCGTCGGTAAGAACGAGGGGATGGGATCGGGACGGCTGAGCGGTGCCGAGCGCTGCGTTTGGTGCCCTCGGCTGACCACGAAGCACGCTTAAAATAGTGCCTGATTCGAGGGGGGCGACCAACCCCGCCAGGCAGCACGCGGTTCGATTCTTCGAAGTCCGCAATCGACTTAGCGCGATACGCACGAGGACCAGCGGCGTGGACGGTTTGTTTGAGGACATGGTCGGGGCCGGGCAAGCCGCGGGCGGTAGCGTACCCGTCCTGATGCCGGTCGCGCTCGACCAGACCTACGACTACCTGGTCCCGGCCGGCGCCGCCCCTGAGCCCGGCACCTTCGTCATTGTGCCGTTCGGGCCTCAAACGCGGATCGGCGTTGTCTGGGACAAGCCGCTCGGTGGCCCCGGCAAGCCCGTCGATCCCAAGAAAATGAAGGCTATCGTGGGCCAACTCGAGGCGCCGCCCCTGCCGGCCGCGAGCCTGCGGTTTGCCGAATGGATCGCCCGCTACACGCTCGCGCCCCTCGGCATGGTCGTGCGCATGATGATGAGTGCCCAGGCGGCCTTCGAGCCCGTAAAGCCTCGCTTCGGCGTTGCCGTCGTTGCCGGGGCGCCCGCCCCGCCGCGTATGACGCCGGCCCGGCAGCGCGCGTTGGAGATTGCCGGCGACGGGCTCATTCGCGCCAAGTCCGCCCTCGCCCAGGAAGCCGGCTGCACCACCGGCGTGATCGACGGGCTGGTCACCGCCGGGGCCCTGGTCGAGGTCGCCATCCCCGAGAAGCGGTTTGCCCGGCCCGACCCACATCACGTCACGGTGGAGTTTTCCCAGGACCAGGCGCGCGCTGTCCACGCGCTGCGTTCCGCCGTCGACGCGGATGCCTTTTCCGTGTCGCTGATCGACGGCGTCACCGGCTCCGGCAAAACCGAAGTCTACTTTGAGGCTGTCGCACGCACCCTTGAACGGCACATGGCGCCAGGCGCCGGTCATGGCGCAGACGACGGCGGGCAGTGCGCGATCCTGCTGCCCGAGATCGCGCTCACCAGCCAGTTCCTGTCGCGCTTCGAGAAGCGCTTCGGCTGCCGCCCCGTCGAGTGGCACTCGGCCCTGCCCGGGCCCGAGCGCGGCCGCATCTGGAAGGCTGTCGCCACCGGCGAGGCCAAGATTGTCGTGGGCGCGCGCTCGGCGCTCTTCCTGCCCTTCCAAGACCTGAGACTGGTGGTCGTCGACGAAGAGCACGACCCCGGCTACAAGCAAGACGATCGGGTTCACTATCAGGCCCGCGACATGGCCGTGGTGCGCGGCTCGCTCGGCGCCTTCCCGGTTGTGCTCGCCTCCGCCACGCCCTCGATCGAGAGCCACGTCAACGCGCGCACGGGCCGCTACCGCCACCTCGTCCTGCCCGGTCGTTTTTCCGGCGTCGAATTGCCCGAGATCACGGCCATCGATTTGCGCACCGAGCAGCCCGACAAGGGCCGATGGCTGGCTCCCCGCCTCGTCGACGCGATGTCCGAGACGCTGGCCAAGGGCCAGCAGAGCCTGCTGTTCCTCAATCGCCGCGGCTATGCGCCGTTGACGCTTTGCCGGACGTGCGGCCATCGCCTGGAATGCCCGCAGTGCACCGCCTGGCTGGTCGAGCACCGCTTCCGCAATCGCTTGAACTGCCACCACTGCGGCTTCTCGTTGCCGATCCCGGAGACCTGCTCCAAATGCGGCGAGGTCGGCAGCATGGTCGCCTGCGGCCCGGGCGTCGAGCGCGTCGCCGAGGAGGTCGCCGAGCGCTTCCCCGAGGCACGGCTGGCGCTGCTGTCTTCCGATCTGATCCCCGGCATCGTCGAGATGCGCGAGGTCATCCGCAAGATCGAGGCGGGCGAAGTCGACATCATCATCGGCACCCAGATCGTCGCCAAGGGTCACCACTTCCCCGACTTGTCGCTGGTCGGCATCGTCGACGGCGACTTGGGTCTCGCCCAGGGCGCCGATCCGCGCGCCGGCGAGCGCACGTTCCAATTGCTGCATCAGGTCACCGGCCGCGCCGGCCGCGCCTTCGCGCAGGGCCGCGGCATCATTCAGACCTACAACCCGGACCATCCCGTGATGGCCGCGATCATCTGCGGTGACCGCGAGGCCTTCCTGGAGCGTGAGATCTATGCGCGCCAGATGGGCAACTTGCCGCCCTTCGGACGGCTCGCTGCCCTCATCGTCTCGCACCGTCAGAAGGAGGTCGCCGAAGGTTTCGCACGCGACGTCGCGCGCCGCGCGCCGCCCGCCGAGCGGATCGACGTGCTCGGCCCCGCCGAAGCGCCGATTGCCGTCGTGCGCGGCCGCTTCCGTTGGCGCCTCCTCGTACGCGCGCCCCGGGAGATGGACCTGCAGGCCTACCTGCGCGAATGGCTCTCGCGCCTGCCCGAAATGAAGGGGGATCTGCGCATGACCGTCGACATCGACCCCTACAGTTTCCTGTAGCGGTCGCGCCGCATCCGCTTACACCGCGAAGTCGCTGTCGCCGAGCTGGGCGACCGAGAAGTTGCGGATGGTGATGCGCTCGTCGACACCGTCGAACTGGATGACGGTGTGGGCTCCCACCTGCGTGATGGACGCCACCGCATCCAGCTCCGCAAGCGTATCGATACCGGCTCCGAAGCCCGTCAGATCCAGCAGATCGGTCCCGTCAACGATGTCTAAGATCTTGCCCTGGCCGAATTGGTCGGAGAAGCGGAGCGTGTCGGTGGGCCGCAAGCCGCGGATGAGGTTCCCCATTTCCGTCACGCTGCGCGACGTCTAGCCTAGGAACGATCAAACACCGGTCCTACCGCGCGAGCGCCGCACCCGATGACCGACGACGCCGTCCACCAGCTGACCTTTCCGCAGCGGATGCTCGTCCTGCTGGCCGTCGTCCTTAGCTGCACGATCTATGCGGGCTCGATTCTGATCTCATCGGCCCTCCTGCCCCAACTCCAGGGCGCCATGTCGGCGACCCAGGACGAGGTCTCGTGGGTGATGACGTTCAACATTGTCGCCACCGCCGTCGCGACGCCGATGACCGGCTGGCTCTCCGCCCGCCTGGGCCAGCGTCAGACCATGATCGCCTGCGCTTTCGTCTTCGCGCTCGCCACATTCCTGTGCGGCGCTTCCAATTCGCTGGAGGAGCTGATCCTTTGGCGCATCGTGCAGGGCGCGGCCGGTGCGCCCCTCGTCCCGCTCGGCCAGACGATCCTGCTCGACAGTTTCCCGCGCCGGCAGCACGGCACCGTCGTCGCGATTTTCGGTATGGCCAATATGATCGGCCCGTCCATGGGCCCGATGTTTGCCGGCCAGATCGCAGAGGCCCTCGGCTGGCGGTGGGGGTTCTGGATGGTCGTGCCGGTTGCCGCAGCCTCCGTCGTCGGCTGCTGGTTCGCGCTGCCACGCGTGCCAAAGCCCCCACCCGTGCGCCTCGACTGGATCGGCTTCCTATCACTGTCCGCCGGTATCGCCGCCGCGCAGATGGTGCTGTCGCGAGGCCAGCGTCTCGACTGGTTCGACAGCGGCGAAATCGTGGTGACCACATTCGTCGCCGTCGTGGCGATCTACGTCTTCACCATGCACAGCCTGACGAGTGACCGCCCGTTCGTGCGCCTGGCTCTGCTGGCCGACCGCAATTACACGCTGGGTCTCATTCTCGTCACGCTGTTCGGCATGCTGAACTTCGCCACCATCGTGCTGCTGCCGCCGCTCCTCCAGCAGCACGCGGGCTTCCCGGATTCCGCGATCGGCGAGATCGTCGGCTGGCGCGGTATCGGCGCCGCCATCGGCTTTTTCGTGGCCATGCCCATGACGCGCCTCGATCCGCGCGCGAGCCTGGTCATTGGCGCCATCCTGCAGACCGTCACGGGCCTTTGGCTGATGAGCTTCAGCCTCGAGGTCGACCTGAACACGGTCGCGATGGCCAACGCCGTGCAAGGAATCTCCATCGGCGTGTCCTGGGTGCCGCTGACCGTGATCACGTTCTGGACACTGGCGCCGGGCGATCGGGCCGAAGCCATGAGCATGTTCCATCTGCTCAGGAACTTTGGGTCGAGCCTCTTCATCTCTGTCGCCGTCGCCGAGATCCTGAGTACGCAGGCCGCCAATTACGCGCGCATGGTGGAGAGCGTTTCGCCTTACAACCGGGTGCTCGTGACGCCGGACCTGATGGGCGCATGGAGCATCGACACCGTGGCGGGCTTGGCCAAGATCTCCCGTGAGATCGGCCGCCAGTCGATCCTGATCGGCTACACCAACGCCTGGCTTCTCTACGCACTGGCCTCCGCGGCGATCCTGCCCATCTGCCTGCTGGCCCGGTTGCCGCGCCGCTCTGCGCCGGCGTAACGACGGCCTGTCGTCGGGCATCCGCCCTTGGCGGCCTCACGATCCACTGGCGGCATCGTGTTGCGATGTGAGCGTGGAGACGTGATATCGGACCCCAGGCGCTCTGACTGAAGTCTAGGATCCAGCGCGACGGACGAGGTCCAAATGCATGGACTGTCGCAAGGGACGCAGACAAGACGAGGTGACGACATGGCAGACACGAAGAGCGAGCGCGGCACCAATCCCCAAGCGCCGGCGACGATGCGCGCGTCCTTCCCCGGCAGCCTCGGCGCGAGCCTGGCCGCGCGACTGGACCTGCCGGCGGGCCCGGTGCGCGCCTATGCGCTGTTTGCCCACTGCTTCACCTGCACCAAGGACATCCTCGCCGCACGCCGGATCGCAGCCGGCCTCGCACGCCAGGGCGTCGCCGTCCTGCGCTTCGACTTCACCGGCCTCGGCCATTCCGATGGCGAGTTCGCCTCGACGAGCTTTTCCTGCAACGTCGACGATCTGGTGCTGGCCGCCGACTGGCTGCGCGATACCTATGCTGCTCCCGCGCTGCTCATCGGCCATTCGATAGGTGGCGCCGCCGTGCTCGCCGCCGCCCACCGCATCCCCGAGGCGACAGCCGTCGTCACCATCGGCGCGCCGGCGGACGTAGCCCACGTGCTTGAGCGCTTCGGTATGTCGCTCGATGAGATCCGCGACAAGGGCGAGGCCTCCGTGGCGCTTGCGGGCCGCAACTTCACCGTGCGCCGCAGCTTCGTGGAGGATGCCGAAAGCCACCGTCTGGCCGAGCTCGTCGCACACCTGAAAAAGGCGCTGCTCGTCCTGCACGCACCATTGGACAGCGAGGTCGGCATCGACAACGCGACCCGCATTTTCGTGGCCGCAAAGCACCCCAAGAGCTTTGTGTCCCTGGACGATGCCGACCATCTGCTGACCAGGCCGGCCGACGCGGGATACGCCGCCGACGTTATTGCTGCCTGGGCCGCAAGATACATTCCAGCACCGGCGGCAACCGAGTCCGATCACGAGGCGGTGCTCGTTCGCGAGACGGGCCAGGGCAAGTTCCAGTCCGTCGTGGTGGCCGGGCGCCATCGCCTGCTGGCGGACGAGCCCCGCGCCGTCGGTGGCGACGACACCGGCCCGAGCCCCTACGACTACCTCTCGATTGCGCTGGGTGCGTGCACAGCGATGACGTTGAGAATGTACGCCGCACATAAGAAGCTGGCGCTGGGTCGTGTCTCCGTCGCCGTCAGCCACGGCAAGGTGCCGGTCGAGCACTGCACCGACTGTGGCGAGGCCGCCGAGGGGCGGGCCGGCAAGATCGACCGCTTCGAGCGCGTCATCTCGGTCGAAGGCGAGATCGACCCCGCGCTCAGCGACAAGCTGGTCGAGATCGCCGGGAAGTGTCCGGTGCATCGCACGCTGGAGGCGACCGCAGCGGTGGTGACCCGCATCAAGGGGAACTGACGGCAGGCGCGTGCAGGTTCCGCACCGTCTACGAGCGCGGCGGGGGCTCTTCCTTGAGGAGCTGCTGGACCTTGCGCTCCTCCCACTGGGACACCCGCTGCGAGGTATTCGAGAACACGCCGAACGCGTGCCCGGCAACGCCGATGCCCCAGCCCAGCAGCACCCAGTGGGACCACCACGCGCCACCGGCGAGCCAGTCGAGCAGCACGAGGCCGGCGACAACGGCGACGTAGATGCCCAGGTGGATGTAAAAGCCCTTGAGGGCCGCGACCCGGCGGCGCGCTTCGATCTCTCGGGGATCGCGGGCCGGCGCGGCGGCTGAAACGTCACTCATAGCAATTCTCCATGCTCCGCCCGCCCGATATGCCATATCTGGGGTCCCCTGTAGCCGAAGGAACCCCCTGGGGCCTTGATTTCTGTCAGGCATGCGCCGCTCAGGTTGCGCACGGCAGGGCCACGGCCTCGTTCTCGCGCATCGATGCGTAAACGTCCCGCTCATGCCGCAGTCGGTCTTTATGCGCCGCTTCCAGGAGGCCGCCCCGGCCATGACCACCCCCACGCTGACGCCCCCGACCCGGCTGCCCAATGTCACCGACTACGCGCTCCTTGCGCTGCTCGGCATCATCTGGGGCGGCAGCTTCTTCCTCATCAAGATCGGCGTCGCCACCGTACCGCCGATGACCTTGACCGCCGCTCGCGTTGTCATCGCCGGCATCTTCATGCTCGCCCTGGCAGCGGTCATGCGCGAAAGCCTGCCGCGCGGCTGGCGCATCTGGGGGCTGATCGCCCTGTCAGGCTTCTTCGGTAACGCGCTACCGTATTTCCTCATCACCTGGGGCGAGGAGAAGATCGATTCCGGGCTTGCCGCGATCATTATGGCGTTGATGCCGCTCTCAACGGTGCTGTTGGCGCATGTCCTGATCCGCGAGGATCGCATGACGCCCGGCAAGGTCTTGGGCGTTCTGCTGGGGCTGGTCGGTGTCGTCGTCCTGATCGGCCCTGCCAAGCTCGCCGCGCTGGGCGAAGGCACGGTCCGCCAGCTGGCCGTGGCGGCCGCGGCCCTGTCCTATAGCCTCAACGCCGTCGTCACCCGCTTCATGGTCGGCCACCCCCGGCATGGGCTGGTCGCCGCAGTCATGTTGGCGAGCGTTGCGCTGATCGTGCCGCCAGCCCTGCTGCATGACGACATCGCCGGTCTCGCGCCCACGCCGGCCTCGCTGTGGGCCATCCTGGTGCTGGCCATCGTCCAGACGGCCCTCGGGACCATCCTGATGCTGGTGATCGTCGTCCGGCAGGGCGCGACATTCTTCTCCCAGATCAATTTCGTAGTCCCCCTGACGGGCGTCGCCTGGGGGTATCTGGCCCTGGGCGAGGTGCCCGCCCCGGCCGCCATTGCAGCGCTGGCGCTGATCCTGTCGGGCATCGCGGTCGCCCGGGCGGGCCAGCGCCGCCGCTGAGACCAACCGCCGCACAGGCAGATGGGTGCGATGCCGACCGCCATGTTGAGGACCACTGGAACCCATGATAGAGACCGCAGCGGCACAAAGGGGAGGTCGAGCGGGCTTGCGTCCGCTCCCGCTCTTCTTTTGTGACACGTGTATTCCTTCCGAAGCGCGGGCGAAGGGCCGTTTGGCCGGGAGTTTGTTGTTCCCGACGTCGCGCCAGGAACCAAGGGGTCTTACTGACGTGGCAAGCGACGATCCGATGATGGCGAGCGTGGCGGGACGCTATGCGTCAGCCCTGTTCGACCTCGCAAGCGAAGAGCGCCAGCTTTCAGAAGTCGAAGCCGGGATGGGCGCGCTTCGGAGAATGCTGGACGAGAGCGAGGACCTCCGCCGCATGGTCGCCAGTCCGCTGCTCGGCGCAGACGAGCAGGCCAAGGCCATCGGCGCCGTGCTTCAGAAAAGCGGCGCCAGCCCGCTCCTGTCCAATTTCGTCCAGGTCGTCGCGCGCAACCGCCGCCTGTTCACGCTGCCCGACATCCTGAAGTCGTTTCGCTCGCTGCTCGCCCGCCATCGCGGCGAGGTCTCGGCCGACGTCACGTCCGCAACTGCGTTGACTGACGCGCAACTCGACCAGCTCAAGGACATGCTGCGCGTCGAGGTCGGCAAGGAAGTCTCCGTCGACACGAAGGTGGACCCCGCCCTGCTGGGTGGCCTCGTCGTGAAGATCGGTAGCCGCATGATCGATTCGTCGCTTCGCACGAAGCTCGACACCCTCAAGACGCGCATGAAAGAGGTCAACTGATGGAAATCCGCGCCGCAGAGATCTCCTCGATCCTCAAGGAGCAGATCAAGAATTTCGGCAAGGAGGCCCAGGTCTCCGAAATCGGCCAGGTGCTCTCCGTTGGCGACGGCATTGCCCGCGTCTACGGCCTCGACAACGTCCAGGCGGGCGAGATGGTCGAGTTCCCCGGCGGCATCCGCGGCATGGCGCTGAACCTCGAGGCCGACAACGTCGGCGTCGTGATCTTCGGCGACGACCGCGGCATCAAGGAAGGCGACACCGTCAAGCGCACCGGCGCCATCGTCGACGTGCCGATCGGCAAGGGTCTGCTCGGCCGCGTCGTCGACGCGCTCGGCAATCCGATCGACGGCAAGGGTCCGATCCAGGCCGACACGCGCGCCCGCGTCGACGTCAAGGCGCCGGGCATCATCCCGCGCAAGTCGGTGCACGAGCCGATGGCGACGGGCCTCAAGGCGATCGACGCCCTGATCCCGATCGGCCGCGGCCAGCGCGAGCTGATCATCGGCGACCGCCAGACCGGCAAGACCGCCGTCGCCCTCGACACGATCCTCAACCAGAAGCCGCTCAACGTGGCGGGCGCCCCCGAGGATCAGAAGCTCTATTGCGTCTACGTCGCCGTCGGCCAGAAGCGCTCCACCGTCGCCCAGTTCGTGAAGGCGCTCGAGGAGCGCGGCGCGCTCGAATACTCGATCGTCGTCGCCGCCACCGCCTCCGACCCCGCCCCGATGCAGTTCCTCGCGCCGTTCGCCGGTTGCGCCATGGGCGAGTTCTTCCGCGACAACGGCATGCACGCCGTCATCATCTACGACGACCTGTCCAAGCAGGCCGTCGCCTACCGCCAGATGTCGCTGCTGCTGCGCCGTCCGCCGGGCCGCGAAGCCTATCCGGGCGACGTCTTCTATCTCCACTCGCGCCTGCTCGAGCGCGCCGCGAAGATGGGCGACGAGGCCGGCAAGGGCTCGCTCACCGCGCTGCCCGTCATCGAGACGCAGGCCAACGACGTGTCGGCCTACATTCCGACCAACGTGATCTCGATCACCGACGGTCAGATCTTCCTCGAGACCGATCTTTTCTATCAGGGCATCCGTCCGGCCGTGAACGTCGGCCTGTCGGTGTCGCGCGTCGGCTCGTCGGCTCAGACCAAGGCGATGAAGAAGGTCGCCGGCCGCATCAAGGGCGAGCTTGCCCAGTACCGCGAGATGGCCGCGTTCGCCCAGTTCGGCTCCGACCTCGACGCGGTCACGCAGCGCCTGCTGAACCGCGGCGCGCGCCTGACCGAGCTTCTGAAGCAGCCGCAGTTCTCGCCGCTGAAGATGGAAGAGCAGGTCGCCGTCATCTACGCCGGCGTGAACGGCTATCTCGATCCGATGGCGATCGACAAGGTCCGCGACTTCGAGACCGCGCTGTTGACCAATCTGCGCAGCCAGAACGCGGCCATCCTGAACGACATCCGCGACACCAAGGATCTCTCCGACGACACCGCCGGCAAGCTCAAGGCCGTCGTCGAGCAGGTCCAGAAGCAGTTCGCTTGATCTCCTTCTCCCCGCGCGCGGGGAGAAGGTGCCCGAAGGGCGGATGAGGGGCGGCACCCGGCAATGCCCCTCCGCCGGCCTCCCCGCTCCGGGGAGAGGGATCATTAGCGGAAGAGACCGATGGCCTCGTTGAAAGAAATGCGCAATCGCATCGCCTCGGTGAAGGCGACGCGGAAGATCACCAAGGCGATGCAGATGGTGGCCGCCGCCAAGCTGCGCCGCGCGCAGGAGGCTGCGACCGCCGCCCGCCCCTACGCCGAGCGCATGGACGCGGTGCTTGCCAACCTGAACCGTCGCATCGCCAGCAAGGAGGGCGCGTCGCCGCCTGCTCGTCGGCACCGGCAAGGACGACGTCCATCTGCTCGTCGTCATGACCGCCGAGCGCGGTCTGTGTGGCGGCTTCAACTCCAACATCGCCCGTCTCGCGCGCCAGCATGCCAACCGGCTGATGCGCGAAGGCAAGACGGTCAAGATCATGACCGTGGGCCGCAAGGGCGCCGACAACCTGCGCCGCGACCTGAACAGGAACATCGTCGAGCGCAGCGATCTGCGCGGCGTCAAGCAGCTCGGCTTCGCCAACGCCGAGACGATCGCCAAGCGCCTGTTGGAGCTCTTCGACGCCGGCGAGTTCGACGTCGCTACGATCTTCTTCTCCGAATTCAAGTCGGTGATCGCCCAGATGCCGACCGCGCTGCAGATCATCCCGGCCAAGCTGCCCGAGCAGACGGGATCGGGCGACAGCACCAAAGCCGAGGCCGTCTACGAGTACGAGCCGTCCGAGGAGGCGATCCTCGATACCTGCTGAACCGCAACATCTCGACCCAGATCTTCCGCGGCCTGCTCGAGAACGCGGCCTCCGAGCAGGGTGCGCGCATGTCCGCGATGGACAACGCCACGCGCAACGCCGGCGACATGATCAACAAGCTGACGATCAAGTACAACCGTACCCGTCAGGCGCAGATCACCAAAGAGCTCATCGAGATCATTTCGGGCGCCGAGGCGCTCTAATCCGCAATCGACCGATCCGAGGATAACGACATGGCATCGAACAAAGTCGGAAAAATTCGCCAGGTGATGGGCGCCGTCGTCGACGTGCAGTTCGACGGGCACCTGCCCGAAATCCTGAACGCGCTCGAGACCAACAACCAGGGCAACCGCCTCGTGCTCGAGGTCGCCCAGCACCTGGGCGAGCAGACGGTCCGCACCATCGCCATGGACTCGCTCCGAAGGTCTCGTCCGCGGCCAGGAGGTCACCGACACCGGCCAGCCGATCTCCGTGCCCGTCGGCGACGAGACGCTCGGCCGCATCATGAACGTCATCGGCGAGCCCGTCGACGAGGCCGGCCCGATCAAGACGGCGGCCAGGCGCGCCATCCACCAGCAAGCCCCGACCTTCGCCGAGCAGTCGACCGAAGCCGAGATCCTGGTCACCGGCATCAAGGTCGTCGACCTGCTCGCGCCCTACGCCAAGGGCGGCAAGATCGGCCTCTTCGGCGGCGCCGGCGTCGGCAAGACCGTGCTCATCATGGAGCTGATCAACAACGTCGCCAAGACGCACGGCGGCTACTCGGTGTTCGCCGGCGTCGGCGAGCGCACGCGTGAGGGCAACGACCTCTATCACGAGATGATCGAGGGCGGCGTCAACAAGAAGCCGACCGACGGCTCGGCCGCCGGCTCGAAGGCCGCGCTCGTCTACGGCCAGATGAACGAGCCGCCGGGCGCGCGTGCGCGCGTCGCGCTGACCGGCCTGACCGTCGCCGAGCATTTCCGCGACCAGGGCCAGGACGTGCTGTTCTTCGTCGACAACATCTTCCGCTTCACGCAGGCGGGCTCCGAGGTGTCGGCGCTCCTCGGCCGCATCCCCTCGGCGGTGGGCTACCAGCCGACGCTGGCGACCGACATGGGCGCCCTGCAGGAGCGCATCACGTCCACGCAGAAGGGCTCGATCACCTCGGTGCAGGCGATCTACGTGCCGGCCGACGACTTGACCGACCCCGCGCCGGCCACCTCGTTCGCCCACTTGGACGCGACCACCGTGCTGTCGCGCTCGATCGCGGAAAAGGGCATCTACCCGGCCGTCGACCCGCTCGACTCGACCTCGCGCATGCTCGACCCGCGCGTCGTCGGCGAAGAGCACTACGCGGTCGCCCGCCAGGTGCAGTCGATCCTGCAGAACTACAAGTCGCTGCAGGACATCATCGCCATTCTCGGCATGGACGAGCTGTCCGAAGACGACAAGATGACGGTCGCGCGCGCCCGCAAGATCGAGCGCTTCATGTCTCAGCCCTTCGACGTCGCCGAGGTGTTCACCGGTTCGCCCGGCGTGCAGGTCCCGCTTGCCGAGACGATCAAGGGCTTCAAGGGCATCTGCGACGGCGACTACGACCATCTGCCGGAGCCGGCCTTCTACATGGTCGGCACCATCGAAGAAGCCATCGCCAAGGCCGAGAAGCTGGCCGAGGCCGCGTAATCGACAAAGGCGCATGAACGGTGGGCCGTGCCCACCGCGCGCCCGGGGAGGACGCATGAGCGATACCACGAGCCAGGGCGATGCAGGTGCAGCGCCACAGTTCGGCGCCTGCTGCTCCCACTTGAAGGAAGCGATGAGCGGGGCCGACTTCGAGCCGCTCATCAATGTCGGTGAGGACGGTGTTCTCTACCTCTCGGTGGGCTTGATCGACCTGGAAGGCGAGGAGCCCGGCATCGTCGATCACCCGCTCTACTTCTGCCCCTTCTGCGGTTCCGGGCTGCAGACGGTGGACGAGGTGCAGGCCAAGACCGGCGAGAGTGAAGAGAGCGCGTGATCGCGGCAAGCGCATGCGGCCACTGGCTTTGCGCAACGGACTGAGGCGGTTGGCGTTGCGCGGCGCAATCTGAAGGCAGGGATTCGAAGATGGCAGGCACGTTCAAGTTCGAGCTGGTGAGCCCCGAGCGGGTGTTGCTGTCGGAAGAGGCCGTCGAGGTCGTGCTTCCCGGCAGCGAGGGCGACTTCGGCGTGCTCGCTGGCCACGCACCGGTCATCTCCACGCTACGCCCCGGTGTGATGGACGTCACGCTGCCGTCGGGCAGGAAGCGCATCTTTGTCAAAAGCGGCTTTGCCGATGTCGACCCCGAGCGCTTGACCGTATTGGCCGAGCGCGCGATCGAGTTGGACGGCGCCAGCCGCGAGGCGATCGACGCGGAGATCAGTGCTGCCGAAGCCGCTCTTGCCGACGCCGGCGACGATCAGGCCCGCATGGACGCCGAAACGGCACTCGAGCTTCTCAAGTCTGCACGGGGATGATGTCACGGGCGTGCCGGCTACCGTCAGGCGAAGCGTCAGGACGCGTGCTGCAACGCTGCCTCACCCGGCATACGCCGCGAACGACCGCGCCACGCGCCGATAGACCTCGCGCTTGAACGGCACGGCCAAGTCCACGACCTCCTCGATGCGTGCCCACCGCCACGCATCGAATTCCGCCTTCTTTGCGCGGGCCCGGATATCGACGTCACTATCAGGCCCCATCGAGCGCATGGCGAACCAGCGCTGCCGCTGTCCGCGATACTTGCCTTTCAGCGCCACGCCGAGCAGGTCTTCCGGCAGATCGTATGTCAGCCAGTCCTGGATCTCGTCGAGCACTTCGGCGTTCTCCAACCCGGTCTCCTCCGCCAACTCGCGCACCGCCGCTTCGCGCGGGGTCTCGCCCTTGTCGATCCCGCCCTGCGGCATTTGCCAGACGTGCGCGGAGCGGTCGCCGACCCACTTCGGCAAGCGGCGCCCGATCCAGACCAGCCCATAACGGTTGAACAGCATGATGCCGACGCACGGGCGATAGGGGAGCTCCAGGCGTCCCGTGGAGATTGGTTCGGTGGCGAGATCGTTGGGGAGTTTCATCGAAGGTCGGCCGATCTTGGCTGGAAAGCTCCATCGGTGAGCAAGAACCGCGGGCAATAACGGTAAGAATCGAAAAGTATACGCGTGATTCGCATCAACTTGATGACGCGATTGAGCCACGGGCCGGCCCGCAACCACAAGGCGGCGTCGTGCGCCGCAAAGGCGATCACTCCCGCAGCCGTCGCGTGAAGCTAGAGCGGCACGGCCATTGGGCCGAGTTCGGCGATGACAGCCTCGTACACCGCGCGCTTGAATGGCACGATCTGGCTGGCGAGATCCTCGATCGGCGTCCACTTCCACGCGTCGAATTCGATCTGATGCGGCGGCGGCGGCGCGATGTCGATCTCGCTGTCCTCGCCGAGAAAGCGCATCGCGAACCACTTTTGCTTCTGCCCGCGCCAGCGCCCACCCCATGCCTTGCCGATCAGCTCCGGCGGCAGATCGTATGTCAGCCAGGCCCCGGTCTCGCCAATGATCTCGGCTGTTCGAATGCTCGTCTCTTCCTTAAGCTCGCGCAGCGCCGCCGTCCGCGGGTCTTCGCCCTCGTCGATGCCGCCTTGCGGCATCTGCCACCAATAGCCCGGTCCCTCCGGCTCGCCCGGCATATCCGCGCGGCGTCCGACCCAGACGAGACCGGCGCGATTGATCAGCATGATGCCCACACACGGGCGATACGCGGTCGGCTCCGGATTTGGCGGCATTGAGTGGTCCTCCAAAAAACTCGGGCGCCCGCGATGGGCGCCCGAGCCGTGAAGTCTTGACGCTTCGGCCAGGTGTGGCCGCACCCGCGGCAGCACGCCCTTGCCAGTCACTTGGCTAGCCGCGCGCCGCCACGACTACTTGGCAGGAACCGGCGCCTTCGCGGTCGGCTGGTCCGTGACGGCTGCCTTCTTGTCGGCCGCCGCATCGCTCTCGCTCGCCGCTGCAGGCGCGGGCGGCGCCTGGCCCGTGCGCACCAGCGTCAGCGCTGCCTGCAGCTGCGCGTCCTTCTCGGGCTCCTTGGGCACGTAAGCCGAAGATCCCGACACTTCCTTGCCGTCCTTCGTCTTCTCGTTCCGCAGGTGGCCTCTGAGGCTCGCTTCCCCGCGCGGCTTCTCGGCAGCCTTGCCCTTCAGCTCCGGCGGCAGCTCCTGCTCGACGATCATGTCAGGCATGATGCCCGCCGCCTGGATGGAGCGGTTGGACGGCGTGTAGTAGCGCGCTGTCGTCAGTCGCAGCGCGCCATTCGCACCAAGCGGAATGATGGTCTGCACAGAGCCCTTGCCGAACGACCGGGTCCCCATGATCGTCGCGCGCTTGTGGTCCTGCAGCGCACCCGCCACGATTTCCGAAGCCGACGCAGAGCCGCCGTTGATCAGCACGACCACCTTCTTGCCGTCCGTCACATCGCCGGGACGCGCCTGTGCCCGCTGGGTCTCTTCGTTGTTGCGGCCCTTCGTCAGCACGATCGCACCACGCTCGAGGAAGTCGTCGGACACCGCGATCGCCTGATCGAGCAGGCCGCCGGGGTTGTTGCGCAGATCGATCACGTAGCCCTTGAGCGTCTTGCCCAGTTGCTTCTTGAGCGAGTCCATCGCCTTGACGAGATTGGCGTGCGTCTGCTCGTTGAACGTCGAGATCTTGACGTAGCCGACCTCGCCCTCAACGCGCCACTTCACCGGATTGATGCGGATGACGTCGCGCACGATCTTGATGTCGAAGGGCTCGTCGCGGCCCTTGCGCACGATCGTCAGCGTGATCGGCGTGTTGACCGGGCCGCGCATCTTCTCCACGGCCTGCTCCAGCGTGAGGCCCTGGATCTGCTCGGCGTCCAGATGCGTGACGAGATCGTTGGCCTGCACGCCGGCCTTGGCGGCGGGCGTGTCGTCGATGGGAGCGACCACCTTGATCACGCCGCTCTCCATCGTCACCTCGATGCCGAGCCCGCCGAACTCGCCGCGCGTCTGCACCTGCATGTCGCGGAAGTGTTTGGGGCTCAGATAGGCCGAGTGCGGATCGAGCGACGTCAGCATGCCGTTGATCGCAGATTCGATCAGCTGCGAGTCGTCGGGCTTCTCCACATAGTCGGAGCGCACACGCTCCAGCACGTCGCCGAAAAGGTCGAGCTGACGATAAAGCTCGGTGTTCTGCGACGTCGCCGAATAGGTCCGCGTGACGTTCAGCACCGTGGTCGCGCCGGCGAGGCCCGTCATCAGCAGAAACGTCCAGAACGCGAAGTCGGTCTTGCGCATGATCAGTTCACCTTCTGCTGGCCGGCCACCCACCACGGATCGGGGTCGATGGGGCGACCTTCTTTGCGAAACTCGACGTAAAGCACCGGGGCGCCACCTTGCCCCTTGTCTCCGACACCCCTCAGCGCCGGTGCCATGGTCCCGACGGGTTCGGCTGCAAGCACGAACTGACCGATCTGAACGTCGATCTGCGAAAGGCCGGCGAGAACGATATGATATCCGGCGCCGGCATTGATGATCAAGAGTTGCCCGTAGGCCCTGAACGCACCAGCGTAAACGATCCAGCCGTCGGTCGGCGAGATGATCTGCGCGCCATGCCGGGTCTCGATCACCATGCCCTTCGAACGTCCACCGCCGGTCTGGATCCGCTCGCCGAACCCCAGGACACGCTTGCCCTGGCCGGGGAGCGGCAGCTGCGCCTTGGCCTGCTCGAAAGGTATGGCCGGTTTGAGACGTCCGGGGTTGGCCATGGCCAAAGTCGTGCCCCGCGGCGCGAGTTCGACTGCGGGCGGCATGATCTTCGGCGGCCCGACCATGGCCACCTTGGGCAAGGCCTCGACCGGGCGCGCGGGCGCGGCTGGATCGGGAACGACTGGCACGGGCACGGCCTGAGGCGGAATCGCCGGCACGGCCGTCTCGGCCTGCTTCTGGGCCTCCAGCCGCGCCCTGAGATCGGCGTCGCGCTTGGCCTGCAGTTCCCGCTCGTAGGCGGCCAGCTGCGTGCGCTGGGCCACCTCCCGGTCGAGCTTCTGGATCAGCTCGGACAGATCGCCGACGCTGCGGGTGATGTCGGCTGCCGCGCGCCGCACGTCGGCCAGCTCCTGCTGTCGCTCCGCCAGCGATTGTCGCTTGGTCTCCATCAGGGCGGCCAGCCGCGTCCGGGCGTCGCTGAGCCGCTGGGTCTCAGCTCTGAGCCGGTCCCCCTCCGTCTTGATGTCCGTCTTGACGCGAACGAGCTCGTTCAGCTGCCCGATCAGCACGTCGGCCTGCGACTTGAGCTCCGGGAATGCCGAGGCCAGCAGCATGGCGCTGCGGACCATCTCGAGCGCGTCCTCGCGCTTCGTGATCAGCACGGGCGGCGGATTGCGCCCCATGCGCTGAAGTGCCGCCAGCAGCTTGGCGATCGCGCCCTGTCGCTGATCCAGCGAGCCGCGCACCATACGCTCCTGGATCTCCAGTTCCCCGATCCGGCTCTCGATCGTCGTCAGCTGTGCCTCCGACTTCTGGATCAGGCCCGCCGTCTCCACCAGCCGTTGATTGAGCCGCTCGCGTTCTTCGTCGATCGCTTTGAGGTCGGACTGGAGCGTCTGCTCGCGCTTGCGCGTCTCCTCCAGCTCCAGACGGCGCATCTCGAGCTTGCGCTGCGCTTCCGCCGAGGTTGCAGCCGATTGGGCGAGCCCCGCATGATGGGGCAGAAGAAGGAGGGCGCACGCCAGCAGAGCCGAAGCGAACGCAAGCCCGCCCCGGGCGGCCGAGGTTGCCAGCTGCTTCGGGCCGGTTCGCTGTGGAGCGTCGGCGTGGTTGGCCGAAGTAGGCAGCATGGCCGGCGACTACGGGCCTCCCAGGTTGGCGTCGTGTGGTCTCGAGCAGGCTGACGGTTCGGCTTGGGCGCTCGTCTGGCCGCGGCGGCCATCCGGCTCAACTACCGAATCAATTCAAGGCCCCGAAATTACGGCAAATGTGTTGCCGCGTCGTCGCCGCAGGGCAACTTTTTGCCCGCTTGCCACGTGGCATCGGCCGCGCCGGTAGCGCCGCGTACGGCCACTATTGGTTTGCCTCGTCCCGCCCCCGGGCCTATTGCTGTGCCCAGCGGCTCCATATGATCGTCAAGGGACACCGATGAGCCAGATTTTCTACTATCTGACGTTCTTGGCTACGGCGGCCGTCTTGGCGGTGCTCGCCATAGGCCTGTTCAATCTCGCCCGCCGCCCGCGCGGAGATGGCCCGGCGGACGAAGCCGTCCTGATCCAGCGGTCGAACCTTTCCCAGCGGCTGATGCGCTGGCGCGTGGGCCTTCAATTCGTCGCTCTGGTCGTCATTATGGTGACCGTCTATCTCACGCGCGGCTGAGGCGCAGCGGCGCCTTTGAGCAGCAGGAGCCGGAGCGACAGACATGGTGGTTCTCAACAAGATCTACACGCGCACGGGCGACCAGGGAACGACGGCGCTGGGCTCGGGCGACCGGGTCGCCAAGTTTGACCTCAGGATCGCCGCCTACGGCACGGTCGACGAGACCAACGCGGCCATCGGCATGGCGCGCATCCATCTCTCCGGCAAGGATGCGGACGTGGACATGATCCTGTCACGCATCCAGAACGATCTCTTTGATCTCGGTGCTGATCTCTGCGTGCCGGCGGCCCCAGCGGCCGCCGGGGCGGTCGCCGACAGTACCGCCGCGCCTCAGTTGCGGATCGTCCCGAGCCAGGTTGCGCGGCTGGAGCAGGAGATCGACGCGCTCAATGCCGTGCTTCAGCCACTGCGCTCCTTCGTGCTGCCGGGCGGCTCGGCCGCCGCCGCGGCCTTGCACGTAGCGCGCACCGTCTCCCGGCGCGCCGAGCGCCTGATCGTCGAGCTGTCCCAGCGCGAGCCAGGTACCGTCGGCGCACCCGCGCTGGCCTATATCAATCGCCTCTCGGATCTCCTTTTCGTCGCGAGCCGATACGTCAATGATCGCGGTCGCGCCGATGTGCTCTGGGTGCCGGGTCAGACGAGAAAATGAGGCTCGAAGGCGCCGCCTGCGAGCCTTGCGGTAGTTCTTGAAGGGGGGCGGTAGTTCATGTTCGTGCCGGTGTGGGACGAGAATTCTTTGAAATCAATTCGTTTTCAGGTCGTGACCGTTGGCCTGATCCTCTTGAACGTGGCGATCTTCGCTCTGGAGGCGTTTCAGCTGCCCCAGCAGGCCATCGCGAGCTTCGCCGTCGTGCCGGCCGAGTTGTTTGCGACGGATCCCATGATGGGAACCCCGGTCGGTGCTGGCGAGCTGATCGCCGTTCCCGAGAGACTGACCCTGCTGAGCTACATGTTCTTCCACGGTGACATCATTCACCTCGGCTCCAACATGCTGTTTCTCTGGGTCTTCGGCGACAACGTCGAGGACGCCATGGGCCACGGCCGGTTCTTGGTCTTCTATCTGCTCTGCGGCATTGCCGGCGGCCTCGCGCACGCCTGGCTGCTGCCGACGTCCGCCGTGCCGCTGATCGGCGCGAGCGGCGCCATCTCCGGCATTATCGCCGCCTATCTGATGCTGCACCCGCGTGTCAGGGTCTGGGTTCTCGTCATGCGCTTCCTGCCGGTCAGGCTCAGCGCCGCGCTGGTGCTAGGTCTGTGGATCGCCCTGCAGTTCATCATGCTCATGGTACCAAACATCGGTCCGATCGCGTGGTGGGCCCACATCGGCGGGCTGGTCGCTGGCGCAATCCTCATCCTCTTCATGCGCCGGGACGGTGTCGTGCTGTTCGACAAGGACATCCGTGCGGCGTGATCAGGGGGTCGCCCCCGCCCGGATCGGGTGGCGTGCGGACGCGAGGAGACACGCAGCAGCCGCCAGCGCCGCTGGGCAGGGTTAACAGGGCAGGGCGTACGCCCTCTACGCCCTGGACCTGGCATCGACACGGGCCGGCTGCGACGAATGGCCAAGGCCTGGGGCCCGGCCGCTGGACATTGACTCGGGCGGGGTCCCCACCTACCCTCGATTTTCGCACGTGCGAACGGCAGTATTGCCGGGCAGATCCAACAATCCAGATACAAGAATGCGTCCGGGGCTCGGCCAAACCGCAATGCGCCTCAAGGTGAGGGGGCAGCGGTTCGGACGCTGGGGAGCGAGCAGGGCATGAAGATACTGGTGCCGGTCAAACGCGTGGTCGACTACAACGTCAAGATCCGTGTCAAGACCGACGGTTCGGGCATCGAGCTGGCCAACGTCAAGATGTCGATGAACCCGTTCGACGAGATCTCCATCGAGGAGGCGGTCCGTCTCAAGGAGAAGGGGACGGCAACAGAGGTCATCGCGGTGTCGATCGGTCCCGCAAAGGCCCAGGAGACGATCCGGACCGCACTCGCCATCGGTGCCGACCGCGGCATCCTGATCGAGACCCCCGAGGGGGCGACCGTCGAGCCGCTCGCCGTCGCCAAGATCCTCAAGGCGGTCGCCGATGCCGAAAAGCCCGACCTGATCATTGTTGGCAAGCAGGCCATCGACGACGACTGCAATCAGACCGGTCAGATGCTGGCCGCACTGCTCGGGTGGGCGCAGGGCACCTTTGCCTCCAAGCTCGTCCCCGAAGGCGACAGCGCGACCGTCACCCGCGAGGTCGACGGCGGCCTCGAGACGGTCAAGCTGAAGATGCCGGCGGTCATCACGTCGGACCTGCGCCTCAATGAGCCGCGTTACCCTTCGCTACCCAATATCATGAAGGCGAAGAAGAAGCCCCTCGATGTGAAAAAGCCCGAAGACCTCGGCGTCGACATCACCCCGCGCCTGAAGGTCCTGACAACCAGTGAGCCGCCTGCCCGAAAGTCCGGTGTCAAGGTTTCGAGCGCTGCTGAGCTCGTGGACAAGCTGAAGAACGAGGCGGGGGTGCTCTGATGGCTATCTTGTTGCTTGCCGACCACAACAACGCGGTGCTCGGCTCCTCGACACCCAAGGCCATGACGGCGGCTCTCGAACTCGGTTCGGACGTGCATGTGCTGGTCGCCGGCGAAGGCTGCGGCCCGGCTGCGGACGCCGCCGCGAAGCTGAAAGGCGTATCGAAGGTGCTGGTCGCCGAGGCGCCGCACCTGGCCAACCAGCTGGCCGAGGAGATGGCGGCCCTCATCGTTCCGCTGATGGCGAACTATGAGGCGCTTGTCGCGCCAGCAACCGCGGCCACGAAGAATGTGATGCCGCGCGTGGCGGCGATGCTCGACGTGATGCAGATCTCCGACATCACGGCGGTCAAAGGGCCCAACACCTTCGAGCGGCCGATCTACGCGGGCAACGCCATCCAGACGGTCGAGACGGCCGAACCCAAGAAGGTGATTGACGGTTCGCACGGCGTCCTTCCAGGCCGCCGGCGACGGCGGCAATGCGACCATCGAGAAGATCTCTGCGCCCGCCGCCGTCGGTCTGTCGGCGTTTGAAAAGGCCGAGCTGTCCAAATCGGATCGCCCCGAACTGACCGCGGCGCGGATTATCATTTCGGGCGGTCGCGGCGTGGGAAGCGGCGAGAACTTCAAGAAGGTCATCGAGCCCGTGGCCGACCGCCTCGGCGCGGCGATGGGCGCCAGTCGCGCCGCCGTCGACGCCGGCTACGTGTCCAACGAGTTCCAGGTCGGCCAGACCGGCAAGGTCGTCGCGCCCGAGCTCTACATCGCTGTCGGCATCTCTGGCGCGATCCAGCATCTGGCCGGCATGAAGGACAGCAAGGTGATCGTCGCCATCAACAAGGATGGCGAGGCGCCGATCTTCCAGGTTGCCGACTACGGCCTCGTGGCGGATCTCTTCACCGCACTGCCCGAGCTCGAGCAAGAACTGCAAAAAGCCGGCAAGTGACAAGGCGCCAGCCTGGGTGACGTCTCTCGGTCGTCGTGAGGACGAGAAGGAAACGCAGACATGGTTTCTGCCATGAAATCGAAGGCGGGTGCCGAAGGGCAAGCGCAGGCTCCGGTCACGATCCGCAAGGTCGGCATCATCGGTGCCGGCCAGATGGGCAACGGCATCGCGCATGTCGTCTCGCTCGCGGGCTACGACGTCGTTCTCAACGATCTGAAGAAGGAGGCGGTCGAAAAGGCGATCGCCAGGATCGAAGAAGAACATGGGCCGCCAGGTCGGGCGCGGTCTCATAAAGGACGAGGAGATGCGCGCCGCGCTCCGCCGGATCGGCTACGCGCCCGCCTTCTCCGACCTCGGCGATTGCGACCTCGTCATCGAGGCTGCGACCGAAGACGAAGCCGTCAAGCGCAAGATCTTCTCCGACCTGTGCCAGCACCTGAAGCCTGAAGCGCTGCTGGCCTCCAACACGTCCTCGATCTCGATTACGCGACTGGCCGCCGTCCACAGACCGGCCAGAGCAGTTCATCGGCATGCACTTCATGAATCCGGTGCCGCTGATGCAGCTGGTCGAGCTCATTCGCGGCATCGCGACGGGCGACGCCACGTTCGGCGTCGCACGCGCGTTCGTCGCCACAGCTCGGCAAGACGATTGCGGTGTCGGAAGACTTCCCCGCCTTCATCGTCAACCGCATCCTGCTGCCGATGATCAACGAGGCCGTCTATACGCTCTATGAGGGCGTTGGCACGGTCGACGCCATCGATAAGGCCATGCGGCTCGGCGCGAACCACCCCATGGGGCCGCTCGAGCTGGCCGACTTCATCGGGCTCGACACCTGCCTCTCGGTCATGCAGGTCCTCTATGAAGGTCTCGCGGACAGCAAGTATCGGCCGTGCCCGCTGCTCGTGAAGTACGTCGAGGCTGGTTGGCTGGGTCGCAAGACGCAGCGCGGCTTCTACGATTATCGCGGCGACAAGCCGGTGCCCACGCGCTGATGGAGGTCTCTGCGAGGGCTTGGCGGACCGCAAGTATCGGCCACGTTCCCTGCGCGTGAGGTACGTCGAGGCTGGTTGGCTCCGCCGCAAGACGCAGCACGGCCTCTATGATTATCGCGGCGAGAAGGCGTTTCCCACCCACTGGCGTCGGCAGCGGCCTCTGGCTCGGGCGCGACACCGATCGACCGACGACCTGTGCGGGCCCTAAGATTGGCGGGTCGCTTGTCGTTTCTTGCGCCGCGCGGCCTAGGTGTCCGCGCGCGTGATCCGCGCGTTCATCCATTGCGCGGTGCGGTCGACGCCACCGAAAGAATAAAGATGCACGCCGACGACGTTGCAGCTCGCGCGACCTGCGCAGTACTGCGCCACCGCCGTCAGCTGCTCACTCGGATCGGTATGAGTGACGAGGCGGACGGCGCCGAAGCCCTGCGCTTGCAGCGCGCGCAACGAAGCGCTGACGCCGCAACGTTGGGCATATTTCAACAGGCTCGCCGCCGTCGTCGGTCCTGCCAGCCCGACATAGATCGGCACTTGCAGATGCCGCCGCGAAAGTTCCGCGCAGTATTCCACGATCCGCATAGGCGCAAACGAGAACTGCGTGACGACGAACGCTCCCAGGCCATGGTCGGCAGCGCGCACGAGCTTGAGATCGAGCGCCGTGGCCAGCGAGGCCGTCGGAATGCGTGCATGTCCTTCCGGATAGCCGGCCAAGCCCACCTCCCGAACACCGGCAGCCTCCAAATGCCCGCTTTCGATGATGGATGCGGCGTCACGATAGGGGCCGGCGACATCGCTGGTATCCCCACCGATGAGCATCACCTTCCTGACCCGGCAGTCGCCGACGGCGCGGTCCAGGAAACTCCTGAGGGCGGGCTCGGACGGCACACGCCGGGCCGCGATGTGCGGAACCGGCTCGAGCCCAGCCCGGTGCACCGCAGAAAGGCCCGCAATCGTGTCAGCGAGCTCGTGGCGGGGCAAATGATTGACGAAAACGGGCGTGCCCGAAGGGAGCAAGGCGGCGACCCGCTCTGCATCCTGAGGACGATGTGCGCCGATCTCAAGCGAGCCGCTGGCGACGAGGTCGTGCGCGATACGGCCCGCGGCGGCATCGCTGGCTGGCGTGTCGGCAAGAGGCGTCAGATCGTCTGTCATGGTCCGGTCCGATCAGTCCCGTTTGCGCGAGATGGCGTACGATTCGTCATTGAACCACAGTCGTCCGTGGCGACGCAGCACATCCTGCGTCGCCTCCAGATATCCGCGCCCGGCCAGAGCTTCGGCCAAGCGTGCATCTTCGATCTGCGCCACATAGACGGCGGCGTTCCAGGCAGCAAACAGCGTCGAGGTCCCGATACTTTCGCCGATCTCTGTCGGCAGAGTGTGCATCTCGTAGCGGAATACGGCACGCTCGTCGGCGTAGGCGTTGAAATTGAAGTGCCGCGCGTCCTTGCCGAGCGCCGAGCGGGTCGCCCGCAGCAGGTCGTGTCGGTCCGTCTGGAAGGGATCCTCTGCCGGCCAGACCGCGCGCACGATCTCCATGCCGGGATCGTCGCCACGCGAATGAATGCCGATCAGTCTGCCGCCGGGCTTCAGGGCACGCGACAGCGGCGCGATCACACGCTCGGCCTTGAACTGCTCTGAGGCGCGCAGCCGGTAGGGCTGGGACGCGATGACGAGGTCATAGTCGGCCTTGGCGTGCCCGCGCTGTGGAATGACGTCGCTGAGCAGGAAGCGGAAATCCTCCCGGTAGATAACGAGCGCCGTCGGCCGATCGTAGATGGGATTGCCCGACGGTGAATGCCGCGCCTGCCAGTTTGCCGCCAGGAAAGGTTCAAGGGCCGAGATCTGCTCACTGAACTCGTCGGACGTCGTCCCCCTCAACGGCACTTCGTGCCACACCAGCGACGTCGCCGCCGTCACCGAGCGCGGTGCCAGCCACGGCGCCTCCGTGTAGTACATGTTTGTGACGATGAGGACAGTGGCCGGGTGCTCAAACAGGCGATCCGCCATGCGATCGAGCGACAGGCGGACATCCTCGAGGCTGATCTCCTTGCCGACGATGTAGAACGGCATCGTTGCAAACCGCCGGTGCATTTCGCGCATCACGCGCGTGAGGACCGTGGCATCGCCCATCCCGGCATCGAAGATGCGCACGGCCGGTGGCTGGGGGTGGATGTTGGCGAGTTCCAGTCCCACCCTGCGCGCGATGGCCTGCTTCTCGCCGCAGGTATTGACGAACAGCAGATACTTCTGCCGGTTGTCGAAGAACCTGAAATTTTGCGCGCGGCCAGGGTCCGCTTTGGGGGCCTGCCTGCGCGCGCCTTCGCTGTGAACACTGATGAGGGGAAGCAACTCGGGCGGTCGGGCGGGCGCCTCGACGCCGTGCTCTTTCAGGAACCGGCTAACGCGGGCAAGCGTCTCCGGTGTAATCCTGGCGCCGTCCCGAAGTCGTGAGACAAATTTTCCATCATTGACGGCTCTGCGGCCGAAGGTTGATTCCGCGATCTTGGACTGACGGCAGAATTCGGTAATGAGATCAAGCAAACCGACGCCGGAGGGCGCGATCCCTGTACCCCCGCTATCGGTTGCACGGCTCGCGCCGAGCCCGAGCGCGCCTTCCGGATTAGCCATCCGACCGCCTCCACATGGCCGCATCGAGACAGCGACGGCGGCAACGAAAGGCTAGTGTGGAATCGAGTGGGAAATCAACCACAAGGCCACCGGTCGCCACATTGGGACGATGCCCATTGCGGGTGGCAGACGAGAGAGGAGGCGACGGGAGGCGCGCGAGCACGTGGGGAGAGGTCAGCGTTTGAAGTGCTGGACGCATCTCCAAACAAGGTGCGCTAGGACAAAAAGTTGACGGCGGATGACGGCATCAACGAGTAACGGTGACCTAACGCGATGTGCCTGACGGCGGCCTCAGGCTGATGGATGGGTTCACCGCGGTGCATGAAGATCCGAAGTCGATCCTCGAGGGTGCTGCGGCGGCGAAACGGGCATGCGACGAGCAGCAGTCTGCACAGTCCGTCGCTTGATCCGTTGCGCGCGTACGCAAGCCTTCGCCGCCTCTACGAGATGGGCCGGCAGGAACAGCTTCTGCTTTCGCTGAATGAGCCGCCCGGAGCGAAGCTCGATCCACTGGCGACCGTAGTAGTCCATAAAGAACGAAATGCGCGCACCACGCAGCACAACCTCAGAAATGGCCGCAGCGATCGCGGCCTCGAAATCCGCTGTCTCGGCGTCACTTGGCGCGTATGCTTCGCTACGATTGCGCAAGCCAATGCCGGAGACTTTCACGGTTTGCCGGCCGGCAATATCTGCGCCAACGGAAACATGATGTCCCGCCAGGACATGATCGTAAATATTGCGTGCGGCTGACATGAGTGTTGACCGCCAATGAGATAAACAAGGCCCAACACGCCGGACCATCGTGGTCCCAGCATGAAGACTGAGGGATAGGAGTAGACAGAAACGCGCAACGAAGGATCACGCAGAACGCGCACCGGACGAAGACGGACCGGACACCGCTAACGTATCAGTGCAAAGATAGTAAATGAGTCGTTAACAAATCGTAACTGCACACTGTCCACAAAATTGTTCTCTCGGGCGAGGGAGAGGGCGAGGGAGAGCGTAGAGGGGAGGGGCAGAGGGCGCGGTCGGCGGGACGTCCAAGGACGCACTTCAGTCATGGAAGGGTGGCTGCGCGGGACAAATCCGGTGCGCGTCACCGCGCCTTGGCGGCAAGGACTTAGAAAGGTAAGTCCCGGTTCGCGGGCGCCTGGCAGCCGCATCCATGAGTGCAAGAGCAAAGCGAGACGTGCCGGCGCGGCGAGTGCGTGCCGTCGCGGTCTTATCGACCGGGCTTGATATTATTGACCGGGCCTCTCGAACGTGTCGACGCGCTCAAGCCCAAAGTCATCAAACAGCAACTCGCCGAGGACCAATTGCTCGGAGCTGGACCGGGCGTCGAGATCCAACTGGATGATCTGCGCGGGGCATTCCGACCGAGGCACGGTAAAGGACACCGAAAAACTGCGCCCCTCGGGAAATTTGCCAAGCAACATGTCGCTCTCGGCGATCTGCGCCTGGCTGCGTGCCGCCTGACACAGGATGCGCCAGCGCAGTCCACGCCGGCCGCGCAATTCTCCTTCAACGGCACCCCACAAACGATAGCTGCCCGGCGGCAAGACGACCCACTGGCGCACGCCCGCGCGGAAGTCAGCGCGGCCGCCAGCAAAGCCCACGGTCAGCACCTTGCGGTGAGGGTGCTCGGGATGCGGGCGGATCTCGGCATTGGCGTTGGTGCCGACCCGGATGACCCAGTCGAAGGGCAGGCCCGAGGGGAGCGTCTCAAAGTCGGCATTGTTCAGCCGGCCGAGCGTGCTCAGCTGCGCGTCCGTCAAGAATTGCAGCCATGTCTGATAAGCAACCTCAGGCAGGCCGTTCAGCAGGACGCTCTCCAGGTAGGGCTTAAGCTCCTGAACCTCAACGTTTCGGCCCGCCTGCTTCAGACCCAAGAGCACGAGCATCGGCGCACGCGGATCGACGACGTGCCGAGGCAAGAGCTGCAGGAAATCCCTGGCGCCAGGGTGGCGAGGGATCCGAGGCGATGAGCGCGACGATCTTTGGTCGACCGGCCTCGGTCTCGACGGCCCGAGCCAGGATCGGCGCGATGGGTCCGACAAGGTTGGGCCTGACGCGCTGGAGAAGATCAGCGTAGACCAAGACCAGATCGAGATCGTTCGATTGCACGGCGTGATTGAGGAGCCAGATTGCCGCGCTGACTTCATGGCGCGAGAGCTTGATGGCCTGCTTGAAGTGGCGCAATGCGCCGACCTCATCGCCTTTGAGTTCGGCAACACGACCAAGAAGCGTGAACGCAGGCGCATTGAGAGGCTCCGCCACGATCGCGCGGCTCAGCAGGCCCTCAACTTCGTGCGCTTGATCTGCCGGCAGCACGTATCCCGGCGGAAATTCAGAGTGTGCACTCTCGTCTGGAACACCGACGATGCGACGGCTAGAAAAATTCGGCAAGCGGTCGCGTTCCTGCGACGCGTAGGTCGATCGCGCCGTGGCCAAGATCTCGTCCAGCCGCCGCTCTGCGGCAATGAGCAAAGCCTGAGGCTGGGAGGAGTTGAGCACCAAGGCCAAGTCGGGCGTGGGCTCGGCGAGAGTGGCCGACCAGGAGCGAACAATTACTTGCCACGCGAGAAGGAGACCGAGCACAGCCAGAAGGACGAGGAAGAGCATCCGGCGAGGACGAGACCCCTCGCTGTGATGCGCAAGTGCAGCGTCCTCTTCGCGTGGCCTGTCGTTGAGTTCGGGCACCTTCAGCATGAAGGACACTTAATCCTGTTTGTGAGCCGTTGCTGGGAGAGCTAGCACACACGCGGTGACAAGAGACGGGCAAGGCGCTTGAGGAGGCTGCGTCGTGCTCTGACGGCGCGTCCGCGGCCGCGCATGCGAACCTGCTCAGGCCCGGCCGCGGCGGAAGCAAGGCGAGTGTCATTTGGTAATGCGCCGGGAGCCGCGACATGCGACGGGAGCCCGCCGGAACGCTTGCGCCGCCGTCGTCCAAGCCGCGAGTTGCGCGTCAGTATCTCGGCGTTCGCTTCTGCTTGCGCTTCCGCTGCCCCAAGCGTTGCATCATAGGCGCTGCGCCGATCCTTCGTCTTGAGGCTGTCCCAGGCCGTTGCCACGCGCCCCGCAAACACGCTCCGGTCGCGATCGGCGGCGACGTCGGGGTGAAGCCAGCGCAACAGGAGGGCCATGTTTCGGCGCAGATCAGCGGTCGTCGAACCGGGGCCAGCGCCGAGGACACGGTAGCTGTCGACGTTGGGCGCCAACAGGATCTGTTCAACAAAGAATGTCGCCGCGTCATGAAGCAGCGGCGCAGGGCGCGCCAGAAGTGTCTCGGCTTCCTCAAGCGCGCCGTCAGCTTTGGCGGCAACGCGCAACAGGAGCGTCATGCCGTGTGGAAGCGGCTCATTTTGGTAAAGTCGCACGCGCGAGGGGACCTGCATCAGGTCAATGGCGACCCTCAGTGCCTGCGCGTCGTCCATTACGATGTCTCTTTGGGATGGGGCAGGTGCTCAACGGCGCCCGTGCCTTGGTGAGCGGACGGATCATGGTCGATGGATCTGCCATACGTGTAGGCGTCTGCACCGTACCCGTACCCGTAACCGTACCCATAGCCGTATCCATACCCGGCGCTCTTGGCGTCGAACTTGGTCATGACGGCGCCGATCAAGTGGGCGCGCGTGAGCTCGAGGCGGCGCAGGGCCTGACGCAAGGCACCGGCGCGGGCTTGCCCGGCGCCGACCACCAACATCGTGGCATTGGCGGCCGTCGCCAACAGATTGGAGTTGGCCAAGCCCATGACCGGCGGCCCATCGACAACGATCAAGTCGAACACCTCCTGGCCGACGGTGAGCAGGGAGTGCAGGCGCGCGCTGCCAAGCAGGTCGGCCGCATTGGGCGGCAGCGGCCCGGTCGCCATGAACGTCAAGTTCGGCAACGGTCGTCGCCTGCATGGCCTCCGGCGGCGTGCAGCCACCCGTCAGGTAGTTGCTCAGGCCGACGTCATTCGGCAAGCCCAGCTTCTTGTGCAGCGAAGGATTGCGCAGATCGCCATCGACCAAGAGCACCTTAAGACCAAGATTGGAGAAGTGCCGGCAGATGGCGACGGCCGAGCTGGACTTGCCCTCCGACGGGCCGGCGCTTGTCACCAGCAGGGTCTTGGGCAGGCCGTGATCGGTTGAGAACTGCAGTGACGTGCACAACGAACGATAGGCTTCCGACAGCGCCGAGCGCGGATCGGCCATCTCCATCTCAACGGAAGTCTCATCGTTGACGCGCGGGATCACGCCCAACAGTGCCAAGCCCGTGATCCGCTCCATTTCCTCCGGCGTGCTGATCCGGTCATCGAGGATCGCCAGACAGGTAGGCGGCGCCGAAACCCAGGCCGAGGCCCAGCATGAGGGACAACAGGATCGAACGACGCACGTTGGGCGAGGACGGCCCACCGGGCACCTCGGCGCGATCAACGATGTAGATGTTGTTGGTGCCGACGCCACCGGCGACCTCGACCTCCTTGAAGCGCTGCAGGAGGCCGTTGTAGAGCGAGCGGTTGGTGTCCACCTCGCGCTTCAGGATATTGTATTGGATCAACCGCTTTTGCAGGTCGAGCGCCTCGGCCTTGAGGCGTTCGACTTCGTTGCGGGTTTCCGTCTCCTGGCGCACGGCACCCTCATAGGCGCCCTTCAGCGAGGCCTTGATGGCGCGCACTTCGGCCGCGATCTGGCGGTCGATTTCGTTGATCTTGGATTGCAGCTCGACCATCGACGGGTAGGCCGGCTTGAAGGTCTGCAGCTTGTCCTGGTACTCCGACTGCAGCGCATTGCGGCTGGCGCGCAGGCCCTGGATCACGGCATTGCCAAGGAACTGCGGCAACTCAAGCGACTTGGTGCTCTCGACCTGCTTCCACGTCTGCTCGGTCTGGATGCGCTGCGCGATCAGATTGCTGAGGGCGCCACTGGCGGCCGATAAGTTGTTTTCGGCAATCGAGGATTTCTCGCTCAGGACGATGATTTCATTCTTCTCGGAGAATTCGACCAGAATGCGCTCGGAGTCTTCGAGCCTCAATTGCAGCTGCTTGGATTGGTCCTCAAGGAAGGTCTTGGCGTACTCGTTGGACTTGAAGCGTTTGTCGATGTTGGCGCTGATGTAGGCTTCTGCGAGCGCCACGGAGACGCGCTGCGCGCGAGCAGGATTGGGATCGGAGTAGGCAATGTCGACGAGGCGCGAGCCCGTCACGGGCCGAATGTCGCGGTTGCCCAGAATGACGCCTGCCGCGCGCGCCTCGGCCGCGCGCTCGTTGACGGTCGCCGCTTTGGGCGAGGGGCTGATCAGCGCGCGCACGTAGCCCAGAAGAGACGTCGACGTGGGCGCACCAAAGGTCGGATCGCGACCGAGCTTCAGGGCCGACGCCGCCCGCTCTGCGATCGAGCGGCTTTTCAGCACCTCGTACTGCGTGCGCAGCGCCTCATAATCCATAAAGTCGGCGGCCTGCGTGGCGCCCGTCTCCACGACCTTCGGTGCGGTGGGGTCGATTTGAATGCGCGTGACCGCCGTATAGAGCGGCGTCTGCATCAACGTGCGCACGCTGCCGATCACCAGGACCGTGAGTGTCAGGATCAAGATCAGCCAGCGACGGCGATAGAAGATCCGCACGTATTCGAGGATGGTCTCGCGCAAGCCTTCGCCCGCGTCCGGCGGTGGCGCACCGTAGCCGAGGGGGTCATAGCCGAGAGACGGCGTGGCGGGCACCTGCGCCCCGACGGGCACAAGGCGAGCCGGTGGGGCACTACTGTTGCCGATCCCCGGGCCGGTCATGTCATTCATCGCCGCACCAATCGTTCCAACGCACGCCAATGAGCCGGAGGCTCACTCTCTTGAGCGGCCCGCCGCCGACACCGCTCCTGACGATAACGCGCAAGCCATCAACAGATCGCGCCAAAATCATGTTGCCTGCAGCGCTTGTGCCCAGCTTTCCCGGCGCACTTGAGAAAAGCCGACACAAGCGGCTCATCACAACAGCGCAAACACGCCAGCCAGCGGCAGGGCCTTCAAGACGTTGTTGAAGGTCTCCTTGATCTGAGAGCTTGCCACGACGACAACGTCGCCCGACTGCAGAACAGGATCTGCCGCCTGGCCCTCGCGGATTTGATCGATGTCGAAGCGCGCCGCAAGGCGCTTGCCGCCATTGTCGCGGAACACGATGACGCCGCTGCTGGCGACCGATCGAGGCCGCCCGCTGTCGCAATCGACTGCAGCAGTGACGTCTGGCCGCGATAGGGGAAGACGCCCGGCTTTTTCACGGCCCCTTCCACCGTCACCATCTGGCTGTTGTATTCCTTGACGAAAACGGTGACTTGCGGGTTTTGCAGGTACTTGGCACCCAAGTAGGCGCGTCAAATCGCGCTCGACGTCCTGCGCGGTCCGCCCGGCGGCCGGCACTTCACCGACCAGCGGCAGGTTGATCGTGCCCGCATCGGCGACTTGCACGACCTTGGACAACTCCGGCGCCTTGAAGACGGACACCTCAAGCACGTCCTGCGCGCCGATCTGGTAGGCGGTCGCTGACGCTCTTGAAAGCGCGCGCAGTTTATCGAAGTCGGCCTTATTTGCCGCAACCGACGTGGGCTGCACCTCGTTTGCAAGCGCACCGGTTGTCGCCGCCGCGGGGCGGACGCCCTCAGGCCCCGTGAGGCTGCTTTGCAGGCTGTCGACTGAGGAATTAGCGCAGGCGCCTAAGAAGGCGAGTGAAACCGCCAAGCACGCCCACTTTGCGATCCTGTGCATTGCTACCCCCAATCGACGTGCTTCCCCGAGAAGCACCCCGCGTCGATCTCACCTGATCCCCAGACCTCCCAGGTCCCACGGGCATCGGTATAGAGGACGGCGGACAATTATCAAGTATGGCCTGCGGCCGCGTCAAAACCAAGTGTCTTGCTTCCTCGTCCCCAACCCGTTGTGCGGCCACGTGATAGCCAACAGATAGGTCGGGACGACGGCGTGCCACGTCGTGGGCGTCACTCGCCAAAATATGGACGAGGCCGTCATCGAGCATGCGCTCCGCCCACTGCTTCGCGCTTTGCCCGAACGCGCCGCGCAGCGAACCCGACGTAATCTGCATCCAAACGCCCCCCTGCACCAGCTTCTTGATGGTGGCGTAGTGCCCCTTGATCCAGGTGAGGCGCTCGGGGTGGGTCAAGATCGGCACGTAGCCAGCCAGCGTCAGATCGTAAAACGTCTCCTCCAGCCGAGGCGGGACAACGTGATGCGGGGGCTCGATCAGCACGTAGCGGGTGTCGGCGAGTGATCAACAGCGCGCCGTCGGCGAGGCCGGCGGCGAGGCCCGGCGCCAGATGCACGTCGGCGCCCGTAACCACCCGTCAGCGGCAGACCCTCCCGATCGATGGCGTCTTGCAGCAGGGCGACCTGCGAACGAATCGCCGGGCCGGTGTTGCCCCAAACGCCGGGCATGATGTGTGGCGTCGCGGCAACAATCTGCACGCCATCGTCGACAAAGGCCTGCGCCATGGCGAGCGCCACCTCAAGACTTGGCGCGCCGTCGTCGAGGCCAGGCAGAATATGGGAGTGAAGATCGATCATGATGCTGACGCGAACTCCAAAGACGTCTGGGCCGTGTGACCTCGCACGATCGAGACACGGGCACGGCTCAGGCCGTGCATGCGCGTGCCGCGTTAAGCTCATGAAATTGCGCCGCAACGGCGCGTGCACGCCAACGTCGAATGCTGACCTGCAGCTCGCGCGCCGCGCGTGGTTGACGCTTCCCTGTGCGCATGTTGGGCCGCGACGGTCAAGGGGACGCAGAGCCAAGACAGTTTTCCGCATGACAGAGCGTTCAGTTTTGCCGAGCTCGGCGCTCTCCACAGCTAAGCGTCTGCGGCGCATTGCGGCGCCCCGGACTCATTGTCTAGGGTCGTCAGCCGTGATACATATGCTGCGTTCAGAGTAGTGCGTTCCTTCATGCATAGAGACGTCGTAGTGCACGAGCGATGCTGCGTGCGGAAACGAGCAGCGCTAATCGGGGGTATCTTTCGTGTCGAGACTTTGGCGATCGACCGCTGTTGCAGCGGTGGCTTCACTTGCGCTGACGAGCGGCCTGCAGGCCGCGACACTGTCCGTCAACCAGGGCCCTGTGCTGCTCAATCAGGGCGCGGGCTTCAAGCCGGTCGTAGGTAGCGTTGAGGTGCGATCTGGCGACACGGTCATGGTGCAGGCCAACGGCTCTGGCGAGATCGTCTTCAACGATCAATGCCGCGTGCGCGTCGATCCAGGCGCCGTCTTCACGGTCGGCCCTGAGTCGCCTTGCGGGACCGGGCGTCCGCCGCAGGATCCAGCGCGCGCCGCACAGGGCGGCGGACTGGAACTCCAACGCCTTGCTGATCGGTGGCGGCGTCCTCGCCGTCGGTGCGGGCGTGGCCATTATCGCCAGCAAGAAGAGCGATCCGGCCAGTCCTTGAGGGGCTCAGGTTTTGGCAGCAAGCTTCAAATCCGAACCTGAGCGCTGAGATAGGCGCTCAGCACAGCACCCGATCCAGGCCCTAGACGCCGGATTGAAGGCCCGTCTGCACCATCCGGTCAGTCCAAGTCGATCTGAGCGCAGCGTGGGGCGCGTCTCGGGATGCCCAGTATGAGTATCGCTCATTCACGTCATCGGATTCCCCTCGCGATCACGATCCTCGCGCTGGCCGCGAGTTTGACGCTCGGCGGCGGCACCCGCGCGGGCTTTATGTCCGATGCCGGCCTGCAACTGCTGGCCATTCCCCTTCTTCTGGCGCTGCTGTGGACCCTTGTGGTGCGCGATCGCCCGCACGAGGCGACCGTAGCGCAGGCTGGTCCCGCGTACGTCGATCGGCTGACGGCTGTTCTGATGGTCGCGATCGTCGGCCTCCCCATGGTCCAACTCGTTCCCTTGCCGCCGGAAATCTGGACCCGGCTGCCGGGACGACCAGATCGTGAGCGATGCCCTTGCGGCGGGCGAAGCGGCCCTGCCGTGGCGGCCGCTGACGGTGGCCGCGGATCGCACATGGGGCGCGCTTCTCTCGCTGCTCGCCCCATTGGCGGTCTTCTTAGGTGTCGTGCAGCTTTCCTATCGCGAGCGCCGCGTCGTCGTCGGTGTCCTGGTGACCGTCGGCCTCCTCAGTGTTGCGATCGGCCTGCTCCAGGTCGCACAAGGTGAGCGGTCCCCCTTCCGGTTCTTCGAGTTCACCAATCCCCAAGATGCCGTTGGCTTTTTTGCCAATCGAAACCACTTCGCAGCGCTCCTCTATGTGGTCACGCTGTTCGTCGCCGCCTGGTTGATCGAGGCGACACGGCCGATGGCGGCCCTCCAGCATGCGCGCGATCTCAATGGGCGCGTGGCCCTGCGCTTTGCCGTCGCCCTCCTGATGTTTCTCGTTTGCGTCACGGCCCAGCTCTTCTCGCGCTCGCGCGCGGGACTGATCCTGACCATCGTGGCGCTTGTCGGGATCGCCGCCATGGCCGTCCTTGCGGAACGCCGCGTCCGCCTACCCGAGCGCATCCTCGACCAGCGCAGCGCTGGCGGATGGGGGCGCATGACGCGCTGGGTCTTCGTCTCAGGCGGGCTTGCCACCCTGCTTGCCATGCAGTTTGCGCTCTACCGCGTGCTGGGCCGCTTCGAGGCCGATCCCCTGGAGGACGCCCGCCTGGACGTTCGCCCAAACCACCGCTGGAGGCCGCGTCCGCCTTCGTGCCGTTTGGCGCGGGCCTTGGCACGTTCGTGCCGGTCTTTGCGCACTTTGAGCCAGCCAAGGCCGTGTTGGCCAACACGTTTGCCAACCGCGCGCACAACGACCTCTTGGAGCTGTGGCTGGAGACGGGCCTCGTCGGCGCAAGTGTCATGGCCCTGGCCATCGTCTGGCTCGCACGCCACCTGTGGCGCACCTGGCGCCCCGATCCCGGCACGTCGGCCCTCGACACGAGCTTTTCGCAGGCCGCTGGCCTCACCGTCGTCTTGCTCGCTGCGCACTCCCTCGTCGACTATCCGCTCAGAACCGGGGCGGGGCTTGCCGTTCTGGCGCTGGCCTGCGGTCTTCTCGTCCGTCCCAGCGGGGCGATGAGATGTCGCTTAGCGGCCGGGGCGACGCAGACGACGACGCGTTCGCGCGCTCTCATCGCCGCGCGGTCCAATCGAGGGCGCGCCGTCGAGGCGACCGGCCTCAGCCGGCTGCAGGTGATGCCCTCAGGCAAACGACGGCATCGCCCGTGGCCGGCGATCGACGGCCAGGGTCCAGTTGTCGTGCCATCGGCCGCTCAAGAGTGGCCGGACGCGTGGCGCCGTCCGCGCGTGCAAGAGGGCGACGACATCGCCGTCACGTCTCCGGAGCAAACCGAGCGATGACGATGAAGGCCAACAGCCCAGTACCAAGGTCGCCGGTCTGCGTCGCGTGCAGAGCAGGCCCGCCACACCACGCCACGCCACACGAATGTGTGATGCGGCAACGCCGCGTGTGTGTGGATAAGGTGGATATCGATCGAGCGACGGCCATTGTCATCTGGGGGCAGATGAGTAAGTTGTACACCGTTCTTTTGAAGAGGGTCGATATTCAGGCCTGTCGTGAACGTTGAACGGCGTTTGTCTGGTGGGGGTTTGTCTTCAGTGCGATCAAAACTCATATTGATGATTGATATCGGCCTCGTCGCACTCGCAACGATTGCAGCGCTGGCCTTGCGCGAAGATTTCGAGCTGCACCCAGCCGAGTTCGGCGCGCTTCTGCCGTATCTGGGCCTCACCGTTGTCGCAGCGGCGATCATCTTTGCATCCCTCGACGTCCATCGTGCCATTTGGCGCCTGACCGCCATGGCCGATTACCTGAAGGTCATGCTCGCCGTCGCACTCATCGTGCTGGCGGCCGTGTCCTTGGGCTTTATCCTCAACAGGCTCGAGGGCATCCCGCGCTCACTACCCCTCATTCAAGCGCTGCTCGCCATGCTGATGCTGGTCGGCACCCGCGTCATCGTGCGCCTGCGCCACGCCCGGCGACGGGCTGTCCGGCCGGCCGATGGTGCCGACCTTCGATGCGTTGCGGCCGAAAGTCCGTGCTGGTCGTGGGCTCCGGCCGCGGCTGCGAGATCTACCTGCAGGGCGTTGCGGAGTTGGCCCGCGACCACGTCGAGGTCGTCGGCATCCTGGGGCGGGTCGGGCGCCATGTCGGACGTCGCATCGGCGACAGGGAGATCTTAGGTCTGCCCGCCGACATCAGCCGCGTTTTGCGTGAGCTAGAGGTGCGTGGCGTCAAGGTCGATACCGTCGTCGTGACCATCCCCGAGGCTGAGTTCGAGTCCGAGACGCGCGTGCCACCGTTGAGGAGGCCGTCGCTGCGCGAGGCATCCGGCTGGAGTTCTTTGCGGCAAGCTTCATGCCGACGGCGCGCGCCGCGGCACACCCAAGGACCTCAAGATCAGAAAGATCAGAGCCACGGGACGCGATGCGGCCCGGGTCTCGATCGGGGCCATCGATCGCGCGATCGCGTCCGCCGCAGGCCGCGCGGTCGCCGTCCAGCAGGTCCCTCATCGCTATCACCTTTCAGACGAGCAGGCCGCAGCGATCCTGCGGCGCCCCTATTGGGTCTTAAAGCGCGGCCTTGATGTCGTGGGGGCGCTGACGGCGCTGGTGGTTGGCCTGCCCCTGTTGCTCCTGATTGCGCTGGCGACGCTCGTCACGATCGGCGCGCCGGTGCTGTTTGTGCAGTCACGGCCCGGCCGGTTTGGTGCGCCAATCCGCATCTATAAGTTCCGCACCATGCAACTCGTTGAGGATGCTGCCGAGGAGGGTCTGGCCGAGGACCGGTCAACGCGCTTTGGCGATTTCCTGCAGGCGCACGCGGCTCGACGAGCTGCCGCAGCTTTACAACGTGCTGATGGGCACGATGTCGTTCGTCGGCCCAAGGCCACTCCTTCCCGTCGATCAGCCTCATGGCGCGGTCACGTCTCGCCTTCTGGTGCGCCCTGGCATCACCGGCTGGGCGCAAGTGCGCGGCGGCCGCGACATCTCGCCAGCTGACAAGCTCGCTCTAGACGTCTGGTATGTGCGCCACGCCTCGCTGTGGCGCGACGTAGACGTGATCTTGCGCACGGTGTGGATGGTTCTGGTCGGTGACCGATTGGATCTGAAGGCGATTGATCGGGCGCGACAGGACTTGACGGCACCGGCGGGTGGCACGCGCTGAGAAGAGCGTGGGCACGCGGCCGAGCAGACGTTGCTGATGATTGTTGGGGTTTTGGGGGAGAACCGCTCCCGATTTGAGTTCGAGCGACCGAGGGGTGAGTCACCCTCGGGTGCGGTAGCTTGCGCGATCTTGCGACGTGACAACGCCCACACGCTTCACCAGAGCGATCCGAGATTTAAGCGGATTTCACCCAGCAATGAGCGTTGCCGACGCGCCACGCCGCACGTTTGGTTCCACTCGAGCCCTCGCATTTCCAATGACAGCACTGAGCACAACGGTTCGTCGAGAGAAGACGGTCTTGGTCACCGGCGGCGCCGGCTTCCTTGGCTCGCATCTGTGCGATCGCCTGATTGCCGACGGGCACGACGTCATCTGCGTCGACAATTTCTTCACCGGCGCGAAGCGCAACATCGAGCACCTGATCGGGCATCCGCGCTTCGAGCTCATGCGCCACGACGTGACGTTCCCGCTCTATATCGAGGTCGATCGAGATCTACAATCTGGCCTGCCCGGCCTCGCCCATCCACTACCAGCACGATCCCGTGCAGACGACCAAGACCAGCGTGCATGGCGCGATCAACATGCTGGGCCTCGCCAAGCGCCTCGATGCCGGATCTTCCAGGCCTCGACCTCCGAGGTCTATGGCGATCCCGAGCGTCCATCCGCAGCCCGAGGAGCTACTGGGGCAACGTCAACCCGATCGGCCCGCGCTCCTGCTACGACGAAGGCAAGCGCTGCGCCGAGACGCTGTTCTTCGACTATTACCGCCAGCACAAGCTCGAGATCAAGGTCGCGCGCATCTTCAACACCTACGGTCCGCGCATGCACCCCAACGACGGCCGCGTCGTCTCGAACTTCATCGTGCAGGCGCTGAAGGGCGAGCCGATCACGATCTACGGCGACGGCAGCCAGACGCGCTCCTTCTGCTACGTCGACGATCTGATCGAGGGCTTCGTGCGGCTGATGGACACGCCCGAGCGAGGTCACCGGTCCGATCAATCTCGGCAATCCCGGCGAGTTCACGATCCGGGAGCTCGCCGAGCTGGTGATCGAGATGACGGGCTCGAAGTCGAAGCTCACCTTCCTGGCCGCTGCCGCAGGACGATCCCAAGCAGCGCCAGCCCGACATCGCGCTGGCGCGAGAGCTGCTGGGCTGGGAGCCGACGGTGCCGCTGCGGGAGGGCCTGCAGCACACGATCGCCTACTTCGACCGCCTGCTGTCGGAGGGCGCCAATACGGCGCCGCCCGAAATCTGGCGCAGCCTAAGGCCGGCCCGACAATGACCTCGCCCAAAGTGACCTCGCCCGTAGACGGTCGCGGCGCGAGGCAGCGTTCTCGTGACGGGTGGGGCCGGCTATATCGGCTCACACGCCTGCAAGGCGCTCGCGCGCGCAGGCTATCTGCCCGTCACGTACGACAGCCTCGTCACCGGGCATGAGTGGGCCGTCAAGTGGGGACCGCTCGAGCGGGGCGACATCCTCGATCGCGCGCGCCTCGATGAGGTGATCGCCGAGTACCGGCCCGATCGCGATCATGCACTTTGCGGCCTTTGCCTACGTCGGCGAATCCGTCACGGATCCCGGCAAGTACTACCGCAACAACGTCGCCGGCACGCTCACGCTGCTCGAGGCCGCGCGCGACGCTCGACGTCGACCAGTTCGTCTTCTCGAGCACCTGCGCGACGTACGGCATGCCCGACCGCCTGCCGATCGTCGAGGACACGCCGCAGCACCCGATCAATCCCTACGGCGCGTCCAAGCTGATGGTCGAGCGCATGCTCGCCGACTTCGGCGCGGCCCATGGCCTGCGCTCGACGGCGCTGCGCTACTTCAATGCCGCCGGCGCCGATCCCGACGGCGAGATCGGCGAAGACCACGACCCCGAAACCCACCTCATTCCGCTTGGTGCTCGATGCGGCCTCGGCCGGCGCCGAAAACGTGACCATCTTCGGCACCGACTACGACACCGCCGATGGCACCTGCGTCCGCGACTACATCCACGTCACCGACCTTGCCGACGCGCACGTCAAGGCGCTCGATGCCCTCATCGGGGGCTCCAACTCAGGCGCCTACAACCTCGGCAATGGTCGAGGATTTCGGTCCAGGCCGTGATCGATACGGTCGAGCGCATGACGGCGCTCAGAAGGTGCCCGTGGTGCGCGGCCCCCGCCGCGACGGAGATCCAGCGGCGCTTGTCGCGGACGCGACCAAGGCGCGGGACGTGCTCGGCTGGCAGCCGCAGATCCCTGAGCTTGCGAAGATCATCGGGACGGCCTGGGCCTGGCATCAGCGATTCGCGTGACCTGAAATGAAGGTCAGTGAGCAATTGTGTGTAGATATGGTCAACGCAAATCCAGAACGCACTGAAACAGAATAGCGTGACGATTTCCGAAGTTTGATGATTTTGGGATGGGCGTGTGCGTCCGCGTATCAAGCACAGCTTTGGTAGTGTACGCAGTCGATGGTTCTGAGAAAAATCAAAGAAGCCGATGAATTTTAAAAAATCTTTTGCTGGAAGCCGTTCGAAGCCGTGGCTACTATGTCAAATCGAGAGCGCATCTGCCGCTTGGTATGGATTTATCGCTCGACCTGGAGAGGCTTGGCTGGGAGCATGGAGATGCAAAGGTCGTTTTCGACATCGGCGCGAACGTTGGTGAGTTCACCGCAGAGATCTTGGCTTCATTCCCCAAGACGCGGATCCACGTGTTTGAGCCCGATCCGCGCGCTTTCGACGAGTTAAAACAGCGGCAGAATTCGATCCAAAACCAGATGGTCGCCATAAACAGTGCGGTCGGCGATATCTCCGGAAGGGTGACCATTCATCTCAACGAGGACCCGAAGCTCAACAGTATTAGACCGAGCGCCTATCAAACGGAAACAACCATTTCATGCGCCGAGGTTGCGATCCAGCGGCTCGATGAGTACATCCTCCGTAAAAACCTCGATCGGATCGACCTGATCAAAATCGATGTCGAAGGTTTCGAGCTGCAGGTATTGGAGGCCTCGGCGACCGGTGGCCGTCCGTCGAGGCTTTCCTAATCGAGTCCCGCTTCGGTCCCTACCCTCTTGCCGGCACCCGCTTCGAGGATCTGAACCGGGTCATGCTCGAAAAGGGTTTCTACTTCCGGGCCCTCTACAATTACTCTCGACCTATGGAGAGCCGGAAATTTGATTTTGGCGACGTGATGTTTGTGCGTGTCGAAACGTGAAACGATGATGAGCTACTGGAGCAAGCTGGCGGGGCGGCTTCGACGGTTGGTAATCGCGGCACGGCGACGGATCTCGACCGCTATCAGCGAAGGTCACCTGCGAGAAATTTCGACGCGGCGAGGCGGCGCAGGTAGTTGTCCACGTCGGCGCCCATCTCGGGCATGAATTGGAATTTTATCGTGCTCTCGGCGCTGTTCGGTGCATTTGGGTGGAAGCGGACCCAGACACGGCGCGCCGGCTCGATGAGAGACTACGCACGGTTGAAGCGACGGCAGCGCGCCCGATGCGTCACGACGTCGTATGCGCGCTTGTGTCAGACTCCTCCGGCCGTGAAATGGTGTTTCATCGATTCACGAACGATGGGCAGTCTTCGTCCGTCTATCAGGCCGCAGAACGGATGAGGACGGCGTACCCTGGGGTTGCGGAAACCGGCGAGACGTTGGCCTTGCCGACACGGAGCCTCGAGGACATCTGCGACGAGTCGGCGATTGACGAGTGCGAAGCGATCCTCGTACTGGACATCCAGGGGCACGAGGCTGCCGCGCTGCGGGGCCTTGGTCGCTACGTCCGCCATTTCCGCCGCTGTGTTTGCGAAATCGCGACCGAGCGCGTCTACGAAAACCAAGCGCTGTTCGCAGAAATTGACGAGTTGATGACTGTTCGCCGGTTACCGGCTGGCTTCGCACACGCGTCGGTCGCTGCCCTGGGCCGGGGACGTCGTCTACTTCGCGGCGATGTCCGCGCGATAACCGCGCCTTGAGCCGATACCTGGTCATCGAAGACGCCCCGCTCGGTCGGCTGTGCAACCGGCTCGGCCTCTACGCCCATGTGCTAGCTGTGGCGAATGAAAGCGCCCGCGAGTTGATCAATTTGAGCTTTTGGCCATACTCAAATCATTTCGCAAATTTGAGCGGTGGTGCGATGGTCCGAAATGGCCATGTTACATCGCTCCTGCCCGCGAATCGCATCGGCTTGTTCTTGACGAGAGCGATACTCGGTGGCCTGAAGTTGACGCGCCTTGCCCGATGCGAAGATGGATCTTTTCAAAAGAGCGGCGCACTCCTACCTGAAGACGAAATCGATCTCCAAACACTGCTTAGTGAGCCGGACGCAGACCGACATCGGTTTGTCCGTGCTTCGGGGATGGCGGTTCCGAGCCTTCCCCGCCGTCGCACGTCAGTCACGACAGCTGCGCAAGGTGTTTGCATTTGCGCCCCATATCGAGTCTGTAGCCAATCGTCTAATCGCATCGCAGCGTCTCGGTGGATTACCGCTTCTCGGTGTTCACATTCGTCAAACAGATTACAGGCTGCATCTCGGCGGCAAAAACTTTTTCGATATCGATCAGTACATGGCCCTGGCGAGACAGGCTGAAGATAGGCACGGGCGTCACAGGTTGATCTTGTTTTCGGACGGTTCCGTCTCGAAAGGTGTCAATTTTCCCGATGAAGCCACGATCGCCGCGGAATTGCCTATCGTCGCTTGGCGAGATCTGGTTGAATTATCGATGATGGCGAAGTGCGATCGTTTGATTGGGCCGCATTCTTCATTCAACCAGTGGGCGTCCTTCTTAGGGGCGACCCCTCTACAGACAATCGAAAGAGCCGGAGATGTCCCGACGCTCACCGAGCCTAGGGTTGCGCTCCCGCTCGATTTCGGATGTCGCGACGCCACGCCACTCTCAGGCAATTGAAGTGCATGGTCGCGGGACCCACAAGAGTATAGATCGTGTGCAACCCGAAACATCATAACCGCAGACAAATGGCCCGTCCACGGGGCGATGCCATCAAGGCGCATCGGAAAATCGCCACTCTCGCAAGCAAGAAGGGATCAATAGCATCCTCGAAGGCTGCGCAAAGAAGGCTCTAAATGGTTTCCGAACGGTGGATTAGCCAGTTGCTAGGAATTGTTCTGTCTGTCAGCGGCCCCGCGCTCAACTCGCGCAGCGACAAGTGAATGATGGCCACTCCATCGTTTAGACAAACGGCTGTCGTTGTAGCGGTGCACAACGGCGCTGAATTCCTTGCTGAGGCTTTGGAGAGCGCGCTTTTCCAAACTGGGTGCGGGGGGACAATTCCGCCTTTGGTCATCGCAGTTGATGACGGCTCGACCGATGGAACCTCGAGCGTCCTTCGACGCTATTCAGAACGCGTCCATGTCATCACGCAAGAACGGACTGGCGCGTGTGCGGCGCGCAATCGAGGCCTGCAGGAGGCTGCACGTCTCGGGGCAACCTGCGTGTAAATTCCTGGACGCTGACGACGTCTTGGAGAGCGGAACAATCACCGCACAGCGGCTCGCCGTTGATGCGCTTCCATATGGGAGCCGGGTCGCGATTTACCAGGAGGCGCTTTGGATCGATGCGCTCGGCGCACCTCTGGCAGTGTCCCCTCCGCCCGGCCCTCCGCCGCCACAGGCAGGTCTGGCCGCTCACGTCACTTGGACCGTGACCAATGCCCCACTGACCTCAAGCCCGCTGCACAGGCTCGAGGATCTTATGGCGGTCGGCGGGTTCGACCCCCGAACGCCAAGGGGACAGGAAAATGATCTCCATGTCCGGCTTGCGCTGGACGGGGTCCGCTTTCAACGCATTCCAGGTTTCGCGTATCGCTATCGTCAACACGACAGCTTGCGGATCAGCCGCCAAAACCCGGAGCGGATTGTCCACGACATGATCGACGTTGCCAAACGCCATCGCGACATGATCGCGGCGCGTCTCGGCCACTTCGGACAAGACGCGGTTGAGGAGGCGGTCGCTGCGGTTGCACGTCGGCTCTGGGGCTATGGTCGAGAAGCGCTGAGAGCCGGCGCCACGGACGCTGCGCTCGCCTATTTCCGCGCAGCCCATGAATTTTCTCGCAGCAAGGCGATTGCCGGCAGACCTGCCTACCGAATGTTCACCATGGCTCTCGGGCCAATCGCGGCAGAGCGAGCCATAGGACTTCTGCGCGGATGACGGACAAAAAATTACCGCAGGGTGACGTCATCGACGCCGACCGCCTTAAGACATCGGCGACAGACAGCGAGCGCCCGCTCTTCCCGATGGGAGCTCTGGCTCGTCGTCTAGCCTCGATATTATCGGCTCGCCAGCGTCGATCGGTGGCGTTGCTCGGTGTTCTCGCCGCGGTTAATAGCCTGATTCAGACGGTTAGCGTCGGCTTGATCGGCCTGTTCTTTGCCGTGGCGCTCGACAACGGGGCCATCGACAATATGAGCGCGCTCGCGTGGCTTGAATTAAACCTGATGGAGGGTGATCGCGCGAGTTTCATTTCGCTTCTTGGTGTTGTTGTTGCCGTTTCTGCGCTGTCGAGCCAAGTTCTTGTTCTTGTTCTAGAGTACTATCGTAGTTCGCATCAGCGCCCTTATTGCAGCTGATCTGTCAGAACGGCTGTTCGCGGTATATCTGCGCCGTCCGTATACATTCTTCCTGAATGCCCATACGGTCGACCTGCAACGGATGACTTTGATCGAGACCGCCGCTGTTTCTGGCAACTACGTTTCTCCAATGATCGAGATTATTGCCGCGACAGCCATGGCGTTCTTCTTTTTGATCATGTTGGTCGCAATCGATCCCTATACCACAGTGATTATTGTCGCCGGATTGATCCTGCTCTATTCTGGGACCTATTTCGCGCTGCGCAATCGGCTCAGCCAAGTTAGCGAGCAACAACTTGATTTCGTAGCCAAAAGATTTCTGCATGTAGCTGAAGTATTGGGCGGCGTCAAAGAAATCAAGCTGCGCGGCCTTGAGCGCGAGACAGCCCAAGCGCTTGGGAGCCTGGCTCGTCGCTTAGCCTATATTTCCAGCTGGGGTGGTTTTCTTTCGCAGACGCCGCGCACTCTGGTCGAGGGATTGGTCATTTTTGTTGCTGTTGGCGTGCTAGCTCTCTACGCTAGCGCAGGCGGCAACACTGAATCACCATTTTGCCATTTTCGCGCTCTATGGTTTGAAGGTACCGGCTTCTGCCATCGCTACAACGCGCCGTGCACGCCTTGTCTCAGATGCGCCTTGGCCAGGCGCCGCTCTCACGTGTCGTGGAGCAGTTCGATCAGGGCCCGCCACTTCCCGCGGCAGCGACGATAAAACGTCTCCCCGATCCGCTGAAGTTTTCGGAGGGTATTGAACTCCAAAACGTCCGCTATCGATATCCCGGCGCCCAGGTCGACGCCCTGCGAAACATTTCGCTTTCGGTTCGACGTGGTGATTACATTGGCATCGCTGGGGCGAGCGGCTCTGGAAAATCAACTTTGATTGATATTATTCTAGGTCTGCTGGAGGTTTCTGACGGGGAAATAAGGATTGATGGCAAGATACTTGATGAAGATCTTCGAATCCGATGGATGCGTAGTATCGGCTATGTATCTCAAGCGCCTTTCATCGCCGATGGTACGCTAGCGGATAATATAGCTTTCGGGGTTCCAACTAGCGAGATAGATCACGACCGCGTTGCGGAGGTCGCTCGCATGGCCGCTCTCGACAAGACTGTGCTCGACGATCTGACAGGGCGTCTTGATACACGGCTTGGCCAGAGTGGAGTGCGCCTAAGTGGTGGGCAAAGGCAACGGGTTGCCATCGCTCGAGCCCTCTACAATCGACCGGCTGTACTAATATTGGACGAGGCCACCAGCGCTCTGGACAGTCTTACCGAAAAAATTATAGTCGAGAACCTCTCGGAGCTGCAAAAGTATTGCACTATTATTGCAGTTGCGCATCGCTTGTCGACCTTGTCCCGATGTACGAAGGTCTTCGAGATGAAGGCCGGTCAGTTGGTCGAAGACCGCCGACTGTCTGCGCCGACCAATCCCTGAACGATCACTATTCTCCGATGAAGCTTCACTACTTCAAATCGCGAAGCCCGGACGCTCCAGGAGGAGATTTCGGCGACGAGCTGAACCCGTGGCTCTGGCCGCGTCTGCTCGGGCCACATCTTGAGGATCCGCGCGCCGAGACAGCGCATCTCGTTGGGATAGGCACTATTTTGAATGACGACACGGTCCCAGACACGGGCCACCTCGCGGTTCTTGGCTCGGGCGCAGGCTATGGGCGCCCGCCTGTTCCGGGACGACGTTGGCGCTTCTTCTGTGTCCGAGGCCCACTCACCGCTGAGCAATTGGGGCTTGATCCAAAATACGCGGTCACGGATGGAGCGCTGCTGTTGCGCAGCATTGTTGATGCCGCGCCACGAGATCGCTCGCAGCGACCCTGCTTCATGCCGCACTATCAGAGCGATCGGGCTGGATTGCGAGACGTGGCTGACGAGGCGGACGTGGACTTCATTGACCCGACCGCAGGCGTGGAGCCGGTGCTGATCAAGATTTCACGAGCGAAACTTTTAATCGCCGAAGCGATGCATGGGGCGATCGTCGCCGATGCGCTGCGGGTGCCCTCGATTCCCGCGCGCACTTGGCCGGGAATCAATCAGACGAAGTGGCGAGACTGGTTGCTTTCGATGCGGGTAGACGCGCCCTTCTCGGATCTGTTCTTCCGCCGGATCTCCCTAGGAGCTCGACGAAGCTCCGTCGAGAATCCGGTGCTCCGGGCGCTGGCGCACCGTCTCGCCGTTCGGCGACTGCGACACCTTGCAACATCGGGACTTGAACGTCTTAGTGACAACGCCAGATTCTGAGCGCAAGGCTCGAAGTCCTGCAGGAGCGGCTTGAGGATCTGAAGCGCGCCATCGTTGCGGGCGATTTCTCACCGGGACGCTCGCTCTCCTGATGCCGCTCGGCCGCTTCGGCCCCGAAGGACGGTCGATTTGGCGGTGCGGGCCGAGGGTGGAGCGATTTTGGATGCGTGATCTCTTGAGCAGAACCCTTCGCATACTACGAAGCCGATTGCCGCACCGCCGCTCCTTGAAGACCCGTTTGCTGCGGCTGGCCGGGGGCTCTGACCGCAGTCGGTGGAGAGCCAATGAAAGCCTGCATCGGGGTTGGGACGCTCGGACCCGTCTGATCGGCGGTCTCGTTCCGCCAGGGTCGCGCGTCCTCGAATTCGGGGCCGGGAATTGCGCACTCGAACACGCACTTCCATCCGGAAGCATCCACATACCGAGCGATTTGATCGCGCGTCGTGCGGATTTTCTAGTTATAGATCTAAACAGCGAAAGCTGGGGGCCGTTGCCCAATCACGACGTCGCAGTTTTTAGCGGCGTTCTGGAGTATATTCACGACATCAGGGGCGTGTTTCTCCGGCTTGCGCGTCACACGCCGACAATCATCGCTTCCTATGCCGCCAGTGTCAGCAATGTTCGAGAAGAAACTGCCGAACGGAGGCGACGTGGCTGGGTCAACGACTTGAGCGAACAACAATTTATCGAGCTTGCGAGCTCATCCGGATATCGTCCGGTCAAGAATTCATTGGCCTTCGGAAGATGACAGCAACCGGCAAGTCGTTATCGTATTCGCGCGGATCTCGGATCCGGACAACGGTCAATCGAGGGATGAGCGCCCATGAGCGCAACTCGAGCCTATGCGCGTCCGCGCCCACCCGGGTTGAGTATTGCGATCTGCACCCACAA
>CAVONB010000014.1:0-220840 GCA_963697205.1 uncultured Alphaproteobacteria bacterium | reverse complement strand
CCGACCTGATTTGGATCAGTGCGGCTCCGATCGTGGCCTCATAGACTGCTCTACTTGCCCACTTCGACAACGGGGCCGGGACGCTTTCCCACTGGAGCACACGCCATGCCGCTCAGTACAATCCTCATCATCCTCCTCATTATCCTGCTGTTGGGCGGCTTCAGCGGCCGCTTCGGGGGGTACGGGTATGGCTTCGGCCACGGCGGCGTCGGACTCCTCGGAACAGTGCTGATTGTCGTTGTGATCTTGATGCTGCTTGGCCGAATTTAGAACAAAATAGAGTTGTCCCGACGCACACACACTTCGAGCTGCCCACGGGTTTCCCATTCGATCAAATTATGGCTCGGCAAGTGAGTATTTTCCGAGTCTACTCCGCCTCGGCGTCGACTCGCTAATATTACATTGGATCACTTGGCCAGCCAATCGAAAGGCCAACAGGCCCGAGCTTAGATCGGCCAGTCGGTGTCTAAGACCATGGAATGCTGGGTCTCCTGATCCGATGTTTGAGTGGAGGCAATCATGACGAAAAATCCGCCGCATGTGATGGTCCAGTTCGATGACGGTGCACACTCGTTCCTGCTAACGGCAGGCGCCACCCTCATGGAGCTGGCCGACAGAATTGACACTCTTGCGGCGACCCACGACGGCGCGCCGACCGCAATCCATGTCGACTTCGACAAATTCCATTCGCGCAATTCGATCAAGAGCAGTTCGCATTGCGCCTATCCCTGACCGAGCTGGACAGGTATCGGATCAAGGGCGCTCACAAGAGCATCTGTCCGCCCCCCTCCCAGCCAAGTAGTCGACCGCATTCATATTCTTCCAACGAATGGGAATTCTCATGTCTGCTAATGTCGGAACAATCGATCGCGTCTTGCGTATCGTCTTGGGGCTGGCGCTGCTCGCGTCTGCTGTCGGCCTGTTTGGAGCTGCCTATCAGACGGTTTGGGGCTGGATTGGCCTCATTCCGCTAGCAACGGGTCTGGTAGGATGGTGCCCTCTATACACAGCCTTGGGGGTTAAGACCTGCCGATCTGCGACAGCGGTGAAGGTCGGATGATTCTGGGCTGATCATTTGAGAAGTTTTTTGCATGGGATTCTAACGACATGAGCAAGGTCGTGCCGCAGGCTGCGCAAGCCGCAAAGTTGAGTGTTCGGAGCATGACAGGCTTCGTAGCGGACATTGAAGAGCTGACGGAGGAGAATTCGGATTTCCGGCGTGTCTTGTACACCGGTACGAACCTGCAGCTCGTGCTGATGGCGATTTAACCGGGTGAAGAGATCGGCGAAGAGACGCACGAGGATCGAGATCAGTTTTTCCGTGTCGAGAAAGGCAAGGGCGAGGTCTGGATCGACGGGCGTCGATCGAGGATCAAGAGCGACGACGCGATCGTCGTCCCGGCGGGAGCGCGGCACAACATCGTCAACACAGGCGAGAAGCCGCTTCGTCTCTACACCCTTTATGCGCCGCCGGAGCATCGCGATGGTACGGTTCACAAAACCAAGGCCGACGCAGACGCCGCAGATGAGCATTTCGACGGCAAGACGAGCGAGTGATGGTTTGTCACGCGTCACGGAACCAGCTCGAGCTACATGCTTTTCTAGGTTGTCGAAGGGCAGACGCTCGAATGTGACCTCCCCGGGTAAACTGGATCGAGGTCATGATTCCCCGGCCGGTGGAGCAGATCCGTACTCCAGCTCAGCCAGTTCGGTGCCCAACGTCGTTTGAAAGCCCACCCGGCTGGGGATGCGGCCCTGCAGTCCCGACATCTCCGCCCCCGCCTGTACGAGGCGGAGCGGTGTTCTCCAGGGCGCCGGCCTCGCCCATCTCGGGGTAGGGTCAGAAGTTTGGACACGCAAGAGGATCACATGCACTTTAAACTCAACACGGATGCGAATATTCAAAGCGATGAGCGTCTAGCCGAAGTGGCCGAAAATGCGGTTGTTTCGGCCCTGGGGCATCTGACGGGGCGTCTGTCACGCATCGAGGTGCATCTGGCAGATGTCAATGCCGCCAAGGGTGGCCATGATGATATTCGCTGCACCATCGAGGCGCGTCCTGAGGGCATGCAGCCGGAAGTCGTTACTCACAATGACGCGACTGTCGAAGCGGCCCTGCACGGCGGAGCGAAGAAAATTCGCGCCCTTCTGGACAGCAAATTCGGCAAGCTTGGACGGCGGTAAGCCCGGTGTTCAGTGCGGCCAGGATGGTGCGCGGGGGCGGGGGCATCCTGAACCCTCTGCACTAACCGCGATCACAGGTCTTCGCATAGGCACGTCGGTCAGGACGAGGTTATCCTACAGATTTGGGTGGTCGATCAGACCGAGCCCAGGGTAGCTCTGCTGCTTACCTTGAATGATCAGCAGCTTCTTCCTGCGAGGAAAATCTTAGGCGTCCCTCGAGACGCCGCAGCGGCGCACCCCAACGCCGTCGACACGGAGGCCGAAAGGAAGATGCACTGGGCCGTCGCGTCGGACGCCCTCCGCGCATTCTGCATTCCGGTGGAGCGAACCATTTGAAGCACTTGGAGGCACGCACCATCCATGGTCGATCAGAACAGTGCGAACCTGCCTCATGGGGCTGCCGACAGGTTCACGAAACCTTTCGCCCGCTTTCTTGAAATCGAGGCGGCGGCGGGAGGGCTCCTGCTCCTGGCAGTGCTGCTCGCGTTGACGTTGGCCAATTCGCCTTGGGCTGAAGCTTTCCTGGCATTCTGGGAGACCCCCATTGGCCTGACGTTCGGGGCGCTGGACTTCACCCGCTCCTTGCGACACTGGATCAATGACGGGCTGATGACGTTCTTTTTCTTCGTGATTTCGCTCGAACTGAAGCGGGAGCTGGTTCTGGGTGAATTGCGCGATCCGCGACTGGCTGGGCTTCCCCTTGCAGGAGCTCTCGGCGGCATGGTCGTTCCGGTCTTACTGTATCTGGCGTTGATGACCGGACAGCCCGGAATGCACGGGTGGGGAACCGTAATGGCGACCGATACCGCCTTCGTGATCGGATGCCTTGCGCTGTTCGGAAGCCGGATCCCGCCAACCCTGCGTCTGTTCCTGCTGTCCCTGGCGATTTTCGATGATGTCGGGGCGATACTTGTTGTGGCCTTCGGTTACGGGGAAGCGATGAACTGGATCGCTCTCGGTCTCGGAATACTGGGGCTCGGCGTGGTTGGGGCCTTTTCGCGCTTCGGCGTTAGAAGCGTCCCCGTCTACTTTTTGCTGGGAGGCGCAATCTGGTTGTGCTTCGACGCCTCGGGCATCCACGCAACGATCGCTGGCGTCATCCTCGGGCTAATGACGCCGACCCGCGTTTGGGTGAGCGATACGCGATTGCGGGCGGTCCTGGGGCGTGTGCTCGCCTATCCCGCAGGCGAGCATTGGAGCGGCGATACCGAGGACCGCCAAGATCTACGGCTAGCCGGTAGAGCGGTCACCGAAGCCCTCTCGCCCGTCGAACGGCTCGAGATTATGCTGCACCCGTGGGTGGGCTTTGCAATCATGCCGATCTTCGCGCTGGCAAATGCAGGAATTGCGATACACGGCGCCGATCTCGGTCAAGCAGTCTCGGTGGCGATCGTCGTCGGTCTAGTGGTGGGCAAACCGATTGGCGTTCTCGGTTTCTGCTGGCTCGCCGTCCGTTCCCGCTTGGCCGTGCTCGGGCCCGGCCTGTCGTGGGGGTTCGTTGCAGCAGGCGCCTTTCTCACCGGGATTGGGTTCACGATGTCGCTGTTCATTGCGGGCCTGGCATTCGAGCCGGAAATGCTCAACGCTGCGAAGCTTGGGATCCTCTCTGGATCTGCCTTTGCCGCGGTCGTTGGGAGCCTGATGCTGGTCCGACTAGCCTCGCGTGCACCGCGGCGTTAGCTTCTCAGCTATTCGTCCATAAGCGGTCCCGTTTCCGGGGAGCCGGTTGGTCTACGGATCCAATAGTACCAGTTTGTCTGACAACAGCCCCTGGGCTCATGAGAAGAGAAGTCCGATGAGGCGATCGAATTTCTCGTAGGCGCAGATCGCGTTCGTGCTGCGCTAGGCACCTCGGTCGTGGAGGTTTGCCCAAAGAAGGGGATCAGCCAGGCCCCGTGCTACGCTTGGAAGAAGAAGTACGGCGGGTTGATGCCGCTGGAGATGAAGCAGTTGCGCCAACTCGAGGAGGAGAACGGGCAACTGATGCGGATCTTGGCGGACTTTCCTTGGAGAAGGAGATGCTACAGGACGTCCTCAGAAGATGGCTATGAGACCAGCGCGGAAGCGGGAACTGATCGACGACGGTACTTCGAGATACCAGTGGGTTGCGTGACGCTTCCGGGAGCGGCGCGGAACCCCGCGGAACGGCCCTGATCGCACTGCAGAGGTCAGGGGTGTAATCTTCCTGGCAACTCCCGGCACTTCCCGCGATTTCCCGCTTTTCCCCATTGCCGTTCCGCTGTGTTGCGGAACAGGCTGGCACATGTTCAGGGAGCTCCCGCAAGATCATGTCCACAACATCGTCATCACCGTCTCCCTCCGGTGAGGGCCGCCTTGTGGCGGTGAAGGATGTGGCCAATTCTCCAACCCGTCTATGATGTGTCGAGCAGGCGGGATGTGCCCACGATGTCGGATGTGGACACAAGGAGGCGAAGCGCGGCGGAACAAGCGGTGGCCTGAGGCGCTGAAGCGGGAGATCGTGGCTGCGACGCGGAAGCCCGGCGCCTCGGTGTCGGTGGTGGCGCGCCAGTACGACGTCAATGCGAACCAGGTGTTCAGCTGGCGTCGCCGATTTGAGGATCCGACAACGGCGTCAAGCGCCCTGCCAACGCGACTGGCTCGTGCCGGTGACGATCATCGCCAGCGGACGAGACGGAGCAAGCCGATCGCGCCGGCCTCCGCTGCCCCGGAGACGATCGAGATCGAGGTCGCCGGACGACTGCCGCGTCCGCGTCGGAGCGGGCTTCGATGCCCGAGTGCTCAAGCGCGTTCTCGATGTGCTGAGGAAGCGATGATCCCGGTCCCGTCGGGCGTGCGGGTCTGGCTCGCGGTCGGGCGCACCGACATGCGGCGCGGCATGAACGGGCTCGCCCTGCAGGTGCAGGAGACGCTCGGGCGCGACCCCTTCGCCGGCGATCTGTTCGTGTTTCGCGGGGCGCGTGGCGACCTGATCAAGATCCTCTGGCACGATGGTCTCGGGATGTCGCTCTACGCCAAGCGCCTGGAGCGGGGCGGTTCGTCTGGCCGTCGGCGATCAACGGCAGCGTTGCGATCTCGGCTGCGCAGCTCGCCTACATGCTCGACGGGATCGATTGGCGTAACCCGGTTCACACATTCCGGCCGGAACGCGCTGGATAGCTGAGCTTTCGGCGAGCGGCGAACGACGGTCTGTGATTCCATGAGGACATGGATTCGCCATCCGACGACATCGCGACGCTGAAGGCTGAACTGGCACTGGCCCGCGCCCAGTTGGCCGACGACGCGGCGACGATCGCGCGCCAGAACTTGGAGATCGCCAAGCTCAAGCGTCAGATCTACGGACCGCGATCGGAGCGCACGGCCCGCCTCATCGACCAGATGGAGCTCGATCTCGAAGAGCTGGAGGCGACCGCCACCGAGGACGAGATCGCCGCCGAGAAGGCTGCCGCCAGAGCCACGACGGTGGCCGCCTTCACGCGCAAGCGGCCCTCGCGCCAGCCGTTTCCCGCACATCTTCAGCGCGAGCGTATCATCGTGCCCGGACCCACGGCCTGCGACTGCTGCGGCGGCACGCGCTTGCGCAAGCTCGGCGAGACGGTCACCGAGACGCTGGAAGTCGTCCCGCGGCAGTGGAAAGTGATCCAGCACGTGCGCGAGAAGATGACGTGCCGGGATTGCGAGAAGATCTCCGAGCCACCTGCGCCGTTTCACGTCACGCCGCGTGGCTGGGCGGGTCCCAACCTGATGGCCATGCTGTTGTTCGAGAAGTTCGGGCAGCATCAGCCATTGAACCGCCAGTCGGAGCGCTATGGGCGAGAAGGTGTACCGCTCGCCGTGTCGACGCTGGCCGATCAGGTGGGGGGTGGTTGCGCGGCACTGGAGCCGCTGCTCAGGCGCATGGAAGACTACGTCTTCGGTGCCGATCGGCTGCACGGCGACGACACGACCGTACCGGTGCTGGCCAAGGGCAAGACGATCACCGGTAGATGCTGGGTCTATGTCAGGGATGACAGGCCTTTTGGAGGCCGCGCTCCACCTGCGGCGATGTTCTACTACTCGCGCGATCGAAGCGGTGCGCACGTCGAGGCGCATCTCCCCCGATGGTCGGGCGTGCTGCAGGCCGACGCCTACAGCGGATACAATCGGCTGTACGACGCCGCGCGAACGCCGGGTCCGATCCTGGAGGCGGCTTGTTGGGCGCATCTATGGATGCCCCTGCTCGAGCAAGAGGAATCTTTGCGCTTCTGACATTTCCTGCGGCTGCGGTCATCTATCCGGCCTGTTGTGGCAGCGCGCCCCGCGCCGCCGGCCTCGATGGTCAATCCGCGAACCGGATCCCAATCACGCGACACGAGCTCGAAGCTCGATGCGCCCAACGGGTTCGTCCGGCCCCGGTGCGCCCGATTATGCCATCACGCTCGATTCACCCTCGCATCCGCAGCGATCTGAGGTCAGACCGAACTCGTCAAACGCCTTATCTCGTGGGCTGCGCGGGCGATCCGTATATGCCGCCATGATGCAGTATGGCCCAGATGACTCGCGCTGTCTTATTGGCGATTGCCACGACAGCGACGTTCGCTGGCCGGCGACTGCGCAATTTCGCCAGCCAGGTCCATCGTGTTCCCCGTCAGAACCTACCGGACAGTTTGAGCTGATTGCGTAGGAGAGTGTTTGCGGCTCATCGTAACCCCATGGAGGGACACGATGAGACAACGCGACAAGCAGGCTCCGCGGAGCGCGGAGGAGACCGTCAGGGACATCCGCAGAGCGACCCGGCGGCATTTCTCAGCCGAGGAGAAGATCCGCATTGTGCTGGAGGGTTTGCGCGGTGAGGACAGCATCGCCGAGCTGTGCCGCAAGGAAGGCATGATTTGTGGACGCCGCGTGCGCGTTTTCATGATTGGTTTCTGGAGCTAAAACTAGAGTAATTCCAATGTGTTGTGTGCGGCCATATTGCCCTTGACTTGAAGCGGTTCGCGGCCGATCTGTCGCCTCGACGTGCAGCACATCCGGTCGCTGCGCGACAGAGACTTGAAGCGGAGACTGTCCGATGATGACGATGACCTTGCGCAGAACGATCCTTGCGGCTCTGGCCGGCACGATCGTGTCACTCGGCTCGATCGAGGCCGTCGCGCAACAACAGGTCAACATCTACTCGTACCGCGAGCCCGGCCTCATCAATCCGCTGCTGAAAATCTTCAAGGAGAAAACGGGCATCGAAACCAACCTGGTGTTCGCTGGCGCGGGATTGAACGAGCGGATCGCGGCGGAAGGCGCCAACAGTCCGGCCGATCTTCTGTTCACGGTCGACATTGCGCGCCTGTCGCAAGCCAAGACGCAGGGGCTGACCCAGCCGGTGACGAGCGAAGCGCTGGCCGCTGCGATACCGTCGAGCTTTCGCGACCCCGACGGGCACTGGTTCGGCCTGACGTTGCGCGCGCGTGTCGTCTACGCTTCCAAAGCACGCGTGAAGCAGGACGCCATTACCTACGAGGAGCTGGCGGACCCCAAGTGGAAGGGCCGGATCTGCATCCGGTCGGGCAAGCATGTCTATAATGTCTCGCTGGTCGCGGCCATGATCGCGCACAAGGGAGAAGCGGGCGCGGAAGCCTGGCTGCGGGGGCTTAAGGCCAATCTGGCGCGCAAGCCGGCCGGTGGCGACCGCGAGCAGGTGCGCGACGTGCAGGCGGGGCTGTGCGACATCGCGATCGGGAACACGTACTACATGGCGGCGATGCTTCAGAACCCGGCCCAGAAGGCGTGGGCGGACAGCGTGCGCCTGATCTTCCCCAATGCGAAGGACCGCGGCAGCCATGTCAACATCTCGGGCATGGCGCTGGCCAAGAACGCGCCGAACAAGGCGAATGCGATCAAGTTGATGGCGTTCCTAGCGTCGGAGGATGGGCAACGCATCTATGCCGACGTCAACAGCGAGTATCCGGTCAACCCCAAGGTGGCGGTGTCGGAGCTGGTGAAGAGCTGGGGAGCGTTGATGCCCGATAAGCTGCCGCTGGAGGATATCGCCAAGTACCGCAAGGCGGCGTCCGAGCTGGTCGACAAGGTCGGCTTCGACGCGGGTCCCTGAGCGCGGCCACGAACATCTCACGATCATCTCGCGATCAGGGGCTCGAGCGGCCGGCGATGCAGGCCATCGCCGGCCGCTGGCGTCCTGGCCAACGTCGTCATCGGCACTATCGCCAGCGTCTGAGCGACATAGCGGCCTGCACGCGGCGCTCGGCGAGCCGCGCGGCCGCCGCACGCGGCAAAATCGCGTCGGTGTGCGCGGCCGCCAGAACCTCGCGGGTGTTGGCGGCGATCTTTTGAGCGATGGTTTCGAAAGCTGCTTGCTCGGTGCCGCCCTGATATTCGACCGCCGCGCAGATGACGCCGCCGGCATTTGCGATGAAGTCGGGGATGGAGAGGATGCTGCGCTCGTGCATGATCCGCTCGGCGGCGGAGGTGGCGGGAATGTTGGCGCCCTGCAGCACAAGTGTGGTGTCGAGGCGCGCGATGTTGGATTCGTCGAGGACGTCGGGGCGAGCGGCGGGAATCCAGATGTCGCAAGGGACGGCGACGATGTCGTCGCGGCCCAACTCTTTCGCCTTGGGCGCGTCCGCTAAGCGGCCGCCGGCGCGCTTGACGGCGACAAGTGCCTCGATGTCCAGACCCTCGGGGTCGGCGATCGTCATATGGGAGTCGGAGGCGGCGACGAGCACGGCGCCCTTGTCGCGCAGGAAGCGGGCGGCATGCTGGCCGACGGCGCCGAAACCCTGGACGGCGACGCGGGCGCCTTTCAAATTCGGTCCGCCGAAGGCCTGGGCGGCTTCGGCGGCAATGGCGAGGCCGAAACCGGTCGCGCCGATCTCATCGAGCGGGATGCCGCCGAGGACGCGCGGGAGGCCGACGGAACGGCCGATTTCATCCTTGACCCAGGCCATAGCCTGCTCGTCGGTGCCCATGTCGGGGCCGGGAATGTAGGCGTCGAGGGTGCGGATCGCCTGGGCGAAGGCGCGGATGATCTGCTCCTTGTCGGCGGCCGGCATTGCGGGATCGCCGACGATCACCGACTTGGCGCCGCCGTGCGCGAGGCTGGCCGACGCATTCTTCAATGTCATGGCACGCGCGAGGCGGAAGCATTCCTCCACCGTGACGTCGCGCGCCATTCGCGTGCCGCCGATGGCTGGGCCGGCGGCCGTGTTGTCGACGACGACGATCGCCTTCAGTCCCAAGGTGGGCTCAGCAATGTGCACGACCTTCTCGGGGCCAAGAGCATCGATGTAGCCGAAGATGTCAGACATGCCTTTTGTCACTCTCCATTCGCGCCTTGAAGGGTCATGGCCGGGTCAATGACTCGATCGCCGCATTCAGGAAGCGAATGGCCTCGGCGCCGTTCACGGCTCGATGATCGACGGTCAGCGACAACGGTAGGATGCGAACGATGCTGCTTTGCCCGTCGACGACGCGTACCGCGTCGTGAATCCGGCCAGCGCCCAGGATCGCGACTTGTGGCGCTACGATGGTCAGCACGGCGGTCAGGCCGCCGAGCATGCCGAAATTCGACAGTGTGATCGTCGGCCCGCGCAGCTCCGATAGCGGCACGGTGCGTGCGGCGACGTCGCGTTTGATCGTTTCGAGCGCGGATCGCAGGTCGGTGTCGTCCCGGTTTGCGACGTCGCGCAGGACGGGCGCGAACAGGCCATCGTCGGTATTGACGGCCAGGGCGAGATCGATGTGGTCGTGCAGCTTGCGGGCGCGCGCCTTCGCGTCGAACCAGGCATTCAGCGCCGGCGATGCCGTGCAGCCGGCAGCGACGGCGCGGATCAACCGGATGGTCGGGTCGGTTGCCGTCTGCCAGCTGTCGATGCGTGCTTCGTCTGCGACCGTCGCCGATACGATGCCGGCGCTCGCCGATTGCAGCGAGTCCGACATGGCGCGGCGCACTCCGCGCAAGGGGGCGAAGCCGGATGCGGTCGCGGTCTTCGACGCGGCTGCTTCCACATCGGCGCGGGTGATCGATCCGCCGGGGCCGGAGCCGGACATCGCGTCGATATCGACGCCGAGGTCGCGTGCGATCTTTCGCACGGCGGGGCTGATTCTGCCGCGCAGGGCGGGGCGCTGCGCTGGTGTCGTGCTTGTGGTGGCCGGGGCCTGTGGCAAGGCACCGACGACAGTTCCCGCGTCATGGAGCGGGTCGGCGCTTTCGATGTCGAGGAGTGCGGCACCGACGGCGACGACTTTGCCGGCGCCGGCGTGAAGGCGGACCACCCGACCGGCGAACGGGGCTGGGATTTCGACCACGGCCTTGGCGGTTTCGACGGCGACGAGCGGCTGATCGGCGACGATCCGGTCGCCTTCGGCCACGTGCCAGGCGACGATTTCGGCCTCCTGCAGGCCTTCGCCGAGATCGGGTAGTGCGAACGTCCTCATGGGTGGCTCATGCTCATTGGAAGCACATGACGTCCTGGGCCGTGTCGACGATGCGTCGTGTCGAGGGCATGTAATGCTGCTCGAGCTTGGGTAGTGGCATGACGCTGTCGTAACCGGCGACGCGGCGTATGGGCGCCAGAAGACTCAGGAGGGCATGCTCGGCGATGCGTGCGGCGATCTCACCGCCGAATCCGCCCGTCAGGGGCGCTTCGTGCACGATGACGCAGCGGCCCGTTTTCTCCACCGACCGTAGGATCGGATCGGCATCCAGCGGCCTGAGGGTGGCGACATCGATGACTTCGGCGCTTACGTCGTCGCGGTTCAGAGCGTCGGCGGCGGCGAGCGTTTCGGAGATCATCGCGCCCCACGACACAAGTGTGAGGTCGTCGCCCTCGCGCAAGACGAAGGCCGTGTCGAGGGGAGCGGCGGCGCCGTCGTCGATCACGTCCTCCTTGATCGCGCGATAGAGGCGTTTGGGTTCGAGGAAGACGACGGGGTCGGGATCGCGGATCGCGGCGAGCAGCAAGCCGTAGGCCTTCCTGGGCGAGGACGGCATGACGACGCGAAGGCCGGGAATGTGCGCGAAGAACGTTTCCACGCTGTCGGAGTGATGCTCGGGCGCGTGGATGCCGCCGCCGACGGGTGCGCGCAAGACCAAGGGGCAGGTCAGCCGACCGCGGGTGCGCGTGCGCATGCGGGCGGCATGGTTGGCCATCTGATCGATGGTCGCGAGCATGAAGCCGTCGAACTGTATCTCCGCGACCGGCTTGAAGCCCCCGGCGGCGAGCCCGACGGCGAGGCCGGCGATGGCGGATTCCGCAAGGGGCGTGTCATGCACGCGCTGCGGACCGAAGCGTTCGAGCAGACCTTGCGTTGCGCGAAAGACGCCGCCGTCTCGGCCAACATCCTCGCCGAGCACCAGAACGCTGTCATCGTCGGCCATGGCGCGCGCCAGGGCGAGATCGATCGCTTCGACCATCGTCAGTTCAGCCATGCGCGGTGCTCTCCTGTCCGGCGAGGTCGGCGCGCTGGTCTGCCAGTGCGGCGGGCAGCGTGGCGTGCAGGTGGTCGATGATGTCGGTCGCGGGGGCGGGCGACGTCGCCAGGTAGGTTGCGACAGCCGCGTCGACGTCGTTGCGGCAGCGGGCGAGGAGCGCCAGCTCCTTTTCCTTGTCCCAATGGTTCCCGGCGGCGAGGTAGGCGCGCAGGCGTGCGACCGGCTCTTGCGGCCAGTGTGCCGAGACATCCGTCTCGGAGCGATAGCGGCGGGCATCATCGGCGGTGGTATGATCGCTGAGGCGATATGTGACCGCTTCGACGAGCGTCGGGCCCTGGCCTTGCCGGGCGCGGCGCAGCGCGCGATCGACGGCGTCGCGGACGGCGACAACGTCGTTGCCGTCGACCTGCTCGCCGGGGATGCCTGCGGCGACCGCCTTTTGTGCGAGTGTCCGGGCGGCGGTCTGTGCTTTCAGCGGGACCGAGATTGCCCACTGGTTATTGTTGATCACGATCACCATCGGCAGCCGCCAGACGCCGGCCATGTTCATCGCCTCATAGAAGTCCCCCTTGGACGTGGCGCCGTCGCCGCCGACGACGACAGCGGCGCGGTCCTCGCGTCGCAGTTTCATGGCGAGCGCGACGCCGGCTGCGTGCGGAAACTGGCTGCCGACCGTGATGCAGACCGGGAAATCGCGGCGAGGGCCTGCGAAATCGGAGCCGCGTTCGTCGCCGCCCCAGTAGGCGAGCAGCTCGGCCATCGTCACGCCGCGCCAGAGCATGGCGCTCTGCTCACGAAACGAGGGTAAGAGGACGTCGTCGGCACGCATCGCACTGGCGAGGCCGACGCCGACAGCCTCTTGGCCGAGAGAGCTGGCGTAGGTGCCGAGCTGGCCCGTGCGCTGCAAAGCCACGGCTTTTTCGTCGAAGGCGCGTGTGAGCACCATGGCGCGATAGAGCGCCACCAGGGTTTCGGGCTGGCGGGCGAACTCCGGCAGGTCGCGAACCGCCTGTCCCGTCCAATCGATGTAGCGTGGCGGATCGGTGGCCGACGATGTGTCGGTTCCGTCCTGCTCAGGGTGTGCTGGTCGACGTGTCATCGTCTTGGCTCGCGCATGCCGCAGAACTTCACGCCACGTGATGTGGCCGTCTTGGCGTTCGCATGTCGTGCCGGTACGCGTGCGCGGCGTGCCGTGCGATCAGGGGCTAAGTACCGCGTCAGTGAAACGCGCCCTGGCCGCCGTCTTCCTCCGTGCTATTTGCGCGGCGCATGGCCCACTGGGAATCGCTTCGCGATCGGGTTGCGGGTCAGCGGCAGACAAGTACCGGGATCGTGCTGTGCGTGACGACGGATTGCGTCTGACTGCCAAGGATCAGGCGCGTCAGTCCGCGCCGGCCGTGCGAAGCCATGACGATAAGATCGCAGCCGCGCTCGTTGGCGGTATCGATGATGCCGTCGGCTGGGAAGCGATCCTTGACGTGGAGCGTGGCCACATCGACACCGGCGCCACGTGCCGTCTCGAGGGCCTTCTGCAGAATCTCTGCGGCATTCGCCGTGACCGCTTTGTCATAATCCTCGATCGGGTAGGCAATGCCCATTTCGCCAGTCATGACGGCTGTCCAAGGCTCCGTCACCGTGGCGACGGTCACCTTGGCATTGACGGTTTTTGCCAGTGCCAGGCCGTGGGTCAACGCCTTTGCGGCAAGCTCGGAACCATCGGTTGCGATGAGAATGTGCTTGTACATATGAATTCGTCCTCCAGAGACTTCGCCTTGCCATCATGGCAATGGGCTCACCGCATGCGGCAACTATCGGATCGCGATGGGCGGCTCGACCTTGATATGGCGCAATCGACACGAAATTTCACCGTCGCAGGATGGCAGGCGATGGCTGGCCAAAGGGTAGAGCGCCGGGTCGAATATGCGAAGGAGTATACCATGTCTTGGATGCGAGCGGCGGATCAGTCGGCACGCCGGCGATGGCTGCGCTTCGGCGCGCGCCACGACCGATGCGTGACGCCGATATCGTCCAAGCCGTGATGACGGGATCGCTCATGACACGCACGGTCCGCTGGCATGCGCTGGGGGTCGAAGAGGTGCTCGCGCGCCTGGACAGTGGACCGGCGGGGCTGTCGGTGGAAGCGGCTCGCGAAAGACTGTCGGTCAACGGACCCAATCTCATCGCTTCGGGGAGGCAGCGGCCGTTGTGGCGGATGTTCCTCGATCAGTTCTCGAACGTTCTGATCATCGTGCTGATCGCTGCGGCGATAGTTGCGGGCCTCGTCGGCGAGTTGCAGGACGCAGCGCTGATCCTGACGATCATCGTCCTCAATGCGGCATTCGGCGTCGTGCAGGAATACAGGGCGGATCGCGCCATTGCGGCTTTGCGGCGGCTGGTGGTTCCCCATGCCAACGTGTTGCGCGCAGGCAAGTCGCACTCGGTGCCGGCGCAAGAGGTGGTTCCCGGCGACGTGGTGCTGCTGGAGGCCGGCGATGCGGTGCCGGCGGATCTCCGGCTGATCGAGGTGGCCGACGTCGAGGTCGACGAGTCGCTGCTCACGGGTGAGTCGCTGCCTGTGGGCAAGTCAATTGCTACGCTTGCCGATGCGACCGTGCCGCTTGGCGATCGAAGCAACATCGCGTTCAAGGGTACGCTCGTCACGCGCGGCCGGTGTCACGGCCTGGTCTTTGCGACCGGCTCATCGACGGAGCTGGGGCAGATCGCGGAAATGCTCGATGGGGCCGCGCTCGGCGCGACGCCCTTGCAGCGACGCTTGAACGATTTCAGCGCGCGACTCGCGCTGGCGATCGGCGCCATCTGCGTGCTGTTCTTCGTCGTCGGCCTATCGAAAGGCGAGCCGCTGGTGCTGATGTTCCTGACGGCGGTCTCCCTGGCCGTTGCCGCCATCCCGGAGGCGTTGCCGGTGGTGATCACGATCTCGCTCGCCCGTGGCGCCGCCAAGATGAGCCGCAGGAACGTGCTGATGCGCAGATTGCCGGCGGTGGAGACGTTGGGCTCGGTGCAATACATCTGTGCCGACAAGACGGGGACGCTGACTGAGAACCGGATGAGCCTGGAGCAGGTCGTCGTTGGTGAGACCAGCGCTCCCGGCCTCGTTCAGCTCGAAGGTCGTGTGCGCGACATGATCGGGCATGCGCTGGCGTTGTCGAACGACGTGCTGTTCGATGATGCCGAGGGGGTGCGGGGCGATCCGACCGAACTTGCGTTGTACGAAGCCGCGCGCGCGGCCGGCTACGACAGGGCGGACCTGGCGGGTTCTTTCGAGAGAGTCGGCGAAGTTGCTTTCGACTCTGATCGCAAGCGCATGAGTACGCTGCACCGGTACGGCGACGGCTATGTCTTGTTCTGCAAGGGCGCGCCTGAAGCCGTGCTGGCACGGTGCCGCGACGACTTCGGCGGGGGGCTGCTAGAGCGCGACGCTCAGTTGCGCCGCGCGCTCGCGCTGGCGGAGCGGGGCTATCGCGTGCTGGGTGTCGCCTACCGGCGGTTCGAGACGCGTCCCGATGTCGTCGATGTATCGCTTGAAGACGACCTGACGCTGCTTTGCCTTGTCGGCTTGATCGATCCGCCCAAAGCCGGGGTGAAGGACGCGGTCGAAGAGTGCAAATCCGCAGGCATCACGCCGGTGATGATTACCGGCGATCATCCGGGCACCGCGCGTGCCATTGCCGTCAGGCTCGGCATTTGCGGCGAGTTCGATCCGATCCTTACGGGTGCAGATGTCGAGCGGATGAGCGATGCGGCGTTCTCGCAAGTCGTCGGACAGACGCCGGTCTATGCCCGGGCGTCGCCGTCGCAAAAGATCAGGATCGTTCAGGGACTGCAGGCGCACGGACATTTCGCGGCCATGACGGGCGACGGCGTCAATGATGCACCCGCGCTCAAGCTCGCCGATATCGGTGTCGCCATGGGGCGCAAGGGCACCGACGTGGCGCGCGAAGCCGCCGACATGGTGCTGCTGGACGACAACTTCGCGACGATCGTCGGCGCTGTACGGGAAGGGCGGCGCATCTTCGACAACATCCGCAAGTTCATCAAGGACACCATGAGCTCGAACTCCGGAGAGATCTGGACGCTGCTCCTGGCGCCGCTGGTTGGCCTGCCCATCCCGCTTCTGCCCGCACATATCCTCTGGATCAATCTGGTGACGGACGGGTTGCCGGGACTGGCGTTCACGGCGGAGGCGGCCGAGCGCGGGATCATGCGGCGGCCGCCGCGGCCGCCGGGCGAGAGCATCTTCGCGCGGGGCATGTGGCAGCACATCGTGTGGTACGGCTTGTTCGTGGCGGGCGTGACGCTGACGGCGCAGGCTTGGGCGCTGTCGCGGGGCGTGGATCACTGGCAGACGATCGCGTTCACGGTGTTGACCGTCTCCCAGCTCTTTCACTCCATGGCGGTGCGCAGCGATACCGATTCACTGTTCAAGATCGGCTTCTTCTCGAATCCGGCAATGATTGCCGCTTGCGGGCTGGCCATGAGTTTGCAGCTGATGATCGTCTATGTGCCAATGTTCAACGCGATATTCCACACACAGCCGCTGCCGATGTGGGATCTGCTGTTCTGCCTGGCGCTGTCGAGCCTCAGTCTTTTCGCGGTTGAAGCTGAGAAATGGCTGGCACGGCGCGGATGGATCTACCGCTGATGCCATCGTGGCGATGCGGTGCGGTCGCGGTCGGCGGCGGAGCGTTGGGACCGATGGTCCGTCCTTGAGCGGACCTTTGCGCGCGATCAAAGCAGGGGCTCACGGAAAACTATTTGATGGGTCGTGTCGTCGGCTGGTGCCCTTGAGCGCGCTGTGGTTCGTGCGACAGCGCATCATGCGTGGCGACGGTATCGCAGCGCGTCAAGGAAAGCAGGCGCGTCTTCCCTGCCGAGGATGTCATGGAAACCGGCGATACTGCAAAGGGGGAGGGTTTGGGAGAGATCATCGCGATCGAAGGCAGTGTCGTCGACGTCCGCTTCGAGCACGGCGTGCCGACCATCGACACCGTTCTGATTGCAGGTGGCGATCCTCCCATCGTGATCGAAGTGGCCGCTCTCCTCTCCAACGATATGGTTCGCGGTATCGTTCTCAATCCGCACGACGGGCTGCGGCTGGGCTTGCGGGTGGCGGATACCGGCGAGCCGCTGCACATTCCGGTCGGTGACGGGCTGCTCGGCCGCGTGGTGGATCTCTTCGGGCAGCCCATCGACGGCAAGGGCGTGCTGGAGAACGTCGGGCGCCGTCCCATTCGGGGTGTGCCTGTGCCGCTGCGGCGGCTGCGGATCGAGGCAGAGCTGTTCGTGACGGGCATCAAGGCCATCGATCTTCTGGCCCCGATCGAGAAGGGCGGCAAGGTCGGATTGCTCGGCGGCGCCGGCGTGGGAAAGACGGTGCTGATCTCGGAAATGATCCACAACATGCTCCGACACTACGAGGGCGTCAGTCTGTTTTGCGGCATCGGGGAGCGGTGCCGCGAGGCCGAGGAGCTGATCCGGGAAATGGAGGAGGCAGGTGTGCTCGACCGCGCCGTCCTGGTGTTCGGTCAGATGCACGAGGCGCCTGGTGTGCGGTTCCGTGTCGGTCATGCCGCGATGGCGATCGCGGAGTATTTCCGCGATGAGGCCAATCGCGACGTACTGGTCCTGATCGACAACATCTTCCGTTTCGTTCAGGCGGGCGCAGAGATCTCGGGACTGCTCGGGCGCATTCCATCGCGGGTCGGCTATCAGCCAACGTTGGGCACCGAGCTGGCCGAGCTGGAAGAGCGGATCTGTAGCACGGCGTCAGGCACGATCACATCGGTCCAGGCGATCTACATTCCCGCCGACGATTTCACGGATCCCGCGGCCACGCATGTGTTCAATCACTTGTCGGCTTCGATCGTGCTGTCGCGGAAACGTGCGGCGCAGGGTCTTTATCCCGCGATCGACCCATTGAAATCGACGTCCAAGCTGTTGACGCCGGGGAACGTCAGCGACCGCCACTATCGCGTCGCCCGCAGAGTTCGCCAGGTCCTTGCCGAGTACGAGGATCTGAAAGACATCATCGCCATGCTCGGCCTTCAGGAGCTGGCAGAGGCGGATCGGCGAACGGTTGCGCAGGCGCGCCGGCTGGACCGTTTTCTGACGCAGCCGTTTCACGCAACGGGGCCCTTTACCGGGATGCCGGGAAAAACGGTGCCACTCGAGGCGACGATCGCGGGTTGCGAGGCGATCCTTGCGGGGACGGTCGATACCGTGCCGGAGCAAAGGTTCTACATGATCGGCGGTTTGGAGGATCTGCGCGTTTCGACCTCAGCGAGCGGGGAGCGACATGCCGACACCTGATGGTGCAAACGACGGGGCCGTGCGCGGCGCAGCCATGCGGTTCAGTGTGCTTTTGCCCGACAGCATCCTGTTCGAGACGGATGCCACGAAGATCGTTGCAGAGGCGACGGACGGTTCGTTCGCGCTGCTGCCGAGGCATCTGGACTGGGTGGCGCCGATCGTGCCGAGCTTGGTGCTGGTAACGGAGCTCGATGGCCGGGAGACGGTCATCGGCACGGACGAGGGCATGCTCGTGAAATGCGGGGCAGAGGTGTGTCTTGCAACGCGGCGGGCCGTGGTGGGCGACGATCTCGGGACGATGCGGCAAACGATTGCGACGCGGTTTCGCTCGGTTGACGAGCACGAGGCTGCAGCGCGATCGGCTCTGGCGCGACTGGAGTCGGGCATCGTGCGGCGCTTCGTCGAGCTGGAAGAGAAGCGATGACCGAACCGGAAGGCAAACGGGAGCATCGCGACGCGGCCGCCGCATCGATCCGCGCGCGCGCAGAGCGCAAGGCGGAAGCGCGTCGGCAGGATCGGTACAGGATCTGGTTCGGGCTTGGCATGTTCGGGCTGGTGGGCTGGGCCATCGCGGTTCCGACGCTTCTGGGGATCGCGTTGGGCTTGTGGCTCGACCGCACGATGCCCGCGCCGTTCTCGTGGACAGTCGCGCTGCTGCTCGCGGGCGTGATGGTGGGCGGATGGAATGCCTGGCGCTGGGTGCACAAGGAGAGCCGCGATGAGTAGCGGACTCGCATACGTTGGATGGCACGCGGCGGCTGCGTTCGCGACCGGCCTGATCGTCGGGGCGGTTTATGTCGGACTGTTGTGGTCGAGCACGCAGGCGACGATCTTGCGGCGGTCGATGGCGCCGCTGGTCGTCGGCCTGGCGGCGCGGATCGTACTTCTGAGTGCATTCGGTGGCGCCCTCGTCATGGCCGAGGCGGGGCCCGTCGCGATCCTCGCGGCGCTCGCCGGCCTCGTTGTTGCGCGTGGTGGCGCTGTCATGATGTGGGGCTCAGCGCGATCGCCGACGCGCGACGCCGTCGAGAGCGGGCCGCAATGAAGATCTCGCCGGACAGCATGGTCGTTTTGCAGCTGGGTCAGTTCAGCCTCAATGCCACCATCGTGATGACGTGGGTCGTCATGGGCATCCTTGTTGGCGTCTGCATCCTGGCGACGCGTGGGATCAAGGACGATCTGGTTCCTTCCCGCTGGCAGAACCTGCTCGAAGTCCTGGTGGCAGAGATGCGGGGGCAGATCCGCGACGTCAGTCAACACGATCCGGGCCGCTATCTGTCATTCGTGGGCACGCTGTTCATCTTCATCGCGACCTGCAACGCTCTCATCATCGTGCCGGGATATGTCCCTCCGACGGGCTCGCTGTCGACGACGACGGCATTGGCGCTGTGCGTGCTGTTGGCAGTTCCGCTCTACGGCATTGCGGACAAGGGGATCGGCGACTACTTGCGCAACTATATTCGGCCGACGGTGCTGATGCTGCCGTTCAACATCATCGGGGAGGCCTCGCGCACGCTTTCGCTTGCCATTCGCCTCTACGGCAATGTCATGAGCGGGACGATTATCGCCGGGATCCTGATCTCGGTGGCGCCCTTCCTGTTTCCCATACTGCTGACGCTGCTCGGTCTGCTGACCGGCATCATCCAGGCCTACATTTTCGCGGTGCTGGCGATGGTCTACATCGCGTCGGCATCGCGTGTTTCGCAATCGGCGCATCGCATCGAGGCGGTGTCGCGGGATCGTCAAGACCGGCTTTAGGAAGGGTTTTCCCATGGACGCAGCAAGTCTGATCGCGGCGGTCTCGATCGTGACCGCGGGGCTCACGATCGCCATCGGCTCGATTGCGCCGGCGCTCGGCGAGGCGCGCGCAGCCGCTCAGGCGCTGCAAGCCATCGCACAACAACCCGACGAGGCGAACACGATCACGCGCACACTGTTCGTCAGCCTCGCCATGATCGAGTCGACGGCGATCTACTGCTTCGTCGTGACGATGATCCTGATCTTCGCCAATCCGTTCTGGAATGCAGCGGTTCAGAAGGCAGGAGGCTGAAGTTGTCGCTCGACTGGCTGACGGTTGCCGCCCAGATCGTCAATTTTCTCATCCTGATCTGGCTGTTGCAGCGCTTCCTGTATGGACCGATCACGCGCGCCATGGATGCGCGTGAAGCATCGATTCGCCAGCGGGTCGATGGTGCAGCAGCCGCCAGGTCGAAGGCGGAGAGGGAGGCGGAGACACTGCTACAGCAAAGGCAGGCGTTCGAGAACCAGCGTGCGGAGGCACTGGAAGGTGTGAAGGTCGAGGTGCAGGCGCTGCGGCATCAGTTGGAGCAGCAAATGCGTTCGGAGATGGAGGCGCGGCGGCAGCGCTGGCTTGGCGAACTGGAAAGCGAGCAGGGAGAGTACATCAGTAATCTCAGACGTAGCGCGACGTCGTATTTCCTGACGCTGTCGCGGGAGGCGCTCGGCGGGCTTGCGCACAAGACCTTGAACGAGGCCATTGCGGAGGGATTTGCGGATCGGCTCGAGGATCTCGAACCCGAACGCGTGTCGAAGCTGCGCGATGCGGCGCGGCATTTGAAGCGGCCCATCGAGGTGGCGAGCAGCTTCCCGCTGCCGGCGAACTTGAAGCGACGGATCACGGCGGCGGTGCATGAGCATGTTCTGGCCGAACGCAATGTGGATTATGTTGCGGGTGCCGATGACGTGTGCGGCATCAGTTTGCGCGTGGGCGGACAGACGGTGTCGTGGAGCCTGGAATCCTACCTCGATCGCATCGAGCACAGGGCCAGGGATGATCTCAACCTGCAGGCCGCGCGGGGCGAGGCAGAGGTGACATAGCGATGGCAGAGCGTTCCAGGCTCGGGCGTTTGCCCGGCGAGGTCGCCGGTCGGCTGTCGAGCGTGCTCACCGAGATTGTACCTTCGCTGGACGTCAGGGAGGTCGGTACGGTGACCCGCGTGGCGCGCGGCGTCGCGCACGTCGCCGGGTTCACGGATGTGGGCGCCAACGAGCAGATCCACTTCGAAGCCGGCATCGAGGGGCTTGCCACCAGCCTAGCGTTGCAGGAGACGGGCGTTGTTCTGCTGGGGTCGGGGCATACTTTGCGCCCCGGCGCCAACGCCTTTCGGACGCACCGGGCGTTGAGCACACTCGGCGGAGAGGCGTTGCTGGGGCGCGTGGTCGACCCGCTGGGGCGTCCCCTCGACGGCGGGCCGCCGATCGTTCGACCGAGCCGGTGCAGGGTCGATTCAAGGGCGCCCGACATCATCGAACGCGCGCCTGTTGTCGAGCCGGTCCAGACCGGTATCAAGTCGATCGATGCGACTGTGCCCATCGGCCGGGGGCAGCGCGAGTTGATCCTCGGCGACCGGCAAACCGGAAAGACGGCGATCGCCGTTGCGACCCTCATCAATCAGCGCGGCTCGGGTCTCGTCTGTATCTATTGCGCTATCGGGCAGCGGGCCGCGGCTACGGCGCGTGTCATTTGCACGCTGAAGGAGGCGGGCGTCGCGCAAGAGACGATCGTCGTTGCGACCACAGGCGATGATCCGCCGGGCCTTCAGTTCGTCGCGCCCTATGCAGCGACGGCCATGGCGGAATGGTTCATGCGGCGCGGGCGCGATGTCGTGATCGTCTACGATGACCTCACGCGGCATGCACGCGCCTACCGCGAACTCTCGCTCCTGTTGCGGCGGCCGCCGGGCCGTGAGGCCTATCCTGGCGACATCTTCTATGTCCATTCGCGCCTGCTTGAACGCGCGGCGAAGCTGCGCCCGGGGTGCGGCGGGGGATCGATCACGGCGCTGCCTATCGTGGAAACGCAGGCCGGTAACATCTCGGCCTTCATTCCGACCAATCTCATCTCGATCACCGATGGTCAGATCTTCCTGTCATCGGAGTTGTTCCAGAAGGGCGTGCTTCCGGCGATCGATATCGGGCGGTCCGTGTCGCGGATCGGCGGCAAGGCGCAGTTGCCGTCTTATCGGGTGGTGGCCCAGTCCCTGCGGCTTGCCTATTCGCAGTTCGAGGAGGTGGAGGCGTTCGCCCGCTTTGCGACACGGCTCGACGAGGAGACGCGCCACAGCGTCGAGCGCGGCCGGCGTGTTCGCGAGATCCTCAAGCAGGGCGAGACGGATCTTCTGGCCGTGCCCGAGCAGGTCGCCGTCCTGCTCGCAGTCACTACGGGTGTCTTCGATGCGGTCCCCGTCGAACGGATGCAGATGGCCGAGGAGCGGGTCCGTAGGACCCTTCGTGACGATGACGCGTGCTGGGCCGCACTGGCTTCAAGGGCACCGCTCAGCGCGGAGATGCGCCAGCACACGACTGAGCTTGCGCGGCAGGCCATCGCGGGCCTGGATGATTAGCCACTGACTGCATGGTTGCTATGGATTCGCTGGAGGCACTGACACGCAAGATTGCAGCGACCGGGGACCTGAAGTCCCTGGTCCGCAGCATGAAGCGGCTGTCTGCGGCCGGCATGTACCAGCTGGAGCATGCCGAGGCCGCGCTCAGGCGCTTCCGGCGCACCATCGATCTCGGGCTCCAGGTCGTGCTGATGGAGCATCCCATTCGGCCAGCGGTCGGCGGGAGCGCGCAGGGACTTCATGTGGTCGTTGCGTTCGGTTCGGACCGCGGGCTGTGCGGCGCCTTCAACGAGACGGTCGCAGAGCTGACGAGGCGACATGTCGAGCGGGTGCGAACGGATCATCCCCACCAGCACGTCATCGCCGTCGGGCGGCTGGCCGCCGACCATCTGCGGGCCCGGGATGTCGTTCCTCACGATGTGCTGCAGCCGGCGGGGTCGGTCCCGGGTCTTGGCGAAGCATGTGAGCGCATTCTGATCCGGCTCGACGCGCTCCAGCAGACGGCCGCCGTCCATAGTGTCGCGACGATCTTCAATCACCGTGACGACGAGGGCGAGATCCATCCCAGTGCGCACGTTCTGTTGCCCATAGCACTGGATCACCTGCGGGGTCTGGCGCGCGCTCGCTGGCCGTCCCGCCGCCTTCCCGCCTACAGCGTTCATCACGAACAGATGTTCCGCTGGTTGGTGCGGCAGCATTTGCTGGCGGATCTCCATCACGCGGGGCTGTCGTCAATGGCCGCGGAAAATGCCGCGCGTCTGGCTGCCATGCAGCGGGCCGAGCGCGCCATCGACGACATGTACGAGGAGATGACGGCTGATCACCGGCGGCTGCGCCAGGAAGCGATCACGAGCGAGCTCATGGATATCGTCGGCGGATTCGAGGCATTACGACAGCAGGATGCGTGAGATCACGCGTCATGTCGGACGCGCGGCGCCATGATCCGGTGGGGAGACGTTGACCAGGATCATGGCTAGCATCTGCGAGATGTACTCTTGTCGACAAAGGTTTCTTGGCCTGATGGATTCCGGTCGAGATCCGTGGGGTATCGGTCGATGGCACGTACGGACGGAGGCAGCCATGCGTTTGGTCGCGGCGCTAATGGTACTGACGATGGCGGCGATGTCCGCGGCCTCCGCGCAGACGGTTGGTGATGTCTTGCGCGGACATGGCGTCGCCGAGCGGCTTTGTGCCGAATGTCATGGTATCGAATCGGGGAGCATCGAGTCGCCGTTTCCCGCCGTCGCGACATTCGTCACGATCGCTCGCACGCCGGGCATGTCGGAGATGGCGCTGCGGGTTTGGCTCAGGACGACCCACAACGAGATGCCCAACCTGATGCTGAATGCACAGGAGCGTGACGATATCGTCGCCTATATCCTGAGCCTGAAGTGACGTTGAAGGTCGAGGGACTTAGCGACCTGCCGTCGAATACGGTCGGCTTGACATGTGGTCGTCAAACCATTGTCCGTCGAGATCGACGACCAGGTCGAGGGTGGCCGGCTCCTCGAACAAGTGCGTGGCGCCCGGTACAAGGACGAGACGCTTTTTACACTGCAGGCGAACGAGGGCCGCCTCATTCAATCCAATCACCGCATCGTCGGCGCCACCGACGATGAGCAATGTAGGTGCCTGGACATGTTGCAGGTAGGTACCTGCCAAATCCGGTCTGCCGCCACGCGAGACCACGGCTAAGATCCTGCCGGATCGGCTTGCGGCGGCGACCAACGCCGCTGCGGCGCCGGTACTTGCGCCAAACAGACCGATGGACATGCCGGCTGTCGCGCCATATTTCTGTGCCCAGTCCACGGCCTGGACGACCCGCTCACCCAGCAGATCGATGTCGAACACGTTGCCCTGATTTCTGGCTTCGCGATCGGTCAGCAGATCGAACAAGAGCGTCGCCAAACCTCTCGCGTTGAATGCTTGAGCGACCTTCTGATTGCGTGGACTGTGCCTGCTGGAGCCGCTGCCATGCGCGAATATTATGAGGCTGGTCGCTTCCTGTGGGCAGGCGAGTGCTCCTGGGAGCAATCTTCATCACCGTTTATCCCGAGCGGCTGTTGACGGGGACGCTGCCCGAGCCGGCCTTCCTCATCACGAAGCCGTTCGTGCCACAGATGGTGCAGGCGATCATTTCGCAGGCTCTGTTCTTCGACATCAAGGCCGGGGGCGGGGAACCCGCTGCGTAAAGCGGACGCGGCGCCCGCTCCAGCGGCGCAAATATCGATCCACCGCGGGGCCGGCCGTCATTCGACGCCGGCATCGACGCTTAGACGATCAGCTCTCGTTCTCGACGCTCAGCAGCTGCGCGGCGGCCTGCTTTTTTCTGATTTTTCAGTGCTTTGGGTGTGCCTGCCGGGCTAATGGGTGGCTGGAGGCTTGGCCCGGGGGGTGGCTGGGGAGGCGGTCTGACGCGAACCAGTCTCTGCCAGAAATACCCTGTTATCAGGGAAAATTCGTGGCTTGGAGGCCGTTTTTGGGGCGGAGGCGATGGAAACATGCATCTTTTCAGTGAGTTACCTGATAAATTCCCTGCAAAAATAACAGGGAATTTTGCAGCGGGATCAGGGAATTTTCAGGCGCTTGCAGGCAAATTTCAGCGAAAAACAGGGAGGCTCTTGTGAACTCGGTTCCGCACCGGTTTCTGGCCCGGATTCTTGCTTCCTTTTCACTGCGAACATTAACTATGAGCTCGTCGCTGGTGTCCAGCAACTCAGAAAATCACCTGACGCTTTCGATTGTCGATGGCTGCCCGGTTGTGGCGCGCCCGACGCTGCTGGTGCGGCTCGCGCGTAGGCTTCAACAAGACGCGCATTGCTGGCTCGAGGCGCGCGAGATTGTGCAGGGGCTTCAGGCGAGTTTGGCCGAGCCCATCCCCGCAGCTCTACTGGCGCACCTTGAGGCGCGGCTCGAGGCAACTGCACAGCGGCAGCGGGGACCAAACTCGCGGGATCGGCATGTGCGTGATCTCCTCATCTGGGCCAAGTACTACCGCATACATGGCTGGCTGGTGGCGCGTCGCAGGGCGCGCGACCTCAAGGGCTGGCGCGCCATTCAGGGCGCTCAGTGGTGGAAGGGCCCGCCGGCGGAACGGGCGGCACGGATGACGCAAAGCCGGCTTGCGCCGATGCTGACCTGGAAGCAGGTCCAGGAGATCGCCCAAGGCGTCGAACGCGAGAGAGGCGTATCGCGCCGAAGACCCCGTCGTCGATCTGTCCGGACAGTTTTCTCGGATATTTCCCGGACATAATCGCGGCCGCACGTCACCACGTCTGAGCTAATTTGTGGCCAGACAACAGGTGGCTTCCGTGACGTGCGACCTACAGATCGTGACCTTGCCGATTGAGACGCTGCGGCCCTATGCCCGCAATGCGCGCACCCACAGCTCGAAGCAGATCGCGCAGATCGTCGCCAGCATTTGCGAGTTCGGCTTCAACAATCTCGTTCTGATCGATCGTGACGGAGAGATCATCGCTGGCCATGGTCGTGTGGCAGCCGCCAAGAAACTCGGCCGCGAAGTCGTGCCTTGCGTGCGATTGGAGCACCTCACCGAGGCGCAGAAGCGCGCGTACATACTCGCTGACAATCGCCTTGCCGAGAAGGCTGGCTGGGATCGCGAGATCCTTGCCATCGAGCTGCAGCATCTGACCGAGATCGAGGTCGATTTCGACGTCACCATAACCGGCTTCGAGGTGGCCGAGGTCGATCTGCTGCTCGGCGCCAGCACCACGTCCGATGCCAAGGTGGACCCCTGCCGATGCCGTACCGGCGCTCGCCGCCGGCGCCGCCGTCACGCGCCTAGGCGACATCTGGCAGATCGGCCGCCATCGCCTGATCTGTGGTGATGCCTTGGCGCCCGAGACCTATGTCCACCTGCTCGCCGGTGAGCAGGCCCAGATGGTGTTCACGGATCCGCCATACAACGTGAAGATCGACGGCCACGTCTCGGGCCTTGGGACTGCCAAGCATCGCGAGTTCGCTAGCGGGTGCACCACGCGGTCATGACGCCGGCGACCGCTTGGAACGTTGGTCGGCAAGCAGGAGGATGTGCCGTACGAGCGTGCTCTGGGGATCGGCGAGAGTGTCGACGATGGTGAAGTGGTCGCCGCCAGCGACCGGCAGGAGCGCACCGGGACAGTGCGCTGCCGCGCGAAGCTTGTGCAGCGCGCGACTGTCGCCGACGAGCGGCCACTGCTCGCGGCTGCCGTAGGCGATCAGCAGAGGTTTTTCGATCGCCCGGAGGCGCAACGGCGACAATGTCGCGACTTCCGCCTCCGTGAGCCTGAGCTTCTCGTTTAGGTTTGTCTCGCGGATCGGGCCGAGATCGTAAACGCCTGAGATCGCGCAGCCGGCGGCGACAGCGGGATGCGCCAGCGCAAGGGAGGCAAGATGGCCGCCGGCTGACCAACCGGACACGATGATCGGGCCCGAGGCGATCCCGCGAGATGGTCCATGCACGGCGAGCCACGTTAATGCCTGCTCGATCTCCCCGACGATGCCGGCCATCGAGGCGTCCGGAGCCAATGTGTAGCCGGGCAGGGCTGCCGACCAGCCGTGCGCCATCACGCCAGCAGCCAGAGCCGCGAAGTCCTCCCGCCGGTTGCGCTGCCAGTAACCGCCGTGAATGAAGACCAGGCACGGCGCATCGGACTGGGCTGCCGGATAGAGGTCCCATTTATTGCGCTCGCGTGAGCCATAGGCCAGATCTAGATGGCCAGCGTGGGCGCTGCGGAACGCGGCGGACGTTGCGGTGCGCCGAGCAATCAGCTCTGCGCTGTTTGCGACCGCACCGAGGTTGTCGTACGCGGCGTCGCGTTCGGCCTGGGGCAGCACGGTCCATTCATGCATGAGGCATCCCTTCTCGCAAATGCTCTGCGACGCGGCCATTTAAAGGTTGAGCTGACCAATCCCTCACGGCGCATAGTCTGCGCGATCGCGTTTACGCGCAAGCGCGGGACGCCTGCCTGAGAGGGCACTTCTGTTTCTTTCTGGGGAGCGGCCAAGGGCGGCACTTCTCCTTGGGAGCAGGTTTCTCCGACGTCGGCCAGTCGCAGTCGCACCGTCGCGTATGCCAACGTCCGAGAAACCTGCACCAATCCGGTCCTCACCCGGATGTACGAACCGGACCATGATTCGTCTGCTCTATGGGGCTTGAACGGAAATTGCGATGGCCGGTTCGATGAGCTCTCACTCAGGTTGCCATCGACGGCACCGATCGCCCGCGTGTCGGCGCGCGAATCGTGAGCGATGCGGCCGGCGCCGCCGCGGTTGCCCTTCGCATCAACCCGCAACGCGTCTCTCAGCGTCCTCGAAAACACCGCCGTCAACCCGGCCATTGATGCACGTCCGGTTCCCGCGCCGTGCTGCAAAATGGCAGCGACGAATAGATGGGCTAAATTCCCGCAGGCAGCTTGGAAGCCATCATCTTCCTCCGGTCGAGCCTACGGCCGTCGACGATGAACGTACCGTCGCCAACTGCGTGAACCGTCCGCCTTTCCTTGCGCGCGGGATCCACATACGCCGCAACCGCCTGCAGCACGACGATGTTGTGCGTGCCGACCAGGTCGACAACTTTGCATTCGACGTTGGCCAGGCATTCCTTGATCAGCGGGGCCCACACGAGCTTGCCGGGCACGGCCGTCAGCTTGAACTTGGCGAACTTGTCGGTATCCGAACCCGAGCACGTTCCTATCCCGACCACGCGATCGAGCAAGTCGATGGTCGGAATGGCAATCACGCACTCCTTGGTTTTCTGCAGCGTAGCGAATGAATGATTTCATGCACCTGTTGTGACGGCGAACATCGGTGAGAAATCCAACACCATGGTCCACGAGATGGTCATGACGTTTTTCTTGCCGCCATCGCAGGTCGTGATGAGGACCACGGGCCCCGGTTCGATGAGGGTGAATGCTCTACTCAGCTTCATCTTGCGCACGAACGCACTCCAGGTTGCGATAATCGTAGCCGGCTGCATTGGCCAGCGTGTCGTGGTCCACGAAGGTCAGCCGCCCGTGGGCTCCGTTCTGCCTCTTTCACCGACCTTCGACCACCGAGTGGTGAACGAAGGAGAGAGGCACGTTCAGCCCACCTGAAGTCAGGCCGTAACTACTTTGCGCGCTTTTGGGATTTTCCAAGTTGTGCGCGAAGATCATCGATCTCGTCGAGCAGATCGAGCACCACGGCGAGGCCAGGCGGGTTCAAGTTGAGGTCCCGTTCAAGACGTTTTGCCTTGGCGATCCGGACGATTGTGAGGCCGGTGAATTGCCAGTCAGCCCCGACTTGGCCGATTGGTTCGATTACGCCATGCTCGACCAGCTCGGCAATCCAATTGGCGTCGACACTGCAGGCAAGACACAGCTCCTCGATGGTGCAAAGGGTTGCCGTATCGACCAGTTCCGCGCGAACTACGGATGCGCCGTAATTTGTCATTGCCATCTAAACTCCAAGTTTTGATCGGGGATCGAAGGCAAGCTCGCGCGCCATGTCGGCATAGATCTGTCTGGCCTTCTCGGTGTCGGCCGGCGGTAAGACGATCTTCAGAACGGCGTAGAGATCTCCCGGCTTGGCCGCAGGTATGCCGCGTTCCCTGATCCGCAGCTCGCGTCCCTGCGACGAGCCGGCCGGTATCTTGAGCATGATTGGGCCCGCCGGCGTCGGAAACTTGACGGTCGCTCCGAGCGCGGCTTCCCAGGGGGCGACCGGCAGCTCGACATAGAGGTCGCTACCAACGACGCGATATAAGGGATCCGGGTTGAAGTGGATCTCCAGATAGAGATCACCTGCCGGCAACCGGCCGATCCCAGGAGCGCCCTGGCCTTTCAACCGAATACTCTGGCCTTCCAGCACGCCCTTGGGGATCGTGACGTTGAGCGTATGATCCTTGATCATGACATGGCCGTCTGCATCGACCGCCGGCATGCGCAGCGATAGTGTCCGCGTGGCGCCTTCGAGTGAATCACGAAGATCGATCAGGACCATTGCATGATGGTCTTCGCCTCGCGCATGGAACTCGGCTCGGCCATTCGATGCCCGCTCGCCTCCCTGCATTCTGCTGAATAGTGTCTCGAAGAAATCGCTGAACTCACCTCCAGCACGTTGCGACTTTGCCCCGGAGAACTCGAAGCCTGCGTCCCAGTTCGGCGGCGGCCGGAAATCTTGGCCCGCCTGCCATTGCTGGCCGAGTTGATCGTAGGCCGCCCGCTTCTCCGCGTCGGCGAGAACCTCGTTAGCCTCGTTGATCTCTTTAAACTTGGCCTCGGCACCGGGATCCTTGTTGATATCGGGGTGGTAGGTTCGGGCGAGTTTGCGGTAGGCCTTTTTGATCTCGTCCTGGGTCGCACTCCGCTCCAGCCCCAAGATCTTGTAGTAATCTTTGAATTCCATGAGGCCTCGCAAGGTTTCCCGGTCAGCTCAGACCCCGAATGGATAGGTGTCCGGCAAGCCCTGAAGCTCAGCCACGTTGAACGGCTTCACGGCAGTTGTCCGGTCGATCCAGATGTACTCGTCGAACTGCCGCGAGAGAACCGCTTCGAAGTAGTGGCTGGCGAGTTCGCTCTCCGGACGGTAGATCACGCCGATCGCGCGCTCGAGACGCGGCTTCTCAAGTTTTTCTGTCAGTTCGCCTCTTCTTGCATGGCTCAATGGAAGCAGCAGGCCCGGAGAGTTGGTCATATGGAATAGCCGCTCGTAGCTCTGAGGGTGAGCCGATCGCACGTCCATGATCTGCATGGGCTCGTCCCAGCCGGAGGCCGCAGCCACGGTACCATCATTCGTGCCAAAGCCGATGGCATAACAGGCCTTGCCGAAGTGTTCACGGCAGAGCTGGCCAATGTTGTGCTCGCCGCGGCGGCCCATTTCCGTCGCTGAGGCATTGCCGATATGCGAGTTGTGAGCCCAGACGACGACCTTCGATTCGGCGCCGCGGTGCTGGAGACCCTTCTTGAGCGTCTCGAACATGTGGGAGTCGCGAAGGTTCCAGGAGGCTCGCGAGCCGTAGTACATGATCCGGTAGTAGTGCTCGGCGTTGGCCACGAGACGGGCGTTCTGCGCGGCGTCGAAGAAGCGCTCGCCATCGCGCAGCGCATAGGCTTGTCGCTTCTGGAGCAGCTTGGTCAGGATATGAGCGACGGACCGCTCGCACTCGTGATAGGTGCCCCGCAATGCAGCGCGGCCATAGGCAGCAGGATCTGCCTCCCAAGGTGACAGGCAGCCGTAACGTTGCCGGGCGATGGCGGCGAGATCGGGGTCGACCGATTCCAGATAGTCAATGACGGCACGGACCGACGTATAGAGGCTGTAGAGATCTAGACCGTAGAAGGCCGTACGCCGCCCATAATCCAGCGACGAGTTTCGGGTATGCAGCCAGTCGATGAAGCCACGTGTTTCCTCGTTGCGCCACATCCAGGTTGGGAAGCGGGCGAAGGCGGTCCATTCGGACGGCGGCACCTCGCGATGGCGCACGTAATTGTCGATGCGGGCCGCGTCGGGCCAGTCGGCCTCGGCTGCCACGATGTCGAAGCCCTTGGCTTCGATGAGCCGCTGCGTGATGCGTGCCCGCATGCGGTAGAATTCGGATGTTCCGTGACTGGCCTCACCGATCAGAACGACACGCGCGTCGCCGATCCGATCCAGCAAGGGCTCGAGGTTGGCTTCTTCGAGGGTTGTGAAGGTTTCCGCATGTTTGGCGATGAGGCCCGGCAGCGAGACACTGACGGCGGGTCGTGACTGGACGACGCGAGGCGGCTTCGTTTGCCAATCGCTGTCTTCGCTTTCCCATCCTTCTTTGCCGATCAATGGCACGAAGCGCACGTCGGCGATATCCTCGCGCTCAAACTCTTCGTCGTCGACGCGTGTGATCCGAATGAGCTCCTGGGATCGCGGATCGCTGCCGACGGGTACCACCATACGGGCGCCGATCCTTAGTTGGCGCATGAGCGATTTCGGGACGTCAGGCGCGCCGGCGGAGACGAGGATCGCATCGAAGGGAGTCTCCTCGCTCCAGCCCTCTGTCCCGTCCGCATGCCGCACATGCACGTTGTCGCAACCAGCCGACGCTAGGTTGGCCGCAGCATTTTCAGCGAGCTGGCCAATCCGCTCGATTGTGAAGACCTCGCTGGCAATCTCCGAGAGGACGGCAGCGGCATAGCCGGAGCCGGCACCGATCTCGAGCACCTTTTCGCCGCCGCGGAGCGCCAGCGCCTCGATCATGAATGCAACAATATAGGGCTGCGATATCGTCTGGCCGGAACCGATGGGGAGAGGCGTATCGTCGTAAGCTTCTTCCCGTAAGTTCCTGGGGACGAACAACTCCCGCCGCACCGCCCGCATTGCGGCAAGGACAAGCGGGTCGCGCACACCTCTGGCTTCAACCTGTCGGCTCACGAGGCGATCGCGCTGTTGCTCCATGGTTGCCATCGCTACCTCCTCGGGTGCGTCGCCTCGGGGCCACTGCCGAGAGCGATGAACAGTGCCAACATGCGGACCCGCGCCCGACGTCTCGGTCTCGGCAGGCTATCTTCCTTTACATCGACATGTCCGGGACAGCCGGCGTCTCAGACTTCGGCTCTGGCAGATCGGTCATCGTGGCCTCGGTCAGCAGCAGCACGCTCGCCACTGAAACAGCGTTCTCCAGCGCGATACGAACGACCTTGGTCGGATCGATGATCCCGGCTTCAACGAGATCGACATAGGCGTTCCGAGAGGCGTCGAAGCCAAAGTTGCCCATGCCCTCGAGCATTTTGGCAACGACGACACCGCCATCAACGGCCGAGTTTTCGGCAATCTGGCGCGCCGGAACCATCAAGGCTCGTTTGAGGATCTGGACGCCTGTGCGCTCGTCTCCGTCGACCGAGGCCTCCAGCTTCGAGACCGCGTCCACGCAGCGCAGCAGTGCCAATCCGCCGCCCGGCAAAATGCCTTCGCTGACGGCCGCCTTGGTGGCACTGATAGCGTCGTCGAGCGCCTCCTTCTTGGCCTTCATCTCGGACTCGGCGGGCGCGCCGACGCGGATGACCGCGACGCCTCCGGAGAGCTTGGCAAGACGCTCCTGCAGCTTCTCGCGATCGTAATCGGATTTCGTCTCGTCGATCTGGGCTTTGATCTGCTTCACCCGCGCCTCAATGTCGGCCTTCTTGCCGGCGCCGTCGACGATCGTTGTGTTGTCCTTGTCGATCGAGACGCGGTTGGCACGGCCCAGCATGGCGAGGGTAACATTCTCGAGCTTGATGCCGATATCCTCGCTGATGACCGTACCGCCAGTGAGTATCGCAATGTCCTCGAGCATCGCCTTGCGGCGGTCACCGAAACCTGGTGCCTTCACTGCGGCCGCCTTGAGCCCGCCGCGCAGCTTGTTGACGACGAGCGTGGCAAGAGCCTCGCCCTCGACCTCCTCGGCGATGATCAACAGCGGCCTTCCGGACTGAACCACACTCTCCAAGAGGGGCAGCATCGGCTGCAGACCGGAGAGCTTCTTTTCGTAGATCAGGATGTACGGTTCCGCCAATTCGACGGTCATCTTCTCGGGGTTGGTCACGAAATACGGCGACACGAAACCACGATCGAACTGCATACCCTCCACGACCTCGAGTGTCGTCTCGGTCGTCTTGGCTTCCTCGACGGTGATGACGCCTTCACCGCCGACTCTTTCCATGGCGTCGGCCACGAGTTCGCCGATGACGGTGTTGTTGTGAGCCGAGATTGTCGCAACCTGCGCCTTCTCCTTCCGCTCCTTGACCGGGCGTGACAGAGCCTTCAGCGCCTCGATAGCGGCCTTTGTAGCACGATCCAGACCACGCTTGATGTCGATGGCACTGGCGCCGGCCACGACGTTTCGCACGCCATCTGCAAGGATGGCGTGCGCCAGGATCGTCGACGTGCTCGTTCCGTCACCGACGTTCTCGCCGGTCTTCTCGGCCGCCTGACGCAACATCTGAGCGCCCAGGTTTTCCTCCGGATCCTTGAGGTCGAACTCCTTGGCGATCGTCACACCGTCGTCGCAGACGAGCGGCACGCCCCATTTCTTCTGAATGAGAACGGACTTGGATTTTGGACCCAGCGTGATGCGCACGGCGTCCGCGAGCTGAGCCGATCCCCGCACGATCTTCTCGCGCGCGGAAGACCCGAAGAGAACTTGCTTGTGTGCCATGTGACAGATCTCATCTGGCGGCTAGTGCGCAGCGAACAATATTCTCGGCGCGGTCTTTGAAAACCGGGTCTAGCGCCGTTCCGGCATGGTCCCGGGACCGAGGCCAGTCCGATCATTCACGTTAGGTCTTGCCGATGGGAATGCGCTTTTCGGCCTTCATCGCTTCCGGTCGCTTCGGCAGCGTGACTTTGAGAACACCCTTTTCGAATGCTGCTTTGACCTTGTCGGCATCGACGGTGTCGGCGACCTGGAATGACCTCTGGAAGCTACCGTAGCTGCGTTCCGTCAGATGATAATCGTCCTTCTTCTCCTCGCGCTCGGATTTCTTCTCACCCTTCAATGTGAGAATGCCATTGTTCAGCGTTACGCTGACGTCCTTCTCATCCATTCCAGGCAGCTCGGCCTCGACGACGAACTCGGTCTCGGTCTCGCGCACGTCGATGCTCGGCATGACGACGTCACTGTCCTCGACTTTTGCAAGCGTGGGGAACCGCCCGAAGCTACGACCAAGGAATGAATCGAACACGCGATCCATCTCGGCCCGCATAGCCGAAAACGGATCGATGTAGCGCTGCACCGGCGTCGTACCTGTCTCTGCCTTCTTGATCTCCTGAACCATGATCGAACTCCCGGTTGGATGTTGAACAGCTGTCGGATCGGCACGCCTGATCATACAGGTGCTGATCCTTCAGATCCCTTTCAACATCCTTCGCAAAGGCGAGGACTGCGCGTTGATGTCAGTCAATCCTGACGGGGGTCGTCACGATTATTAGGTGAAGCTCACAGTATGCGAGAGGTCGAAGCGTGAAGGCGATGGTGCTCGAGGCTGCTGGCCATCCCCTCAGGCTGGTTGAGCGGGAGACGCCGCGGCCCGGTCCCGGCCAGGTGCTGGTCGGTATCGCCGCGTGCGCGGTCTGCCGCACCGATCTCCACGTGATCGACGGCGATCTGCCTCACCCGAAGCTTCCACTCATTCCCGGACACGAGATTGTCGGACGCGTGGCTTGCGCCGGTGATGGCGATGTCCGGTTTGCCGTGGGGGATCGAGTTGGCATTCCCTGGCTCGGGCATACCTGCGGGACTTGCGGGTTTTGCCGGTCAGGGCGCGAGAACCTGTGTGATGCACCGGGCTTCACCGGGTATCAGATCGACGGCGGTTATGCGACGCACGCGATAGCGGACGCGCGCTACTGTTTTCGCATCCCATCAGCCTACGATGACCTACACGCCGCGCCTCTGCTGTGCGCGGGGCTCATCGGGTATCGCTCCTTTAAGGCAGCGGGCCCAGCCCAACGGCTCGCCATCTTTGGCTTCGGTGCTGCAGCTCATATCGTTGCCCAGATCGCGCGGCATGAGGGCCGACGGGTCTTCGCCTTCTCGAGTCCCGGTGATATCCGGGCTCAGGACTTCGCCCGTTCGCTCGGATGCGCATGGGCCGGCGGCTCGGACGAGACCGCGCCTGAGCAATCCGAAGCCGCGATCATCTTTGCCCCGGTCGGGGATCTGGTGCCGATCGCCCTCAGGCAGCTTGTCAAGGGTGGCACGCTCGTCCTAGGCGGGATCCACATGAGCCCGATCCCTTCCATGCCCTACGAGATCCTGTGGGGCGAGCGGGTCATTCGATCCGTCGCCAATCTGACACGCCGGGATGGCGAGGAGTTCATGGATCTGGCAGGTCGTGTCCCATTCGACATCACAGTGGAGCCGCATCCACTCACTGAGGCCAATGTGGTCTTGCAGAGGTTGCGGCAGGGCGACCTTACGGGAGCGGCGGTGCTGGTGCCACATGCCTAGCCCAGGGACAGGTCTCGAGAATCCGGCCGTGGTCGCAATGGCCAGGACTCACAGGTCGTCGGCAGCAGTGTCAGCGTCGTTCGGCGGCTTGGCAGGAGCCAGCGGATGAGGAGCCCAAGCAACACGTTGTTGGCCGACAAGTTGCGAGAGATGGCCGACATACTCGAGGTGCAGCATGAGGATGGCTATCGGGTCGCGGCCTATCGCCGGGCCGCAAGAACTCTCGTGGAACTCGAGAAGCCCATCGACGAGATCGTGCGTCATGAAGGCCTCAAAGGCGTCGTCGCATTGCCCGGCATTGGTCGAGGCATCGGAACGGCGATCGTCGAAATCGTAACGACGGGACGCTGGAATCAACTCGATCGGCTGTCGGGCACGCTCGAGCCTGAGCAATTATTCCAAACCATTCCGGGTATCGGGCCCCAGCTTGCCGCACACATTCACAACGAGCTCAATGCCGACACGCTCGAACAACTGGAACAGGCCGCCCATGATGGCCGCCTGGAGAAGGTTCCCGGCGTCGGCGTGCGCCGCGCGCTCGCCATCAAAGGCGCGTTGGCCGACCGGCTCGGTCATCGCCACTTCCAGCGCCCCCCGCAGTCCAGTGGACCGCCGGTTGCGCTGCTGCTGGACGTGGATCGGGAATATCGAACGAAGGTGGCGCAGGACGAGCTGCGCAAGATCGCTCCCAAGCGTTTCAATCCGTCGGGCGAGGCCTGGCTTCCCGTCCTGCACGCAAGCCGCGACGCGTGGCAATTCACTGCGCTCTTTTCGAACACTCAAAGGGCGCATGAACTGCGGAAGACGAATGATTGGGTCGTTGTCTACTTCCACACCGATTCCGAGTCCGAGGCGCAATGCACGATCGTGACCGAGACCCGCGGTCCGCTGGAGGGAGAACGAGTTGTTCGGGGCCGGGAGGGTGATTGCATTGCCTATTACGCCGAGGTGGACCGCAAGCCGGCGTGATGGATGAGAGACCTCGGGCCACAGGACTGCAGGAAGTGCCAAAAGGTGCAGCGGCGTGCTGGGGCTCGAATCTGCACTCCACGCTCGGTATTCACACAGCCTCCAGAGGAAGCTGACATCGACCGGGGTGCGGATCAGTGCAAGAATTGGCGTTGCGGCGGCGCCGGAATACGTCGATCAGCAGACATCACCAGTTAGTCAACAATGGGGCAGACTGGTTCGTGCCTTCACGCCGAATCCGCGCGGCGAAATTGGAGGACGGATATTATGCCTCGCAATTGGGTGCCGAAGGCGACACCGAGTCCCCACGCAAAGGCCGCCAGCGTCAGCGGAAGGACGAGATGGGCAAATTTGAAGACCAATGCATCGCAGGCCAGAACCATGATGCTGACGATACGCCAATCAAGAAAATCGAAACGGCGTTGGCGAAACCGCCAACCCAGCACGACTCCAATCGCTGCCAGCGCTGCCAGGAATATGCGCGCTTGAGAATTGGTCAGCTCCCCATAGGAGCGGCCACCGTCAATGAGCTCGGCAGCCATCTGAGCGTGAATCTCGGCCCCGATCATTTGGGAGCCGGTAGAAATCGTGAGGGGGGTGCGATGGCGATCGAAGTAAGGAAGATCACCGGCCACGATTACGACGCGCCCCTTGACACGTGATGCGGCGCTCGATGCTGGGTCGAGCAGGTCCTGCGCCCTGATCTTCAATATCGCGTCGCTGCCGTCGCGAGCACGAAGCAGCCATGAGATACGCTCCGGCTCGGTAGACTGCTTGCGTCCAACGGCATCCGCAATCTCGGAAGAAAAGCTGCGGCGTGGGGTCGATGAGACTGCCCCAGCGGCACGCGTCCGAACCACGCCGTCTCGTCCAGGATTGAGATTGAGAAAACCCACTCGCGCCTGGGTTGTTTCAATCAGTGCTTGCTGATAGGCGAGCTGATCCGGCTTAAGGGCGTCCGCATTCTCATAGACTCCAAGTATCAACCTGTCCTTGTGGGCGCCAAACACCCGAAGCAACTTGTCGTCGTCGGCGGGAATGGTTGGTTTGGTGTAGTAGAAATCCAGAGCGATAGCGCGGGCACCGTTGCGCGCGAGGGATTCGACAACGTCAGCTTGAAGACTACGACTGATGGGGAGAAGGAACGGATACGGCTCAAGTGCTCCCAAATCGATCGTCACGATTGCGAGATCGGGGTGGCTGGTGGCCCCTTGGTCAGACAGCCACGCCGTCCTCCAGTCTGCCGTCCAGTGCTCGAGCTTCAGCAACGCGGGTGAGACTGCAGGAACAAAGAAAAGACCGACAAGCCCAACTGCCGCCGCTATGCAAACGAGGAACTGGAGCCAGCCGCCACTCCTATTAATCATTCCGTGATTGCTCGAAAGAGATTTCACTTTGCGCTTCACTCCCGTCGTCGCGGTGGAGCCGGTGATCCACGATGCTGGAGCTATTGGAATGCTCACCGGGTGCAGCAAGCCGTGCTCTTTCCCGTCCGGACCTTCTGCGTCTGCTTTCCCACGATGCGCCCGGCCCCGTCGCGAACTGGAACCTGCGTTGTCTGGTAGCAATCGCACTCCGTCGCCCCCCCACTGTCGGGTGACTGCGAGCGCGGAGGCGCAGCAGGTGGTGGTACGACGACTTTGGGCAATTGCACGTTCGGAGCAGGCTGAGGTGCTGGCAAGCTCGGGGAAGGCAGGCCAAGGGCCGGCGATCGACTTGGGGACGGCATCGTAGGAACCGGTAGAACGCCCGGCAGTCCCCCTGGAACTCCCCCCGACGGAGGTCCTTTAACGGTTTGTGCTGCAGTGGACGATGAAAAAGACAAGCCCGCCAATATGGCAATCACAGCTCCCTTTGCATGACGCATCGAGAAGACCCCAGGTGAAGTTTCTGTTCTTGGCCAGACTAGACGATGCACGTCCCCAGCGCGATGAGTTTCGGGCGCCTGTGGCCCCACATCATCCTGGCTGCCCAGCTGAGCGGAAAATTGGCGAGATGCAGGCCTGTGGAATTTCGGCTAACATTCCGCGTGGATGGGTTGGGCTGAAGCGAGCGCATGGAACGGTGTCGTGCATTTGCCTGAGAAGGAAATGCGCCTCCGGTCACTCGAGGTGCAGGCCGATCAGGCCTGCGCGGCCATGTACGATGCCCCCTTCGACACGACGGGCCGCTACAGCGACGCGCAGGAATTCCTCGCCGATGCCATTGCGCTGGCCAATGAACTCGGCTTAGCCGAGGAGGCAACGCGCCTGTCGCGGAAGCTTGCTCACATCAAGGCGGTGTTCAGGTCGCAGTTCTCGTGAGGCCGGCCATGGTTCTTGATCGCGAATGCCCAGGCCGCCGGCTGTTCGGCGCGAACGCGCGACGCAAATCAAAACAGCAAAATGCAGAGTTAGCCGAAGTCGACAACGATAAGGAACTCGTTGATCCGGCATGCATCGATCGCGTCGGCTGAACTTCCGAAAGCGACCGACCGGAACAAGAACGGACTGGGTCAAGAACAGGTCCCAGCTCGGCAGCGAAAGCATAATCGGCCTACAACAGCGCAGTGCTGCCATCGGGCATTTTGACGTAGATCGCGGCGTGTCCCAGCAGGCGTTTGCCGATGGCGGCGATCTCCACGATGGTTTCGTAGCTACCCGACACGATCAGAATCGCCACCTCTTCCTTGAATAGTCTGCCCGCAGGATCGATCCAGCCGCCTTTGCCGCGATGGATGGTGAAACCACCACAGTTCTTTAATGCGGCATCCTCAATCGCAGCGAGCGCAATGGCTCTGTTCCGCTTCAATGTAGCAGGGCCCGCTGCCCCATCGCTCCGGCGAGGCAATGTCGCGGCGTGAGCGCGTCACCGTCGCGCTCGATCATGCGGCGCCAGCCCAGGTAGCTCGGCAGATACTTCGACGCCACGCCCTTGAATCGAGCCATCCATCCCTTGAAGCGGCTCTGGTAGGCGTTGACGTTCTGGATGTGATAGCAGCCGATCGTCCGTTCGCCGGCGCTGGCGACGAGCGCAATCTGGACGATGTCTGTCGCAGCCGCGAATGCCTCGTAGGCCCTGTTGCCGTCGGTCACGAGCACGGCGTCCTTGGCGACGACGGGCTTTAGGTGCGACCCGATCGTCTCCCCGCTGAGGTCGAAGAGGATCGCGTCGGTGGTCTCGCCATGGCGGTCGCGCACGATCAGGATGGCATCGTGCTCATCGGTGGAAAGGCCCGGCTTCTTGGCTTTTCCGCCGCGCTTCCTGGGCGCGCGGCCGACCAGCTTGCGCGAGCCCTTCGCGGACTTGAGGATGAACGTCTCGTCCGCCTCGACGATGCCGGTCACCGCGCTCGCCTTCTTGTCCCTGGCCGTCGCGAGGAAGCGATGGCGCCAGCGGAACGATGTGTCCAGACGGATGCCGGTGCGCGCCGCCGCCTTGCGCAGGCTGACGCCGTCGACCAGCGAGCGGGCATAGTCGAGCCACTTCTCGCGCAGGCGCAGACCCGCCAGCGGCGTGCCGGTCAGCGCGTTGAAGGTGCGCCCGCACGCCTTGCACATATAGCGTTTGAGATCCGAGGCCGAGCCCCACGGCTTGAAGTCAACCTCGCCGCAATGGCCGCAGGCCGGCGCTGCCGCGAACCGCGTTTCGATCATGGCGACGACCTCCTCGCCGGCCCCCTTCGCAGACAGCGCCTCAACCAGCGCGTCGCGCTGGACCTGGCTGAGGTCGCCCAGTTGCTCGACAAGTGCCCGGAAGTCTTGCGCTTTCATGATATCCCCGCTGCCGCCAAATCAGTGGTCAGCAAGGTCTCACAACACTGAGGCGGAACAGAGCCAGCGCAATCGCCAGATCGACGTCGGAGTTCGGCGTGCCGTCACTCTTAGGGCCAAGACCGAAAATGAGCGTATGCTCTGTGTTGGTCATGTCGTCGATTTACCATGAAACCGTTCTGCGCGCGGACTGGCACAACCCCCGATACTCATGGGGAGGGAGCGCGTCGCTGAGTTGATGCAGGCAGAGCGCTCGGCGCGCGGGCGGGGCTATGAACTGGGCTTCGTCAGCCAGTCCTCGGCCTCCTGAAGCGTGAATGTGAAACCCGCGCCAGGTATGCCGGAGGGCACGCGCGAGCCCTGATCGCTCACCAGAGCGAAACGGCCGTGATGCGGACCCTTGCCCACCTTCTCCAGCCGGTAGCCTTTGCCAAGGGCGAGGCGGGCGACGTGCTTTTCCTGGGAGTTTGTCATGGAGACCCTTGTGGCCTGACGCTTCAACCCTTCTTGCCGCCCGTCTTCGTCTTGCCCGTGCCCGATGCGGGTTGCCCGAACGTCGAATGTTGAGCAGGCGCTTTCGGCTTCTCGGCCTTGGGCTTCCGCTTTTCCTTATTTCCCTTCTGTTCCCGATTAGCCACGACGCTTTCCTCTTATGTGAGCATGACCGGCGCTCGAAGCGCCTGAGCGCCTACATTAGGGCAGTCTGCCTGCAACGGCCAGGAATGGCAGCGTCAATCCGGCCGCCGGCTGCCGCCATCTGTACCTCGGCGAGGCAGGGCCGACCCAAAGCAAGGTTTGCCGCGACATCGGGTTAGAACTCCCGAGGAGGTTTGCGCGTGACCACGCCCCAAACGTAGTCCCCTCCGGAGCTGCCGACCGAGGATCGTGGCCCCGGCGTCGCTGGGCAGAGATTCCGGAAGTCGGGGCGCCGCCATCATCCGCTCGCAGACGAGTGGTTGGAACTGGCCGCTCGACCTCCGACAGCGGACACACGACGAACATCGCCCTGGACAGGCAGGGACGCTCGCGATCACCTCAATCGATGCGGTCATCCGAGACCGAACTTCGGAATCGAGTCGAGAAGGGCCATGTGCAGAACAAGTCTCTCGCGGATGATCGGCTGGCATATGCTTTTCGAGCAGGCCTACGCGGTGGCAGTCGAGACAAATAACGCCGCAGCGCAGCATGCCGCTTGTGATTAGTCGTGGAATGCGACTGCTTTCGACCCTACCGCGTCGGGCGACAGTCAGTCGACGGATCGTGTGCTTTGACCCTGACCGACCGTCGTGCCGATGCGCAACACCGATGTGGCAAGGTCGTCGATGATCGACAGGCTCTTGGCGTGCAGCACAGAAAGCGACAGCAACGGCGGCGCCGTCGCTACATTTCGGCTTCGACACCGAGACCGTTTCGGTTCCGGATTTCGCGGCGGATCAGAAGGTCGACATGCCTCGCGATCCACGTGGCCTGCAGCATCATCGCTGGTGCCGGCGCATGGAGCGATCGAAGCTAGGGCTTCGTCAGATCGGGACCATATTCGTCGAGGTCCATTGGGATGGCCTGCCGGGCCTGCAGCCGACTCGTCACGAAACTCTCAATGATCGCCACAATCTCTTCGTGGCGAGGCGAGTAAGGCCGCGAGTTGATCAGCTGCATAATCGCTCGTGCCGCCTGTTCAGCGCTGTTTCGCAGCACGCTATGGTTTGCCTCACGAATCATTGTGTTCACTCCCGTGCTTCTTTTGTTTACGCCCTGATTTGCAGGTCTTTGGAACCGCAACGGCACTGATGTAGAAGTCAAGCATTGCATGAAGCGACGTCGGATTGCGCGTTAATCGACTTCTCAACGCCGCACCTTCCCAGCAGTTGACCCAGAGGTTGGCGAGCCGGCTGGGGTCAGCGGATGCAGCAATTTCCCCCTGACTTCGAGCCTCCTCGAGGCAACGCTCGATGCGTGCCACGATCGTAGCCATGCAGGACTCGATCTTGTGCCGAAATACCTCGCTGACGCCGGACAGCTCCTGCCCCAACCCGCCCAGCAGACAGCCGAGATAGCCCTCCTCGCGGTACTTCTGCTCGGTCATTTCAAAGAAGTGCCGCACGCGCGCGAGTGGTGGTCGGTCGCGGTCATTCAGGCAAGCATCAAGTCCAGCATGAACTTCCTCCATGTAGGCGTCCACGACCTTGAGCGCGAAATCCTCTTTGTCCTTGAAGTGATGATAGAATGAACCCTTCGGCGTCCCTGTCGCGGCCAGCAGCGACTGGATGCCAAGATCGCTGTAGCCCTGCTTGAGCAGAAGCCGTAATCCCACACGGATCAACTGCTGCTTCGTTGGGTAAATCGATTTGAAATCGGTCGTTATTGGACTGGCGATCGGACTAGCCCTTCGTCACGGCGATCATGTGGTTGATTACCTGGGTGTGCTCGTGCTGGGGACTGAACATGATGATCTCCGCATCGCGGTCGACTTTCACGTTATGTCCTGGCGGCCAGTAAAAGAGATCGTGGCCCACCACTGTTTCCTGCTGGCCCGCAGCGTCCGTAGTCGTGATCTGACCACTGAGCACATAGCCCCAGTGTGGACAGTGGCAGTGATTTCCCTCAAGCCCGACGAAGAGCGGTGTCGTGTCCACCCCTGCGGCCAGTGTGAAGTATTCGGCGCTGATCTTGCCGTAGCCGCTCGCGTCACCGAATTCCGTTTGTTGACGGATAGTGGCACCGGGGATCGCCATTTTGGTGTCAATCAGCTCCTTGGCAATACGCATATAGGGACCTCCTAGGTCTTATTAGACCGGTCTGTTCAATTAGACCGGTCTGTCTAATATCGCACCTAGATGTCCCGGTCAATGGCACCGGCGTTGGGTCACTCTCATGGCGCTGCTGACTTGTCCTTGCATCTCGCATGCCCTTGGTGCCTGTTCTGAGCACCCCGCAATTGCCGGTGCATCGCCACGTCAGGACACGATTGCCGAGATCATCGCCCGCGCAACTGAGCGCCTTTGTCTCTGCCGATCAGTTTGCCGGGTTCGACAAGTATAGGCCCGATCTCTGGCAAGTGCGCGCGGGCAAGGCTCCACTGATCGTTCGCCAGTCGAAGTGAACTAGGATCGGCTCACGCAATGGCATCGGCCTTGCGGCCCCTCCCTGCTCGTGGTGCAATGCTCTCTGTGCTTTTCTGGCTGCGTGGCGCTCGCGTCCAGCGTGTCCGAGAGAGATCTCGTAACCGATGCCAATCGAGTGGCATCAAAACTGCGATGGAGGATCCAAAGATGGCAGGATATGTGTGCGAGAAGTGCGGGATGAGCGTCGGCACGATGACGTGCGGCAAGTGCGGCAAGGAGCTCGAGCAAGCGACGATCTCGCGCCCAGACGGATCAAGCGTCCACGTTGCGCAATGCCCCGAAGGCCATGGCAAAGTGAAATCGCCGATGTGCTGCGGGCAGGATATGACTTGTACGACAGGGAGTACGAAGATCTGAGGTTACATCGCCGGTTTGCTTTGTAGCCGGGTGCAAAGCGCGCGGCGCGTATGATGTTATCGGTCCGGCATGATGGCTCTTGTCGACCCATCGGCGTGGCGGCGTCGATGCATTACGGAATGCGAACGGAGGTACAATCCATGGCTGTGTCGGTGGGCGACAAAGTGCCGGAGGCGCGCTTCCAGATCGTGGGCAACGAGGGGCCGTTCGAGTTAACGAGCGATGATGTCTTCGCCAGCAAGCGTGTCGCAGTGTTCTCTATGCCAGGCGCTTTCACGCGAGGGTGCAGCGCGGTACATCTCCCGTCGGTGGTGGCTTCCGCACAGAAACTCAAGAACAAGGGCGTGGATGAAGTGGTTATCTTGTGCGTCAACGATCCCTTTGTAATGCGGGCCTGGGGCGAGTCCACCGGCGCCATAACCGCCGGCGTCCGGATGCTGGCGGATGCGAGCGGGGCGTTCGCCCAGGACTTGGGCATGGTATTCTCAAACCCGGCGACGGGGCTTCTGAAATCGGTCGCGGCGCTACTCGATGTTCGTCGAGGACAGTGTGATTGCAATCTTGAACGTTGAGCCGGGGCGGGAAATCGCCTGCTCCACCGGCGAGGCGCTTTTAGAGCAGATCTAGTCAACAATGCGCGACATTCCATTGCTAGGCTTGGTAACGCCTCGGTTCAGCACGGTATTTAATACGCGCGCCGCTACTGGGTTTCCCATGCTGTCATCAGCGTAGCCCGAAGAGCACGCTACGGCTGATCGTCCGCATATGTGAAGGCTTCCGTACGTCGGCCCCCCCCCGGTGCCTGGGATTGCGTTCGTGCGGGGCCGACATCCGGAACCCTTCACACAACCTGCCGTCACCAGACACAGACGATCGGACGGCCTGTGTTTTCCGTGCGCATCAAGTCGGTGGTCGCTGCCGCGAGAATTGCTGCATCGCATCACGCCTGTAGTGGATTCCAGCATCGAGCAATTGCTTTCGGGCCTACCGCGCCGGTCGGCGCTCAGTCACCGGATCGGGAGTTCTGACCCATCTCGACCGTCGAATCTGACCGGCTTTGCCAGTGCCGATGTTCGCAAGCGGACATTTCGGACGGCAGGCTACGGCATTCCTCTGCGCGACTTAATGGCATTGGCGCGGGCTTGGTAATGAATTTTCCCATCACGTCCCTCCGGTAAGGAGGCTCGAATTGACGACCGGAGACGTGAGAGGTCTGCAGGCGACAGCGCGTCGATTATTCTGGTCGTGGGGCTGTAGCTGGGGGTCTGCGACTGCCAGAAGTGTTCAAAGTCATCGAATGTCCCAGACACCTCGAATGAAACCGTGGCGATCTCACTCAAACCGCAGGAATGGAACATGACGGCGAGCGCGTCGAGGCTCGACGAGCGTGTTCCGGGAATATTTGGAACATCGAGGCCGAACCGAATTAGCCCTTCGCGAAACGGTCCGCTGGGCGATAGCTCCGCCGCAAAATCCCAGACATAGCCTGCAATGACCCCGCCGGGCCGTGTGACGCGATACATCTCGGCTAAGGCCCGCGGCATGTCGGGAATGAAATTCAGGACAAGGGCAGACACGACGACGCCGAAGGTAGCCTCTGCAAATGGCAAGGAAACCGCGTCTGCGACCTCGAAGCCTGCGGCCGGCGACGAAGAGAAACGCGCGTATTCGACTTGCGCTGCTACTGGATCGACGGCCTGCACGGCGAGCGGGGCGCACCGGTTGACGATGAGACGGGTGAATGCGCCTGTCCCGCAACCCACGTCGAGCCAGCACGCATTCGTTGGAGGTTTTAGCCAATCAAGAAAGACCGCGCCAGCGGCGCGGCTCCAGCTGCCCATGAAGCGTTCATAGGCCGCGCCATCGTCAAAGCTGTAAGTCGGGTCCGACATCAGAAGTTCACTCGCGCTTGAGTCCGATGGCCTTCACGAGCGTCGCGTCCGCCGCAATCTCTTTCGCAACCAGTGCGTCGAAATCCCTCGGGCTCATTGGCATCGGATCAACGCCTAGAGCAGTAAGCTTGCTACGCACCACGGGGGATTGCAGCGCCTTCATCGTCTCGGCGTGCAGTTTGTCGACGATCTCGCGCGACGTCTTGGCGGGTAGAAACAGGCCGAACCAGATCGGATACTCGGCGTTGGCGAAGCCCGCCTCCGACGTGGTCGGCACGTCTGGCAAGGCGGTCGAGCGCTTGGCCCCATTCGCGGCGAGGGCGGTGAGTTTGCCGGCCTTGACGTTCGACAGCACGAGCCCAACTGGGCCGAAGAAAAAGTCCATGCGCCCCGCCATGACCTCAGTCATGGCCTCGGCACCGCCCTTGAAGGGTACGTGTACAGCATTCACACCAGCGCTAAAACGGAACTTCTCTGCGCTGAGATGCGTGGCCGTCCCGACTCCGACCGAGGAGAAGTTGAACGCGCCCGGCTTCGCCTTCGCCGCCGTCACAAAGTCTCTGACCGACTTGAAGCCCTTGGACGGCGGAACGACTAGGACGATCGGCGATGTCCCGAGCGCGATCACGGATGCGAAGTCGCGCGCGGGGTGATAGGTCAGATTAGGATAGAGCGACGGCCCGATGGTGTGGGCCGATGAGTTTACCAGCAGCGTGTATCCGTCTGGCTCGGCTTTGGCGACAAACGCGGCGCCGGTTGTGCCCCCAGCGCCTGCGCGGTTCTCAACGACTATGGATTGGCCAAGCTGTGCCGAGAGCTCCTCGAACACGACGCGTGGCACGATGTCCGTGGTGCTTCCTGCCGCGTACGGGACGATCGCGCGGATAGGCTTGTTGGGCCAAGCCTGCGCCTGTGCGGTCAAAGTCGCGGCTGCAAGAGAAAGAGCCGCGGTGACGACAAGATGCCTGAACGTCATAATTTCTCTCCAGCGGTTTCAAGTTGCCCTACCAGCGGACCCATCCAAGATCCAAAGTCCACATATCGCGTGCGCTCAACCTCCAGGTCCAATACAAGTTGGTGCTATCCGTCTATATCGATCCGGCATTAGGGGGCTCTATGGATGTCCGACGCGCACGGTCATTCGTCACTATCGCGGAGCTGGGGTCGATCACGAAGGCAGCGGCCCGGCTTCGCATTGCCCAACCGGCGCTGTCCCGGCAAATCAGCGACCTCGAGCACGAACTCGGTCTCACGCTGTTCGATAGGCTCGGCCGCCGGCTCGTGCTGACGAGCAATGGTGAGCAGCTGCTTGGTGATTGCCGAAGCCTAGTTGCCTTCGCGACGACGATCGACGAGCGAGCGCACGGCTTAAGAAGTGGTGACACCGGTGTCTTGAAGGTTGCAGCGTCCCCGCAGCACATTGAAAGCGTGCTCTCACTATTCCTGAATCGGTATGAGGAGCGCCATCCAGCTGTAAAGGTGCAAGTGATCGAGGCGCCCGGGATCGAGACGATCTCGATGCTCGAGCGAGGGGAGATACACCTCGGCCAGAACCTCGGACACGCACTTGCGCCTGACGACCGCCGGTTCCAAAGTCAGCTTCTCGGCTACGTCGACTTGCTGGCTGTATGCCTAGCAAATGTACGCGTAAGCGATACTGATACGATTGAGCTAGATAATCTCGCAGAACAGCCGCTGCTGCTGATGGACAGTCAGTTCGCAGTGCGGCGGGCCTTCGATGCGGCGTGCCGGCTGGCAGGTTTCAAGCCGATCATCAAGATGGAAAGTCGAACGCCGCATACACTCCTGGCGCTGGCAGAGGCAGGTCACGGCGTTGCCATTGTCCCATCTCAGCTTCAAACTCATCGCTATGCATTGAACATCTTCGGCGTGAACTATCAAGGCAAGCCGGTGCGCGAGCCGATGATCATTCTTTGGGATGAACGACGCCCTCAGCCGCCGTATGCGAGGGCGTTCTGCGAGATGCTGGCCGAGTATGTTGCGGAGGTGTTTCCGATCTCAAGACCGGCCCCTGCAAAGTCATGAACCAACTGCATCGAATCGACTACTCCCGGATTGAGCTGCTTCCGCCGGCTTGACAACAGCACTTCCAGTAAGCAGACACCGCGCGCAAGTGATCGGTCCATTGTGGCTGACGCAATTTGCCCACCTCGTCGACCCGCTGCACTGCAGCTGAACGGTCGGTATCTGGTCTATCTCGTCGGCCTAATCTCGTCGTCGTGCGAACGGTCGGGATCGGCGGCACCGCGGGTGTCGACTGAACACCGCTCGAGCCTGCCCTTGACCCAAACGGACCGTTGTGCCGAGGTAGCGCAATGTCTGTGTGTTCGTGTCCGCTGATTGGGCCATCGAGTACCCTCCTGGATGTATGTGGTGACGCTCGGCTTCACGGCGAATTGAGTGGCTGGGGTAGTGCCCCAGGGGATGGTGTAATTGCGGGCCCGGCAGGGCTGGGCGATCAGAGCGCCGCGATACGGGCGACGTCGATGGTCTGATCCTCGCAAACTTGAGCGACCGTTTCCAGGCTCATGTAGCGGCGCGTGACGGCCCACTCGTCGTTCTGCTCCAACATCAGTGCGCCGACCAGGCGGATGATGGCCGCCTCGTTGGGGAAGATGCCGACGACATGGGTGCGCCGCTTGACCTCCTTGTTGAGGCGTTCGAGCGGGTTGGTCGAGTGCAGCTGGCTGCGGTGCTCCTTGGGGAACGACATGAATGCGAGCACATCGTCCTCGGCCGCGCGCATCAGTCTGGCGAGCCGATCGGCGGGTCCGGCGAAAGCGTCGATGAGCTTATGCCACTGCGCCTTCGCCGCCTCGCGCGTCGGTTGATCGAAGGCGTTGCGCAGAGCGGCGGCGACCATCGGCCGGTTACGCTTGGCAACGCAGGCAAGCGCGTTGCGCATGAAATGCACGCGACAGCGCTGCCAGGAAGCTCCGAGCACCTTGACGGCTGCGGCCTTGAGGCCTTCGTGGGCGTCCGAGACGACGAGCTTGACCCCGCGGAGACCGCGACGCGTCAGCGAGCGCAGGAAGTCGGTCCAGAAGGCTTCCGCCTCGCTCGGCATGACGGTGACGCCGATCACCTCGCGGCGGCCCTGCGCGTTGACAGCGACGGCGATTATCACGGCGACCGAGACGATGCGCCCGCCTTTGCGAACCTTGACGTAGGTGGCATCGAGCCAGAGGTAGGGCCAGTCGCCTTCGAGTGGTCGATCGAGGAAGGCCTTCACGCGCTCGTCGATCTCGGCGCAGAGGCGCGACACCTCGCTCTTGGAGATGCCCGTCATGCCCATGGACTTGACGAGATCGTCGACGGATCGCGTCGAGATGCCGTGCACGTAGGCTTCCTGGATCACGGCGATCAATGCTCGTTCGGCGGTGCGGCGGTGCTCCAGGAATATCGGGAAATACGAGCCTTTGCGCAGCTTCGGGATCTTGAGATCGACGGTACCGGCCCGCGTCTCCCAGCTCCGCTCGCGGTAGCCGTTGCGCCAGTTGGTCCGCTCAGCTGAGCGCTCGTGACGGCCAGCATTGCACAGCCCGTCGGCCTCCAGCTGCATCAAGCGGTTAGCGGCAAAGCCGATCATCTCGTTCAGCAGGTCGGCATCGGCGGTCTTCTCAAGCAGCGCTTGAAGCTGCATCCTCTCGTCGGTCATTGCGGATCATCCTTCGGTCAGGTGCTGAGTGTCGCAACCCAACCCTACCGGGAACCCGCAATGGCCGCCTCACCGGCAGCACTCAGAAAGTTACACCACGCCCAGAGACGCTACCGTGGCTGGCGATTTACGCCGCCTGAAACGAATGCAACACTTGCCGTGTCGGCCTCGGGGACGAAAAGCTGCCGCGTCCTAGCGGGTCATGACGCGATGAACCCGAGGAGTTTAAACTCATGCTCCATTATATCGCCGTTGCCGCTTCTCTGGCCGTCGGCGCGACAGTCGTCTATGCACAAAATGTTGACGCCATCAAAGCGCGCCAGGACGCCATGAAATCCAACGCTGCGGCCGCCAAGCAGTTGTCTGCCATGGCCAAAGGCGAGGCTCCGTTCGATGCGGCCAAGATCCAAGAGTTGCTCAGGTCTCTCGAGGCCACCGCCGGCAAGCTAAAAACTATGTTCCCCAACGATTCCAAGACCGGTGCAAAGACGCGCGCCCTGCCGGCGATCTGGGAGAAGCGCGCCGCCTTCGAGGCCGCCGTCGACAAGTTCGGCGCCATATGAGTCGTCCTAATGGGTGGAAGAACACTCGAACGCCGTCGACGCCATCAATAGGTGCCGCCGGAAATGACAAGCCAGATCAAATCGTTTCCACGTAGTCAGTAGCCAATGGCGGCGAGCAATGTCCGGCACGTCATAAAGATCAAGATAAGAGAGCCCACCGTCCATAGAGTTGCGCGCGCATCATGGGTTTGGGCGGTGAAATACGCAAAAAAATGCAGGGCTCGTGACGCCACGTAGCCATAGAGCAGAACTTGTGCCAGCCACAGCGGCGGCGCGGTGAAGACGTAAAGAAAGCCGGCGACCAGGAAGAACGGCAAATTCTCAAGGTCGTTCATATGAATACGTCGAACGCGTTCGACGTATTCATTCGGCTCCAATTGCTTCGGATTCGGTTCTGGGTTGAGCGGGGTTTTTTTGATGTCCTCAGGGGAACGAAAGCCGCCCTTTGCCTTCATCATGCGGAAGACTGTCAACCAAGACATACCCACCGCCTTAAGAATCATCAGCGTGGCTGCGACCACGTAGGTGGCAAACACAGGGTCTTGAAGGCTTAAGAGGTGCATAGGGGGTTCCTCCACCACATCATCGTCAAATTCTATTGCGTCGATTGTCAAACAAAGACGGCGCTCCTTTTTTCGGCAATCGTGACGTGAGGTTGCGGGATGGCTCCGAGCCAACTTCGACGTTCCCACGAGTGAAGTCTGTCGACTATCCTCCCGAGCACCTGCCGAACAGTCAGATCCGGTTCGTTTGTTCGAGAACGGTCGGTCCCGGCCAATGGCGTCGCCGCACTGCCGGTCGGTATCGGGGGTATCAATGCCATTCCGATGCACGCGATTTAGGCTGGTCCGCGGCCGCCCGGTGTTGATCGCTTTCTCCGCCGAGCGACGCCGTACGCCTCATGTTTCTCCATCGGCAACTTCAACGGAAGCAGCGCCAGTGGCCCAGGCGCGCCATGGCTCGTTCGTGCGCCGAAGTTGAGCCTATAAAAAAGAGGAATGGCCGATCATTCCTTCGGAGGCACTGTTCGCAACCATGCAACGAGCGCGGTCAAGTCCTCGTCCTTGAGGTTGGCGTACTCAGTGAATGCCATTGGTGGTTCCAGTTTGCGACCATCCCGCGAAACACCCTGAGTAATCGCGCGCTTGATTTCGGCGTCAGTCCAAGCACCGATACCATTCGTTACGTGTGAAGTAATATTGCGTGCAGTTGAACCCTTCCAGCCGGCTTGCACGCCCTGTACAAGCGACGGGCCAAACTTCCGCCCACCTTTGCCAAACCCTCTTTTGTAGTCAGAATTACCACGGTCCCAGGCGGAATGACACTCCATGCAATGGCCGATGGTAGCCAAGTAGGCGCCGCGCTTGATCGGATCCCTTTGGTCCTCGACAGCGAAGCCTACCTCCGCATCAGGATACGGCTGGTGCCTAACCGGCGTCATGTACTCAGGACGAGCAACTTCGTTGCGTACGGGCTTCATCGCGCGCAGATAGGCCACGATGGCATCGAGATCGTCAGGAAGCAGCGCCTTGTAAAAGCTTGCTGGCATCACCGCGGCGAGCGGTACGCTAGGCAACCGCGCATGCGAGGGTCTTATGCCCTCCGTCAAGGCCAGCTTTATGTCGGCGTCGCTCCAACTTCCGATCCCTGTGTCAAGGTCCGGCGTAATGTTAGCTGCGACAGCGTTGAATGCCGGTGTCGTGAAGGAAAGTCCTCCCGACAGCTCCCGACCGGCAATGGGGCGACCGTCAGGTGCCTTGGGGGTATGGCAGTTGCCACAAGCAAGGATACTGTTGACAAGATAGCCACCACGTTCGATTGGCGTTTCTGCCGCCGCAGAGTTTGCGAACAAGAGCATGAGCGCCGATGCGCCTGCAACACATATCCGTCCCATCACTGTTCTCCATCATTGCGCAGTCGGCGTCACCCTGCCGGTTACCAAGGCTACGCGCCGCGATGGATCAAAGCGATGAGTTTCTTCCACTTGGTGTGCCGTCGTTGCTCAATAACTGACAAAGCTGATGTCTTGAGGCGCAAAATTCGGTACTGGCCCGTCTCGTCGGACGCTCGACGGTGGGTTTGAAAACATCGCGCCCTCGGCGCAGGGTCTGCTCGGTCGTCGGCAATATCTGTTGGTCGAGGTACCGCGACCGCTCGTCGAAGACAGTCTTTTGGCTGAGCATAGCAAGTGCCCGAAGTCGGCTAATCCGCAAAGCGGCTATCGGTGTCCGCGCCATGGCGCACGTGCTCAAGCGAGGTGTTGGTCAAGGGTAGGCTGGAGCGATGTTCAGCCGTTGTCCGGTATGCCTTTACTCGCGACGGTTCGCGCGACCATAGGACGATGACGATGCGATAGGTACGATCCCGTCGGTTGCGCCGCGCTGCAGCGCAAGGTAGTGCCCCGGGGCGTGGTGTAGGAACGTCGTCATGGTCCGAGCGCTGATGCTCGGGGTCAGATGGCCGGAATGGCCTTGACGGTCGGATCATCGCTCAGGCCGGCCAAAGTTTCCAGGCTCATGTAGCGCCGGCTCACCGCCCACTTGATGGTATGGACCGCCCTCGCCTCAGTGCGATGATGGCGGCCCGCATCAAGGAGGGCGCACCATGATCGTCACCACCATCGGACTCGATATCGCTAAGAGTATCTTCCAGATCCACGGCGTTGACAGCGAAGGCAGGGTCACACTTCGCCGTCGCGTACACAGACACCGCCTGTTCGAGGTGCTGGCCAGCCTACCGGCGTGCCGCATCGGTATCGAAGCTTGCTCGAGCGCTCACTACTGGGCTCGGCGATTGGTCGACCTCGGCCACGACGTGCGTCTAATCCCGCCGCAGTACGTGAAACCATATGTTAAGCGGAACAAGACAGACGCCGCTGATGCGGAAGCGATCTGCGAGGCTGTCGCCCGCCCGAATATGCGGTTCGTTCCAATAAAGTCCCTTGATCAGCAGGCGATCCTCACCCTTCATCGAACGCGCGAGCTCCTAATACGTCAACGCACGCAACTCGCCAACGCCGTCCGGGGCTTGGCAGCCGAATTTGGTGTCGTAGTGCCGGTTGGGATCCGCTACTTGCCCTCGCTTCGATGCGCGATCGCCGAGGCTGCCAAAGATGAGCTGCCGGACGTTGCGAGCCAAGCTATCCTCATGCTGTTCGAGCATCTTGACGGAGTAAACAGACGGCTTGCCGAAATCGACAGCAGGATTCTGGCCTGGCATCGTAATAATGAACTCAGCCAGAGGCTCGAGACGGTTCCCGGCGTGGGGCCAATCACCGCGAGCGCCATCGTAGGCGCAATTGGATCGGGTGCTCAGTTCGCCTCGGCCAGACGCTTTGCCGCGTGGATCGGCCTGACACCGAGGATCACGGCGAGTGGCGGTAAAGAGCATATCGGACGCATCAGCCGTGCTGGGGATCGCTATCTCCGAACCTTGTTGATCCACGGAGCTCGCGCTGTCATCGCCGCTCTGCGGCGTCCAGTGACAGTGCAGCGCCCCTGGGTGAAGCAATTGGCCGAGCGCAGACCCGTCAACGTCGCAGCGACCGCACTTGCTCACAAGAATGCCCGGATCATCTGGGCGCTGGTGACGCGCGGAGGGAGCTTCATTCCAAATGTGCAGCGGTACGCCGCGTGAGGAATCCGAGCCTGTCAGGAGATGGGGTCGGCTTGCAGGGGTGAACACTATTTGATGGCGAGACCGGTGGGACCGGGGTCGACCAATGCCCAAGAACGATGCGAGCTGTCGAGCTCGTCCATTTGTCTGGCAGTCGATCCGCGAAGACCATCATGGCCTGCGGCACGATCTGGCCGCGAACGAGGCCGGATACACGACCGCAAGCACTGCGATCTCGCGATCAGAAGAAAATAGCCCTTGCAACTACCGGGCGGTCCATACCCGTCGTTCTGCTCCAGGAGGATCGCGCCGACGAGGCGCACGATGGCTTCCTCGTTGGGGAAGATCGAGACGACGTTGGTGCGTCTCTTGATCTCGCGATTGAGGCGCTCAATCGGATTGGTCGAGTGAATCTGCGACCACTGGCTTTTCGGGAAGGCCATGTAGGCCAGCACCTCGTTCTCGGCACCGTCCATCAGCTCGGCGAGCTTGCGAAACTTATCGCGCAGGCGATCAGCGACGGCCCGCCATTCTGCGCGCGCGGCCTCCTCAGTTTCTTGCACGAACGCGGTACGGATGGCTGCGGCGACCATGGCGCGGCTCTTGACGCCGGCGTGGGCCATGGCGTTGCGCATGAAGTGGACGCGACAGCGCTGCCATGAGGCATGGAACACCTTCTTTGTCGCCGCCTTGATGCCTTCGTGCGCATCCGAGATCACCAGCTTCACGCCGCGCAATCCGCGTGCCGTCAGCGAGCGCAGGAACTGGGTCCAGAACGGCTCGGCCTCCGATGGCCCGTTCGCCATGCCGAGCACTTCGCGCCGACCGTCGGTATTGACGCCCACAGCCACTATCGTGGCAACCGAGACAACCCTGCCGCCCTCGCGGCTCTTCACGTAGGTGGCGTCGATCCATACGTACGGCCAATGACCTTCGATCGGCCGATTGAGGAACTCCTTGACCCGGCCGTCGATGTCCTCACACAGCCGCGAGACCTGGCTTTTCGAGATGCCGGTCATGCCCATCGCCTTGACGAGATCGTCGACCGATCGCGTCGAGACGCCGTGCACATAAGCTTCCTGGATCACCGCGACCAATGCCTTGTCGGCGGCGCGTCGGGGCTCCAGGAACGAGGGGAAGTACGAGCCTTTGCGCAACTTCGGGATCGCCACCGGGACCGTGCCGACGCCGGTGTGCCAGTCTCGCGAACGATAGCCGTTGCGCTGGTTTGTCCGGTCAGCGGAGCGCTCGCGATGGCCGGCGCCGGTCAGGTTCTCGACCTCGGCGTCCATCATGCGCGATGCCACGAAGGCAATCATCTCCCTGAGGAGATCGTTGTCAGAGCCCTTCTCAAGCAACGTCTTCAAGGCCATTCTGTCGATGGTCATGGGATTCGATCTTCCGTTGGTTCGAGCTTGGAAACCCGAACAAACAGCGAGTTGGCCCATGACCGATCCCGCACAGGCGTCGCTGTGGACGCCTTGGGGAAAAGGGCGTTACGCGGCGTTGACCTCCAGTCGCCCTACGGGCTCCTTCCGCGCAACGCCGCCGCACCGGCTCCTACACCAACTCCCGGGACGCCAGCGCAGCGCAACGTCGGTCCGGGCCATCTCCGGACGTCCCGAGACGTGGACGATCAGATGGCGTGTGCTTTCATTCGCTCACTGGGCCGCCGGCCAACGCGAGATCCGTTTCGGCCCAGAACTGTCGATTGCAGCCATGCATCAAGTGCGCCGACCATTGCAAATTCAGGACGAGGAAGGAGATCGGCAGGTTCCGGCTCGTGGCGAGAGCCGGTTTTGACACCTGTTGGCCGCTTTGCGGCTACTCTTCCTTGCCATCGCGACGGGCCGGGGAGAGCAGCATTTTGAACATCGCCGTGGCACTTGGCTGCCTCGCCTACGGTGGGTTCTGCCGAGGGACTTGGGCCGGCGCTACTCCTGACGGACGTTTGCCACCTAATCGACACGAACGCGCGCGCCATCCGAAAGTGCATCCGGTGGATAGACCACCACCTCCGCAGTATTGCCCACGCCGCCGCTCAAGGCCGCGTCCTTTCCCGACCATCGCCGCACGACGACCTTCGTAAGATGCGCGCGACCGGCGTCGACCCGGTAGACGTGCCAAGCTCCGCCAAGTCGAAACAGAGCGCCGACCGGAACCACGATCGCATCCTCGATCTCTTCCACGACGATCGCCACGTCAACGCGGTATCCATCGCCAAGAGCCGCCCAGTCGTCCCTCGGCGATGTGATGTCAATGATTACCCAGACGCGTTGTTCCTCGACACCAAGTGCCGAGATCTTGGTAGAACCGGACGGCTCAATCCGGCGTACGCGCCCCTCAAGCGGATTCGCACCGCCCCAGCGCTCGATCACGACCCGGCTGCCTTGCCGCAAATTTACCGCATCGCTTGTGAGAACATCGACGGAAACTTCCAAATCAGCGGGATCACCCACCTCCAGGATCGCTGTGCTGACCGACACACTCCCCTCGCTCTTGTGGATGATGCGCAACACGCTGCCGTCGATGGGAGAACTCACGGGAAATTGCTCGCCGTTGCCACCCTGGACACTCTTCATCAACGCCGACTTCGCCTGCTGAAGGGCATGAGCAGCCGCATGCTTGCGCCGGTCGGCCGCCACCAGCTCACTTTCAGCCGAAAGTAGTGCGAATGTGTCACGATCGAGTTGGGCTTCAGGAACGACGTTCCTTGCGCGAAGTTGCCGTGTTCGATCAAGGTCGCTTTGCGACTGAGCTCGGGTGACTTCGGCCCGCTCCCGCATGGCCTGCGCCTCTTCGGCGGAAGCCTGGGCGGCGCCCACGCGCGCTTCGAGTTCCTGGCGTGCGCGAGCGTCGATCAAAGGCGCAGGATTGGGCGCAATGAATGCGATCGCTTCTCCGCCTTTGACGTGATCCCCTTCCCGAAGAGCAACACGCGACAGGCGTCCCGCGATCGGTGCCGAGACGACATACTTGTCTCTGATGCGGGTTTTTCCATCCTCCTCGACGACAGCGGTAAACCGCCGCTGCTCGACGGTGGCCGTCTCGACAAGCACGGCGCGCGGCGCGAACGCCCAATAGGCGAAGACCGCCGTCAGCACCGTACCTGCCGCAATCCAGACAATACGGGACCTGCTCATTTTCAGTCTCTCGTCTTCAAAACCGACACGAGATCGAGCTGCTCGACCCTGCGGCGAACGACCAAAGCGCTGGCTAGTCCCGCCAACAGCACAACGAGGGCCGCAGCGCCATAGCTCGATGGCGCGATGACGGCGGGCACCTGGAACGATTCTCGCGCGCGGGCCGTCACGATCAGATGAATCAGTCCCTGGCCAACCAGGAGACCGAGTGGGATGGCCACGGCGAGCGACACGCCAAGTTCGGCGAGAAGAAGCCGGGACGCCTCAGCCTTGGTGAACCCCAGAATGCGCAGGCTGGCAAGCTCCCACGCGCGTTCATGTAACGAAACACGCGCACTGTTGTAGACGACGCCAGCCGCGATCAGGATCCCGAAAACGGAAAGGATGACGGCGCCGACCCTCAGTATGCCGGCGATCGTATCGTTGAATAGCACGATCCACTGAGCCTTGACCGAGCTTGCCTCGATCCTCGGGAACTCTTGCAGTCGCCGCCAGACCTCGGGAGCCGCCTCGGCATCCACCCTGAGTGCGATCGCATTCACGACGTCGCCTTCGCCGAGCATGCGATTGAGCGCATGCAGATCCATCGTTACGGAGAACCCGACGAAATCGTCTGACAACCTCGCAACACGCGCTTCGCGGACGGCTCGATCGCCCTCGAGAACCTCCAGGGTCACAGGGTCCCCGACTTCGAGACCGAGCCGCTCGGCCAAGGCCGCCGTCATCACCAGTCCAGACTCGGGAATGCTGATCGCAGACAGATCGCGCTGACGAGGAACCTTGAGCTCAGATCCGGACGCCAATCCGTTGATGGCTACCCGATACGAGCGATGTCCGGCCCGTAGCCGCACCGGAACAATGCGTTGCCCCTCGGCTAGTCGCACGCCCGAAACCGCAGCAAGCTCCCTGACAGCTCGGCTTGGCACGGGGCCAGAAAGCGCCACGACCGCATCGCCCCGCTCGATGCGGTCGAAGCTCACGGTCACCATGTGCTGGATGGCATCGAACCAGAACAAGCCGAATAGCACCATCGGTACGGACAGCGCGATGCCGATGATCGTAAGCAGCGTCCGGCCGGGCCGAGCGAGCAAGCCACGAAAAACGATCAGAGCGCGCGGGGAAACCGAACGACGACCTCGCCAAGTCGCACCGATCATAAGCTGGCGTGAGTCCAGAGACGCCGGGCGCATCGCCTCCGCAGGAGGCATCCTCGCAATCCGAATGACGCTCCGCCATGCCGCGGCGCAGGCCGCAGCTAGACTGACCAGAACCGCCAGCAGCATGATCCGCGGGTCGAGCTGCGCCTCAAGCACAGGAAAGCGAAAGAAGACGCGATAGCTTTCGATCACAATGCGGGCAAGCCACGCACCCAGGGCGAGCCCGATAGCCCCGCCCAGAAGCGCCACCATCGCCACGAATTTGAAGTAGTGCAGCGCGATCGGAACATTCGAGAACCCCAGCGCCTTTAAAGATGCGATCTGCTCGCGCTGCGCCGAGATCATCCGGCCGAGCACGATGTTGAGCAGGAATGCCGCGATGCCAAAAAAGACAGCCGGCATCATGAGGCTCATGACCTCCTGCTCGGCGAGTTCGTCCTCCAGAAAGCGGTGCGACGGCAACTCGCTGCGTCCATAGGCGCCAATTCCACCATAGGGTGCCAGAAGACGGTCGATTGCAGCGATGACGGCAGCCCGTGACGCACCGGGTGCCGTCGACACTATCAGGTCGTTGAAGGCGCCGGTCATGTCGAAGGCGCTGGCGACAGCGTCCCGACCTGCCCATACGACGACGAAGTTCCGGTCGTCCGGCAAGGGCAAGGCGCTGCGCGTCGCGAATACGAACTCCGGAGATAGTGCGACGCCGACGATGTCAAAACTCTGCAGTCGGCCGTTTAGAATCAGATCGATCGTCTCGCCGGGCCGCAGCTTGCGGGCTTCGGCAAATGCCGCATTGATAATGATCTCGTTGCGACGGTTGGGATCTACCCATCGACCCTCGGTAAGGTGCAGCCGGTTGAGATGTGGTTGACGGGTCGCTGGAACGGAGACGATACGCCCCATGATCGGTAGCGTCGCATTCGGCCAGGAGACCCGCACCGGCTGCACGATGCGAGCCTCCGCAACGCCGACCCCATCGATCTCGAGCACGCGCTGCAAGAGAGATGTCGGCGCCCGCTTCACGCCCGCAAATAGGTCCGCGAAGCGTTCCGCACGATAGTGGCTGTCCATTGCGGCGATGAGCGCCATATAGTTGGACGCCGACATAATAAGGATCGCGATGCCGGATCCGATCAGAAGCGCGATGCTGAGGATCTGCGTGCTCGCACTCCGAAGATCCCTGACGACCTTAACGTCGAGCTTCGTCACCACACGATGTCCTTTGCGTCGACCCGATGCTCGTTCAAGGTTTCACCGGCAATCCGCCCGCCACTGAGCCTGATGACGCGATGAGCCATTTGCGCAATCACGGAGTTGTGCGTGATCACCACCGTCGTGGTATCCAGCTCTGCATTGACCTTTTCGATTGCTGCCAGCACCAATCGCCCGGTATCGGCATCGAGCGCGCCTGTCGGCTCGTCGCACAAAAGGATCTCGGGCCGCTTCACGATTGCGCGCGCAACGGCCACCCGCTGTTGCTCACCTCCGGAGAGCTGGGCCGGAAAATGGTCTAGCCTATGCGATAGTCCGACGAGATCGAGAGCGGCCTCCGCGGTCATGGGATCGAAGGCGATCTCCGCCACCAAATCGACGTTCTCGCGGACGGTGAGGCTGGGAATGAGGTTGTAGAATTGGAAGACGAAGCCGACATGCTCGCGACGATACCGCGTTAACTCTTCGTCCGTGGCGCCTGTCAGCTCGTGGTCCCGCCACCGCGCTGTTCCGGCTGTCGGCGCATCAAGGCCGCCAAGGATGTTGAGAAGCGTCGACTTTCCTGAGCCGGAAGGCCCAAGGAGGACGAGAAACTCGCCGGAGCGGATGTCGAGGTCGACATCGCGAAGTGCAAAGATCTGCGATTGGCCTGAGCCGTAGACCTTGCTTAGACCTCTGGCGACGAAAATCGCTTCGGCTCCATCGGTGGCGCCGCTGTCGTAGGGTTCGCTCATTGGTGCCCCAACGCCTGAGCCTCCACCACGGCGGGGCGCGCCTCCCCCCAATAGATCTTCATCGCAAAATCACTGCGAGAACAAGGCTCGACGAGAAGCCTATCGGCCGCCTTGATTGCGATCAACCGGTTCGCCTCGACAATCGACCGGTTCGACCCATGCCGCCGCGCCGGCCAGGCACCGGGCAGTGACGCTCTGACCCAAATCAAGGCTGCCTGATCTCATTATGCGTACGTACTCGACAGGAGGCGCCGATGTTTCAACGTATCCTGATTGCAACGGATGGATCCCCGCTTGCCGAACGAGCCTGTGATGCCGGCTTGGCTCTGGCCGAGGGGCTGCGGGCGTCGGTTGTCCTGGTAACGGTTTCGGAACGATGGTCGGTGCTCGAGGTCGCGGCGATGGTCCGCATGCGCGTCGACGAGCCGGTCGAACGCTATGAGGCGCTCGCTGAGAAAGTGGCCAAGCGTGTGCTTGCAAGTGCTCAGAAGAAGGCCGAACCGTTTCGGGTCTCGATGCAGTCCGTACACATGAAGGACCGACCAGCTGCGGAAGGCATCATCGAAGCAGCCACGGCTCACGCATGCGACCTGATCGTCATGGCCTCGCATGGACGGCGTGGGGTGCGCGAACTGCTCTTGGGGAGTGTCACCAACGAGGTGCTCACAACGAGTGAACTTCCCGTACTCGTAGTGCGATGAGAGGAGGTGGTGCGCCGCGCCAAGTAGCCGTCTGGAAAAAGCGGAGCACTCGTCAAGACAAGGAAATTTAGGGGCATGGAAGCGTCTGATACCGATCGGACAAAGACTCTCCTGCTGCTTGTCGCTCTCGCCGGTCTCGTCGTCGGTCTGCTCATCCGGTCGGTCGGTGCCCCACGATGCGCCGATCTGGTCTGGGCGAGCGGTGTCGTCCCCGTTCTTGCGGCGCTCGTCGTCGAGATCCTGCGCAGTCTATGGCGCGGCGAAGTCGGTCTCGACATCGTGGCAGCGTTGTCGATGTCGGCCGCCCTTGCGTTCGGCGAGAACCTGGCAGCCGCAGTCGTCGCCGTCATGTACTCGGGAGGTACCTTCCTCGAAAGCTTTGCGGAAGGACGCGCTCGGCGCGAGATGCACGCCCTCCTCTCGCGAGTGCCGCGGACATCGACGCGATGCCGCAACGGCGGCCTGGAGGAAGTCGCCCTTGACGCCATCGAACCCGGCGATCGGCTTCTGATCCGCCAAGGTGACGTCCTGCCCGTCGACGGGACGATCGCCTCCAAGGGCGCCTTTCTCGACACATCGGCGCTCACGGGCGAGTCGCTGCCTGTTCGGCTCGACACCGGGGCGGATGCCATGAGCGGCTCCACGAACGTCGGCGAGGCGTTCGATCTGTCGGTTTCCCGACGGGCCGAAGAAAGCACATATGCCGGCATTGTGCGGCTGGTCGAGGAGGCGCAACGCTCCAAGGCCCCGATGTCGCGACTCGCCGATCGCTGGTCGCTCGGTTTTCTTGCAGCGACGGTAGGTATCGCGTTCGCTGCGTGGTGGTTCAGCGGTGATCCCATTCGTGCGGTGGCCGTACTTGTCGTCGCCACGCCATGCCCCCTGATCCTGGCAGTGCCCGTCGCACTCGTCGCCGGTCTTTCGCGATCGGCGCATTTCGGCGTCCTGATCAAGGGCGCCAAGCCGCTAGAAGCCATGGCCCGCATCAGGACGCTGATCCTCGACAAGACAGGAACCTTGACCGATGGACGCCCGCAGATCGTGTCAATCGATGCACACGATGCGGTGACGGAGGAAGACGTCTTGCGCCTCACGGCTGCGCTCGAGCAGGCGTCCCGACATCCTGTTGCACAGGCGATCGTGGTCGCGGCGAAGGACAAAGGCCTCACTCTTCCCGCGCCAAGCGAGGTGGCCGAGATCCCTGGCGAAGGCGTGGTGGGAGTCGTTGACGGACGTAAGGTCGTCGTGGGTGGTGACAGCTTCGTTGGCAAGCGCGTCGGACGCAAATCCGGCGATCATCCCGCACTAGGGGCCGGATCGGTCCTGGTAGCGGTGGCAGTGGACGGTCGTCTTGCGGGCCATCTCGTCATGGCCGATCCGCTGCGTGAAGACGCCGGCACCATGCTGCAGGGCCTGAGGCGGGAAGGCATTGCCAGGATTCTTCTTGCCACTGGAGACCGCTCCGCCGTTGCAGCGCGCGTCACCGAAGGCTTGGGGTTCGACGGCCTTCGGACAGACCTCAGTCCGGACCAGAAGGTGCTGCTCGTTCTGACCGAGCGCAAGAACGGTCCCGTCATGATGGTCGGCGACGGCGTCAACGACGCTCCGGCCCTCGCAGCCGCCGACGTCGGCGTCGCAATGGGTGTGCGCGGTGCTGCGGCATCGGCCGAGGCGGCCGATGTTGTTCTGCTGGTCGATCGCATCGATCGCCTCAGCACGGGAATTGAAATTGCACGTCGGTCGCGTCGGATCGCCATTGAGAGCGTGGTCGCCGGCATCGGTCTCTCCGGCCTCGGCATGATCGCTGCCGCCCTCGGTCACCTCTCCCCGGTTCAGGGCGCGCTCCTTCAAGAGGTGATCGACGTTGCGGTCATCCTCAACGCGCTACGGGCGCTTCGCATCACACCCGAGGTCACGCCGGTTCATCGAACCGCGAAAGCTTAAGGCGTCCAAGTGTTGCGGTGTGCACATCTCTTGTCGCTGAGACGTGCAAGCATGACACGGACGTGTTGTCCGCGGGCACCGTGTCTGCAGTGGGGTCATAAGCGAGTGGTGTCAATAGCTTGACGGTGACTGTGCAGAGATTCCAGACGTCGTCAGCAAATCATCATCCGCTCTGGGAACATCGACAAGATTTGTCCGCTCGAATACTCGAAGCGACATCAGCCCCTTGCGATGCGGTTGGCCCCTTCACGTGGGAAGGGGCCATGTCTCCGCACCCTATAGCTTTGCCACCGACGGCGTATGGCCGCCGCGCGCGCCGCCCTTGGCGATGCCGGGCGGGAAGGCAGCATCGATGCGCGCCATCATCTCGCTCGTCAGCCTGATGTCAGCAGCGCCGAGATTTTCCTGCAGATACTTGATGCGGCGCGTGCCGGGGATCGGGATGACGTCGTCGCCCTTGGCGAGCAGCCAAGCCAGCGTCAGCTGACTGGGCGTCACGCCGATCTCGTCGGCGAACGCCTTGATCCTGTCGAGCAGAGCGAGATTGTGCGGCAGTGCGTCTTCCTGGAAGCGCTCGTTGGTCTGCCGCCACGGATCGCCGGCCGGCACGTCGGCGCGGGTGCGCACTATGCCTCCGAAGAAGGCGTAGGCGAGCGGACCATAGGCGACGAGGGCAATGCCGAGTTCGCGGCACATCGGCAGCAGATCGGTCTCCGGCTCACGGGTGAATAGCGAATACTCCGTCTGCAGCGCCGTCATCGGGTGCACGCCGTGTGCCGTTCGGACCTGCGCCTCGGTGGCGTTGCAGATGCCGAGATGGCGCACCTTGCCGGCTCGAACCAGCTCGGCCATGGCGCCGATGGTGTCCTCGAGCGGCGCGTTCTTCGGCATCTGGTGGAGGTAGTAGAGGTCGATCACGTCAGTCTTCAGGCGCGCGAGGCTCTCGTCGCATCCACGCTTGATGCTGGCCGGCCGGCCGTCGATGACAGTGTTCCCGTCGGGGCCGCGGTGGATGCCGCACTTGGTGGCCAGCACGACGTCACGGCGGCGCTTGCCCAGCACAGCGCCGAAGAAGCTCTCGCTCTTGCCGTCGCCGTAGATCGCTGCGCTGTCGATGAAGTTGAGGCCGCGGTCGAGCGCGGCATTGAGCATTTCCACCATACCTTGGTCGGTCGGATCGAACAGACGGTTGGCACCGAGGCCGAGACGCGAGACTTGCAGGCCGGATCGGCCGAGCGGGACTTTCTTCAGCATGGGCGTTTCCTTATTTGCTGATATGCGCAGCCGCGGCAGTAGGCTCGCGCCGGCAAGCTACGTCAGGCCGCGCCGACGTGGTAGCGCTGACGCGGGGGCCAGGGTTGCGCGGTGCACAGCAGCTTCCTCCTGCTCGAAGTCCCACCGCAAGAGTGCACAAGCCACTTCGACAACGCCGGATGCACTTCCAGCCAATCTAGTCAGGCGTGAGCCCAGCCCACGAGACTGAAGCATAGTGCACGGCAATCGAGGTACCGATCAATGCGGGGGTCCCGGTCAGGACGACTGCATTGGGTGCCGCCCGAGGATCCAGCCCGGACCGAAAGCCGTGAACGCCCGCCTCAGCCCTTGTGGTGCACCGGCTCGCGCCCCCAGACCGGCGTCGCCAACCCTTCCATGCGCGCCTTCAATTGCAGCGCCAGGATGAGCGAGTAATAGCGTGATTGGAACAGGTTGCCGCCGTGAAACCACAGCCCGTCCTGTGCCGTCGGCTTCCACATGTTGCGCAACTCGCCCTCCCACGGCCCCGGATCGCCCGACGTGCCGGAGCCCACGCCCCAGCACTTGCCAACCTTGTCGGCGACTTCCTGGCTGATGAGCTGCGCCGCCCATCCGTTCATGGAGCCATAGCCGGTCGCGTAGACGATGAGATCAGCACCAAGCGTCTCGCCGTTCGACAGCACCACTCCGTTTTCGACGATGTGCTCGACCTCGACAGGACTCTTAAGTGCAATGCGTCCGTCCGCGATCAACTCGCTGGCGCCGACCTCGATGTAATAGCCTGAGCCGCGTCGGATATAGGACGTCTGGATCCCCGAGCCGTCCGGGCCGAAATGATAGGCAAAGCCCACCTTGCCGAGACGCGCATAGAAATCACGGTCGCGCTCGCGGATCTTCTCGTAGATGGGCTCACTGCGCTTCGGCGCGATGCGATAGGGCACCGAGGCGTTGGTCAGGTCGGCAATGTCCGTTGTCAATCCGCGCGCAAGCGCATCTTCTGAGTAGAGATGACTGGTCGAAAGTTCGAACAGGGTTTCGGAGCGGACAACGATGGTTGGCGAGCGCTGGATCATGGTGACATCGGCGCTTCCCTCCCATAAATGCGCCGCGATGTCATGGGCGGAGTTGTTCGAGCCGACGACAATGCACTTCTTTCCGCGATAGCCTTCGCCCGACGCGAACGCGCTTGAGTGGCACTGCACACCACGGAAGGTCTCGCTGCCGGCAATCTCCGGAACGACGGGGACGCCGGACATGCCGGTTGCCAGTACCAATTGCTTCGGCCGCAGCGTTACCGTCTTGCCGTCGCGCTCGACGAGGACTTTCCATTCGCCCTTCTCCGCATCATAGGACGCATGCGTGCAGGTCGTTGCGGCCCAATAGTTGAGTTCCATCACCTTGACGTACATCTCCAGCCAGTCACCAAGCTTGTCCTTGGGTGAATAGACCGGCCAGTGATCGGGAAACGGAATGTAGGGTAAATGGTCGTACCATACGGGATCATGCAGGCAGAGCGACTTGTAGCGATTGCGCCAGCTGTCACCTGCACGCGCATTGCGCTCCACGATCAGCGTCGGAACGTCGAGCCGCTTCAAACGCGCACCGAGCGCGATACCGCCCTGGCCGCCGCCGATGATCAGGCAATAAGGCTGGCGCGTGCATCCTAGCGATGCTTCCTCCTCTGCCCGCGCCTCCAGCCACGTCGGCCGGCCGGGGTGCACGCCATGTAGCGTGCCGCGTTCGCGCAGTCGTCCGGCGCGCTCCGGATACCCGGTCAGTCCTCTTATCGTCGTCAACAGCGTCCAGCATCGGCCGTTTCGCAGTCGCACGTAGCCTTCGCCGCTGGCAAGACGCGTTGTGATCGCAAGGCGTGCCTCGATGGTGCCATCGACCGCCTGCGCCGGGGCTGCACGCTTAGCGGTGAAGGGTAGCGTGTCGGTGAGGCGCGAGTCCAACATGTCGGCAATCGCCGCGCGACCTTCTAGGGTCTTGATGTTCCAGGTGAACGCTGCAAGGTCGCGCCAGAAGCACGCTTCGGCATCGAACATGCTGGCCGCGGCCACTCCGTCGCCAGCATTGAGCGCAATGCAGAACGCCGCGAGCCATGCGTCGACCGCACGATCGGCTTCCGTCTCTTCCATTTCCTGGCACATGGTTGGTCGCTTCTCCTGGCGATGACGTCCTGGCATGCCTGAGGCAGGGCGCCGTGTCGATAGCAGGGAAGCAAAGTCGGGCGCTTGACGTCCATCGAATTCCCATTGCCAACTGGACCGCCCGGCCTGAAGCCATCGTGCCCAGGCGTTCGATGGGCGATTGGCGAATTCGCGCGCATGGGCTTGTAGCTAAAGGGAGAATGAACGTGCACAAGCACCTGCTCGGAACCGGCATCTTCATTCCGCCGCACCAGCCCGTGCATGAGAACCCAACCCTGTCCATTCAACGGGATTTCGAGCTAGCAGAATGGGCTGACAAACTTGGCTTCGACGAGCTGTGGGTGGGCGAACATCATTCCGGTGGCTATGAGCTGATCGCGAGTCCGGAGATCTTTATAGCCGCCGCGGCTGAACGGACCCGGCGCATCCGCCTCGGAACAGGCGTCATCTCTCTACCCTACCACCACCCCCTGCTCGTGGCCGACCGCATATTGCAGCTCGATCATCAGACGCGGGGACGCGTCATGCTGGGTGTTGGACCCGGCGGGCTGACGTCGGACGCGATGATGCTCGGTATTGATCCCGACACCCAGCGCGATCGCATGGAGGAATCGATCGCCATCATGCTGCGGTTGTTTGCCGGCGAGACGGTGACGCATCGCTCCGACTGGTTCGAGCTCAACGAGGGGAGGCTCAACTATCTGCCGTATACCCGTCCCCATCCGCCCATGGCGATCGCCAATGCGATGTCGCCGAACGGTGCCTATCTGGCGGGGCGCTATGGCTTCGGCCTGCTGTGCATAGCGGCCTCCAGCGTCGCCGGCTACGACGTGCTTGACGTCAATTGGAAGGTGGCAGAAAAGGCGGCTGCCGAGCATGGTCGCACGATGGACCGCCGGGATTACCGCCTAGTCCTTTGCATGCATCTGGCGCCGACGCGTGAGCAAGCGATGCGCGATGCGCAGCTGGGCTTCGATGCCTGGTAGGACTACATCTTGAGCGTCAATCCCAAGGGTCTGCTGGGTACCGGCGGCCTCGAAGAAGTGGTGGCGCGTGGCACGGCACTGGTCGGCACGCCGGATGACGCCGTCGCATTCCTGGAGCGCTATTGGCAAAAGACCGGCGGTTTCGGCACTGTTCTGCTGATGTCCGTCAACTGGGCGCCGTTCGAAGCGTGCAAGGCGAGCCACGAACTGTTCATGCGTTACGTGATGCCGCGCTTCTCAGGCCAGACCGACACACAGACCGAAAGCTTTGCCCGCCTCAAAGCGAATACACCACGTTTCAGTGCCGCGGCCATGGCGGCGTCGGCCAAGGCAACGAAGAAGCGGCTCGGCCCCGACGACAAACCTTGATGAGGCTTGCCGTCAAACTGATGCGCTGCAGAGAGCCTGTGTGAAAACGTAGGCGGATAGGCTGGGCGACCCGCGAAGCATGATAAAATCTCCGCGTTGCGAGCGGGGGCTCTCATGAAGCGGTTGATCGAGGGGCAGGATCGGAACCAGTCGACTCTGCTGCCGGATTGCATCGAGGACTATGTCGAAGCGGACAATCCAGTCCGCGCGGTCGATGCCTTCATCGACATGCTGGATCTCGCCACGCTCGGCTTCGACGTCGAGCCGGAGGCAACCGGCCGACCCGGATATCATCCAGCGACGATGCTGAAGCTCTATCTTTACGGCTACCTCAACCAGGTGCAGTCGACCGCTACATGGCAGAACTCGATCGCGCCGACGAGGTCCTGGCGAAGACCGGCATGTCTCCCGTCGAGGCGCGCCTGTCGCGCGTCGTCGGCTGCAACGTGCAGAGCGTCGTCGAGACCAAACATCATCTGATTGTCGCGCACGAGGTGACGAACCAGGGCTACGACCGCGACGCTTTGGCGATGATGGCGCATGCCGCGAAGGACGTGATGGCGAGCGATGCCATCGAGGCGATTGCCGACAAGGGCTACTACAGTGGCGAAGAGATCGTCGCCGCCGAGAAGGCTGGCATTGCAGTCACCGTGTCGAAGCCGCACACATCCAACGCAGCGGCAGTCGGGCGCTTCGATAAGGCCGACTTCGTCTACATTCCGGACGATGACAGCTACGTCTGTCCGGCCGGCGAACGGTTGACCTATCACATGACGAGTGAACTCGACGGCAAGATCATGCGCTCGTACTGGACGAATGTTTGCGGGCCATGTCCGGTCAAGAGGAGGTGCACCACCGGCAAGGAGCGGCGCCTGCGCCGGTGGGAGCACGAGGCGATCTTGGAGGGCGTGCAGAAGCGGCTCGACGATGACCCGAGTAAAGTCTCGCTGTGCAGCAAAACTGTCGAGCATCCCTTCGGGACGATCAAGGCATGGATGGGCGCGACACACTTCAAGATGAAGACGATGAAGCACGTCGGCACCGAGATGGCATTGCACGTGCTGGCCTACAACATGATGCGCGTGATCGCGATCCTGGGAGTGTCGGGATTGGTCAAAGCGATGCGAGCATGAGAAGTGGCCGGTTCTTGCGGCCGGAGCGGGGCACAGCGCGATCAGAAATGCAGCAAGACGTCCTCGGAGCGGAAAACTGCGCGCAACCAGCACGAAATTGTGCCCAAGTTACCAGCGCGCCGAGATCCGACCGGAAAGCGCGTTATCACACAGCCTCCAGAGAAAGCTGCCACTGCCGGACTATGGTCATCCAAACAGTGATCATCGGGTTTTGGCGGTAGCTCGATCTTCGTTAGCAGACACTTGGTCGGGCGCCCGGCGGGCCAGGACTATGGGCGAGGAGTATCTCGACCGTTGCAGGGACCCGAGAGCGACCGTGGCCGTGGTATTTGAGAACATAGGTCGGGAGCCGAGGGGGCGCTAAGCGCCGTGTGCCTCAACACCGCGAAGCGCCTCGGCGAGAAGCTTTTCTTATTAAAACGATCGTTTTAAATAATCGTTCGTTCTTGATTGAGGTCAAGCTGTGGTCGGCATCATCGCGGTGTACTTGGCTGAGAGAGGACGCGCGGGCAAGGTCTCGCCGCCTCATCATCGCTGACCATGAGTGGTGCCATCATGAGAGCCCAGGTCTTCGTCACGCAGCCCATTGCCCCGGACGCAGCCACCCGCTTGCGGTCGCTCGCCGATGTCGAGATGAACACCGACGATACGCACGTCATCGACAAGGAAGCACTGATCGCGGGCGTCAAGAAGGCCGACATCCTGTTCAGCCTGCTCCACGATACTATCGACCGCGACGTGCTGGCGGCCAATCCCCGCCTGCGCGCGGTGACGTCGATGTGCGTCACGCCGGACAGGATCGACGTCGAGGGTGCAACGGAGAGGCGCATTCCCGTCACTGTAATCCCGCCGATCGTTGCCGAGGCGACTGCGGATATGCATTTTTCACTGCTGCTGGCAGTGGCCCGCCGGCTCGTCGAAGGCGACCATCTGGTCCGGCAGGGTGTGTTTCCGGGCGCGCAATCCAACCTGCTTGCTGGTCGCGGTGTCTACGGCAAAATGATCGGTATCATCGGCGGGCGCGGACGCATCGGCCAAGCGGTTGCGAGGCGCGCACGCGGGTTCGGAATGCGCATCCTGTACTGCGGCCCGCACCGTGCCGCGGAAGCCGACGAAAAGTCTCTCGGCATGACCTACGTCAGCATGAGCGACCTGCTGGAGAATGCCGACTTTGTATCCGTGCACGCCGCCTTGAAGCCGGAAACGCATCATTTGATAGGGCGGCAGCAGTTTCTGCAGATGAAGCCCTCGGCGTTCCTGATCAACACATCGCGCGGTCCGATCGTCGAGGAAGCGGCGCTGGTGAGCGCTCTCAGGGACGGGCTCATCGCAGGGGCGGGGCTCGATGTGTTCGAGAACGAGCCCTTCATCGCCTCCGAGCTTACGGCTCTGCCAAACGTAGTACTGACGCCGCACATGGGAAGCGCGGTGCTCGAGTTGCGCGAGATGATGGCAAAGTCCGTGATCGCCAACATCGAGGCAATCCTACGCAACGAGCGGCCGCCCAACTGCATAAACCCCGAAGTCTACAACTGAGCGAAGTAGATGGCCGCTGCGGCCTTGACCGTCGCGCTGCCGAGATGAGGGGAGCAGCTATGGTCCAACCTATCATCGCCGTTGCGGACAGCCCGTTCCCCACGCTTGATCCTGCGCGGAAGGCGCTGGCCCGGATTTCACCCGAGCTGAGGATCTCCAAAAGTACCAATCCTGACGACATCGTCGCCGTCGCCAAGGACGCCGACGGATTGCTCGTCACCTATGCCAAGATTGATCGCGGGGTGATCGAGCGTCTGGATAGGTGCAAGGCCATCGGTCGCTTCGGGCTGGGCGTCGACAACATCGACCTGCCAGCAGCCAGGGCGCACGGCATCACTGTCACCTACGTGCCGGATTACTGCATCCACGAGGTCTCCGACCACGCAATGGCGCTGCTGCTCGCGCTGACCCGGAAGGTGCCGTTTTCCAACCAGCTCGTGCAGGCCGGCCGTTGGGAGATGCCGGCTGTCGTGCCGATCCACCGCCTTGCGGGACGGACGCTCGGATTGATCGGATTTGGCAACATCCCCCGCGCGCTGGCGCCGAAGGCCAAGGCGTTTGGGCTCAACGTCGTCGCGCATGATCCATTCGTGGCGCCCGAAGCCTTGCAGGCGGCCGGTGTCGCGGGCCTCTCGTTGGACGCACTGTTCACGACCGCTGATTTCGTGTCGGTGCACGCTCCGCTGATGCCGTCGACGCACGGCCTGTTTAATGCGGCAGCCTTCGCGAGGATGAAGCGCGGGGCGCTGATCGTGAACACCGCGCGCGGGCCACTGATCGACGAGGACGCGCTCGTTGCTGCGCTCGACAGCGGGCAGCTCGGCGGCGCGGCCCTAGACGTCGTCACCGTTGAGCCGCTGGATAAGGATTCTGCATTGCTCGGGCGCGACAATGTGATTCTCACGCCGCACACGGGCTTCTATTCGGTCGAGGCATTGGAGGAGCTTCAATCCAAGTGCGCCGGTGATGTGGCCCGCGTTCTGAGCGGTGAAGCCCCGATTTATCCCGTCAAGACGGTCTGAAACCACCATGCCCATCCGAGCCGTGCCACCCGATGCGCCGGCTAAAACCAAGGAGACTTCAGATGCCCCTCAATCCTCACGCGGGCTACGAACTCGAAACGGGCTTTATCCAGGAGCAGCACCACTGGAACCCGCGCCGACTGTATAGCCTGAACGGTACGGACTGGCAGTATCGCGTCGATCATGAGCGATTGCGGAACCAGCGCCTTGCACGGGCGCGCGCCGAAATGGAAGCCGACGACCTCGGCGCGCTGGTCTTTTTCTCCGGAGCCAACATCCGCTACATCACTGGTTCCTACCAGGGCAACTGGAAATACAACATCAACATCCGCTATGCGGTGCTGCCTCGTGGCGGGGAGCCGGTTCTGTTCGAGACGGCTGGCTCCGACATGCACAACGCGCATCTCGACCTGCCCTGGCTCAGCGGCAACATCCGTCCCGCCATGACATGGCAGTGGGCTGAAGGCGCGATCGGTGAGATGGCCGACAAGATGGCACGCTCGGTGTACGAGGTCTTGAAGGAGAACGGCGTCGAGAAGGACAAGATCGGTATCGATCAGCTCGATCTGCCAGGCCTGCATGCCTTCGAGAAAGCCGGCATCAAGGTGGTCAACGGCTGGCCCGCTATCTCTCGTGCGCGTGTCGTGAAGACGGTCGACGAGATTGAGCAGTTGAAGATGGCGGCCAGCATCGGCGACGCGGCTATGTGGCACGTCAAGCACGAATGGCTGCGACCGGGCATCACAGAGCGACAGATCGAGGCCAAGGTTCACGAGTTCATGCTCTCGCGCGGTTGCGAAATCATCTACGACATCATTGTCGCTTCCGGCGGCAACACGAGCCCTTATCGTCGCTGGGCGACGGACAAGCTCATCCAGCAGGGTGACCTGATGATCGTGGACATCAACGCGGTAGGGCCGGGCGGATACTTCATCGACTACGTGCGCACCTTCAAGTGTGCGGCGAAGATGAGCCAGAAGGAGATCGACCTCTATCGTGAAACCTATGACTCCATGTACGCGGGTCTCGAAAACCTCAGGCCCGGCAAGACGAGCGCCGATGTCGTATCCAAATTCCCGAAGTACGACGACGACACTTACGGCACGGTCACGCTGCAGCAGTTCGCGCACTCGATCGGCATGACTCTTTACGAAGGCATGTGGATGAGCCGCGCGTACTCGCTGAAATATCCCGCAGAGATCAAGGAGAACATGTACTTCGCCATCGAGACGTTCGCGGGCCACCCTGGCCTGCCGCAGACGTGTCGCCTCGAAGAGAACGTGCTGGTGACGAAGAACGGACCCTCCATCTTCACCAAGATGGAGCACATGGCGGAAGCTGTGGCCGGCTATCGCCCGGGCGAGTTCCATCACGCCGAGGTCTTCGGCTATCCGCAAACCACCTGACCGGGACTTGCGGCGGCGGCTCGGCCGCCGCCTGCGATCGCCGATCGCCTCAGGGCATCCTCCCCGTGCAATTCGATTTCGACCTCAATCGCTCGATGATCTTCAACCCCCTGATCGTGGTCGCCTCTCAGCTGGGGCTCGGCTGGGCGCCGCCGCCGCAGATCGTGCCCGACGACGGCGAGCCGCGGCTGGTCAGTGCCTGGCGCCGTGTCAAGGCTTCTGGAATCGGCAGCGTGATCGTCGATAGCGTCGACGAGGCAGGCGAGGAGAGTGCACTGGCGGCGGGTGCTTACACGGTACGGACCGATCTCGACGCCTTCGGGTGCAAGCACAATTACCGTTCGCAATCAGGAGCGGAGCGCATCGCGGCCACCGTCAACCGCTTCGACCGCTACTACACACACGACATTGTTGTCGCCGTACCCGACGACATGCCCGCGCTGCAACCGTTTTACCTGCAAGCGTTGATGTATGCGCTAGCGTCCTCGGAGGTTGGCGTGGCGACACTCGTGTCCCCGCTGGGCGCGGGCGAGGCCAACGATGCCCAGGTCGTCAAGGCATCGGTCGATTGGAACTCGCTGCGCGAGGTCCATCCCGTCGAGGGTGGTCGCGTTGGTACATTGGTCGACATTCGCCGTAATGCCGCGCAGCTCTCCACGACGGATATCTACAAATTTGTGCCTGTGCATGCATGGCGGCGCGGGGCACTCGACCGCCTGGTGGCGATGCCGCCATCGGACCGGGAGCTCGATGACGGTACGGACTTGGTGCGGGCGCTGGATGCAGGTGTTCGCATCGACGTGAGCTTGGTGTGGGAGGGTATGACGGTGCTGATTACGCCGGAGGAGGTGCGCGGCGACGAACTCGAGGGCTGAGGGCAGTTTCGAACATCTTGTTCGCCACTGGGGCGCTTGTCGATTTGCCGGACCGTGATCGCAACTTCCTAGCCCAATGACCCCACCAGGACTGAAGCGGCTCCGCGGTTGTCGGATGACTTCTGGAGCGCGTATTACGGGGGAGCATCCTGCGAGGGACTCACTGTGCTCGATCCATTCATGGGCGGTGGGGTGATGGTACTTGAGGCATCACGGCTCGGGGCCGACGTGTACGGAACCGATGTTGAACCAGTTGCGTCGGTCGTCTCTGATTTCCAGGGACGCCTTCATGCACTGCCTGCTCTCGCTCCACTAGTCGAACAGCTAGCTGAAAGAGTGGGACAGCAACTTGCACCGTACTATCGCGCAATCGACGAGAGTGGCGCCGAGGAGCGGCTCTTACATGCATTCTGGGTACAGCAGGTAGTGTGCGCTGGATGCGGCCACACATACGATGCGCATCCGCAATACCGGCTTGCGTGGTCTGCGGAGCGAAAGAAACAATGCCTTGGCGCTTCTCGAACATCGGCGCCAAGCAAGCGGCGCCGTCTCCGATGCCGATGTCCGAGAAACCTGCACAGCTACGGACGTCCAGAGACACGGACGATCTGACAGCGTCTGCTTTCCTAGCATCCCGATTCGGTTATCGTTGCGCGGCGAATCTTGCGGCGCAGCATGTAGGGCGAGTCGCAGTAAAAAATGTCCGCTCTGTCCGCCGTTGCGACAGCAGTCGACGTCTCAGACGATCTTGCCCGGGTTCATGATCTGTCCGGGATCGATCGCCTTCTTGACCGCCCGCATGACGCCTATTGCTGGGTCGCCCAGTTCATCATTCAGGTAGCTCTGCTTGCCGTCTCCGATGCCGTGCTCGCCCGTGCAGGTGCCTTCCATCGCAATCGCTCGCGCTGACAAGCGCGAAACAAAAGCGTTGGCGCGGGCCACTTCGTCGGCGTCGTCCATCATCACGGAAACCACCGTGTGAAAGTTGCCATCGCCCACATGGCCGAAGAGGGGGGCGATCAAACGGCTCTCCTTGATATCTTTCTGTGTTTCGATCACGCATTCCGCGAGGCGCGAGATCGGAACGCACACGTCGGTGACGACGACCTGGGAATTGGGCCGGTAGGCCTTATCCGCCCAAAACATGTCGTGACGCGCCTTCCACAGACGGGTTCTGTCCTCCGCCCGCGCGCTCCATTCGAACGGGCCACCGTTATATTCTTCGACAATCTTCGAAAACCGCTCGGACTGCTCCTTCACCGAGGCGTCGCTGCCGTGGAACTCAAGGAAGAGGGTTGGCTGCTCGGCCAGTTCCAGCTTCGAGTATGCATTGCAGATGGCGATCTGCTGCTCGTCGACAAGCTCGATGCGTGCTAGGGGGATGCCTGATTGGATGGCCATGATTGCGGCATCGCAAGCAGCTTGGATGCTCGGAAATCTCGCAACACCGCCTGCGATGGCTTCGGGGATTGGATGCAGCCTCAGGGTCAACTCGGTGATGATGCCGAGCGTGCCTTCAGAACCGACGAAGAGCCGCGTCAGGTCATAGCCGGCCGACGACTTGCGGGCACGACGCGAAGTCGTCAGAAGCTCTCCCGACGGCAATGCGACTTTCATGGCGAGGACGGCATCCTTCATCGTGCCGTACCGCACTGCTGTCGTACCGGACGCGCGCGTTGCGGCCATGCCGCCGAGATGAGCCTCTGCTCCCGGATCGATTGGAAAGAACAAGCCCTGGTCCCTCAAATGCTCATTCAATTGCACACGCGTAACGCCAGGCTCGACGACGCAATCCGCGTCCTCGACATGAACCGCAACGATCCGATTCATGTCCCTCATATCGAACGAGATGCCGCCAAGCGGTGCGTTTAGATGCCCTTCGAGCGAGGACCCTGCACCGAAGGGGATGATAGGGACGCCATGACGGGCGCAAATTCTTACTGCCGCCTGCACGTCTTCCGTAGTCTGGGGGAAGACGACCCCATCCGGAATGCCGGCATGAGACCAGGTGGTGATGTTTGTATGCTGCTCGCGCACCGCTTGCGACGTGACCAATCGATTTCCGAACATTGCGGCAAGCTGGCGAAGCGCCTCGTCGATCGAAACGTGGGATGGAGGTAGGCGGGGGCTGGCAGTCATGCCGAACTCCTTGTGCTGGGGCAGGCTTCGCGACTATCGGCGTGGCATCCGCTCCCGTAAACTCACTATCCAGTATACTTATGGGAGGCTCTGCAGATGCGCCGGAAGAAGGAGCAGACCCGGAAGGAGATCATGGACGCGGCCTATGCCCTCTTTCGGCATCGCGGCTTCACAAGGGTCAATGTCGATGAGATCGCCGAGGCTGCCAGCATCACGAAGCGCACGCTCTACAGTCACTTCGACAGCAAGGATGCACTGTTGAAGGCGGTGCTCGATGATCAGCATGAGATGGCTTTCGCTGCCTTCCAGACGTTCGGGCGAAAGCTCACGGGCAGACCGGAGGAGATCGTTGCTTCCTTCTTCAAGGAGCTCCTGAAATGGTCAAGCAAGCCTCGGTTTCCAGGCTCGGGCTTCACTCGCTTAGCGATGGAACTTGCGGATCTTCCAGGTCATCCTGCCCGCCGCATCGCCAGTCAGCACAAGCAGATGCTGGAGGCGCACCTCGCTGACTTGCTTTCCGAAGCGGGCCTCCCAGACCCTGCGAAACATGCGCGTCAGCTTTGGCTGCTGTCCGAAGGTGCCATGGCGCTCGTGCTTATTCATGGTGACAAGAGCTATTGCACGGCTGCGGAAGAAGCCGCGCTGACGCTCATCAAGCGGCGTGCTTGATGGGGTGGACGACCCCCTCAGGTGATTCGCTTTGCAACGATCACCCTATGGCACTTCGATGCCGGGAGCGGGCGTCGTCCACCCCATCAAGGGCGGGCTTGAGCGGCGTTCGATTGACGTCCGCAGCACCTCCGATCTCGACGTTTCGCTCGCGGCCGACGCGATAGGTCGGAGACCGGCTGCCCACGAGCCCCCAGATAGTTGAGGTTCTGGCAAACCTCGCCACTACTCTCGAAGACGCGAGGCGAACTTTTGTGGATCCTGCCGCGCTTGGCGATTGAATCGTCGTCGGAATTGCCAGGGCTCACTCAGTGCGGTCCAATGGCAGAGAATGTGAGCGCCAATGCTCCAACGAAAATCAAGCTAGTTGCCCAGATGCGGTCGAGATTGAACCAGCTCCGTGACACGAATTTCAGCCCTAGATATTGGTAGACTAGCCACGCCAGAATTCCGCCTGTGACGAACACGGCGAGCGTATGGATCAGTGAAACAAGTAGCGCCATGTGGAGTTTGGATCGATCAGAATGCCGGCTGCCCGGTGCCCGCTGTCCAAGTCGCCCGAGCGACACAGACCGAGATAGATCGGAACGAGCATCAGGCCGGCACCATGGGCTACGGCAATTGCAAAAGACCAAAGTACGAGCCGTGATGGCGGGATTCGAGCCAGGACACGCGGGTGCCCCGGCCGCAGAAGCAAGAAGCAGCCGAGGCCGATTACTAGCAGACTGGCGCTGATCTGGATCTGATGCTGCCAAGACAAGAGGGTCGCGAGAAGCACAAACGGCAGCATGGCGGCAAGCATCGAGAGCAGGTGCCCAAGAGCCAAGGAACCGAGCGCCGTCCAGAATGCGCGCGATCTTCCTTCCATTAGACCGGCAGACACCGCGAGTGGCCAACCCATTCCGGGATTGACGCCGTGATAGATGCCACTCGCAATAACGGCCGCCCACAATCCTGCAGTAGTCCAGTCGATGTTGGTCAATGTCAAACCGACGGATAGCAGAACGAGTCGGTCGAGCAGTCCCCGCCGTCGAGTCGGATCTGGTGAGCCCGATAGCCATCGGGGAAGCCCACCCAGTAGTCCTTTGCCAATTCGAGGCCGCCGCCTGGGCTCGCGATAGCCATCACTTCGGCGCCCGGCACGCCGTCCGGATAGAACTGATCATCCCAGGTCGAGTAGAGAGAATTGGTCCAGTAGACCCGTTTGCCGTCGCGGCTGATCTCCACCATCTGCGGCCCGCCGCCATAAGCCTTGCCATTCGGATGCGGCGTGCGCCTGGCGATGCCGCCGATATGCACAGACCCGGTCAACTTGGGTTTTCTTGGCTCCGAGACGTCGTATTGGCGCATTTCTCCGGTGCCCCAGCAGGAGACGTAGAGGAACTTATCGTCCATGGAGAGGTCGATATCTGTCACCAGAGGCGGCACCGCCCCGAAGCCCTGGAGAAGCGGTGGCAGCTTGTCTTTCTCCGCAGGCTCGGCCGGGATCGTTGCGGTTTTCTCGATGTGGAACTTGCCGCCCTCGCGCCACCAGGTCCAAATGGAACCCTCGAGGTTGGTAGTATCGACGACGACTCCGAGGAAGCCATATTCTCGGCTTGGATCATGGGCGGGTCGGACCTCAAGGGCCATTTGATGGTTGGCCCCTAGGTCAATCGTCTGCACGTTACGTCGTTGCCGCAAATCCCAAAAGTGGACGCGGTGGCCGTACTTGTTCGAGAGTAGGTCCTCGGGAACGATACCGTTCTCGAACTGCGGCGGTAGAGCCCATTCGCTTGAGACCATGTAGTCTCGCGGCAGGTTCCACCAGAAATCGTAATGCTTGTCCTGGAGCCCACGGTCAATCTCCCAGCGACCCAGCACCTCAAATGTTTGACAATCCATGATGAAGATACCGGGAGGCCCGTCCGTGCCATTTTTTCCGCCGCCGCCCAGCGTGCTGACGTAGATTCCCTCTGGGCCGCAATGGATCGTGTGAGGGCGCGAATACCCGGTCTTCTTGAATACCTCCTCCGGCTCGATGATCTTATGGATCTTGGCCTTGGTCGGATCCGGTTTGGTATCGATCACATAGATGCGTGACGAACGAAGTCCGGGAATGATCAGAAATCGCCGTTCGAGGAAAGCATGGCCGGTCAACGGCGAAAGCGACGACGAACAGGCGTTCCAGCCAAAATGATGAAATTCGTCGCCTGTATTCGGCATCGTCACAGTGTGCACGACCCTGGAGTAGGTTGGCGAGCCGTGCTTCACGTCGACGACGGCGAGAGCATCCGGCTTGGAGGAGTCGGGACTGAGAAGTAAAGTGTATGCGAAATTCTCTACCGGTGCTTCCATCGCCAATTTCGGCGATGCGTGAAAAGTTGGGTCGGGGCGAATATTCATTATATGGCCTCCCATTCGCTATTGCTTGGAGGCGCCCGGCCATCAGGCTTCTTCTCGACACTCGATGGTCAACGTCTCACGGAGAACTGTGCGCACAATAGGCAATGAGGCGCAATGTCGCATTTTATGCGTGGCCGGACGGATTGGGTCCCAATTGCGTCGTCTGTCGCCGGTCGCTTGGCACCCAACTGCGGACTAGATCTCAATTGCCCCAAAACGCAAGGTATTGATGCTGTGGACCGCTCCTCCCACCGGCGCGAGAGCGCCATGAATGGGACGGCCGATGAGGTCTCCCTGATTCGGAGGAGCCATCATGAAGGCGCGCAGCACGATCACGACCATCGGCCTCGATATCGCGAAATCGGTCTTCCAGGTGCACGGCATCGATGCCGCCGGCCAGGTTGTCGTCCGCCAGCAGTTGAAGCGAGGGCGGGTGATCCCGTTCTTCTCCAAGCTGGCGCCGTGCACGATCGGCATCGAGGCCTGCGCGTCCTCACACCACTGGGCGCGTGAGCTGACGGCGCTTGGCCATAACGTCAGGCTGATGCCGCCGGCCTACGTGAAGCCGTTCGTGAAGCGGCAGAAGAACGACGCCGCCGACGCCGAGGCGATCTGCGAAGCGGTCCAGCGGCCGAGCATGCGCTTCGTGCCGATCAAGCAGCCTGAGCAGCAGGCCGCTATGGTCCTGCACCGCACCCGGCATCTCTACATCCGACAGATGACGGCAGTGATCAACGCGCTGCGCGCGCATCTCGCCGAGTTCGGCATCGTCGCACCGCAGGGGCGCAATGGCGTCGAAGAGCTTGTCGCAGTGATCGACGACCACAAGGATGACCGCATCCCCGAACTCGTACGCACGTGCCTCACGGCGCTGTCGATCCAGCTCGACGCCATCAAACAGCAGATCGCCATCCTCGATCGCCGATTGATCGGCCTGCATCGCACGAACGAGATGAGCAAGCGGCTGGATACGATTCCCGGCGTCGGACCTGTGCTCGCGACAGCGCTCGTCGCAAGCGTCGCCGATCCCAAGGCGTTCAAGTCCGGCCGTGATTTCTCAGCATGGGTCGGCCTCGTGCCGAAGCAGAACTCGAGCGGCGGCAAGGAGCGGCTCGGCAGCATTACTAAGGCGGGCGATCGCTATCTGCGCTCGCTGTTCTGCGCCGGCGCCCTTGCCGTCGTGCGCTATGCGAAACTGCACAGCCTGAAAAACCGGCCCTGGCTCGCGAAGCTCCTCGAACGCCGGCCGACCAAGGTCGCGACCATCGCGCTCGCCAACAAGCTGGCGCGCATGGCCTGGGCTCTGATGGCGACTGGAGAGCATTATCGCGAGCCTGCCGCGTTGGCGAAGTAGGGCTCCGCAATGAGTTGAACGAGATCGCGCCGCAGCTGGCGTGACGGAAAGGTTGGAGAGGGCAGACAGCACGTAATGCAGAACGGGTCGAACCCGTGATCGGGACACTCCACATGGGCCATCGCACTGTCGAGTGCGCGGTATTGACCGGAACCCGATCCGCGGAAGGCATTATGGCCAGCGGCCGTCCGAGCCGCGCTCAAAGGCCGGACATGGCTGCACCGACCACCCTGCGCTACGAGCGACAAACCCTTGACAGCCCGGAGCGGTCCACACATGGCCCACCTCGAAAATGAGAACGGAAGCGGTCTGAGGTGACAAGCTGCCATCGAATGCGGAGGTCTGTCGAGGCGCGTCTATTGCAGTGCACAGCGACCCCGGCCGCATGTCCTGCAAATTTACAACGCGAGTGTTGAACGCGGGCACTGAGTCCGGAGCGGGTCACGATCGACGCGAGTGACTTGCGTCTTGGCAGGATCGATCCGAAACCGGCCATGGAGCATGGTTGCAGACGGAGCGCGTCCGCAAGGCTCGCGCCGACGCGTTCCCCCTGACTGCGGACATGCTCGGCAATAGAGCCGTGCTCGTTGAGATTGGGTTGGTCGACGGCAGCTTCTGGGATCGATCGTTGGCGCTGCCAAGATGCCTCCAGTTGCGACCCGGGATTTCTCCACCGTCGCGGTGGTAGGATAGCCGCCGCAATTCTAAACGACGAAGGGATCGGTGGGCGTTGCCCAGACGTGCCGCGATCATGGACTTACATGGGGCCCGCACTCCAACAACCACTTCGACATCTCGCTGGCCACTTTTACGCATGTTGCGGCAGCCGCTCCCCGTAACGTCGCGGGGATCGACACACAACGGCAAGCGTGCGGCCACAGGATGCTACGACGGAGAATAAACGGATGATTGAAGTCAGCGGGGAGACAACGCTGGTCTGGGGCTCGGGTGCGATCGGCTCGACCATCGGAGCCCACCTCGTCAAAGCCGGCCGCCACGTCGTCTTTATCGATATCTATGAGCCTCATCTGGAGCGGATCAGGATCGGTCAGCTGAAAATCGACGGACCTGTGACGCAGTTGAGCGTCGGGGCTGCAGCCGGACGTCCCGATCAGATCAGCGGTCGCGTCGGTCTCATCCTTTTCGCCATCCGGCTCTTCGACATGCCGGCGGCTCTGCCTGTTGCTTTACAGCACTTGGCAGACGACGGCATCATCGTGTCCTGCCAGAATGGGCTCGCAGCACTCGATGTCGCGAAGGCCGCCGGCGCGGCTAGGACGGTGGCCGCTTCGTTCTTCCTTCCTGCCGACGTGGTCGGGCCCGGCCATGTTATCTATGGATCGCGCGCCCGGATGACGATTGGGCGCGTAGGAAGCGGCGCGAGCCCGGACCTCGCGGGCGTAAACGACGTGCTGCAGGATTTCGAGCCGACCGTTCACGACAGTGACGACATCCTGAGCGTGATATGGACCAAGATGGCGTACGGCGCGATGTTGTCGGCCGTGGCCATGGACGACGGTCTAACTGCGAATTTCCTCAGGTGCGAGAGGCTGCGCCCGATCCTGGTGACGCTGATGCGAGAGGTCGTCCGCGTAGCCCGTGCCAGTGGTCATCCCGCCGAGGACGCCGATTGGTTTGCACCGAACCTGTTCCTCTCGGATGATCCCCATGATCATCAGCGCTGCATTGACTCGGTGCTGGATGTTCTCAAGACCTCGACCAAACAGCATAGCGGTCCCTGGCAGAGCATCGTGCTGCACAAGCGCCGGACGGAGATCGTGCCGCAGTTCGCACCGATGATCGAGCTCGCCGAGGCTCACGGCGTCGCAGTACCCGTGACGCGCCGCCTGCTCGGTCTCATCGACGACCTCGAAAACCAGCGCAGGTACGTTGGGCAGGACACAATGGCGTTGCTTCTGGATGTCGCACTCGAGAGCGGTGGCCAGGCTCCAATTCCCTCGGCATCGAGGTCGATGACGCCATAGAGATCGCCGAGAAGATCAATATCTGATCGCTGACGCGATCCCCCTGAGAGCGGACACGCTCGGCGGCGCTTTTTGCGTCGCCGAATGCAGTGGTGCCAATGGCCGCTAGTGGGATTCCTCGTCGATTGAGGCTCTTTGCCTCTTGACTAGATCTGTGGACCGCCAAGCCTGAATTGAGTGGACTTCGTGGTGCAAGCACGCATTGGTGACGGTGACGGTGACGGTGACGGTGACGGTGGGCGCCCTTATGCCTCGACCGGAGAATGCCGGGCTCGCCTCGCGGAACGCGGGGCTTTGGGTGGTGGGAGCGCCGATAGGGGCGCGTCCTTTAGCCCACGGAGCCTAGCATGTCGACGATCGAAGCGCGCAGCACGACTCCGGCCAAGCGGAGCAAACCCGCCACTTCTGCCAAGGGCGACAAGCCGAAAGCGGCCGCTAGGCGGTCCTGGGCGCACACCGCACCGAGCAAGACCGATCCCAGCCACGACATCCATGCCGCGCGGGTCACGAAGCACGATCGCATTCTCACACTGCTGAGCCAGCGCAACGGCGCCACCATTTCGGAGATGATGGAGGTTTCTGGCTGGCAACAGCACAGCGTGCGCGGGTTCTTGGCAGGCACCGTCAAGAAGAAGCTCGGCTTCAAGCTCACCTCGTCGAAGGCCGAGGGTGAGCTGCGTCGATACCGCATCGATACCAAGCGCGGTCGCTGACAATGACGCGAGCCTCGATCGACATCGCGGCCGAGTTGGTGCGGCTAGAAGCCCTCAGCAACTTCGAACTGCGAGGCGAGTGGCGGCGGCTGCATCACATGCAGCCGCCAAAGAGCCTTTCGCGCGAACTCCTGATGCGCGGCATCACCTACAAGATCCAGGAGAGGGCGTTCGGTGGCCTGTCCAAGTCGATTCTGCGCAAGTTGACCGGCACTGAGCCTGACGCATCTTCGCCCGAGCACCGGAGGACGGCGCCTCGCAGCACCGTGAAGCCGGGGACGCGGCTCGTGCGTGAATGGAACGGCAACACCCACACTGTCCTCGTCCACGCGGACGGCGTGGAGTGGCGCGGCGCGCGCTACCGGTCGCTCTCTGTCGTCGCCCGCGAAATCACCGGCGCGCATTGGTCCGGTCCGCGGTTCTTCGGCCTGACCTCGAAGAAGGGGGCAGGCGATGGCTGACTTCGATCTAGACGCCGCGCGACGGGAGTTCGCTGATCTGACCGGCCTGTTCGAGGACGTGGCTCTGATTGCCTGTGCTGGCCAGTGCGTCGAGACCCTCGATGACGGGCGCCGTCGACTTAAGTGCCTTTCGACAGCGATGGGCCCAATCCGGAGGCGCCTGGACATTCTGGAGGGGCACCTGCCATGAAGCGGCTGAACTGCGCCATCTACACCCGCAAGTCCTCCGACGAGGGGCTTGAAAAGGAATTCAACTCGCTCGATGCGCAGCGCGAGGCCTGTGCTGCCTACATCCTCAGCCAGAAGCATGCCGGCTGGGTGCCCCTTCCAGATCTCTATGACGACGGCGGCCTGTCCGGCGGTACCATGGAGCGACCGGCCCTGCTGCGGTTGCTCGCCGACATCAAGGCTGGCAAGGTGCAGATCGTCGTGGTCTACAAGGTCGACCGGCTAACACGGTCGCTGGCCGATTTCGCCAAGATCGTCGACGTATTCGATGCGCACGGCGCCTCGTTCGTCTCGGTGACGCAGCAGTTCAACACCACGACCTCAATGGGCCGACTGACGCTCAACATGCTGCTCTCGTTCGCCCAGTTCGAACGCGAGATTGCGGGCGAGCGCATCCGCGACAAGATCGCGGCGTCGAAGGCCAAGGGCATGTGGATGGGCGGCAACGTCCCGCTCGGCTACGACGTCCGCGAGCGCAAGCTGATCGTCAATGACGCCGAAGCCGAGACGGTACGCATGATCTTCCACCGCTATGCGGAACTCGGATCGGTCCGGCTTCTCGGCCACGAACTCGACCGGCTCGGCGTCGTCAGCAAGCGCCGCGAGGGGGCGGGTGGCGTCCTGGCGGGTGGCAACCGATTTTCACGCGGCGCACTCTATACCTTGCTACAGAATCCGATCTACCGCGGCGAGATCGGGCACCTGGGAAAGATCTACCCCGGCCAGCACGACGCGATCATTGATGCTGAACTTTGGCAGCGCGTCCAAGTGAAGCTGGCCGGCAACCGGCAGGCCCGAACGCTCGGCGAGACCGCGGAGGCGCCGAGCCTGCTCGCCGGATTGATCGTGGACGGCGACGGACAGCGCATGACGCCGACGCATGCGGTAAAGAAGGGACGCCGCTACCGGTATTACGTCTCGGCGCAACTCATATCCGGCACGCGGTCCGACCATGCCAAGGGCTGGCGCATCCCCGCGGGCGATATCGAGCTTCTGGTTCTCGACCGGCTTCGCGCATTCTTCACGTCTGAACGTGATATCGGTGAAGCGCTGTCACACTTCGACCTCGATGCTTCGGCCGTTCGGTCGGCCATGGCGAAGGCGAGCCAACTCGTGGATGGCCGGGCGAGCATACCGCCGATCAAGCTCCGGGAACTGGTCCGCCCAGTCGTCGAGACCATCACGGTGGACGACGAGAGGGTTGTTGCGGTGCTCAAGCCGACGGAGGTCGCGACCATTCTGCTGGGCGACAAAGGCAAACTTCCAGAGGCTCGTCAGCCCGACGCGATCGAGTTGACCATCAACGCCAAGCTGCGCCGTGCCGGGAAAGGGATCCGATTGGTGGTCGGGGGAGGCGTGGCCGAGAAACCCGACGGACAGATGATCGCCCTGTTGCGCGATGCGCACGCGACCCGTGATGCCCTGATGTCGGGACACGACGAGACCATCGATGCGATGGCGCAGCGCCTCGGCGTCAAGCGGGACATCCTGTCTGCGCAGATGCGGCTAACCTATCTCGCGCCGGACATCGTCCGCGCCCTCGTCCTCGGGCGGCCCGCAGAGGGGGTGACGCCCGCCGGCCTTCTCGCCCTGTGCAAAGACCTGCCGCACGACTGGCAGCTCCAGCGGACAGTCGTCGGTCTTGAGACGCGGTAGCACCCCGAAAGCTCCGAAAACGATGCGAGTTCTGACCGGCCCAAAAGGGGCCCTCAGAGATAAAACCGGCGATGAGCCGAGGAACGTCACCGAGAGACGCCGCTGGACGCGCGGACTGCCAAAATGCATGTCGCCAAGCCGCGGAAATCGCGGCATCTTTCCGCTCGCGGAAATTAAAAAACATGCAGCGATAACAAAGAGTTAGTCTGTGGCTGGGGGACTAGGATTCGAACCTAGACAGGCAGAGTCAGAGTTTGCAGTCCTACCATTAGACGATCCCCCAAGGCCGGGAAGCGGCGCTGCCGCCGTCGTCCAGGGCCCCGCCTATATCAGTTGGGGCGGAGCGGCGCAAGGCACGGGCCGCTGGTGGGGCCTCCTGGGCGTGGGCTTTTGTGCGGGCCTGCTGGTGGGGGCCTTCGGCTGGGGCGCATCAGCTGGGTCTGGCGCTCGTCCCCACGGTGGTTTCCGACGCGGCATCCGAGCGACGATGGCGCTGTCGCTGCCGGCAGGGGCGCGCCGGACGCGATGCCGTTTGCCGGGCCGCCGCCACATTGCTACCAATCGGATCAAACCAGACGATGAGGGATCAGGAAACGCCATGGGTGAATTTGCGATCGGCCAGGCCGTCACGCGGACCGAGGATCCACGCCTGCTGCGCGGCGGCGGGCGCTATACCGACGACATCAATCTGCCGGGTATGGTCTACGGCGCGGTGCTGCGGTCCGCGCATGCGCACGCGCGCGTCAAGTCGATCGATGCGGCTGCTGCTGCGGCGGCACCCGGCGTGATCGCGGTGCTGACGGACGAGGACTGGCGGCGGCTCGGCTGGAACGACATGCCGGGCTCGGAGCTGCCCCTCAAGCGGCCCGGTGGCCGGGAGATCTACAAGCCGCCCTATCCCGCGATGGCGCGCGGCATCGTGCGCTGGATCGGCGATCCCGTCGCGTTTGTCGTCGCGGAGACGGCGGCGCAGGCGCAGGATGCGGTCGAGCTGATCGGCGTCGACTACGAGCCGCTGCCCGCAGTGATCGATACGCAGACGGCGCTGGCGCCCGGTCAGCCGCTCGTGTGGCCGGAGGCGGAGAACAACATCTGCTACGTGTGGACGGGCGGCGACAAGGCGAAGACCGATGCGGCGTTCGCGGGGGCGGATCGTGTCGTGCGCTACAAGGCCGTCATCAACCGCATCACCGCGGCGACGATGGAGCCGCGATCGACGGTCGCGCATTGGGACAGCGCCTCTGACCGGCTGACGATCTACACGACCTTGCAGCGGGCGTTCGTACACCGCCAGCAGGTGTCGGAGATGATCAACATGGCGGAGAGCAAGATCCGCATGGTGGCGCCCGACATCGGCGGCAGCTTCGGCATGAAGTCGGCGCTGTTCAACGAGAGCGCGATCACGATCCTTGCGACGATGGTGACGGGGCGTCCGGTCAAGTGGACGGCGACGCGCTCGGAGAGCTTTCTGGGCGATGCAACCTGCCGCGATCACATCTATGACATGGAGCTGGCGGTTGCGAAGGACGGCAAGTTTCTCGGCTTGCGCGGACTGAGCACCGTTGCCGTCGGCGCCTACGTCCAGCAGGGCGGGGAGAGCACGGGTGTTGCCAACATCGGCACGCTGGCTGGGGTCTACGTGTTCCCGGCGATCGACGTCGAGGTGCGCACGGTGTTCACGCACACGAACCCGCAGCGGCCCTATCGCGGCAATGGGCGCGGCGAGGCGGCCTACGCGATCGAGCGGCTGGTCGACAATGCGGCGCGCGAACTGAAGATGGATCCGGCCGAGCTCAGGCGTATCAACATGATCCCGCCGGAGGCCATGCCTTACAAGACGGGGCTCGTGTTCACCTACGATTCCGGCGATTTCGCGAACGCCATGAATCGTGCGCTGGAAATGGCCGACTACAAGGGCTTTCCCGCGCGCCGGGCCGCGGCGAAGGCGCGCGGCAAGCTCGCCGGCATCGGGATTTCGTTCTCGATCGAGCGCTCGGCGGCGGCCGGCATCGAAGGCGCCGAGATCCGCTTTGATCGCGGCGGGACGGTGACGCTGCTGACCGGCGCGATCCATCACGGCCAGGGCCACCAGACGACCTTCACGCAGGTGCTGTGCGACCGACTCGGTGTCGATCCGAATGACGTGCACTACATCCAGGGAGACACCGACGTGCTGTCGGTCGGCGAAGGCACGGGCGGATCGCGCTCGGCAGCGCTGGCCGGCTCGGCGGTGCATCTGGCCGCGGTGAAGGTGATCGACAAGGCGAAGCAGATTGCCGCGCATCTTTTGGAGGTCGACGACGTCGAGCTCGAAGAGGGCGTGTTCAAGAGCCGCAAGACCAACCAGACAATCACCATGAAGGAGGTCGCGAAGGCGTCCTACATACCGTCCAAGCTGCCCAAGGACATGGAGCCGGGGCTGGTCGGGCAGGCCGTCTACAACAACCCGAAGGAGAATTTCCCGAACGGCTGCCATGTCTGCGAACTGGAGATCGACGAGGCGCTCGGTACGGTCGAGCTGACGCGCTACACCGTCGTCGACGATGTCGGCACGGTGATCAATCCGCTGCTGCTCAAAGGGCAGATCAAGGGCGGCGTCGTTCAGGGCATCGGGCAACTGCTTCTGGAGGACATCCGCTTTGACGCGGAGAGTGGCCAGTTGCTGACCGGCTCGTTCATGGACTATGCGATGCCGCGTGCGCATCACATCTGCCACATGGAGATCGAGAGCCACCCGACGTTCACGAAGACCAACCCGCTCGGCGTGAAAGGCGCGGGCGAGGCGGGCTGCGTGGGGGCCATGCCCGCCGTCGGCAATGCGCTGGTCGATGCGCTGGCGGTCTACGGCATCACGGACGTGCCGATGCCGGCGACGGCGGAGCGGATCTGGCAGATGCTGCAGAAGGCGTCGTCGGGGAAGGCTGCGTAGGGCTTGCGCGCTTCACGCTGCCTTGCGAAGCGCGGCCCACGCCGGTTCGGCGTGGGCGCGAACCTCTGCGCGCATCGCGTCGTCGAGATCCCACGGCATGGTCGCGGCGTAGGACGGACGCTGTTTGAAGCGGGCGAGCCAATCGGCGACGCGCGGACGGGTGGCGATCATCATCTCCAGTCCGAATTTCTCGGCGGCGGCCACGTAGGGGAGCATGGCGCAATCTGCGAGCGTCGGTTTTTCGCCTGCGAGCCAGGTGTGGTCGGCCAGCGATTTCTCCATGTCGGCAAGCGTAGTGTCGAGTGTGCGCATGGAGGACATGAACTCGGGCGCGGTGAAACCCTGGCCGAGCATGCGCTTCTGGCGGTCGCGGCGCGCGGAATCGATCAGCTTTGCCAGCACGGCGTCGATGTCGGCGGCTGATTTTTCAAGCCAGCGCGGTCGGATCAGGATCAGCCAGGCGAGCCCGGGCCAGTTCGGATGGAGCGTTTCGTCGACCCACTTCGGCCACTTGCGCATCTTCGCCTGAGCGTAGGCGCCGACGGGCTTCAAGGAGTCGGTGTCATAGGCCGTATCGAGATATTCCATGACAATCGTGGAATCGATGACGACCTTGTCACCGTCGACGAGCGTGGGCACAAGGCCCTTGGGATGCAGCTTCAGATAGGCGGGCTGCAGGTTTTCCTTCTCGATGATGTCGACGACGCGGCTCTCCCAGGCGAGCCCCTTTTCCGTCAGCACCGTTCTGACCTTCGCGGCGCAGGGTGATGTGGGGTAGTGGTAGAGGGTCAGCATCGCGCTCACGGATTCGGTTGGCCGGCCGGCAGAGCTTGCGGTGGCGCAAGCCCTGCCGGTGGCTGTGACGCATGAGTTACTTCTTCGCCTTCTCGGCAGCCATCACGGATGTGATGACCTTCTCCAGGCGGTTCGTCTCTTCATCCCACCACTTGGCGAAATCCTTGGCATTGAGGTGGGCGAGCGGCACGTTCGCCTTCTTGAACGTGGCCTGGACTTTCGGGTCAGCCGCCGCCTTCGACACGGCGGCGTCGAGTTTGGCGACGACATCGGCCGGCGTGCCCTTCGGGGCCCACATGCCACCCCACACGGAGAACTGCAGGTCGATGCCGCGCTCCTTCAGGGTCGGGGGATTGCCAAATTCCGGCATGCGCTTGGCGCTGGTGGACGCCAGGACCTTGAAGGCGCCGGACTCGACGTGCTGGGCGGCGAGCGCGGGAATGGAGAAGAAGACCTGGCCGCCGCCGCTCAGCAGCATGGTGATCGCGGGCGCACCGCCGGTGGTCGGCAGATGGCGCATCTTGGTGCCGGTCGCGGCGAGGAACATTTCGGCCGGCAGGTGGGTCGGACCGTAGGGACCGGTCGAGATATAGATGATCTCGTCGGGACGCTTCTTGGCGTCGGCGATCAAGTCCTCGACCGTGTTCCAGGGGGCCGACTTCTGCACGACAATCGCCGTCGGATCGGAAGCGAGCAGAGCGATCGGCGCGAACTGATCACGCGTGTAGAGCGGCGTCTTGCCCTGTGCGGCGGACACCGCGGGCAACGTGGAGATGCCGATGAGCGTGATCAGAAGGGTATAGCCGTCCGGATCCGACGTCGCGGCCGCCTTGGCACCGATGCCGCCGGTGGCGCCGGGCTTGTTGGTGATCACGAACGGCTGCTTCAGCTCGGCCTCGAGCGGGGGTGTGATGAGGCGCGCGATCTGGTCTGCAAGACCGCCCGGCGGATAGGGCACGATGACGTTGATCGGCTTGGACGGATAGCTGCCCTGGGCGTGGACCGATGCGGTGCCCACTGTCAAGGCCAGCGCGAGCGCGGCTGCGCGTGTCAGAGCGTGGCGCCGCCCCGGATTCTTCAGTGTGTTGTCTTGCATGCCTTCGTTTCCTCCAATCGGGTCGTTCGTGTGGCGTCGTGGTTCCATCATTGGGTGTGGTCCACAATCCTTGCGTGCACGGCGCTCCGGCCCTGTCATGCCCATTGGTCGTTGTGCTCGAGCCCGGTGGGGCCGAGGCAACGCCCGGTGCAGTGGGATCCTTATAGCATGCGGCGCGGGGGGCGCCGCCAGGGGGCTTGAGGGGGTTTCCAGGGGGGAGGGCAACGGGCGGGCGGTCGATCGCCGGCCGGCCGATAGTTTCTCAGGCAACCGGTTCGGCGTCCGGTGGCAGGGCGGCCGGGGTGCCTGCCATCCGTTCCAGGCGGCGGTCGATGGCGGTCATCGCGATCGCGCCGGCCCACATGGCGGCGAGCGCAATCCAGGCGGTCAACGCGAAGATCGCGCCGCCGGTGACGCCCGCGCCAACGGCGCAGCCGCCGGCCAGCATGCCGCCGAAGCCCATCAGCGTGGCGCCGGCGATGTAACGCGCCATACTGGCCCCGCCATGATAGCCCTCGAGCTTCCACTCGCCGGCCAGCAGCGCTGCGAGGAACGATCCTAGAAAGACGCCCGGGACGAGGCCGACGTCGAAGCCCAGCGGGATCTCCGGGGCGTTGATGAGACCCATCAGGGTGTCGGCGGAGGGGCCTGTGAAGCTGACGCTCTTGACGCCGACCGGGGTGAATGACTGCTGCGAGAGCGTATAAGTGAAAACCCAGCCGGCGGCGATCATGGTGCCGACGCCGGCGGCCGCAACGGCCGTGCCGGCGCCGACGGTGTTGCGCCGGACGAGCCAGACGCCGACGGCGAGCCACAGGATGCCGAGCACAACACCGAGCGCCGGGCCACCGCCCAACAGCGTCAGCACGTTCCGGGTGGGGCCGCCTTCGATCATCCAAAGCGACGTGAGGGCCTCGCGCGCGGGCGAGAGGATGCCGCGCAGGGAGGCCTGGGCGACGAGCGTGAGGATCAGGCCGGAGACGAAGGCGCGCAAATTGCCGGTCGCGGACAGGACGAGCAGCCGGCTGGCACAGCCGCGTGCCAGGATCATGCCGACGCCGAAAAGGATGCCGCCGATCATCGCACCGGAGAGACTGCCGTGGGCGCCGATCTGGCGGGCGCTGGAGACGTTGAGCAGGCCGGTGACGATGGCCAGCTGTGTCGCCAGGACGGCGGTGGCAAAGGCGACGACCCATATCGCTGTCTTAGGGCCCAGGTGAAGGGTGGAGAACTCGACGGTGGCGGCGCGCAGGCAGAAGCGGCTGCGCTGGGCGAAGGCGCCGAAGCCCAGGCCGACGGCGAAACCGCCGATGGCCAGCAGCCAGGCGTCACCGAACCGGTCCAGCCACGATGAGAGATCGAGTGCGTGAAGAGCGCTCATCTGTCGTTCCCGTCCGCTGCTCCCGGCGCGGCATCGAACCGGCACGCCTCTGCGTTGAAACGATCGCCGTGCCTCAGCGCTCCACGAAGGCTCTTTCGATCACGTAGTCGCCTGGCTCGCTGCTCGAGCCTTCGGCGAAGCCGTCCTTCTCGAGCATGGCGCTCAGGTCCTTGAGCATCGCGGGGTTGCCGCACAGCATGACGCGATCCTGCTGCGGGTCGAGTGCGGGAATGCCCAGGTCGGAGAACAGCCGTCCGTTGGCGACGAGATCGGTAATGCGTCCCTGATGATCGTAAGGCTCGCGCGTCACGGTGGTGTAGTAGAGCAGTTGCGAACGGGCCTGCTCGCCGAGATAGGGGTCCTCTTGCAACGTGCTCACCGTCTTGGTGCCGTAGGTCAGCTCGGCGACTTCGCGGCAGCCGTGCACGAGAACGATCTGCTCGTAGCTGTCGTAGACATCGAGGTCGCGGATCAGGCTGGTGAACGGGGCGAGGCCGGTGCCTGTGGAGAGCATGAAAAGCCGGCGGCCCGGCTTGAGGTTGGAGAGCACCAGCGTGCCGGTCGGCTTGCGGCCGACGAGAACGGCGTCGCCGGGCCGGATGTGCTGGAGCCTGGACGTCAGCGGGCCGTCGGGGACCTTGATCGAGAAGAACTCCAGCACGTCCTCGTACTTGGAGCTGGCCATCGAGTAGGCGCGCATCAGCGGGCGGCCGTCGACTTCGAGGCCGATCATCACGAACTGACCGCTTTCGAAGCGGAACGCGGGGTCGCGCGACGTCTTGAAGCTGAACAGCTTGTCGGTCCAGTGGTGGGTTTCCAGAACCTGTTCGACAAAGTGGCCGCGCGCCGGCGCATCCTTGCGGCTCCCGGCGAGCGCAGTCTCGGTGCTCATGAGTGACGTCATCCTCGTCGCTTGTCTCGGTCGCTACGTCCAGCCGCAGCGCTCCGCCCCCTTGCACATGCTCACGCCGTCCGCACAGGCGATGGAATCGGCGAAGATCCAATCTTGCGCGGCACGCTAACGACAGCAGGTCCGACAGGCTTGACTTTGGTCAAGCTGCGGCGACACGGCGCGGTCATCCAACCGCCGACCGCGACCTGCTGTCGCCGGTCCGGGACCAATTGATCTAGCGCAATCGAAGGGCTCGCGTGATCCCTTACGCCAGCGACAGAAGAACGCGGCGTCTGGCGAACTGCAGCAGGATGGCAGCAGGCTTGAGGGATGCGGGCGCCGCGGCCAGTCGATCCGAGGGGACGCCGTGACGATCCATCCGTCCATGCCACTCATTAACCGTTCCGCGATCGCGGTGCCGCGCTACACGAGCTATCCGACGGCCAACCATTTTTCGCCGGCGGTCACGGCGGGGCATCTGCGGAAATGGCTCGGTGAGATCCCGGCAGGCTCCGTGCTGTCGCTTTACGTGCATGTCCCGTTTTGCCGGTCGCTGTGCTGGTACTGCGGCTGCAACACCAAGATGACGCGCAAGGCGGAGCCGGTCACGGCCTATCTGGACGTGCTCGACCGGGAGATCGCCGCGGTGGCCGCGCAGGTGCCGGCGGGCTGCCGCGTGGGTCATATCCATTGGGGTGGCGGGTCGCCGAGCCTGCTCGACGCTGACGCTATCCTGCGGCTCGCCGGGCGTCTTCGCGCCCACTTCGATCTGGTGCAGGACATGGCGTTCGCCGTCGAGGTCGACCCGCGCGATCTCGACGCGGCGCGTGCCGATGCCTTGGCGCAGGCCGGGGTGACGCGGATTTCTCTTGGCGTGCAGGATTTCGATCCCGACGTGCAGCGTGCAATCAACCGGATGCAGAGCTTCGAGCTGACGGCGGACGCGGTGGCGATGATGCGCGCGCGCGGGGTCGGCTCGATCAACATCGACCTCGTCTATGGCTTGCCGCATCAGACCGTCCAGTCGGTCGGGCGGACGATCGACCAGGTCATGACGCTCGTGCCCGATCGCCTGGCGGTGTTCGGCTATGCCCATCTGCCGGCGCGTATCAAGCACCAGCGGCTGATCGAGGACGCTGCCCTGCCGGGAACGGGCGAGCGTTTGGCGCAGGCGCGCGAGATCTCGCGCCGGATCGTGGCGGCTGGCTTTCGCGAGGTCGGGCTCGATCACTTTGCGCGTCCCGGCGACACAATGGCCGACGGCGCGGTCCGGCGGAACTTCCAGGGCTACACGACGGATGGCGCGGAGACGCTGATCGGGCTTGGTGCGTCGGCGATCAGCCGCTTTGCCCAGGGCTATGCGCAAAACGCCGTTTCCGTGCACGACTATGCGCGCTGGATCGACGACGAGGGCTTGGCGACGGCGCGGGGGATCGTGCTGAGCGAGGACGATCGGGTGCGTGCGGATGTGATCGAGAGCCTGATGTGCGCGTTCGAGCTTTCCCGCACGGCGCTCAGCGCGCGTTATGGGCCGGCGGCGGCCGATGTGCTTGCATGTGCGGATCGGCTGGTGGCCGAGGATACCGATGGTCTGATCGAGGCGACGGACGACGGTATCCGAATGACTGCGGCCGGGCGGCCGTTTGTGCGCACGGTATGCGCAGCCTTCGACCGGTATCTGACCGCACTCGGGCGCACTGCATGCGCCAGCCGTTTGATGCGTGTCACTTGAAGCGAGTGCGCCAATGGCGGATGTTCGATGCCGCCGCTCCATCGATAGCAGGAAAGGCTTCGGATCCATGATCAAGTCACGAGCCATCATCGCCGCGCTGTGCTTTTGCGTCGCCGCCCTCGGCTCGGCAGGTGCGGCCGACAGCCCGATCCATATCCTCACCAAGAAGGATTCTTCGAGGATGTGCGGGACAACCTGCGCGATGCCATCGTCAATCGCGGGCTGGTGGTCGACTACGTCGGCCATCTCAACGCGATGCTGGAGCGGACCAGCGAGGCCGCGCAGAGCGTCACGCCCAAGGGCGTGAAGTCGCCCTACAAGAACGCGGAGTACATGCAGTTCTGCTCGGCGAAACTGACACACGAACTGGTCAGCGCCAGTGCACGCAACATCGTCAACTGTCCCTATGTCGTGTTCGCCTATGAGCTGGCGACCGCGCCCGGCACGGTCCATGTCGGGTATCGTCCGCCGGTGGGCGAGCCGTCGCGGTTGACGCAGGCGGTCAACGCCAAGATCACCGCTTTGCTCGAGGGCATCATCAAGGACGCGGTGAAGTAGAGCCGGGGCGTACGGCCGGTCTGCCGGCAGGCCGGCGGGCTGACATAGTAGCGACGAGCGATCAGCTTTTTTTCGCCGGGATCTCGTCCAGCCCGAAACGATATTGCGCGTTGCAGAACTCGCAGGTGACGCTGACCTTGCCGTCGGCTTCGCGCATGTCGGAGAGCTCTTCGGGCCCGAAACTTTCCAGGAGAGCGCCGACGCGATCGCGCGAGCACCGGCAGCGGGCGGAGAGCGTGGTCGGCTCGACGGCGGCGAAGACGCCCTCCTCGTGGAAGAGGCGATAGAGCAGGCGGTCGGACGACAGTGTCGGATCGATCAGCTCGTGGTCCTCGACGGTTTCGGCCAGCAGTCTCACGCGCAGCCAGTTGTCGTCGTCCTCGCCGAGCATCGGCTCTTCGTCGTCGGCGGGCGGTGGCGGCGGCGTGCCGCCGAGGGGCGACAGGTGCTGGACGAGCAAGCCACCCGCGCGCCAGTGCCAGCGGCCGGTGCCCTCGCCGGGGTCGGTCACATACTGGCGCGCCACGGCGAGCTTCAGGAACGTGGGCAGCTGCTCGGACTGGCGGAAATAGTTGAGTGCGGCGGCTTCGAGGTCATCGCCCTCCAGCGCGACGATGCCCTGGTAGCGGTCGCGGCCGCCACCGGCGTCGACGGTCATGGCCAGGTGTCCCTTGCCGATGAGGTCGGATTGCCGGCCACGTTCGGCGATGTGTGTCGAGACACGTTCGGCATCGAAGCTCGCATAGCCGCGCAGCAGGCCCGGGCTCTCGTACTGGCAGACGAGGAAACGCAAGGGGCCGTCGGTCTTGGTCTGCAGGATCAGGCGGGCGCCTTCCTTCAGCGGCGCGCCGAGCAGCGTCGACAGGACGAGGGCCTGGCCAAGGGCTGCGACGACGGGCTCGGGATAGTCGTGGCGGCTCAGGATCTCGTCTGCGACCGCGCCCATGCGCACGAGGCGGCCCATGACGCCGGAGCGGACGGTGCGGAAGCCCAGAACGATATCGTCTGTTTCCGGCGCGGCGCTGCCGTCACTCGGGATCGACCCCCATGCGCTGTCATGCTCCCAAACACCAGGCGAGGATGGCCTTCTGCGCGTGCAGCCGGTTCTCGGCCTCGTCGAAGACGACCGACTGCGGCCCGTCGAGCACGTCCTCGCTGACTTCGTGGCCGCGATAGGCGGGCAGGCAATGCATGAAGATCGCGCCCTTGGCGGCCTTCTTCATCAGCTGCTGACGTCGACGGCGTAGGGCGCCAGCAGCTTCTTGCGGCGGGCCGCGTCGGTCTGGCCCATCGAGACCCAGGTATCGGTGACGACGCAATCGGCACCCTTCACGGCGGCGTCCGGGTCCGTCGGTGATGACGACGTCGGCCTTCGTCGCGGCGCACCCAGTCGACGACGGTCGGGGTCGGGCGACAGCTGCGCCGGGGCAGCCGATGCGCAGCTTGAAGCCGAAGCGCGCGGCGGCATGCATCCACGAGGCCGCGACGTTGTTGCCGTCGCCGACCCAGGCGATCGTGTCGGCCGTCGATCGGCGCCCTGGCTGCTCCTCGAAGGTCATGATGTCGGCGATGACCTGGCAGGGGTGGCTCCGGTCGGTGAGGCCGTTGATGACCGGGATCGTCGCGTGCTCGGCCAGTTCCATCAGCGGTCGCGTGGGTATTGGCGCGGATCATGATGGCGTCGACGTAGCGCGACAGCACGCGTGCGGTGTCGGCGATCGGTCTCGCCGCGACCGAGCTGGAGATCGGCATGGTTGAGCGATGATGGTCTGGCCGCCGAGCTGGCGCATGGCGACATCGAAGGACACGCGCGTGCGGGTCGACGGCTTCTCGAAGATCATCGGCGAGGACGGCGGTCTCGATGCCCTTCGGCCGCAGGCTGTCGGGCACGCGCTTGCCGGCCCGCTTCATGGCGTGCGCCGCGTCGACAATGCTGCGCAGTGTCTTGGCGTCGATCTGGTCGATATCGAGGAAGTGGCGGATGGACATGGCGCTCGGCCGCGGGGCTCCGTCGGCCTGATCCTATCTGAGGTGTTCCGTCTCACGAGGACTGTCTGCGACGCGCGCGATGGCGCGGCCGACGCGGTCCACTGCTTCGGCCAGCTCGTCTTCGGTGACATTGAGCGGCGGCAGCAGACGCACGACGTTGTCGCCGGCGGCGACCGTCAGCAATTTTTCGGCGAGCGCAGGCCTTCATGACGTCGCCGGCGGGCGGGCTTCAGCTGGATGCCGCTCAACAGGCCAGAGCCGCGCACCTCGACGACGGCATCGCCGTGCTCGTCCTTGAGCCGCGCCAGCGCCTGCTTCAGGCAGCAGGCCTGCGCTGGACGATGCCTTCGAGGAAGCCGGGCTCGAGTACGACGTCGAGCACGGCATTGCCGACGGCCATGGCCAGCGGGTTGCCGCCGAATGTCGAGCCGTGGGTGCCGGGCACCATGCCCGAGGCTGCCTCCTCGGTGGCCAGGAACGCGCCGACCGGGAATCCGCCGCCGATGCCCTTGGCGATGGCCATGACGTCCGGCGTGATGCCGGCCCACTCGTGGGCGAACAGCTTGCCGGTGCGGCCGACGCCGGTCTGGACCTCGTCGAGGACCAGCAGCAGGCCATGCTTGTCGCACAAGCTCGCGCAGGCCCTGTGAGGAAGGCGTGCGGCGATGACGCGCACGCCGCCCTCGCCCTGCACCGGCTCGATCATGATGGCCGCGGTCTCGGGCCCGATGGCGGCGGCGACGGCATCGAGGTCGCCGGCGTCGAGGTGGTCGAAGCCTTCGGCCGGCGGGCCGAAGCCTTCCAGATATTTCTCGTTGCCGGCGGCGGCGAGCGTCGCCAGCGTCCGGCCGTGGAAGGAGCCCTTGAACGTGATGATGCGATAGCGCTCGGGGTGGCCGTTGGCGAACTGATAGCGACGGGCGAGCTTGATCGCGCCTTCGCAGGCCTCTGCGCCGGAATTGCAGAAGAACACCTTGTCGGCGAACGTGAGCGCGGTCAGCCGTTCGGCGAGACGTTCCTGACCGGCGATCCGATAAAGGTTCGACGTGTGCCAGACGCGGCTCGCCTGATCGGTCAATGCCGCGATCAAGCGGGGGTGGGCGTGGCCCAGAGCGTTGACGGCGATGCCGCTGGCGAAATCGAGATAGCGATCGCCGTTGGTTGCCACCAGCCAGGAGCCTTCGCCGCGCTCGAACACCAGGTCCTGGCGCGCATAGGTCGACATGACTGCAGGCGAGGGCCCGCTGGCGGACGTGCCGGTCGGCGCCGAACCGGCGATGGGGGTGGACATGGCCCAACCGCTCCCTGGACGACAACGAAAAAAGCCGCGCAGATCGCGCGGCGTGCGATTGCCCCGCGTCAGGTGTCGACGGCAGCCAGTTGTGGCAACCGTCACCCATCACAAAGGCTATGCATTTATGAGTGTGCTCGCTTCGGCTGTCAATGGTGGCGTGGCAGCGCCAACTCGCTTGTGACCCCAAAAACCGGCATTGCAGCCACGTTTCGACAATCCAGGAGTGGTATTGGCTCGCCGTGTTCTCCGCAGGGTTGTGGGTCCGGTGGAACGACAAAGCAGCCCGGAAGCGAGTCGACAGACTGTCGCGGGTCCGCGTTGCACATCGGAATATACAGCGAACGCGAATCGTCGTGTGCTCATCATGTCACACGCTAATGATTGCCCCGTGCCTCTGGCACCTCGTGCCTTGCACCGCGAAGTCATGATGTTGTAGGGTTTTCTCGTCCGGCCACGAGATGTCGCAAATATGCGACTCCAGTCTGTATCTCGGCCGTCACGCGTTGAGCGCCCAGTGTCTCGCGGCGCTTCCATGTCTGTACGCGTGTGTATCGCTGTCTAGCGTGATCCTCAGTCAACATTCGTAACGGGTCAGTTCCGGGCAATCGCCTGGCGCGCGTTGTTTTTGCGTCGCCGGCTTGAATCCGTGTCTGTCCCGCGAGCACCGAAGTGCGCCCTCGTTCCGCGTTCCGAGGCGACTTTGCTCGATTCTGCAGGGAGCCACAAGCATGGCCTGGACCGATGAACGCGTCGAGCTACTCAAGAAGCTCTGGGGCGAAGGATTGAGCGCAAGCCAGATCGCCGGACGGATCGGCGGGGTGACGCGCAATGCCGTGATCGGCAAGGTACACAGGCTCGGCCTTTCCGGCCGCGCGACGACGTCCCGGATGAAGACCCACAGGCCGCGGCCGCGGCTGGCCAATGCCAAACGTATCGCCGCCAAGCCGCGCTACGGGCAGATCGGCAATCCGGCGCTGCGGGCACTCTATCAGCCCGAGGCGGAGCCGTTCACGCCAGCGGCGGAGGAGCTCGTCATCCCGCTGGCGGAGCGCAAATCCATCCAGACGCTCGGCGAGTGCAACTGCCGCTGGCCGATCGGTGATCCGCAGATGACGGACTTCCACTTCTGCGGGAAGAACAAGGTGCCAGGCCTTCCCTATTGCGAGTTCCATGCGCGCCGCGCGTTCCAGCCGCCGCAGCCGCGCCGCCGCGATCGCGAGGTCATCGCGCCGCCTGCCCTGCCGGTCGCTCAGCCGATGAACGACCAGCCGGCGGAGACCGAGGCCGCCAATGCGGTCGAGGGCAAGGAGCCCGCGGAGGCTTGAGACTTACGCCTGGACCTCAAGCGCGGGGTCCGGGCACACGTTGCGCCGTCGGCTGACAAGCTACGGCAGCGGGGGGAAGAGGACCGGGCGCGGCGCGCCCGGTCCTCTTTTTTCGGGTTGGGCGTCTTCTAGGGGGGCGCGTTGCTCAGCCGGCGTGGCGCTCGCCGAAGACGTAGCCGGCGCCGCGAACGGTGCGGATGGGATCGCGCTCGCGGCCGCGCACGAGGGCCTTGCGTAGCCGGCCGATGTGGACGTCGACCGTGCGTTCGTCGACGAAGGCGTCGCGGCCCCAGACGCCGTCGAGCAGTTGCGTGCGCGACAGAACGCGGCCGGGGCTTTCCATCAGAAACTCGAGCAGGCGGAACTCGGTCGGGCCGAGCCTCACCACGCGCTCGCCGCGGGAGACCTTGTGCGCGGTGCGATCGAGCATGACGTCGTCGAAGGACAGCACCTCGGCGACACGCTCGGGCGCGGACCGGCGCAGGATGGCGCGGACACGGGCCATCAGCTCAGGCACCGAGAACGGCTTGACCACGTAGTCGTCGGCGCCCGTGGCCAGGCCGCGGATGCGGTCGCCTTCCTCGCCACGGGCGGTCAGCATCACGATCGGAATCGCGCGGGTGGCTGTCTTGGCCCGCAGGCGTCGGCAGAACTCGATGCCGGAGATGCCCGGCAACATCCAGTCGAGGACGATCAGGTCGGGGCGATCCTCATCGATGATGATTTCGGCTTCCTCGGCCGTGGCCGCATGCGACGCGCGATGACCCTCGGCCTCGAGGTTGTAGCGGAGGATTTCGGCTAGCGGAGCCTCGTCCTCGACGATCAGCACGCGCGCGGTCATGGTCGGCTCGTTCGTTGTCAGTCGTTCTGGAAAAGCGTCGAGCTGGTGTCGTCGCCCTTTGGTCGGTTGTCAGCGAGCATGCGGCCGTGGACCATGTAGTGGACGGTCTCGGCGATGTTGGTGGTGTGATCGCCGACCCGCTCGACGTTCTTGGCGCCGAACAAGAGATGGGTGGACAGGCCGATGTTGCGCGGGTCCTCCATCATGTAGGTCAGCAGCTCGCGGAACAGGGAATTGTACATGGCGTCGAGCTGGCGATCGTCGTGCCAGACCTTCAGGGCCCGGTCGGCGTCGCGCTCGGCATAGGCGTCGAGCACGTCCTTCAACTGGCGCAGCGCGAGCTCGACCATGTGGCGGAAGCCGGTCATCAGCGGCTTTGGATGGGACTCGCTCGAGATGGCCAGCGCGCGCTTGGCGATGTTCTTGCCGAGATCGCCGATCCGCTCGAGGTCGGAGACGATGCGCAGCGCGCCCGTGACGTGACGCAGGTCGTTGGCCATCGGCTGACGTCGCGCGATGATGCTGATGACCTGGGCCTCGATGTCGCGCTGCAGGTTGTCGATGTTGCGGTCGGAAGCGATGACCTCTTCGGCCAGCTGCGGGTCGCGGCGTTCCAGCGCCTCGAAACCCTTGCCGAGAACGTGCTCGGCGAGGCCGCCCATGTGGGCGATCTTCTTGTCGAGGAGGGCGAGCTCCTCCTCGTATGAGCGGACGATGTGCTCTGTCATGCTTTTCAGCCTCGTGCGATCTGGTGCGACTGCCTGTGACCGGAGCAAACTCAGCCGAAGCGGCCGGTGATGTAGTCCTGCGTGCGCCGGTCCTTGGGATTGGTGAAGATCGTCTGCGTGTCGCCCTCCTCCACGAGCTCGCCCAGGTGAAAGAACGCGGTGCGCTGGGACACGCGGGCCGCCTGCTGCATGGAGTGCGTGACGATGATGATGCAGAAGTTCTCGCGCAGCTCGTCGATCAGCTCCTCGACCTTGGCGGTCGCGATCGGGTCGAGTGCGGAGCAGGGCTCGTCCATCAGAATGACGTCGGGGCTGACGGCGATCGCGCGCGCGATGCAAAGGCGCTGCTGCTGGCCGCCCGACAGGCCGGTGCCGGGATCGTTGAGCCGGTCCTTGACCTCCTCGATGAGCCCCGCCTTCTCGCAGGCTGGTCATCACGATCTCGTCCAGTTCCGCCTTGGATCTGGCGAGGCCGTGGATGCGCGGGCCGTAGGCGACGTTCTCGTAGATCGACTTCGGGAACGGATTGGGCTTCTGGAAGACCATGCCGACGCGGGCGCGGAGCTGGACGACATCGAGCGCAGGATCGTAGATGTCCTGATCCTCGATCGTGATCTTGCCGGTGACCCGGCAGATCGGGATGGTGTCGTTCATGCGGTTGATGCAGCGCAGGAACGTCGACTTGCCGCAACCGGACGGTCCGATGAACGACGTCACGGAGCGGTCCGGGATGTCGACGGACGACATCCTTGATGGCATGCTTCTCGCCGTAGAAGACGTCGACGTTGCGCGCGCTGACCTTGATCGCGTGTGCCGGGTCCACCATCGCGATCGACTGGCGAGGCCTGTACGGACATGTCCATTGGCGGGCTTGCATCTCCATGTGAACTGTCGTCGCGGTCATGTCGAGGTTACCAGCGACGCTCGAATTTCTTGCGAAGCAAGATGGCGGCGCCGTTCATGACGAACAGAAACCCCAACAGCACCATGATCGCCGCCGCGGTCTTGTACTGGAACGCGACCTCGGGCAGGTCGGACCAGAGGTAGATCTGAACCGGCAGCACCGTGGCGGCATCGGTAAAGCTCTGGCGGAACGTCGACGATGAACGCGACCATGCCGATCATCAGCAGCGGCGCGGTCTCGCCGAGCGCCTGCGCCATGGCGATGATGGTTCCGGTCATGATGCCCGGCATCGCCAGCGGCAGGACGTGGTGGAAGACGGCCTGCTGATGCGAGGCGCCGACGCCGAGCGCCGCCTCCTTGATCGACGGCGGCACGGCCTTCAACGCGGCGCGCGAGGCGATGATGATCGTCGGCAGCGACATCAGCGCCAGCACCAGGCCGCCGACCAGCGGCGCGGAGCGCGGCAAGCCGAAGAAATTCAGGAACACCGCCAGGCCGAGCAGACCGAACACGATCGACGGCACGGCGGCGAGGTTGTTGATGTTGACCTCGATCAGATCCGTCAGCCGGTTCTTCGGTGCGAACTCCTCCAAGATAGACCGCGGCCAGCACGCCGATCGGGAGGCACAAGCGCCAGCGTGACGAGCAGCGTCAGCGCCGAGCCGACGATGGCGCCGCGGATGCCCGCCAGTTCCGGCTCGCGACTGTCGCCGCGCGTGAAGAACGCCCAGTTGAACGACGACTCGACCTGATCCTGGGCCTTGAACCGCTCCAGGAATGCGACCTCGAGGTCGCCGACCTTGCGGTCCGCTTCCGGCGTCGACGTAGGTCACGACGCTGCCAGGCTGCCCGGCTGCGCGTCGTCCGTTGACTTCAGTGGCAGCACGACCTCGCCCGAGACCTTGACGTTCGCTCAGCTGCGTGATCTTGACCAGGCCGCCGTTGATCGCGACGAGCTTGCTGGGCAGGCTCGTGCTCAAGAGTCTCTTCGGCGTTCGGGTTGTCGACACGCTGGCGAAGCTCTGCGATCTCGGCATCGATCTGCTGAATGCGCTGCGGCGACGCTGGCACCGCCGAACAGCGCGATACGCTGCTTCTCCGCCGCAAGCCGGGCGATGCGCTCCTTTGCGACGTTCTTCACGAAGGCGAGGGCGTCGGCGAAATCGTTGACCGACGTCTGGATCGTGATCTCGCCAGTCGTTGCCGCTGGGCGTTGCGATCCCGCTGCCGGGCACCGATCGAATCTCGGTGCCCATGCCCTTGAAGTAGAGATCGGCGTCGTCGGAAAGCAGCAACGGCACCTTGATCGTGCTTGCCGATCAGAGACGGGATCGGCCGCCAGGCGTTCGCGCAGGTCGTCGGCCGCGCCCGTGCTCAGCAGGCGGGTCAGGGTGCGCTCGGCAGACCGGCCTTCGATGCCGGGGATGGCCGCCTTCAGAGCATCGCGGGTCACCGGATAATAGTCGGCGCTGCGAATGGCGAAGGGATCGGACTTCTGTTCAGCGGGGACGAAGTCGGCTGGAACCGTCGACGTCGAGACGCAGGGAATGCTGCAGTGAAGGCGGGGATGCCGTTGCGGATGATGTCGACGATCAGGACGAGAAGGAACGCGCCCGTGATCGACGAGCGCGATCAAGCCGTAGGCGCGGAAGCGCCGCTCGGCCGCGTAGCGGGCGCGGATGCGGCGCTGGACCGATTCCGATCGCGCATCCAGGCGCAGCTTGGGTTGGGGCAATGGCGGCAATATCAGTCATACTGCTCTCGATATCTGCGCACGACCTGCAGCGCGATGATGTTGAGGACCAGCGTCACGAAGAACAGCACGAACCCGAGGGCGAAGGCCGCGAGCGTCTTGGCGCTGTCGAATTCCTGGTCGCCGACGAGGATCGTCGCGATCTGCACCGTGATCGTGGTCACGGCTTCCAGCGGATTGATGGTCAGCTTGGCAGCCAGACCGGCGGCCATCACCACGATCATCGTCTCGCCGATGGCGCGGCTGATCGCGAGCATGAAGGCCGACACGATGCCGGGCAAGGCAGCCGGCAACACCACCTGCCGGATCGTCTCCGACCTGCGTGGCGCCAAGCGCATAGGCGCCGTCGCGCAAGGATTGCGGCACCGAGTTGATGACGTCGTCGGACAGTGAGGAGATGAACGGAATGATCATCATGCCCATGACCAGGCCGGCGGCCAGTGCCGACTCGGAGGCGACGCTCAGTCCGAAATGCTCGCCCCAGCCGCGGATCAGGGGTGCGACCGTCAGGGCCGCGAAGAAGCCGAGAACAACGGTCGGGATGCCGGCCAGGATCTCCAGGATCGGCTTGGCGGCGGACCGGAAGCGCGGGGTGGCATACTCGGAGAGATAGATAGCGGAGAACAGCCCGAGCGGACCGGCGACGAGCATCGCGATGACGGTGATGAGCAGCGTGCCGGACAGCAGCGGCAGGAAGCCAAAGGATGTCTCGATATCACCTTGATCGGCGCGAATGGCGGCTTGCGGATTCCATTGGGTGCCGAACAGGAACTGGGTGACCGTCGGCCGACCCTTCAGCGACGGATCGAAGAAGAAGCGCCAGGTCTCGAACAGGACGGAGAAGACGATGCCGATCGTGGTCAGGATGGCGACTACCGCGCAGATGCCCATGATCCACAGGACCAGACGCTCGAAATGGTTTCGGGCGCGGAATGTGGTGCCGATGCGGCTGGTGATCACGAACATGCCCAGAAGGGCGAGCCCGACGCCGGCGGCGAAGATGGCGATGTTGCCGGCGCGCATTGTGGATGTGTAGTGGTCGGCTGCCTGCTGCACGCCCGGTGATGGATTGCCACTGTGTGCGCCGGTCGCGACGTTGATGATCTCGCGCAAGCCTGACGCGCGACGCAATGGGTCGCGGATGGCTTCCTCGCCGAGCAAGGCGAGGGCGCCGCTTTCGGCAAAGCGCGCCAGGATCGAGGTGCCGATCAGGTACGTCGCCATCATCAGCAGGAGCACGACGGCCATCGGCAGCAGGCCGTGGTAGGTGGGCAGGGAGTGCAGCTTCTGCGTGCCGCCGGCGACGGCCGTGGCGCGCTGCCGTCCGAGCAGGAAGGCGGCGACAAGAAGGGCGGCAAGCGTCAGGAAATAATACCCGGTCATGGACGGCGGCCCTGCGGAGTTCGGGACTACACCAGGTGACGTTCGGTCTGGTGCCGGTCGCTGGCAAATGGGCGCGGTGTGCGCCTAAAGATTCCGGAGTGCTTGCAGGAATGCAAGGCCCGGTACGTCATTGACCTGCGGCCGCCGGGTCGGATGCACCGGCGGCCGCAGGCAAACAGCTCAGCCAGCGTGGCTCACTTCAGCTCGGCGGCGGCCAGAGCCTTCATGCCCTTGGCACCAGCGGCGACCTTTTCGGCCTCGGCCTTGGGCAGTGCAACCAGACCCTTGCGGGCGAGGTAGCCGTCCTTCGACATGGCCTTCGCGGAGACGTACTCGGCGACGAACTTGTCCATGCCGGGGATGACGCCGACGTGCTGCTTCTTGATGTAGAAGAACAGCGGACGGGCGCCGGGGAACTTGCCGCTGGAGATCGTGTCGTAATCGGGCGACACGCCGTTGATCGTGGCGCCACGCAGCTTGGATGCGTTCTCTTCCAGGAACGAGTAGCCGAAGATGCCGACGGCATTCTTGTTGGCCTCGAGCTTCTGGACGATGACGTTGTCGTTCTCGCCGGCCTCGACGTAGGCGCCGTCCTTGCGGATCGACTTCCAGGCCTTCTCGAACGCCTTCTTGTCGAGGGCCTTCATCGACGCGATCTTCTTGGCGCCGGCTTCCATGTAGAGCTCGTGGAAGCTGTCACGCGTGCCGGACGTCGGCGGCGGCCCGAGAACCTCGATCTTGACGTTGGGCAGCGACTTGTCGACGTCCGACCAGGACTTGTAGGGATTGTCGACGAGCTTGCCGTCCTTGCCGGGGACCTGCTCGGCCAGAGCCAGGAACACCTGCTCCATCGTCAGGTTCAGCTTGGGACCGGCCTTGGACTGGGCCAGCACCAAGCCGTCGATGCCGACCTTGATCTCGACGATGTCCTTGACGCCGTTCTTCTGGCACATGTCGAACTCGCTCTTCTTCATGCGGCGCGAGGCGTTCGTCATGTCGGGATGACCCTCGCCGACGCCTGCGCAGAAGAGCTTCATGCCGCCGCCGGTGCCGGTGGATTCGACTACCGGTGTCTTGCCGGCGCCGGACTTGCCGAACTGCTCTGCCACCGCGGTCGTGAAGGGGTAGACGGTGGACGAGCCGACGATGCGGATCTGATCGCGGGCCGAAGCCGGCGCGGTCAGGGCAATCGAGCCCGCGACGGCGGCCGCAGCCGAGAGGGCGATGATCTTGCTGGTCACTGGAAATTCTCCCGTTTGGGTCTCAAGGCCTACGTCCCGGGAGGCTCTTTAGTGCTCAAGAGCGCCGGGAGGACCGTCGGCACCAGATGCCGACGCTGACTTCGTAGCCGAGTTAAGCAATCGTTTTGTGACAATATAAGTATTTGAAATATATCTCTAAAATATTCAGCCCGATGCGGCATCGAGACTGATCTCGAAGGTGGAGCCGCGGCCGAGCTCGGAACGGATGTCCAGCCGGCCGCGATGGCGGTTGATGATGTGCTTCACGATCGCAAGTCCCAGGCCGGTTCCACCCATTTCCCGGCTGGTCGCGGCGTTGACCCGATAGAACCTCTCGGTCAAACGCGGCAGGTGCTGCGGGGGGATGCCGGGGCCGTCGTCACTTATGGCGAGGCTGATCCGGTTGCTGTCGCGCGCCGGCCCGCGTTGGCGTTTCAGCGTGATGCGGACGTGGCCGTTGGCGCCGCCGTACTTGATGGCGTTCTGGACGAGGTTCTGGGTGGCTTGGACCAGCTCGTCGCGGTCGCCGATGACGAGAGCCGGCGCGTCCAGCTCGGTCAACGTGAGCTGCGCGCCGGATTTCTCAGCCAGCGGCGCCAGGGTCTGGGCCACCTCGGCGGCGACCGCGTTCAGGTCGATCACGTCGCGCGGGGGCACATGCTGCTTCATCTCGACCCGGCTGAGCGACAGCAGGTCGTCGATCAGACGCGACATCCGCAGGGCCTGCACGGACATCATGTCGAGGAAGCGCTCGCGGGCGGTGGGATCGTTGCGGGCGGCGCCTTGCAGCGTTTCGACAAAGCCGCGCAGGGCCGCCAAGGGGGTGCGCAGCTCGTGCGAGGCGTTCGCGACGAAATCGGCGCGCGTTCTTGCCAGGCGATCCTCTTCGCTCAAGTCACGGAAGGTTATCAGGACCGAGGCGTTCCCGGGCGGGCTGTGACTGGCGGTCAGCTTGACCAGTCGCGCGGTGATGCGGCGCTCGATGGGCACGCGCTCGCTCAGCTCCACCTCCAGGGCGGACGTGTCCTGGCGCGCGGCGTCGAGGGCCTCGATCAGCTCGGGTTGGCGCAATCGGCTTGAGAGCGGAACACCGGCGATAAGGCGCGGGAAGAGTACGCGTGCCTGATCGTTCAGGTGCGAGATGCGCTCGCTTCGATCGACCAGGATGGCTGCGTCCGGCAGGGCGTCCAGCATGGTGGTCCAGTCGCCGGCTGCCGTCGCATGGCGCGCGCTACGGGCGGTGATATCGGGCGCGCCGGCAAGCGTGAGGTCATCGCCGTTAGAGCTTGCGCGAAGCGAGCGGCCGGCCACAAAGGCCAGGGCGATGACGATGGCCGAGGCCCAGAAGGGGAGGATGGTGATCGCCGCGATGGTCAATGCGCCGGCCATGAAGGCGAGCCCGGCCGGCATGGCCGCCAGGCCATCGGTGCGGATGCGCTGCCAGATGTGCTGGCCGGTTCCCCAAGCCGCGGACGGCTCGTCGGGCTGTTCGGCATTGGGCTGGTCCATGGCGCGCCTTTTTCTTCCAAGGCCGTGCGGTGGTGATGTGGAGGCTGCTCTTTACCACGCGGTTGGCGTGCTGACACGGACGACCCGCGATTGCCTGCGCCATCGCCGGAACGGGGGCGGCGGTGCTTGGGGTGGGTTACCCTTCTTGCGAACGGCTGGTTGCATGGCGCGATCGCGCCCGCCAGTGTGTGGCATGGGACTGTGACTGGAGCCGGGGCGCCATGGCGAAGACAAAGACAAAATCGAAGAGCACGGGCAAGACCTCACAAGAAGAGAGCTCACGGTTTGCGAGCTTTGACATCGACGATGAGAAGCTGCCGGGCTGGATCGCGGATTCTGCGTTGTCGGCGCGTGGCTATCCTTACGACGAGAAGATGCCGCGCAAAGCCTACGAATTGGAATTGCGCGACTTGCAGATCGAGCTGCTCAAACTGCAGGCGCATATCCAAGGGACCGGCCAGCGGCTCGTCGCTCTGTTCGAGGGCCGCGATTCGGCGGGCAAGGGCGGGTGCATCCTCAGATTCATGCAGCACCTCAATCCGCGTCACGCGCGCGCCGTTGCTTTGTCTAAGCCGACCGATGCGGAGCGCGCGCAATGGTACTTTCAGCGCTACGTTCCGCATCTGCCGCAGCGCGGCGAGATCGTGCTGTTCGACCGGTCCTGGTACAATCGGGCGGGTGTCGAACGTGTCATGGGCTTTTGCACGCCGGATCAACTTGCCCAATTCCTGCGCGAGGCTCCCGAGTTCGAGGGGATGCTCGTGCGCGATGGCATCCAGCTCGTGAAGATCTACCTGTCGATAGGGCGGGAGACGCAGCTGAAGCGCTTCCACGAGCGCCGTCACGATCCATTGAAGCGCTGGAAGCTGACCGACATGGATCTTGCGGCGATCGACAAGTGGGATGCCTATACGCAGGCGCAGATCGAGATGTTCCGCTTTACGCACACAGTGACGGCGCCGTGGACGGTGGTCATGGCCAACGACCAGCGCCGGGCGCGCCTGGAGAGCCTCCGGCTCGTGCTCGACCGGTTCGATTTTCCCGACAAGGATACGCGCGTGGCGCGACCGCCCGATCCCAAGATTGTCGGCTGCGGGCCCGCGTTCTTCGGCCTTTAGTGTTCACACTCTCGATTTTCGTTGTGGATCGACGAAGGATTGATGCCCGCCGTCCGACCTTCGCGTTCGATACCGAGTGCGGGGCTTGGCGGCTCTACAACTTCGGGCGGTGCGGCGGCGGTGCGGGGCCAGCATCTGGAGAGCCAGCACGGCGCACGTCGGACTTCGTTAACGATGTGGACCAATTCACGGCTGCCGCGGTGCAATTCTAACGCTCCCTTCGGTTTGGCCATGCGAGCCTGACGGGTGATCGCAACCACCCAACGCGCGGGGCTGGGCCGAAGCCATGGCTCGAACGACAACGGCGAGCAAGACGAGGGTTCGGGTGATCGCCGAGACGTTGGCGGTGTTCGTCGTGCTCGGCGTACCGCTGGCCGTCGGCGTGGCGACGGCTGCGGAGTACGGCCGTGCGTTGAAGCTGCGCAGCGAGGTGCAGGAGGCCGCCGATGTCGCGGTTGCGACTGCTGTCGCGGAGAAGTCGCGTGGCGTGGCCGCGATGCGTGCCGTTCTCAAGGCGACGTTCGACACCCACCTGCGGCCGGCCTTGCGCGCGGTGCTGCGCGATGCCGATATCCGCGATGATGTCGGCCGGGTTTTCGTCAGTGTGCCGCTGACGGTGACGACGACGCTGTCGGCGCTCTATGGCAATCGCGCTTTTCATTTCACGATCGACAGCAGCGCTGTGCGGCCTGAGGGATGGTCGCGGGATCGCGCGCAGGTCTTGCCCGGCCGTTGAGCCGTTCGAGACGTAACCCGACAGGCGTGTCTGGGATGGCTCGCCGGTACGTCCGGTCGGTCAGGGCCGCACCAGGAACAGTGGGCCTTCGAGGGCGGAGACAAGCGCTTTCAAGTTGCCTTCGCGTGGCACGACGAGGCCGCCGAACATGGCGATGACGAAGCCTCCATGCAGCCGGCGCAGGGCCTCGGCGATGACCTGGGGCTCGCCGCGCGCGGTTTGAGTGGCGGCGACCTTGATGTCGCCTTGCGCGCCGATCATCAGGCGCGCCTGGTCTTCCATCCACTGCGCATGGGCCTGGCTTTCGGCAACCAGAAGCAACTTGATGATCCCGTCCGAGGTGGACGCGAGGCGCTCTGCGGCGCGCAGCATGGCCGGCAGGTGCTCAAGGTCCTCGACGGCGGCAACGACCGGGCCGACGGCGCGGGCGGCGCGCGGTCCTGCGACCACGATGGCGGTGGTATCGGCGATGGTGTCGAACAGTTCCGCGATCGTCGTCGTCTGCGCCGCCGACAGCGGCTCACCGAGGGCGACGACATTCCATGGGCCGCTTTCGGCACATGCCTTGGCGAGGACGCGGATCGCCTCGCCGCGCTCCCGGCGCGCACGAAACGGGACGTCGGCCGCGCGCGCAATGGCAGCGACGCGACGGCTGAGTGCCGCGGCCATGTCGCGCATCTCGTTTTCCATCGCCTCCAGCGACAAGGCGCGCGACGTGCGGCCAGTCAGGGAAATCTCGCGCGCAAAGGGAAAACGAGACAATTCCAGCAGCTGCTGCTCTTCCACGAACAGGCTTTCGATCTCGGACTGGAAGGCCTGAGCCACGCGCACGGCTGCCTCGATGGCGATGGTGCTCGGCTGGCAGGTTGGGCACAGCCGGAGCACGACGCGGCCCTTGTCCTCTCCCTTTCGCGCCACGTGTGCGATCATGACGTCGCCTCATTGCCTCCGGTGCTCGGCCGCTGCTGCTGGAGGAACTGTTTGCTGCGGTCGGCAAACTCGCGCAGCTTGTCCTCTGCCCGGCGATAGACCGTTCCTGGCGGGAATTGTCCGTCGGGACCGCGCGTGCCGGCCTTGATACCCGTCAAGATCTCGATGCCCTGGTCGATGGTGGCGACGGACCAGACGGTGAATTGGCCTTGCCGTACGGCGTCGACGACGTCCTCGCGCAGCATCAGATGCTGGACGTTGGATTGCGGAATCAGCACGCCCTGCTGGCCGGTGAGCCCGCGCGCCTTGCAGACGTCGAAGAAGCCCTCGATCTTCTCGTTGACGCCGCCGATGGCCTGCACCTCGCCGTGCTGGTTGACCGAGCCGGTGACGGCGAAGCCCTGCTCGATCGGCACCTCGGCCAGCGCCGACAGCAGCGCGTAGAGTTCCGTCGAGGATGCGCTGTCGCCGTCGACGCCGCCGTAGGACTGCTCGAACACGAGCGAGGCGGCGAGTGCCAGGGGAAGTCGCGCGCGAAGTGGCCGGCAAGGTAGCCCCACAAGATCATCACGCCCTTCGAGTGCAGCGGGCCGCCGAGCTTCACCTCGCGCTCGATGTCGGTGACGCGGCCCTGACCCATGCGCACGCGGGCGGTGATGCGGGTCGGCCGGCCGAACGCGAAGGCGCCGAGCTGCAGGACCGACAGGCCGTTGATCTGGCCGACCTTGGAGCCTTTCGTGTCGACCAGCACGATGCCGCGATCGATCGTCTCCTGCGAGCGGTCGCGCAGGCGATCGGCGCGCTGGACGTGCTCCTCGACGGCGCGCGCGATGTCCTCGGCGGTGATGACGCTTCGGCCCGCTTTCTTCGGCCCAGTAGTCGGCCTCGCGAACGATGTCGGCGATGCGGCCGACCTCGATCGACAGCTTCTCGCGATCGTCGGCAAGGCGGGCGCCTTCGTCGATCAGGCGCGCGACACCGGCGGCGTCGAGGTGGTTCAGCTTGTGCTCGCGTACGATCGACGAGATCAGCCGGGCATAGGCGCGATCGTTGTCGCTCGACCGCGGGATCGTGTCGTCGAAGTCGGCCTGCACCTTGAACAGCCGCGTGAAGTCGGGATCGTAGGCGGCCAGCATGTAGTAGAGCTCGCGGTCGCCGAACAGGATGACGTGGACGTCGAGCGGGATCGGCTCCGGATCGAGCGTCTGCGTGCCGATCAGGCCGGCGGCCTCCATGGGCTGCTCGATGCGGATCTCACCGGCCTTGATGGTGCGCTTCAAGGCTTCCCACGCGAACGGCGACAGCAGCAGCTTGCGGGCGTCGATCAGCAGATAGCCGCCGTTGGCCCGGTGCAGCGCGCCCGGCTTGATCAGCAGGAAGTCGGTGACGAGTGCGCCCATCTGGGCGATGTGCTCGACGCGACCGATCAGATTGCCGTAGTTCGGATTCAGCTCCTCGATGATCGGTGCGCCCGTCGTCTTCGCCGTTGGAGACCATCGGGTTGACCATGTAGCGGCGGAAGCGGGGATCGCGCGAGCTGTCGACGGGTTGCTTGACGATCTGGCTCTCCTCTTCGGACGGCGTGAGGAAGAGGGCGACGTTGCGCACGAGGTCGGCCTCGGCGGTGTCGAGCTGTGCAACGACCTGCGGACAGTCGGCAAATGCGGCCCTGAGTTCGTCGAGGGCGGCGCGGACGGCGACGGCGCCGATCTCGGCATTGAGCTCGGCCAGCTTCTCGCGGCGCGCCTTGTCGACGCGCGGCACCTGCTCGAGGATCTGCTCCAGCTCCTTCTGCAAGCCCTCGATCTTCTGCTCGACGTCCTTCTTCATGGTTTCGGGCAGGGCGTTGAAGACCTCCGGCTTGACGACCTTGCCTTCGTGCATCGGCGCCATCGCGAAGCCGGTCGGCGTGCGCAGGATGGCGATGTTCTGCTCCTGCGCCTTCTTGTTCAGCGCCTCGAAGGCTTCCTCCTGACCGGAGCGGAAGCCTTCGTCGATGGCGCGCCGGCGTGCCTGATAATCGTCGCCCTCGAACGTTGCGGGAATGGTCTGGCGTAGTTCGTCGATGGCGGCGACCATGCCGCGTTCGAGCGCCTTGGCGCGCCCGTGCGGCAGGCGCAGTGCGATCGGCTTGTCCTGGTTCGTCGAAGTTGTTGACGTAGACCCAGTCGTTCGGCGGTCGCGGCATTCTTGCGATCGTGTGCAGGTAGGTCGTGACGGCGGTGCTCTTGCCGGAGGCGGGTGGGCCGAGCACGAACATGTTGAAGTCCGGAGCGGTCATCGCGACGCCGAACTCGATCGCCTTCAGTGCGCGGTCCTGGCCGATCAGGCCGCCGGCCGGCTCGACATCCGCGGTCGTCTTGAAGCCGAGCGAACCTGGGTCGACGGAGCGGCGCAGCTCGGTGACGTCGAGGCGTCCCGATGGCGCGGCGGAGGCCAGGCCCGCAGCGCTTCCGGTGGCCGACGTGATTTCTTTGGTCGTGGACGACGGGGATGCGGCCGGGGATGCGGCTGGTGACGAGGCTGGCGCCGGGTTTTGTTCGGGCTTCTTGTCGTCAGTCTTGGCGCGGCGAAAGAACATGGATGCGTCACCCCGTGGTCTTGGCTAGTTTCAAGGGTATTGCAAGGCACCGGGCGAGGGAAGGTTCCCGGTGGCGGATTTGGGCGGGCGGCAGCTGATGGCTGGCCGGTCGCACGAGGTTACAGCGAGGCATGACGGCGATATGACGGCAAGCAAGCCGGCATCGGGCCAGGCGCCCACGCGGCTCGTGGCGATGGCGCCGACCGGCGTACTCGGCTCGAGCGTGCTGGAGGATGGGCGCCAATCTGCGGCGGCCGCGGAGATCGGGCGCGGGGCGGCCCGGCTCTTGCTGGCGCTCGGGTTTGCGAGCCTGCCGGAGGTCTCCCTGGCCAACGGGCGGCGTGCGGATCTTCTGGCGGCGGCAGGTCGGGCGAGATCTGGATCGTGGAAGTGAAGTCGAGCCTGGAGGATTTCCGGAGCGATCAGAAATGGCCGGAGTATCGGGCCTATTGCGACCGGCTGCTGTTTGCCGTCGCGCCCGGCTTCCCGGTCGAGGTGCTGCCCGAGGATGCCGGATTGATCCTCGCGGACCGGTATGGCGGCGAGGTGTTGCGCACGGCCCCGGAGCACAAGCTCGCCGCGGCGCGACGCAAAGTCGTCACCCTGGCGCTGGCACGGCTGGCGGCGGCGCGGCTCCAAGGGCTCGCGGACCCCGATCTCAGGATCGAGCCGGGCTGGACCTGATGCTTGTTGGCGTCGGCGTCGCCGGCTTGTGGCGTTGGCGCCCGATTATTTCGGTGCGCGCTTGGCGAGGATGCGCTGCAGCGTGCGGCGGTGCATGTTGAGGCGCCGGGCGGTCTCCGAGACGTTGCGGTTGCACAGCTCGTAGACCCGCTGGATGTGCTCCCAGCGCACGCGGTCGGCCGACATCGGATTCTCGGGCGGCGGCGCCTTGGCGTTGCCGGAGGCGAGCAGCGCATCGGTGACGTCGTCGGCGTCGGCCGGCTTGGCCAGATAGTCGACGGCGCCGAGCTTCACCGCCGTGACGGCGGTTGCGATGTTGCCGTAGCCGGTCAGGACGATGGCGCGGGCATCGGGCCGCAATCGGGACAGCTCGGCGATGACGTCGAGGCCGTTGCCGTCCTCCAGGCGCATGTCGACCACCGCGAATGCCGGGGCGCTCTGGCGGATGAGATCGACGCCCTCGGCCACGGAGTGGCCGAAGCGGACCTCGAAGCCGCGGCCTTCCATGGCGCGCACGAGCCGCTGCAGAAAGGCGCGGTCATCATCGACGATGATGAGCGAACGGTCCTCGGGCAACTCGTCCTGCCGGAACGATAGGTCTTCGGTCACGATTCTGAACCTCCGGGTTGCCCGGAATATAGCGATGTCGCCGGGGTCACCCAAGCGCCTACGGCGACAATTTCGTGCAAGTGCGTTGAGGGTTAATAGGCGCTTGCGAGGGTCCTCGCAAGGCATGCCGGTGGCCGGGCCCACGACGATCGGTGTGCGACGGCGCTTTTTTCCGCAGGCGCGGGCCGGGATCAGGGGCGTTCGTCAGCGCTGACGTGCACAGCGCGCCGACAGCGTTCGGTGGTGCGGTCAGGAGGTCGCGGCGGCTGGCAGGGCGCCATCCTTTCCGGACGGCTCGGTAAGGCTTGCCGCGCCAGTTCGGGCACCCTTCTCGAATTCGCTGCGTGTCCATTCGATTCTGACGACGGCGCCGCCGGTCCGGCCATTGGCCAGTGTCAACGTCGCGCCGGAGCGCTCCAGCAGCGTCTTGGCGATGAAGAAGCCCAGGCCGAGGCCATCGTGATGATCCTCTGGCGACGGCTCGATGCGTCCGGCTGGCCGGGTCGTGACATAGGGATCGCCCAGGCTGTCGAGAACATCGGGCGGAAAGCCCGGACCGTCGTCGGCGATCGACACGACGATCTCGGTGGCATTCCACGCAGCCGTAATCACGACGGTGTCGCTGGCGAAGTCGACGGCGTTCTCGACGATGTTGCCCAGGCCGTAGATCAATCCGGGACGACGCTCGCCAACCGGCTCGCGCGCATCTGCGCCGCTGGTGGCGGAGGCGTCCGGACCGGCATCGATTACGACTTTCTTGCCGGTCTCGCGATAGGGGGCGGCGGCCTCGTCGACGAGCTGGCGGATGGTCAGGGAGGCGTGCAGGGGGTCTTGCTCGCTGGGTTTGTGCGTCAGCTTCTGGAGGATGTCGCGGCAGCGCTGGGCCTGGCTCTTGAGCAGGGCGATGTCCTCTGCCAGAGGTCCTTCCTTGCCGATCTCGCGCTGCAGTTCGCTGGTGACGAGAACGATGGTCGCCAGCGGGGTTCCCAACTCATGGGCGGCTGCGGCGGCCAAGCCGTCGAGGGCGTGCAATTTCTGCTCACGGGCCAGCACGAGCTCGGTTGCCGCCAAGGCCGCCGTCATCTGGCGGGACTCCTTGGACAGTCGCCAGGCATAGAGCGCCAGGAACAGCATGCCGGCGATGACGGAGGCGAAGATTCCGAGACGGAAGATGGCGGGCAGATGCACCGCTGCGCCGGGCGACCACGGCAGCGGCAGGTGATGATTGATAAGGACGGCGGTTGCGGTGGCGGCCACCAGGCCGAGCACGATGGTGTGACGGGGCGGCAAGGTCGCTGCCGAAACTGTGACCGGGGCGACGATCAGGAAGACGAAGGGATTGAGGATGCCGCCTGTGAGATACAACAAACTTGCGAGCTGGAGGATGTCGTAGCCGAGAAGGACGGCGGCGAAGCGCGCGGACAGGCGGTGGCGGGCGGTGTAGCGGATCCTCAGGACGACGTTCAGCCAGGCCGACAATGCCACGAAGGCTAGGCAGATGCCGACCGGCATGTCGAAACCGAGCACGAGGTAGACAAAGCCGATGGTGAGAAGCTGACCGAGCACGGCAAACCAGCGCAACCGGACGATGGTCTGCAGCCTGAGCCGGCTTTCGGCGTGCTCGCCGCGCAACCGATCCTCGCCTGTGAATGTCTTGGCCACGGTGCCTGCCGTCCTTGCTAACCTCGTGTTCGCCGCGTGCGGTGTGCTCAGGCCGGGTTGTCTTGAGCCCTGGCCCGGTCCACATAGCTGTCGGGCGTCGCCCCACTTCTAGAGCGTTTCCGACCGGCGTCGAACACTCTATTGTTTTTTCGCTCGTGGTGCGCGGCGCCTTAGCGGGGTTGGTCTGTCCGAGAGTCCGCGTGGGCGGACCGTCCGAGAGAATGGGTGCGGCCGTGCCACCTTGCGGAACGTGCTATAGCGCAGTTGTTGTGATGCAGAAACGCTTGTCGAATGCGGCCTCAGGCCATGCAGTGCCGGTGGCCGACGATGCCGAGACGGTGCGCGTCAGCGGCCTCAGGAAGGCGTTCGGCAGCGTCACGGCGGTGGAGGGCATCGATTTCGCGCTCGCACGCGGCACGACCACGGCGTTGCTCGGCGGCAACGGCGCCGGCAAGACGACCACGATCGCGATGCTGATGGGGCTGGTGGTGCCGACGTCAGGCGAGGTGCGCGTGCTCGGTGCGGACATGGCGCGGGCGCGCTATCGGGTGCTGCACCGGATCAATTTCGAGAGCCCCTACGTCGACGTGCCTCACCGGCTGACGGTGCGCGCAGAATCTCGACGTGTTCGGTCGGCTCTACGGCGTGGCGCCGCTTGCTCAGCGCATCGACGAGATCGCGCGGGAGCTCAAGCTGGACGCGTTTCTCGACCGGCCATATGGGAAGCTGTCGGCGGGGCAGAAGACGCGCGTCAGCCTGGCGAAAGCGTTGATCAACCGGCCGGAAGTTCTGCTGCTGGACGAGCCGACGGCCTCGCTCGATCCCGACACGGCGGACTGGGTGCGCACGATGCTGGAGCGCTACCGGGCGACCGAGCGCGCGACCATCGTTCTGGCGTCCCACAACATGGCCGAAGTGGAGCGACTGGCGGACCGGGTGATCATGCTGGAAGCGGGACGCATCGTGGCAGACGAGACGCCGGCGGCGCTGATCCGGCGCTTCGGGCGGGCCAATCTGGAGGAAGTGTTTCTCGACATCGCGCGAGGGCAGGCCTCGTCTGGTGCTGCGACCGGCGCTGCTGGCGGGGCTCGCCGCGCCGCGGGCAAACGGGTGGCGGCGGCGGGGGACGCGGGGGCGGAGAAAGCGGGTGACGCCGACAGCGCGGGACGGGCCGATGCGTGAGACGACAACAGCCGGTCCGTCGCCCGATCGCGATCCCTCGGGGCTTGCGGCCTCCGTGGGGCGAATCCACGGGATGCTCTTGCGCTACTGGTATGTGATCCGCTCGTCGTGGCCGCGGACCGCGGAGCTGATCTACTGGCCGTTGGTGCAGATGCTGATGTGGGGCTTTCTGCAATCCTACCTTGCCGAGCAGACGAGTTTTGCGGCGAAGGCGGCCGGTCTCTTCATCGGGGGCGTGCTGCTGTGGGACATCCTGGTACGCTGCCAGCTCGGGTTCTCGGTCGCATTCCTGGAGGAAGTCTGGTCGCGCAATCTCGGCCACCTGATGATGAGCCCGCTGCGGCCGTTCGAGCTCGTGGCGAGCCTGATGCTGGTCAGCGTGCTCAAGTTGTCGGTGGCGATGGTGCCGGTGGCTGTGCTCGCCTACGTGTTCTTCGGTTTCAACGTGCTGAGCCTGGGTTTCGCGTTCGCGGGGTTCTTCGTGGCGCTCGTCGTGATGAGCTGGTCGCTCGGCCTCGTCTCGACCGGCGCGGTGCTGCGCTGGGGGCTCGGCGCGGAGAGCTTCGCCTGGCTGATTGTGTTCGTGCTGCTGCCGGTGTCGTGCGTCTACTACCCGGTGACGACGCTGCCCGCGTGGCTTCAGCCGGTGGCCTGGGCGCTGCCGCCGACCTACGTTTTCGAGGGTCTGCGCGGGATCGTGCTGGAGGGGGAGTTCCGCGGCAATTTGCTGGCTTGGGCGCTCGCGCTCGACGTGGTCTATCTTGCTCTAGGCTATGGTGTTTTTCGCGCGCTTCTGGATCGCGCACGGGAGAATGGCTCGCTCGTGCAGATGGGCGAGTGACGCTCGCCAGGGTCGTCTTCGGACGTGTCGCACAGGACGTCGCACGGGCTATCACACCGGCCTTCACACCGGCTCATCGGTAGGTTCATCATGCGTTTGAGACTTGTCGTCGTCGCTCTCCTCGGGCTCATTCTCGGCGGGCTGGGCGCGATACTCGTGCTGCCCGGTGGCGTGGACCGCGTGGCGGCTCTGTTCGGCGCGGTGAAGTCGGTAGGCAAGGCGCAGGTCGGGGGGCCGTTCACGTTGACGGACTTCAACGGTCGCCGTGTCACCGACAAGGACTTCCGCGGCAAGCACATGCTCGTCTACTTCGGGTTCACGTACTGCCCGGACGTTTGCCCGCAAGGTCTCCAGGTGATGTCGGCTGCGCTCGACCAGATCGGGGCGGCGGCCGACAAGGTGACGCCGATCTTCATCTCGCTGGATCACGAGCGCGACACGCCGGAGCAGATGAAGCTCTACCTGTCGAGCTTTCACAAGTCCTTCGTCGGGCTGACGGGGAGCGCGGACGACATTGCCGCGGCTGCGAAAGCCTATCGCGTCTACTACAAGAAGGTCGACGATCCCAAGTCGACGGCCGGTTACACCGTCGACCACACCTCGATCGTCTACCTGATGGATCCCAGCGGTGCGTTCGTCTCCCACTTCACCCATGCGACGAACGTCGACGCGCTGGCGGAAGCGCTGCGGAAAGTGTTGTAACGGCGATCATTCTTTCGCATTGCGGCGAATCAGTGCAGTCTCGGCATTGTGTTAAAAAAGAGTGCGATCGTTTCCGCAGTGCAGCCATGAGAAGCAGCGGCGGGGCCGATAAACGCGCCGGCGGCCGGGGGCTCAACATCTGGGGGAATCAGCCGTGCTCTATCATTGGTACGAGCTGAGCCATGCTGCGGTGCGGCCGGCACGTGTTGCCGCTGGCTCCTGTCGGCTGTTCTTCAACAATCCCTTCAATCCACTCTCGCACACCAGCGTCGGCCGCCATGCGGCTGCTGCCTGCGAAGTGTTCGAGCGCACGACGCGGCGCTACGACAAGCCGAGCTTCGGCTTCACCACTACGATGGTCGACGGCCAGCCGGTCGCGGTGAGCGAAGAGGTGGTGTGGCAGCGCCCGTTCTGCCGCTTGATCCACTTCAAGCGAGATTTGCCAGAAGCGCGTGCGGCGGAAGATCCGCGGATCCTGCTCGTGGCGCCCATGTCGGGGCATTTTGCGACGCTGTTGCGCGGCACCGTCGAGACGTTCCTTCCCAATCACGACGTCTACATCACCGATTGGCAGGACGCCCGGGACATCCCGATGACCGCGGGCGTGTTCGATCTCGACGACTATGTCGACTACATGCGCGATGTCTTCCGCCACTTCGGTGGTGACGTGCATGTGTTCGCGGTGTGCCAACCCTCGGTTCCGGTGCTCGCGGCCGTGGCGCTGATGGAAGAGGACGACGATCCCAGCGTTCCGCTGAGCCTGACGCTGGCCGGCGGGCCAATCGACACCCGCGTCAGTCCCACCGTGGTCAATCAGCTCGCGGAGAAGCGCGGGACGGATTGGTTCCGCCGCAATGTCGTGACGACGGTGCCGTGGCCCAACATGGGGGCCGGTCGATCGGTCTATCCGGGGTTTCTGCAGCTGACGGGGTTCATGACCATGAACCTCGACCGGCATCTCAACGCGCACAAGGATCTGTTCTTCCATCTGGTGCGCGGCGACGGAGATTCCGCAGAGAAACACCGTGATTTCTATGACGAGTATCTCGCGGTCATGGACCTGACGGGGGAATTCTACCTGCAGACGGTCGACAACGTGTTCGTGCGCCATCTGCTGCCCAAGGGCGAGATGATGCACCGTTCGCGGCGCGTCGATCTCGGCGCCATCCGGCGTGTGCCCTTGATGACGATCGAGGGCGAGAAGGACGACATCACAGGCATCGGCCAGTGTGCGGCAGCTATCGATCTGTGCACCGGCATTCCGCGCCACAGCAAGGTGCATTTCGAGTGTCCGGGCGTCGGGCACTACGGCGTGTTCAACGGCTCGCGTTTCCGTTCGGAGATCGCACCGCGTCTGGCGCGGTTCATGCGCGCCTACGATCCGCGCGCCGAGCGCAACTGGAGCCTGCCTGCCGTCGAACGCTCGGCGGCCAGTGCGCGTGCCACGGGGCACATCGCCAACGTCAGCGACAATGCTTTCACGTTCGCGGCGGCCAACGATGTGGCGCCCGACGGGCACGCGGCGCGGCTCAAGGCGCAAGGTGTCGGCGCGAGCGCGGGACGCGAACCCTCGAGCGGGTTTGCGGATGCCGGGATTTTTTCCGGACCTGCCGCCGCATTCCGGATGTGGTCGATGACCGGCAGCCTGTTCCTGGAGACGTTCTGCCGGTTCACGGGCGGCGGTCGCACGTCCTGACGCGACCGCTCCTCGCGCCGATGCACGATGGGGCATCAATCCTGCGCGCGTGGCCTTCTCAGATTGCCGCCGGTTTGGTCATGCTGCCCTGGAACGCGAGGGCGACGTCGCGTCGGTGCGGCTTGCTGCGATGCTCCACGACATAGATTCCCTGCCACGTGCCGAGTAGGGCGCGGCCGGCGAGGACGGGGATCTGGAGGTGCACGCCGGTCAGCATGGCCTTGACGTGTGCGGGCATGTCGTCGGCTCCCTCGCTGTCATGACGCCAGCCCGCGTCCTCGGGCGCCAAACCGTCGAGCGCGTCGATGAGGTCGGCTGCGACGTCGGGATCGGCGTTCTCCTGGATCGTCAGCGAGGCGGAGGTGTGGCGGATGAAGACCGTCAGCACGCCGTCGCCGGCGCCGATCAGCTGCAGCCAGTCGGCGACGTCGCGCGTGATCTCGTGAAAGCCCCGGCTGCGCGTGACCACGGTGAGGGTGTGGAAGGCTTGCGAGAGGCCGGGGTTGGTCATCGTCCGATCGCTTTGGGTCGCCGGCGCAGCCGCGTCAGGGCGGTGCGTCAGAGCGGGGTTTCTTTCTTTTCGCGGGGCGTCGTCTTTTCGAGCTCCTCGAGTTTCTCGCGGAACTTCTTGAGCATGCCCTGCAGGTAGGAGAAGGCTTGGTCGACGTCCTGTTCGCTCGGCAACTTGAAGGCCGGCCCGGGCCGGCTCGTGCCGTTGCGCTCGCCGTCCTTGGGGTCGGGGCCCAGCAGCGTTTCTTCCAGGCGGCGGTTCTCGGCCTTCAGCGCGGCGTTCTCGGCGAGAAGGCGCTCGTTGTCGGCACGCAGCTTGGCGGATTCATCGCGCATGTCCTCGCAGGCCCAGTCGGCCTCGGCGCCGGTGCCCGAACGACGGCACATGGCCATGGCGCCGGTCAACGTATCCAGTCGCACGAAGCCGCCGTCGGCGGGGGACATGGTGTAGCGGCCAGCGCGCGCTGGCGAAGCGGGATCGGCAGCGTGGACCGAAACGGTTGCCAGCAGGCCCAGGCCTGTCATTGCGGCTGCCGCGAGCAGGCCCAGCGACAACGCTCGCGAGCGATCCTGGAAGGCTGGTCGATTGGCTTTCAACGGGGACATCGTGGGCTCCTTTAGCACCGCTGCCACAGGTAGGGCGCGGCTCGGACGGGATCAATATCGCTGCAATTGTGGCAAAACGGTCCCGCGCATTGGGTCGGACACGCCGGATTGGTCCTGCAACGCCTTGACCGGACGCCGAATCCGAGCCGTAGATATGCAATATATGCGTTCGCGCGTCGCAGCGTGTCCGGAGCTTTAACGTTCTCTTTACCGCGACGCAGCCACCTTCCGCTCCAGGTCCTCTCCATCGTGTCGCGTCGGACCCCGGACGGCTACGCGCACGAGGGATACTGGCGAAGCGAGGGGTGCTGCTCAGCACCGACGCAGCGCCCGACCCGTAGGCGTCCAGCCGAGCAACCACGTGGACGACGCGGGACACTGAAGAATGCCATCGATCGACCCCATCGAGACGCACGGCGAGAGCACGGGCCCCGCCGGGGACAATCGTGCCACCACGCTCACCGCAGCCGATCTGCGAAGAATCCTGAAGGGCGTGACGAGTGTCCTCTCGGACGCCGATCACAATCACGGCGCGGCGCTCGACGACTTGCAGGATCGGCTTGAAAGCCTGGGGCGCGCGGCGAGTGCGGCGAAGGACAAGGTTCCCGCCGAGTTCGCCGCCGCGTTCGAGCGGATTGAGGGCGGCCTGGGCATGTTGGCGGATCGCATCGCCGATAGCCAGGCCGAGCGCCGGAACCTGGAGGGTGGCGATTTCGTCGCCGCTGCGGCTGCAGCGTCGGCCGCCGTGACAGCGGCCGTCTCCGCGGCGTCCGCGCGGTCGCCGTTCGACGCCGACATCGCCGCAGCTGTTGCGAAGGACGTCGGGCCGACCGCGGCGGCCTCTTCTTCGGCCGAGGCTGTGTCGCCCAACCAAACGCCCATGCATCTGACGGCTCCGGCCGCCGGCCCTGCCGGTTCGGCATTGGGCTCGACTACGCAGCCAGCCCAGCCCGCGTCCGCTGTCTCATCATCCAATCCAGAGCCGCAGGCATCTGATGCGCTGAGCGGCCCCTCGCCGCTCAGTACGGGCTCGGGTGGGCCTCGCGGTCTGACGCGCGCAAAGCTCGTCCCCTCGACGATCGATCCTTTCGACGTGTTCGATTCCACGGGCGATGGCGAGGGCGACGATCCCTGGGACGCCGACGATGCCGAAGCGTTGACGCGCGTCTACGAGGCGAGCGGCCTGACGCCGCGGCTGACGCCACAGTCACCGGTCGCTGAGGTCGCGGCCGAGGATCGGCCTTCCGAGGCTCCGGCAGTTGCCGGGCCGGCGCTGAAGCCCACGATGTCGCTGATGGACGGGGCGCGGGATGTCGCAGACGTGAGCGGGCCGATGGCGGGGCCGTCTGGCGCCGATGCCGGCGCGGGCTCAGTGGCTCTGGCGGGCATCGAGCGGGACTGGCTGGAAGAGCGGTTCGCCGAGATCGCCAGCCGTGTGGAGCAGTCGCTTGCGGCCATGCGCACGGATGAGCCGCTGGTTGCGCTCGACGAGCGGCTTGGACAGTTCGAGGAACGCTTCGGCAAGGTGCTGGACGGCGTGGCGACGCGCTCCGATCTGGAGGATCTGCGCCAGGTCGAGCACCAGCTCGGCGAGCTCAACGGTCATGTCGAGAGTGCACAACTCCAGTTGCAGCGACTCGACACCATCGAGGCGCAGCTCAACGCCGTGATGGAGAAGCTTTCCGACCAGCGGCTATCCAGCTTCCTGGAAGAGGCGCAGGGACGCGACATCGACGTGCAGGCCATCGCGCGGTCGGCGGCCGAGCAGGTGGCGTCCCGGCTCAACGAAATGACGCCGTCGCAGCGCGACGGCGGGGCTGAGGTGCAGCGGATCGAGGAACTGCGCGGGCTGCTCAACTCCTTCATGACGGAGCGGCGCCAGGGCGAGGAACAGACAGCGGGCATGCTCGACACGATGCAGCAGGCGATGATCCGCCTGCTCGACCGGGTCGACTCGCTGGAGCTTGCCGCGACCGGCACCGGAGAGGGCTACGCGGTCTACGACCAGCCGATCGACGATGGCCATTACGCGCCCGCGCCGCAGCCGGTAGCCACACACGTCCAGCCCGCCGCTATGGCCGAGCGCATCGAGCGCGTGGCGGAGGCGACATCGCAGCCCGAGCCGACACCTGAGCCCGTGGCTCGCCAGGCCCAGCCGGCCCAGCGGCCGGCGGCGCCGGCACCGCGGGTGGCCGAAGCCGACGCCGCCAGCGGTGGCGCGGCTCAGACGCGCGACCAGCTGATTGCGGAGGCACGGCGCGCGATGATCGCGGCGGCGCGCCAGCAGCAGGAGGAGCAGCAGGCGGCAGACGCGCAGGCGGCGACGAAGGGCAAGAAGCCGGGCAAGGCCAAGAAGGCTGCGGCGGCGAAGGCGGAATCGACCGGTGGCATCAGCCCGACCACGCGGCGCATCCTGGTCGGTGCCTGTACGCTGCTGCTTCTGAGCTCGGCCGTTCTGCTAATGCTGCCGCGCAAGAAGGCGACCGAGATTCCGCCGCCCAAGGCCTTCGAGCAGAGCACAACCTCGGGCAAGGCGGCCCCGGCCAAGGGGGCGACCGATCCGAAGAGCGTCACGAAGGCCAAGAGCGGCGACAAGGGCGCGGATGCGAGCGAATTCCTCCCGTCCGCCTCCGGCGTCTCGCTGGCGGCTGCGGACGAGGGCGCGCAGACCAGTGCGCCGCTGCCGGGCATCATCGTCCACCACAATGGGGGCCTGACGAGCGCGGAGATGGCTGAGCTGCAAGAGCGGCGGGCGATGGCGGAGGCGTCCACGCAAGTCGGCAGTGTGCCGGCCGGCGTCTCCGTCCAGACCGCAGGCGTTGCGGGCGTGACCAACGCCCTGTCGATCGAGACGGGCGCCCTTCAGGGCCAGCAAGCGGCGAGCGAACATGCGGCGCCGGAGACGGCGAGCGCGGGATCGATGCGGGTGCGCCCGCAGGACCTGCCTGCTGCAGGCGTCGGACCGCTGTCGCTGCGCATGGCTGCCGCTTCAGGCGATCCGTCGGCCGAGTTCGAGGTTGCCGCGCGCTTTGCGGAAGGCAAGGGCGTGCCGCAGGACTTCGCGATGGCGGTCGACTGGTACCAGCGGTCGGCCAACCGCGGCTTCGCTGTCGCCCAATACCGCCTGGGCACGCTGTATGAGCGTGGCCTTGGGGTCCCGACGGACACGGCGCGCGCGCGCGCCTGGTACGCCAAGGCGGCAGAGGCCGGCAACATCAAGGCGATGCACAACCTGGCCGTTCTGAGCGCCAGCCGCGAGCGCGGCTCGCCCGACTACACGACGGCCGCGCACTGGTTCCAGCAGGCTGCCGAGCGGGGCCTTGCCGACAGCCAGTACAACATCGCGGTACTCTACGAGACCGGCCTCGGCGTTTCGCGCGACCTGCACGAGGCCTACAAGTGGTTCGCCATCGCGAGCCGGGGCGGCGACAAGGAATCCAAGCGCCGGCTGGAGCTCGTCAAGATGAAGCTCGACGCCAACGAGATCATCGCGGGTGATCGCATGATCGCCGGCTGGCGCGTTCACGGCTACGATCGGTTGGCCAACGACCCATTCGTGGCGGGGCAGGCCTGGAAGCAGCGGGTCGGCACGTCGGCGTCGTGATCGGCGCGGCCGTCGGCATGGCGTAGCGCTGGGCCTTTGAAGTCGTGTCAGCCGGCCTGTAAGCCGGGTTCTGTCTGGAGGTCTCCCTCCGCGACGGCCATTCGTCTGGGACGGCCCTTGCGAGCCGCCTCGAGCAACCAACCCGGGTGGCGGGCCTGGAAACGGGCCTGACGCCATTCGCTTGCGCGGACGCGCCCGGCCACCCCTATTTGGTCTTGCTCCGGGTGGGGTTTGCCATGCCGCTCCTGTCGCCAGTCGCGCGGTGCGCTCTTACCGCACCGTTTCACCCTTGCCGCGCGGCCCGAAGGCCGCGGTTGGCGGTTTGATTTCTGTGGCACTTTCCCTGGGGTCGCCCCCGGCGGCCGTTAGCCGCCACCCTGCTTCCATGGAGCCCGGACTTTCCTCCACCGCTTGCGCGGCAGCGACCGTCCGGCCGGCTGACAGGTCAGACATGCGGGGCAGGCGCGGGGGTGTCAAGGGGCGGGCGGGTGCCGGCTTTCGACCTGCCGTCGGATCGGGGGCTTTCGCGCGATCTTGGCGTCAATCGGGATCTGCCGGCGGGAGGCCTACAGCTCCAGGCCCGAGATGCCGAGTGCCGTGTTCACGATCGGCATCACCTTTTCCGCCATCAGGATCATGGAGCGCCGCGCGAGGGCTGGATCGCGCCAATCATGGCCGACGTACAGCAGCGTTCCGAACGCGCCAACCTCCGCGCGGAAATCGAGCAGCTCGTCTGCGACCTTCTGCGGCGTGCCCCAGATCACCAATTTGTCGAGGACGTAGTCCGTGGTGATCGCCTCGTCGGGTATCGAGCGATCGGTCTTGTAGACCTCCAGCATTCCGTAGCGCCGCCGCTTGGTGAGCAGGTTGTCGTAGTAATGGCGATATGGACTGTTCGCGCCGAACACGTACGCGCGCGCGGTTGCGATGTCGTCGGCGACGAAGATGTTCTTGGCGATCCGCCACGCCGCTGGATCGGCGGTGCGGCCGGTGCGCTGGCAGCCTTCCACATACTTTGGCCAATGGGTCTTGACCCACTGCGGCAACAGGAAATTGGCCGTCAGCGGCTCCCAGCCGCGCGCTGCGGCTTCCACGATCCCCTTCGAGTGGGGCGCGACGACAGTGACAACGATCGGCGGATGCGGCTTCTGCAAGGGTTTGCCGATCACGCCCTGTCCAATATCCGACCAATACTGCCGGCGAGTGCTGAGCTGCCAGAACTCGCCGTCAAGATCGTACGGCGGCTCCTTGGTCCACAGTGCCAAGACGTGATTGATGGCCTCGACGAACATCGCGTTGCGGTTGGCGTCGATGTTGCCAAAGATCTCCGCGTCCGACAGGAGACCGCCCGGGCCGATGCCGAGGATGAAGCGGCCGCCGAGCAGGTGATCCAGCATCGCCACTTCGGCGGCGACGCGGGCGGGATGAGCGTTGGGCAGATTGATCGTGCCGGTGCCGAGCCGGATGTGCTTCGTGGCGTGTGCCAGCGACGCCAGGAAGATCGGCGGCGACGTGATGTTCTCGCAAACGTCTGTGACGTGCTCACCGCAATAGGCTTCGGTGAAGCCGAGTTCGTCGGCGAGGATGAAAGCGGCGCGATCTTCCTCCAGCGTTTGCTGCCAATCCCGGCCGGCCGGATGGATGGGCATCGTGAAGAATCCGAGTTCCATTCGCTTCCCCTGAAAGTCAGCCGGGTCTCGCTTGGAGATTGCACGAGCGCCAACACACTGTCACGCGGCGGTCACGCATGTGGGTCGGTCCGGCATCCGAGGCGTGGGGGCGTCGTCATGTCCGTCATCGACGTTCCTTCGACCCAATCGTGTGCAAGCTGATAATTTCGCCCGAGGCTCGGCTGCCCGCTTGAGGTGCGGCCGATTGTGACGGTGTAGCTGCGGGGGGGCAGCTGCGGCCTGGCGGGTATCCAGGTGGGCGGGTGTCCACGTGCGTTCTATTGGCCTACCGGCTGGGATGCCGGCGTCTCTTTGGCCGGAAAACCTCTTGAAGGGTAAAGAACGTGATGCCGTCTCACCGGCTGGCGTCCTGTCAGTCGTCTCGTAAGCCGTCTGGCGCGCCGTCCCAAGACCGGGTAGAGAGAGGCGCCTGTTCACCTGGTCGCATCCGCCCTCGACGCATCCGCGTCGGCGCCCGGCGCCGCGCCTCATGCTCGAGAAGCTCCAAGACATGTCCTTTCCTCCGATGAATCCGGCGCTGGCGCGTGCGCTTGCCGCTCATGGCTACGACACGCCGACGGCCGTGCAGCTGGCCGTGCTCGACGACGGCGCCGGGGGGCGCGACCAGCTGGTCTCGGCCCAGACCGGCTCCGGCAAGACGGTGGCTTTCGGTCTGGCGCTGGGCGCAACGCTTCTGGGCGACGAGGAGCGGCTGCCTGCGCCGTCTCAGCCGCTCGCACTGATCGTCGCGCCGACACGCGAGCTGGCCCTACAGGTCTGCCGCGAGCTCACCTGGCTTTACGAGGCGGCGGGCGCCCGCGTCATGACCTGCGTCGGCGGCATGGATCCGCGCGCGGAGGCGCGTCAGCTCGGGGCCGGCGCGCATATCGTTGTGGGCACGCCGGGACGGTTGCGCGATCACCTGGAACGGGGGCGTCTCGTCCTTGCAGGCCTGCGCGCGGTCGTGCTCGACGAAGCCGACGAGATGCTCGACCTGGGCTTTCGCGAGGACCTCGAGTTCATCCTGGATGCCACGCCGGCCGAGCGCCGCACGTTGCTGTTCTCGGCGACGGTGCCGCGCGAGATCGAGGCGCTGGCGCGGCGCTATCAGCGGGACGCGATGCGCATCGAGACCGGCCGGCGCGACCAGCAGCACGCCGATATCGAGTATCTGGCGCACCGCGTCGTGGCGCACGACGTGGAAAACACCATCGTCAACGTGCTGCGCTACCACGAGGCGCGTGCCGCGCTCGTCTTTTGTGCCACGCGGGAAGCGGTCAACCGTGTCAGCGCGCGGCTGATCGAGCGCGGCTTCCAGGCGGTGGCGCTGTCGGGAGAGTTGACCCAGCACGAGCGGACGAAGGCGTTGCAGGCGCTGCGCGATGGACGCGCGCGCGTACTGGTCGCAACCGACGTGGCTGCGCGCGGCCTCGACCTGCCGGACCTGCATCTGGTCATCCATGCCGATCTGCCCAACGACGGGGAGACCTTGCTGCACCGCTCGGGCCGCACGGGCCGGGCCGGCCGGAAGGGGCTGTGCGTGGTGATCGTGCCGTTCAACCGGCGGCGCAAGGCCGATGTCGTGATGGCGGCCGCGCGGATCCGGCCGACCTGGCGGCCTGCGCCTTCGGCCGAGGAGGTTCGCGCCCGCGACCAGGAGCGGTTTCTCGCCGATAGCGCGTTCACGGCGCCGGCGAGCGATGACGAGATCCAGCTCGCTGCGAGCCTGCGGGCGGCACGCACGGCCGAGGAGATCGCGCTGGCGCTCGTTCGGATGCAAGGCGCGCGCCTGCCGCCGCCGGAGGATCTCGCCATCGATACCGGGCCGCCGCCGCGCCGCGCGTGGCAGGAACGATCGAGTGGCGATCGTGCGGAGCGTCCGCGCGCGGGCTGGCAGCGCGACGAGGCGCGTGCGGTGGGTCGATGGACGGCACGCACGGAGGCCAACGCGGGGCACGGGACGTCGGCGGAGACGTCGGGAACCGAACAGACCGGCGCGGGGGATCGCGACGTTCGCCCATCCAGGCCGCGGCGCGAGGATCCCCGTCCGATGACGTGGTTCCGAATCAACATCGGGCGCAATCGCAACGCCGATCCGCGCTGGCTGCTACCGCTGATCTGCCGCGCGGGCGGCGTCAGCAAGTCCGAGATCGGCGTGATCCGAGTTCGACGAACGGGAAACGCGCTTCCAGATCATTTCCGAGGCTGCCGATCACTTCGAGCAGAGGGCCCGGACCGCGAAGGAGAAGGAGGGGCATATCGTTCGTGCTGCGGCGGGGACCTCCGATATCGAGGCGGTGTCGCGGGCGATCGAAGCGATCGCTGTGCCGCCGGAGGCGCCGCCGGCGGCGACGCACGGCCCCGATGCCCCGGCCGGTCAGGATCACAAGGATCACAAAGCGCGCAAGGATGGCGAGGGTCACAAAGGCCACAAGGCTGGCCACAAGGCGGGGAACAAGGCTCGCTGGCGTGACGGCGCCAAGCCCGAGGGCGCCGGTGGATGGTCGTCGATGCGGCGACCCGGCAAGCCTCACGGTAAAGCCGGCTCACATGCCAAGTCGGCCTCGCATGCCGACAGGGCGCCGACGCGGCCTGCCGCGAAACATGCCAAGAAGAAGCATCGTCCTGCTGCGCCTGCCAACGGCCGGTAACGCGACGTGCCCTTGCCTTAGCCAACCACGCAGCAACAGCGGCCTGGCCAGATGTCCGCATTCACGCATTGACCCGCTGGCATGTGAACCTTAGGCTTTGAGGCCTCTCCAGCAGAAGGGGTGGCCTGGTCGCGACCCGCCGGCCGCGAACATCGTGACCGAACTGCTCATTGTCGCTGCCCTCATTCTACTGAACGGGCTTTTTGCGCTGTCGGAACTCGCTGTCGTTTCCGCGCGCCATCCGCGCCTGAAAGCGATGGCTGCATCCGGCCGGAGCGGCGCCGACACCGCACTGGCGCTGGCGGGCGATCCCGGACGCTTCCTGTCCGCCGTCCAGATCGGCATCACGCTCATCGGCATCGTGAACGGCGCCTACTCGGGCGAAGCATTCGGTGCGCATGCCGCGGCCGGCCTCAAGGGGCTCGGCGTATCGGATACGGTTGCCGCGCCGCTCGGCTACGGCATCGTGATTGCCGTCATCACCTATCTGTCCGTGATCGTCGGCGAACTCGTGCCCAAGACCCTGGCACTGCGCAATGCTGAGGGCATCGCGTGCGCCGTCGCGCCGGCGATGACCCTCTTTTCCAAGATCGCGGCTCCAGCGGTGTGGCTGTTGGACACGTCGACGCGCTTCGTCTTCCGTCTCTTCGGGCAAGGCGCGGCGAGCGGGACGCGCGTCACCGACGAGGAGATCCGCACGATCATTGCCGAGGCCGAAACGGCGGGTGTGATCGAGAAGGGCGAGCGCCAGATGATTGCGGGCGTGATGCGGCTCGCCGATCGCGCCGTCGCCGGGCTGATGACGCCGCGCACGGAGGTCGATTGGATCGACGTGACGGCCCCGGAAACCGAGATCAGGGAGCGGCTGATCTCGACGCAGCACTCCCGTCTGCCGGTGGGCGAGGGCTCAGCCGATGCCTTGATCGGGGTGGTGCAGACGCGCGAGCTGCTGGCGGCCGCGCTCGTCGGCAAACCGCTCGATATCCCATCTCACGTGCGCAAGGCGCCAGTCGTGCCGGAGACCACGGATGCGCTCGATGTTCTCGGCATCCTGCGCGAGGCTACCGTTCCGATGGCGCTGATCCACGACGAGTATGGCAACTTCGAGGGGCTGGTGACGCCGGCCGACATCCTGGAAGCCATCGCGGGTGTTTTCAAATCCGATACCGTTGGCGTGGAGCCTCATGCGACGGAGCGCGATGACGGATCGTGGTTGCTGTCGGGTGCGATGCCGGTCGATGAGATGGCCGACATCCTCGGCATCAAGCTGCCGGAGCAACGCAACTATCTCACGGTTGCCGGGTTCGTGCTCACCCACCTGCAGCACATTCCCAAGCCCGGGGAGCGCATCGAGTTGTCGGGCTGGCGGTTCGAGGTGGTCGATCTCGACGGTCGGCGCATCGACAAGGTTCTGGCGAGCCGTGCGCTGCCCAGCCGACGCGTCTCGGGATAGTGCGTTTCCGATTGGACGCCAAACAGGCTTTTGCTTTGCGCGCGCGGCCCGTAGCGCATAGCACCTCAAGCGGGGCGATCAGGCGAACGGGGGCATGCCCGCCGCGGCTACCAGGCGCTCGGCTGTCGCGAGCGTCGAGGCATCCAGGCGACCGTCGACGCGGGCGGGGCGCCAGTGACGCTGAAACGCCTTAAGGACGGTCGCGGTCGGAGTGTCGAAGAGGCCTGTCGGCGCGATGCCATAGCCGAAGGCTGCGAGCAGGGACTGGATGCGCACGATGGCGGCGCTTTCGTCGCCGGCGCCGAGCCCTGCGTCCTTGTCATCCAGCGGGGCCGGCTCGATCCATAGGCCGATGCCCGCACTTGCCAGCCAGGGCCAGTCGAACCATTCGCCGGGGTCGATCTTGCGACCGGGCGCGACGTCGGAGTGGGCGAGCACGCGGGGCGGTGTGATGCTTCGATGGCGGGCGAGAATGTCGCGGCAGAGGTCGCGGACGGCGGCCATCTGCATGGCGGGATAGGGCGGGCAGCCGGCGACGTGGCCCTCGTTCTGGATTTCGATGCCGATCGAGGCGGAGTTGACGTCGGTTTCGCCAGCCCAGGACGAGACGCCGGCGTGCCAGGCGCGGGTGTCTTCGGCGACCATCTGGGTGATGCGACCGTCGATGTCGACGACGTAGTGACAGGAGACCTTGCAGTCCTCGCGCGAGAGCACGTCTATGGCACGCGCTGCGGTTGGCAGGCCCGTGTAGTGCAGGACGAGGATCGACGGCGAGAGCCCGGCGCGGCGCGGCTCGACGTTGGGTGAGGGGTAGAGCGCATCGACGCGCGGGTTGTCGGGCCGCCAGATCATCGGGTGGCCGGTGACACTGTCTCGCGGGCCCGGCGTCACAGCCCGCGCTCCTTGCGGATGCGATCCCAGGCGTCGTTGATGATGGCCATTTTGTGCTCGGCGGTGTCGATGAATTCCGCGGGAACGCCGTGTGCGATCAGCCGGTCGGGATGATGCTCGAGCACGAGTGCGCGGTGGCGGGCGCGGACCTCTTCGTTCGTCGCTGTCGGTGCGATGTCGAGCACGGTGTAAGGGCTGGTCGGGTCCTTTACGAACAGCGCGCGGATGCCGGTGAATTCGCGCTTGGAAATGCCGAAGCGTTCGGCGACCTCTTCCAAGAAGCGCGCTTCGCCGTCGTGGAGGATCCCGTCGGCGGCGGCGATGTGGAACAGCGTCTCGAGAATGTCGCGCAAAATGTCACGGTCGTCGGCCAGGAGGGTGGCGATCCTGTCCGCATAGGACTCGTAGCCGGCAATATCGGCCTTGGCGAGGTCGAACAGGCGCCGCACGTTGTCGATCTCGTCGTGGGGGACGTGGAACAGGCGCTCGAAGGTTTCCGCTTCGACGTTGACGACGACGCCGTCGGCTTTCGCCATCTTCGCGCACAGCGCGATGACGGCCATGGTGAAGGCGCCGGAGTGGGCGCCCTTGGTTTCCCCCAGGCCGACGGCGGACAACATCGTGTCGATGGCGGCGCGCACGCTGCCGCCCTTGTTGAGCCCCAGGGCTTGCCTGATGCTTTGCCAAGGCATGTCGTCGGTCGATTCCCGGTGGTGATCGAGGCGGACTATCGCAGCAGACTTCGACGGCAAGGTCCAGCCGCAATCGGCCGATGACGGGGTGTTCTGGAACGAGGAGGGCCCGGCGCCATTATCGGCCCGGGCCCTCATCATACGACTACGTTTCGGCGTGCCGTTGTCGCGCTGCCGAGGCGGCGGTGCCGGCTCAGTTCTTGTTGAAGGCGTCGACGATCGCCTTGCCCTCGGGGCCGGCGCGCTTGAGCCAATCGACCGTCAACTGCGCACCGATCTTCTTCAGCTCGCCGGCGAACTGGGCGTTGGGCGGCTCGACCGTCATTCCCTTTTCCTTGAGCTGGGTGACGTACCAGCCGGCCTTTTCCTCCGCGATGCGCCAGCCGCGCTCCTCGGCCTGACCGGCCGCCCGCAGCAGGGCTTCGCGCGTATTGGCGTCCAGCGAATCAAACACGCGCTTGTTGACGAAGGTGAGGTTCTTGGGGATCCACGCCTTGGTGTCGTACCAGTGGGTGAGGCTTTCCCAGACCTTGGAGTCGTAACCTGTCGAGCCTGAGGTGATCATCGAGTTGACGACGCCGGTGGCGAGCGCCTGCGGCAGTTCTGCAACCTGGATCGTGACGGGCTGGGCGCCGGCGAGTTCGGCAATGCGCGAGGTGCCTGCGTTATAGGCGCGGAATTTCAGCCCCTGCATGTCAGCCAGCGAATTGAGCGTCTTCTTGGCGTAGATGCCCTGCGGGCCCCACGGCACGGCGAACAGGACCTTCAGATTCTGGCTGGCCAGCTTCTTTTCGATCGCCGGGCGCGACAGGTTCCACAGCTTGCGCGCTTCCGGGAAGCTCGTGGCGAGGAAGGGCAGAACGTCGACGCCGAAGATCGGGAACTCGTTCTCGTGGATCGAGATCAGCACCTCGCCGATCTGAGCCTGACCGGTGGCAACGGCGCGCTTGATCTCGGGCGCTTTGAAGAGCGACGCGCCGGCATGGACGGTGATGTCGAGCTTGCCGTTGGTGGCGGCAGCGACGTCCTTTGCGAATTGCGCCAAGTTCTCGGAATGGTAGTTCGTCGCAGGATAGGCGGCAGGAAGGTTCCATTTGACTTGCGCCGCGGCCGGAAAGACGGACCCGATCGCGGCCGTCATGGCGCATGCTGCCCAGAGCATCAGCCTGGAAGCGGTGGACATGAGCGGTATCTCCCCTTCGCTCTCGCAATGAGCGGCTCTATCCCGCAAACACCAGCCTGGGCAGGTATAGAGCCACCTTCGGAAATGCCGTTATGATCGCCACGGAAGCAACAAGCAATAGGAAGAATGGAATCGTGGCGCGTGCAACAGTCCAGCTGTCCTTGCCGGTCATCGACTGCAGCACGAACAAGTTGAAGCCGACCGGCGGCGAGATCTGCGCCATCTCGACGACGATGACCACGAAGATGCCGAACCAGATCAGATCGAAGCCCGCTTTCTGAACCAGCGGAAGGACGATGGCCGTGGTCAGAACGATCATCGAGATGCCGTCGAGAAACATCCCTAGAATCACATAGATGATCGTCAATGCTGCGATCAGCATGTAAGGGCTGAGATTGAGCGAGGCCACGCCCTCGGCAATCGCGGCGGGGATGTGGGTGTAGGCCATCGCGGCCGACATGAATGCGGCGCCGGCCAGGATCAGCATGATCATCACCGTCGTGCGCGTGGCCCCCATCACGCTTCCCCAGAAACTTTCGCGCGTGAGCGCGCCCTGCTTCCAGGCAATGGCCAATGCGCCGGCTACACCCCATGCCGCGCACTCGGTTGCCGTTGCAAGCCCGAAGAATCAGTGCCGCGAACACGAAGGCGATCAGGGCCAGCGTCGGCAGCAGGCTGGCGGTGTGGGCGAGCTTCTGGCGAAAGCTCATGTGCGGCTCTGGCGGCGGCTGGCGGGACGGGTTCATCAGCGCCCACAGCGCGATGTAGCCGCAATACAGAATCATCACGACCAGACCTGGCAGGAAGCCGGCCAGGAACATCTGGACGAGCGACACCTCCGCCTGAACGGCGTAGACGATCATGATGATGGACGGTGGAATGAGCAACCCGAGCGTGCCGGATCCCGCCATCGAGCCGATGGCCATGGAGCTGTCGTAGCCGCGCTTTTCCAATTCGGGCAGCGCGATCTTGGAGATCGTCGCGCAGGTCGCGGCCGAGGAGCCCGACACCATTCCGAAGATACCGCAGGCGATGACGTTGACGTGCAGCAGGCGGCCGGGGAGGCGGTTGACCCACGGCGCGACGCCGCGGAACAGATCCTCCGACAACCGTGTACGGAAGAGAATTTCGCCCATCCAGATGAACAGCGGCAAGGCGGCCAGCGTCCAGGAGGCATTGGCGCTCCAGGTCGTCGTCGCCAGAACGCTGCCGATCGGCACGTTGGCGACCATCATCATGGCCGCGAAGCCGCACAGCATCAGCGCCATGCCGATCCAAAGACCGGCAACGAGCACGATGCCAAGCACCGCGACGAGCAGCAGGGCGACCTCGATCAGCTCCAGCGACATGACTACAGATTCCCCGCCGCCGCGCGCTCGATGACGTCCTCGCGCGTCTTGGGCGGCTCCTTGGCGTAGCGCGGCGCATGGCCGGTCGCGACGTAGTAAAGCTCGTCCAGCAGCGCCACGAGCAGGACGATCGTGCCGAACGCGAAGGCGATCTGCGGGATCCACAGCGGCACGGCGACGACGCCGTTCGACATGTCGTTCAAGAGCCAGCTCTCGTAGACCATGTTGGCTGCGAACCAGGCGAGATAGCCGGCGATCAGGCTGCCCAGAACGAGGACGATGGTCTCCGCGATGCGGCGCGTGCGGCCACGCAGGCGGTCGATCACGGCGCCCATGCGGATGAGCTCGCCCGACTTGAAGGTGTGGGCCAGGCCAAGGAATGCCATGGCGGCCATCGCCCAGGAGGCGAAGTCGTCGCCCGCGGGCACGTTGAGGCCGAATTGGCGGCCGACGGACATGATCATCATCAGCGCGAAGACGACGACGAGGAAGCCGCCGGCCAGATAGCCAGTTGCCATATACAGGCTGTCGAGTGCCTTCCTCACGGTCGCGGGTACTTTCCGGTCGCACACCTAGGCGGGCGCGCCACGGGACGCGCCTTACAGTGAGCAATGCATCATAAAGTGCGCGCTTGAGTTTTTAGTTAAAGTGGCCGCTCGTAGAGTTCCAGCAGCAACCGGCCATCGGCGCCCGCGCCAATGGCCCACTCCCGCAAGAGTTGTCGAGCGGCATCGGACAGCCATTTGGGCTGTGGCGGCGTCTTGGTCACTGAGGCGGACTCGATGGCCTGTTCGAATAGGCGGGCGGCGGCGCTCAGGGCATCGCGGTGGGCGGCTGGCAAGGCGTCGAAGGGCTGCCGTGCAGCCACGAGTGCCAGCCGCTGTTGCCTCAGGGGGATCTCCAGCACGTTGCCTGCGGGATCGCGCCCGGCGCCCTGGGGCATGACGGCGAGGGTGGCGGCAGGTGGGGCGGCCGCGTTGGGGGCGGGCCGCAGCAGGTCGGCGAGCCGGCGAAGTGCTGCGTCGGGGCGTGGTGGCAGTGCGAGGTGCCAATCGGTACGTGCGTCGGGTAGCGGCAAGGGCCGTGCCACGGCCAGAACCTCGGTTGCCAATGGCGCCCAGGCCAGCAGGACGAGGCCGTCCTCGGCAAGCCGGCGCGCGATCAGGTCGCGGGCGGCGGTGGCGAGCCGGGCGGGGCGGTCGTCGCCTGCTGCGGCGGGCGCCAGCAGGCCGGGGATGAGATCGAAGGCATAGAGTGCGGCGCGGTCGGCCTCGTCGCGTATCCGCAGGAGTGCCATGGCTGCCTTGCCGGCGCGGACGGCGCGGCTGGCCTCGCTCGTTTGTCCGGCGGTGGCGGGTGGTGCTGCAGGCACGATGCGCAGGCCGCCGGCGGTTGAGCGTTCCACCTCGGCGGCCAGGGTCGAAAGGGCAGCTGCCGTGGTGGCGGGGCCAGCGGCGGGAGCGGGGGGGGCGACCACGCGGGGGGCGACCATGAGGCGCCACTCAACGTCCCCAGCGGTTGCCGGGAGGGATGCGCCGAAGACAGCCAGGGCGACCGCTACGGTCGCCCGAACACGAAAGGCACTGGCTCGCTGGCTCGGTCTCACGGGAACACGCCGTCTCGATCCGTCAGGGCCCGCACGAGCCGAGGTGTGGCCGCAAGGGCGGCGGGGCTTGCGGCAGAGACGCATTTTCCTGCCCGCCGCTAGGGATAGCCTTCAAACTCCCCGTCATACCCGGGCGCAAGCTCGTTATAAGCGAGTAAGCTGACGCTGGCGAGTGACGGGCGCAGCCGCGGGAAGATACGAAGGGACCAAAGCATGTCCGATGGACGCACGCGCAGCGACAGGCCGGGCCGGTGGGACTTCTGGATCGACCGTGGCGGCACGTTCACCGATGTCGTGGCGCGGGCGCCTGACGGGCGGGTGCACGCCAGGAAAGTCTTGTCGGAGAACCCGGAGGCCTACCAGGACGCGGCGCTGGAAGGCATCCGCCAGTTTCTCGAGGTCGCTTCCGATGCGCCAATTCCGGCGGACCGTATTTCGAGTGTGAAGATGGGCACGACGGTCGCCACCAACGCGCTGCTCGAGCGCAAGGGCGAGCGGACGGTGCTGGTCATCACCAAAGGCCTGAAGGACCAGATCGAGATCGGCTATCAGGCGCGCCCGGACATCTTCGCCAAGCAGATCGTCAAGCCGGAGATGCTCTACGAGCGCGTCATCGAGGCGGACGAGCGCCTGCGCACCGATGGCACGGTGGAAACCCCGCTCGACGAGGCGCGGTTGGCTGCCGACCTGGCGGAGGCACGCGCGGCCGGCATTCCCGGCCGTCGCCATTGTGCTGATGCACGCCTATGCGCATCCCGCCCACGAGCAACGTGCGGCGGACATCGCGCGCGCGGCCGGCTTCGCGCAGGTCTCCGTCAGTCACGAGGTGTCGCCGCTGATCAAGATCGTGGGGCGCGGCGACACGACGGTGGCGGACGCCTACCTGTCGCCGATCCTGCGGCGCTACGTGGAGCGCGTCGAACAGGCGCTGTCGGTTTCGCCCGCGGCTGATGGCTCCAGCGGACCTTCGACCCCCACCCCTGCCCCCTCCCCGCAAGGGGGAGGGGAAGACAAGCGGCCGCGCATTCTGTTCATGGCGTCGTCGGGCGGGCTGAAGGCTGCCGAGCTGTTCCAGGGGCGCGATGCGATCCTGTCGGGGCCGGCTGGCGGCATCGTCGGCATGGCGGAGACGGCGCGGCTCGCCGGCTTCGAGAAGGTGATCGGCTTCGACATGGGTGGCACGTCGACGGACGTGTCGCACTTCGCCGGCGACTACGAGCGCGCGTTCGAGACGGAAGTGGCGGGCGTGCGCATGCGCGTTCCGATGATGCGCATCCACACGGTGGCGGCGGGCGGCGGATCGATCCTGCATTTCGACGGCACGCGGTTTCGCGTCGGGCCCGACAGCGCGGGCGCCAATCCGGGTCCGAAGTGCTACCGGCGCGGCGGGCCGCTGACGGTGACCGATGCCAACGTCATGGTCGGCAAGCTGCAGGCCTCGTTCTTTCCGGCGATCTTCGGGGCGGGCCGCGATCAGCCGCTCGACACCGAGGCGGTCCGCACCGCGTTCGCGGCGCTGGCCGCCGAGATCGGCGACGGACGCTCTGCGGAGGAGGTCGCGGACGGGTTCATTCGCATTGCGGTCGAGAACATGGCGAACGCGATCAAGAAGATCTCCGTGCAGCGCGGCTACGACGTCACCGAGTACACGTTGCAGTGCTTCGGCTCGGCCGGCGGGCAGCATGCGTGCCTGATCGCCGACACGCTCGGCATGGAGAGGGTGCAGATCCATCCGCTGTCGGGGCTGTTGTCGGCCTACGGCATGGGGCTTGCCGACATCCGCGCGAGTCGTCAGCAGTCGGTGGAGGCCGTCCTCGACGGCGCAACCCTGCGCAGCGTGGAAAGCCTCGGGTTCGAACTGGTGGACGCGGCGACCGACGAGTTCGTCGCCCAGGGTGTCGAGGCGACCGACGTGGCGACCACGACGTGGCTTCACCTGCGCTACGAGGGCACGGATACGGCGCTGGCGGTGCTGCTCGACGAACCGGAGTTGATGCGCCGCGATTTCGAAGCCGAGCATCGGCGGCGGTTCGGTTTCGTGTCGCCGGAAAAGCGTGTGTTCATCGCACAGATCGAGGTCGAGGCGATCGGCGGCGGCGCGCGCGTCGATGTCGGCGGCTCGACGATCTCGCTCGAGGCGGGCCCGTCGCAGGGCACTGGGCGTGTTGAACGTGCCCGGCTGTTCTCGGGCAAGGCCTGGCACGAAGCCGACGTGCATCGCCGGGAGGCACTGTCGTTGGGCCAGCGGATTGCCGGGCCCGCGCTCGTCATCGAGCCGCATCAGACAGTGGTCGTGGAGCCCGGCTGGACGCTCGAAGTGTCGGCGCGCAACGATCTCGTGCTCACGCGCACGGTGGCGCGTCAGCGCGAGAGGCTGGGCAAGACCGCAGATCCGGTGCTGCTGGAGGTGTTCAACAACCTGTTCATGTCGATTGCCGAGCAGATGGGCGAGCAACTGCGAAACACGGCGCAGTCGGTGAACATCAAGGAGCGGCTCGACTTCTCGTGCGCGGTGTTCGACGCGCAGGGCCAACTGGTCGCCAACGCGCCGCACATGCCGGTGCACCTTGGATCGATGGACCGCTCGGTGGAGACGGTGATCCGGCTCAATGACGGCCGCATGCATCCTGGCGACGTCTACATGCTGAACGCGCCCTACAATGGCGGCACGCATCTGCCCGACATCACCGTGGTGACGCCGGTGTTTGGTGGGACTTCGGTGGCGCCGGAGATCCTGTTCTATGTCGCAAGCCGTGGTCATCACGAGGACATCGGCGGGCTGACACCGGGTTCGATGACGCCGCGCGCGACGACGATCGAGGAAGAAGGCGTCTACATCGACAACTTCAAGCTCGTCGACCGCGGCCGGTTTCTCGAAGCGGAGGCACACGCGCTGCTGTCGGGGGCTACGCATCCCGCGCGTATGCCCGACAAGAACATCGCCGACCTGAAGGCGCACGTGGCGGCGAACGCGAAGGGCGTCTTCGAGCTCGAGCGGATGGTCGCGCATTTCGGCCTCGACGTGGTCAAGGCGTACATGGGTCATGTGCAGGACAACGCGGAGGAAAGTGTCCGCCGGTTGCTGACGCGTCTGAAGGACGGTCAGTTCCGTGTGGAGATGGATCAGGGCACGCACGTCGACGTGAAGATCACGGTCGACCGGGAGAAGCGGACGGCGCGCGTCGATTTCTCGGACACGTCGCCGTCGCCGGCCAACAACTTCAACGCGCCGGAACCGGTGACCCGGGCGGCGACGCTCTATGTCTTCCGCGTCATGGTCGATGAGCCGATCCCGATGAACGCGGGATGCCTGAAGCCGATCGACATCGTCATCCCCGAGCGCTCGATGCTGAAGCCCGCGTATCCCGCGGCGGTGGTGGCGGGGAACGTCGAGACCAGTCAGATCGTGACCAACTGCCTGTTCGCTGCGCTCGATGCGATGGGAGCGTCGCAAGGTACGATGAACAACCTGACGTTCGGCAACGCGCGCTACCAGTATTACGAGACGATCTGCTCGGGGAGCCCGGCAGGGCCTGGCTTCGACGGTACGGCGGGCGTCCATGTGCATATGACCAATACGCGACTGACGGATCCCGAGATCCTGGAGTTGCGCTATCCTGTGTTGCTTGAGGAGTTCTCCATCCGGCGCGGGTCGGGCGGCAAGGGGCGGTGGTCGGCGGGCGACGGCACGTACAGACGGATTCGCTTCCTGGAGCGCATGGATTGCGCCATCCTGTCGAGCTTCCGGAAGGTGCAGCCCTTTGGGCTCGCCGGCGGGTCGCCCGGGGAGTGTGGCCGCAATCTGGTGCGGCGCAATGACGGGCGGATGGACGTGCTCGAAGGTTGCGATCAGACGGTGCTGGAGCCCGGCGAGGCGGTGATCATCATCTCGCCGACGGGCGGCGGCTACGGGGCGCGATGAAGCGGGCGCCCTGGAGGTGGGGCGGCGCGCACGCCATGCGGGCGATCGGGCGTGCGCATGCGGAGCGGCGGTATTTCGGACGATGCCGGGACGCGTGAGCGGTGCGGGGTAGGGAAAATGAGCGAGCGGCTGAGGCTCGTGACCATCGCGCTGTTGATGGCGTGCCAGAGCACGCAGGCCGTCGCCATGGGCGGCGTGGCGATGCTGTTGCCGCTGATCCGCCAGGACCTGGGGCTGAACTTCTCGCAGGCCGGGATGATTGGCGTCGCCTCGGGGCTGACCTATGCGCTGATGCAGATACCGGCCGGCACGTTGTGTGACCGGCTGGGCGCGCGGCGGCTGTTCATTCTGGGTCTCATCGGCACCAATGTGACGATGCTGACGTTCTCGATCATCGAGAACTATCATCTGCTGCTCGCCAACCAGGCCGTCTCGGGCGTGTTCCGCTCGCTGGTGTTCGCGCCGGGCCTTCTGCTGATGCAGGCGCAGTTTCCCGATCAGCGCCGCGCGACGGCGTCGGGGCTGTTCCTGGTCGGCGGCCTTGCCTCGAACATGCTGATCAATCTGTTCGGGCCCGCGATGTTGCCGTGGCTCGGTTGGCGCGGACTGCTCGCAGCTGCAAGCGCCAGCGTGATCGTCATCGCGCTGGCTTATGCGATGGTGGGCCGGACGCAGCAGGCGCAAACGCCGCACGTCGCGCGCGGTGCGGAGATCAGCCGTATCCTCAAGTCGAGCGTCATCTGGTGGGCGGGGACGACGCACTTCTCGCGGCATGCGGTGGCGATGTCGTGGAACTACTGGCTGACGACGATCCTGGTCACGGAGAAGGGTTTTTCCCTGGCGCTGGCCGCTGGCCTGGTGGCGATGGGCTCGGCGGTGACGATGCTGGCCAACGTCGTGGGGGGCTACCTGTCCGACCGGTTCCAGAAGCCGATGGTCGTCATTTCTATCTCGTTCTTCTCGCTGGCGGTGTTGCTGATGGCGTTGACGGAGGCCGATGGCCTCGTTGCGGTGACCGCGACGGTGGCGGGCGTGTCGGTCTTCATCCAGTTCGCGTTCGGGCCGATGTTCGCATACCCTGTGCGCATCTTCGGATCGAGCTCGGCGGGATTCATCAGCGGATTTTCTAATACGTGTGCCAACGCCGGTGGCCTTTCCGGGGCGTTCGTCGTCGGGTTGCTCAAGGATGTGACGGGCGACTTCGCGATCGGTGTCTATGCGCTGGTCGGATTGTGCCTTGTTGCGATCGCGGCGACGGGCATGCTCGATCGGGCGGGACGACGGTTCGTCATGACGTCGATGGAAGCCGACCGTGAGTCCCGGATCGGCATGAAGCCCGCCGGTTCCGCTGCCGACATCGGGTGAGCCCCAGCGGTCCGGGCGCGCAGGGCTGGCGTGCCGTCAACTTCGGGCAGGCGCTTTGGGCACGGGCATCGCCTTAGCGGGTGACAACTGTGGGGTGAGCGGCGTACACGCCCGTCCTTTTCGCACGTGCGATCGGCTCGTATGGTTTCGCCGCGTCACAGGGCGGCAGAGGTGCGCCTTTCCCTGGCCGCGGTTCCATTATAGCCTTTGCAACTGTCGGCAAGCCGATTTATCGGTGCTCGCTGGCCAAGACTGAAACGAAATGGGTAGGACAAGCTTCAGGAGGTGCATATGACTGGCTGGGACGGCCTCACGCGCCGCCACATCGTCAAGGGTGGCATGGCATTCACCGTCGCGACGATGTTTCCGGGGGCCTCGGCCTTCGCGCAGGACGAGACCGCGCGCATCGCGGCTGCGGCGGGCAAGAAGGGCGCGCAACTGAAGGGCATGATCTGGGCGCCGTATTACAAGCCGATGGCCGGCGCCATGGGTACCTCGCTGAAAGACGCGACGGGAATCGAGATCGCCAGCATCCAGGACATCTCGATCTTCGATATTCCGCAGCGCGCGATGGCGGAGGCGCTGTCGCGCTCGCCGGAGTTCGACTTCTTCCACATCGACGCGGGCATGATCCCGTCGCTCGTTTCGGCGGGACTGATCGAGCCGCTCGATCCCTACATGAAGAAGGCGGGATTCAAGATCGACGCGGTCGGCGACTACAACCAGCTGATGACCTACGGCGGCCAGACCTATGGCGTTCCCACCGACGGCAACGTGCACATCCAGTACGTGCGCAAGGACCTGATCGAGGATGCCGACACGAAGAAGCGGTTTGCCGACAAGCACGGCAAGGAGCTCAAGTTCCCGACCACCTGGGACGAGGAATTCGAGATCCAGAAGCTGCTTCACAATCCGGAAAAGAACATCTGGGGCTCGGGCAGCCTCAGGAACCGCGCCAATGGCGCGACCTGGTTCCTGATGATGCTCTACAGCCATGGCGGCTTCCCGTTCAACGACGACATGAAGCCGACGCTGAACACGGAGGCCGGCAACCGCGCGCTGCAGGTCTATCTGCGCGAGAAGGAAGTCGCGCATCCTGAATCGTCGGGCTGGGGTACGCCGCAGATGATCCCGCGCATCGCGGGCGGTCTGGTGGCGACGTGTCAGTACTGGGACGGCACGGCGAAGCTCAACGAGAACCCGGAGAAGTCGAAGACGGCGGGCAAGTGGCTTTATGGCACGCCGCCGGGTGCGATGGTCGGCGGCAAGCGCATGGTGCGGTCGATCTCCTCGCCGCTGGCTGCATTGCTGGTCAACAAGTATAGCCCGCGCAAGGAGGCTGCGGCCTACTTCGCGATGTGGACGGCGACGGCAAAGATGTCGGAGGCGATCGTTTCGGATCGCGTCGACACCTTCCACGACGCCTGGCACAAGACGCACATGACGAGCGACAAGGTGGCCGGCGCCTACTCGGCGGGCGGCCTCAAGGCCGTGGAGCAGTCGCTGCAGGTGGCCTCGCCGCCGATCTACCTCACGGGCTATCTGGAGTTCCAGGACCTGCTCGGCAAGGCGCTGTCGGAGACCTATGTGGGTCAAATGAAGTCGGCCGACACGCTGAAGAAGGTCGAGGAGGACTGGGCGAAGGTCGTCAAGCGCATCGGCACGGCGAAGCTGAAGAAGGATCTCGCCACCTACAAGGACGTGATGCCGAAGAAGGTGGCGCCGACCTGAGACCGGTTGGCGATCGCGGATCACTGAAATCGAAGACGGCCGCGCGGGGGGGACCTCGCGCGGCCTTTTCTTTGGTGGCTGGCGGGCGCCCGTTTCAACCCGTGTCAGGCCGTGTCAGGCGCCGCCGGCTTCGCCGGCAAGCAGCTTGCGGTCGCGCTTCATGGCGCCGGCCAGCGCGGTCATGAGCGCGCGCACGGTCTTGTTGGTGCGCAACGTCGGGGTGGTGACGAGCCAGATGTCGACCGGCGAGCCGATCGGGATTGCGGCCAGGCGGCCTAGGCCCATGCGCGCGCCCAGATAGCAGGGCAGGATGCCGATGCCTGCGCCTGCGGCGACGGCCGAGGCCAGCGCCATCTCGGTGTTGGCGACGACGGCGGGCGCGCGGTGGCGCAGCGGCGGGGACTGCCGCCACCACGCGGCGGCCGTGAAATGGTTCAGCTTCTCAGACAGCGTGCACACGGGATAGCGTTCCAGGTCGTCGATCGTCGCGGGAACGCCGAGCGCGGCGATGAGATCGGGGGCGCCGTAGAGCGCGTGGGCGAGGCGGCCGGCGCGGCGGCCGACGAGGGTATCGCCCGGCTTCTGATCGGGCCTGATGGCGATATCGGCTTCCAGGCGCTTCAAGTCGGAGAAATGGTTCTCCACGATGATCTCGATGGTGGTGTCGGGCTGCTCGCGCACGAAATCGGCGACGACGGGACCTAGGTAGCTTTCGGCGAACCCGTCGGAGGCGGACATCCTCAGGTGCCTCGGGTAGCCTTGGCTCAGGCCCAACAGATGGCTTTCGGCGGCGCGGATCTCGTCGTCGATGCGATGGGCCAGCTCCTCGATGCGCTCGGCGGCCGGTGTGGGGCGCCATTGGCCGGCATCGCGCACGAACAGCGGCAGGCCGAGCGATTTCTCGATGCGGTCGACGGCGCGGTAGATGGTGGAGGGCGCGCAGCCGAGCGTGCGGGCCGCCTTGAGCGGGCTGCCTTCCCTGATGGTTGCCTCGATGGCGGCGATGACTTCCAGTGAGCTGAGGGCCTTCACGGGATTGGCCTATATATTTGCGGATCTGCGGAAACTTAACGCACAACTGCAAATACGCGACTTCCGGCGGGCAGGCTAGTGTTCCTCGCGATGTCGGTCACTGTAGACCGACACTCCCATCCCGACCCTGGAGGTATCCAATATGCTTCGTATCGTTCTCGCCGGTGGCCTTGCCGCTGCGACCGTCGTCTCGGCTTCGCTGGCTTTGGCGCAGGGCGTCGTGACGACCAAGCAGCTCGGCGCCGACACAGCCAATGGCATCGCAATGGCGGCCGTCGCGCAGTGCCGCAAGGATGGCTTCCGCGTGTCGGTCGCGATCGTGGACCGGGGCGGAAATCTGCAAGCCCTGGTGCGTGACGACGGCGCAGGTCCGCATACGGCCGACACCGCGCGCCGCAAGGCGTTCACGTCCGCGACGTTCGGCATCTCGTCGGCGGAGTTCTCGCAGCGGGTCGCCAGCAATCCCGGTGCGGCCAACCTCAAGGAAATCACGGGCGTGATCGCGCTGGGCGGCGCGTTGCCGATCCGGGCCGGCAAGGATCTTGTTGGCGGCATCGGTGTCGGCGGTGCGCCGGGCGGCGACAAGGACGAGGCGTGTGCGAAGGCGGGCATCGAGAAGTACGCCGCGCAGCTGAAGTAGTCGCGCGAAGCGCGAGCCTGCACCATGGGTTCAGCTGACTGTTGCCATTGCGCGAATTCATATCGCCTTTGTGCAAACGACGCCAGCGTCGCTACGGTGTTAGTTTGGCTGCCGCTCAATGCCGTGGGACGGGAATTGGACCACCTCGGCAACAAGAGATCCGAGGTTGTGTCGCGAGCCCCTCGGATGACCGTCAGGAAGCGGGGCGCCGGCCAATCGGCTCCCCGCTTCTTGCGGCGGTTCCTCTTTCCCCGATGATCGATTGAGGCCGTGGCCGCTTGCCGGAGCGGTTCGACCGCGGCGCGGCTCAGTTGCGCGCAAACAGCCGCCGGTCCCAGATGTCGCGTGCTGCGAGCAGGGCGCCCGCGGACACCAGCAGAGCTGCCAGCCAGACGAGCGGGCCGGCGTGTCCCATGCCGAAGGCCGCCAGCAGCAGCGTCGACAGCAGGGGCGTGGCGTAGGACGCGACGCCGACGAAGCGCAGATTGCCGTGCTTCATCGCGGCGTCCCATAGATAGAACGCGAGGCCGACGGGGCCCAGTCCCGCCGCCAGCACCATCGCCCATTGTCTGGCGCCGTCCGGCCAGACGGTGGTCTCGAACGCGCGATGCAGCAGGAACGCGCCGAGGGCGGTGGCCGCGCACGTGCCGGTGACGGCGGCGGTCGGCACGCGCGCGTAGACGCGGGTGGCGACGGAGTAGCTTGACCAGATCACCGCTGCGGCGGCCGCGGCCACGTAGCCGATCGCGGATCCCGACGGCCGCGCTTCGCTGGTCGAGGCCCCTGCGAGGATCAACGCGCAGCCGGCAAAGCCCATCAGCGCGCCGGTGACGTGCCACCATCTCAGGCGCGCGCCGCCGAAGCGCGCTGGCAACAGCGCGGAGAACACCACGATCAAGAGTGGCCAGAGGTAATTGACCAGATTGACCTCAAGCGCCGGGGCGTTGCGGAACGCGGTGAAATAGCAGGCGTGATAGCCGAGCAATCCATAGACGCCGAGGGCCCAGCTGGCGGGGGGCACATCCCAGATGGCGGCAAGGGGCGTGCGGGTTGCCAGCGTGTAGGCGAGACCGACCAGGGTGGCGACGGCGAAGGCCATGGCGGCTAGCTGGAAGGGTGGCAGCGTGGGCACCGCGGTGGTCAGGGTGGCCAGCGAGGACCACAGCAGGATCGCGACGAGGCCCTGGGCGGTAGCCGTCGACCGCGGCGCGCGGGGGGCGGCCTCACTCATGGCAGGGCTTGCCTCATGCGGCCTGGAAGCGGGGAACGTCGCTCCAGAAGACGCGGGCGCGGCGGCTGGCGTCCTCGGGCCGGCCGGTGGTCAGCAGCGTGGCGCTCGGCCGGGCATCGGGGCCGCCGTCGGTATAGCGAGGGTGGCGGATGAGGTAGTCCTCGAGGCTGTCTGCGACGACGGCGGGCTGGGACAGCAGGCGCGTGAACGGGGGCAGGTGGCGCCGGAAGACGGGTTCGACCAGCGGGTAGTGCGTGCAGCCGAGGATCGCCCGGTGCGGCGGGCGCCCGTCCGACTGGCGCAGCATACCGGCGACGCCGGTGGCGACGAGGTCCTCGATCGCTGAGGGCGACGCCTCTTCCTCGATGGCGCCTGCCAGGCCCGGGCAGGCCTGCTGGACGACCTCGACCTTGGGGCAGCGCTTGCCGATCTCCTCGGGGAAGACGCTGGAGGCGACGGTGCGCGTGGTGGCGAACACGGCGATCAGGTCGTCGTTGTATTTTTGCGGGTACTGCGGCGTGGTCACGGCGTAGGGCGTCTGGGTGGCGGCTTCCACCGTCGGGGCGACGATGCCGAGCACGTTGCGGTCGCCGGCCCAGGCGCTGGCCGGCAGCCAGTCGCGCTGGAGGGTGCGGGCGGCGACGGCCGTGGCCGTGTTGCAGCCGAGGATGACCAACCTGCAGCCATTGGCGAATAGATGCTCGACGCCGGCGCGGGTGAGTGCTGTGACCTCGTCGGCGCCGCGGTCGCCGATGGGAACATGGGCGTGGTCGGCGAGGTAGAGGAAGGACTGGCGGGGAAACCGCTCGATCAGGGCGCGCAGGACGGTGAGGCCGCCCAGGCCGGAATCGAAAACGCCGATCATGCCAGCGATGCTCCGCTCAAGCTCAGCGCGTGCGTGCGCGTTCACCCGTGTTCGGGCGCGCAGGGAGACTAGCCGATTTGCGGCGGCGAAGGTGTGGCGTCGTGGTCGCGAGGGCGAAGGGCCCTTCTACTCGGCGGCTTCCGTAGAGGACCGGCCGGCGGCCTGGGCATCGGCCTCCAGAGCCTTGAGCGCGTCGAGGCTCGGCATGGAGACGGTGTTATACCCGCAGTCGACGAAGTGCACCTCACCGGTGACGGCGCCGGACAGGTCCGACAGAAGGTAGAGGGCGGAGCCGCCGACTTCGTCGAGCGTCGGGGTGCGACGCAGCGGCGAGTGATCCTTCTGGAAGTTGAAGATCGCGCGGGCATCGGACACGCCGGCGCCTGCCAGCGTGCGCATGGGGCCCGCCGACAGCGCGTTGACGCGCACGCCCTGGGGGCCGAAGTCGGCGGCCAGGTAGCGCACGGAGGCCTCCAGCGCGGCTTTGGCGACGCCCATGACGTTATAGGAGGGCACCCAGCGGGTCGCGCCGCCGTAGGTCAGGGTCAGCAAAGAGCCGCCGTTGGGCATCAGGTCGGCGGCCCGCTTGGCGATCTCGGTGAAGGAGAAGCAGGAGATCACCATGGTGTTGGTGAAGTTCTCGCGGCTGGTGTCTGCGTAGCGGCCGGCGAGTTCGCGGCGGTCGGAGAAGGCGAGCGCGTGGACGACGAAATCGAGCGAGCCCCAGGTGTCGCGGATCTCGGAGAAGACGTTGTCGACGCTCGACAGGTCACCGACGTCGCAAGAGACGATGATCTTGGAGCCGACGGATTGGGCGAGCGGGACGGCGCGGCGGCCGAAGGCGTCGCCCTGGTAGGTGAACGCGAGCTCAGCGCCGTGGGACGCCAGCATCCGGGCGATGCCCCAGGCGATCGAGCGTTCGTTGGCCACACCCATCACGAGGCCGCGCTTGCCGGCCATCAGGGGTCCTGGACGGGCGCCCGTCGAGGTGTCGGTCATGGAAGCTCCCGATCTTGCGCGATGCGAATGCCGGCCCATCTCGAACCAGCAGCCGCTGTTTTTCAAAAGTCGCATGCCCTGCCGCCTTCGCGAGGGCGCGACATGCGCCCTGTTTGTCGCGGCCGGACGGGGTGTTAACCATCGGCGCGACGGAACACGAGGGTGGCATTTGTGCCGCCGAAACCGAAGCTGTTCGACATGACACAGTTAAGGCTTGCATCATCCTTGCGCTGACGAACAATCGGCATGTCGGCGAAGGCGGGGTCGAGCTCGTCGATGTTGGCGCTTTCGCAGATGAAGCCGTTGTTCATCATCAGTAGCGAGAAGATCGCTTCCTGCACGCCGATCGCGCCCAGCGAATGGCCCGTCAGCGACTTGGTCGCCGCGATCGCGGGGATGTCGGTGCCGAACACCTCGCGGATCGCCTCGATCTCCTTGAGGTCGCCGACGGGCGTGGAGGTGGCGTGGGGGTTGATGTAGTCGACCTTGCAACCCAGGCCATTACCGTCGAGGCCCTTCATGGCGAGCTGCATGCAGCGTACGGCGCCCTCGCCGGAGGGGGCGACCATGTCGAAGCCGTCGGAGGTCGCGCCGTAGCCGGCCACCTCGCCGTAGATCTTCGCGCCGCGCGCCTTGGCGCGTTCCATCTCCTCGAGCACGACGACGCCGGCGCCACCGGCGATGACGAAGCCGTCGCGGTTCTTGTCGTAGGCGCGGCTGGCGGTCGCCGGCGTGTCGTTGTAGCGCGAGGACATCGCGCCCATGCCGTCGAACAGCACCGACAGCGTCCAGTCCAGCTCCTCGCAGCCGCCCGCGAACATCACGTCCTGCTTGCCCCACTGGATCATCTCGGCGGCATTGCCGATGCAGTGCGCTGAGGTGGAGCAGGCGGAGGAGATCGAGTAGTTGACGCCCTTGATCTGGAAGGCGGTGGCGAGCACGCCGGAGGGGCCGGAGCACATGCCCTTGGGGACCTCGAAGGGGCCGACCTTCTTCGGGCCCGTGTTGCGCGCGGTGTCGGCCGACCAGACGATGGCGCGGGTGGAGGGGCCGCCGGAGCCCATGATGATGCCGGTGCGATCGTTGGAGACGTCGGCGGCTTCCAGGCCGGAGTCGCGGATGGCCTGGTCCATGGCGATCCAGTTCCAGCCGACGCCGGCTTCCATGAAGCGGCGGGGCTTGCGCGGGACCTGGGCCTCCCAGTCGATGGTGGGCGCACCGTGAACCTGGCAGCGGAAACCGAGCTCGGTATATTTCTCGGCGGCAACGATGCCGGAGCGGGCCTCGCGCAGCGAGGCCAGCACCTCCTGCGTGTTGTTGCCGATCGAGGACACGATCCCCATACCGGTGACGACCACCCGTCTCATTCGTCGAACCCCTTCTTTTCTCCGGTGCCGGCGCGCAACATCACATGCACCGGGCCGTCCCGCTTATCGAAAGGTCTGGCTCTCGAGCCGCCGCGCACGCGGTGCGCCGGTGCCGGCGGCGTCATGAGCGCGCGGTGGCTTCGTCCGCCGCCTTCAACAACACCCGCAGATCGTTTGCCGTGTAGATCGTTTCACCGTCGGCGATCAATTGCCCGTCGGCTTCGGCGAGCTTGATGCGGCGGGTGATGACGCGCTTGACGTCGACCACGTAGCGGACGTGCTTGACGTCCGGTGTGATTTCGCGCGTGAACTTGACCTCACCGACGCCGGAAGCGCGACCCTGGCCCGGCAGGCCGAGCCAGCCGAGGTAGAAGCCGGTGAGCTGCCAGAGTGCGTCGAGGCCGAGGCAACCGGGCATAACCGGATCGCCCTGGAAATGGCATTTGAACATCCAGTCGAGGCGCGCATTGCCGGCGACCTGGAGGTCGGCGACGATCTGCCCCTTGCCGTGGGTGCCGCCGGTGTCGGAGATCGCGGAGATGCGGTCGAACATGAGCATCGGCGGCAGCGGCAGTTGCGCGTTGCCCTGACCGAACAGGCGGCCCTCGCCGCAGGCCAGCAGATCCTCGTACTCGTAGCTCGACTGCCGTTCTGCCATCGCCCTGCCGTGCCCTGCTCGCCTGATCCCCGCTGCCGGTTCACTCATCATCACATGGCCGCGCGCCGCTCGCTGGTCGGGTCGGCAGGTGGCCCCGGATTGTGCCCCGGATCTTCACGCGCTTTCGATAACACAAGCGCCATGGGCTTCAAACCGGTATCGCAGCGTCGTCGGTCGATGGGGCGTTGCGGGTGGGCTGGCTCGGCGGCGCCGTGAACCGCGAGAACGGGCGCAGGCCGTGCCGGATGAGGGGCGAAACGTGCTCGCCCGCACGCGCGCTGCGTGCGTCGGGCCGCTTGCGCGTCCTCATCGGGGAACAAGACTTTGTCGATTTGCGGCGGCCAAACGACGAAACGCCGCAGCAGCGGGTGCCGCTGCGGCGTGGATGTGGGTCCGCCGGGTCTCGAGGTCGATGCCTCGCTCCGTCCGGCTTGCGGGATCAGGCGGTCGCCGTCTCGGCTTCGGGGTGCCATGAGAGCAGGCGGCGGCGCAGCCACTCCAAGCCCTTGATCATGCAGATGCCGGCGAGACCGATGGAGACGATACCCGCAAAGACGTTGGGGGAATCGCCCATGCGCTGGGCCTCGATCATGGCGCCGCCGAGGCCCCGGCCGCCCATCTGGAACTCGGTCACCAGCTCTACGATCATCGAGATCGGCAGCGCGATCTGCAGGCCGGTCAGGATCTGCGGCATGGCGGCCGGCAGGACGATCTCGGTCAGTAGCTGGCGCTGATTGGCGCCAAGCGACTGGGCCGACCAGATGAGGTGCTTGTCGACCTGATAGGTGCCCGCCCACGTCGCGGCGACGATTGGGAAGAAGGCTGTGAACATGACCATCACGACCTTGGCGGTGTCGAACAGGTCGAACCAGAGGATGAAGACGGGCAGGAACGCGATCTTGGGCGCGGGGAAGCCGATCGAGACAATCGGATCGAAGAACCAGCGCACGATGCCGATGCGGCCCATGAGGATGCCGAGCGGGACGGCGATCAGCGCAGCCCCGAGGAAGCCGGTGACCGCACGCGCCAGCGTGACGCCGAGATTGTAGAACCAGATGCCGCTGACCATCTCCGAAGCGATCAGGGCGATCACCGTGGACAGCTTGGGCAGCAGGAACTCGGAGAAGATGCCCGAGCTGGCGAGCAGCTCCCAGCCGCCTAGGAAGACGATGATCGAACCCAGCCGGGTCAGCACCCAGACGATGGCGTTGACGATTGCGGAGCCTGCGCTGCCGGACGCGGGCAGGGTGCCAGCGGTTTCCTCTAGTCGAGCCATGCGAGAAGCCTCCGGCTGAAGAAGAGATAGATGCGGTCGGCAAAGAAGCCCATGGCGATCACCATGAAGATGATCGCGAACATCTTGGCGTAGACGCCGTTCTCACCGAGCTGGCCGATCAGGTAGCCCAGACCCTCGGTGGAGATCAGCAGCTCCGAGGAGACGAGCAGCACGAAGCAGATAGCCAGTGCGGTCCTGATGCCGTTGAAGATCATCGGCATCGCCGCGGGCAGCACGATCTCGCGCAGCACCTCGCGCTCGGAGGCGCCAAGAGAGCGCGCCGACCACAGGAAGATCTTATCGACGCCGCGTGCGCCGTTGTAGGTCGAGATCACGATCGGCAGCATGCAGCCCAGGGCGATCAGCACGATCTTGGATGCCGAGCCGATGCCGAGCCAGATGATCATCACCGGGATGAGCGCCGACTTCGGCATCGGGTAGAACATCTGAACGATCGGATTGAGCACGATGCGTACCGGCGTATAGAACGCCATCAGCGCACCGATCAGGATGCCGAGCACCACCGCGATGGCGAGCCCGGAGAACGCGCGCATCAGTGACTGGGAGGCGTGGTAGTAGATCTCGCTCGTCTCGAACAGGGATGCGCCGTCCTGAAGCACGAGGCTGACCGGCGGCAGGAGCGATTCCGCCACGAAGCCCATGCGCGGCAAGAGCTCCCAGATGATAGCGAGGATCAGGAGCGGGCTGTAGCGTACCAAGCCACTCGGCATTCGCGTATTCCTTCGATGCTCGTCTCAAGTGCCTTGATCGCGGGGCACCGTCGTCACTTCCCGGACGTCAATGCTCGGTCTTCAATGCTCGGTCTGGGCGTCGGCCGCCTCACCGCGGATCGAGTTCCAGAGGTAGTCGACCATCTCGAGGTACTTCGGCGTTCGCGAGAAATCCGGATCGCGGCCGGAGGGGATGTCGACGATCTCCTTCATGCGGCCGGGACGCCGCGACATCACGGCGACACGGTCGGCGAGGCGCACGGCCTCCTGCACGTCGTGGGTGACGAAGATCACCGTCTTGGCGGTCTGGTTCATGATGTTGCGCAGCTCGTCCTGCATGAGCGTGCGCGTCTGGGCATCGAGCGCGCCGAACGGCTCGTCCATCAGCAGGATGTCGGGGTCGACCGCGAGCGTGCGCGCGATGGCGGCGCGCTGCTTCATGCCGCCGGAAAGCTGGGAGGGGAAGCTCTCCTCGAAGCCGGAGAGCTGGACCATATCGATGTAGTGTTTGGCACGGTCGACGCGCTCGCCGCGTGGAACGCCGGTCTTCTCGAGACCGTACATGACGTTCTGGATGACGGTTTTCCAGGGGAACAGCGCGAAGTGCTGGAAGACGATGCCGCGCTCGGGATTGGGGCCGGTGACCGGCGAGTTGCCGACGCGGATCGAGCCCTGCTTGATCGGCAGGAAGCCGCCGATCATGTAGAGCAGAGTGCTCTTGCCGCAACCGGAGGGACCGAGGAGCGCCATGAATTCCTGGTCACGGACCTCCAAATCGATGTTCTCGAGCGCGATGACGGGCGGCCCTTTGGCCGGATGGTAGGTGTGAGCTACTCTTTCGATTGAGATATTCTTGGCCACCGGCGCCTCGTGCTGGAGTTGGACCGCCGTCGCGTCGGCACTCAGTTGCCCGCGACGATCTGGTTGGACGGGAAGGAGCGCCCGACGAGGGCGCTCCTCTAGGAGAGAGTGGACGGTTTCGATCGTCTTACTTGCCGAAGACCTGCTTGGCCGCTGCCTTGGCGACCGAGTAGTCGACGTAATCAGCAGCCTTGAGCGACTTGGCACGGCCTGCGGCCACGCCCTGCTCGATCGAGTTCTGGATGAACTCGGGGTTCACCTGCATGTCAGGCGCGCGACGGTAGTCGTCGTTGGTGAACACATAATCCGCGAAGTTGCTCTTGGGCGCCTTGGTGGCCTTGGCGACGAGATCGAGCGCCTTTTCGCGGTTCTTGGGGTCGAACAGGAACTGAATAGCGCGCATCTGGTCAGCGAACATGTCGACCATGGCGGCGCGGTTCTTTTCGATGAAGTCCTTCTTGGCGGCGAGGATCACCGAGGCGACGGGCCCGGCGACGCAGCTGTCGAAGATCTTGACGAGGTTGGGATCGTCCTTGATGGGCTTCACGAACTGCGGCAGGTAGCCGCCGACGTCGACCTTGCCTTCCTTGAGGAAGGGCACCATCGAGGAGAACTTCATCTCGATGCGCGTCACGTCGTCCTTGGTCAGGCCGCCCTTGGTGACCGCGGCGAGCACCGACATGTCATGGCCGGAGCCTTGCGAGTTGATCGCGATCTTCTTGCCCTTGAGATCAGCCAGCGTCTTGATGTTGGCTTCCTTGCGCGCATAGAAGGGCTGGGCGAACGACTTGCCGTCGCAGGGCGTGTGCAGCACGTCGCCGACGATGACGGCGTCCAGCTTGGCCTTCTGGATGATCGACGTGAACGCAACCGGGTTGACGGCGGCGATGTCGACCTGGTCGGCGGCGAGCGCCGTCACCTGATGGCCCGAGCCCTGGAAGTAGATCGGCTTGGCGTTGTAGGTCTTGCCGTGATTCTTCAGGTAGCCGAGGCTCGTGTCGTGCCAGGCGAGGCCGGCGATGTGGCCCGGAATCTGGTTCCAGCCGATCCGGATCGTCGGCGGGTCCGCTGCCTGTGCCGCGCCGACGGACAGCGCCAGCGTTGAACCGATGGCCGCAAGCTTCAATGTCTTCATTCGTTCCACTCCCATGGCTGGAGACCGGCTCCCTTGCGATCGCTTCACGGATCGAGTGATTCTGCGAGCGAGCACATGATCTGAGGCGGTGCGCCCCGGCCGAGTTCTTGTTGTTGCAGTTTCAAACCTCGGCGACGCCCGCCGGGCAGGCCGTAAAAAGTTCAATCATACGCTTGAGCGTGTCAAGCAATAGCGTGCCTAGAGCCGGGGATTTCGCATCCGCAGCAGGCAATATGGTGAAGCGCGCGGGGATCGTCGTCGTGCTCAGCTCTCGTTCGACGACTTGCCATCGCTTTTCCCGCGCGGTTCATCGCCGTCCTGGAGCGTGTAATCGAAGTCACAGTGGCGGGCGCCCTGCATGATGGTCTGTGTCCGCTTGAGCTTGATGCGCGGGTCGTAGCCTTCGCAGAAGGTGGCGTCGCGCATGCACGACAGCAGGTGGCCGATCTCGGAAAGGCCCATTTTCTTGTACATTTCCGCATAACGACAGCGGGTCACCTTGTAGACGTAGCGGGTGTCGGTCGACGTCTCCACGTCGATGTCGAGCGCGCCGGACATGCGCCACAGCTCCTGGCGCTTGATGAAGGTTTCCATCGAGGTCTTGCCGCCGACAGCGGCTGCCATCTGGCGGGCCTGCTCCATGGCCGAGGTGCGCACGGCATCGGCGACGGTGCGCGTGGCGACATCGACGCCGTGGGAGGCTTTCAGCGTGTCATAGACATGCTTGAGGATTTCCGCCTCGATGCGGCGCTTCTCGATCATCGGCAATTGCGGGAGCGGTGTGGAGGCGGCAGACTGCGGCGTGTCTGTCATACGTATTTCTCCTGCCTCGGGGGGCGATTGACGCGCGGTCGAAAGTCGTTCGTCATGCGAGGATAGCGCGGCACGCAGCGGCGACCAGAAGAATTCGCGGCACGGGCGGGCGGGAGACGGGTGGGCGCGTTGGGAGGCGTATCGGGATGGCGAACACGAAAAGCGTGCAGGCGCACGGCGCGCAGGCGGCGGCCGGCGCGAATGCCACCGTCGCGGTGCGCATCGCCGCCGCGTTCCAGCGCCATGGCGTCGAGGTGGTGTTCGGCCAGTCGCTGCCGACGGCCTTTCATCTCGCCGCGCCGCAGTTCGGCATCCGGCAGGCGACCTATCGCACCGAGAACGCCGGCGGCGCGATGGCCGACGCCTACGCCCGGATCCGTCGCCGCGTCGGCGTGGTGACGGCGCAGAATGGGCCGGCGGCGACGCTGATGGTGCCGCCGCTGGCGGAAGCGCTCAAGGCGTCGGTGCCGATGGTCGCGCTGGTGCAGGAGGTGTCGCGCACGGGCACGGGGCGCAATGCCTTCCAAGAGCTCGATCATATCAAGCTTTTCGATGGTTGCGCGAAATGGGTGCGGCGCATCGATCACGTCTCGCGTGTCGAGGACACGGTCGACATGGCGTTCATGGCGGCGACCAGCGGGCGGCCGGGGCCTGCGGTGCTGCTGGTGCCGTACGATCTGCTGAACGAGACCGTGCCGGCGGTCGAGCATCGCAGCGCGGTGATGGGTGAGGTGCCGCTGGACCGGGTGGCGCCGGATCCGCAACGCGTCGCCGCCGCGGCCCGGCTGCTCGCGGAGGCCGAGCGGCCGATCGTCATCGCCGGCGGTGGCGTGCACATGTCGGGCGCCGCGGCGGCGCTGGCGCTGCTGCAGGATGTGGGGCAGTTGCCGGTGGCGACGACGGTTATGGGCAAAGGGGTGGTCAGCGAGACGCATCCCCTTTCGGTCGGCGTGGTGGGCTATGTGATGGGGCGCGGTGCGCGCAGCCATGACCTCAGGGATCTCGTGAGCGAGGCCGACGTGGTGCTGCTGGTCGGCAACCGGACAAACCAGAACGGCACCGACAGCTGGTCGCTCTACCCCAAGAAAGCTACGTATATTCACATTGACATCGACGGACAGGAAGTGGGACGCAACTACGAGGCGGTGCGCCTCGTCGGCGATGCACGGCTCGGGCTTGAGGCGCTGGCCGTCGAGATGGAGACGCTCGACCTGACGCGGCGGAAGGTGTCGAGCCACGCGGTTGGCGAGCGCATTGCGGCGGCCCGCCGGTCCTGGCGCCTGACGACGCGGCGGGTGGCGGAGACGGCCGGCGATCCGATCCGGCCGGAGCGCATCATGGCGATTCTCGACGATCGCATCGACGCCGAGACGATCATGGTGGCCGATGCCAGCTATTCGTCGATCTGGGTCGCCAATAACCTGACCGCGCGGTCGGCTGGGCAGCGGTTCATCACGCCGCGCGGGATCGCGGGGCTGGGGTGGGGGCTGCCCTATGCGATCGGCGCGAAGCTCGCGCGGCCGCAGGCGCGGGTCGTTTGCGTGGCGGGCGACGGCGGGTTCGGGCACACGTGGGCGGAGCTGGAGACGATGCGCCGGCTCGGCCTCGATATCATCGTGATCGTGCTCGACAACCAGATCCTGGGCTACCAGAAGGACGCGGAGGATGTGAACTTCGGTGCGCACACGGATGCGGTGTTCTTCGCGGGCGTTGATCATGCCGCGATCGCGCGGGCGTGCGGGTGCGAGGGCGTCACCGTCACGGCGGCGGCCGATCTGGAGGCGGCGCTGCACGCCGCCTTCGCCAGTGGCCGGCCGACGCTGATCGACATCAAGGTCGACCCACAGGCCCGGCCGCCGATCACGGCGTTCGAGGATCGGTTTGCGAGCCCCTATGCGGGGCAGAGCTGATCGCCGATGCCGCGCTGCAGCAATTGGGAATTGCCCGCGAATGGCCGTAATTTGGCAGCAAAGCCTTGACAGTGCCAACAGCGACAATAGATACCCGGTCGCAATTCCTCCACGTGCCGTCACGGTGACCCTGCAACTTCTGCAGTAGTGGATTTCGCCTTGGCGGCAGGGCGGAACCGGCTAGATCCACGGAGAGGTGACGATGGCTGCTTTGATCGAGGCGAGCGGGCTCATCAAGAGCTTCGGCGCGCTCAGGGCCGTCGATGGCATCTCGCTCGGCGTTGCCCGGGGCGAGGTTCTCGGCTTTCTCGGGCCGAACGGCGCTGGCAAGTCCACGACGATGAAAATGATCACGGGCTTCCTGGAGCCCGATGCGGGTACGGCGCGGATCGCGGGGTTCGATATCGCTACGCATCCGATCGACGCCAAGCGGCGGCTCGGCTATCTGCCCGAAGGCGCGCCTGCGTACGCGGAAATGACACCGGCCGGATTCCTGGCGTTCATCGCGGAGTTGCGCGGGTTCGACGGCGCGGAGGCCAAGCGGCGGATCGGAGCGGCGGTCGAGAAGACGGGGCTCGAGGGCGTGCTCAACCAGACGATCGATACGCTGTCGAAAGGCTTCAAGCGGCGCGTCGGGCTAGCGCAGGCGATCCTGCACGATCCTGAGGTGCTGATCATGGACGAGCCGACCGACGGTCTGGATCCCAATCAGAAGCACCATGTGCGCGAGCTCATCCAGCAGATGGCGAAGGAGAAGGCGATCATCATCTCCACGCACATCCTGGAGGAAGTCGAAGCCGTGTGCTCGCGCGCGGTGGTCATCAACAAGGGTCGCATCGTCGCCGATGGCACGGCGGAGGAGTTGATGCGGCGCGTGCCTTACCACAACGCGGTCGCGATCCGCGTCAAGAGCGAGGGCGAGGCGGCGGTGCGCGATGCGCTGGCGTCGGCGTCTTCGATCGAGCGGGTCGAGATGGTCGGCCAGGTCAACGGTCACCTCGAGCTGAGGGCGATCCCGCGCAACGGCGTAACGATCGCCGGGGACGTGGCCGCGCTGATGCGCGAGAAAGCGGTGCCGGTGGAAGAGATCTTTGTGGAGCGCGGCAAGCTCGACGACGTCTTCCGCCAGATCACGACGACGGAGGAGGCGGGTCATGCGTGAGAGCCTCAGCAACATCTGGATCATCGCCAAGCGCGAGTTCAAAGGCTACTTCGCCACGCCGCTCGCGGGCATCTTCCTGATCATCTTCGTGGCATTGACCGGCGCGTTCGCGTTCTACCTGGGCGCCTTCTTCGACCGCAACCAGGCCGACCTGTCGGCGTTCTTTGCCTATCATCCCTGGCTCTACCTTCTGCTCGTGCCGGCGATCGCGATGCGGCTGTGGGCGGAAGAGCGCAAGACGGGGACGATCGAGCTTCTGATGACGCTGCCGGTTACGCCGTGGCAGGCGATCCTGGGCAAGTTTTTCGCCGCGTGGGCGTTCATCGGCGTGGCGTTGATCCTGACGTTCCCGATGTGGATCACTGTCAACGTGCTCGGCCGTCCCGACAACGGCGTGATCTTTGCCAGCTATCTGGGCTCGTTCCTGATGGCGGGGGCCTTCCTTGCGATCGGCTCGGCGATCTCGTCGCTGACGAAGAACCAGGTGATCGCGTTCATCGTGGCGGCGACCGTATGCTTCCTGCTCGTCATGAGCGGGCTTGAGCTGGTGCTGAACACGTTCCGCACGTGGGCGCCGGCCTTCATCGTGTCGGCGGTCTCCTCGCTCAGCGTGCTGGCGAGCTTCCAGGACATCACGCGCGGCGTGGTCACGCTGCCTGCGGTGGTGTTCTTCCTGTCGGTGATCGCCTTCGCGCTGTTCGCCAACAAGATCATCCTCGATCAGAAAAAAGCCGCGTGAGGTCTTCCGACATGAACCCGAAGATCGACAAGGCCAAGGAGGCCACGAAGGCGGGACTGCAAAAAGCGGCCGTCGCCTCCAACACCGCGCTCGAGCGGGCCACGGGCGCTGCCGCCCGCTTCGACCGCAAGACACTTGCCTGGGGTGGGCTGGCGCTCGCCGCGGTGATGCTGCTCGCGGTCAACCTGCTGTTCTCGACAGCGTTCCGCGACGCCAAGGTCGACCTCACCCAGGACGGCCTGTTCACGATCTCGGACGGCACGCGCAAGTCGCTGACGGGGATCGAGGAGCCGATCAACCTCAGGGTCTATTACTCCAACAAGCTCGGTGAGGCCGCGCCCGGTTTCCAGCGCAGCTTCGAGCGGCTGAAGAACCTGCTGGAAAGCTACAGCGACATCTCCGGGGGTCAGCTGCGCGTCTCCTACTTCGATCCCGAGCCGTTCTCGGTGGCGGAGGACCGTGCGGTCGCCGCCGGTCTCAGGGGTATTCCGCTGAACCAGGAGGGCGATCTGGCGTACTTCGGTCTGGTCGGCTCGAATGCCACCGACAACGAGGCCAACATCGCGTTCTTCTCGCCGGCGCGCGACAGCTTCCTCGAGTATGACGTGACGAAGCTCGTCCACACGCTCGCCAACCCGAAGAAGAAGACGGTCGGCATCATCACGTCGCAGATGATTATGGGCGGCGTGCCGCCGATGATGGCGATGCGCGGTATGAACCAGCCGCTGCCGCCGCAGGTGGTGATGGATCAGGTGCGCGAGTTCTTCGAGGTGATGACGCTCCAGCCCGACGTCAAGGAGATCCCGAAGGCGGTCGACGTGCTGATGCTCGTCCAGGCCGACGACCTGACTTCGGATGCGGCATTCGCGATCGATCAGTACGTGCTCGGCGGCGGCAAGGTCGTGGTGTTCATCGATCCTGTCGACGAGATGGGCCGGATGGCGCAGGGGCCAATGGGCGGCGAGATGGGCCCGTCGGTGGCGGGCGAAGTCGACAAGCTGCTCAAGGCGTGGGGCGTATCGGTCGACCGCAGCAAGGTGGTCGGCGACATCACCTATGCGCGGCGCGTGCAGTTCGGCGCCCAGGGGCCCGGACCGCGGGTGACCGAGTATGTGCCGTGGCTGGTGCTCGGCAAGGACACGCTTGACCAGAAGGACATCCTGTCGGGTGGCGTGGAGCGGCTCAACGTCGCCTCGGCCGGCACGCTGGAGAAGTCGGAGGGCGCGACCAGCGAGTTCCGGCCGATCGTGCAATCGAGCGACAAGGCGATGCTGATTGCTGCGGAGAAAGTCTCGACGCGGCCCGACGCGGTGGCGCTGTTGCGCGAGTACAAGCAGGGCGGCAAGCGGCTGACGGTGGCCGCGCGCGTCTCCGGACCGATCAAGACCGCGTTCCCTGATGGTGCGCCCAAGCCCAAGGATGCGAAGGCGCAGGGCGATGCGGCCGGCGCGGCGAAGGCGGGCGAGCAGAAGGCTGCGGATACCAAATCAGGCGATGCCAAGGATGCGAAGACGGCGAAAGACGCCAAGGACACCAAAGAAGCACCGCCAGCTAAGCCGTCGCTGAAGGACGGGCGGATCAACGCCATTGTCGTGGCGGATACCGACATGCTCTACGACCAGCTCTGGGTCGACGTGCAGAACTTCCTCGGCCAGCAGATCGCGGTGCCGAATGCCTCCAACAACGCCTTCGTGCTCGGTGCGCTCGACAACCTGTCGGGGTCCGACGCGCTGATCTCGCTGCGCGGGCGCGGGGTCGTCGACCGTCCGTTCGATCTCGTCAAGGAGATCCGCACCGACAGCGAACGCCGGTTCCGCGACAAAGAGCAGGCTTTGACGGCCAAGCTCAAGGAGGTGCAGGAGGCGCTGGCCAAGCTGGAGAAGGGCGGCGACGGAGAGAGCCTGATCCTGACGGACAAGGACCGCACGCAGATCGACAAGTTCCGCACGGAGATGCTGTCGACGCGGCGGGAGCTGCGTGACGTCAAGCTGGCGCTGCGCCAGGACATCGACCGGCTCGATGCCTGGCTGAAGTTCCTGAACATCGCCGCCGTGCCGTTGCTGATCGGCTTCGGCGGGTTCGGATATGCCGCGTGGCGGCGCCGCCGTGCGGCTCAGGGCTGAGGGAGGTCATCATGACACCGAGAGCATTCGTCTGGCTGGCCTTGGGCGCGATCGTGACGACGGTCCTGGCGATCACGTCGTGGTCGTCGCGCAACGACTGGTCGGATGCGAGAGTTGCCGGCGCGAAGCTGATGCCGGCACTTGCCGAGGCGCCTGACAAGGTGGCCGGGCTGGTGGTTCAGCAGGGTGAGAAGACGTTGAAGCTCGCCCGTTCCAAGGACGGTAAGTCGTGGTCGCTGGCGGAGCGCGCGAGCTTCCCGGCCGAACTCGACAAGGTGCGCCGCCTGCTCGTCGCGATGTCGGAGAGCGAGCTCGTCGAAGCGAAGACCAAGGTGCCATCGCGCTACGAGCTGATCGATCTCGACGATCCCACGAAGAAGGACGCCAAGTCGCGGCTGGTGCGGCTGACGGATGCGGACGGCAAATCGATCGCGGAGGTCGTGCTTGGGCGTACGCGCATGGACGCGTTCGGCTCGGGCAAGGTCGGCACGTACGTGCGCCGGCCGGGCGAGGCGCAGACGTGGCTCGCCACCGGGGAGATGGATCCGAGCCCGAGCCTGATGGCGTGGGTGAAGACCAGCATCCTGGCGCAGGATGCGTCGAAGTTCTCAAAGGTGACGGTGAAGGTGCCGGGCGAGGCGCCGCTTGTTGCGGAGCGCAAGGACGGCAAGGTGGCGTTTGTCGACCTGGTCGTGCCCGAGGGACAGAAGCTGAAGCGCGAGGATGCCGCCGACAGCCTGATGCGTGCGGCCGGGACGCTCGACCTGGAGGACGTCAAGAAGGTCGACGCGGCGCTTGCCGGCGACGACGTGACGACGCTCGACGTGGAAGGTGCCGATGGGTTGGCGCTCTCGATCCGCGTGCGCAAGGACGGTGGCGATCACTGGCTGACGGTCGATGCCACGGGGTCGTCAGATGCGTCCAAGAAAGTCGCCGAGGAGATCGCGGGGCGCACCAAGGGCTGGGCGTACAAGATCAATCCGGCCAAGGCGGAGGCGCTGGTCAAGAAGCGCGCGGACCTGTTCGAAGCGAAGAGCTCTTGATGATTGTGCCGGCGACTCCCCTGCGGGGAGCCTGCCACCGGCACGATGCTACCCGGGGGTATTGCTATTCCGCGGCTTGGCGGACGGGGGCTTCCCACTCGACGGTGGTGCGCCGCGAATAGTCGGTGAACCACATCGGATCGGTGCGGAACTCGGCGCGGCCGTCGGCGTGGATGCGGGCCGTCGCGCGGCGTGACGACAGGCAGAACATGTGCACCGACATGGGCATGCCGCCGGTGTGGCAGTATCCTGCCTCGATGTGACAGGCGACGACCATCGAGGAGCCCATGAAGCCCATGGCGCCCATGCCGATGGAGTTGCCCAACACCTTCAGCTCGGCTTCCAGCTCGGCCATCTTTGGGTCGGGGTTTTGCGAGCCCACGACACGCAGGCAGGCGGCCTGCTTGCCGAGGACCGAGCAGGTGTCCTTGGAACCGCCGAGGCCGATGCCGACGATCGCCGGCTGGCAGGCCAGTCCGCGCTTGCCGAACGCCATCAGGCTGTCGAGGTAGAAGCGCTTGATGCCTTCGATGCCGTCGCCGGGGAACAGCATGCGGTAGTCGGTCCCGAACAGTCCGCCCTTGTGGACGGTGGTCAACTCGACCCAGTCGGCGTCGGGGTGGAAGGCGTATTCGATCTCTGGCGCGTTGAGGCCGACGTTGTTGTTGTGGTCGGTGCGCCAGAGGGGATGCACGCGATTGGGGCGCAGCGGCACGTCGTGCGTCGCCTTCGCTGTGGCGCGGCGCAATGCGGCTTCGACGGCGACGGGGCCGCCCTCGACGCGGGAGTCGTTGCCGTACTTGACGTACCAGCGCGGGCAGCCGGTGTCGCCGCACATGGGGCGCCGGTCCTCCTCGGCTGCCTCGTAGTTCTCCAGCATGGCCTGGATGACGAAGGCGGACAGCTCACCCGATTCGGTGTTGGCGCAGGCGCGCAGGCCGCCCAGATAGTCCTCGGGAATTTCGATGGCGGCCTTGGCCATCAGTGTCTCGGCGGTCTTCTGCAACTGGGCGAGCGGGATCATGTGCGGTCCGTTTGTGCTAGGCAGAGGGCCGTGTGCGGCGAAGGTGCATCGCGCGTGCCGGCAGTTGGAGCGTATCCAAGGATATCACATGGACGAAAGCAACCCGAAGGATGACGGTAACCGCCAGCAGCGGCGCGCGGCGCGGGCGGAGGGCGATCTGGACACGGCCGGTTTCCTCAAGGTCGCGGATCGGTTCATCGATCTGGCCAACCGGACCAACCAGAAGGTGAAGGCGACGGACCTGCACATGGCGTTCCTCTACGCTGCGGCGCGCTACAACGCGTACGTGGCGAAGGGTGTGCTTGGCGTCGACAATCACGAGGCGTTCGTTCAGGAGATGGTGGCGCAGTATACCGAAATGTTGCGGCAGCACCTGGCCGATCCGGGGCTGTAGCGCAGATCGAGACAACATAGGGACAGGAACAATTCTTGGCCGTCTCGCACGCTGCTCGCTCAGCCGATGAGAATTGATCCTGTCCCTATTTTTTTCCCTCACACGCCCCAGGTCGTCCTGGCGAACGCGGGATAGGTCTCGGCAACCTGGCGGGCGACGTCGGTGCGCAGCAGACGCAAGGTTGCTGAATCCGGCAGCGGTGTCGTGGGAACGGTGCCGGGTGCGTCGTAGGTGAAGCCGGTTGCGGCCTCGACGTCGGCGGCGGTGGTGCCGGGATGGGTGGAGGCCAGGCGGAAGCAGGCCTTGTCCTTGTCGAATGAAAATAGGCACAGGCCGGTGATCAGCGCGTGGGGGCCGCCGGGGCGATAGACGCCGGGCTCGGACGTGCCGGCGGCGCTGACGAAGTCGACCTTTTCGACGAGCGTGCGCGGGGAGTGCTCCTCGCGGAACAGGATGACGCGCGGGATCAGGTGGTAGAGGTAGGCGGAGCCGAAGGAGCCGGGGAAGCGCACCTTCGACTGCGGATAGCCGCCGAGGCCCACGAGATTGATGTTGCCGTGGCCGTCGATCTGGCCGCCGGACAGAAAGAACGCGTCGATGCGACCTTGCGCGGCGCAGTCGAACAGCTCCTTGCCGCCGTCGGTGAAAGGGTTGTGCTGGCGCGAGCCGAGCAGCGAGACGCGCAAGGTTCCGCCGGAGCGCGCGCGCGCCAGTAGGGCCGCGCTGCCGGGCACGGGCGAGCTTGCACCGACGGCGACGTGGGCGAGCCCGTCGAGCATCGAGGCGATGGCCGTGATCATGATCTCCTGAGTCGTGACATCTGTCGTCATGGCGGCGTGCGGATCGCAAATGGGTGGGATGATCGCGGTGGCAGGCGATTAGCGTGGGGTGGGATGGCGGCGCGCCTTGCGCCGTCGTGATGCGTCAAGCCGTGACGGCGCCGAACAGGTTTTCGGCGGCCCAGGCGTTGAAGCCGTCCTGGGTTTTTGCGGCGCGCGCGTAGGCGGCGACGGCTTCGGCGTCGGCGGGGTAGGCGCCGGCGAGGCCGACGGGTGCGGCGCCGCGTGTGGCGATGGCGATGGCGGAGACGTAGAGCGACGGGATGGTGCCGGAGGCGGTGGCGTCGTCGCGCAGGAAGTTGCGGTCCTCCTCGATGCGCTCGACGGTGACGAGCGTGCGGCGTGCGGCATGCGCCATCAGCATCAGCTCGCGGCGGACGCCGATGAAGACGTTGCCCTCACGGTCGGCGGCGGCGGCGTGGAAGATGGCGACGTCGGGCCGGATCGCGGGCACGAGCACGATGGGGTCGTCGCCGGCGACATCGGCGGGCTTGAACGGGTTGGCGATGACCTTCCAGTCGTTCCGATGGGCCAGCAGGTCGGAGCCGAGGATGCCGCGCAGGGGCATGAAGGGGATGCCCTTTTCGGCGGCCTGGAGGCCGGCGTGGATCGCGGGGCACGTCGCGTCGCGGATGGCGATGGTGCCGGACTTGACGGCGGCGGCGGCGCGGGGCGGCAGGCCGGCTTCGCCGAGCGTCAGGGCGGCTGTTTCGATCGAGGTCACGCAGCCGGCGCCGATCAGCCAGTCGGCCTGGAGGCCGAGGCTCGGCACGCCGATCAGGTGGAGGTTGCGGCGGCGGTCGCGGATCAGGGCGCGCGCCATCGCCATCGAGCAGCCGGAGTAGTCGGGGGCGAGCGCGATGGACGCGCCGTCCGTCACCTCGCTGGCGAGGCGTTCGAGGTCGAGGACCGTCATGACCAATCTCCGATCGTCAGCCTGTCAGCGTGAAGGCTTGCTGCGTCGCAGTCTAGTGCTTCGGTTCTAATGGAAAATGGGGACACCCACAATTTTCTCCCGCGCGGGACCGCCGATTGCGAGCGGACATCAGGAAATTGTGGGTGTCCCTATCTTGGGGTCACTTGGCGTAGAGGAGGTTGGCGGCCTTCAAGAGCAGCGTGCGGTTGACGCCGTCGGAGTGCAGGAAGGCAGCGGCGTCGCGCACCAGTTTCTCGACGCCCGTTTCCTTCATGTAGCCCGTGCCGCCGTGCAGCTCGAGCGTCCAGCCGGCGATCTTCCAGGCGATCTGGGAGGCGAACACCTTGGGGTAGACGGCCAGCGTCGTGTCCCAGCCCTGCTCCTTGTGGTCGGACAGCCAGCAGGACTTGTGGATATACGCGCGCGCCACGTCGATCATCATGCGCATTTCGGACAGTTGCGCGCGGATGCCGTCGTGCTCGATCAGCGGCTTGCCGCCCTGCACGCGGATCGTGCACCACTCGACCGACTTGGCGTAAAGGGCGCCGGCGACGCCGAGGATGGAGGCCGCCGCATAGGCGTTCGACATCGGGAAGAACTCTAGCACCAGCTTGAAGCCGTTGTTGACCTCGCCGACCACGTCGGCGTCCGGCACGAAGCAGTCCTGGAAGACCAGCTCGGCATTGTTGGCCAGTCGCTCGCCCATCTTGTCGTGAATGCGCCCGATGGTGAATCCGGGGGCGCCGCGCTCGATCAGGAAGCAGGTCGTCCCTTCGGTCTGCGGCTTGGAGCGGTCGGTCTGCGCGAACAGCAGGTAGTAGCGCGAGCGCGGTCCGTTCGAGATGAAGTGCTTCATGCCGTTCAGCACCCAGCCGCCGTCCGTCTTGACGGCGGTCGTGCGGAACTGGGTCGGGAACGGGATGATGTAGTTGGAGGAATGGTCCGGCTCGGTCATGCCGATCGCCAGCACGCAGCGCTTGTCCTCGGCGATCTGCGGCATGACCCGCGCGAGCTGTTCGGGGTTGAGCGCCTTCTGCATGATCTGCGCGATCTTCAAGGTCTGCGCCATGACCACCGACGTGCCCAGATCACCCTTGCCGAGCTCTTCCACCACCATCGCTGTGGTCAAGCAGTCCGCGCCGAGGCCGCCCCACTGCTCCTCAAGTGTCATCGTGCGGATGCCGACGTCGTGCGCTTTTTCCACGATCTCCCACGAAAAGGCGTTTTGCGGATCGACCTCAGCGTCGAGCGCGGCGGCTTTGGGCGCCACCTCCTCTTCGACGAAGCGACGCACGGTTTCGAGAATCGCCTGCTGGCTTTCGGTGACCATCAGCATTTCTTGCATGGTGTTTCGTTCTCCCTGGCAGATACGACTTGGGCGGCAGCGCGACGGCGAGGATGCCGTGCGCGTGCCGCCCATGTTTTGGTCTCGATCAAATTCCAGAGGCGGCGTGGCCGCACGAAACTTGCGTCAATCGTAGTCCGGCGTTTCGAGTAGCGGCACGACCTCGCGCATGAACAGGTCGAGTTCCTCGAGCATCACCTCCTTGGGGCACTGCGCCCAGTGCCAGATGAGCGTGATGTACTCGCAGGGCGCCTTCTCGTAGGTGCGCCGCCAGTCGTCCTTGCACTCCTGCACGGAGCCACCGACGAACAGGCCGGACTTCTTCATGCCTTCGAGAATGGCGTCGCCGTCGCCCTGCGGCATCTGCGGGAAGAACGGCGCGTAGAACTCCTTGTAGATCTCGACGTCGTAGGCCTTGAGCTTGCGGTTCCAGTCCTCTGTCGACTTGCCGACGTGTGGGAAGCGGCAGATGTTCTGCTTCTGGCCGAATTTCACGGAGCGGCCATGCTTCTCGGACAGCTCCTGATAGATCTTGATCGAGTCGTGCACCGTTTGCGTCGGCGAGAAGTGCACCGGGATGAAGCCGCGCTTGGCGCAGAACTCGATCGACTCGATGCTCTTCGTCGTGGGCATCATCACTGCGGGATGCGGACGCTGGTAGGGCTTGGGCACGACGGCGGACTTCATGATGCGGCCATTGCCGTCGGTCTCGCCTTCCGCGCCGGCGAGCATGGTCGTGCGCCAGGCGGGATAGTCCTCGACGCCCGTGATCGGGAAGGGTGCCTTGTAGGTGTCGTAGTCGAGGCGAACGGCGTCCTCGGTCCAGCATTTCAGGACCATGTCGATGCGCTCTTCGAACACCTGGCGGTTCTTGAGGTCGGCGTCGCTCTTGTCGGAGACGGTGGCGACGGCGCCGGTGTGCTGGCCGAGCACGTTGGCCCAGCGAGCCTGATAGCCGCGCGCGAAGCCGACCCAGTAACGGCCCTTCAGCAGGTGATCCATGATCGCCGTCTCCTCGGCGAGACGGATCGGATCCCAGGTGCCGACGACGTAACCGAGCGCGCCGATGTTGATCGTCTTGGTCTGGCCGGCCCAGAACGCGTTGAGGATGCCGGGATTGGGCGACACCTCGTAGCCTTCGGAGTGGAAGTGGTGCTCGATTGTGGAGCATCCCCAAAGACCCATGGCCTCGGCGGCCTGGACGATGTCGACCCATTCGTGGACGACCTTGGTGTACAGCTCGCGATTGGCGCCGTGCGGACGCTTGGCGATCCGGTCCTCGAAGCTGTCAGCGGGCAGCATGGGGTAGAGATTGAGGATGACTTTGGGTCGGGCCACTGGCGTTTCTCCCTCGGCTCCTGCTCCCGTTGCGCCGACTGCGCCGGGACGCGTTCCCCCCACGCTGGCTCGCGCGGGTGGATTCTCAATTTATCTTCCGATCAGTAAAATCGAACGCTCGTTGGGTCAAGCGGCCTCGATGTCGATGCCCGTTGAAGCGTAAATGGGACACCGGCAATTCGGCATAGCTTGCCGCGACGAGGGAGTATGCCCAAAGGCGAGTGCGATCACCATGGGTGTCCACGCGCATCTTCGCAGGTGCGAAATCGTGTCCTCAGGAGCGGGAGTTGGGCACCAGGCCGAGCAGCGGGGCGACCCGTGCGATTGTGCGACCGGCGGTCGCTGCCGCGTTGTAGCCGGCGGTGATCCGGCCGTTGGTCTCGCCGGTTCCCTGCGGCTCGAACAGCAGGACGAAGGCGACGTAGCGCGGCGCGCTCATGGGGAATGCGGCGATGAAGGAAGCGATGACGGCGTCCTCGCGGTAGCCGCCGCGCGCCGGCATCTCCGCGGTGCCGGTCTTGCCGCCGACCTCGTAGCCCGGCACGTCGGCGCGCCTGCCGGTTCCCGTCGTGCTGGTCACGTTGAGCCGCATCAGCTCGCGCATGCGCTGGCTCGTGGCGGGCGAGATCACCTGGGCGGTGCGGGCTGTGGCGGTCTCGGGGACGCGCACGAAGCGCGGCGTGACCGCGCGGCCGCCGTTGACCAGCGTCGCGGCGGCAGCGGCGAACTGCAGCGGCGTCACCGCGATGCCGTGGCCGTAGCTGATGGTGATCGTCTCGGCGTCTTCCCAGCGTGTCGGTACTTGGGGCGCCGGCAGCGTGCCGAGTTCGGTCGTCAGCGCCTCGAGCAGCCCGAACCGGCCGAGGAAGGCGCGCTGCACGCCGCTGCCGGCCTCACGCGCGATCATGCCCGCGCCGACGTTCGATGAGTGGATGAAGATCTCGGCCAGCGACAGCGGGCGGTTGGAGGCATGGAGATCGCGCACCGTGAAGCGACCGGTGGACAGCGGCTGGCGCACATCGAACAGCGTGTCGAGGCGGGCCTGGCCGCGCTCCAGCGCCATGGCGACCGTCAATGCCTTGAACACGGAGCCCAACTCGAAGGTGCCGCCGGCGATCTTGTCGAGGCGGGCGATGTCCTGCGCCTCGACCGGGCGGGCGGGATCGATGCGCGGCAAGGACGCGGCGGCGAGGACGTCGCCGTTGGCGACGTCGAGGACGATGGCGGCGGCGCCCTTGGCGCGGAAGCGGGTGACGGCGCTGGCGAGCTCGTCCTCGACGGCGGCCTGCGCGCCGATGTCGAGGGTCAGCGCAACAGCCGGCTTCGACGTCGTCATGGCGGCGGGCAAGGCCTCGATGCCGATCGTCTCGTCGATGTGGCGCTCGATGCCGGAGAGGCCGCGATTGTCGATGTTGACGCTGCCGACGACGTGGCCGGCGAGCCGGCCCTGCGGATAGGCGCGGCGCAGCTCACGGCGGAAGGCGAGGCCGGGCAGGCCGAGATCGTGGACGCGCTGGGCAACCGAAGGGGGCAGGCCGCGGCGCAGCCAGACGAAGCGGCGGGACTTGTCGGCGAGGCTCAGGCGGACCTCGCGCTGATCGAGCTCGGGCAGCACCTGCGCCAGCTTTTCGGAGACGATGTCGGCGTCCAGCACCATGGCGGGGTCGGCATAGAGCGAATGGACCACGAGATCGGTCGCGATCAGGCGGCCGGACCGGTCGACGACGTCGGGGCGCGCGTGCGTCTGGCTCATGGGCTCGCTGACGGCGATCGACAGCTCGCCTTGTCCGCTCATCGCCAGGCGCACGAGCTGGACGGCGAGGAGGGTGAAGGCGATTGCGACGCCGCCGACGACGGCGAGGCCGCGATGAGATGCGCGCACCGTCGACAGGGCGGGGTGGCGCGCGCCGCCGGTCGTCGAGGCGGGGACCCGTGCGGCTGCGGGTGCGCCTTCGGTCGCGGGTGATGTGCCAGGGGGCTTGAGCTTCAGGCCATTGGGCGCCGCCGGCCGTGGAACGCCGGTGAGGCCGATGCCGGGCAGGGGGGCGTGCGATTGCGGTTGCGGCTGCTGAACCTCGCCGCGCCGCGTGGGCGCGGTCATGGCCTGCGCTCCGGTGGGCTGCGGCTTGCGTCACCGGCGGCCGGTCGGGGCGCCTTCTCCGGCGTCGGCGCGAAGGCTGGATGCCGGCGGGTCATCTGGTCAGGGTCGGCGGGACCCATGCCGAGGGAGCGCGCGAGGGGGGCGATACGGTCGGGGCTCGACAGGTGTGCGCGCTCGGCCTCCATGACGGCGATGTCCTGGCGGGCGGCCTCGATCGCGCGCTCGCGTGCGTGCACCTCCGCTTCCAGGCGGCGGGTCTCGTACTTCACGGCATAGAGGAAGACGGCGCTCGACAGGGCGAGCGTGAAGGCGACGGCAACCAGGAGGCGCGGCATGACGGGCGAGGCTCCCCACGCTGGTGACGGCGGCGGCTGCCCCCGGTCGGCGCCGCGCCGTCAATCGAGAGACGGGATGTCGAGCCCTGATAGATCGAGTGGCCAGGCCGGCGCGTCGGTCCGTATCGCCGCCCTCAGCCGTGCCGATCTGGCACGCGGGTTCTGATCCGTTTCTCCTTTCGAAGGTGTTAACGGCTTGGAGTTAACAATTCGGAAACTCGATGGCCGGCGGGCGATGTCGACCTGGGGCAGATGGCGCGAGGCCGACGGCGCGGGCTTGGCGCGCTCGGCGATGAAGCGCTTGACGATGCGATCCTCCAGCGAATGGAAGGTCACGACGACGAGACGTCCGCCGGGCTTCAGGAAGGCCTCGGCGCCGGCCAGGCCGCGGGCGAGTTGGCCGAGCTCGTCGTTGACGGCGATGCGCAGCGCCTGGAACGTGCGGGTGGCTGGATGGCGGCCATGCTCGCGGCGTCCGCCGAGCACGCGGGCGACAAGGCTCGCCAATTCGCCGGTGGTGGTGAACTCGCGCTCGCTGCGCTGGGCGACAATGGCCTTGGCGATCGCGCGCGAGCGGCGCTCCTCGCCGAGCCGATAGATCAGGTCGGCGATCTTGGCTTCGGGCCAGGTGTTGACGATGTCGGCGGCGGTCGGGCCGTTCTCGACGGGCGGAATGCCGGGTGCGGCGAACATGCGCATGTCGAGCGGGCCGTCATGCTGGAAGGAGAAGCCGCGCTCGGGGCGGTCGAGCTGCATGGAGGAGACGCCGAGGTCGAAGACGACGCCGTCGACCCTGCCGGGCCATGGGGCATCGGGGTCCGCCGCCCACGTCAGAAGGCGATCGAAAGGCTGCTGGCCGAGGCTCAGGCGGGGCTGGTAGGCCATCGTCATCTCGAAGCCGGCGACGACGGCGGAAGGGTCGCGGTCGAGCGCGACGACGGTGGTATCGGCGGCGTCCAGAATGGCGCGGGTGTAGCCACCCGCGCCGAACGTGGCGTCAATGAAGCGCTCGCCGTCCTTGGGATCGAGGGCTTGCAGCACCTCGCGCAGCATGACCGGTTGATGAGGTGTCGTCACGTCGTCCTTCGCACCGCGCTGTGGCAGCGGGCTCAGGCGTCGCCGCCGTCGTCACCGCCTGTCGAGCCGGTGTCTCTAGCAGACCCCGGGCGATTGCCGAAGAGCTTGCGGTGGTCCTGGACCTTGGCCCGGGCCTTGGCGCGCCGATCGGTGAACTGGCCGGGCTCCCAGATCTGAAACTTGTCGCCAAGGCCGACAAAAGTGACCTCGCCGCGAAGGCTGGCGTGCTGGCGAAGGCCTTCAGGAATGACGATGCGGCCGTCCTGGTCGATCGTGAGGATCTGGACGTCGCCGTAGAGCGCAACGGAGAGCTCGTCGCGCTCGTCCGAATACTCGGGCAGAGCGCGGAGAAGCGCATCGATCGTTTGCGCAAGTCGCTCGCCGCCTGCATCGAGTGCCGGAGCATCGAGCGAGGGGTAGCAGTAGATGCCACCGGCATAGCCGTCGCGCTCGAGCACGGCGCGGAAGGACGCGGGGATCGAGACCCGACCGCGCGCGTCCATTTTGTTTGTGAATGTCGAGACAAAGCGATCCATCCCCCGTCTTCAGAGCCTCTCTCCAACGCTCTCGACGCGACGTCTCGACATCCGCAACCGCCTCGCACCACCGACGCCCCCCGGGTCGGGGTGCGAAGCATCCGGACCCCAACTGGGAAGGTCCGCGACGCATACAAAACTCATCCCGTCCGCTTCCGGCTCTCGTTCCGGCGCCGATCCAGCCGGCGTCCCAACCCCCGCTGGGAACGCCTGCCGTCCCGTACCCGCGGGTGAAACCTGCGGGTGCCGGCGGGCCGTGGCGGTCGCTCTGGCTTCGGCCCTCTATCGAAGCCCGCGCCCAGCCACGGATCCCTGCCCGGTGCGGACGGGCAAATATGGGATTACATGGGTGAAGATGGGTGTCAATGGATCATTAACCCTTTTTCCCGGGTTGCGGTCGACAAACCACGATCAATTGCCGGGTTTGGCGAACTGAGACGTGGGCGGGACTCGTTGTGCGATGGGGTTGGCCGTGGTCGGACCGTCCGGCGGCTGTCGCCTGCGTGCCGTCACAAATCAGCGGGTATGGTCGGGCGGCCGGTGATGCTTGCCGTGGCCAAGCGGGTTGCGCAGCTGACGAGACGAAACCGGGGAGAGCGTAGACATGGCCGGCAGACCGCGAGGCGCGCACCAGAATCTCGAGGACCTGATGGGGGAAGTGGGCGAGTACGGCACGCGCAGCGTCGGCGCATTCGGCGACGGCGGCGATGGCGGGGCGGTGTCGGGCCGGGGGCGGCCCGGCGGCTCGCGCTGGTCGAGCTTCGGCGCAGGGCTTGCCGCGCTGACATCGATCATCGCGCTCGTGTTCTCGGGCTACAGCTTCTACGAGACGGTGCTGAAGCGGGCGGAGCTGCGCATCTACACGCCGCCGCTCATCTATCTCTACCGGCAGGATTTCCGCGACGTGTTCGCGATCCCGGTCACGATCTCCAACGATGGCGCGCAGCGCGGCACGATCCTGTCGTTCGACCTGGAGGTCACGCATCTGGAAACGCAGAAGACGATGCTGTTCCAGAACCTGCATTTCGGGGCTTCACCGAAGGGCGACGTGCGGCTGTTCACGCCGGTGACGGTGCAGGGCCGCTCCACCTTCACGGACGTCATCTTGTTCCATGCGCTGAAGACCGGCGCTTTCTTCGAGACGACGGGTGGGGTCAAGCTGCCGCTGCGGCTCAAGCTCAGCATGAACCTCGACCGGCACGATGACTGGACCGAGGCCTGGTATCGCACCGAGGCGCCCAAACCGATCGTGTTCGATATGACGGCCAACTACATCCAGGGCTTCCGGGACATGGAGAGCGGGCGGCCGACGCGGCTGCATGATGCGCGCTGGACGGGCGGCGAAGCGGCGGCCGACAAGTCAGCGCCCGCCAAGCCCGCAGACAAGCCTGCCGACGACACGGCTGGCGCGGCGAAATAGGCCCGCGGACACCGCCACACCGGCGCCGCAGGGCACGAGACGGCGGGTTTCGTCTTCCCGCGCCGGGCTGATAGTGTGGCTAAACGCGCCTCATGCCAGCCCGGACGACGAATGCCCGATCGAACACGACAGAGCCTGACGACGGGTCTCGTGCTGCCCGGCGGCGGTGCGCGCGGGGCCTACCAGGTGGGTGCGCTGAAGGCGATTGCCGAGATCGTGCCTGGCGATCGCAACCCGTTTCCGGTGATCGCGGGGGCTTCGGTCGGCGCGCTCAACGCAGTGGCGCTGGCGGCGCGGGCGGAGCGGTTCGGTGCGGGCGTAGCGGCGCTGTCGCGGTTCTGGCGGTCGCTGCGAACCCGGGACGTCTACCGGACGGAATTCCTCACGCTGTCGCTGACCGGGCTGCACTGGGTGGTGTCGCTGACGCCGCTGGCCGGGCTCGGATTGCCCAATCCGCGCTCGCTGCTCGATAACGCGCCCTTGCGCGACCTGATCGACGCGCAGATCGATTTCGAGGCGATCGATGCCGCCATCGCCAGCGGCGCGCTGGAGGCCGTGAGCGTGACGGCGTCGTCCTACGACCGCAACAAGGCGGTGTCGTTCTTCCAGGGGCGGCCGGGGCTTGCGGACTGGACGCGGGCGCGGCGGGAGGGGGTGTCGGCCAAGCTCGGCGCGGCGCATCTCATGGCGGCGGCGGCCTTGCCGTTCGTGTTTCCCGCCGAGCGGATCGGGACCGAATACTTCGGCGACGGATCGCTGCGGCTGACGTCGCCCTTGAGCCCTGCGATCCGCACCGGCGCCGACCGTGTGCTGGTTATCACGACGCGCGACAGCCGGCCCGACATCGCGCCCAAGACCGAGGACATCCGCTATCCAAGCATCGGCACGATCGGCGGCAACATGCTCGACATCATCTTTCTCGACAACGTCGACGCGGACATCGAGCGGGCCAAGCGTATTAACAAGACGCTGTCGCTGATCGGGCCGGAGCGGCGGGCGGGGACGTCGCTGCGCGAGATCGAGGTGATGGTGCTGGAGCCGGCCTACGACATCCGGGACGTGGCGCGCGATCATGCCCACGAGATGCCGTGGACGGTCCGGATGCTGCTCGGGCGGCTCGGCATGTGGGGGCGGGACTGGCGGCTGGCGAGCTACCTGATGTTCGAGCCGGCCTATTGCGCGGCGCTGATCGAGATGGGCTATCGCGATACGATGGCGCGTGCCGACGAGGTGGCCCAATTCCTGGGCGTGACCGATCGGTCGGCTGTGGGCAGGCAGAGATCGCCGGCCGCGGAGTAGGCGCGCGATCAAGGAGGTAGGGTGGTTCATACGCTCGAGCTTGGACTGGATACGTTCGGCGACGTGACGCGCGGACCCGATGGCGCGCGGCTGTCGCAGGCGCAGGTGTTGCGCAACATCGTCGAGGAAGCGGTGCTGGCCGACGAGGTGGGCGCCGATTTCATCGGGCTCGGCGAGCATCATCGCGACGACTTCGCCATCTCTGCGCCGGATGTGGTGTTGGCCGCTATCGCCGCGCGCACCAAGCGCATCCGACTCGGCACGGCTGTGACGGTGTTGAGTTCCGACGATCCCATCCGCGTGTTCCAGCGGTTCTCGACGCTCGATGCCTTGTCAAACGGTCGCGCGGAAGTGGTGCTGGGCCGGGGGTCATTCACGGAATCGTTTCCGCTGTTCGGGCACGACCTGCGCCAGTACGAGGTGCTGTTTGCCGAAAAGCTCGAGCTGTTCGTGGAGCTGTTGAAGCAGGAGCCGGTGACGTGGCGCGGCGAGACGCGCGCGCCGTTGCAGGACCAGCGGGTATTTCCGCCGGTGGAGAACGGGCGGCTCAAGACGTGGATCGGGGTCGGGGGTACGCCGGAGTCGGTGGTGCGTGCGGCAAGCTATGGATTGCCGTTGATGATCGCGATCATCGGCGGCGCGCCGCGCCGGTTCGCTGAGCACGTCGATCTCTACAAGCGCGCGCTCGATCACTTCAAGATGCCGCTTGCACCGGTCGGCATCCACTCGCACGGCTATGTCGCGACCAGTGACGCGCAGGCGCAAGAGGAATTGTGGCCCGACTACAAGCAGATGCGCGACCGGATCGGGCGCGAGCGGGGATGGCCCCCGATGGGACGCGAGGAGTTCGACCGGGAGATCGTCGACGGTTCGCTTTATTGCGGATCGCCGGAGACGGTGGCCAAGAAGATCGCCGCGACGATGAGGGCGCTCGATGCGACGCGCTTCGACATGAAGGTGAGCGCGGGGCCGTTGCCGCACGAGAACATCATGCGCTGCATCGAACTCTACGGGCGCAAGGTCATTCCGCTGGTGCGCGAGATGATGGCGTGATGCGGCCTCACCCGGCCCGGTCGACGAGCCTGGCGATCACCGGCCAGTAGTCGTCGCCGTAGCCGGCGTCACGAGCCTTCTCGAGGCGGTTGGCGGCAAGCCTGGCGCCGGGCAGTTCGAAGCCCGTTTCGCGCGCAAGGTCGAGCGCGCTTGCGACGTCCTTCAGCGCGTAGACCGTTGAGAATGCCTGCTTGGGGTAGTTGTCCGGGACCATCGCCTTGAGGCCGTGGTTGCGCAGCGCGAAGCTGTCGCCGGACCCCTTCGCGATCGTTTCCAGGAGGAGCTTGGGATCGACGCCGGCTGCGCTGCCGACGGCGAGCGCTTCGGCAACGGCGACGCCGATCTCGACCAGCACCATGTTGTTCATGAGCTTGACGACCTGACCACACCCGATGCCGCCGCAGCGTGTCACGTCGGTGCCCATATGCGCGAGCAGTGGCGCGATCCGGGCAAACAGATCATCGGGTGCGCCGACGGTGATCGAGAGCGTGCCGGCTTCGGCCGCCGCGCGCGTGCGGGCCACGGGTGCGTCGGCGAAGGCGATGGCCTTCTCTGCGAGGGCGGCCGCGATGGTGCGCGTGGTGGCGACGGGGATGGTCGAGAGGTCGACGACGATCTGGCCGGCACGTCCATTGGCGAGAAGGCCATCGGGGCCGAGCACGACCTGTTCGACATCGGGGCCGGCGGGCAGCGACAGGAAGACGACGTCGCTCGATCGCGCAATCTCGCCCGTTGTTGCCGCCGCGCGCGCGCCCAGAGCGATCAGCGGCTCCTGGCGGGCGGGATCGGTGTCGCGTACGGCCACCGGCAGGCCGGATCTGGTCAGCAGATTGCGGCACATGGGACCGCCCATGACTCCGAGGCCGATGAAGCCGATCGTCGGGCGGACGGGGGCGGATGGCGCGGGCATGGCGGTGGTCCTGTCGTTGAGGGGGCAGGGGTGGTGCCAGGGTGTGCTGTCGGGATGCCTGGCGGCGTCCAAAGGGGTCGAGATGTCGGGTGTCAGTGTGGCACGGCACGGCATCGGCGGCATTCGTATCGCGCTGCCGGCCCTCAGTGGGGCATGGGCCACCACGCGCGCGCGATCGGGCAGCACGCCATTCCAACGATCGCGCATCGCAGGGTATTTGGTTCTTATTATTCTACATAAGGATGCTCGTCATTGCGCAGTCGGCGCTGAAATCTTATTCCATGGGAACGAAATTCCAATTCTGATTGAGGTGGTCATGTTCGAGACGCTTGGACTGGAGGGCTGGACGCCGCTGGGCGCGTCGGTGGTTCTCGGCGTGCTGCTGGGTCTGGCGTTTGGCGCTCTGGCACAGCGTTCGCGGTTCTGTCTGCGGCGCGGTCTCGTCGGTGCGCCGGCGGAGCGCGCGTCTGCGCTGGCGACCTGGGCGATGGCGTTGGCTGTCGCCGTTGCGGGCACGGGCGGGCTGATGGCGGCCGGGCTGGTCGACTTCGGCAAGCACCGTTTCCTTGCCAGCGACCTACCGCTTGCGGCGATCGTCCTTGGCGGCGTGCTGTTCGGCATCGGCATGGTGCTGACGCGCGGTTGCACGTCGCGGCTTTCGGTGCTCGCCGGATCGGGCAACCTGCGCGCCTGGGTGGCGCTGGTGGTGTTTGCGGTCGTGGCGCACGCGACGTTGAAGGGCGTGCTTGCGCCGCTGCGTGTGTGGCTCGGCGGCTTCACGGTGCCTCTGGGCGGCTCAGTGTCGCTGGCAAGCCTGTGGGGTGGGCTGGAGTTCTGGTCGGCCGTAGTTGCGGTGGGCCTGGTGTCGTTCGCGCTGGTGTCGGGCGCGCGGCTCGGCCAGCTTGCGTTCGGCGCGGCGATCGGTGCGCTGGTGCCGCTCGGCTGGGTCGGCACGGGCTATGTGCTGCAGGATGCGTTCAGCCCGATCACGCTGGAGAGCCTGGCGTTCACTTCGTCGGCGGCGGAGACGCTGTTCTATGCGGTTGCGAGCACGGCGATCGCGCCGACGTTCGGGCTCGGCGTGTTCGGCGGCACGATCGCCGGGGCGGCGATGGCTGCGCTGGCAACCCGCGAGTTCCAGTGGACCGGCTTTACGCACGATACCCCGGCGTCGCGCTATCTGGCCGGCGGCGCGCTGATGGGCGTGGGCGGCGTGCTGGCGGGCGGCTGCACGATCGGCGCCGGGCTGTCGGGCGTGGCTACGCTCAGCTTCGCTTCGATCCTGGCGCTGGCATCGATTGCTGGCGGTGCGCTGGCGGCCAATGCGTGGGCGCGCGCCGGCGACATGACGGCGGCGGGGCACGGCGCGCTGGTGGCGGCAGAGTGACGGTGTCGGCAGGCTGACGAATGCTGCATCTGCAAACCTGCGTACGTGACATTCCGCAACAATTCAGGGCCTGATGGCGGCCCTGACCAACCTGCAACGTCTTCGGAGACCTCACATGACGCGACTTGCATCACTGATGCTGGCACTGGTGTCCTCTTTGGCGATCGCCAGCGGTGCAATGGCGACGGATCCGACCTCGCGCTACGGCAAGCAGAAGGTCGTGTATCACATCAACTACGACGGCGGGCAGGACGACAAAGGCTACCGCGCCGCGATGAACAACATCCAGAACCACATCAATGCGGTCGGTCGCGACAGCATCGAGGTCAAGGTCGTGCTGCACGGCAATGGTGTGGGACTGCTGAAGAATGCGGTGCAGAGCCAGAAGCTGCAGGCCGACGTCAACGGCTTGAAGGCGCAGAAGGTGACGTTCGCGGTGTGCAACAACACGCTGGTCGGGCGCAAGATCGACTACAAGACGGACTTGTTCGAGGTGTTCGACGAGGACATCGTGCCGTCTGGCGTGGCGGAGCTCAGCTATCTGCAGCAGCAGGGCTACACCTACATCAAGCCGTAAGCCTCGCGGGGTTGATGGTCTGACGGATGGACAGCGGCAGCGCTCGCAGAGCGCTGCCGTTGGCGTTCGGCCTACCAGCGCCGGGGCGCGCCGGCGTCGATACCGGCGCCATGGATCATGCGTGAGACGTCTGCGATCGCGAGCGCGTTCTGGCAGTCAGCGCAGGGCCGCGACGTGGAATAGATGACGGCGCCGGATAGGTTCTTGCGGCCCAGGCGGGCCTGCGCGTCCCACAGTGCGACGCGCTCTGCATGGGCGTCGTGGTCGGCATCGACGACGACGCGGCTCGGCCCCCAGCCGACGATCGCACCGTCGAGCACCATCACAGCGCCGTAGGCCTGATCGCCGCTGGCGATCGCCATGTCCTTCATGCGTTTTGCGGCATCCAGAAAGCCACGCTCGGCGTCGTCGCGTGCTGTGGCGCGCGCCAGCCTGGGCCACGCCGACATGGCGAACACCGCACCGGCGCCTGCCAGGAGGCTGCGTCTGTGACAACGGCACATGGTCCTGTGTCTCCGATGTCTCGACGTCAACGTCACGGGTGCAGTCGACCCGCGCCCGACATCTCGGACGGGCATCCTAGCCCGAGGCGAACGCGCCTGTCCCGCTGCCGACTTTTGCACACATCGATTATCGATTTGCACCAGCGCGCGCGGCCTTGAGCGTGCCGCCTTTCATCACCTTGCCGGGCACGGGGTGGCCGACCATCTCCTCGGCGCGGCGAGCGGCGGCTGCCAGCTTGTCGATGTCGATGCCGGTTTCGATGCCGATCTCCTCGCACAGGAAGGCGAGGTCCTCGGTGCAGATGTTGCCGGCCGCGCCTTTGTGGCCGGCGAACGGGCAGCCGCCCAGCCCGCCGATGGAGCCGTCGAACTCGGCGATGCCCATCTGCAAGGCGGCGTAGGCATTGGCCATCGCCATGCCGCGGGTGTCGTGCAGGTGGAGCTTGATCTGCAAGTTGGGCCAGCGCTCGCGCACGGCGCCGCAGACGCGCTTGATCTGCTCCGGATTGGCCCAACCCATCGTGTCGCACAGGTTGGCGAATTTGAGCGTCTCGCCGTGCTCGGCCAGGATGTCGATGGTGCGGGCCAGGAGGTCGATTGTGCGCCCGGTGGGGACGTCGCCTTCGAAGTTGCAGCCGAACACGGCCATGACGGTGACGCCGTCGGTCGGCACGCCCGCCTTCTTGTAGAGCGCGATCCATTCGGGCAGCTGGCGGAAGGTATCGTCGATGGAGCGATTGGTGTTACGGCGCACGAAGATCTCGCTGGCGGTGATGTGCAGGCGGCCGTCGAGGTCGATGTTGGGCGTCGCCATGGCGCGCTCCACGCCCTTGGTGTTGAGGCTGAGGCCCCGGTAGATCACGCCCGGCTTCTTCTTGATGCCGGCAAACACGTCGGAGGTGTCGGCCATGGTCGGCACGGCCTTCGGGTTGACGAAGGAGCCGACCTCGATCTCGGGGATGCCGGCGTCCTCGATCATGTCGATCAGCTCGAGCTTCTCGGGCGTGGTAAGGATCTTCTTTTCGATCTGCAGGCCATCGCGAGGGCCGACTTCCATGAGGTGGACGCGCTTGGGGAAATCGGTCATCGGGCTGGCTCCGCTGGAGGGCTGGGGTCTGGCCTGAGGTACGCCACAGGCCTGGGGTGCGCAAGGGCGGGGCAGCGCGTTTGGCGGGCTCGAGCCAATCGAGGCCAGGGGCGAATTCATCATGGTGGCGGGCTGGTGTGATCGCTAGGATCGGCGGCCCATGCCCCGCGCGGGCACAAAAACGGACGAGAGGAGACCCACACGATGGCAGACGACAGCGGGACGCTGACGCCCGGCGCAACGAAGGCCGGCAATGGTGCCTACGCCTTCAGAATGGCCGACCTGAAGCAGATGGATCTGGGGCCCGATTATGCGACGACCAACGGTTCGGTCGTGGAAGGGGACCGGATGATGGTCGGGCTCGCGCGCATTCCCAAGGGCACGATCAGCGAGCTGCACTGGCATCCCAACGAGCAGTGGATCTATGTGCTCGAAGGACGTGCGGAGATGACGATCGAGGGACACAAGGTCGTCGGCACGCCGGGGATGGTCGTCTACATTCCGGCCAAGGCCATGCACGAAGCGCGCTCGACCGGCGACACGGACCTCGTGTTCTTCACCGCCAAGGACCGTTCCCATGGCATTGCGGGGATCAAGGCGTAGCGTCGTCGTGCGCCGCGCCCTTGCTTGCCGAAACCGGCGGCGGGTCGTGACGGTCGCTTGCATCGCGGCGGCCTCGTCACGGCTCGTGCCGGTGGTAGTGCCGGCGATGGTGCCATGATCGATCTTGCCGCCTATTTTCGCCGCATAGGCTACGACGGGCCGTGCGCGCCGACGCTCGACGTGCTGAGCGCGTTGCACCGGCTGCATCCTGCCGCGATCCCTTACGAGGGGACGGCCGCGCTCGTGGGTGCGCCGATCGACATCGCGCCGGAAGTGATCTTCGAGAAGATGGTCGCCAGGCGGCGCGGGGGCTACTGCTTCGAGCACAACACGCTGTTTCGCGAAGTGCTGCGCCAGCTCGGGTTCGAGGTGACGTCGCACATGGGCCGCGTGCTGTGGTTTCTTGGGGCCGACGATCCGCTGCCGCTGCGCACGCACATGGCGATGAAGGTGGCGGTCGACGGCGTGGACTGGCTCGCCGACGTCGGCTTCGGCGGTGCGACGATGCTCGCGCCGATCCGCATGTGGGAGACGGCGCCGCAGGCGACGATCAACGGCACGTTCCGCCTCATGCGCGTCGGCGAACACGAGCTGAAGCTTGAATTGCGCACGCCGCGGCGCTGGATGCCGATGGTGCTCTTGTCGCTCGAGCCGCAGCTCGACGTCGATTTCCTGGCGCCCAACTGGTACACGTCCACGTATCCCGGCTCGACCTTCAAACGGCGACTGATGGCGTGCCGGTCGATGCCGGACGTGCGCCATGCGCTTTTGAACAATCGCTATACGATCCGCACGCCTGACGGGGCGGCGGAGGAGCGGATGCTCGACCGTGCAAAGTTGGAGCAGGTGTTGCGTGAGGTGTTCGACGTGGAGGTCACGGACGCGTTGCGCGCGGCACTGGAGCGGGTGGTGTGGGGGAAATAGAGAAGGTCGGGATGGGGATCATTCTCGGCCGTTCACCACATCGCGACATCCGACTATCAGACGTGATCGTGTTTCCATTCTTTCGATTTGAGGGGCCGTACTTGGTCTCCAATCGTGTTCGGAGGGGGCGGAGCGGTCATTTCGGTGGTTCCCCGGACGGGCGCCGGGGCTCATCCAACCGCTCGTGCGTCCCAGAAAATGCTCCGAAAGTGTCCAGGGTCCTTGAACCTTATCGGCTCCGGTCGCGACCAACCCAGCATCCAGGGTCCCGACAAGGAGCAGAGCAATGTCAGTTTCATCCATCCGAGTGCTTTCGACCACCTCGGCCCTTCTGGCTGGTATCACTGCCGTGTCAGGTCCGGCGATGGCAGAGCCGCGGATCGCCGATTTCTCCGCGAAGCTGAACGGTGCGGCGCCGACGATCTATGTCGATGCCAAGAACGGCAAGTGGCACAGCATCGCCAACCGGCCCGTCACCTTGCAGGTCAGCGTCAAGGCGAATGCAAAGGGCTTGCGGACATTCATCACGCACATGGCGGCCGGCGCGCAGGACAGCTTCAAGCTGGACCAGAGCGGTGTCGCCGGCCCCTACAAGCCGGTGGCACTGGCGGTCAAGAGCTTTGGCGGCAAGGGCGATCGCAACAAGGCCTCGGCGACGCTCGATATCGTGCGCGCGGGCGACAAACTCGGCCTGGGCGGCGCCAGCGAGAGCGCGATCGTTGCTGCGTGCAACAAGAAGCTGGATCAAGGCGCGTCCGTTTTCACCGAACAGCGCACGTCGTCGTCCGGCCACGCGCTGTGGGTGGGCGTGATGGCGGACTACTATCCGGCGATCGGTGGTTTTCCGAAAGGCTCGGTGAGCGAGAAGCGCAATGTTGGACTTGCCTTCAACGTCGTGTGCCTCGCCGATCAGCAGCCCTACAAGACGCTTGGCGCAAAGCTCACCTACAAGAGCGAAGGCAACGCCTGCCCGCGCAAGCTGACGATCCGGACGGTCATCGAATCCAATAAGCCGGGCTCGGGGCAGTATCGCCGCGAGCGTCAGGGTGGGCCGCCGAGCGACTGGATCTCGTTTGCGACCAAGAAGGTCGGCGACAAGTTCCTGTACGTGAAGGAAGAAACCCAGGAGGTTGGTAACGTCGACCAGGTGCGCCGCATCCAGGTGAAGGGCGGGCCGGCCGCGCCGTGGGAACACGTGAAGGTCGGTTGCGACCCATTCAAGGTGACGCACGTGAAGTATTCCTACAAGGTCAAGGCTGGCGCCTCGTGCCCGCGTCCCATGACCACCTTCATGTCGCTGCACGCCAACCAGAAGGGTCATGCCTTCGTGCGTCACGAGCGCAAAGGCGGCGCGCCGGGTGAATGGTTCAAGGTCGAGTTCAAGAAGACCAACTCCTCCTACGTCGCGAAAGTTGAAAACACGCAGAACGTGGGCGATGTCGACCAGACGCGCCGGCTGAAGGTGAAGGATGGTCCGGCTTCAGATTGGGTGCACTTCAAGAACGATTGCGCGCCGATGAAGGTCACCAAGGTCCAGCTCGGTATCACGGCGGCGAAGACGAATGCCTGCCCCACGTCCGTGACGTTCAAAAGCTGGGTGTTCGGCGACAAGGAGGGCTGGTCGAAGGTTCGCTATCGCCGGGCCGACGGCGGCAAGAGCGCCTGGTATATCGTCAAGATCCACAAGGGTTCGGGCGGCGTCTATGTCGGCTCGCACACGGTGACGGAGACTTACAAGAAGGCGGCCGACACCAAGTTCATTGCCGAGGCCGAGGGCGGCAAGATGGGTAACTGGGTGCCGCTGAAGATCTCGTGCCCGACAGGCCCTGGCGGTCTGACCAAGAGCTCGGTAAATCCGGCTCAGGCGCCCAAGGCCGCTGGGCTCGGCGCAAAGATCCGGCATAGCCGTCAGTCGCGGGTGCGCCATTGACCCCGAGCTTGGCTGCAAAATGACGTCGACCGCGTCCCGGGAAACCAGGGCGCGGTCGGCTCGTATGGTGTGGGGGCCAGGGCTGGCCCTCGTGCATTTCTGATTGCGCTGGCGACACGCGTTCCGCGAGCCGGCCGCCAGCGCTGCCCCTCACCCCGACGCTCGCCCCATCAAAATGGGGAGAGGGGGATGATGTCCTCAGGGCTTGCGCTTGGGCAGGCCGAGGATCTCGCGGGCCTCGTCGGGGGTGGCGAGCTTGCCGCCGAGCAGGTTGATGATCTTTCCCGCCTTCTCGACCAGCGCGCCGTTGCCGGGCGTCTTGACGCCGGCTTCGACGTAGAGCGTGTCCTCCATGCCGATGCGGCAGTGGCCGCCGAGAATGAAGGCGGTGGCGAGCTGCGTGAAGGACCAGCGCGAGGCGCCGAAGGCTGCCCACTGCGAGTTCTTGGGCAGGATCGACTGGGCGTACATCAGAGCCTGCGGATCGGGCGCGAAGCCGTATTTGATGCCGGTGACGATCTGGTAGAGGCCCGGCTCCTTCAGCACGCCTTCCTTGATAAGGTCGTGGGCGAGGTTGATGTCGCCGGAATCAAACACCTCGAACTCGGGCTTCAGGCCCGCGCCGTACATCATGCCGGCCATCTCGGCGATCATCTTGGGCGAGTTGATCACGGCGCCGCCGCCGAACCACATCGTGTTGAGGTCGAGCGTGCAGATCTCGGGCTTCAACTCCACCGCGTGCTGGACGCGCTCGATCGCCTTCTTGTAGTTGGAGGCCGGCGCCGGCTTCTGGGGGTCGTCATCGGACGGCACGTAGCGGCCGCCCGGCCCGCAGGTCAGGTTGATGATCATGTTGACGCCCGACTCGCGGATGCGCTTCACGACCTCGCGATAGTACTCGAGCTTCATCGACGGCGCGCCGGTGGCGGGGTCGCGCACGTGAATGTGGCAGATGGCGGCGCCGGCCTTGACCGCGTCGAGCGCGGCGTTGGCGATCTCCTCGGGCGAGCAGGGCAGGTTTTCGTTGTTCTCGCGCGTGCCGAACGTGCCGGTGACGGCGCAGGTCAGAATGGTCGGTCTTCCAGCCAAGGTGGTTTCCTCCGGGTTGTTTGTTGGCGGTTGGGCCCATTTGTGCCGAAGCCCGCGCGTTTAGCAAGATCGGTGGCGCATGGCGGCCCTGCCAACGGCGAGTTAAGCTTCACGGCCGGCGATGGCTAACGGTCCCGGCGCGGTCCAGGGACGGGGCCTTTGGGTGGCGCCCGGGGCCTGGAGGGCGGCCGGCGGGGCGAGGTCATCGCAGCAGGGGAAGGGACAGGGGATGCGCACCGACATCCAATTCGACGCGGAGGGCTGCGTGTTGCGCGGCTGGCATTATATGCCGGACGGCGCGAGGGGGGCAGTGCCGACGATCGTGATGGCGCACGGTTTCTCCGCGGTGAAGGAGCAGTACCTGGACAGCTTCGCGGTGGCGTTCGCGGCGGCGGGCTTTGGCGTGATCGTGTTCGACAACCGCAATTTCGGCGCGAGCGAGGGCGTCCCGCGCGGGGAGATCGATCCGATCCAGCAGATCCGGGACTACCGGCACGCGATCACCTTCGCCATGACACTGGAGCAGGTGGACCCCGAGCGGATTGGCATATGGGGGACCAGCTACTCGGGCGGGCACGTGCTGGTGGTGGCGGCGATCGACCGGCGGGTGCGCTGCGTCGTGTCCCAGGTGCCGACGATCTCGGGCTCGGTGTCGGCGCAGCGCCGGACGCGCGGGGACCGGATCGAGGGGCAGACGGCGGCCTTCAATGCGGACCGGCTCGGGCGCTTCCAAGGCAAGGCGCCGCGCATGATTCCGGTGGTCTCGCAAGACGATGGCGCGGCCTGCGCGCTGCCGGGCAAGGAGGCGTGGGCATTCTTCATGGGGGATCAGGAGCGGTCGGCGGCCTATCGCAACGCAGTGACGCTGAGGTCAGCGGAGATGTCGCGGGAATACGAGCCGGGGGCATGGATCGCGCAGATCAGTCCCACGCCGCTGTTGATGATCGTGGCCGACGCGGACTGGGTGACGCCGACGGATCTGGCGCTGGAGGCCTACGGGCGGGCGCGTGAGCCCAAGGCGCTGACGATGATCCCGGGCGGGCATTTCGTGCCCTACGTGGCGCGGTTTTCGGCGGCGAGCGGGGCGGCGGTGGCGTGGTTCCGGCAGCACCTGGGGATGCCGCGCCCGCACGATAAGTGAAAATACGTACAAACGACCGTTTCAACCGCAACGCTGTGCAAAGCCGGTTGTCCTTCGCGCGCGGTGATGCAATCTTGAGGCACAACGGCGGCGCTGGTCGCCACCATAAGAAACGGCTTCGCCCGTAACCGGGCTCTTACAAGGGAGAAAGCTCATGCTGAAGCGCTTACCGATCGCGGCTGCGGCCGTGATCGCCGTTACCAGTGCGGCCTCGGCCGTCGAAACCTATCGCGTCGCCGGCGGACCGTCCGGTGGCGGCTGGCACCCGGCTTGGAGCGCGGGCGTGCAGGTGCTCAACCAGGAACTGGGCAAGAAGTACAGCTTCCAGTACCTGCCGACGGCCGGTTCGGTCGACAACATGCGCAAGGTGCGCCAGCAGGAAGTCGCGACGGGCTGGGTGCACATCGTGCAGATCTACCAGTCGTGGAAGGGCACCAAGCCGTTCGACAAGGAAGGTGCCAACCAGGACTATCGCATCATCGGCAACGTGCGCCAGCAGGCGCAGGTGATCGCCGTGCTGGCCGACAGCCCGATCAAGTCGTTCTCCGACATGAAGGGCAAGGTGGTGAACCTGCTCAACAAGGGGTCGGGCTCGAGCGTCAACTGCATCGCCATCTTCGAGGCGCTGGGGCTGATGGAGTCGATCCAGCCGCGCTACATGGGCTTTTCGGAATCGGCGCGCGCGCTCGGCGACCAGCAGGTCGACGTGTTCTGCTCGGCCGGCATTCCCCACATCGTGCCGGCGCTGACGGAGCTTTCGATCCGCAAGCCCGTCCGCTACATCACGATGACGGACGAAGAGCAGAAGAAGGTGATGGCTAAGAACCCATTCTATGCGCCTGTCACCATTCCCGTGCTCAAGGACGTCAAGGGCATGACGGAGCCGGCAAAGACGATCGGCTACGATGTGTGGTGGCTGGTCACGAAGAAGCTGCCCGACTCGGCCGTCTACGACATGCTGAAGTCGACGGCGTCGCCTGAAGCGCTCAAGAAGCTGGCTGCAACGGCCGGCTACTGGAAGACGCTCAGCGGCAACTTCGATACCTTGAAGCCACTCGGCCTGCCGATCCATCCGGCGGCTGCGAAGTACTGGAAAGAGCAGGGCGCCAAGGTGCCCGAAGAGCTCGTCAAGGGCTTCTGAAGACCTGCACAACAGGCGGGGGCGGCGGCCGTGGAGGCCGCCGCTCTCTTTCCGGTTCCGCCCAACGGCGGACGGTGTGCCGCCAATCGTGCCACCAATCGGCCCGGCAGAGCCGGCAGGTGGCGCGGGGAGAGGGATCCCCTCATGGGCGCCGCGGCAACCCAATCTGGCTCATCAGTCTTACGGAGTGATCGCGCATGGGTCGCGGGCTTGTCGGCGTTCTGCTGAAAATCGGTCTGATCAGCGACGAGTTCGTCGTGCCGCGCAAGCTCGAGGGTCTGTTGAGGGCGGCCGTCTCGCTCGTCTCGGTCGCTTTTTCGCTGTTTTTCATCTACGTCGCGTTCTTCGGGCCGCCGGTCTCCGAGGTGTTCAAGGGCACGTTCATGCTCGGCGTGATCGTGCTGTCGATCCTGATCTACCGAAGCCGGAGCAAGCCGTTCGGCGCCGACTTCGTCTGGCTCGACGAGTTCTTCATTCTTGTCGACACGGCGATGATCTCGGCTGCGTTCGCGGTGTGGGCCTACTGGTTCGCGAGCGGTGGCCACGAGCTGTGGCGCCAGTTCGTCTCGCCAACGGTCTGGCTGGTGGCGGCGGGGGGCGCGGCGGCGGGTGTGCTGCTCTATATCGTCGAAGGCTGGAAAACGCGCACCGGTCATCGGATCAGCCTTTCGGATCTGCTCTACCTCGTCGGCTCGGTGGTGGCGATCGTGTGGTGGGTCAATTCGCGCACGGAGCTGACGGAGAACGTCGGCGGGCCGGTGCCTGTCCTGGTCGTCGTGTTCTCGGCGATCCTGGTGACGACAAGCTTCGACATCGCGCGACGGATCGTCGGACCGATCATCCCGCTGATCGGCATCTTGTTCTTCGTCTACTCGTTCGAGCCGATCGCGCAGAACGCACCGGGACTCCTGAAGCATCTGGGCTATCCGCTCGACCGGGTGATGGAATTCCTGATGCTCGGCGTGGACGGCATCACAGGCCTCATCCTCCAGGTCTTCGCCACGTACATCGTTATCTTCGTCGTGCTCGGCGCGTTCCTGGAGAAGACCGGACTGGGCTCGCTGATCATCGACGCGGCCTACCGGCTGACGGGCAAGTTCACGGGCGGACCGGGCCTTGCCGCGGTGACGTCGAGCGGACTGTTCGGCATGATCTCGGGCAGCGGAGTCGCCAACGTGGTGACGACGGGCACTTTCACGATCCCACTGATGCGGCGCGTCGGATACTCGCCGGCCTTCGCGGGCGCGGTCGAAGCCTCCGCCTCCACGGGTGGCGCCTACATGCCGCCGATCATGGGCGCGGGCGCCTTCCTGCTCGCGGAGTTGACGGAGACCAGCTACTTCGAGGTGATGAAGCTCGCGGTCGCGCCGGCGCTTCTCTACTACCTGTCCGTCGGGCTGATCGTGTATCTGCGCGCGGCCCGCTACGGGCTCACCGGCGTGCCGGTCGAAGAACTGCCGGCGTGGGCCCGCGTGTTGCCGCGACTGCATCTGCTGCTGCCCATTCCCATCATGGTGTGGCTGCTGATCGCGGGCGATTCGCCGTTCCTGGCGGCGGCGAAGTGCATCGTGTTCATCATCATTCTCAGGGTGATCGACATCCTCGTGGCGGTCGAGACGCCCTGGTCGCAGAAGAGCTGGCTGCCGTACCTGGGGCTGTCGGTGCTGATGGCGGCCTTCGTCTATATGTTCGGGACGCAGGTCGGCGCGCCGTTCAACTGGCCGGCCAGCGATTTCGGCCGTGTGACGCTCGGGGATTCGCTGTTCTGGCTGTTCGGTACCTTCATCGTGCTGAAGATGATCGAGATCATCTTCGCGGGCGGCAAGGCCGAGATGACGGCCCTGCCGGCGACGGGACTGCCCAACGAGGTCGTGGAGACGCACGTCTCGAACGGCGCGCCGGCCTGCTTGTCGCGCGCTGTCGTGGAGATCGGCAAGAACATCTGGGAATCGCTCGAAGCGGGCGCGCGCAACGTGCTGACGATCGGCTGTATCGCCGGCGTGCTGGGCATCCTGCTGTCGAGCGCGACGCAGAGCGATTTGCCGGGACGCGTTTCGATCCTGCTGGTGGAGCTTTCCTTCGGTTTCCTGCCGCTGACGATCTTCTGGGTGATCGTGACGGGCTACATCATCGGCATGGGGCTTCCCGTGACGGCGGCCTACGTGATTCTGGCGGTGTTCTCTGTCGGCGCGCTGGCGCAGCTCGGCGTGCCGGCGATGTCGGCGCACATGATCAGCTACTGGGTCGCCGTGGTCAGCGGCGTGACGCCACCTGTGGCGCTTGCGGCGTACGCGGCGAGTGCGATCGCAAAATCCGATCCGGTGAAAACGGGTAACGAGGCGGTGCGGCTGTCGTCGATGATCTTCATCACGCCGCTGCTATTCGTCTACACGCCGATCCTGGTCGGCGGCACGACGGTCGACTACTCCATCACGCTGGCTGCCAGCATCGCCGGTGTCGTCGCCTGGGCGACGTTCCTGGAAGGGCTCGGGCCACGCCCCGTCAGCAGCCTCGTTCGAACGTTGCTCGGGCTTTCGGCGGCGATCATGCTGGCGCCGATCGACAGGTTGATCAACTGGGTGACCGGGATCACGACGAACCTGCTGGTGGAGACCTACGTCGTCGGTGCCATCCTGTTCGTGGTGGCGGTCGTGCTGCATCGCCGCGCGAAGGGGGAAACAACGGGAATAGGTGTCACCTGAGGCGGCGCCGTTGCCTGCCGTGCGGGTGACGTCTCAGTCGGTGTGGGTGTCTGTGTCGGCCTCGGTTTCGGCCGGCTCGCCGCCCTGACGCGGCTGTGGACGCGTGAAGATCTCCTTCAACAGTCCTCCGAGGCTCATCGACGCGATCTCCTCGCGGCCGACGGGCAGGCCGGCGAGGCGACGCTCCAGCACCCAGTCGAAGCCGTTGAGCTTGGGGGAGCCCGCGCAACTGGGCACGCCGATCACGTCGGCGTCGTCAAGGCGGCCCATCATCAGCAGATTGCCGGGATCGACGGGCATACCCATGTGGATCACCGTGCCGCCGGCCTCGTCCAGCGCGGCGGGGATGACGTCGCAGCGGTCGGTAATGGCGGAGGCGGCGAAGACGAGGATCGGGTCGAGGCCGGCCGCCTTCATGCGCGCGACGGCGGCGGCGACGGCGGCGGTGTCGTGGGGCACGGTCTCGACGGCGGCGAGGCGCGAGCCTGCCCCCTCGAGGCGGTTGGCCATCACCTGTTCGCGCTTCTTCAGGACGCTCGCCTTGGTTTGCGGCAGTTGTGTCAGGATGAGGCCCGCGGACTTCGGCTGGAACGGGGCGAGCGAGATGTGCCCGCCGCTTGCGAGCTTCTCGGCTTCGGCGACCGCGCGCTCGGGTACGGCGAAGGGTATGATCTTGATCGTGGCGACCATGTCGCCGGCGGCGACGCGGTCATAGGGCTGCAGTGTCGCCACGGTCAGGCCCTCGTCGAGGCGGTTCATCGCGAGCAGCCGTTCTCGGTCGACGACGACGACGCCGTCGGCTTGAGCGAACAGGTTGACGCGCCCGGTGAAGGCGTCGGCCTGCCGCAGGTTGGCGCCGCACAGGGCGCGGGCGACGCGCTCGGCGGCGGCGTCCTCGGGCACGTCGCCCGGCTCCAGGCGCGCGCCGATGATCGACGTGCGGCCGGCCGACTTCAGCGTGGCGACGTCGTCCTTGGTCAGAACGCTGCCCTTCTTGATCATGCCGCGCGTGCTCTTGAGCGAGTGCGCGAGGATCAGGCCTTCCGCGTCGTCGATCGGGAACGGGCCGAATTTCATGGCGTCGTCTGTCTCCTTGCCGCCGCGGCGCGGCGCGATGCGCCGGCCGGGTGCCGGAGCCTTGTCGTGTGCCAAGATATAGGGGCTCAAGGCGGTCCGAGGAACCGCCGCGGGGAGAGCTTGCGCCGAGGGGCACGGCCAAGGCAAGGCCGGGATGGCCGTCCGCCCGGCCAGCCGCCTGGCCCGTTGCGGCTGTAGCCCGTCGCGCTTAGCCTGCGTGTGGCTGAGGGCTGATGCCATGACGGCGTCACCGCCAGCCTCAAAACGCACGATCAGGGGAAACGACCGATGCAGATCCGCGCCGCCGTATGTAACGAGAAGTTCGGCAAATGGACGATGGAGGACCTGATCCTCGATGATCCGCGCGACGACGAGGTGCTGGTCAAGGTGATCGGCTCGGGCATCTGCCAGACGGACGTGCACGCGCGCGACGGCTATTTCCCGAACCTGCCCTACCCCGGTGTCTACGGCCATGAAGGCGCCGGCATCGTCGAGGCGGTCGGCGCGAAGGTCACGCGGCTCAAGGTCGGCGACCACGTCGTGATGTGCTTTCCCTGGTGCGGCGTGTGCCCGAACTGCCGGCACGAGAAGCAGACCTATTGCCTGGATGCGAGCAAGCTCAAGCTGACCGGCGTGCGCCAGGACGGCTCGACGCTGATGAAGCGCAAGGACGGCACGACCGTCTATTCGGCGTTCTTTCAGCAGTCGTCGTTCGGCAACTACGCCATCGCCAACGAGCGGTGGGCGATCAAGGTCGACAAGGCAGCACCCATCGAGCTGCTGGGCGCGCTGGCCTGCGGCGTCAACACGGGCGCCGGCGCGGTGCTCAACGCGATGAAGCCGCGCGCGGGCGAGGCCTTCGTCGTGTTCGGCGTCGGCGGCGTCGGGCTCGCCGGCATGATGGGCGCGAAGATCAGGGGCTGCGACCCGATCATCGCCGTCGACGTGCATGAGAACCGGCTGCAACTCGCCAAGTCCATCGGCGCGACCCACACGATCAATCACACGGACAAGGCGAGCGTGGTCGAGGATATCCGCAAGATCGCGGGCAAGGCGGGCGTGCGCTACACGCTGGAGACGTCGGCGCTGCCCAACGTGCTGCGCGAGGCGATCGACTGCCTGATGCCGGCGGGCGAGTGCATCCTCGTCGGCAGCGCGAGGAACGGCACGGAAGCCTCCTTCGAGATGCCCTACCTGCAGAACGGGCGCACGGTGCGCGGCGTGATGCAGGGCGAGAGCCTGCCGGAGACGTTCATCCCGGAGATGATCACGCACATGCAGGCCGGCCGCATGCCGATCGAGCGCCTCGTCACGCATTACGCGATCGACGACATTAACCAGGCCGCCGCCGACGCCATCGCCGGCAAGACGATCAAGCCGCTGTTGCGGCATAGGCATTGATGCTCTGGTTGGGGACACCCACCATTTTCCGCTTCGCCGCTGGTGTTGTAAGGCATGCCTTGGCCGGGAAAATGGTGGGTGTCCCCAGCCTCGCCCGCGTTTTAGCTGGTTTGCGGAGAAAGCCGTCGTCGCCGCCTGCTGCCAGACACCGGCGCTGGAGCGTCCCGCCCTTGACCGCCGTGCCCCAGACAGCTGACATCGCATCGTCCGAGGGAGCAGGGGCGGGAAATTCCGCAAGACCGTCGGCTAACTGGGTACACCGGACGCAGGCTTCTGGCGTCGTGTCGTCATGGGCCATAACCGGAAGAATTTGCCAACGAATTGAGCAGTGAACGGGTGGCGCATTAGGCACAGCCGAGGCTGGGGTCTCAGCGATTGACTACTGTCCCATGACCTCTCTCGCGCAACCGATGAAGTGCTCGGCGACGGGACTGATTGATCTGCCCTTCAAAGTTACGATTGCTAGGGACCTGGGAGCTGCCGGTAAATCGATGGGCAGAGCCTTCACCCCGAGGCGGGCGGCCCCAAGACGCAATGCCGATGCGGGAATGATGGTGAGAAAGCGCCCGGTCGCGGCGAGCGTGGCGGCGAAATGAACTAAATCGCATGTCACGCGGGCACGCGGCAGCTCGAGGCCGCATTGTCGAAAGAGCTTCGCGTGCATCGCCGCCGCCGCACTATCGGGGTCAAAGAGCACCCACGGCTCATCGATCAGTTCCCTGAGCGGGACACGTTGACGCTTGAGCCATCAACTCCTGGCTCCCGCGACAACCACGGGTCGTTCGTCGAGAAGTGCGCCGACCGTGATGTCGGCTTCTGGCATCGGCAATGTCACGCGTCCCAAGGCAAGGTCGATATCCCGACCACGCAGCAGGCGGAACAATCGCTCGCCGCTGGGAGCCGACGCGACGTGGAACGTGAGCTTCGGATAGCGGCGATGCAGTCGCTCGATGATGGTCGGCAGAAGACCCACCAACACTGCGTCGGAGCACCCGACACGAAGTTCGCCTGTCGCGGGATCGCTGAGGTGCTCAATTTCGTTGACGCTCTGCCGCAGGTCGTCGAACGCCGCGAGGCTCCACTTGAGTAAAGCACGACCGCTCGGTGTGATCTCGACACCCTTCTTGTGCCGATCGAGCAGGCGAGCGCCGAGCGTGGCCTCCAGCTCCGCGATCGTCTTTGAGACGACAGGGCGAGAAATCGACAAACTCTCGGCCGCCTTCGCCATGTTCTGCCGATCAGCGACCGCCATGAAGACATGGAGATCCCGCAGCTTTAGGCGCCGGCCGATGCGATCAGACCATTGCATGGGTTCCGTACCTGAATGGCTACTAAAACGTCGGATTTAAGAACTTTTCAACTTACCTACGCTGCTGCAGACTTCAACCAACTTCTCGCCACGTCGCCCAACCACGGGAGCACGTCAGATGAGAATGCAACTCTTGGTCGCGGCTTGCGCTCTCGCCGTGTCGACCGTGGCAGCGACGGCGCAGAATTACCCCTCGCGTCCGATCACTGTCGTCGGACCATTCCCTGCGGGCGGGCCAGGGGACACGGTCATGCGCGCCCTGTCCGAGCGCATGCGCCAGGCACTCGGCCAGCCACTGGTGATCGAGAACGTGACGGGAGCCTCGGGCAGCATCGGCACTGGTCGCGTCGCGCGAGCCGCCGGAGACGGTTACACCATCGGGATCGGAGGTCTTCCGGCACACGTAATCAATCCTGCGATGATGACGCTCGAGTATGATGTGGTCAAAGACTTCGAGCCGATCGCTTTGCTCGCAACGAGCCCGCTGCTGATCGTCGCCAAAAAGGCGACGCCCGCGAATGACCTCAAAGCGTTGATTGCCTGGTTAAAGGTGAACCCGGGCAAGGCATCGGCCGGAACTGCTGGCCGGGGCTCCCCACAACATCTCGCAGGCCTGCGGTTCCAGAAGGAAACAGTGACGCGCTTCGGGCTCGTCCCCTATCGCGGCGGCCCACTGGCACTGCAGGATTTGCTGTCAGGACAGATCGACCTCATGATCGATGTGGCCAGCACCGCGTTGCCGCACGTGCAAGCTGGCAGCATCAAGGCTTATGCTGTGACGTCCAAGAGCCGTCTTGCAGCAGCTCCTGAGGTGCCGACGGTCGATGAGGCGGGCCTGTCCGGCTTTCACATTACGAACTGGCTGGCGCTCTTTGCGCCTAAGGGGACGCCGAGGTCGGTCATCGACAGGCTCAACGCTGCGGTTGTCGAGGCTGTGGCAGATCCGGCAGTCCGCTCGAGACTTGCGCCGCTTGGGATCGAGTTCTTTCCGCGCGAGCAGCAGACGCCCGAAGCGTTGGCGGCCTTCCACAAAGGCGAAATCGAAAAGTGGTGGCCGATCATCAAGGCCGCCGGAATCAAGGTGGAGTGATCATGACGAGCCTCGAATTGCCCCGCCGACGCACAGCCCGGACCTGGGAGCGCTTTTCAAATGACTGGTAGGCAAACGGCGATTGCGGCGATGGAAGGTGGGGGGTTCTACAATCGCAATTCGTCTTTGCAGGCCGCTGGCATCGAGCGCGTGCTGCCGCTGTGGAGAAGCATGATCCAATCCGTTCCGCTCGGGAGCGAGCCGTTGCTGATCGCAGACTACGGCTCATCGCAGGGCCGCAACTCCATGACACCAATCCGTATGGCCATCGAGAGCGTGCGAGATCGGATCGGGCATGAACGGCCCGTTCAAGTCGTGCACTCGGATCTTCCTGCCAACGATTTCTCTTCGCTGTTCACGGCACTCGCCAAGTCCGACAGCTACATGGCCGGTCAACGTGCGGTCTATCCGGTCGTGGTCGGTCGATCATATTTCGAGCCGCTGCTGCCACCGGAATCCGTTCACTTGGGATGGAATAGCTGGACGCTACACTGGCTGAGTCGCAAGGTGGCCGATGCACCCGATCATGTTTTCGCTAGCATGAGCGGGGTTCCTGAAGTGCGAGCAGCAGTATCCAGGCAAAGCGCTGAGGACTGGCGGTGCTTTCTTCGCGCACGCTCCCTTGAGCTGCGTCAAGGCGGCAAGCTCATCAGCATCTTTGTCGCCAAGCCGGCCGACAGAGACGTCTGGCGAGGGCTCGGCGGAGAGCTATGGATGTCGATCCAGGACATGGTGACCGCCGGAATGCTATCGGAGGAGGAGCAGCTTCGCATCACGATACCGACCAATCCGCGCTCACTCGCCGACATCGAAGCCCCCTTTGTTGAGGCTGCGGAGTTTGCAGGACTGCGCCTGGATCACGCTGAGGTGACCGAAGCACCGGACCTATTTTGGCTCGGGTTCCAAGAGACCGGGGATGCACAACAGCTCGGGCAGAACTGGGCGAACATGATGCGAGCCGTCTATACGCCGACAATCATCGCCTCGCTAAATCCCGAACGCGACGGCGTTGCGTTGGTTGACGCGCTCTTCGCCCGCTGCGCCGTCCGTATCGCGGCCAATCCGCAGCAAAACGTGCACTTCACTGGCGTGGCCGTACTGACCAAGAAAGGCGAGCTGTGATTGCCACGCAGCGGCCTGATGCGGAGCGGCAACACGTCGGGTCATTCTCGACAGGAACCGATTGTCGGCTTTCGGAGTGCACCGGACGTCAGGATGGTAAGCCCGAAGGTCACCGGTCGCAGGTCGCGGATTACGCCACGTTCACGACGGTCGAACTACACTCAGCTCCGGACACCATCGATGGGCAAGATTGCCTCGTCAATTCCACTCGCCCCACAGCCGCTTGTGTATAGGTGCGCAGTTCCATGTGCATCGCCATGAGCCGCGAGGCACGTCGATCCTCTGGCCCACCGCAACAGCCGGAACCGAAACGGTCTTGGTGGCAAAGCCGACATGTAGCGTCGGCGCCGCCGTTGCTATCGCTCGCTGCGTTGCATGCTGCGTTGCATACAGAGAGCCGGTCGATCATCGACGACCTGACGGCCGAGGGTCAACGCCAGCAATCGCATCATTGGTACTCAATGCACCGTCGACGGCCCGCCGCCCGAACCACAGCACTTCTTGTACTTCTTCCCTGAGCCACATGGGCACGGCTCATTGCGGCCGATCTTGGCCGAGCGCGCTGGCTCGCCGCGCGACCAGCGCCGCGCCGGGTCACGCCAGTAGGCGGCGATGAGCTTCAGGGTGTCGGGCAGATGCTCGACGACCTGCCGCCGCACATCGGTGGTCATGTCCTCGTTCCAGTCGTCGGGCGCGTTGTCGCTGAGGGCGAGCAGCGGCAATACAAACTCATCCGCTCTTCGCTCCGCGAGTAGCGGCTGCCAAGCCTCCCACCTGAGGTTCACCCCTGCCGCGAACCCTTCCGACCACTCCGCACCCACCGGCCATTCGCGGTAGGGCTCGATCACGGGGCGGTGCGGCGCATTGGCCATGCGGCGGGCGGCAATCGCATTCCAATGCTTGGCCATCAGCTGGTGGAAATATTCGGCCTGCTCGACGCTGTCCCAGCTTGGTCCGGTGCCGTCGTCGGTGCCCCACATGATGGGCAGATACTCGGACGGCATTGCAGCCTCGGGCCCAATCACGAGCGCGGTCAGCAAGCCGTCGATCATCTCCAGGCTCATCGTGTCGGGCGGTGCCTGCCGACTGACGAGGAACCCGCTGAGCCACTGCTGTTCGGCCTCGGTCGGCCGCGTCGTCGCGGCGACGTCATCGTCCTCACGTGGCTCGCGGCGGTGCTCGGCCTCCCATTTGGCCATGGCGGCGGCGCGATGGTCGATCCAGTCCAGTGCCTCGACGGGGTCGTCGATTGTGCGCACATGGTCCTCGTCAAACAGCCGGGCGTCAGTCGGGTTCTGCGCCGCGAAGGCCAGATCGGCGAGTTCCTCGTCCTGGTCTGACGCGGCGAACTGGTCGCAGATCGGTTTGGCCCACACGCGCCGCAATGCTGGTTCGAGCTCGACCAACCCGAGCTTGACGACGGCCGATGCCCAACCCCACCAGGTCATGTCGTCGTCGTCGATCAGGTTGTCGCGCTCGATGCGGGCGAGGAAATCGGCGGCCGCGCCGCGGCCGATGCGACCGTCGAAGGCGAAGCGGGCGAGCAGGTCATAGAGCGCCCATTTGACCTCTGGCGCGAGGTCGGCGTGCTCGATCAGCCGCAACAGCTCGATCGGCTCGCGGTCCCAGACGCTCAACAGCAGGCGGGTCAAGCCGGGGGTGATGTACTCGGGCAGCAGCCGATGGATGTCCTCGGCGGGCTGGCGGGCGATGGCAATCAGGCGGTCAAGCAGGCCGGGGTGCCTTGCGGCGGCGAGCACGTGAAGGCCGTAGAAAAGGTGGTCGGCGTCAGCGGGCAGGAGATAGATGCCGCGGCAGAACTTTTCGGCGAGCGCGAAGATGGCCGGGGCCAGCGCATCAGCGTGCGCCACGGCGGCCTCTAGCGCCACATTTGGCGTCGCGGTGCTGGCGCGAAGCGCCTTTGTGATGTCGTCGAGCGTCATCGAAGCCCTTGGTGGTCCCGCGGGTGCGTCGGACACGTTGGTAGCGCCAAGGAGGCGAGGCGGCAATCGCGAGGAGTAGTGAAGCATCCTCGTGAGCGGCGCGTGGTCTCGTCGGTGTTGAACGGTTCAGCCCCGCGCCTGTGGGGAAAGGTCGTAAACGGCCTGTGCGGAGAGGCCACCGGCCGGTTCAACCCCGCGCGCAGTGGCTGACGCTAACCTCGGTCCTACCCAAGCCGACTTCCGCTCCCTAGGCTGATGCGGAAGCATATCCGCACTGCGTGAGTATTGCGGGACACTGTCCCGCACTGTGCTGAACCGAGGTGCAGATCCCGCAACGGGCGCCCGCACAAGCTTTTGAAACTACTGCATATCCATTCTCAGCTGCGTCCTTTTAATCAGATGGTCGCGGGTTCGATCCCCGCCCCGCTCACCAGTAAAATCAATGTGTTGAAGACAAGCGGCCTTTCGCGCGGTTCAAGCGCGATGGATCGCGCGCGCCCCGCATGCGCGCGTCAGCCCCACCGTCAGTATCCCAAGCCCTCAATCGCGCGAGCCGTCGCGGCAGCTTGCGACCGTCTGGGTCCATGCCGGATCGTCGTGCCATGCCCAATAGAGCGCGGTCACGCGCTGAGTCACCGGACCCGGTGACGTCGAGGCAAGCGCATCGCCGTCGATCCATCCGACCGGCATGATGCCGCCGGCGGTACTCGTCACGAACACCTCGTCGGCGGTGCGCAATTCGCCCATCTCCAGATCACGCTCTTCGACGGTGATCTGCAGATCGCGGCAGATGTCGAGCGCCGTCCGCCGTGTGATCCCCTCCAGGACGCCCGCGGCCGGCGTGACGACCCGGTTGCCGATGACCGCGAAGAGATTGAACCCCGGCCCCTCCGTGACGTGGCCCTCGCCGTCTCTCAGAACGGGAAAGTCGCTGCCACGCTCCAGCGCATCGATCTGGCCCATGACGAGATCGAGCCAGTGATAGTTCTTGACCCGCGGATCGACCGATTGCGGAGGAATACGCACGCGGTCGGAGATGGCGAGACGCGCCGGCCGCCCGCGCGCGGACGCATCGTAGATGCGTGCGTAGGGAACAGCGAAGGCATAGAGCCGGTTGCGGAACTGTCGCGGATCGCGCGAGCCGGCGGGCGGCACGCCGCGCGTCAGCGTCATCGAGACGTAGGCGTCCTCGAGACCCGCGCGCGCAACGCACTCTGCCAGGATCGCCTTCAGCCGCCGGCGATCGACCGGCAGCGTCATGCGCAATGCGGCGACGGACCGCTCGAACCGCTCCAGATGATCCGCGAGCCGGAAGAAGCGTCCCCGCCAGACCGCCACCACGTCATAGGTGGCATCGGATTTGACGAAGCCCCAGTCCAGGATCGGGACTGCGGCTTCTGCGATCGGGCAGAATGTCCCGTCGACATAGGCCGCACCGTCGCTCCAGGGCAGGACCTCGGGCGTCTCGCTCACCAGACCGACCAGCCCGCGTCCACGATGATCGTTTCGCCGTGCACCATCTTGGAATCCTCGCTCGCCAGGAACACCGCCGCACCGGTCATATCTTCCGGGTCCATGAAGTCGATCCCCGTCGGCGTGAACATCTTCATCATCGCGATGTATTCGTCATGGCCCGGGCCGCGCACGTGCGCGTTGAGCGGCGTTGCCACGTTGCCGGGCGCGATCGAGTTGACGTTGATCTTCTCTTTGCCGAGCTCGGCGGCCAGTGCCTTCGTCAGATTGACGACGCCGCCCTTGGAGGCACAGTACGCCGGGCAGTTCGGGAAGGCGCCCGTGCCGGCGATTGAAGAGATGTTGATGACTTTACCGCCGCCGCTTTGCCGCCAATGTGGCACCAGCGCGCGCACGAAGAAGAAGTAGCCCTTGAGATTGAGGTCGAGCTGCTCGTCCCACACCGCCTCGGTCGTCTCCATCACGGGCACCGTCCGGAACACGCCCGCGTTGTTGACGAGAATATCGACGCGGCCGAAGTCCTTGATGACCTGCGCCGCGAACGCCTCGATGTCCGCGACCTTCGACACGTCGGCCTTGTAGGCCTTTGCCGTGCCGCCCGCGGAGGTGATGTCCTTGACAACCTTGTCCGCCTTGTCCGGGTTCTTGAGGTAATTGACGATCACCGTCGCCCCCTCCTTGGCGAAGCGTCGCGCGATCGCTTCGCCGATACCCATCGACGAGCCGGTCACGATGGCAACCTTATCCTTGAGGCGCATGGCTTTTTCTCCGATTTGACGATTGTTCGATGGGCCCGGACGCGCTCACGCCTTGTGCGCCGCGCGCAGGGCCGTCGTCTTCTGCCGGTCGATCTCGCCGGCTGGCGTCAGGGCAACGCCGTAAACGCTTTCCGCGCGCTGCCGGCTGACGATGCCCTCCGATATGTCATGCAGGACACGCTCCGGCTCGCGCGTCATCGGATGGCCGTAACCGCCGCCGCCGGCTGCGATCGAGACCAGGAATTCCCCGTCTTCGAGCCACGTATCCGTAAAGCGCGGCAGCGGCTCCCTTTTCCCGGACAGTCGCGCCGCGCTCTGCTCGGACGGCGCCGCCGGCAGGCCGCCGCGCGCGCCCTTGGGATTGTTGATATTGCCGTCCGCGACGAACACGGCCTGCATGCGGCATCCGATCGGACCGTATTCCACCAGGATGCCCGGCGCGCCGCGATTGCTCCCAGCGCCCTCGCTATCCGCGATCAGCCGTCGCGTCTTGACCAGGATCGGCGTGTAGGCCTCATCCAGCTCGATGCTGTCGATGTAGCACATGCCGCCGTTTCCCGCGTGCAGCATGGTCATCCACGCGTCCTGCCACGGCGTGGCGGCGCCCGCGGTGTGCCCTAAGAACAGCTGGTTCACGTACGCCTTGCCGTTGCGCGGATCGACGCCCGAGACGACCGCGGTCGACGGCGCGCAGACCATCCCGATCTCGCCCATGCCGAGCTGATCGGAAATCGCCGCGAGCGCGAGTTGCGTCGAGTTCTGGACGCGGTCGGCCAGGTTCGTCGTCGCCGCCGAGCAACTCGTGGGATGCTGCGGAATGCCCACCACGCCGCGCGCCTTCAGCAGCACGCGCACGCGGCGGAACGCGCCCGCGTTCTTCGGCACGGACGGGGCGACCGAGTTGAACACGCCAATCATGGCGGAGGTGCGCGTACACGCCTCCGACACGTTCAACCCGCACGCCATCTGGTCGGGATTGTCGGTGAGATCGACCTCGATCATGGCCGCCGCCGGATCGACGGTGACCTTGGAGGTCACCTTGATGCCGTCGGGCGGCGTTCCCGGGATGGCGTCGTGCGCCGATTGCGCGATCGCCGTCCCGCCGTTCATGCCACGCACCGCCTCGACCATGCGGCCTTCCGAATAGTCGAGCCATTGACGCGCGAAAGCGTCCATCGTGTCCCAGCCGATCTCCTGGCCGAGCGTGCGCAACTCGCGCTCGCCGATGAACGCCGCGCCGAGCATGGCGAGGAAGTCGCCGTACCACTGGTCGGGCACGCGGATGCGCATCCGGCACATGCGGATGATGTCGTCGTTGACCTTGTAGTCGGTCGCCACCCGCACGGCCGGGAAGATCAGCGCGCCTTCCTCGTAAACGTCGCGCGCCGTGCCGTGGTAGGTCGTGGGGATCGAGTTGCCGATATCGGCCTGGTGCGCTTTGGCCACGACCGTGAACGTGTGCTTGCCCTCGTCGCTGATGACCGGCATCAGCAGCGTATGGTCGGCCGGATGCGAATTGCCGTGGTAGGGCGAGTTGTGCAGAAAGACGTCGCCCCGCTTCAGGTCTGGATGGAACTTCTTCATCCAACCCGCCATCAGGTCCGGTCCGGACAGGACGTGGATCGGCAGGCTCTCCTCCGAGTGCAGCAGCTCGCAATTGGCCGTCACGATGCAGCACGAGAAGTCCTTGGCCCGGTTGAGCACGCCCGATCGGCCGGTCCGCAGCAGCGTGTTGCCCATGCGGCGGCACACGCCGCCGAACCGGTTTGCCAGGATGGCGAGCTTGGCGCCGTCGAGTGGCTGGGATGCGTGGGAAGGTGTCATTGGGTGCATCCTCACGGCTTGATGATCAGGCTGCCCGACGGGGCATGGGTGTACGTGGCGCGCGGATCGACCACGATGGTGGTGAAGGGCGTCTCGATGATCGCAGGCCCCTGCCGCGTCTCGCCATGCGGTAGCGTAAAGAGGTCATGCACGGGCGTTTCGACGGCGCCGACGTCGGTGAAGTATGCGGTGCGGCGTGCCGTGAGCTTGTGACCCGTGCCCGCGCGCCGGAGCCGGCCAGGATCGCGATGGTGCAGCGGAACGGCGACGCTTGCCGTCCAGCACACGAACTCCACCGGCGAGCCTTCGTCGCGCACCGCGAAGATCTCCTCGTGGTGTGCGTGAAAGTCGGCGACGAGTTGGGCGAGGTCGTCGGGTCCGCCCAGCCGCCGGTTGCGCAGCGGCACTTCGATTTCCCACACCTGCCCCTCGTAGCGCGCTTCGACAGCGAACTCGATCTTGGCTTCGCCCGCCGAATCTGCGCGCGCGGCGAACGCCCGGCAGCGCGCTTCCAGGCGGCCGAGCACGTCGTTGACCTTGCCGGCATCCCACGTCGTCGACGTCGTGAAGTGCAGCTCGCGCACCTCGTCGCGCAATTCCGACATCAACGCGCCGGCAGCACTGAGCGCGGCCCCGGTCTCCGGCACGACGAGCAGCGGGCACTGCAGCCGGCGCGCGATCCACACCGAATTGAAGCCGGCCGCGCCACCGCCGCCGATCAGCACCGCCTCCGCGGGATCGATGCCCTGGTTGATCGTGATTTCCGCGATCGCCTGGACCATGTTCTCGGTGGCGACGGAGACGATTGCCGCCGCCGCCGCCATTACGTCGAGTTTCAGCGGCGCGGCGACCTTTGTCTCGATGGCGGCCCTGGCCGCGGCCATCTCGAGCTTCATCTTGCCGCCCAGGAAGAACTCCGGATCGAGATAGCCGAGCACCAGGCAGGCATCCGTCAGGGTCGGTTCGCTGCCGCCCGCCCCATAACAGACAGGGCCCGGCACAGCGCCGGCACTTTGCGGGCCGACATGCAGCATGCCGCCGGGATCGACATGTGCGATCGATCCGCCGCCGGCCCCGACGCTCTTGATGTCGATCGAGGGAAAGCCCGTCATGTGCCCGCGGAACTGCGGGCCGATCCACGTCTCGCGCGTCTTCGGAATCCGACCGCGCCGCACCAGTGAGACGTCGTAGGTGGTGCCGCCGGTATCCGCAACGATCGCCGCCGGCAGCGCGCTGTCGAGGTCTGCGTAGTAGCGCCCCGCGATCGGCGCCATCGACGGGCCCGAGTTGATGGCGTGGATCGGCTGGCGTGCGAGCTCGGCCGCTTCCATCATGCCGCCTTGCGAGGTCAGCACCAGCGTGCGGCCCTTGAAGCCGGCGCCGGACATGCGCTCGGTGAGCGAGCCTAGATAACGCCCCATCAGCGGCTTGAGCGAGGCGTCGATCGCAGCCGCCGACGCGCGGCGATATTCCCGCAGCGTCGGGTTGAGCTTGTGCGCCAGCGTATAAGGCATGCCCGGCAGATGAGCCTCGATCAGCGCCGCCACGCGCAACTCGTGCGCGGGATTGACGACCGCCCACAGGAAGCAGACCGCGACCGCCTCCGCCCCGCTCTCCTTCACGCGCCGCAGGACGTCGACCGTCGCGGCCTCGTCGAGCGGTGTCACGACGCGCCCGGTGCTGATGATGCGCTCGGGAATCTCGAAGGTCAGCGCGCGCGGGATGTACGGCTCGGGATAAGGCACGAGGAAGTTGAACGGCTCCTGGCGCCCACCTTCCCGCAGCACCAGGACGTCGGGGTGCCCGGCTGTCGTCAGGAACGCGGTCTTGGCGGTGCGGCCAGTGATGATCGCGTTGATCGCATGCGTCGTGCCGTGGATCAGCAAATCGCACCGCCCGAGAAAATCGCCAAGCCCCATCCCCATGTCCGCCGCCGCCAGGCCGGCCGCGTCGATCAGGCCGCGTACGGGATCTTCCGGTGTCGTCGGCGCCTTGTACATTCGCATGGTGCCGTCGTCGCTCTCGACCATCAGGTCGGTGAACGTGCCGCCGGTGTCGCAAGCCAATCGCATGGGAATTTCCCGATCAGGAGCGCCGCCGCAAGGGCCGCGCGGGGATGGTGAGGCACACGATAGTGTCCGATGGAGCCGGCCGCGTCCACACTGCCGAGGTCTGCCGATCGCGCGCTCGCATCGGCAGGTCAGCGCGACCCGGCCCGCCGTTCAGCCCATCATGTTCATGTCCGCGCATACCGACAGCGGTTGGCCCGAAATCGTCTGCGCTCGCGGCGAGGCCGCATAGACGATCATGTCGGCGATCTGCTGCGGCGTCACATAGGTCTTGATAGATTGATACGCCATCAGCTGCGCTTCCTGCTCCTGGAAGGAACACCCGTTCTCTTGCGCCTTCGCCTCGATCACGCGACGGATGCGATCGCCCGCGACGAGACCGGGAAGGATGCAATTGACGCGGATGCCGTAGTCTCCGAGCTCTCGGGCCACCGATTTCGTGAAGCCGACCACCGCCCACTTGGCCGCGGCGTAGGGCGTGCGCAATGGAAAGCCGTGCTTTCCCGCCTGCGACGACAAATTCATGATGCTGGCGTTCTTCGACTGCTTGAGGTGGGGCACCGCCAGGCGCGTGCAGTTGAACTGCCCGGTGATGTCGATGGCGAGGCAGCGGTCCCAGTCTTCAGGGTTGATCTCCTCCACACGTCCCGTCGGTCCCGCGATGCCAGCATTGTTGACGAGGCAGTCCAGCCCTCCTAGTGCCTTCAGAGCGTCGTCGAAGAGTCGCGCGACCTGGGCCCTGTCGGAGACGTCGCACACGGACTGTGACAGCATCGGGTCCGAGGCCTTGACCGCAGCCAGGGCTCGCGTGTCCACGTCGCAGATATGCACCCGCGCACCCTCGCGCACGAAGGCGCGGCTCGTCTCCAATCCGATCCCGCTTGCGCCCGCCGTCACGATGACGCGCAAGTCCGTCAGTTCAAGATCCATCGACGGGTCCTCTCCACATGGCAGCCGGTGTCGGAGGTCGCAGCCCTCAAACGGCCGTTTCGTTTCAGTCCAGCGTATCCAGCTGCCAATGTCGGGGCAAGCCGGCGGGCCTGACGTCCCACGGCGTGGTATTCCCGCTGGGTCGCCCGGGGCGCGACGGCAGCGTGCCTCGAGCATCCGATCCCCTCGCAGCCAACGCGCGTCCCGACCCGGAGGCATGCGCGCGCACGCCGCAGTGGGCGGAGCGGCTCGAGGCGTGGTCGCGCCCGCTGAGCGCCGCCATCAACGCGCAGGTGACGGTCGCCGCGACACTGGCCGAGAATGGACCATCCATCTGACATCAATGGCTTTTCCCGAAGTCCCACGCATCCCCCGCCCGCAAGCGTGCGCAGCTTCCGGCTCACCGCCTTCGCCCTGACGGCCGCGCTGGTCTGGCCAAACCGGTCCCGGAAATCCAAACCCGCCCGCTGAGCGTTAAAAGTTGGGTACAGGGAAAGGACACATCCGAATGGGTGCACGCAGCACTGTTGCCGTCGTCGGCAGCGGAATTTCCGGACTGTCGGCAGCCTGGTTGCTGGCAAAGCGCCACGATGTCGTCCTGTTCGAAGGCGAGCCGCGCCTGGGCGGGCACAGCAACACTGTCGACGTGCTCGCGGCCAACCGGTCCGTGCCGGTCGACACAGGATTCATCGTCTACAATACCGCCAGCTACCCGAACTTGATCGCTCTCTTCGACCATCTCGACGTCCCCACGGCGCCGACCAACATGAGCTTTGCAGTCTCTCTCGATCGCGGCGCCTACGAGTATTCCGGTAACGGCCTGGCGACGCTCTTCGGCCAGCCCTCCAACGCCTTTCGCCCGTCGCACTGGCGCATGATCCGTGATTTGCTCCGCTTCTTTCGCGAAGCGGGCGACAGCTGTCTTGGCCGGTCCGAGCCGGACTTGACCCTTGGCGCGTATCTAGCCCGGGCGGGATACTCCGACGCCTTCGTGTCGCGCCACATTCTGCCCATGGCCGCCGCCATCTGGTCGACGCCCTCGTGCGACGTCCTCGACTTTCCTCTCGCAGCCTTCGTGCGCTTCTTTCAGAACCACGGGTTGTTGCAGGTCAACGACCGGCCGCAATGGCGCACGGTGGTCGGCGGCAGCCGCGAGTACGTGCGCCGTCTGTTGGACGACTTCGACGGTGAGGTGCGGCTCGGCGAGCCGGCCGTGCGCATCGAGCGGACCGGCGCGGGCGTGACCGTGACCACCGCGCGCGCCCGGCATGATTTCGATGCCTGCGTTATCGCGACTCATGCCGACGACGCCCTGCGGCTGCTCGCTGATCCCGATCACGAGGAGCGCGGCTTGCTCGGGGCCTTCCGCTATGTGAGCAATCGCGCCGTCCTGCACACCGATCCCAGCTTCATGCCCAAGCGCCGGCGCCTCTGGTCGAGCTGGAACTATCTGGGCGAGCGGCAGGGCATCGACCAGCGGCTCTCCGTCACTTACTGGATGAACAGCCTGCAGCCATTGGGGAACGCGGGATCGGACGTGTTCGTCACGCTGAACCCCATGCACGAGGTTCCTGCGGACCGCGTCGTTGCCGGGTTCGATTATGCCCACCCCATGTTCGACGCCTCCGCGATGAGCGCGCAACACGATCTATGGCGGCTTCAACGGCGACGCCGGACGTGGTTTTGTGGCAGCTACTTCGGCTACGGTTTCCATGAGGATGGCCTGCAGGCCGGTCTGGCAGTCGCCGAGGACCTCGGCGGCGTCGCCCGCCCTTGGATCGTGCCGGACCCGTCGGGGCGCATCTACCTGCGCCCGCCCGGCGCTGGGCCGTCGGCGGACTTACGCGAGGCCGCGGAATGAGCACGTTCGCATCCTGCATCTACGAGGGCCGCGTCGTTCACAAGCGCTTGAGCCCGAAGCCCCATGCGTTCGCCTACCGCGTCTTCACGCTGTGTCTCGACGTCGACGAGATCGACGAGCTTGACCGCCGGTTGCGCTTTTTCTCGCGCGGACGATTTAATCTGCTTGGCTTCAACGATGCCGATGTCGGAGCACCCGGCACGGCGAGCGTCGCGCTCAAGGCCCGCGCCATCCTCGACGGCGCCGACCTGTCGGCTTTTGGCGCACGCATCCAGATTGTCTGCTATCCGCGTATCATCGGGTTTGTCTTCAATCCGCTCTCCGTCTACTTCTGCCATGACGAAGACGGCGTGCTGGGTGCGGTGATCTACGAAGTGACCAACACCTTCGGGGAACGCAAGAGCTACGTCATTCCAGTCGACGGCGCCGGCGATCGGATCGCTCAGAGCTGCGACAAGGAAATGTACGTTTCGCCCTTCACCGGTGCCTCGGGAAGCTACGGCTTTCACGGCATCGCACCGTGCGAGCGCGCCGTCGTGGGCGTCAACTTTCGCGAAGATGGCCGGCCGGTCCTCAAGACCCACTTCCAGGGCCGCCGCCGTCTCCTGTCCGACCGCACGATTGCCGGCCTCATGGTCCGCTACCCATTGATGACGCTGAAAGTCATCGCGGGGATCCACTACGAAGCGGCAAGGCTCTGGCTGAAGGGCGTGCCCCTCGTGACCCGGCACGCTTCTCCGGACTATTCTTTCACCATTGTCGAGCGACCACTGCGAGATGCCCGTCATGCATGATGATGCTGTTTCTGCCCCGACCGCTGCCTCCGCTCCGGCGAGCCGCCGCGCGCACCAGACCGCTGGCAACTCGCTCCTTTTGAAGTCGATCGATGTGGTGCTCAGGCGCCACGGCATCGGCCGATTGCGCCTGACGTTGCCGTCGGGCCGCACCGCAGTCGTCGGCGCGCCGGGGGCCGCGGTGGAAGCGCAAATGTCCGTGTCGTCCTATGCCATGGCCTGGAAGATCGCGCGGCGCGGCGCTCTCGGCTTTGCCGAGAGCTACATGGACGGCGACTTCGACACGGACGATTTGCGCGCTCTGTTCGAGCTGTACTACGCCAACGAGCCGGCGATCACGCGCACCCTCCCGCGGTTCAATGCGACGCGCCGGCGCGACCGCCGCTTTCATGTCGGTCGTCGCAACACGCGCTCGGGCAGCCGCCGCAATATCGCGGACCACTATGACCTCGGAAACGCCTTCTACCGGCTGTGGCTCGACCGGAGCCTGTCGTATTCCAGTGCGATCTTCCCAGGCGGCCGTGAGACCCTGGAAGAGGCGCAGCAGATCAAGCTCGATCGCGTTGTCGCCGCATTGGAGCTCGATCGTGGCTCGAAGGTCCTGGAGATAGGTTGCGGCTGGGGCGCCCTTGCCGAGCGGCTGGCGCTGAGCGGCGCGGATGTCGGCGCGATCACCATCTCCGAGCAGCAGTTGGGCGAAGCACGCGCGCGGATCGCCGAGGCCGGTCTGTCGGATCAGGTCGCCATCGCCTTTGAGGACTATCGCGACACGCGCGGATCGTTCGACCGCCTAGTCTCCATCGAGATGATCGAGGCCGTCGGCGAGGATCATTGGCCGGTGTTCTTCAATACCATTGCCGACCGTCTCAATCCGCAGGGCGTCGCCGTCATCCAGGCGATCACGATCCACGAGGACGGCTTCGAGCCCTACCGGCAGAACCCCGATTTCATTCAACGCTACATCTTCCCCGGCGGTATGTTGCCGACGGTGGACCTGATGCGCCATCGCGCTCATGACGCAGGCCTCTCATTCGAGGTCGTGGAGCAATTCGGCAAGTCCTACGTGAGGACGCTGATTGAGTGGCGTCGCCGCTTCGAGGCGGCGTGGCCGCAGATAGCCGCTTTGGGGTTCGACGAGCGATTCCGCAGGATGTGGCTGTACTACCTGACGTACTGCGAGGTCGGCTTTGAGAGCGGCCTGATCGATGTGGGCCTCTACCGCATGCGCAAGCCGGCATAGCGAACGCCGCGCCGCTACAGGCGACCGGCGAGCCGCAGATAAAGCCAGTTCGGCGCCATGCGCAGGAATTTCAGCATCGCAACGAGCTTCCACGGGAACGCGATCTCGAAGTCGCCACGCCGCAGGCCCTTCAGGATCCGATCCGCGGCATCCTCGGTCGACATGATGTAGGGCATAGGAAAGTCGTTTACCGCCGTCATCGGCGTATCGACGAAGCCGGGGTTGATCAGGCTGACAACGATGTTGTGGCGCTGGAGCTCCAGGCGCAGCACTTCCGCAAGACTGATGACGGCCGCCTTGCTCGGCGCGTAGGCGGCAGCCTTGGGCAGCCCGCGATAACCGGCGACAGATGCAACCAGCCCCAACTGCCCTTTACCCGCTTCCCGCATGGCGGGAATCAGCGGCTCGATGGCGTGAGCGATGCCTAGATAGTTGACCCCCATCGATGACGCCGCGCGCCCGGCATCGAAGTCAACGGCCTTCATGGGATGCCACACGCCGGCGTTCATGATCGCCAGATCGATGAAACCGATCGTGTCGACGATCCGACGATGAGCGGCCGCCATCGCTTCGCGGTCTGTTACGTCGACGGGCACGGCCAAAATGCCCGCGTGCGCCGCAGCGAGCTCTTGCAGCTTGTCGGCGGACCGCGCCGAGGCTGCCACCCGCACGCCCTGTGCGGCGAGCCGAATGGCGAGTTCCCGGCCAATTCCGGTACTCGCCCCGGTAATCCACACCGTTTTCCAGGGCAAGGACACAGCGCGTATCGTCCTCTGTCTACAGCCCGGTCCACGGCTGCAGCAGCCGCCCGACCAGACTCTTGAAGCGCGCGGGATGCTCGCTTGCGATCAGGCACACGCACGCACCGTCATCGCTGACGACCGGCTGATGCTCGATATCCTCGTCGACGTCCTGCACGTCGCCCCGGCGGTACTGGCCGGTGACGTCGCTGTAGGAGCCCTGCAGCACCAGCGTCAGCTCCGCGCCGCCATGACCGTGGTCGGGCATCGTACGCCCGGGCGCGATGCGCAACAGCCTGAGATCGCCGGCCGTCTCCTCGCGTAGCGCCAGCCGGTGATGCCACACACCCGGGCCAAGCCGCTTCCACGGGATGGTGTCGAATGACAACCCATAGGCGGCAGCGATCGGTCCGGGCAATCCGTCTCGAGCCCGAGGCGCAACTTGGCGCGCCTTGTCGACCCGCCGATCGGCGGGACGCGGCGGCAGCGAAACGGCGGACTTGCCATCGCGCACGGGCGCGCCCAGCATGACGGCCGCGCCCAGCAGCTCCATGTCGGAAACCTCTGCACGGCATTGCGGACACATCGAAACATGCGCCGCCACGATGGCGCAAAGGGATTCCGGCAGCGTCGCAGCCGCGTAGCTCATCAGCGTCGCGCTGTCGGGATGGTGGTGAATGGAGCTGCTCATCGAAGATCCTCGAGTGCCGTCCGTAGCTTCTGATAAGCGAGGCGGATGCGTGATTTGACAGTGCCGAGCGGCAGCGAAAGTCGCTCGGCGATCTCGCCGTGCGACAGGCCTTCCATGAAGGCGAGTGTGACGACATCGACCTGCTCAGGCGGCAGGTCCTTCAGAACCGCCTGCACCCGAACCTGCCTCTGTCGCTCGTCGACGACGTCGTCTGCGGCGGCGTCGTCGGAAGCCAAAGTGTCAGTGTGTTCCTCGGTCAGCTCCTGCCAGGCCCGCTGGCGCCGGATGTGGTCGACCCTGAGGTTACGCGCGATCGTGTAGATCCAAGTCGTCGCGCTGCCTTTTTCCGCCGAGTAGAGCCCGGCCTTGCGCCAGACCGTGATCAGGGTTTCCTGTGCCAGTTCCTCGGCCAGCGACGGGTCGGCCCCCTGCTGCACCATGAAGTTGCGAACCTTGGGTCCATACTCGGTAAACAGTCGCCGGAACGCATCGTGACTGCGATCCGTCGCAATCCGGGTCAACAGATCGGACATAGCTTCCCTGGGAGGTCGCCGCATGGGCCAGCCGACGGGCCGGACTGCGATTGTGGACTGCAACATAGCTCCTCCAGTGTTCTAAGCAAGGTTACGCGGGCACGTGGCAGGCGGATCACCGGACATCGATGGCGGCCCGCGACGTTGCCCGCGCAACTCTGTCGGCGCCCGGTGATCCGGCGATCCGCGAGCCCCGTAGCAGACAATTCGGATCAAACAGGCAGGCCGTGCACGCCGCAGTTCGACCGTCCGGCAGGGCGCCGGATACAGCAGGAAGGCCCCGGCATGAGGATCGCTATGCGCTGGGCGCCCTTGGCAGAGTGGGTCGGCTTCCAGCTGGTCTGGTTCACGTGCGCCTTGTCATCGGCGCGCGGAAGTGCGTGGCCCGGTATCTTGGCCGCCCTCGTGTTCGTCGCTGTTACGCTTGGATTGAAGCGGCTGGCCCGGTCCGAGATCGTCCTCGTTGCCGCCAGCGCCGGTCTGGGCGTGGTCTTGGAAACCGCGTTCGTGGCCGCCGGTCTCCTGCGCTATGCCGCGCCTTGGCCCAGCGATGAACTCGCCCCGGCCTGGATCGTCGCCCTCTGGCTGGCATTCGGCGCGACGATGACGACCCTGAGCCGTTGGCTTGGACATCGCGCCATGATCAAGGCGGCCATCCTCGGCGCCTTGAGCGCGCCGCTGGCGTATTGGGCCGCGGCCAGGCTTGGCGCGCTGCAGATCGTTGGTCCCACCCTGCCGACTGTCGCGGTCGTGTCGCTGGCCTGGGCGGTAGCGCTGTCAATCCTGATTGCGATCGCACGCAATTTCGATCGGTCGCATAAGTCCCGCGCAGGCGCCGGTCCCGACGTTGCTTCGCCATGAACGAAGCTTGCCGCGATGCGCCGTGCGCGCCGTCGACACATGGCAATCCCGGCCATTAGAGCACTTCAGACTTTGATGGAATCGAAACCGACAGGCCGCAAGGCGGCCCGGCCGCCCCCTTTTGTCTCGCAGAGCCCACCCCCGCGGAGGCGCTGCGCGCCGTGAGCGAAATAACAACAGAGTGCTTCGACGTAAGTCGGAAACACTCTAGCGCCCGAAAGCCGTATCGGATGTCGGCAGATCTTCCGGTACTGGCGCCAGGAAGCGCTCGTTGCGTTTGGCGACCTCCGGTGTCGGGCCGTCGTCGACGATCCGGCCACCGTCGATCACAAGCAGGCGATCCGTCCACATCAGCGAGGACGCACGGTGGGCGATGACGATGATGGTCATCGGTTTGAGGCGACTGAGGTCTGCCGTAATGGCAGCTTCGTCTGCCGGGTTGAGCGCATTCGTGGCCTCATCAAGGATGAGCAACGCCGGCTTGCGCAACAGCACGCTGGCCAGGCGAAGACGCTGTCGTTCGCCGCCCGACAGCCGCGTGCCCCGCTCGCCAGCAAGTGTGTCCAGTCCAGCGGGCAAGCGCGCCACGAGTTGTTCGGCATGTACCGTCCGCAGGCAATCCATGATGTCGTCGTCGCTGGCTTCCGGCGCACAGATCCGCAGGTTGTTTCGGATGGTGTCGTGAAACAGCGGCGCATCCTGCGGCACATAGGCGATCGACGCGCGCCAGTCGGTTCTCTGTTCCGGCCGCAGTGGCGCGCCATCGATATGGATCTCACCGGCCGTCGGGACAACGAGCCCGCCTATGATATCCGCCAGTGACGATTTTCCCGCGCCCGAACGCCCGAGTATCCCGACGATGGTCCCCGCTGCCAGTTGCACCGATACGTCGCGCAGGGTCCAACTGTCTGTCGCATCGGGATACTTGAGCCCGACGTTGCGCAACTCAAGGCCGCTGCGCAGCGTCAACCGGTGCGTTTGCTCGTGCAGGATCTCCCGCTCCGCATTGGCTGAGGTTTCCATTTCGAGCACGGCGGCATAATCCGGCAGTGTCGCCGCCAGCATCCGCGTCTGGCTGACGACCCCGTTGGCCAGCGGCACGAGCCGCCCGAAAATGATGATCAGCGTCCCAAGCTCCGCGACCGGCATGGCGATCATCCGATGGATCACGAATACCAAGCCGACGAGCAGCACCGCCGCACCGGCTTCATAAAGCAGGTTCGCCTTGCTGCTGATGTCGCGCGCGCGGACGAGGGAGTCGCAGTAGGCGCTGGACAGATTTGCGAACTGGCGCTCCAGATGCGGTTCGCAGGCCAGTGCCTTGCCGAGCTTCAGGCCGGACATCCGCGCCTGCAACGCGCCTTGCAGCCGCTGCATCGTGTGCATGACGGTCACGCCCTGCTGAAAGGCGCGTTTGTGGAAGGTGAGCAGCGGGACGACCAGCATGAAAATGACCGCAAGCACCACCAAGGTCAGGCACGGCGAGATCAGGAAGGCGACGCCGATCCCGACCGAGATGGTCAGAAGCGTCGCGGCCATGTCGATCACGTTCATGCCGCCGACGCCCGCCGAGTCCGTCTGCGCGGTCAGTGCGTAGACGTCATGAGCATGTTGCGTGCGAGCGAGGTACAGCCAGTTTGCGCGCGAATGGGCCGTGTAGACGCGCTGTCGGAGCGTATCGACGAAGCCCGAGATCAGGCGGATCTTCACGCGCATAAGGACGAAACCGATGATGGCGCGCGACAGCAGGACGGCCAGGAACAGCAAAAGGGCCGCGACGACGGCATGCTCCGTGCCCGCAAACGAGACGAGGCGTCCCACGAACGTCGTTTGAGCGGTGTCCCCCGTTACCGGCGTCGATGTGCTCGCAAGAGCCAGAAGAGGCAGCAGCAGCGCGAATGAGACGCCCTCGGACAAGCTGCGCAGCATCGTCAGCATCGAGACGGCCAGAATACTGCGCGGCGCCGAGCGCACCAGGTCGCGCACTAGCTGTAGACCGAACGCAACAACTCTCATCTCTGTCGGTTCCGTTTCCGCGGTCACATCAGCAGCAAGGAGCCGCGAAGGGCTGCCCAGCCTCACGGGTGCATGCTCGCAATTGCGGGAACCCGTGAGCATCCTCGCGCCGGGCGCCAGCCATACATGATCTTTTCGCCGCTGCTGCCCGCCATCCACAGGATTGCGCGTTCGGGAGATTGAACCGGGCTGGATTCGGCTCTAGTTCGTTCGAACGATAATCTTTGACTCGCGGCGTTAACCTAAGTATTCGTACGTAGGATCGTATATCGATGGGAGTGCGGCATGCCCGTTAACAAAGCGACATCTGCATCAGAGGCTCTGTTCCGCTTCAATGTAGCAGGGCCCGCTGCCCCATCGCTCCGGCGAGGCAATGTCGCGGCGTGAGCGCGTCACCGTCGCGCTCGATCATGCGGCGCCAGCCCAGGTAGCTCGGCAGATACTTCGACGCCACGCCCTTGAATCGAGCCATCCATCCCTTGAAGCGGCTCTGGTAGGCGTTGACGTTCTGGATGTGATAGCAGCCGATCGTCCGTTCGCCGGCGCTGGCGACGAGCGCAATCTGGACGATGTCTGTCGCAGCCGCGAATGCCTCGTAGGCCCTGTTGCCGTCGGTCACGAGCACGGCGTCCTTGGCGACGACGGGCTTTAGGTGCGACCCGATCGTCTCCCCGCTGAGGTCGAAGAGGATCGCGTCGGTGGTCTCGCCATGGCGGTCGCGCACGATCAGGATGGCATCGTGCTCATCGGTGGAAAGGCCCGGCTTCTTGGCTTTTCCGCCGCGCTTCCTGGGCGCGCGGCCGACCAGCTTGCGCGAGCCCTTCGCGGACTTGAGGATGAACGTCTCGTCCGCCTCGACGATGCCGGTCACCGCGCTCGCCTTCTTGTCCCTGGCCGTCGCGAGGAAGCGATGGCGCCAGCGGAACGATGTGTCCAGACGGATGCCGGTGCGCGCCGCCGCCTTGCGCAGGCTGACGCCGTCGACCAGCGAGCGGGCATAGTCGAGCCACTTCTCGCGCAGGCGCAGACCCGCCAACGGCGTGCCGGTCAGCGCGTTGAAGGTGCGCCCGCACGCCTTGCACATATAGCGTTTGAGATCCGAGGCCGAGCCCCACGGCTTGAAGTCAACCTCGCCGCAATGGCCGCAGGCCGGCGCTGCCGCGAACCGCGTTTCGATCATGGCGACGACCTCCTCGCCGGCCCCCTTCGCAGACAGCGCCTCAACCAGCGCGTCGCGCTGGACCTGGCTGAGGTCGCCCAGTTGCTCGACAAGTGCCCGGAAGTCTTGCGCTTTCATGATATCCCCGCTGCCGCCAAATCAGTGGTCAGCAAGGTCTCACAACACTGAGGCGGAACAGAGCCGCATCAGAAGTTGCGACGCGCGGCGGCAGGAGCGTGGAGCGTGCGGATCGGCGCAAGGCCTATGCGAGCCCGAAGCTCAGGCCGTTGGGCCATGTGGCGAACGTGACCAAGAAATCCGGCGGCTCTTCAGATAACACGCAGCACAATCAGTTCCCATAACCGGTCGGGTCGAAGGAGAGGCTGCGTTTCGTCTCTCTGGCCAGGGCGTTTGAAAAGGGTGCTGGAGGCGCATGATGACGGCGCAGGTGACGAGGTCGGACAAGGTGCTCCTCGCCGAATTCGACGGCGAGAGCGTGCTGCTCAACACACAGACGGGCCACTACTTCTCGATCAATGAGGCCGGCCTCGCCATTTGGAGGCTGGCCAGCGCCGAGCGTTCGCGCGAAGAAATCGTGAGCGAATTGGAAGCGACGTTCGATATTTCGCACAGCCAGGCATCCGCCGACGTCGACAGCTTTCTGGCCTCATTGAAGGGTGCGGAGTTGTTGCCTCGATAGGCCGGTTCAGGCGTGAGGGTGCAGCAGGCTGGTGGTGCAGAAGGTCATCAGAAATGGGACGTTGCTGGCGGAATGCTGGCTGGAGCTGGCGCGAGCGTCCGCTTTGGTGCGCCTTTTTCCCTCGCGAATGGCCATCTCCCCGTCGCCGTGCGCGACTGCGGTGAGTGACGTTGACGACGCGCTGCGCACAGCGGAAAAGCTCTGCATGTGGGTCGACCGAGCCGCGTCACGTCACGTCAAGCACATGACTTGCCTGGAACGGGCTGTTGCGGCACAGCGCGTGCTCGCACGTCGTGGTTTGCGCACCGAACTGCAGATCGGCGTGCGGAGGGAGGCGGAAGCGTGGGAGGCCCATGCCTGGTTGAGCCTCGGCGGCGTCAGCCTCGATCGACAGCCGGAGGCCTTTGTGGTCATGACGGCGACGCCCAATGCCTTCTGAGTGGACCGAGCCCATGAGTCAAATCCACCCGCATGAGAGCGTCCTGCGCGACGCGGTCCCCGAACGGCGAACATGGAGCGAGGTGTCGATCTGCGGTTTGCGGATTGCAATCGATCGCTCTGTCACGATGGACGCCGACGACATCGCGCCGGACGCGTCGTGCGCCGTCTTATTTGGTGCCAAGCTGCCAGAGCGTGCCGACTGGTACGCCGCTGCCGGCTGGCAGTTGAGCGCGGACGGCAGGCAGGCCGTCATTCCCGTCGCCGCACCGACAAGCGAATTGCGGGCCATGCAGGTGCGTCAGGTGGCGCCTTTCGCGGCAGCGGTTCAAGGCAAGCTGACCCTCCATGCGTCCTGCGTCGCGGGGGTGCGTAGTGCCTTCGCGTTCGTTGGCGAGAGCGGGGCCGGCAAGTCGACATTCGCCGCGACATTGCAAGCACAGGGATGGCATCGTATTTGTGATGATCTCCTCCCGGTTCGGGATCTCGGCGGTGCCTGGACTGTCCCTGCGGCGGCCGGCCCGCGCGCTCTGGCAGGGATCTACTTCGTCGAGCGTGGCACCGCTGAGGGTTCATTGACGATCGAACAGCTTCCGTCGCGCGATGCGTTGACCAGCCTTCTGCGCCACGGTTTTGGCGAATTGCATGCCCCCCGCGTTTGGCAGCACCAGTTTGAGGGTTACGCGCGCATATCGAAAACCGTGCCGTGTCATCGCCTCGTCGTGCCACACGACTTCTCGCGGCTGCCCGAATTCGCCAAGGCATGGGCGGATCTTATCCCGCGCGATTCCGGCTGATGGCGGCCTTCGGGGCAATCGCCGATTGGTCTGAGCGTCCAATAGCGGCCGGTGAAATCGACGCTCTCATGAGCGTCGTGCCGCATCGCGGCTCGCGAACGGCGCAGCCGCTGCTGGTTTCCGGTGCGCGCGCCACCACGGCGTTCGGCCTCGTCGATGCCGCGCCGGGCGGGGATCTCGGTTCGCCCGACATCGCTCGTGATCGCGAGAGAAATCTCGCCGTCGTCGCGGATGCGATCATCTACAATCGTGGCGAGCTGGCGCGCGAGCTCGGCCTACCGCTCCAGGCCGGTGCAGGCGACGTTTTGATCGCCGGCTACGACCGCTGGGGACGCGATCTTTTCGCGCGTCTTGATGGCGACTTCGCCCTCGTCATCTGGGATGGCCGGCGCGGCGAGGTAATTGCAGCGCGTGATCCGTTCGGCGTACGCACGCTGCACTATTGGTCGACCGGCCGGCGGCTCGTCATCGCCTCGGAAGCCAAGCAGATCCTCGTCGGGGCCGGCGCGCCCGTCGAGCCCGATCTCCCCCGCCTCGCCGAGTTCATACTGGATAGGGCTTACAGCCATACGCGAAGTTTTTTTCGCGACATCGAGCGGCTCGGCCCGGGCCACATGCTCATTGCCAACGCCAACGGCATCGCGCAGGTCCGGTACTGGCAGCCACCGATGAAACGCCTCGAGCCGGCGCGCAACTCTGCCGCGCGCGTGGAGCAGTTCCGGGCGCTGTTTACATCCGCCGTCGCCAAACGTCTGGTGAGCGGTACTCCCGTCGTGATGGAGCTGAGCGGCGGTCATGATTCCAGCTCGATCGCCGCGGTGGCGCACGAGCTCAATCAGTCGGGCAATGTGCCCGCCACGCTAGCGGCACTGTCCTACACCTACGACGGCTTGCCGACCGATGAGTCGATATACATTCGCGCGTTTCTTGACGCCCGGAAACTCGATTGGATCCCGATCCCCTGTGACACCGGTCACTTTGATGCGCTCTGGCCGACGGCGATGTGGCGCACGGACAGTCCCTTTGCCGATCTGCAGCGCCCGATGCGAGTCCAGGCGGAGGCTGCCGCCCAAGCGCGGGGCGCTCGTGTCTTGCTGTCCGGCTTCGGTGGCGACGACGTCCTCTACGATGCGGAGGCGTTCGGTGACCTCGTCTATAGCAGGCACTGGCTGGCGCTGATCAATGAACGTCCATCGTGGCGCGCCGTCGCCGCGCAGGTCACGCCGCAACCGGTGAAGTCACTGGTCAGATCGGTTTGGCCACGGCCGCCGGAAACATGGCCGGGCTGGGTGGCAGACGGCGTCGGGTCGCTGCTGCCTGAGCCTTGCCCGCTGCCTGATGGGTTGACGTACTTGCAAGCCGATTTGTGGCAGTGGCTGGCGCTGCGCTCCCGCGTATCCTGGATGACGGGATGGTACGCCTCTGGCACCGAAGGGCTCGACCTCGAGCCGCGATTTCCATTCCTTGATCGCGATCTGTTCGCATTCCTGTTTTCGGTCCCGCTGCATGAGCGCCTGCCTCACCGATCCTCAAAACGTCTGCTGCGCGACGCTATGCCGGGCTTGCTGCCGCCTCTCGTCCTCGACCGAACGACGAAGGCTGAGTTCTCGTCATATTACGGGCTCGTCCTGAAGCGAGCCTGGCCGACGCTTCGCGATCGCGTTCTAGGCCAAGACAGCCAATCCGAACTTGCGAACACGCTGTTCGATCAGGCCGAGGTCGAGGCCGCGGTGCACCGGTGGCTGGCCGATCCCTCGCCCACTTGGAGCGTCACCTTTCCGGTATGGCGCATCGCGTGCACGAAGCTGTGGCTGGCCTCGCTGCCGCGCTATCGCGAGGCGGCCGCTGCTGTCTCCAGGGCAGCGTCGTCATGCTGACAACCGTTTTCAACGTCTGCGATCGAGGTCTCAAGTTGTTCACGCGAGGCCTCGACACGATCCATCAGGGTTTCTGGCTCGGCGTCCTGTCCGATACGCAACTCCAGCAGCTGACCCAGGGCTTCTATGACCGTGTCGCCCGGTACGGCGATCCCGACTTCAACGCCAGCGGATTACGCGAATGGGAGCAGCGCTTGACCGCGGCACATTTCGCGCCCGGGTCGCGCATTCTCGTTGCCGCGGCTGGCGGCGGGCGGGAGCTTGTCGGGTTGCAGCGCGCCGGCTTCGCAGCGGACGGCTTCGATTGCCATCCCAGTTATGTCGAGGCCGGGCAGAAGCTGCTGCCAGAGCACGGCGTGGAGAGCGCCCTCGTGTTGTCGCCTCCGGGACAGGTACCGCCGCAGCTTGGCAGCTATGATGGCGCGATCATCGGCTGGGGCGGTTACATGCACATTCGCGGGCGCCGCGCCCGCTCAGACTTCCTTCGTGATCTCATACGACACCTTCCCGCCGGCGCGCCCATTCTCGTGTCCGTGTTCCACCGTGAAGAACTGAGCCGCGTGCACGCCACGTCCGCGCGCCTCGCCAACGTGCTGCGCCGCGTATTGGGGCGGGAACCGATCGATCCTGGCGATTACATCGACGGATCGTTCGACCATCACTTCACGGCCGGTCAGCTCGCCAAAGAGTTCGAGGATGCCGGTTTGTCGATGTCGTACTTCGAGCGGGTCGCCGGCGGCTACGGCGTCGCGATCGCGAAGCACCGCTCGGTCGACGCGCAGGACGCGCGGTGACCGGGATGATGGAACGACGCGCCATTCATGACCGTGCGTCAGCCGAGCTTTCCGTTCTCCTGCGCCTGATTGAGCAGCGCGCGGCCCCCGCAAGGCAGGCAGCCGCGCCGGTCGCCGTGCCGGCACGTGCCGATTGGGGTCGCCTCGAAGCCTTGGCCGATCGGCACGGTCTTTATCCCCAACTTGCGGAGGCGGCACTTTCCGGCGGCTTGACCGGCTGCCCGCCGGACATGCTGCAATCCCTGCAAGTTGGCCGGCGCATGCGCCAGCTGGTCAACGTCGTCCTCGAACGGCAGCTGGTCGAGATCTTGTCGGAGTTGCGCATCGCCGGCCTCCCGGCAGCTGCCTTGAAAGGCCCCGTCCTGGACTGGCATTTCTATGCAGGCACGCGCCTTCGTCAGTACGCCGACATCGATGTCTGGGTGGCTCCGCACTATGTGGCACAGGCCCGGCGCCGCCTGAAGGCGCTTGGCTTCTCGACCGAGGTCGATGTCCGCGATCCGCCGCGACATCCCGCGCTGCGCGCCGCCGGTGAAATGATCTTTACGCGCCGCGGTTCGCCCGATGTCGACCTCGATCTGCATTGGCGGCTGTTTGCAAGTTGGGATCGCGACTGTCCGCAGTTGGCCGGTTTCGAAGAGCGCCTGCAGGATGTCATGATCGCATCGAACGCGGTGCCCACGCTGGGGAACGAGGATCTGCTGATCTTTCTCTGCCATCACGCCGCCAAGCACGGCGTGGGCAAGCTCGCACATGTCCAGGAAATCGGCCTGCAGCTCGCGCGTGTTGGCGCCGCCGCTTGTGAACGTCTCTATGAGACGGCCCATCGCGAAGGACGCGGCTTCGCGTTTGCGATTGCGCCGTTCCTGGCGTCACGCATCGCGGAAACTGAAGTGCCGCGCGTTGTCGACGAGGCCGTGCGGAATTTTCCCGGCCGCGACCAGCTGCTGGCGCGGATAGTGGCGTATTGGGAGGACGTCGACCCGCAGGCGGACGGCGAGCGTATGCTGCGCAGGCTGCTGGTGCCGACACGGTCGGCGCGGATCCACGCGATCGCGTCGGACATTGCCATTCCCCGGCTCGCCGATTGGCGCGCCTTGCCACTCGATGGTCCCCTGGCGGAAATCTACTACGTGCTCCGGCCCCTTCGACTGCTGGCGCGCGCGCTGGCAGACCGCGCCGGGATCCGCTCGCACCGGTAGCCGCCCAGTGATGGACTTCAATGCGTCCACAACGCAGACGTGTCGGACAATAAGACCATTTCGCCAGGCTCAGGCGTTGAGGCGTGTCGACCGGGGGCGGCCTGATGTGCGCGCGCGAGCACGCAATCTTGTCGATTGGCACAGCCTCAATCGTCAGTCGGCCTTGAACTCTCATCGGCCTGTTCGCCCCAGTCCGCGACCGCGAGGTCGGCGACGCGGCCGAGCGCGGAGATGATGGTGTCTCTTGAATCCTGGGGCAACACATCGAACGCCCTGGCAAACGCCGGGCCGAAGGCAGGCGGCGCCGCGGCAAGCTTGGCCTGGCCGCGCTCGGTCAGCCGCGTATGTACGATGCGCCTGTCCAGCTTGGAGCGATAGCGCTCGATCAGCCCCTTCTCTTCCAGCTTGTCCAGAATGCCGACAACGGTCGCGGGGCTGAGGTCGGCTTCCGCGGAGATGGCGCGACCGGTCACCTCGCCAAGATCGCGCACGCAGGTCAGCACGACCAGTTGTGGAAGCGTCAGCCCGATCTGCCTGTCGATGCGCCGTGAATGCAGATCGACCGCGCGCGCGATCCTGCGGATCGCCTTTTGAAGCGCGCGGAGCTCGGACGCCTGCGGCATGGTCCCTCCAAGGGTTGATGTGAAAAGATTATGGCTCTAATTATTAGAGGTCAAACGAATAGCGAGGGCTTGGAACACGGATGTGTGGCATATGCGGAGAGTTGCGGTTCGACGGCGCGAGGGCATCTGCCGCGCTGGTTGAGCGGATGGCGGAACGTATGGCGCCGCGTGGCCCCGATGGTTCAGGCGTCGTCGCGCGCGGCCCCTTCGCCTTCGGCCACCGTCGTCTGAAGATCATCGACCTCTCGGAAAATGCCGCGCAACCGTTCGTCGACACCCAGCTCGGCCTGACGATCACCTTCAACGGCTGCATCTATAATTATCCGCAGCTGCGCGCCGAGCTGATCGAGGCCGGCTATCGCTTCGCGTCTACCGGCGACACCGAGGTTATCCTTAAGGCTTGGCATGCCTGGGGGCCGGCGGCCGTCGATCGCTTCCACGGAATGTTCGCCTTCGCGATTCAGGACCGTGCCAGTGGCCGGGTTCACCTGGTGCGCGACCGCTTCGGCATCAAGCCGCTCTATTATTCGAAAACGCCCCATGGGTTGCGCCC